>NZ_CVTA01000021.1 GCF_001050035.1 Mycolicibacterium komanii
CAGCGCCGCAACGCTTCCCGACGGAATCCAATCGGACGTAGCCGCGGTTGTCGGCGCGACGCTGACCGGTCCGGTCCGCCGCGGTGAAGCACTCACCGACGTCCGCCTGTTGACGCCGAGGCTCGCCGAAGCGGCGGCGGGGCCGATGGCGCGCATCGTTCCCCTGTCGCTCGACGAGACCGCGGTGCTCGACCTGATCCGGCCGGGTGACGTGGTCGACGTGCTGGCGGCCAGCGGGGAGTCCGACACCCCACCGCGAGTCGTGGCGACGGACGCGATCGTCGTGCTGGTGTCCGAGAAGGCATCGGGTACCGGCGCGAACGCGGATCGCGTCGTTCTGGTGGCGCTGCCCGCGCACGCCGCCAACGAGGTGGCGGCTGCAACGCTGGTGCAGACGGTGACGCTCACGCTGCACTGAAGCCTTCGGGTATTCCGCTCCTCTTCGGTGGCAACGCAGCTAACGTGCGTAACTGTCGAGCGCACACCACGGCAGGGAGGATCTGAGACAAATGTTGAAGGGCTTCAAAGAGTTTCTCGCCCGGGGCAACATCGTCGACCTATCGGTCGCGGTGGTCATCGGCACGGCGTTCACCGGACTGGTCACCAAGTTCACCGACAGCATCATCCAGCCGCTGATCAACCGCATCGGTGCGGGCGGCGAGGCCGATTACGGCGTTCTGCGGATCGGCATCGGCGGGGGCGAGACGATCGACCTGAACGTCCTGTTGTCCGCGGCGATCAACTTCATTCTGGTGGCGGCGGTCGTGTACTTCCTCGTCGTCATGCCGTACAACCGGCTGCGTAAGAGGGGCGAGGTCGAGCAGGCCCAGGACACCGAGCTGTCGCTGCTCACCGAGATCCGTAACATTCTCGCCGAGACAAACGGATCGTCGGGCGCTCACAGCGCGGGCCCCGGCACCGGCCCCGACCCCGACACCGCCAAAACGACCAGCGCCGACAAGTCCTGAGGAAACGGAACAGCCCCCGGAGGTTTCCGGGGGCTGTTCTGCTGCTCGGGAGAGCGTGTGTCAGTTCATGTTCCAGGGCTCGCCATAGGTGGTGACGCTGTCACCGGCCGACGAGATCAGCCGAGCGAACGGACGCAACAACACACCACCGGCCGCACCGGTCACCGTGCCGTGCGCATTCGACACCGCCACACCACCACTGGCGCCGGCCACATCCACCGAGAACGTCGCGACCTCCTGAATACCCGGACCGTTACCGAGATCAGCGCTGATCGACACACCGGGAAACAGGTTAGGGGTGGTCAAGAAGCCCGCAGCCGGGTCGAGGTTCGGCGGCGCCTGGTCCAACAGGATGTTCGGGGTGGTGTAGCTGAAGTTGATCCCCACACCCAGCGACCACGGGAAGCCGATCTGATAACCAAGCTCCAAGGTGCCCTCGAACTCATCAGCACCCGGGCCGGCCACGATGTACTTCGCCCGACCACTGTGGAACCACTCACGGGTCAGCCGGTTGCGGTCAAGAGGAAACACACCATTAAGGAACGTGTCCCACTGCTGAATGGTCAACGTCCGGTCCTTGCCGTCAACCAAACTCAACTCATTGTCCAGCCCCGCGTGAGAAGTGCCCGTACTCACGAACAACGACGCAACGGCTCCAGCTATCGCCAAAACCAGTGCCATCAGCACCCGACTGAATACCTTCATGTTCTCCCTAGCTAGTCGATGCGGGTCCCCGGTGGACCCGCAACTGGTGTCAGCCGTAGCTGGCGCTAGCGCCGCACGACGCATGAGTCGCATTTGAGCAAATGAGAGGCCTCACATACTGCTCTAATGTTTCGCTCATCCGTTGACAGGAGGAACATAACGGCGCTGACCGAAACCGGCAACGCGAACGCTCGCGCGATACGCCGTCAGCCTCGCCGGACGGCCACGGGTTCAGTTTTTTTCATCGCGCGAATAACGGTTGCTTGGAGCAGATCTCAGGGCTGCATCATGGTTAGCTTGGGCTTCGAGCTCGAAATTTCCGGCGGATTGGTCGAGGCGATAGTGCGTTGTCACACATCCGAACGCGGCGAGCGGCGGGATCACAGTTTCGCGGTTGTTACACGCTGTGATCAAGATCACCAGCAAAGTGCGCCGCCCGTTTACGCAGACGAAATCTTGTGTTTCGTTGCCCGTCAAGCACTGGACAGCCCCCGGAGGTTTCCGGGGGCTGTTCTGCTGCTCGGGAGAGCGTGTGTCAGTTCATGTTCCAGGGCTCGCCATAGGTGGTGACGCTGTCACCGGCCGACGAGATCAGCCGAGCGAACGGACGCAACAACACACCACCGGCCGCACCGGTCACCGTGCCGTGCGCATTCGACACCGCCACACCACCACTGGCGCCGGCCACATCCACCGAGAACGTCGCGACCTCCTGAATACCCGGACCGTTACCGAGATCAGCGCTGATCGACACACCGGGAAACAGGTTAGGGGTGGTCAAGAAGCCCGCAGCCGGGTCGAGGTTCGGCGGCGCCTGGTCCAACAGGATGTTCGGGGTGGTGTAGCTGAAGTTGATCCCCACACCCAGCGACCACGGGAAGCCGATCTGATAACCAAGCTCCAAGGTGCCCTCGAACTCATCAGCACCCGGGCCGGCCACGATGTACTTCGCCCGACCACTGTGGAACCACTCACGGGTCAGCCGGTTGCGGTCAAGAGGAAACACACCATTAAGGAACGTGTCCCACTGCTGAATGGTCAACGTCCGGTCCTTGCCGTCAACCAAACTCAACTCATTGTCCAGCCCCGCGTGAGAAGTGCCCATGCCCACAAACAACGACGCGGCCGCCGCCACCATCGCCATCAGCACCCGACCGAAAATCTTCATCTTCTCCCTAGCTGTGTCGGCGGTCAGCCCTCGGCTCACCGTGCTCTGTAGTTGGCGCCTGGCACGTCTAGTCGCAAGGGACTGATCCCCTGCGACGTAGATGAGAGATCTCACATGTCGCTGTTACGTGGTGTTCATCGTTTGTGACACGAGGAACATAACGGTCGGGCAAGAAGCCGGCAACGGGAGATCGTCATCTGCCCGCGGGACGTTACCCGACCTGCTGGTTTGGTGGGCGCGTAGCCCGGGTACCTGCCAGCGGCCCGTTATCCGCTCGTTACCGATCGGGCCGGTCCAGTGCAGCGGGCAACGGCTGCACGGCTGTGACGCATGACCGGCGGTCACCGGTGCGGCGTGAATCCGAGCGGTCAATTGTGATGCGGAGGACGGTTTTCCCGCATCCAACGATCGCGGTCAGCGTCATCGTCGGGGTCGGGGGCGTCGCGCTCGTCGGCCGGGATCTGCGGGAAGGCCTCGCCGAAAACGTCGTCGATCGACTCCCGGTTCCGTTTCGGCCTGTCACTCAAGATCCAGCTCCATTGTGATTAAGATCACATTTCAGCGATGCGGCGCAGCCTGGGCGCGTCCGGTCAGATGTCGACCAGCTGACCGATGATCTGGACCGCGAGGGGGTTGAGGGTTGCCATGCCGTCGCGCACCGCTGCGCGCGAGCCGGCGAGATTGACCACGAGCGTGCTGCCCGAGATGCCGGCGAGGCCACGGGAGACGCCGGCGTCGATGATTCCCGCGGACAGCCCAGACGCACGCAGCGCCTCAGAGATACCGAGCAACTCGCGGTCGAGGATGTCCCGCGTCGCTTCGGGCGTTACATCGCGGGGCGTGACCCCCGTGCCGCCGACGGACACCACGAGGTCCACACCACCGATCACCGCGGTGTTGAGGGCGTTGCGGATCTCGACCTCGTCGGACGACACGACGACAACGCCGTCGACGACGAAGCCCGCCTCACCGAGCAATTCGGTGACCAGCGGACCACTGTGGTCCTCTTCGTCGCCATGCGCGGTGCGGTCATCCACCACGATGACCAGTGCCCGGCCCACCAACTCCCCTGGCTGTTCCATGACTGCAACCGTATATGCGGGTCGGGACAATGGCGCGGCCACTCTCAGGGTGGTCACGTCGGTCGGCGTGCTCACTGCTGGGCCTTACCCAGCGTGACCTGGACGGTCTTGGGCTTGCCCGACGGATCCAGGTACGACAGCGTGACCTTCTCCCCCGGTGCCCGGGACCGGATGGCGGCGACCAGCGCGTCGGCGCTGCCGATCACCCGGTCGTCGACCTTGGTGACCACGACACCGCTCGGCAGGCCCGCCGCGGCGGCGGCGCCACCGTCGGTGACCTCCACGATCCGGGCGCCGTCGATCGACGCGTCGTTACCCACCTGCACACCCAGCGAGGCGTGCGCCGCGGTGCCGTTCTTGATCAGCTCGTCCGCGATCCGCTTGGCCTGATCCACTGGAATGGCGAAGCCGAGGCCGATCGAACCGCTCTGCGCTTGAGGTCCAGCGTCGGCACCCAGCGTGGCGATGGCGGAGTTGACGCCGATCAACTCCCCGTTCATGTTCACCAGCGCGCCGCCGGAGTTGCCGGGGTTGATGGCGGCGTCGGTCTGGATCGCGTCGAGGACGGTGTTCTGATTTCGCGCGTCACCGCTTGCGGCGACGGGCCGGTTCAACGCACTGATGATTCCTGTCGTCACCGTGCCCTCCAGCCCGAGCGGAGAACCTACGGCGACGACGTCTTGGCCCACCTGCAGGTTGGCCGAGGAGCCGATGGTGATGGGGGTGAGGTCGGAGACACCCTGTGCCTTCACGACCGCGATGTCGCTGCTCGGATCGGTCCCGACGACGGTGAACGGGGCGGTGCGCCCGTTGGCGAATGTCACCTTGGTCTGCGCGCGGGCGGCGGGGGCGCCCGGGCCGGCCGGGCCGTCTTGAGCGGCCGACACCACATGGTTGTTGGTCAGGATCAACCCGTCGGAGGTCAGGATGACGCCCGAACCTTCTTCGGAAGCGCGCCCCATGTCGGTCTCGAGCTTGACGACGCTCGGCACCACCTTGGCCGCGACCTGTTCGACGGAGCCCACCGGCAGGCTGGCAGCGGGCACGCTGGGGGCCGCACCGTTGCTCGACGACGACGCCGACGGCGAATCCGGTTGCGCCAGCAGGACCACGCCGCCGCCGATACCGGCCGAGACGACCGCCACGGCGAGGGCGCCGGCCGTCAATAACCCTGCGCGCGAACGCTTTTGCGCCGGTTGGCCCGGCAGCGGCTGGGGCGCCCCGCGGTACGGGTCGTAGGGCGCACGGAACTGCTGCTGCGTCTGATGCTGCTGGGTCGCATATCGCCAGTCGTAGGGCTGCTGCTGTTGGTACGGGCCGGGGCGCTGGGCGCCACCAGGGTAGCCGGACACCCCGTGATCAGGGCCGGTCGGCCGACGGCCGTACGGCGGCGGGGGCGGCGGCGAATACCTCGGGTGGTTCGTCATGTCGCTCGGGCTCTTCTTCCTGCTCTTCTTGGTTCTGTTGTATTCCGACATCTGCACAACGTTGGACGCCTGCTCAACAGTGCCCCGTCGGGCTGAGAATCCACTTAGAGAACGTTCGGGACATACCCAAACTTCGTTCCCCCGTTCCCGCCGATGTCAATCATCGTTGACGACGCCCATGCGCGGGAGTTACTCGGCCGGGGCGTGTCGGGGCGCGACCCACTCGGGAGTGTGCTGAAGCGGCGGCCGCCCCGGAAGCACGACGTGCATCGACGTACCGGGAGGCTGCCCGCCTGGCACGGTGTCCTCGATCCGCAGAGAACCGCCGTGTTTGAGCACGACCTGCTTCACGATCGCCAATCCAAGGCCCGACCCGGACATCGACCGTGCGGTCGTCGACCGGTAGAACCGCTCGAACACGAGCGGCCGCTCCTGGGGCGGGATTCCCGGGCCGTAGTCGGAAACCACCAGTTCGGCGTTCAACGCGTCGATCTGGGTCAGCCGCACGGTCACCAGTCCGCCCGGCGGACTCCACTTCGCCGCATTGTCGAGCAGGTTGAGCACGGCGCGACCCAAGCCGGCCTCGTCGCCGTAGACCAACCACGGGGTGGTCGTCGCCTCGAACACAATGTCGTTGCGGCGGCGGCGAACCCGTTCCAGTGAGCGGTCCACGATCTCGGCGACGTCGACAGACTCGTGCACGGTGACCCCAGCGTCGTCGCGGGTCAGGTCGACCAGATCACCGACCAGCGTGGAAAGTTCCTCGATCTGCGCGATCACGTCAGCGCGCAGTTCGGCCATCTCCTCCTCCGGCAGCCGCGGCGCACCGGGCGCCATCGACGCCATCAGCAGTTCGACGTTCGTGCGCAACGACGTCAGCGGTGTGCGCAGTTCATGGCCGGCATCGGTGACCAGTCGGGCCTGCCGTTCCCGGGACTCGGCGAGTGCGCGGAGCATCATGTTGAACGCCTCTGTGAGACGGGCGAGTTCGTCGCTGCCGTACACCGGGATCGGTCGCAGATCGTCGGTGCGCGCGACGCGCTCGGCGGCCTGAGTCAGCCGTGCCACCGGGCGTAGGCCCGCCCGCGCGACGGCTCCACCCGCGATCGCGGCCACCGCCACGCCGATTCCGCCGACGATGATCAACACCGTGCTCAGACGTCGGAGCAGTTGCGTGGTGGGCGCCATGCTCTTGGAGATCAGCAGGGAGCTGTCGTTGGACAGGTGCATCGCGAGCACCCGCTGATGATCGGCGGTGCGAAGAGACATGATCAGATCGCCTCGCAGCACAGCCTTTTCGGGATCGCCCAGCGGCAGGGTCTGCCCCTGCTGATTGGCCGTGAAGATGGCCCGGCCCGGGATCACGAGCATCGCGTTGACGTCCGAGTACGCGGTGCCCTCGATGGCCTTACTCGGATCGGCTTGCAGCGAACCGCTTTCCATGAGCAACCGGGCCCGGTTGCGCAGCTGGTTGTCGACGTCGTCGTACAACGCCCGGGACACCACCGCCCACACCGCCACCGCCATCAGGACGACGACCATCGCCACCATGGACATCGCCAGCAACATCACGCGCCACCGCAGAGACACCGAACTGGTTCTCGACGGCGGGCGAGGCGATTCGGGTTGGGGCGCGGCCCCGTAACTCGGCGCGGACATCACGGAGGCGTTTCGCGAAGCACATAACCCACCCCGCGCACGGTGTGGATCAGTCGCGGCTCTCCTTCGGCTTCGGTCTTGCGACGCAGGTAACCGACGTACACCTCGAGGGCGTTGCCGGACGTCGGGAAGTCGAATCCCCACACCTCTTCGAGGATGCGGCTGCGCGTCAGCACCCGGCGCGGATTGGCGATGAGCATCTCGAGCAGCGCGAACTCGGTGCGGGTGAGGCTGATCTGGCGCTGGCCCCTGGTCACCTCGCGGGTGACCGGGTCCAGTGTCAGATCGGAGAAGGTCATCGCGGCCGATTCGGCACCGTCGTCGGGACCCGTGCGGCGCAACAGCGCCCGCATCCGGGCCAGCAGTTCTTCGAGCGCGAACGGCTTCGGCAGATAGTCGTCGGCGCCGGCATCGAGGCCCGCGACCCGCTCGGAGACGGAGTCACGCGCCGTCAGCACCAGGATCGGCAGGTCGTCGCCGGTGCTGCGGAGCTGACGGCACACCTCGAGGCCGTCGAGCCGCGGCATCATCACATCAAGAACCAGGGCGTCGGGACGGTCGCTGGCGATGCGGTCCAGTGCCTCGAGGCCGTCCCCGGCGAGTTCCACGGAGTAACCGTTGAAGGAAAGCGAACGGCGCAGCGACTCGCGCACCGCGCGATCGTCATCGACGACAAGTATGCGCACAGCCACAGTGTCAACCCCCTGTCTGAGAGTGACCTGAGAGGCGCGCCGGAGCCGCTGGGGTCGGCGACATCCGGTAGTCCCGCGTTAGCGGCGGTCCAGGTCGATCAGGCCGAGGCGAGCGGCCTTGAGCAACCGGCGCGGCACCTTGTGCTGCTGACCGGCGACGTTGACGCCCACGAGTTCCGTGCGCTTGGCCTTCCACTGCGCGCGCCGGCTACGGGTGTTCGCGCGCGACATCCTGCGCTTGGGCACAGCCATGGTCGAGATCTCCTCTTGAGGGGGTAAGTCTGGCGCCGCGCGCACGGTAGGCGACGGCAAGTGTTCTTCAGGATAGCCAACGACCTGCGTAGCCTCCAAAACAGCGGAATTCGATGGCCCGAACCTTGACGCGATACCGCCGGTCATCGCTAACCTACCGGTTGGTTGGCAGCGGCCGCGACGAAGGGAGCCCGCGTGACCTCTGCTCGTGGTCCGGTCCGCATCGGCAACTGCTCGGGGTTCTACGGCGACCGGCTCGCGGCCATGCGCGAGATGCTGACCGGCGGCGATCTGGACTACCTGACCGGCGATTATCTGGCCGAGCTCACGATGTTGATCCTTGCGCGCGACCGCGCGAAGTCGGCCGACCGCGGATTTGCCAAGACGTTCCTCACCCAGCTCGAAGAGTGTCTGGGCACCGCGCTCGACCGGGGTGTGCGCATCGTCACCAACGCCGGAGGGCTCAACCCCGCGGGGCTTGCCGACGCCGTGCGCGCGCTCGCCGAGCGGCTGGGGTTGACCGTCAACGTGGCGCACGTCGAGGGCGACGACCTGATCGGCCGCGCGGACAAGCTCGGCTTCGGGCCGGTTCTGGCCGCCAACGCCTACCTCGGCGCGTGGGGCATCGTCGACTGTCTCGCGGCGGGCGCCGACGTGGTGGTGACCGGCCGCGTCACCGACGCATCCGTCACCGTCGGGCCGGCGGCCGCGCACCACGGCTGGACTCGCTCGGACTACGACCGGCTCGCCGGTGCGATCGCGGCCGGGCATGTCATCGAATGCGGCGCCCAGGCCACCGGCGGTAACTACGCGTTCTTCGCGCGCGATTTCCCCGATCTGAGCGCGTTGACCCACCCCGGCTTTCCGCTCGCCGAGATCCACTCGGACGGAACGTCGGTCATCACCAAACACCCCGGCACCGGCGGCGCGGTGAGCATCGACACCGTCACCGCGCAGCTGCTCTACGAGATCGGCGGGGCGCGCTACGCCAACCCCGACGCGACGCTTCGCGTCGACAGCATCGAGTTGTCCGATGACGGGCCGGACCGCGTGCGGATCTCCGGCGTACGCGGGGAGCCGCCGCCGCCCACCCTGAAGGTTTCGCTCAACGCCATCGGCGGCTTCCGCAACGAGATGACGCTCGTTCTGACCGGTCTCGACATCGAGGCCAAGGCCGAGTTGGTGCGGCGCCAGCTCGAGGCGGCGTTGACGGTCAAACCGGCCGAGCTGGAGTGGACGCTTGCGCGTACCGACCACGACGACGCCGACACGGAGGAGGCGGCGAGCGCGCTGCTGCGGTGCGTTGTACGCGACCCCGAATCCGAGAACGTCGGTCGCCAATTCTCCTCTGCAGCGGTCGAACTCGCGCTTGCGAGCTATCCCGGCTTCCATGCCACCAGCCCGCCCGGTCAAGGTCAGGTTTTCGGCGTGTTCAGGCCGGCCTTCGTGGCGGCCACCGAGGTGCCCCACGTCGCGGTGCACGCCGACGGTTCTCGTGTCGAGATACCGCCCGCACAGGAAACTTTGGAGCTTGCGCCGGTGCCGCCGTTCGCCCTGCCCGAGCCGTTGCCGTTCGGTGAAACCAGACGCGCGCCGCTCGGCGTGATCGCGGGCGCCCGCAGCGGCGACAAAGGTGGCAGCGCGAACGTCGGCGTATGGGTGCGCACCGACCAGCAGTGGCGTTGGCTCTCGCACATGTTGACGATCGACAAGTTACGCGAGCTCCTGCCCGAGACAACGGATCTCGAGGTCTCCCGGTATCTGCTGCCCAACCTTCGAGCGGTCAACTTCGTCATCGAGGGCATCCTCGGCGAGGGCGTCGCCTACCAGGCTCGGTTCGATCCTCAGGCCAAAGGGCTCGGCGAGTGGCTGCGCAGCAGACATGTCGACATTCCCGAGGAGTTGATCTCGTGAACATGTGGCACACCCCCGAACGCGAACAGCTCCGCAAAACCGTGCGGACGTTCGCCGAACGCGAGGTGCTCCCGCACGTCGACGTGTGGGAACGCGACGGCGAGATACCGCGCGAGCTTCACCTCAAGGCGGGCGAGGCCGGCCTGTTGGGCGCCGGTTTCCCCGAGGCGGTCGGTGGTGGTGGCGGCGACGGCGCCGACGCCGTGGTGATCTGCGAGGAGATGCATTACGCCGGCTCTCCCGGCGGCGTGTTCGCCTCGCTGTTCACCTCGAGTATCGCGGTGCCGCACATGATCGCCTCCGGCGACGAGCGGCTGATCGACACCTATGTGCGGCCGACGCTGCGCGGGGAGAAGATCGGCAGCCTCGCGATCACCGAGCCCGGCGGCGGCTCCGATGTCGGGCACCTGACGACCAGAGCTGTGCAAGACGGTGCCGATTACATCATCAACGGCGCCAAGACCTACATCACGTCGGGCGTGCGCGCCGACTACGTCGTGACCGCGGTGCGCACCGGCGGGCCGGGCGCGGCGGGGATCTCGCTGATCGTGGTCGACAAGGACGCCCCCGGATTCCAAGTCACCCGCAAGCTGGACAAGATGGGCTGGCGCTCATCGGACACCGCCGAACTGTCCTACACCGACGTCCGCGTGCCCGCGGTCAACCTGGTGGGCGTCGAGAACGCCGGCTTCCTGCAGATCGCGGGGGCGTTCGTCTCCGAGCGTGTCGGGCTGGCCGCGCAAGCCTATGCAAGCGCGCAACGCTGCCTCGACCTGACCGTCGAGTGGTGCCGTAACCGGGAAACCTTTGGCCGCCCGCTGATCTCCCGGCAGCAGGTGCAGAACACGCTCGCGGAAATGGCTCGCCGCATCGACGTCGCACGGGTGTACACACGCCACGTCGTCGAGCGGCAGATCTCCGGTGAGAACGACCTGATCGCCGAGGTGTGCTTCGCCAAGAACACCGCCGTCGAGGCCGGCGAGTGGGTTGCCAACCAGGCCGTGCAGCTGTTCGGCGGCATGGGCTACATGGCCGAGTCGGAGGTCGAACGTCAGTATCGCGATATGCGGATTCTCGGAATCGGCGGCGGCACAACCGAGATACTGACTTCGTTGGCCGCCAAGACATTGGGATTTCAGTCGTGACCGCTCTGCGCTCCACACTCGACGCCGCATCGCCGTCCTTCGGCGAGGCGCAGGCGGCGATGGCAACCAAGCTCGCCGAACTCGAGACCGAACACGCCAAGGCACTGGCCGGCGGCGGCGAGAAGTACGTGCAACGGCACCATGACCGCGGCAAGCTGACCGCCCGCGAACGGATCGAGTTGCTCATCGATCCCGACTCACCGTTCCTGGAGCTGAGTCCGCTGGCCGCGTGGGGTACCGACTTCGCCGTCGGCGCCAGCCTGATCACCGGCATCGGTGCGGTCGAGGGCACCGAATGCCTGCTCGTCGCCAACGATCCCACGGTCAAGGGCGGCACCAGCAATCCGTGGACGCTGAAGAAGATGCTGCGCGCCAACCAGATCGCGCTGGAGAACCGGCTTCCGCTGATCTCGCTGGTCGAGTCCGGCGGCGCCGATCTGCCGACGCAGAAGGAGATCTTCATCCCCGGCGGGCGGATGTTCCGCGACCTGACCAGGTTGTCGGCAGCGGGCATACCGACGATCGCGCTCGTCTTCGGCAACTCGACCGCGGGTGGCGCCTACATCCCCGGCATGTCCGACCACGTCGTGATGATCAAGGAACGGTCCAAGGTGTTCCTGGCGGGGCCGCCGTTGGTGAAGATGGCCACGGGCGAGGAGACCGACGACGAGTCGCTCGGCGGAGCCGAGATGCACGCCCGCACATCGGGTCTGGCCGACTACTTCGCGCTCGACGAACCCGATGCCATCCGGATCGGCCGGCGCATCGTCGCCCGGCTGAACTGGCGCAAGCAGGGTCCGACCCCCGCGCCCGTTGTAGAGCCGGTCTACGACGCCGAAGAGCTGGTCGGCATCGTGCCAGCGGATCTGCGCATCCCGTTCGACCCTCGCGACGTGATCGCCCGCGTCGTCGACGGCTCGGATTTCGACGAGTTCAAACCGATGTACGGCTCGTCGTTGGTGACGGGGTGGGCACGGCTCTACGGCTACCCGATCGGCATCCTGGCCAACGCCCGGGGCGTGCTGTTCAGCGAGGAGTCGCAGAAGGCCACCCAGTTCATCCAGCTCGCGAATCGCTCGAATACGCCACTGTTGTTCCTGCACAACACGACCGGGTACATGGTCGGGCGCAAGTACGAGGAAGGCGGCATGGTCAAGCACGGCTCGATGATGATCAACGCCGTATCGAACTCGACCGTGCCCCACATCTCGCTGCTGATCGGCGCCTCCTACGGCGCGGGCCACTACGGCATGTGCGGGCGCGCCTACGATCCGCGATTCCTCTTCGCCTGGCCGAGCGCCAAATCAGCTGTGATGGGCGGGACTCAGCTGGCGGGCGTCCTGTCGATCGTCAGCCGCGCCGCGGCCGAGGCGCGGGGCCAGGCCGTCGACGAGGACGCCGACGCCGCCCTGCGGGCCGCGGTCGAAGCGCAGATCGATGCGGAGTCGCTTCCGATGTTCCTGTCCGGCCGGCTCTACGACGACGGGGTGATCGATCCGCGCGACACCCGAACGGTCCTGGGAATGTGCCTGTCCGCCATCGCCAATGGCCCGATCGAGGGGACGTCGAACTTCGGCGTCTTCCGGATGTGAGCATGATGATCACTCGAGTCCTGGTCGCCAATCGCGGCGAGATCGCCCGGCGGGTGTTCGCGACGTGCAGGCGGCTCGGCATAGGAACGGTCGCCGTCTACACCGATCCCGACGAGCACTCCCCGCACGTCGGTGAGGCCGATGCGCGAGTCCGCCTGGAGGGACGCAGCGGATACCTCGACGCCGCACAGCTGATCGCCGCGGCGCAGGCAGCAGGCGCCGACGCTGTCCACCCGGGGTACGGGTTCCTCTCGGAGAACGCCGAGTTCGCGAGCGCGGTGCGCGATGCGGGCTTGACGTGGATCGGACCGCCTCCGGCAGCGGTGGCCGCGATGGGCAGCAAGATCGAGGCGAAGAAGATGATGGCCGCCGCGGGCGTGCCGGTCCTCGACGAGCTGGACCCCGAGAGCGTGACCGCCGACCAACTGCCCGTGCTGGTCAAGGCATCCGCGGGAGGCGGTGGCCGCGGAATGCGTGTCGTCCGCGATCTGTCCGAGTTGTCGAGCCAGGTCGAGGCCGCGCGCCGGGAGGCGGCTTCCGCGTTCGGTGACCCGACGGTGTTCTGCGAGCGCTACCTGGCCAGCGGCCACCACGTCGAGGTCCAGGTGCTCGCCGACGAGCACGACACCGTCTGGGCGGTCGGCGAACGGGAGTGCTCGATCCAGCGGCGCCACCAGAAGATCATCGAGGAGGCGCCCTCGCCGCTCGTCGAGCGCACACCGGGCATGCGCGCCAAGCTTTTCGACGCCGCGCGGCTGGCAGCCACCGCTATCGGCTACACCGGTGCGGGCACCGTCGAGTTCATGGCGGACGCCTCCGGGGACTTCTACTTCCTCGAGATGAACACCCGGTTGCAGGTCGAACACCCCGTCACCGAGGAAACCACGGGCCTCGATCTGGTTGAGCTGCAGCTGCTGGTCGCCGACGGCGCCAGGCTCGACGCCGAGCCACCGCCGTCGCGGGGGCATGCGATCGAGGCACGCCTCTACGCCGAGGATCCGGCGAAGGACTGGCAGCCGCAGGCCGGCACCGTGCACCGGTTCGAGGTCCCGGCCAACGTCCGCGTGGAATCCGGCGTCGTCGACGGCTCGGTCGTGTCCGTCTTCTATGACCCGATGTTGGCGAAGGTGATCTCCTCTGCCCCCAGTCGGCGGCAGGCGGCCGCCGTGCTCGCCGACGCGTTGACGCGCAGCCGCATCCACGGTGTGTGCACCAACCGTGACCTCCTGGTCAATGTGCTGCGGCATCCGGCGTTCGTCGACGGTGCGACCGACACCGCGTTCTTCGAAACACACGGGCTCGCCGCGTTGGCCGCACCACTCACCGACGCTCGAACGGTCGCGTTGTCGGCGGTGGCCGCCGCGCTCGCCGATGCGGCCCAGAATCGTAGCGGCGCTGCGGCATTCGCGGCCGCACCCAGCGGGTGGCGCAATCTGGCGTCGGGTCACCAGATCAAGCGGTTCACCGACTCCGCAGGGGCCGAACACGAGGTCCGCTACCGGTTCACCCGCTCGGGCCTCGAGTTGCCCGACCACGACGACGTATCTCTCGTCTCCGCGACTCCGGCCCATGTCGTGTTGACCGTGGCGGGCGTCGACCGGCCGTTCGAGGTGGCGCGGTACGGCCACGACGTGTTCGTCGACTCCCCAACGGGCCCGGTGCATCTCGTCGCGGTACCGCGTTTCGGTGATCCCGACGACGCGGTCGCGCACGGTTCGCTGCTGGCGCCGATGCCCGGTTCGGTGCTGCTCGTGGGCGCCGCCGTCGGCGACACCGTCACCGCGGGCCAGCCGCTGGTGTGGCTGGAAGCGATGAAGATGGAGCACACCATCACCGCACCCAGCGACGGCGTGCTCGCCGAACTGAACGTCGAACCCGGGCAACAAGTCGACGTCGGCTTCGTCATCGCCCGAGTCCTCACCCAAGCCGAAGGAGACCAGTGAGCAGTTTCGTCGAGACCGAAGAGCAGCAGGCGCTACGCAAATCGGTCGCCGCCATGGCCGCGAACTTCGGCCAGGACTACTACCTGGAGAAGGCCCGCGCCGATCAGCACACCGACGAATTATGGTCGGAAGCAGGCAAACTCGGCTTCATCGGGGTGAACCTGCCCGAGGAGTACGGCGGCGGCGGCGCGGGCATGTACGAGTTGTCGATCGTGATGGAGGAGATGGCGGCGGCCGGATGCCCGCTGTTGCTGATGGTGGTCTCCCCCGCGATCAACGGCACCATCATCGCCAAGTTCGGCACCGAGGACCAGAAGAAGCGCTGGCTGCCGGGTATCGCCGACGGTTCGATCACGATGGCGTTCGCGATCACCGAACCCGATGCGGGCTCCAACAGCCATCGCATCACCACCACCGCGCGGCGCGACGGCGGCGACTGGATCCTGTCGGGACAGAAGGTGTACATCTCGGGCGTCGACCAGGCGCAGGCCGTGCTCGTCGTCGGTCGGACCGAAGACCACAAGACCGGGAACCTCAAGCCGGCATTGTTCATCGTGCCCACGGACACAAAGGGTTTGAGCTGGACGAAGATCGAGATGGAGCTGGTCAGCCCGGAGAACCAGTTCCAGCTCTTCCTCGATGAGGTCCGGCTGCCCGGCGACGCTCTGGTCGGCTCCGAAGACGCCGCGATCGCGCAGCTGTTCGCCGGGCTGAATCCAGAGCGAATCATGGGCGCCGCCAGTGCGGTCGGTATGGGCCGGTTCGCGATCGACAAGGCCGTCGACTACGTCAAGACGCGACAGGTGTGGAAGACACCGATCGGCGCCCACCAAGGGCTCTCGCATCCGTTGGCGCAGAACCACATCGAGATCGAGCTGGCGAGGCTGATGATGCAGAAGGCGGCGTGGCTCTACGACACCGGCGACGACATCGGTGCCGCCGAGGCCGCGAACATGGCCAAGTACGCCGCGGGCGAGGCGTCGGTGCGCGCGGTCGATCAGGCGGTGCAGTCGTTGGGCGGCAACGGGCTCACCAAGGAGTACGGCATCGCCGCCGCGGTCACGGCGTCGAAGCTGGCCCGCATAGCGCCGGTGAGCCGGGAGATGATCCTCAATTTCATCGCGCAGACCTCGCTCGGGCTGCCCCGGTCGTACTGATGGACACGCTGGTCAGGTACGACGTCGACGGGCCGGTCGCCCGGCTGACCCTCGACTCGCCCGCCAATCGCAACGCGTTGTCGACCGCACTGGTCGAACAGCTGCACCACGGCTTGACCGAAGCGGTCGCCGATCCGGGCGTGCGGGTCGTCGTCCTCGGTCACACCGGCGGAACATTCTGCGCCGGAGCCGATCTGAGCGAGGCGGCGGGCCGCGAACCGGGAGAGCTGGCCGCCGACCGCGCCCGCGAGATGACCCGTCTGCTGCGCCGCATCCTCGAGCTGCCGGTCCCGGTGGTCGGCGCCATCGACGGGCACGTCCGCGCCGGTGGCCTCGGCCTGGTCGGCGCATGCGACATCGTGGTCGCCGGCCGCCAGAGCACGTTCGCGCTGACCGAGGCGCGCATCGGCGTCGCGCCGTCGATCATCTCGCTCACCCTGTTACCGAGGATGACCAGTCGCGCGGCGAGCCGCTATTTCGTGACCGGTGAGAAGTTCTCCGCCGCGGAGGCCGACGAGATGGGTCTGGTCACGATCGCCAGCGACGACGTCGACGCCGGCGTCGCCGACTTGACCGCGGCGATCGCCAAGGCATCGCCACAGGGACTGGCGACGTCCAAAGCGTTGGTCACCGCGCCCATCCTGGAAACCTTCGACCGGCATGCCGAAACGCTCACCCAGCAGTCGGCCGAGTTGTTCGTCTCCGATGAGGCCCGCGAAGGTATGCTCGCGTTCCTCGAGAAGCGGGAGCCGAGGTGGACGCGCTCGGTTGAGCCCTAAGACACGGTCGGTTGTTCCGACGGCTCCCGCCGCGAACTCGGCGCTGCCCGTCTAGTTCTCAACTGTCCGGGCAGACGCTCGAGCGTTTCCCAAGGCACGAACGCGAGATACAACACGAACATCGCGACGCTGAAAAATGCGACGTTGAGGTTGACCATGATTGTCAGGTGCATCACGACGCCTGCGGCCAGCACCCAGAACCGCCACCGCCTGCTCCACACGAGTACCGCCAGCGCCAGTTCGATCAACAGGGTGCCCCACGTCAGAACGTTGATCAGAACCGCGTTGGCGGCCAACCACTCCGGGGCGGGCAGCAGCGCCCATCGGCCGTCGGTGCCCCATGCGTAGAACACCGCCGAGCCGTCCACCCAGGTCTTGTTCGCCAGCTTCGCCTGCACCGTTGCTAGGTAGATGATCGACAACTGAATCTGCAGCAACCGGACGGGCCATACCGCCCTGGTCTCGGCGGACCAGAACGAACCGGTCCGCCTGCGTTGATCAAGCGACAGGGCCGCGCCGCATGAGGAGAGCGCCAGGATCAGAGCGATGACGGTGAGAATGGAGTCGCCGGCATTGAAGTAGTAGTCGCCCCGTCGCACAAACGACTGCAGCAGCACGAAAACCAGAACCGCCGCCACGCGGCTGTGCCACCCCGCCGTCATCGCGATGGCCGACACGAGAAGCAGCACCCACCCGACGAGAAGCGCGGTGTCGCCCTGCCACACCTCGAAGACGCTCCACTGAAAATTGATCTCGGGGTGCTCGGGCGTCACGCCGTCCGCCCCGAAGACCGCGAACAGATCGGGCAGCAACACCAGGCTCCAGGCGAGGACGGCCAACCCGGATCCGATCCGCACAAGGCCGAGCGTGTAGACCGGCTCAGCGGTGAAGAAAAAATCGTTCCAACGGTCGACCGACGAGCCTAGCCGTGTTCGGAATGCACTTAGTGTTCTCATCGCGAGCCCGTCAAGTTCTCTTGGTACAGAAGTTTGGAAGCGGTCGGGCGTCGTGTCTCGCCCTCCTCTTCACCCGGCGCCGTCAGCGTCTCGGTGTGCAGCAACATCGCGACGGAGACAGGTTCATCGTCGGGCTGACTCAGTCCGGCGACCACCCAGTGCGCCAGCTGTCTGCGGAAGTCGGGATTCAGTACGGCGGCATACCTAAGCAACAGCCAGCGATCCCACCAACCGACACCCTCGGCGCCGGGCTCGAAGTTCCATACGCGAGTCTGCTCATTGGCGAAGCGCACCTGGACGTCGACGCTGTCCTGCCGCCTGCTCGGGTTGGCGTACATCGCCCAACTCTGGTCGAGCGCGGCAGGCACCGCGACCGGCTCGACGACCGGCAACAACTCCCGCTTGATCGGCGAGTCGGGCAGGTTGCACACGACTCCGACGGTCACGAACAGCGCCATTCCCACGCTGATGACCGCCTTGCCCACCGACGAGTCCTCGAACCGCCGCTGGAGGCTGCCGGAGCCGCGCGCTCGTGGGTGACGGTCCTGCTTCCGTTGTTCGTCTGGCGTCACCGTCACCCGCTCTCGCCCTTTCGTCGGGAACACAGTAATTCACCTCGTGGCTTTTGCCCCGGCGTCGCGGCGCCACGGGGTGGTGCGTCGACGGGAGGTCTCGACCCGGGGAATTAGGCTGATTGCTGATGACACGCACGGTTCTCGTCACCGGTGCCTCGGGCACGCTGGGACATCGCGTCGTGCCCGAGGCGATCGCAGCGGGCCACGACGTGCGGGCGCTGAGCCGCAAAGCCCACGTGGGATACACCGGCGTGCACTGGGTCCAGGCCGATCTGTTGACGGGCACGGGCCTGGACGCCGCCGTCGACGGCATCGAGGTCGTGATCAACTGCGCCACGCAGCCGACCGGCGACAAGGACGTCACCGCGATGCGCAACCTCGTCGAATCGGCCCGGCGGACCGGCGTCGCTCACATCGTGCACGTGTCGATCGTCGGCATCGACCGCATCCCGCTGCCCTACTACCGCACCAAGCTGCGCGCCGAACAGGTTCTCGAATCCTCCGGGATCGGCCACACGGTGCTGCGCGCGACCCAGTTCCACGACCTGATCCGCACCATCTTCGCGCTGCAGAGGTACTCGCCGGTGCTGTCGGCCTTCCGCGGGGTGCGCTTCCAGCCGATCGACACCGCCGACGTCGCCGCACGGTTGGTCGAACTTGCCGACGCCGCGCCCACCGGGCGAGCGCCGGACATCGGCGGGCCGTCGGTGCACACCCATACGGATCTGGCACGCATGTATCTCGAGGCATCGGGGAGCCGGCGCCGAGTGCTCGCGCTACCTGTGCCGGGGCGGATCGGACGGGAGCTGCGGGCGGGCGCCAACCTCGTCCCGCAGAACCGGGTCGGCTCGGTCGACTTCGCCGAGTTCCTGGCATCCCGGCAATAAGTTTGTTGATCTACATTCTTCGCCGTAGCGAGTCAGGGCACAGTTTGGCCTACTTGCTTGCATGTGCCACGGTTCGTCGTACGCTCGTAGCCGATGAGCAATCCAGCGTCGCGGAGCCGTTCGATGCGTGCTGCTGACACCGATCGAATTCAGGTGGCACAGCTGCTCACTGACGCCGCCGCACAGGGCCGGCTTCAACTCAACGAGTATGAGGACCGGCTGACCAGGGCATACGCCGCGCAGACCTACGACGAGCTGGACCGTTTGTCCGCGGATCTGCCGGGTGCGATCACCCGGGGGCGCAGCGGCGGCCCGTGTCGGCCCGCGCCGTCGACGATGCTGCTGGCGATCATGAGCGGCTTCGAGCGCCGCGGCCGCTGGAACGTGCCCAGGCGGATGACGACGTTCGCTCTGTTCGGCGGTGGGGTGCTCGATTTGCGGTACGCCGACTTCACCTCACCGGAGGTGGAGATCCACTCGTATTCGATCTTCGGCGGTCAGACCATCCTGATTCCGCCGGAGGTCAACGTCGACCTTCGCGGTGTCGGCGTGATGGGTCGCTTCGACCACTCAGTGGAGGGCGACGGCTCACCCGGCGCGCCGTGCGTGTGCATTCGCGGCTTCTCCCTGTGGGGCCGCGTCGGCGTCAAGCGCAAGAAGCGCAAGGCCTCCTAGCCCCTGCTCAGCGGCGTCGGCGCGACCGCAGATAGTCGCCGACGACCGCGGCGCCCAGCCCGTCGAGATCCGGCACCACCACGCGACCCTCGACCCGGCGCGCCACCTGATCGATGAATCGCGCCAGCCCGGGGTCGTTGCCGAGCCGGAAGATCGTCACCTGCGCCCCCAACGCGGCGACCTCATCGAAGCCCTTGACCGTGTGCGCGATCGTCCGCGGATGCGGCGGGTAATCGAAAAACACCGCAGGCCCGCCCTCGTCGCGTGAATAGTGCTCGAGGTGCGCCGTCGGCTCGCCGTCGGTGACGACGAGCACCACCGGCTGGGCATTGGAGTGACGGCGAAGGTGCCGCCCGGCCAACGCCAACGCGTGGTGCAGGTTGGTGCCCTGTTCGTAGACGCCCTCCAGGCCGGTGAGCTCGGCGGCGGTCACCGTTCGTGCGTAGCGGCCGAACGCGATGATCTGCAGCGCGTCGGACCGGAAGCGCGTGCTGACGAGATGGTTGAGCGCCAGCGCGGTGCGCTTCATCGGCAGCCACCGGTTCTCCATCACCATCGAGAACGAGGTGTCGACCAGCAACGCGACCGCCGCCTGGGTCCGCGTCTCCGTCTCGGAGATCTCGACGTCGTCGACGGTGATGCGAATAGGGCGCTCGGTGACCCCCGTGCCGGCCTGGCGCAGCACCGCGTTGGTGAGGGTTCGGGTCACGTTCCACGGTTCGGTGTCGCCGAATGCCCACGGCCGGGTCGCGCCGGTCAGCTCGCCCGCTGCGCCTGCCCGGCGGGTGTCGCGCTCGCCGTGCCGACCCGAAAGCTGTTGCGCCACATCGCGCAACGCGGTCTGCCCGAGCTGGCGCATCGCCTTGGGCGACAGCCGCCACTGCCCGTCGGATCCGCGGTCCAGAAAGCCCTGGTCCATCAGGGCACGCTCCAGCTCGGCCAGCGTTCGCGCGTCGACGGCCGCGTCCTCGCCCAACTGGCGGGCCAGCATGTCGAGGTCGACGTCCTCCATCGTGGCGCCGGCGTAGCTCTGCGACAGCGCCTCGGCCAGCTGCTCCAGCTCGGCGATGTTCTGCATCGCCTGCGCGCCCTCCCCCATGCCGAGCGGGTTGTCGCCGGAGAAGTTCGACGAGCCGGTCCAGTCCTCGCCGGGCCGAGCGGATTGGAGGTGGGCGTCGAGGCGGTTCAGCGCGTTCATCAGCGACGGCGAGCCGAATGCCTGCTGCGCCAACGAATCCAGCTCGGCGCGCTGTTCCGCGCTCAAGCTGTTGCGGAACCGCTGAGCGGCCGCCGCGCGCTGGGCCAGCGAGTCCAGCAGTTCGTCGACGTTGCGCGGGCTCTCCGGGAAGAACTCGCCGTGCTTGTTCATGAAGTTGTCGAAATCTTGTTGGGTGTCTTCGCCTTTGGCGTGCTTGTCGAGCAGGTCGTTGAGGTCGTCGAGCATCTCGTTGACGCGCTGACGGTCCTCGTCGGTGGCGTTCTCCAGCGCCTCCTTCATCCCGGCGAAGCGCTGGTCGAGCATCTCGCGACCGAGAAGATCCTTGATCTGGTCGTACTTTTCGCGACCCTCGGGGCTGCGCCACTCGTAGTCGCCGAGTTCTTGCACGGCCTTGGCCGGTGACGGGGGCAGGTTCTCGATGCGCATTTCCTGGAACCGTGCGTCGTCGTCGAGCGCACGGGCCAACTCTTTGCGCTCTGCCAGTACCGCCTCGTCGAGAAGCTTCTTGATTTCGGCCAGTGTGCCGTCGAGGTTGTTGCGCTGCAACAACTCCCGGCGACGGCGATTGGCTTCGGCGGCGAGATTGTCGGCGCCGCGCATGTTCTTGGTGCCGCGACGCAACATCTCCGACAGCGCCCGCCGCGGCGAGCTGCCCTCCATCACGTCCTGACCGATCTGCTCGAGCGCCTCGCGCAGATCGATCGGGCGCGCCAGCGGGTCGGGCCCGCCGGTGTATCGCGAATACCGCGAGACGTGGCTAGCCATAGGTTGTTTCGCCCTCGTCCGACACCTTGTCTATTCGTTTCGCCAGATACAGCGCCTCGAGCGCCAACTCGACCGCCGCGGCCCGCTGTCCGTCGGTCTTCGCATCGAGCCGTTTCTGAATCTCGGCGATCGCGGGCACCTCGGGAACCGCGGCCAGCACGTCGCGCGCCGAAACCCGCTCTCCGGTGGTGACGGCGGAACCGTTCTCGATCGCGACCACGAGCGGTCCGACGTCGATGCCGCCCAGGAGCCGCTGCGCGGTGTCGGCGGTGGCCCGGCGCAGCAGATGCTCGAGCACCGCCTGCTCGCGGCCCTCCTCGCCGGTCTCGAACTCGAGCTTGCCGCGCAGCACGTCGACCACCGAGCCCAGGTCGACCACGCGGGCCACCGGCTCCTGCTCACCGAGCACCGCGGACCGGTGACGGGCCGCCGCCGCGACGGTCTCGGCCGCGGCGATCGCGAAGCGCGCGGAAACCCCGGAGCGCTGGTCGATCGAGCGCGACTCACGCAGATAGCGCGCGAATCGGGCCAGCACCTGGATCAGGTACTCGGGCACCTCGGCGGCCAGGTGCGCTTCCTGCGTGATGACGCCGACCTCAGCCTCGAGCTCCAGCGGATAGTGCGTGCGGATCTCGGCACCGAACCGGTCCTTGAGCGGCGTGATGATCCGACCGCGGTTGGTGTAGTCCTCCGGGTTGGCGCTGGCGACCACCAGCACGTCGAGCGGCAGCCGCAGCGTGTAGCCGCGGACCTGGATGTCGCGCTCCTCCATCACGTTGAGCATGGACACCTGGATGCGCTCGGCGAGGTCGGGCAGCTCGTTGATCGCGACGATGCCGCGGTGCGCCCTCGGGATCAGCCCGTAGGCGATGGTTTCCGGGTCCCCGAGGCTGCGGCCCTCGGCCACCTTGATGGGGTCGATGTCGCCGACCAGGTCGGCCACGCTGGTGTCGGGGGTGGCCAGCTTCTCCGTGTAGCGCTCGCTGCGGTGCCGCCAGGTGATCGGCAGGTCATCGCCCGAGTCGGCCACGCGCCGGATCGACTCGGGGGTGATCGGGCTGTACGGGTGCTCACCCAACTCCGAGCCCGCGATCACTGGCGTCCACTCGTCGAGCAAACCGGTCAGCGCGCGCAGCAGGCGCGTCTTGCCCTGGCCGCGTTCACCGAGCAGCACGACGTCGTGGCCGGCGATCAGCGCCCGCTCGAGCTGCGGAATGACGGTGTCCTCGAAGCCGAGGATCCCGGGCCACGCATCACGTCCCTCCGCCAACGCGGCCAGCAGGTTTTCCCGGATTTCTTGCTTGACGCCCCGCTCGCGATGGCCGGATGCCCTCAGCTCGCCGACGGTGCGGGGTAGATCTTGGGGTTGAGTCACCACTCCACGCTACGACTTGTCCCGCGACGGTGCGTGTCCCCCGCTGGTCGACGCCGTTATTTCGTCAGATTCTCCGTACGCTCGCGGCGGCTCAGCCCGCCGACGGCGGCAGCAGCTGGAACCCGTCGAGAATCGCCGTGCTGTCCCGTTGATACGTCGGGTCATCGGGGTTCAGCGTCTGGGCGGTGACGCTGACCGCGAAGGTCTTGCCCTCGGCCCGCTTCACGGCGCCGAGCGCGATCGCCGGATGCGGCGCCACGTTCCCCATCGTCGGCATGCGGTAGTCGAACATCCTGGCCGGCACCCCGCACAGCGTGCGCTCGCTGACACGGACATCCGTCGCGCCGATGCCGGACTCGAGCGCATCGCGCATGTTGGTGAACACCAAATTCGCGTCCTGCGCGCCCGGCGCGCTCTCGAGCGTGACCACGACGTTCGGGGTGAACCCCGCCGACGTGAGCTTGTCATTGCGCATGGCGAAGCGGATCAGTTCCGAATCCATCAGCGTCGTCCGCACCCATCCCGGCGGCGTCGGGATCTTCATCACCGGCTCGTTGTCGTTCCTGGCCGGGATCGTCGTCAACGGCTCGTCGACGGTCTCGCACAGCGACGAGTTGGACCCGCCCGAATCGGCCGCCGCCCTCAGGTCGGCCCCGGCGACCGCGCGTGCATCGTCGACGACCCTGGTGCACGAGACGACCAGGATGGTCGTCGCCACCAGCACGAGGGTGACGGCACGCGACGCAGAGACCATGGTGTGCAACATAACGGCCTCCGGCCGTCGAGGGCGGTTTTCCCGTGCCTCACTGCGATACCGGCTGCGTCCAGAGCACCTTCTGCGCCGGCGCCGCCGAGTCACGAAGCCAACAGCGCGGTGACCGCCGACGGGTCTTTGTAGTACACGTCCAACTCGACGATCTTGTCGGCACGCACCCGATAGATCTCGACCAGGTTCATGGTCACCCTGCGCCCGGATCGCGCCGTGAAGGTGAGCGCAAAGCGCGACACCACGGTGTCGTCGTTGAGGGACTCCTGCCGGATCGGGCCGCGGGTCAGCTCGAGATCCCGCGTCATCTCTGAGAGCAGAGCGCGGAAGCCGGCCGGACCGCGGTAATCGCCGCTGTAGGGCAGCCCGCCCGCCTCGTGCAGCACAAAGCCATCGTCGAGGAGGCCACAGGCGACGTCCAGGTCCCCGCCGTGCAGTGCGAAGCTGAACCGGCGCACTATCTCGAGAGCTGTGGCGCTCATGCCATCGGGATCGGATCTGCGCCGGGGCTGACGTACTGCGTGATGCGTGGGATGCCGTCGATCAGGCGAAGGTACTTCGGTATCGACTCGCGGACCCACTCGGTTTCCCCGTGCGCGGCGCAGGCGGCCTGATCGGCGTAGACCTCGACGACGACGTACTCCTCCGGCCGCTCGACGCTGCGCGCGAAACTGTAGTGGACGACGCCGCGCTCCTCGTTCGACTTCGCCGCCACGTACTGCATCAGCTCCTCGAACGCGTCGGCATTGGCTTGGGACACCTGCAGATTGGCGATGAAAGTGATCATCGGCCTGCCTTCGCCGGCTCGCCGATGACATGATGGGCGGTGTTCAGGCGGGCCGCCGCCGATTCGATGGTCCGGCGCACGCCCTCCCGTACCGAAACCTTGTTGGGGCCGAGCAGTTCGACCATCTTGGCGGTGTCCGCCCAGATCGGCCACGCCTTGCTGTTCTCGACGAAAGTCGGTTCCTTACCCAGGATTTCGCCGGCGATCTGGCAATACTCCTGCGTAGTCACGGCCTCGATGCCGCCGACGTTGACGATCTCGGCTCCGACCTTCGCGATACCCGCTGCAGCGATGGTCTTTTCGACATAGTCGTCCTCGTAGAGCGGAGTGTGGACGTTGGCCACACCGGGATAGACGCTCACGGGCTCGTCGCGGATGATCTGGTCGATGCGCTGGGTGACACCGCCGCCGCGAGGTCCGTAGAAGGAGAAGATCCGCACGATCACCGTCGGCATCTGGTAGTCGACGCTGAGATGTTTGAGCAGGAACTCGGCCGCGATCTTGCTGGCGGCGTAGTTCTCCGCCGAGCTGTGCAGCCCGTAGGGATCGTCCTCCCGCAGTGGACGCTCACCCTGGTACTGGTATAGGGATCCCGTGCTGCCGTGCACGAACGCCTCGCAATCCCGATAGCGCCGGGCGAGCCGGCCCGCCGCGCCGGCGTTGACCTCGTAGGCCGTCGGCTGGGTGGGCGGCAGCACCGCGTAGTTGATGACGATGTCGACCGACTCCGGCAGTCGCGAGAGATCCGAATCGGCGAGATCGAAGGCAATCGGGTGTGCGCCTGCGTCTTCGAGCATCCGGCGCTGCTGCGGGTCGGAAAACCGGGCGACCGCGAATACCTCGTTCGATTTCGCGAGTTCGACCGCCACCGGGAAGGCGACCACGCCGCTCGCCCCGGTCACCAGGACACGTTTACCCGAAATATGTGTCATGCCACTCTCTTTCGTGCCAGAGTCACTGCGGCGGTGCGCAGCCTGGTGGCGCCGTTGAACGTCAGCAACGGCGTGACGAGATCCTCCCGAAGCCGGGTCAACCTCCAGGTGGCCAACCGCCACCCGTCATCGCCCTTGCAGTACGTCTCGTGGTAGTGGCCGTAGCCGTGAAGCGTGACCGCCGGCAGCAGGCGCACGACGTCGTTGAGGGCCCACACGCCACGCGCGGTCGTCGGTGAGGTCAGCGTGATCTCCGGGGCGTGCACGTGGTGCACCGTGGTCTGACTCGGTCTGCCGAGCGTGCTCTGGGTGTAGGCGATGAATTCATCGGCGCCATTGATGACGCGATCGCCGAGTTCGGCGACGAGGTCCGGGGCGAACAGCGTCCGCCAGGCCGTCCAGTCCTTGGCGTCCAGATAGCGGCAGTAGCGCGCCTTCAACTGCTTGATCGACTCCACGGCGACAAGAACGTCGGCGTCACCCATCGCCGGTCGCGGCCTGCATGGCGTCGGCTTCGTAACTGCCCATGAACTCCATCGGAACGCCGCCCATGGTGCAGAAGAACAGGTCGACGCCCGGCATCCCGGTGTCGAGGACGGTCACGTCATCGGTGTGGGCACGTGCCTTCGACTGCGCAGTGGCGTAGTCATCGGTCAGAAACGACAGTGCCGCAAGACCTTCCGGCGCCACGGGACGCAGATGTTCGGGGACGTCGAGCACCTCGATGAGTCCGGCTGTGCCGGTGCCGAGGATTGTCACGTCGGCCCCGTCCGATGGTGGCCACCCCAAAGTCGCCGAGAGCACGTCGCCGGGGACACGAAAGTGATGTTGCACCTCCATGCCGACGACGTCGGTCAGGAATCCGATGAACGTATCCGCGGAATGGCTACGCATGACGACGTGGTGGAGTTGGTTGGGCAACGGGGCACCTTCCTCCTAGCGCGGGCATCGCCATGCTAGTCAGCGGTTCGACTCCGCCGTGGAGTTTTCGACGACTTTTTTCCCGAACAGAAAAAATTCTCCAACCCAGCGACCACCACGTCGAGGTTGAACTCCAACTGCCGCCCGTCGCCGGCGTCCCGGTCGGCGATCACCTGACGCAGCAGCGGAAAGTCACCCGCTTCGGCGCCATGCAAAGCGGTCGCCACATCGGACACATTGGGGTGCACCTGAATTCCCGCCGACAGCACGGCTTCCCGGCCGGCCGCGTGGCCCAATTCGCTGACCAGTCGAAGGATGCGGCCCGCCTCGTCCACCGTGCACCCCGCGTCGACGAGAACCTGCAGCACATGTTCCACCGGGCCCAGCGCACCCAATCCCGTTGCGGGCAGCCGAAAGTAGGGCGCCAGCACCCCCAGCTTCACCACCGCCTCGCGCAGCGCCGCGGCATAGCCGCGCAAGACGTCCTGCCAGTCACCGTCGGAGGGCAGTGCGACACGGCTGAGTTCGGATTCGAAGACGTCGACGGCCACCAGTTCACGCAGCGCATCCCGATCGCCCACGTGATAGTTGAGCGCCTTGGGGTCGACACCAAGGACGTCGGCGACCGCCTGCATCGTCAACGCTTCGGGCGCTACGGTCCGTGCGGCCGACACGATCCGTTCCCGGCTGATCTGCCGGGGCCTACCTCGTGCCTTCACCAGGACGACTATAGGGACGGCTTGCGCGCGGCAGGTGTCAGTGCGCGAAGTGGCGTGCCCCGGTCAGATACAGCGTGATGCCGGCCTTGGCCGCAGCCTCGGTCACCTGATCGTCGCGTACGGAGCCGCCCGGGTGGACGATCGCCTTCACGCCGCCTTCGGTCAGCACCTCCAGGCCGTCGGGGAACGGGAAGAACGCGTCGGAGGCGGCGACGGCGCCGCGGACCCGGTCGCCCGCCCGCTGCACCGCGAGCCTGGCCGCGTCGACGCGGTTCACCTGGCCCATACCGACGCCGACGGTGGCGCCGTCCGCGGCGACGACGATCGCGTTCGACTTGACCGCCCGGCACACGCGCCACGCGAACTTCAGGTCTGCCAGTGTCGCGGGATCGGCGGGCTCGCCGGTGGCCAGCGTCCAGTTGAGCGGATCGTCGCCGTCGGCGGTGAACTCGTCGCGCTGCTGCACCAACAGCCCGCCGCTGATCTGGCGGAACTCGGTATCGCCCGGTTGCGGCTCGGAGGCCACCAGCACGCGGATGTTCTTCTTCCGGGTCAGCACCTCCACCGCGCCGGGTTCGTAGGCGGGGGCGATGATCACCTCGGTGAAGATGTCGGCGACGGTCTCGGCCATCTCGACCGACACCGCGGTGTTGGCCGCGATCACACCGCCGAACGCCGACAACGGATCGCACTCGTGGGCTTTGCGGTGCGCGTCCGCAACGGACCGCGACGAGATCGCGATGCCACATGGGTTGGCGTGCTTGATGATCGCCACACAGATCTCGGAGTGGTCGAAGGCGGCCCGCCATGCGGCGTCGGCGTCGGTGTAGTTGTTGTACGACATCTCCTTGCCGTGCAACTGCTCGGCCTGTGCCAGGCCCGGCCACGCGGCGTCGTTGCGATAGAGCGCGGCCTGCTGATGGGGGTTCTCGCCGTACCGCAACACGGCGCTGCGCTGCCACGTGGCGCCGACCCAGTCCGGCAGGGGGCTTTCCGACCGCTCCGGCGCGAGCACCGCACCCATCCAGGACGCGACGGCGACGTCGTACTCCGCGGTGTGCCGAAACGCCAGCGACGCCAGCCTCTTTCGCTCCTCGAGGCTGAAACCGCCCGCGCGGACCGCGGCGAGCACGCCGTCGTATCCCAGCGGGTCGACGACCACCGCGACGCTGGGGTGGTTCTTCGCGGCGGCGCGCACCATGGAGGGACCGCCGATGTCGATCTGCTCGACGCATTCGTCGATGCTCGCGCCGGAAGCGACGGTCTCGGCGAACGGATACAGGTTGACCACGACGAGCTCGAACGCCTCGACACCCAGTTCGCTCAGTGCCGAGACGTGTTCGGGTTTGCGCTGATCGGCGAGCAGACCGGCGTGCACATGCGGGTGCAGCGTCTTGACGCGCCCGTCGAGCACCTCGGGGAAACCGGTGACCTCTTCCACCGGGGTCACCGGAACACCGGCTGAGGCAATGGTTTTCGCTGTCGACCCGGTGGACACGATGCTGACGCCCGCCTCGTGCAGCCCGCGAGCCAGTTCGGCCAGGCCGGTCTTGTCGTAGACGCTGATCAGCGCCCGTCGAATCGGCCGCTTGCCCTCGGTCATCCCAGTGTCGCCTTTCGTCCGGTCCAGGTCACGCCGCGGACTGCCACCGCGGCAAGTACTTCCGCCAGAAGTCGCCGCTCGACGACTTTGATCCGTTCGTGCAGCGTCGCTTCGTCGTCATCGTCGAGGACGGGTACCGCCTCTTGCGCCAACACCGGCCCGGTGTCGGTTCCCGCATCGACCAGATGCACGCTGCAGCCGGTCACCTTGACGCCGTACGCGAGCGCGTCGGCCACCGCGTGCGCGCCGGGAAAGGCGGGCAGCAACGCGGGGTGCGTGTTGATGATGTGCCCCATGAACCGCGAGAGAAAATGCGGCCCAAGGATTTTCATGAAGCCCGCGGACACGATCAGGTCGGGCTCGTGCGCGGCGGTGGCCTCGGTGATCGCGACGTCCCACGCCTCCCGGTCGGGATGGTCGCGCAGCCGCACGGTATAGGAGGGAACCGAGGCGGCCGAGGCGATGTCGACGGCCGGGCAGTCACGGTCGACACCGACGGCGACGATCGATGCGGGGTACTCGCCCGCGGTGGCGTCCAAAAGCGATCGCAGCAGCGAACCGGTCCCCGACGCCAGCACCACGACCCGTGCAGGAACCTTCGGCGGTACGCGGAGGGGTTGCTGCACGCCTGGCAGCCTAATGGGTGCCCGTCGGGCCGTCGTCGTCCGCCATGAAGTGCTCTTCGGGGTCCTCGACGACGTCGTTCGGGTCCGGCCGCGGCTCGACCCGGCCGGCGGCTTCGATGTCCGGCGCACTCGCGGGCTCCTCGGCGGGCCCGGCTTCGACATCCTCGGGCTCGGGTTCGAGGTCTTCGGGTTCAAGCTCGGCGTCGTCGGGTTCGACGTCTTCGGTTTCGGGCTCCATGTCCGCGTCGTCGTGGTCCTCGACTTGATCCTCGACGAAGGGCTTCGGCACCCTCGGCCTGCGTGTCACGCCGCCCGCCATCACGACGGTCAGCGCGCCGATTCCGGCGAACCACAGGAACACCGCGGGTCCGAACGTCGCCTGGTCCACGCCGACGTCGCCGAAGTTGCCCAGCCGCCCGCCGCCGGCATAGCCGAGCAGGGCCATGGTGAGCGCCGCCAGCGCGGATGCGACGAGGAGCTTTGCCAGCGCCGGGCCCAGCGGAACGGGACGTCGCGCACACTGCTGCCCCACCGCCACCGCCGCGGCCGCGGCGACGATGAGCAGCGCCACCCATACCGGTCCCAGTGGCGGCGTCGGCACCGCCGCCAGGATCGGCAGTGCCGGGATGTCGCCGCCGAACACCGTGAACGAACTGAACGTGGCGAGCCCGACATGCGCACTCGACCCGACCGCCACGGCCGCCGTGCCGACCAGCACATTCGGGATGTACAGCACCGACAACACCGTCAGGCTCAACTGGCCGAACATCGAGTCGGTGATCGAGTAGAGATCGTGCATCGTCGACCAGTGCACGACCATCGACCCGGCCATCACCACGCCGGAGAGGCCCGCCAACGCGAGCACGCCGGCGGCCGCGGCACGGAACGCGTCCGGCAGCCAGGCGGGCAGCGAGGCGTCGGCCATCAACCGCCTGCCCAGACGGGACCCGACCCCCGCCGCCGCACCGATCGCGTGCACGACGAGCACGCCGCCGAAGGCGCGCAACGCGTGCGGGGTCTGAAGCTGCGTGAGCACCGAAGCGGCGTCGTGGACGACCGCCAGCGCGATCGCCGCGATCAACAGCGGTCCGCCCAGCGCCGAGGCCACCACCCACCGAGTCACGAACCACGAGCCGTTGGGGCTGGTGGCAGCGGCCGTCGTGCGGGCGGTGCCCCACACCATCGCGAGTGCGGGCAGCAACGGCATCACGCCGAGTTCGGCGCCGCCGATCGACACCGGCACCAGGTGCACGCCGAGCCACATGCTGGCGACCGCGCCGAGCGCGCCGGTCATGTCGCTGTTGGCGATCAGCAGTTGCAGCAGCACGACGGCCGCGATGACGACGAGCGCCACCAACGACGGCCCGAACGCGACCCGAAGGAGCTCACGCGCCTGGCGTGCGCCGACTGGCCGTTGATCCACTGGTTGAGCCGCTCCTCAGTCAGGCTGCCGTGCGGCGGTGACGCACGCGCGGCTCAGACTACTGGCTCACCTCAGGAAGGCGGCGGACCCGACTCCGAGGAGGACGACGGTTGCGCCGGTGTCTGAGTCGTCGGCTGAGACGACGGCGGCTGGCCGTACGCGGGGAACCCGGTCGGAGGTGTCGGCGGGCCCTGCTGGCCCTGCTGCCCTTGCTGATGGCCCTGTTGCGGCGCTCCCGGGAAGCCGCCGGTCGACGGACCGCCCGGATAGCCGCCCGGATAGGTCGACGGATAACCCGGCCGGTGCTGCTGGGGGCCGCCGTGATGCTGCTGGCCCTGCTGGCCGTAGTACGGGCCCGGGGCGCCGTACTGCTGCCCGTAGGGCTGGTCGTACTTCGGCCGCGGCGCGGGCGGAGTGATGATGCCTGACTCGAACAGCAGCGCCGCCACCGCGGTGATCGCCTGGAACAGCGAGAAGGCGATGATCAGGTACAGGCCCCAATCGATCGCGGCGCCGCTCGGGCGGTTGATCACCTCGGCGATGATGAGCAGGAACGCGGCGACCGCGAGCACGGCGTATACCGCCGTGGAGGCGCCGTGTCTCGGCAGCAGCGTCGTCCCGGCCAGCAGCCCGGCGACCAGCGATGTCGCGACGGCGAGCACCAGGCCGAACGAGCTTCCGCTGATGCTGCCCAACCCCGGGAAGTCCGACGCGGAGATGGTGAACAGCGGCGCGAAGCTCGACAGGTACACCGCAAGACCCAGCAGAGCCACGGCGATGGCCAGATACGTCGGCAGCTTGTTCGCGGCGTCGGTCGTCGACGGCGAAGTCTCCGGCGTTCTGCCGAACTGCTGCGTCGGCGCGGAGAACTGGGTGGTCGGCTGCTGCGCGGGCGGGTATCCGGGGCTACCGGGCGGTCCTTGCGGGTACGACATGACCTCTCCTGTGCTCGGGCGGGCTTTGAAAACCACGCTAGCGCACAGCGGTCATGCCGAGACCAGCACCGGTTCCCCCACGCTGTCCTGTTCTGACCGCTCGATTTCGCGGACCAGCGGCAACACGTTCGTGCCGAAGTATTCGATCTCTTCCTGAAAGTGCAGGAACCCGCCGAGAATCAGATCGACACCGCGTTTGCGGTACGCCGCAATGCGTTCGGCGATCTGCTCGGGTGTGCCGATCAACTGCGTGCGGAACCCGTCGTTGTACTGCACCAAGTCCTCGAACGTCGAATCGGCCCACATACCGCGCTTGTCGCCGGTCGAGTTGCCCGCCTGCTGCACAGCGGCGTGGAACCCGTCCACGGCGGGTTTGTTGGCTTTGGCGATGATCTCGCGCAGGACGTCTTTCGCCTCTTTCTCGGTGTCGCGGGCGATGATGAATCCGTTGAGCCCGAAGCGGACTTCGCGGCCCACCCCGCGAGCGTGCTCGCGCACGTCGACGATCTGCTCGGTCACCCCGTCGAAGTCCTTGCCGTTGGAGAAGTACCAGTCGGCGTACAGGCCGCCGTTGCGGCGTGCGGCGGTCGAATTGCCGCCCTGGAACAACTCGGGGTTGGGACGCTCGGGAGTGTTCAGCGGTTTGGGTTTGAGCGTGAAGTCGTGGATGCGATAGAAGTCGCCGCGGAAATCAACGTCGTCCTCGGTCCAGATCTTGCGCAGCACCTGCAGGAATTCCGCGCTGCGTCGGTAGCGCTCGTCGTGTTCGAGCCACGGCTCGCCCAAGTGGGTGAACTCGTCCTTGAACCACCCCGAGACCACGTTGACCGCGAAACGACCGTTGCTGAGGTGGTCGGCGGTGGCGCCCAGCTTGGCCAGCACCGCCGGCTGCCACAGCCCCGGATGCACCGCCGCGATCACCTTCAGCTTCTGCGTGGCCAGCAACAGCGCCAGCGAGAAGCTCGTCGATTCGTGTTGGAACTCAGCGCCATAGCTCGCTTCGTAGCGCACCTGACTCAGCGCGTACTCGAACCCGTTGTTCTCCGCGGTCTGCGCCAGTTTCGCGTTGTACTCGTAGTTCCAATCAGTGCGCTGCTCGATATCGCTCGTCACCAAGCCACCGCTGACATTGGGCACCCAGTAGGCGAACTTCACATGATCGGCAATGCGTTCGGTCGTCATGGTGTGACATGACAGCAGTGCGGGCCCCGCGCGTCGCCGGTATCAATCACGTTGAAGGAAACGCGCGCCACCCTGCGGGCACTCGCCCAGCAAGTCCGTTGCGAGCATGATTCTGCCGAGGGCCACCCATGCGGCGCCGTAGTAGGTCGGGTAGCGCTGTAGCAACGCCGAGGCCTGGTCGAGGCGTGCCGCCGCCGCGTCGCCGTCTCCCGCGGCGGTCTCGGTCGCCGCGGCGCTGACAAGCGCCAGGGGATGCTGCCACTCGCCGGCGGTCGACCCGTCGAGATTGCGCACCGCCGGCGGATTCCCCGGCGCCGCCACCTGCTCGCGCATCGATGCCGCGAGGGCCCGGTCCTCGGGATCACAGGACTCGGCGAAGCGGACAGGAAGCCGCGCCGCATCCAGACCGAAATGCACGGGTCCTCCGCCGGGCGGTTCGATCGGCGTCGCATGGCCGGCCGGGTTCACGGCCGCCCAGTCGGGCGGGAGCCGGTCCACACCGACCAACTGCCAGCTCAGCGTTCGCTGGGTGCGGCTGATCTCGCGCCACCTCCGGTCACCGGAGGCCCGGAACAGTTCGTCCTCGGCGCGAGGGCTGAAGTAACCCGGGTCGACGGCGTGCGGCGGCGTGGTCGCCCAGTTGCCTGCGACCGTGGTCCGGCCACCACCGACGAGCCACCGCCCCGGCGGAGCCACGTCGCCCGGCGGCGGCGTGGACGAGCCGATCGCGACCGTTTCGGCGCGGATGACGTCGGCGCCCAGCCGCTCACCGTCGTCGGCCAGTTCCTGCGCGTCGAACCGGCCGCCCGCCAGTACGAGCGCGCGCGCCGCGTCGAGGTCGGCGTCGGTGGCGCTGTTGGGGTCGACCACCCTGCCGTCCGCCCATCGCCAGGACAGAAGTCCGTCGGGGCGGCGCAGCTGTGATTTCGTCCAATCCCAGATCGATCGGAACCGGTCCTCGTCGTTCAGCGCGGCGGCGATCAACATGCCGTATGCCTGGCCTTCGCTGACCACGTCGCCGCCCTCGTCGCGGCGCACCACGCGTCCGTCGTCTTCGACGTAGCGGTTGAGAAAATCTTGTCCGGCCTGGCGAGCGGCCGCCTCTCGCATGGTGCCGATATCGGTTTGCGAGACGCGCGGATCCGCCGCGTGTGCGACGCCCCATCCGGCGGCCACCACGGCCACGACCATCAAAATCTTCACGGCCACCGTGCGTAAGCGGATCACTGTCGACTCCTTCGGGCTCGTACGGCCAGTACCGCGGCGCCCGCGATCACGGCCGTGCACAGCGCGAGCGGAATCGCCTGCTGCCGTGCGTCGTTGGTGACGACAGGTTTCGACGGCGCCTTGTCCGGTGGCAGTTCGGCCGCGGCAATTGTCATGTTGGGCGGGTCGAGCGGCGCTGACGCGTCCGGCACATCACGCACCTGACGAAGGTCCGGGCCGTCGGGGCCGTCGGTGAGGATGAGCGTCGTGGGCGCGCCGTCAGCGAGTTCGACGGGCCGCCGAAATTCTCGGCCCTCGACGGTGATCACTGCTTCGTGTGCACCCGGCGGCTGAGGTAGGTAGCCGGTGATCAGACCGTAGGAAGCGTTGTCCGCCAACACAGTCGGCTCACCCGTGTCCGAGGTCAGCGCCAGCTTGACCGGGCCGGTCGCACCGGCGGCGTGCATCAGTCGAACCGTCGGCTCGGGCGACGGCCCACCGGCGGGCCCGTCGGGCGCGAGCTGCGCGGCCACCTCCGACGACTCCGCGGCGGAGAACAGTCCCAACGTGTACGTGGCACCCGGCCAGACCGTGAAGGCCTGGCGCATCTTCACGGTGCCGGTGCGCTGCTCGACCGTGGTCATCACATAAGTGCCCGCGGCGATGCTGCGGTACTCGGTGGGATTCGGCCTGTCGCCCAACCCGATCGAGCCACCGGGACCTCCATCGATGCGCACGAGTTCCACGCGGTCCGGCGCCGAGCCCCGTCGCATGTCACTGACCCGGATCGAACCCGCACCTTCGGGCACCGGGCCCGCGTTCCCGCCGAGGCCGATGTTGGTCGCCTTGGCGGGGAAACGGACCGTCAGACGTCCGTCACGCAGAACGACCGACTCGACCGCGAAGGGGCTCTCCTGCCGGTCGAGGAAGGCGGCGACCGTGTGCAGCCGCTCCGGTGGACCACCGATCGTGAACTCCCTGCCGGGTGTGCCGGCGGTCTGCTCCGCGGGGACCGAGGTGATGCCCTCGAGGACGACGGGCTGCGTGGCGGTGATGACGGCCAGCGCCGCGACAACACGCTGATCGACGGTGCGGGACTGCAGGGTTGCGACCGCGTCGGGATCGGAACCGGCATCCAGGCGCGCGGCCACCTGTACCCCGAACGGCGGAGCCGCCGGCTGCGCGGGACTCGACGCCTGTGCGCCGTCATCGACGCGGAGCACGTCGACCTTCTTGCCGCCGTCCCCGAACGTGGCCACCGGCTGCGCATGCGCGATCGCATCGGTCAGCACGCCCTGATCGGGCATGTTGGCGCGCATCGACGGCGTCGACACGACCCAGTCGTAATCGGCCCAGCCGGCGGGCGCCAGCTTCTGCACCTGTTCGTCGGTGTCCACCTTGTACGACCAGACCACGTTGTGGCGGTCGCGGCCCTCCCGCAGAAGGTCGACCCACAACGCGTCGTCGACGATCAGCCGGTCCTGCTTGGAGACGTTCTGCGAAATCCATTGCTGCGCGCGCTGTAACGACGCGTCGTCATCGCTCGCCAACACCTGCCCATGGCCCGGAAGCCAGAGCGCGACCACCATCGAGACACCGAAGGCGGCGGCCAAGCCCGATGCGGCGCGCCGCCAACCGCCGGCCCATGAGGGCTGCGACCGGCTGCGCTTCAGGCGGCCAACGACTTCTTGTGCCAGTCCGGCCGCCAGCATCGCGGTCAGCGGCAGCGTGACGATGACGAACGGCACGGGCAGATAACCCGGTCGGATCACCATGACGACCAGGATCAGCAGCCCGACCGCATACGGCCGCAGCCGCTCGATCAGCAGAGCGGCCAATGCAATCGGCGCGGTGAGCAGCGGAAGCACCGGATCGAGACGCAACCACTCGTCGAGCGTGTGCCGCTTGAGCGAGTCCGGATCGCCCAGCGCGCCGCCGGATTCGCGTTGCCACAGCTGGAATTTGATGCCGTCCCACAGGCTCACGTGACCCGGGCCCGGCACGAGTTCACCCCGGATGACGGCCATCACGATGTAGGTACTGACCACCAGGACGGATACCGCGCCGAAAACCGCCAGCGCGTACCGCCGGGTCGCGGGCACGGTCTTGCACCACACCAGCCAGGCCACCATCGGCACCAGCAGCAGCATGGTCTCCTTGGTCAGCACCGCGACGCCGAAACAGGCCGCCGCGCCGAACATCGCCGAAAGTCGGTGGCGCGGTGAGCAGATCAGAACCAGCGCGCCTAGCACCCACGCCACCGCGAGGTTGTCCAGGTAGACGGAGCGGCCGAGGGAGATCGCGAGCGGGGACAGGGCGAAGATCGTCACGGCGAGCGCGGCCGCCCAGCGGGACAGGCCGACGCGACGTGCCAGTAGCCACAGCAGGCCGGCGGTGATCACCGCGACCAGAACCATCAGGAAGCGGCCCGCGACAACGGCATTGCCACCGAATCCCGGACCGGTGATCACCATCCACGCCGCCAGCTGCAGCCAGCCGGCGGGCGGATGGTCGTACCAATAGGTGTAGTGCGCGAGCTCGCCCCACTGGACGACGGCGAAAGCCTGTGCGACATAAGTGCCTTCGTCATCGAGCCGGGTCGGGGATCCGGTGATGTTGATCGCGCGCAGCACGGCGGTCAGTGCCATCAACGCGATGACGATGGGAATCGAGGGATTGAGTCGAATCGATCGGGTCATGCGGCGATCCGCTCCTCTCGGCCGACCGCGCGGTGAGCATTGGCGTGCTCGGTCTTCTCCCAGCCGCCCTGTCCACGGCTCTGCCGCCACGCCGATCGCACCGCCGCGGCTGCGAGCAGGAGCTGGTACGGGAATGCGCCGAGCACCAGGCGGACGTGGTCCCAGAGCCGGATCCGCACGCCGAACTCCTTGCCGAACTCACCGAGCGCGGCGGCCTCGACGGCCACGGTGACGAGCGTCGGCACCAGCGGCAGAAATGTCAGCAAGGTCAGCGGCACGGGAACTTTGAGGACGAACATGCACACGATGGCGATGGGCACCAGTGCGCCCGTGGCGGCCTGGAGGAACGGCATCGCCAGCGTGTAACGGGCGAGCAGGCGCTGGCGCCGAGTCGGCAGCTTGCGCCATTCATCCTTCTGATAGACCTGCATGAATCCCTGGTCCCAGCGGGTGCGTTGTTTGACCAGCGCCCGAACCGATCCCGGTGTCTCCTCGCGGGTGACCACACGGGGGTCGTAGGCCACCGCGACGCGCGCGCCGCGGGTGGAGAGCCGAACGCCGATCTCACAGTCCTCGGCCAGGCAGTTGCGATCCCATCCACCGACGGCCCGCAACAGCGCGGTTCGCGCGAACACGGTGTTGCCGCCCAGCGGAATGAACCGTTGTTCGGCGTGGAAGTGCAGACGGGAGCGGAACCAGAAGTAGTACTCCAGGCAGTTGCGCAGCGACCACCAGCTGGTGCGCACGTTCATCAACTGCACACCCGACTGGACGACGTCGGCCCCCGACTCTTCGAATCGGGCCTCGACCAGCCGCAGCAGGCTCGGATGGACCTCGTCCTCGGCGTCGAACACGCCGACGACCTCACCGCGGCACGCCGGTAACGCGGTGTTGAGTGCCTTGGGCTTGTTCTTCGGGATGTTGTCGTCGATGACGACGCGGACGGTGCGCCGGTGCCGCGCGGCCGCGGCCCGGGCCACGCGCTCGGTCTCGGGATCGTCGTGGCCGATGATGACGATCACCTCGTAAGCGGGGTGATCGAGCCGGGCCAACGCATCGATGGTGTCGCCGAGGACATCCTGCTCGTGGCGTGCGGGCAGCAACAGCGAGAACGACCACGGCCGGTTGGCCGAGCGACGGCGAAACCCTGTCCCGGACAATGCCTCTGGGCTATGCCATGCGTGCAGCATCCACCACAGCGTGGTCGCGGCGATAACGAACAGGAGCAATGACACCGACCCCATCACGACGAACAACACGATGTCGGCCAGGCTCAACGGGTCGTTGCGCTGCGGCGGTGGCTGGGGCGCCGCCTGACCGTCATCACCGGACGCGGCCTGGACGCCGTCCGCCTGAGGCAGCGCGCCGCCCGAGGCGCCGACGGAGCGGCTGTCCGGTTGGGCGGCAGGCGCCGGGCCCGACTGGGTCACCGCGGTGTCACCGGCGGGCACCGACGGCGGCCCACCGGACTCGTCGTCGCCGCCGAACCAGTGGCCACCGAAGACCACGAACGCGGCGAATATCAACACGACGGCGCCGAACGCGGCGCCGCCACGGGTTATGCGGGGCATTTTTTCGCCTAAAGTCTGGCGGCACCTGCGCCCATCGCAACCTCGACGGGAGGTGCCGCTGCGTACTGAGAACCGGCACGGCGAACACCTCTGAACCAGCTCTCTCGTGCATCTCGAACAAGAGCGCTATCTCTGTGGATGTCGCCTCGGCTCACGTGCCCGTTACGTGTGGTGCATCACGTCACCGTCGAAAGGGTTTGCAGAGCAGAACAATTGACGCGTGAACAAGTGATTCGGAACGTGCGCGTTACGCCAGCTCAACCGGCGATTACGGGCCGCACAGACGGCGCGGTCCGGCCGGCCATCGGGCCCCCGGTACGCCGGGGCGGCCGGGCGCCGCCTGCCGAAACGGACCCATGCTTGCCCCTCAGACTGAAACACGTTCTAATTCTGGGCATGGACTACGGGCTCGTTCTGTTCACCAGCGATCGCGGGATCACCCCCGCATCGGCCGCCAAGCTGGCCGATGACCACGGATTCACCACGTTCTACGTGCCCGAACACACGCACATCCCGATCAAACGGCAGGCCGCGCATCCCACAACGGGCGACGAGTCGCTGCCCGACGACCGCTATATGCGCACGCTCGATCCCTGGGTCAGCCTCGGTACGGCCGCGGCGGTGACCTCGCGCGTCCGGTTGTCGACCGCGGTAGCGCTGCCGGTCGAGCACGACCCGATCACGCTGGCGAAGTCGATCGCCACGCTCGACCATCTGTCGGGTGGTCGTGTGAGCCTCGGGGTCGGCTTCGGCTGGAACACCGACGAGCTCGCCGACCACAACGTCCCCCCGGGTCGCAGGCGCACCATGTTGCGTGAATACCTGGAAGCGATGCGGGCGCTGTGGACCCAGGAGGAGGCGTCGTACGAGGGCGAGTTCGTCAACTTCGGACCCAGCTGGGCGTGGCCCAAGCCTGTCCAATCGCACATCCCGGTATTGGTCGGCGCCGCGGGCACCGAAAAGAACTTCAAGTGGATCGCCCGCTCCGCAGACGGCTGGATCACCACACCACGCGACTTCGACATCGACGAGCCGGTCAAGCTGCTGCAGGACACCTGGGCGGCCGCCGGACGCGACGGCGCACCGCAGATCGTCGCGCTCGATTTCAAGCCCGATCCCGAAAAGCTCGCCCGCTGGGCCGATCTCGGCGTCACCGAGGTCCTCTTCGGCCTCCCCGACAAGTCCGCCGACGACGTCGCCGCCTACGTCGAACGGCTGGCCGGCAAGCTGGCCGCGCTGGTCTGATCAGGGCTTACCGAAGCCCGCTTCGGCGAGCACCTGCCGTCCCGCCTCGCCGATGACCGCGTCGACGAACTCCTGCGCGCGGTCGCGGTGCGCCGAGTCCTCCAGTGTCGCAATGGGATAGACGTTGACCACGTCGGCGGCTTCAGGGATAGGCACCGCGGTGACCAGTGCACCCGCTTCCCGCACGTCGGTGACATAGACGATTCCGGCGTCGGCCTGACCGCTCGTCACCTTGTTCAGCACGTCGGTGACCGACGACTCCTCGCTGACCGGCGACAGCTCGACACCGGCGGCCTGTTCGACCTTCTGTGTCGCCGACCCACACGGGACCGCAGGGGCGCACACTACGACGTTGACGCCGTGCCGAGTCAGGTCACGGATTGTGTTGATGTTTGCCGGGTTTCGCGGCGCCACCGCGATGGTCAACGTGTTCGACGCGAAGTTCGCCGGGTCGCCGGCGAGCAGCCCCGCCATGGCGACCTTGTCCATGTTGGCGGTGTCCGCGGAGGCGAACACGTCGGCCCGTGCGCCCTGCGTCAGCTGGGCGGCGAGGTCCGAGGACCCGGCGAAGGAGAACTCCACCCGGGTCCCGGGGTGGTCCTTCTCGAACTGGGCACCGATCTCGGCGAACGTCGCCTTCAGCGACGCCGCGGCGAACACCATCAACGAATCGGCCGCGGGCCCTTCCGCGCAGCCGGCGGTCAGCGTGAGAAGAAGTGCGGCCAGAATGGCGTACGTTCTCACGGCTGCGACTCCTGCGATCAGGCCAGACTCGCGCGGTTGACCTTCCCGTCCGGGCGCACCGTGATCGCCACGCCCAGCGGGTCGCCGTCGGACATCAACGCGACGAGCTCCTCGTCCTCGGAGACGGCGAGGAACCTCGAGTTGTCCGAATCGAGCCTGCCGACGATGATTCCGGTGCGGACCGGCCAGTCGTAGCGCACCGAATAGGTCTCGATGGTCGCACGTCCTTCGGGTCGCTCGGTCACCGGAACCGCCGGGAGCGTCGCGACATCGGCGCTGAGGCGTTCGCTGTCGTCGGTGCGCCAGTCGGTTGGCAGCGTCGAATAGATACCGACGGAATACTTGCTCATCGTGCCGCCGTTGGCGCCTACCAGACCGTATTGCCCAGGCCGATCGCGCATCTGGGCGACCGTCTCGGCAACGGCATGCAACGAGTAACTGTTTCCCGGGCCGCCGAAGTACGGCAAGCCACCGGTCACCGTCAGACCCCGCGGGTCGTCCCCGTCGATGCCCAGCGCCTCGCAGGCGACGAACACGGGAAACGGAAAGCAGCTGTAAAGATCGAAGGTGGAGATGTCATCGACGCCGATCTGGGCCACCCGCAAGGCTTCTCGCACGGCGTGCACAGTCGCGGGGCTGGCGCCGAGGTCCACCCGGTCGAGCACGCCCTGCTCGGTCATGTCCGAATGCCCGTGCAGATACACCCACTTCTCCTCGGGCACCCCGAGTCTGCGTGCGGCCGCCACCGACATCATGATCGCGGCGGCGCCCTGGTTGACCTGATCGCGGGCCACCAGCAGGCGCGGATACGGGTCGCAGATCATCCGGTTGTCGTCGGTGACCGTGATGATCTCGTCCACCGATCGCTCGACCGGCGATGACGAGTACGGGTTCTTCGCAGCGACTTTCGACAACGGCGCGAACAGCTCGGCCATCTGCCTGCGGTATTCGGCCACACCCAGCCCCAATCGGCTGCGGCGTGCGTTGTCCAGCAGGCCGTATTGCACTGCGGCGCCGGTCAACCCGTGCGCCACGGTGTAGTCGGTGAAGTACTGCTGGACCTGGTGACCACGATCCTCGAGCTGACCGTCGATGTGTTCGGTGAAGTCGGGCTTGTGGTCGCGTTTCGCGAAGTAGCGAGCCGTCGAGCCGGGCTCTGAGCCGATCACCATCGCCACATCGAATTCGCCCGCGGCGATGGCGTTACCGGCCTCGGTGACGAGTTTCTGCGGGCCCTGTCCGCCGACGGGTTCGAGCACGACGCGCGCGGGGTCGCCGCCGACGCGGCGCATGACCGACCGCGGATAGTTGTTCGACTTGCCCAGCGTCGCGGGCATCGGCCCGGAGATCTCGAACTGGCGCAGGGCGTACACCGTCTCGATGGCCTTTGCGGCCGCCGTGGCGTCGAGCCCGGTGTCGGTCAGCGCCGCACGGACCGCCTCCGTCGCGAGGTCGACCGCCGACATGCCCCGATAGCCGGGATCGTCGATGTGCTCGGTGAACTGCCCGACGCCGACGATGACCGGGGTCCGGGAATCGACCATTACAGACCTCCTGACAGGTGTTAATTCGTCAGGCTAATCGACAGCCACCCCGAACACGAAACCGTCCCCGGCCGTGAAGCCGGGGACGGTTTCGACGTCAAGCGAATTACAGGCTCTGCAGGATCTCGCGAGCCAGTCGGGCGGTCTCGGACGGCGTCTTGCCGACCTTCACGCCCGCCGCCTCCAGCGCTTCTTTCTTGGCCTGCGCGGTGCCCGACGAACCGGACACGATGGCGCCCGCGTGGCCCATCGTCTTGCCCTCCGGCGCCGTGAAGCCCGCGACGTAACCGACGACTGGCTTGCTCACGTTGGCCTTGATGTAATCGGCCGCCCGCTCCTCGGCGTCGCCGCCGATCTCACCGATCATCACGATGATCTTGGTGTCGGGGTCCTTCTCGAAGGCCTCGATCGCGTCGATGTGCGTCGTGCCGATCACCGGGTCGCCGCCGATGCCGATCGAGGTGGAGAAGCCGAGATCGCCCAGTTCGAACATCATCTGGTAGGTCAGCGTGCCCGACTTGGACACCAGGCCGACCGGACCGGAACCGGTGATGTTGGCCGGCGTGATGCCCGCCAGCGCCTCACCGGGCGTGATGATGCCCGGGCAGTTCGGTCCGATGATGCGGGTCTTCTGCCCCTTCTGGACGTTATAGGCCCACGCATATGCGGTGTCCTGCACCGGGATTCCCTCGGTGATGACGACCAGCAGCGGGATCTCCGCGTCGATGGCTTCAATGATCGCGTCTTTGGCGAACTTCGGCGGCACGAACACCACCGACACGTCGGCGCCGGTCTCCTTCATCGCCTCGGCGACGCTGCCGAACACCGGCAGGTTGATGTCTTTGCCATCCTTGTCTTGGTGCGTCACCTCAGTTCCGGCCTTGCGCGCGTTGACGCCGCCGACCAGCTGGGTGCCCGCCTTGAGCATCAGCGCGGTGTGCTTGGTGCCCTCGCCGCCGGTGATGCCCTGGACGATGACCTTGGAATTTTTATTCAGGAAGATAGACATGGGTCATTGAGTCCTTAGTTCTCAGGCCTTCGCCGCCAGCTCGGCGGCCTTGTCGGCGGCTTCGTCCATCGTTCCGACCTCGGTCACCAGCGGATGGTTGGCCTCGGCCAGGATGCGGCGGCCTTCCTCGACGTTGTTGCCGTCCAGCCGAACGACGAGCGGCTTGTTGGCCTCGTCGCCGAGGATCTTCAGCGCGTTGACGATTCCGTTGGCCACCGCGTCGCAGGCGGTGATGCCGCCGAACACGTTGACGAACACGCTCTTGACCTGTGAGTCGTTGAGGATGACGTCGAGGCCCGCGGCCATCACCTCGGCCGAGGCGCCGCCGCCGATGTCGAGGAAGTTGGCGGGCTTGACGCCGCCGTGGTTCTCACCGGCGTAGGCGACCACGTCGAGCGTCGACATCACCAGGCCGGCGCCGTTGCCGATGATGCCCACCGAGCCGTCGAGCTTGACGTAGTTGAGGTCGTGCTCCTTGGCCTTGAGCTCCAGCGGGTCGGTGGCGTCGCGGTCCTCGAACTCGGCGTGCTCGGGATGACGGAAGTCGGCGTTGCCGTCGAGCGTGACCTTGCCGTCGAGCGCCAGGATCTGGTCGTCAGGCGTACGCACGAGCGGGTTGACCTCGACCAGCGTGGCGTCCTCGCCGACGAAGACCTCCCACAGCTTGGCGATCGTCACCGCGGCGGCGTCGAGCACCTCCTCGGGCAGGTGCCCCTTCTTGGCGATCTCCCGCGCGAAGGCCTCGTCGACGCCCTTGGTGGCGTCGACCGGGATCCGGGCCAGGCGGTCCGGCTTGGTCGCGGCGACCTCCTCGATCTCCATACCGCCCTCGACCGAGCACATGGCCAGGTAGGTGCGGTTCGCCCGGTCGAGCAGGAAGGAGATGTAGTACTCCTCGGCGATGTCGCTGGCCTCGGACACCAGCAGCTTCTTGACGATGTGGCCCTTGATGTCGAGGCCGAGGATGTTCTGCGCGTGGGTGAACGCGTCGTCGGCGGTGGCGGCGTATTTGACGCCGCCGGCCTTACCGCGGCCACCGGTCTTGACCTGCGCCTTGACCATCACGGGCTTGCCGATCTCCTCGGCGATGGCCTTGGCGTCCTCGGCGGTGTCGGTCACCCGTCCGGGTGTGGTGGGCACGTTGTGCTTGGCGAAGAGCTCTTTCGCCTGGTATTCGAAGAGATCCATTAGCTCACTGTCTCTAGCGCGTCGATTGCGGAGTTGTTGGGCCGAAGGCTCGGAGGAACTTTATCCACACGCGCAAAACGCGTTGGCACCGCCCACCGCTCATGTGGTAGATCTCACCGCTGCGCTCCAGTGATACAAGTCACAATCGCCCGTGGAATAGTCTCTCGGGTTGCAGCCGTCATCCGGAGTTGGTTAACGTGCCTCTGGTCTCGATAACGCTTTGGTCACGACAGGCATCCCGACAGGCAAGGATTTTCCAGGTTGGCTTCGCACCGTTCGTCCGGATCTCATCGCAGATCGTCGACGAATCGGCAAATCAGCCGCCGCGTAAGCGAATCCCCGTCGGAAGTCACCGACATCATTCCGTTCAACGAGTTCGGCGATCTCGATGACATCGATTTCCGCGAGAACAGCGCCTTCGACCGCGAAGCCCAGGTCATCCACGCTCCCGAACTCGACGATCTGACCGACACCGACGACCTCGTCCCGCTGCGCCTGGCCGTGCCGACAGAATTCGCCGCCGGTGGCCGCCACGCGCGCCGTTCGCACGCCTACCGCGACAGCCACACCGACACCAGTGACGGCATGGCCGCCACGGACGTCATCCGGATCGGCACCCGCACGCCTGCGCACCGCAAGCAGGAAGTCCCCGTCAAGGGCCGTCTGATGGTCGCCGCGATGGCGGTCGGGGCCACCGCGGCGGGCGCCTACTCGATGGCCAACGCGACGCAGGAGAAGTCCTCGGAGACCGTGCTGGCCGCCGACCAGTCCGCGCTCGCCAATCCCATCAGCGGCTCGGCGGGCGGTATGCAGGTGGTCGCGGTGACGCCGGCCGCCAGCTCGACGCTGCACACCGAGGAGATCCAGAAGGCAGCCGCATTCGCGCAGGAGCGTGCTGAGCGCGAGGCCCGGCTGCAGCGGCCGATGTTCGTGATGCCCACCAAAGGCGTGTGGACGTCGGGCTTCGGCTACCGCTGGGGGGCGCTGCACGGCGGCGTCGACATCGCGAACTCGATCGGCACCCCGGTGCTCGCCGCCTCCGACGGCGTGGTCATCTCGGCGGGCCCGTACGCCGGCTACGGCAACATGGTCAAGCTGCGGCACTCCGACGGCACCGTGACGCTGTACGGCCATCTCAGCGCGTGGCAGGTGGAGGTCGGCCAGCGGGTGTGGGCCGGTGACCAGATCGCCAAGATGGGCAACACCGGCAACTCGACCGGACCGCATCTGCATTTCGAGGTCCACCTCAACGGCACCGATCGTGTCGACCCGGTGGGTTGGCTGTCCAAACGCGGCCTGTCCCTCGGCAACTACTCTGGCTGAGTGGCCAGCGACGACGATTCCGATCTGACACGCCGAGCGCCGTCGAGCGCGGACACGGGCATCATTCGTCGTCATCCCTCCGGTGAGATCCCGACCGGTCAGGAACCCAGGACCAGCATCATCCGGCGCCATCCGACCGGGGCGATTCCGATCGCGGACCCGCCCACGCAGATGGTGGACGCCAGTGGCGCCACGCAGATGTCCGACACCGGCGGGGCAACGCAGATGTCCGACATCGGCGGACCAACCCAGAAATCCGACATCGGCGGGCCGACGCAGATGTCCGACCGGGCCGCGCCGGACACCACCTACATCCCGCGGGCCAGGCCGGTCACGGTGTCGCCGGCGGCCAGCCCGAAGACGGCGATCGCAACCGCGGTGATGAGCATCCTGACCGGATGGACCACCGCCGTCATCGCCACCGACCTGATCACCGGATGGTGGCGCACCGACCAACTGTTCTGCGTCGCGATCGGCTTCCTGACCGCGATCTCGGCCGCCGCCCTCATCGCCGGGCTCATCGGCCTGCTGCTGCGCCGGTGGGTGAGCCGCCTGCTGGTCATGGTCGGCGCGATGGTGGCCCTGCTGATCTTCTCCAGCCTGTTCGTCGCGGGTGCGAAGCTGCCCGCCGTCGTGTATGCGATCCCGCTGTTGCCGGTGGCGAGCATCGTGTTCGCCGCCCTGCCCGCCACCGGGCGCTGGGAACGCTCGGGCTAGAGCTTGGTGATCGGCGCGTGGTTGTGCATCAGCTTCACGCGACCGGAACTGCCGAAGTCGATGAGCGACATCGCCGACTCGCCGACGCCGCTCACCTCCTCTACGCGGCCCAACCCGTACTTGTCGTGCGTGACCCGGTCGCCGGGCTCGAGCACCAAAAGCGGACGTTTTCCGGCTCCGGACCGCGTCGGCGAGGGACGCGGGGTTCCGAAGCGCCCGGCGCCGCTGACGGGTGCGCTGAACGACGACGGTGTCGGATCGGTGCGCCGCCAGTCGATGAGATGTTGCGGAATCTCTTTGAGGAACCGGGATTCCGGGTTCAGCATCGGTTGGCCCCACGACGACCGCACCTTGGCCCGGCTGAGGTAGAGCCGCTGCCGGGCACGGGTGATGCCGACGTAGGCCAGCCGGCGTTCCTCGGACAGCTCGGCGGGGTCCCCCAGCGCTCGCATGTGCGGGAACATGCCGTCCTCCCAGCCGGTCACGAACACGACGGGGAACTCGAGGCCCTTGGCGGTGTGCAGCGTCATCATCGTGACGACACCGGCGCCGTGCTCGGGAAGCTCGTCGGCGTCGGCCACCAGTGACACCCGCTCCAGGAACTGGGCCAGCACGCCGGTGTCGGGAACGTCCTCGTCTAGGGTCTCCTCCTCGGCGAGCGCCTGTGCGTTGGCCAGGTCGGTGCTGAATTCGTGTGCGACGCTGACCAACTCGTTGAGGTTGTCCAACCGCGCGAGGTCTTGCGGATCGCTCGACGACTCTAGTTCGGCACGGTAGCCGGTGCGGTCGAGCACCGCCTCGACCAACTCGCCCAGCTCACCGTCGAGGCGGCCGCGCAGATCGTCGAGCATCTCCACGAACGCCGAGATGCATTTCTCGGCACGGGTGTTGAGCATCGGCACCTTGCCCTCGGCGGCCGCCTGCAGGGCGTCGTTGAAGCTCAGGCCCGTGTTCTCGGCGTACACCGCCACGCACGCTTCGGCGCGGTCGCCGATGCCGCGGCGCGGAGTGTTCAGGATGCGCCGCATACTCACCGAGTCGCCGGGGTTGTCCAGCACCCGCAGGTAGGCGACGATGTCGCGGATCTCCCGGCGTTCATAGAAGCGAACGCCCCCAACGACTTTGTACGGAACGCCGGCACGGATGAAGACTTCTTCGAGCGCACGTGAGGAGTTGTTGGTGCGGTAGAACACCGCCACATCAGAGTAATTGAGGGCGGAGCTACCCTCGTCGTCGACGAGCGCGTCGATCTCCTGGGCGACGAATCGCGCCTCGTCGTGCTCGTTGTCGGCGACGTAGCCGACGATCAGCTCGCCCTCCCCCTCGTCGGTCCACAGCCGCTTCTCGCGGCGGCCGGCATTGCGGGAGATCACCGCGTTGGCGGCGTTGAGGATGTTCTGCGTCGAGCGGTAATTCTGTTCCAGCAGAATGGTTGTCGCGTTCGGGTAATCGCGTTCGAAGTCCTCGATGTTGCGGATCGTCGCCCCGCGGAACGCGTAGATCGACTGGTCGGCGTCGCCCACCACGCACAGTTCGGCCGGCGGCACCCCGGCTGGGTCATCTTGCGAGGCTGCCGTCCCCACGAGTTCGCGCACCAGCACGTACTGGGCGTGGTTGGTGTCCTGGTACTCGTCGACGAGGATGTGCCGGAACCGCCGCCGGTAGTACTGGGCGATCTGCGGAAACGCTTGCAGCACAGCGACCGTCTCACCGATCAGGTCGTCGAAGTCGAGCGCGTTGGCCGCGCGCAGGCGGCGCTGGTACTCGCCGTAGACCTCGGCGATGATGCCGGGCAGTTCCTCACCCGCCTCGGCAGCCTCGGCCGCCGCCTGCTCCGGACCGACCAGCTCGTTCTTGTGGTTGGAGATGGCGTTGGACAGCAGCCGCGGCGAATACCGCTTGGTGTCCAGGCCCATGTCCTTGCCGATCATCAGCAGCAGACGGCGTGAGTCGTCGGCGTCGTAGATCGAGAAGTTCGAATTCAGGCCCTTGATCAGGGAGGCCTGGTTGCGCAGGATCCGCACGCAGGTGGAGTGGAACGTCGACACCCACATCGAGCGGGCCCGGGGCCCGACCAGGCCCACCACCCGCTCGCGCATCTCGGCGGCGGCCTTGTTGGTGAACGTGATGGCCAGCACCTGCCCCACGCCGACGTCACGGGCGGCGAGCAGGTAGGCGATCCGGCGGGTGAGCACAGCCGTCTTGCCGGACCCCGCGCCCGCGACGATGAGCAGCGGCGAGCCCTCGTGCAGGACGGCCTGGCGCTGCTGTGGGTTGAGCCCCTCGAGCAGGGAGTCTGATTCGGTGGCCCCGTTCGGTGCGATCAAGTTCGGTGCACTCATGTCAGTGTCGAACTTACCGCTGCACAGGGACACTCCTGCGGCCGAACCGCGCATCCGCCCCCGGCCGTACCGCGCATGACGCGCGCATGGGCTTTGCGCTGGCCCGACGATTGGTGGCACACTTTGTCCCGTGCTCAGCAAACAGCGATTTATCTGCGGGTGCCGCTGCGCGGTACCCGTGGTCTAGCAGCTTCTGTGAGAGCCCCGCGGTCCCGGATCCGCGGCTCGTCTCTTGTGTGAGGCCCAGGACCGGACGAGACCAGGAACCCACACGACGAGGCGGTGAAATCCCATGACGACCGAAACCGAGACTGTGCCTGATATCGATGACCTCCGCCGGGAGATCGACCGGCTCGACGCCGAGATTCTCGCGGCCGTGAAGCGCCGTACCGAGGTGTCCAAGCTGATCGGTCAGGCCCGGATGGCCTCCGGTGGAACGCGCTTGGTACACAGCCGCGAGATGAAGGTCATCGAGCGCTACAGCGAACTCGGCCCCGAGGGCAAAGACCTCGCGATGCTGTTGCTGCGACTGGGCCGCGGCCGCCTCGGCCACTGACCTTCAGGTGATTTCGGTGCGCTACCAGTCGCTCAGCGATCGGTAACGCACCCAAGTCCCTAGCGCAGCGCGTCGGTCAGCCACGGCGTCAGCCACTCGACCGCCTCCGGCGTCGGATGCACACCGTCGCTGCGGATACGGATCCCGTCGATCCAGTTGGTGTAGCCGCCGTTCGGGCCGAGCTTGCGGTTCAGATCGAGCACGGTGACGTTCGGCCGGTATTTGACCGCGCTACGCAGCAACGCGTTCCAGTCGTCGACCCGGTCGGGATCGTCCTCCGGGTACAGGCTGCCGTCGCGTTTCTCGGCGCGGCGGTTGTAGGGCTCGGTCGTGACGACGACGCGCGCGCCGGTCGAGGAGAGGATGTCGAGCGCGCGGTTCAGTTCGGAGCGCAGATATGCGTCGTACGTCGACTCGCCGATGTGCGTCCAGCGTCCTTCGTTCATCCGGTCGACGACCTCCCAGCGCCCCACGATCAGCAGCACGACGTCGGGCCGGTCGCTCTTGACGCGCTGTGACCACCTGCTCGGCCACGAATCGCATTCGGGTTTCTGGTTCAGCGTCTGCCCGACGTAGCGATAGGGGCCGCCGCGCGCGATCCCGCAGCCGATCATCGTGTGGTTGGTGAACGCCATCCCCGGTATCTCCGGCAGGTATCGCATCAGCGTCCAGGCCACCGAGTCACCGAACACCGCGACGGTCCTGGTGCCGGGATCGCGAGCCGTCGGGCGTTGCACCTCAACCGGCACCTCCGGCGCGATCAGCGCGGCGGAGTCGATGCTGGGCTCCTCCAGCGCTGGACCGCCGGGCGCCACCCCGACCGGCAGCACGGTCATCGTGATCACCGCGGCCGTGGCGGCCGTCGCACCCGCCAACGGCAGCATCGGCACGATCACCGGCCGCCAGCGCCGAATGGGTTGTTCGAGGAGCCACCACGACAGCGCCGCCACCGCGATCGTCGCGACGCACCTCAGCGCGAACAGCGACCAGCCGGACCATCCGGTGCGCTCGCCGTTGAGCGCCAGGAAGATCGGCCAGTGCCACAGGTAGACGCCGTACGAGATCGCGCCCAGCCACACCAGCGGCCGCCAAGCCAGCACGCGCGCGACCGGACCGTCCTGATCCAGCGCCACCGCGCCGACCACGCCCGCGGCGGCCAGGGCAGCGATGATCAGCAGACCCTTGTGGAAGTCGCCGACGCTCCCGGTCGCCAGGTGCACCGCGACGCCCAGCACGACGACACCGACCACGGAGACGTCCCTGGCGACCCAGCGCAGCCACCGCGTCCTGATCACCGGGCCGGCGAGGGTGACCGTGGTCCAGTCGCGCACCAGCAGGGCGGCCGCCGCGGAGCCGACGAGCAGCGCCTGTGCACGGGTGTCGGTGCCGAAGTAGACCCGGTTCAACGTTCCGTCGTCGACGAAGACGATCGCCGCCGCGGCCGACGCGACCGCACCGGCCGTGGCGAGGCCCAGCACGGCCCACCGCAGATGCGTCGGATTGCGCCGGCAGAAGACGAACGCGACGGCGATCAGCAGCAGCGGCCAGATCAGGTAGTACTGCTCCTCCACCCCGAGCGACCAGGTGTGCTGCAGCGGCGACGGCGGTGCGCCTTGGGAGAAGTAGTCGGTGCGCTGCGCGACGAACGCCCAGTTGGCCACCCAGAAGAACGAGGCCACGGCGTCATCACGCAGGTTGGCGATCGCCTCCGTCGAGAAGAACTCCCGCGCCGCCACGACGGCCAGCACCATCACCAGCAGCGCGGGCAACAGGCGGCGGGCGCGACGGATCCAGAAGTCCCGCAGGCGGATTCGGCCGGTACGGGCGTGCTCGTCGAGCAGTAGCGAGGTGATCAGGAATCCGCTGAGCACGAAGAACACGTCGACGCCGAGGAAGCCGCCGTCGACGCCCGGGATGCCGCCGTGGTCGGCGAGCACGAGGGCGACGGCGACGGCGCGGATGCCGTCGAGGGCGGGGATCTCGCCACGCCGACGCGCACGCGAGGAGGGATGTACTGACAGCGGGCGGCGATCAGCGGGCGCGACGGAGCGACGCGCGTTCACTTGCGAAATCTTGCCCGCGTGAGCAGACGTGCGGCCGCAGGCGCGGCGGCGTGTCGAGCTACTTCGTCAACGCGATGTACTTGACCTCGAGGTATTCCTCCATGCCCTCGAATCCGCCCTCGCGGCCGAAGCCGGATTCCTTGACGCCGCCGAACGGTGCGGCGGGGTCGGAGATCACGCCGCGGTTGATGCCGACCATGCCCGACTCGATGGCCTCGGCGACGCGCAGTGCGCGGTCGAGCGACTGGGTGTAGATGTAGGCCGCCAGGCCGTACTCGGTGTCGTTGGCCGCCGCGATGCCCTCTTCCTCGGTGTCGAATCCGGTGATCGGCGCGACGGGGCCGAACACCTCCTCCTTGAGGATCCGGGCGTCGGCGGGGACGTCGGCCAGCACCGTGGCCGGGTAGAAGTTGCCCGGCCCGCCGGGAGCCACCCCGCCGATCGCGACCTTCGCGCCCCGCGACACGGCGTCGGAGACCAGGTCTTCGACGGTGGCGACCTGCTTGGCGTTGATCAGCGGCCCAAGGGTGGCCGACTCGTCGACGCCCTTGCCGAGGGTGAATTCGCTCATCCGCTTGACCAGCTTGTCGGTGAACTCCTCGCGCACCGAGTTGGCGACGTGGAAGCGGTTGGCCGCTGTGCACGCCTCCCCACCGTTGCGCATCTTGGCCAGGATCGCGCCCTCGACGGCGGCGTCGACGTCGGCGTCGTCGAACACGACGAATGGGGCGTTGCCGCCGAGTTCCATCGAGGTGCGGAGCAGTTTGTCGGCGGATTGTTTGACCAGCGCCTTGCCCACCCCGGTGGAGCCGGTGAAGGTCAGCTTGCGCAGGCGCCCATCGTCGATCAGGGCGGCGGTGACGTCACCGGGGTTCTTCGTCGGCAGCACCGACAGCACGCCTTTGGGCAGGCCGGCCTCGTCCATCAGCTTGGCCAGCAGCAGCATCGTCAGCGGTGTCTCCTGCGCGGGCTTGACGATCATGGTGCAGCCGGCGGCGAAGGCGGGTCCGATCTTGCGGGTGCCCATCGCCAGGGGGAAGTTCCACGGCGTGATCGCATAGCAGGGGCCGACCGGTTGTTTGGTGACCAGGACGCGTCCGCTGCCGGCGGGGCTGTGCGTGTAGCGCCCGGCGACGCGCACCGCTTCTTCGGAGAACCACCGGAAGAATTCGCCGCCGTAGGTGACCTCGCCCATGCTCTCGCGCAGGACCTTGCCCATCTCGAGGGTCATCAGCGTGGCGATGTCCTCGGCGCGTTCACGGATCTTCTCGAACACTGCGCGCAGGATCTCGCCGCGTTCGCGCGGCGCGGTGGCCGCCCACTGCGCCTGCACCGCGCACGCCGCGTCGAGCGCGGCGATCGCATCGTCGGCGGTCGCGTTGCCGACCGAGGCCAACACCTGATCGTCGGAAGGGTCGAGCACGTCGAACGTGGACGACGCCGCACGCTCCTCACCGCCGATCCACAGTCCGGTAGGCACAGACGACAGCAGCTTCGCGGTATCCATTACTCTTCTGTACACCCTTGGCCATTTCGCCGCACTAGGGTCGTCTTCATGAGTGCCGACACCGACCAGATACCCGATATCGCCGCGACTCCGGCGTGGCAGGCGTTGCAACGGCATCACGACGAGGTGGGCGCGAAACACCTGCGCGAGCTGTTCGCCGAGGATCCGGCCCGCGGCACGGAGTTGGCGGCGACGGTAGGCGATCTGTATGTCGACTACAGCAAGCACCGGGTGACGCGCGAGACGCTCAAGCTGCTGGTGGACCTGGCCCGCGCCGCGCGCCTGGAGCAGAAGCGTGACGCGATGTTCTCCGGCGTACACATCAACACCTCCGAGGACCGCGCCGTTCTGCATACGGCCCTGCGGTTGCCGCGGGGCGCCGAGTTGGTCGTGGACGGCCAGAATGTCGTCGCCGACGTGCACGAGGTGCTCGACAAAATGGGCGATTTCACCGATCGGTTGCGCAGCGGCGAGTGGACCGGTGCGACGGGCGAGGCCATCAAGACCGTCGTCAACATCGGCATCGGCGGGTCTGACCTCGGACCGGCGATGGCCACGCTCGCGTTGCGCCACTACGCCGATGCGGGCATCTCGGCGCGGTTCGTGTCGAACGTCGACCCGGCGGACCTGGTTGCCAAGCTCGACGGACTCGATCCCGCGACAACGCTTTTCATCGTCGCGTCGAAGACGTTCTCGACGCTCGAGACGTTGACCAACGCGACGGCGGCGCGTCGCTGGCTGACCGATGCGCTCGGCGACGCCGCGGTGTCGCGTCATTTCGTGGCGGTGTCGACGAACAAGAATCTGGTCGACGACTTCGGCATCAACACGGAGAACATGTTCGGGTTCTGGGACTGGGTGGGCGGCCGCTATTCGGTCGACAGTGCGATCGGTTTGAGCGTGATGGCGGTGATCGGCCGCGAGCGGTTCGCCGAGTTCCTGTCGGGGTTTCACATCGTCGACGAGCACTTCCGCACGGCGCCGCTGGAATCGAATGTGCCTGCGCTGCTCGGGCTGATCGGGCTGTGGTACAACGAGTTCTTCGGCGCGGAAACCCGTGCGGTGCTGCCGTATTCGAATGATCTGGCACGATTCGCCGCGTATCTGCAACAGCTGACGATGGAGTCGAACGGCAAGTCGGTGCGCGCCGACGGCTCGCCGGTCACGACAAACACCGGCGAGATCTTCTGGGGCGAACCGGGAACCAACGGCCAGCACGCGTTCTACCAACTGCTGCACCAGGGCACGCGGCTGGTACCCGCGGATTTCATCGCGTTCTCGCAGCCGACGGATGATCTGCCGACCGCCGATGGCGAGGGCAGCATGCACGACCTGCTGATGAGCAACTTCTTCGCGCAGACGCAGGTGCTGGCGTTCGGCAAGACGGCCGACGAAATCGCGTCCGAAGGCACGCCGCCGAATGTGGTGCCGCACAAGGTGATGCCGGGGAACCGGCCAAGCACGTCGATCCTCGCGACCCGGCTGACGCCGTCGGTGCTGGGTCAGTTGATCGCGCTGTACGAACACCAGGTGTTCACCGAGGGAGTCGTCTGGGGCATCGACTCGTTCGATCAGTGGGGTGTCGAACTCGGCAAGACGCAGGCGAAGGCGCTGCTGCCGGTCATCACCGGCGACGACTCCCCCACCGAACAGTCGGACTCGTCGACCGATGCCCTAGTGCGCCGATACCGCAGGGAGCGCGGCCGGTCGGCCTGAGTCAACGTGTGGCGCGCGCCTTTAGGAACGATCGGACGCCGGCGACCAGGTACACGAACATGATGGTGCTCGTGATCACGGCAGAGGGGCGCGCGGCCGTGCCCGCCAACACGTCGGCGAGGCCGACGCAGGAAGTTTCAGCCAGGCTCATACCTCGGGGTCCGGCCTGCTCCAGCCGAGGATCATGACCGGCAGGCATCCGCCGATCATCAGCACGACCAGCGTCATCAGGCCGCCGGCGTATGCCATGTCGCGCACGGCATCTGCATCGGCCGTTCGCATCTGCGTCGACGACACGATCAGGTAGAAGATCGGCACCAGCATCAGGTTCTGCGTGACTGTCAGGCCGATCGATCGTGCGCTGTTGCGCTGCTGGATCTCGTACTCGTCCAGCACGCCGAGTGGCGCGTCGCCCTGCCGACCGGACACGATTTGCAGAGCGACGAAGGTCGGGAAGAAGATCAGGGTTGCAGGCAGCCAAACCAGTGCGGCTTCTCGAAAACCGAAGGCGCACACGACACTGACACAGACCATGATCGCCAGCGTGATGGCTAGGATCACAACGAGCGCTCGGCGCCGGCGTTGAGTGCGCCACCGCGGCAGCGAATTCGCGTAGGTGCGTTCGTGTTTGAGGAATCGCCGTGTGCGGAAGTCCTGGTATCGGTCGATCAAGGTCCGATCAGCCTGTCGGGTCGACGGGGACATCGATGTCGCCTCCTTGCGGTCGGGTGTTGGTGCGGTAGAGCTCGGTCGACAACGGGGCGAACTCCGTGCGGGAGAACACCGCCTCGACGGGCAGACCAAAGACGTCGCAGATACGGAAAGCCAGGTCCAGGCTCGGATAATGGTCGCCGCGTTCGAGCGCGCCGACCGTCTGCGGGTTCACGTCGATCAATGCCGCGAGATCGGCTCGCGTCATCCGACGCTCGGCGCGCAGGACACCGATGCGGTTGTGAATTGGGAGTGTTTTACCCCTTCTCACCGGACTCACACAACATAGTGTTGGGAAAACACAACGATATGTCAAATAAATACACAACTGTGCCGGTCAGCCGTTGCAAGCGTTTTCCTCATCGCTGTCGGGACTCCCACCGTCGTCGGCTTGCTCGTCGGAGTCGGGACAGTCGGCTTCGTCGTCGTCGGTGTTGTCGTCGATGAGGTAGCGGTGGGGGTGGTGGTAGTTGTTGGTGCGGGCTTGGCCGGTGTCGAGTTGGGGTGGGGGCCGCCATTGGGTGCGCCCGTCTTTGCGGTTACGGGTGCGCCAGCCGCCGGGGGTGACGCGGCGGTTGTCGGGCCCGCA
>NZ_CVTA01000022.1 GCF_001050035.1 Mycolicibacterium komanii
GGGGCGCTCGGGGTCGGGGCGGGGTTCGAGCTTGATCGCAAACCGCAGTTGGTTGACGGTGGCCACCGCCGCCATGTCGGCGTAGTGCTCATCAGAACCCGCTGCGGCGTATTGGGCGATCACCCCGACCTGGTCCAGCGATAACCGGCCCTGGCGTAGCTCGCTGGTGCAGCGGGGAAACTCGGCGAAGCGCTGCGCGACGGCCGTCACCTTGGTGGCGGTGGTATCGGAGAGGCCCAGTTTCCAGGCCACCAGCGCTTTGACCGAGCGCACCCCTTCGGCGGTGCTCCACAGCCCGTCGCGGTCGATCTCGGCGACGATCTCCACGATGCGCCCATCGATCGCATTACGTTGGCCCGACAGCTCGGCCAACTGCTCATAGAGCTGACCCAACCGCTCCTTGTTGGTCACGGTCCCCTCAGCATCGGAAAGAGCCATCGACACCATGACCACATCATCACAGAACGGTCCGACAAGTTTCCCGCACCGAATCAACTGAACCGGCTGCGCCAAGTAGCGACACGGTCTCGCTTTGGCCGCGAACGGATTTCGGCAGCCGGTTTGGGTCGAATGTCGCGGATACGATGGCTCGATTCTGCATTTACGTGACTTATCCACATCTCGAGGTCGCCCGTGAGTCTGCGAAAAGCACTGGCGTGCCTCGGCGTTGCGCTGCTAGCACTCCCGCTCGCGGGTCCCGCCGCGGCGCAACCCGCTGCTGCTGCCACGCAGACGACGCAATGGATCGTCGTCGGCGTACCCAAAGCGGACGCCACCTCGGGAACGCTCACCGCCTTCCAGCAGACCGGAGGGCAGTGGAAACCTGTCCTGGGGCCGACACCCGCCAAAGTGGGCGCGCTCGGCGTCGGCGCCCCCGCCGACGGTGTGCACCGGACGCCGGTCGGCACCTTCACCTTCGACCAGGCCTTCGGCAGGCAACCGAACCCCGGCACCAAGATGCCGTACTTCCAAGCCACGAACCAGGACTGGTGGGACGAGGACGCCGACTCTCCGACGTACAACACCCACGTCCGTTCGCCCCGCAAGCCGTCCGCGATCGCGGAGAACCTGTACGACTCGGGGCCCGTCTACGACTACGCCGTCAACATCACCGTCAATCCGCAGCGCATTCCGGGCAAGGTCTCGGGCATCTTTCTTCATGTGACCGACGGCAACCCGACCTGGGGCTGCGTCGGCATCGGCCGCGATGAGATGCGCACGTTGTTGAACTGGCTCGACCCCGCGGCGGCGCCGAAGATCACCATCGGCGTCGGAAGCCCGTCGCTCGTGCAGTCGAGGGCGTGATCATCGGCGCAACGGCACGGCGGCCTCGAAAGCCGCTGCCTTACCGGCGGATTGCCACCGCAGCCAGTTCTCCCACCGCTTGAGGTTCCACTGTTGCCAGCGACGGTCCACCGTCGACGACAACCGCCGGGCGATCTCCAACGTGATTACCACCGGAAATCGGCTGAGTAGCAGCGTGATTCCCGGCAACGCCGACGGCAACCGGTAGCGGCGGCGGTTCCACGGCAACATGTACAAGCCGAGATACCCGGCCTGTAGGCGGTAGTGATACTTGGCGCGAAGCCGCTCCAGACCCCGGTACACCGGCGCGGGCTCGAAGGCCGGGACGAACGACTGGACGAGCTCGGTTCCGCTGTTGGCGCTGTCGTAGCTGCGTGCCGCGTCGCACATGAACAGAATCCGCCAGGCGTCGGCAACCGTCTCGGGGAAGTAGCTGTCGCACTGGACCCCGATCAGGTGCCCGCAGTAGCGGTTGAAGTGCAGAACGGCCCGCATCTCACGCGGTGAGGTGACGTGCCCGAGAAGGAACAGACCGAAAGCGGGTGCGACGCTGCCGCCCAACAGCGTCAGCAGCATCGCCGACTGGCTGATCGGCAGCCCCCAGCGTTCGGCGTCCCACTCCGGATGCTGTTTGACACGGTCGCGGACACTGACATGCATGATTCGCACATGCAGAGAGATGTTGCGGCCCAACGATCCTGGCGTCAGGATGGCTCCGGGCCGGCAGACCTCGATCCACCACCGCGACGTCTCCAGGTAGCGGTGCAGAGCGCGCTGTCCGGCGTAGCCGCCCGAAAGTGACAGCGGTACCGCCAGCCAGCCCTCGGTGTAGGTGTCGTTGGTGCCGGCGTTTCCGAGCGCTCCCAACGCGTACGCCCAACGGCGCCAGACCGCCGCGCCCTCCTCCACCAATTCCGGGTCGACCCAGTCAGGGAGCTGCTCGAACTCCTCGAACAGCGCCCGCATCGAATCGGGTGCCTCGGGGACGTTGTCGATGCCGATCCGCTGCGCTGTCTCGACGAGATCGCGGGCCTTCCTGGCGCCCAGTTCACCGTGATAGGTCTCGGCGACTAAGCGTTCGGCGACGGGGTCACCAGCATTGAGGCCGGCGATGAATGCCCGCGCGGTGGTATCGGGAGGAAGCAGATCAACGCCGACGAGTCGCTTGATGACGTTCCGAAGGCGCGCGCGGCGGCCGGTGAGCCCAGGGTAGCGGAACGCGGTGGGCGCGTTGGGTGGCCGTGGGCTGAGATCCGGCATGGCTCAGTCTTAGACGACTAGCCCGCGAGCGTACGGTTTTTCGCGGACTCTCTCGGCGAATGTGTACGCAAGCGTGCGCTCGCCGCGCCGGCGCCGGCCACCACGACCGCACCGACCAACGAGGCGATCAGGATCGACGTGGTGTCGTGCAGGCGAACCGCGATACCGACCAGCGCCCAGATGATCACCAGCCCGTAGGCGATGTCGCGGTGCAGCAGGTTCATCACCACGCCCAATGCGGCAGCCACCGCGATCATGATCACGCCCCATGTCGGCTCCGACAGCCCGAAGCCGGACCACCCGGCGTCGTCGAGGGTGATCGTCGCGTTGGCAATCGTCGCGACCGAGATCCAGCCGAGGTACACGCGGAACGGGATGTGTACCGTCCACCGCTCCAGCGTCGAGGTGGGCGGGCGCGTGGCCTGCAGGCGATAGATGACGATGAGCGCGATCAGCAGCACCACCATCAGCAGCATGCTCAGCGGAAACCGGTTGTGGTGCCACGCGAACAGCCAGCAGCAGTTGGCCGCCGCGGTCAGCACGTACCAGGGCGCGATGGCGCGCGCGACACCGCTGTCGTCGCGGCCCCGGGCGTGCGTCAGGCTCAGGTACACGCTGTAGGCGATCACGCCGAGATAGATCACGCTCCAGATGGAGAAGACGTATCCGGCGGGCACGAAGTACACCTGGAAGCGACGGGTGACGTCACCCGTGGTCTGGCCGTTGATCGGCAGGCCGTTGGCGAGGTAGTTGACGACGAGCGTGGCGGCCGTGGCCACGCTGACCGCAAGCGGCAACAGCACCGTCGAGATCGATCGGCGTTCGGCGGTACGGCTGACCATGGGAGGCTCCTTGCTTTATAGCGTCAACGCGCTACATGCCCGCTCGCGGGCACTCCGAACCATCCTCTGGGTCAACTGAGAAAGACTGTGTCGAACAGAACATAGGCCGCGACCACGAAAACGAGGTAGGCGAACCAGCGCTGCAGGCGGTCGGTGTCGACCATCGCGCCGAAATAGCCTGCGAGCAGTGAGGCGAGCATCGCGGCGACGACGAACACCGTGGTGACTGACCAGTCGGCACTGATGCCTTGGAGGTGAGAGAAGAGCCCGGCCCCGGAGTTCGCGACGATGATCAGCAGCGAAGTGCCGATCGCCGTGGACATTTCGACGCCGAGCCCGACCACCAGCGCCGGGATGATGAGAAACCCACCGCCGACGCCGAAGAGTCCCGTCAACAGGCCGACCAGAAAACCGGCCGCGATGGACCGTGGCAGGCAGCGGCGCCAATTGACCTGGCCTGCCTTCACCTCACACGCGGTGCCGGTGTCACCTCGGTCTGCGAGCATGCGGATGCCGGCGACCACCATCACGACGGCGAACCCGATCAACAACACCGGCGGGGGTAGCTGTCTGCTGATCGCGCTTCCGATAACTGCCGCCGGGATGCCGGCTACGGCGAAGATGCCGGCCATTCGCCACCGAACATGTCCGGTGCGGATTTTCGGCAGTGCACCGACCGCCGAGGCGGTGGCGACGACGATCAATGAGATCGGGATCGCCTCTTCGACTCCGAGGCCGATCCCGTAGACCAGCGCCGGGACTGCGAGGATCGAGCCCCCGCCGCCGAGCAGTCCCAACAGCACACCGATGAGTGCGCCGAGCACCAGGCTCACGGCCACTGTCATTCCGAACCCGGGGTTATCGACGCCAGAAGCCGCGCCCGACACGGCGCGGTGGCTCGGGTTCCCGGTCACACCGGCATTGCTCCGCGGCGGGTACCGACCGCATCACATCATCGACGTGCTGGCCGCAGCCGTCCCAAGTCGTCTTGCCGCAGGACGGGCACTGGACCGGGTAACACATGCTGATCTCCTTCGTTCGGTTCACACCGTGGCGTGGACATCGGCCCACGCGTTGTATCCGCCGAGCAGGTCGGACACCTGTCGAAAACCGTTGGCGCGCAGCAACGACGCGGCCACACTCGACCGCCATCCACCTGCGCAGTGCATGACGATCGGTTTGTCCGTGGGCACTTCGTGCATCCGATTTCGCAATTGGGCAAGCGGAATGTGGATGGAGCCGGGGATCGCGGCGGCCTCTCGCTCAGCGGGGTTACGGATGTCGATCAGGGTCACCGCGTTGTGGGCCATCATCGCATCGAGCTCGGAAACAGATGTGCGAGAGGCGATCTGCACCAGATCGGCCAGCTCTGCGGGGAAGTGGCCGTCGCGGTCGACGCTGAGGTAGCCGATGGCGTTGTCCAGGCCGATGCGCGCCAGGCGAAGCGCGGCCTGCTGCTCTTCGCCCGTGTAGGCGATCAGGACGATCTGGTCGCCGACCTCCGCCACCATCCCCGCGGTTTCGGCGAACCGACCGTCGAATCCGACGTTGACAGAGCCGCGGAGGTGCCCGGCCGCGAAATCGTCGACGCCACGTGCGTCCACCACACGTACGTCGGTCTCGAGCACGGCTCGAATCTGGCCCGGCTCCATCTCCGGCACCCTGCGCTCCTGCCGCAGCAACGGGTGGACTCGCTTGTTCATCGCCGCATCCGAAGCGAAATACGCGGGTGCCGCGGGCTGACCGTGGGTGATCATCGCGACGAACGCCTCTTCACTCATCGGTTGCACCGACGGGTTGTTCATTCGCTGTTCGCCGATCGTTGACGTGAGCTCCGCCGACAAGTTCTTGCCGCACGACGAGCCGGCGCCGTGCGCAGGCAATACCTTCACATGATCGGGCAGCCGCATCAGTTTGTCGTGGATGGTGTGGAACATCGCGAGCGCCAGATCGCTGGTCGAGCTGTCTCCGATGTTGACCAGGTCGGGTCTGCCGACATCGCCGATGAACAGCGAGTCGCCGGTCAGCACGGCCGCCGGCTCGGCGTCGGCGTGCTCGCGAACCAGCACGCTGATCGACTCCCAGGTGTGGCCGGGGGTCGACAGAATCTCCAGATCCACCTCACCCAGCGAGAGGTGCTCCCCGTCGGCCAGCCGGCGGATCGGATAGTCGGTCTCGGCGGCCTCACCGAAACCGATCCAGGCGCCGGTCGCATCGACGAGTTCGAGGTGGCCCGAGACGAAGTCCGCGTGGAAGTGGGTGTTGATCACGCCCTCGATGGAAAGCCCGTATTTGCGAGCGTCGGCTAGGTATTCGGTGATGTCGCGGCGCGGATCCACGACGATCGCCCGTCCGGTCGACTCGTCACCGATCAGGTACGAGGCGTGCGAAAGGCATTCGATGTAGTACTGCTCGAGGATCATCGCGGTTCCTTTCCTGGTCGCGGAGCTTGAACGCATATACCCCCGCGGGTATGCTGAACGATACCCCAGGGGGTATACGGCGCGCAAATACCCCCATGGGTAATCTGGGAGGCGTCGTCGAAAGGAGAACCATGGTTGGGGACCAAGAGGCCATTGATGCCGTGCTCAACCGGCTGCGCCGCGCCCAAGGGCAACTCGCGGGCGTGATCGCGATGATCGAGCAGGGCCGCGAGTGCAAGGACGTTGTCACCCAGCTCGCGGCGGTGTCGCGGGCGCTGGATCGGGCCGGCTTCAAGATCGTTGCGACGGGGCTGCGGGAGTGCATGACCGGCGACCAAGAGGGCAACGAACGACCCATGACCGAGGCGGAACTCGAGAAGCTCTTCCTCGCATTGGCGTGATCGACCACCATCGACAAAGGAGTCACCATGGGCATCGCGTTGGCCACGAGCCTGAAGGCATCGTTCGAGGATGCCGTCGCCCGCACGCGTGAGGCGCTCGCCGAACAGGGATTCGGCGTCCTGACCGAGATCGACGTGAAGGCGACGCTGAAGAACAAGCTCGACGAGGACGTGGAGAACTACCTCATCCTCGGCGCGTGCAATCCGCCGTTGGCGCACCGGGCGATCGACGCGCACCGTCAGATAGGTCTATTGCTGCCGTGCAACGTCGTGGTGCGCAGCGACCCAGATGACCCGGATACCACGCTCATCGAGGCGATGAATCCGCAGTTGCTGGTCGACGTCACCGACGAGCCGGCGTTGAAGCCGATCGCCGAAGACGTAGGAAACAAATTGAAAGCGGTGATCGACACGCTGTCCCAGTGTTAGGGGTTCGAACCCCGACCGGGTCAGGCCAGCTTTGCCAGCGCGACCTCCGGGTCATATCCGGTGAACTCGTCGAGGCGGCCGTCGCGCAGCCGGTTGACCCACGCCGGGTCGGCGAGGAGGGCGCGACCGATCGCGACGATGTCGAACTCGCCCGACTCGAACTGCTCCACCAGGCGGCCGACGGGCGCAGGTTGGATCACCTGGCCCTGCTTCTCACTGCGGAATTGCGTCTCCAGGCCAACCGAGCCGACCGCGATGACCGGGCGGCCCGACACCTTCTTCGTCCAGCCGGCAAGGCTCAGTTCGCGGTCGTGATCCGGGAATCCGGCCACGTAATGCCTGCGCGTCGAGGGATGGAAGACGTCGACCCCGGCGTCGACCAACGGCGTGAGCAGCTCCTGAAGCTCGGTGGGGTCGTCGGCGATCGACGCCGTGTAATCGGTGCCCTTCCACTGCGAGAAACGGAAGATGATCGGATAGTCCGGCCCCACCGCGGCCCGTACCGCGGCGACCACGTCCGCCGGGAAGCGTGTCCGTTCGGCGAGGGATCCGCCGTATCGGTCGGTGCGCAGATTCGTTCGCGCCCAGAAGAACTCGTCCAGAAGATAACCGTGGGCCCCGTGCAGCTCGACCGCGTCGAAACCGGCGTCTCGAGCGGCGAGGGCGCTCTGCACATACGATTCGGCGACTCGAGACAGTTCATCGGCCTCCAGCGCACGGCCCCTGGGCCGGCCGTGGCCGTCGACGCCCGAGGGGCTGACCGGCTGCACACCGTCGGCATCCTCGCGCTGCGCGCCCTGGTGCCAAAGCTGCGCGGCGATCGTCCCGCCCTCGGCGTGCACTCCGTCGACGACGCGCGTCCAGCCCGCCACCGCGTCCTCACCGAGGAGCGTCGGGATGGAGTACGGGTAGCCGGCGGCGGGGTCCGGAAGCCGAATCCCTTCGGTGATGATCAGCCCGACGCCACCGGCGGCGCGGCGGCGGTAGTACTCGGCGACATCGGTGCCCGGGACACCGCCCGGAGAGGCTTGACGGGTCATCGGCGCCATCGCGAACCGGTTCGGCACGGTCAACGAGCCGATGGTCAACGGTTGAAATAGTTTCTGAACGGCCACGAAGCCGTTCAACGCCGCGACGCCGGAGATGATTCCGGCCGGGCTACTGCTCCGAGGGCTTGTCGACGGCCTCGTCGGGTAGCGGCAGCCCTTCGGCGCCGGGGGTCGCGGGGGACAGCACGTCCTCGGCCTGCTCGGCGGTTTCCGGCGTTACATTCTCGTTCGGAGATGTCATGCCCGCTCTGATACCCCGCGGCGGCGCACGGTAATCGCCCGGATGCAGTATGGGCGCGTCGATCGCGCCGTAGCTCTCCGCCGAGCGTGGGGTTGTGTCACACGAATACGCGAAAAGCGTGACACGAGGCCACACTCGGCGGGAAGGGGACCGGGCGACTCAGTCGAACCGACCGGCGTCGATGACGCGCAGGACGACCGCGCCGGCCTCGTCGGAGACCGCGAGGTCGATCTCGACAGTGAAGCCCCAGTCGTGGTCGCCCGCCGGATCGTCGAAAATCTGCCGCACCCGCCACACGTCGGGCCCACGGTCGATGATCAGCAGTGCCGGACCGCGAGCGTCGGCGCCGGTGCCGACCTCGGTGTGCTCGTCGAAGTAGTCCTTCCCAATCTGCTCCCAGCGCCCCGCGGTCCATCCCGAACCGCTGTCCAGAGCGCCGAGTTCGTCCCAGCGCTGCCGGGCGAACAACTGGACCCGCCGGAACAACGCGTTGCGCACCGTCGCCGTGAACGCACGCTGGTTGCCGCTCAACGGGCGCGGCGGGGCTGCCACCGCCACCGGCGCATCGTTCGACCGGTCGGGGTCGGTCAGCTGCTCCCACTCGTCGAGCAGGCTCGAATCCACTTGGCGGACAAGTTCGCCGAGCCACTCGGCGATATCGGTGAGCTCCTCGGTCCTGGCCGCGGCGGGTACCCCGGCCCGCAGCGCCTTGTACGCGTCGGACAGGTAGCGCAGCACCGCGCCCTCGGCGCGGGTCAGGCCGTACTGGCTGACATATTCGCGGAAGGTCATGGCGCGTTCCCACATCTCGCGTACCACCGACTTCGGGGACAGCCGGGCGTCGGCGGCCCACGGGTTGCTCTGCAGGTACACCTCGAAGGTGTGCTCGAGCAACTCCTCGAGCGGCTTCGGGTAGGTGACGTCGTCGAGCAGCTCGATGCGTTCGTCGTACTCGATGCCTTCTGCCTTCATCGCCGCGACGGCCTCACCGCGGGCCTTGTTCAGCTGCGCCGCCAGGATCTGGCGCGGATCCTCCAGCGTCGCCTCGATCACCGAAACGACATCCAGCGCGAACGTTTCCGATGCCGGATCGAGCACGTCGACGGCGGCCAGCGCGAAGGTCGACAACGGTTGATACAACGCGAAGTTCGGCGGGAGGTCGACGGTCAGCCGGTATCTGCGACCGTCGGGCCCGGGTTCGTCGAGGCGCTCCACCACACCGGCCTGCAGCAGCGACCGCGCGATACCGACCGCTTCGCGGATGTGGTGCAGCTGCCGTTTGCGTGGCTCATGATTGTCGGTCAGCAGTCGCCGCATCGCCTCGAATGGGTCGTCGGGGCGGTCGACGACGTCGAGGATCATGGCCGTCGTCACCCGCATGTTGCTGGTCAGCGGTTCGGGCGTGGCCTCCATCAACCGGTTCATCGTCGACTCGCTCCACGGCACCATGCCCTCGGGAGCCTTGCGTCGCAACAGCTTTCGGCGCTTCTTGGGATCATCGGCGACCTTGGCGAACTGCTTGAGGTTCTCCACCTCGTGGTCGGGCGCCTGCACGACGACGGTGCCCGCGGTGTCGTAGCCGGCCCGCCCGGCCCGGCCGGCGATCTGGTGGAACTCGCGGGCGTTGAGCAACCGGGTGCGGACACCGTCGTACTTCGAGAGCGCCGAGAAGACCACCGTGCGGATCGGCACGTTGATGCCGACGCCCAGCGTGTCGGTGCCGCAGATCACCTTGAGCAGGCCGGACTGCGCCAACTGTTCCACCAGCCGCCGGTATTTCGGCAGCATCCCGGCGTGGTGCACGCCGATACCGTGTCGCACCAACCGCGACAGCGTCGTGCCGAACGCCGTGGAGAACTGGAACGCGCCGATCATCTCCCGGATTTCGGCCTTCTCCGCTCTGGTGCTGACGTTGACGCTCATCAGCGCCTGTGCGCGCTCCAGCGCAGAGGCCTGGGTGAAGTGCACGACGTAGATCGGGGCCTGCCCGGTCTCGAGCAGATCGCCGATCGTCTCGTGCATCGGAGTGGTCGCATACGAAAAGAACAGCGGCACCGGGCGTTCGGCGTTGGCCACCAGTGCCGTCGGCCGGCCGGTGCGGCGGGTGAGGTCGTCGCGCAGGAACGAGACGTCACCCAGCGTCGCCGACATCAGCAGGAACTGGGCCTTCGGCAGTTCCAGCAATGGGACCTGCCACGCCCATCCGCGGTCCGGGTCGCCGTAGAAATGGAACTCATCCATCACCACCAGCGCGATGTCCGCGTCGGCCCCTTCGCGCAGCGCGATATTGGCCAGCACCTCGGCGGTGCAGGTGATGATCGGGGCGTCGGCGTTGACCGCGGCGTCCCCGGTCAGCATGCCGACGTTGGCCGCGCCGAAGACCTCGCACAGCGAGAAGAACTTCTCGCTGACCAGCGCCTTGATCGGTGCGGTGTAAAAGCTGCGGCCAGGCCCCGCCGGGAGTCGAGCCAGCGCCGCGAACAGCGCGCCCGTGGCCACCAGCGACTTCCCTGAACCGGTCGGGGTCGCCAGGATGACGTTGGCACCGCTGACCAGCTCGATCAGCGCTTCTTCCTGCGCCGGATACAGCACCGTGTCGTTCGCCTCGGCCCAGGCGGCGAACGTCGTGAACAGCGTGTCAGGATCGGTGCCGAGCCCTTTCGCGAAGTCTGTGAGTGAGGCCTCAGGCACCCCGATGCACCGGCCCCAGCCGGTCGGCGATCTGCTCGACGGCCGACTCGACCTCGGCCAGCCGGGTCCGCAGCCGTTCGGGCACCCACGCCAACGCGATTCGCGCTGGGGCCCAGTTGGTTTCGTCGATCGGGATCAACTTGAACTCCGGCGGGGAGAACATCTTGCCGATGAACGAGTCCGGTGCGTAACTCACCAGCGCGACGAGGTGCCGGTTGAACACCTGGGTGGCCATCTCGAGTTCGCCTCCGCGCTGGTTCGTCGTCGTGCGGACGATGCGGTGCACACCCCGGCTGTTGAGGCGTCGCGTCAATCCGGCCAGCACGACCGGGTTGGGCCGGGCGAAGTCGATCACGACCTCCCGGTCGCGCAACTCGTCGATCGCCACCAGGTCCTCGGCGGCCAGCGGATCGTCGAACCGCACCGCGACCGCGCCCTGGTAGCTCGCCACCACCTTGTGGCGCAGCCGTTTGTCGCTGGCCGGCAGGTGAATCAGGCCGAGTTCGGCCTGTCCGGCGATCAGCTTGGCGGCGACCTCGGTGCCCGACCCCGGAACGCTGAACTCCGTCGCACCGGGAAGCTCGGTGAGCACCGCCTCGAGTTGGGCGAGGAGGTCGGAGGGCGCATAGGCGGTGGCGCTCAGCCGCAGCGGCGCCGTCCCCTGCGCGCCCTGCTTCGCGGTGGCCTTGAACTCCTCGACCTGCCGGAGGATCTCGCGGGCCGGGCCGATCAGCCGCTCGCCTAGCGGGCTCAACCGCACCTCGTGATACCCGCGCTCGAACAGCGGTCCGCCGAGTTCCTTCTCGAGGAGCTTGATCTGCTTGCTCAGCGGCGGCGGCGTGATCATCAACTTGTCCGCGGCCCGCTTGAAGTGCAGTTCGTCGGCGACGGCGACGAAGTACCTGAGCCTGGTGAAGTCGATGTCCATTCCTGCCGGTCTCGAACGGGGTGGCCGTGCACCCCGAATGCTACGAGATCACCGGCGTGTCCCGGTCAGACCGCGGCGTCGACGTTCGTCGTCTCGAGCACTCCGCGGGTGTGCAGCGCCTCGATCTCGGTCGTGTCCAGACCGAGGAGTTCCGCGGCGATCTCGGCGGTCTGCTCACCGATGAGCGGCGCCTGGCGCAACGGCGGATCGGCCACGTGATCGCAGTGGATCTGCACGTTCTCCATCGTGAACGGGACGTCTCCGTGCGGGTGGAGTTCCTCGCGGAACGACCGGCGCTGCTCGTAGTAGCCCCAGGACGGCAGCTCGTCGGCATGCATGACGGCACCGGCGGGTACGCCCGCGGCCTGCAGCTTCTCCATCGCCTCGGTCCGCGAATGCCGTGCGGTCCATGTGCGCACGGCGTCGGGGTGCACCTCCCCGTCGCCGGGCAGGCCGACGACCCACCGCAGCGCCTGCAGGTCGGCGTCGTCGCGCACGGTGATCGCGATCCACTTGTCGTCGCCGGCCGCCGGGAACAGTCCCCACGGCCCACGGGGTTCCGCATCGGAGCGGGTGTGCCCTGCGCGCTCGAGGGCATCGGCGGCGATTTCGGCGGCGACGTGGCTCAACATCACCTCGGCTTGGGCGATACTGGCCGACCCGCCCTCACCGGTGCGCTCGCGACGCAGGAGCAGCGCGATCGCGGACAGGGTGCCGATCCTGGCCGCGACGTGGTCCGGGTACACGGTGACGGTGTCGCAGAAGGTGTCCGGTTCGCCCGGATACACCCACTGGTTCGTGAACCCGACCGCGGCCCGCACCAGCGGCCCATATCCCAGGCGTTTGGCCCACGGACCGGTGGGGCCGAACGCCGAACTGTCGACCACCACGATGCCGGGGTTGATCCGCCGCAGTGTCGCGTGGTCCATGCCCAACGCCTCGGCGACACCGGGTTTGAAGTTCGTCAGCACCACGTCGGAGACCCGCGCCAGGCGGTGCGCGAGTTCCCGGCCTTCCTCCGTGCGCAGATCGAGCCCGATCGAGCGCTTGTTGCGGTGGCCCGCGGCGAACGGCTGAGTCATCGTCGTGAGCTTGCCGACGCGCAGCCCGTCGGGGTGGGCGGAGTGCTCGATCTTCACCACGTCGGCGCCCAGATCACCGAAGAGACGGCCGGTGTCGGCGCCGACGACGATGACACCGAGGTCCAGGACCCGGATTCCCTCCAGCGGGCGACCCTCGCCCTGGCGCTGACGGCTCGCCAACAACGGGGCGGCGGTGAGGCGGCCGGACGGTCCGGGCGCGATGTCCAGTGCGCTCGCCCGGTGTCCGTCGATCTCGCAGACTCCCACCGGGATCGGGGCCACCACGCCGGGCGCCAACTCGACGTCGCGGAAAAAGCCACGGGCGCTGAAGTGTTCGGCGGTCAAGGCCTCCGACAGCGTGAGGACGGCCGCCGTCGGCACACCGTGCGCCTGGCCCTGCGACTCCAGTTCCGCGCGGGTCTTGTCGGCGCAGAACCGGGCGATGGCGTCGAGCAGATGCGGTGAGCGGAAACGCTTTCCGAGCTTGTCGTAGGACGGGTCGGCGAACTCCTCGGGGTTTCCCATCCAGGTGAACATCCCGCGCCACTGCCGTTTGGCCAGAATGCAGATGCGCACGTGGCCGTCCTTGCAGGGGATGATGGGATAACGCTGGCGTTCGGCGTTCCAGTCGCGTTGCTGCACGCTCACCGCGACGCCCGCCGACGCGCTGCCCGCGGACCCGAACGGCGGATCGAGCGTCTGCATCGCACCGTCGAGGATCGAGAAGTCGATCAGGTCTCCCTCGCCGGTACGCAAGCGGTCCAGAAAGACCGCGACCGTCATCACCGCGGCCTGCGCGGCGGCCACGTGGTAGGGCAACTCGGCCGGAGGGACCAGCGGCTCCCGGCCCGGGATTCCGGACCGGGAAAGTTCGCTGCTCAAGGCGTGGAACACCGGGCCGCTGCCCTGCCAGGTGCGGTAGTCGTTGTCGCGGCCGAAGTCGCTGAGCGACAGGATCACCAGCGACGGGTGCTGCCTGCGGATCTCACGCACGGCCAGCGTCGCCTCGGCGAGCGAGCCGGGCCGGGTGTTCTCAATCAGAATGTCTGCGCTACAGAGCTTTTCGGCGAACCCGTCGCGGCCGGCCACGGTTGAGAGATCCAGCTCGACCGTCGCCATGCCGTGCTGGTTGATCGCGGTCTGCACCGCCACCCCGCCGACGTGCGGACCCACCACGTCGTCCTCGGTGACGGCGCGTATGCGCACGACCGTGACGGTGGCGCCGAGATCGGCGAGCAGGCGGCCGACGGACGTCATCGGGCCCGAGCTCAGATCGAGGACCCGCGTCCCGGACAGCGGAGGATCGTATGCGGGGGTGTGTGACACCGCGTCAGCTCCGGCGGGCCTGACGGAACGGGATGTCGCGGTCGGCCTCGGGTTCCTTGGGCAGTCCGAGCACGCGCTCGCCGATGATGTTGCGCTGAATCTGGTCGGTGCCGCCGCCGATCGACGTGAAGAACGCGTTGAGCGTCAAGAAGTTGACGTCGTCGGCCACCGGGTTCTCCGGCCCGGCCAACAGGGCCTGCGCGCCGATGATCTGCGTCTTCATCGCGGCCTCGGTGTGCAGGATCTTCGACATCGCGAGCTTGCCCAGCGACATGATCGAGCTCGACGTGCCTTGCGACGTACTGGCTTTCGCGCGGGCATTGTTGAGTTTGTTGAGTTCGCGCATCGCCAGCACCTTGGCCAGCGGGTAACGCACGGCAGGGTCGTCGAGCACGCCGTGTTCGCGGGCGAGCTCGATCAGGCTGTCGGCCTTACGGCTTCGCGATCCGCGGGCGCTGTCGCCCATGATCGAGCGTTCGTAGGCCAGCGCGGTCTGCAGCGCCCGCCATCCGTTGCCCTCGCCACCCAACAGGTATTCGTCGGACACGGTCGCGTCGTTGATGAAGACCTCGTTGAAGTGGGATTCGCCGGTGATCTGCACCAGCGGGCGCACCTCGATGCCGGGCTGCTTCATCGGCATGATGAACAGGCTCAAGCCCTTGTGCTTGGGCACATCCCAGTCGGTGCGGGCCAGCAGCAGTGCGTAGTCGGCGGTCAGCGCGCCCGACGTCCACACCTTCTGCCCGTTGACCACCCACTGGTCGCCGTCGCGGACCGCGGTGGTGCGCACGCTGGCGAGGTCGGAGCCGGCGCCCGGCTCGCTGTAGAGCAGGCAGGTGCGCGACCGCTCGACCAGGAAATCGCGCAGCAGGTCTTCCTTGAGCTTCTCGGTGCCGAGCTTGAGCGCGGTGTTGGCCGGGATGTTGTACTTGTCCTGCCGCGATCCCGGCGCCTTGATCGCCGAGAACTCCTGACCGATGACGGCTGCCAGGTCGCTCGGATAGCCGCGGCCGAACCATTCGGTGGGGTAGGTCGGCACCGCGTATCCGGCGTCGAGCACCTTCTCCAGCCACGCGATGCGCTCCGGGGAGGACGCCCACGGGTCGTCGGACTTGGGCAGTGGAGTCCAGTTGTCGCGCAACCACTCCCGGACTTCGGCGCGAAGTTCGTCGGCGGTGGGAAGCGAAGGAGTCATATCAGGCACCTTTCGAGACGAGGTAGCGCTCGCGATGCAGCCGCGGACCGCCGAACAGCTGCAGGCCGGTTCGCGCCCTGCGCAGGAACAGGTGGGCGGGGTGCTCCCAGGTGAATCCGATGCCGCCGTGCATCTGGATGGCGTTCATCGTGATGGTCTCGTAGGCTTCGGCGCAGGCGAAGCCCGCCAAAGCGACCGCCCCGTCGGATGTCTGGCTGCCGGTGGACTTCTCGGCGGCGGCGTGCTGGGCCGCCGACGTCGCGTTCTCGACCTCGATCAGCAGATCGGCGGCCATGTGCTTGAGCGCCTGAAAGCTGCCGATCTGGCGGCCGAACTGGACGCGGGTCTTGAGGTAGTCGATGGTCATGTCGAAGATTCGGCGGGAGCCGCCCACCTGCTCGCCGGCCGAGGCGATGACGGCGTAGTCGAGGGCCTCCTGTACGGCGTCCCAGCCGGCCGTGCCGAGCCGCCGCGCGGGTGTGCCCGCGAACGTGAACGTCGACAGGCGAACGGTCGGGTCGAAAACGGTTACCGCCGTGCGGGAGAAGCCTTTCGCGTCGGGTGCCACCTCGAAGACGCCGACACCGTCGGCGGTGCGTGCGACCACGAGCACGACGTCGGCCACCTGACCCCAGGTGACGTAGTGCGCGTCGCCGGCAAGGGTGCAGTCGTCGGCCGCCTCGACGTCGACGCCCTCGGCCGTCCACGTGCCGGACCGTCCCGTGATCGCGACGGTGCCGATCGCGGTGCCGTCGGCGAGCCCCGGCAGCAGCCGCTGCTTGTCTTCGTCGGAGCCTGCGGCCCGCACGAGCGCCACGGTCAGGACCGCGCTGGAGATGAACGGCGCGGGGAGGAGCGCCGCACCGGTCTCCTCGGCGACGGCCTCGAGCTCGAGGGCTCCGAAGCCGAGACCGCCGAGCCGGTCCTCGACGAGCATGCCGAGCACACCCTGTTCGGCGAGTTGACGCCACAGATCGCGGTCGAAGCCGTCGTCCGAGGTCATCACCCGGCGCACATCGTCTTCGGTGCACTTGTCGCTCAGCAACTCGCGGACCGCCGTGCGCAGCTCCGCGCGCTCGGCCACACTGATCGTCATCCCAACCGCCTCTCCAGCTAGCTGGGACCATCGTTGGGCTCCGGCGGCCGGGTGTAAATCACGAATCGCGACACCGGCGGGTTTCCGTTTGGGACATGTCGGGTGTGCCCGCTACGCCTTCACCCCGATCTTGAAGATCAGCCGGGAGATGGCGCCGAACGCGCCGCGGCCGCCGATGTAGAGCCGCTTGGTGTCGTAGCCCGCGACGTCCTTCATGGTCTCGGCACCGAAGCGGGCAGGCGTCTGGCCGTCGACGACCGTGACGTCGGCGCCCAGCAGGGCGTGGCGGACCGCGATCCGCTCCGCGCCTGCCGCGGTGGCGACGAGTTCTCCGATGGTGCGGCCGCCGCCCGAAGCGGGCACCGCGGCGCACGTGACGCCGTGCTCGTCGAGGAAGCGGTTGAGCCGATCGAGCGTGGCGTCGGCGCCGACGGTCAGGCTGAGGTTGCCGAGGTTGACGTCGATGCCGGTGTCGCCGCCCGTGATCAACGGCGCGGCGGGATCCGGTTGCAGGGTTCCGTCGATGGCGCTGCGCACGGCGGCGCCGAAGGTGCCGGTGTCGGGTTCGTCGGGTGACCGCTCGGGCAGCATCACGCCGGGGTTGAGCAGTCCGGCCGGGTCGAACGCCGCCTTGATTGAGCGCTGGGCGGCGATCTCCACTCCGGTGAAGCGCTTCGTCATGAACGGGATCTTCTCGGTGCCCACTCCGTGCTCGCCGGTGATGGTGCCGCCCAGTTTCAGTGCGGCGTCGATGATCTCGTTGTTCGCGGCCTCGAGCGCCGACGCGGCGAGCGGATTGTCCTTGTCGTAGAAGGTCGTCGGGTGCAGGTCTCCGTCGCCGGCGTGGCCGCACACCGCGATGAACAGCAGCCCGTCCGAGTGGCGCGCCGCGGTGGCCTGGATGGCTGCCTGCATCTCCGGGATGCGGTCGCGTGGCACTGTCACGTCGCCGATGAAGAACCCCTTGCCGCTCTGCACGACGGAGTCGGGCGCGTGCAGGCGGCCGTACCACAGCTTGGCGCGGTCCTCCTCGTCTTCTGCGACGCGGACCTCGGTGGCCCGTTCCCTGAGCACCTTCTCGACGATCTGCTGGTCGCGGCGGACCTCGGCGGCGCTGCCGTCGACGTCGATTAGCACGATCGAGTCCGCGTCGAGCGGATAGCCCGTGTCGTAAAACTGTTGCAGCCCGACGATTCCGTCACGGTCGAGCCATTCGACCGCGGCGGGTACGACGCCCGTGGCGATGATCGCGGCGATGGTGTCGGCGGCCTCCTGCGCGGTGGCAAACGCACCCATCAAGCTGTGGGTGACGGCGGCGATCGGGCGCAGCGCGACCGTCACCTCGGTGACGATGCCGAGCGTCCCTTCGGATCCGATGAGTACACCGAGCAGGTCCGGTCCGTCGTCGTCGGCGCGCAGCGTGAGGGTCGACCCGTCGGGCAGCACGACCTCGGCGGCCAGGATGTGGTTGTAGGTCACGCCGTACTTCAACGCGTGTGGCCCGCCCGCGTTCTCGATCAGGTTGCCGCCGACGGTGGCCAGGTGTGCGGAGACCGGGTCGGGTGAGAAGCACAGTCCGTGCGGCGCGAGGCGCTCCTGCAGGTCGGAGTTGATGACGCCGGGTTCGACGCGAGCGCAACGGTTTCCGGTGTCGATGTGAATGATCTTGTTCAGCGCCGACAGGTCGAGCAGCACGCGCCCGGTGGCGGGCATCATTCCGCCGGAGCAGTTCGACGCTGCGCCGCGCGGAACGACCGCGATGCCGAATTCGGTGGCGATCCGCATGATCGCCGCCACCTCGTCGCGGTTGTGCGGGCGCAGAAGCAGTTCGGCCACGCCGCCCACTCCCCAGAAGTCGTGGCCACGCGCGGCGAGCGTTGCACCGTCGGTGACGATGTCGGCGTGACCGGCGACGGCCGCGGTGAACCTCTCGAGTGCGGGCGTGGTGGTTTCGGCGGTGGGAGTGGACATCTCATCGTCTCCTTGGCGGTGCTGACGGATACGACGACTACGTTCCTCGCGGCGGGCGCGACTGTCAGCCATGCTGACGGCCAACCCTTTTGAGCGGTGGCGGGGGATCGGTATGGGGGCTACCTGCAACCCGGGCCGCCGCTACTGCGTTCGGCTCTGGCCTTCGCGGCCGTCGACCAGGCTGTCGAGGCCTCGCTGCCATCTGGCGGAGCGAATGCGATTGCAGACGGCGCGGGTGACGAGCAGAACCGTCACCGCCGCCGCGACAACAGCGAGCAGGACGAGTGAGCCGGCCGTCACCGCTTCGATCGCAGCACCGGAGGTTGCCCGCTTGGAGTCGAACAGCGCGGTGCCAACCGCGCCGGCGATCGGCACGGCGATCAGCGACACGGCAACGGCCAGGGTCAGAATCATGGCCTCGACCCGGTCCACCGAGCGGACGAGGGGGTCGCGCCCCTTCAGGCGCACCAGCACAGGTACGCGAGGTAGGTGCAGGGTGAAAGTGGCCCATTCCTGCTTGTCAGCCCGCTGGACGGCGGTCCTGCGCTGATCGTGGCCACCCTGGCGTTGCACCGCGATCTCCTCTCGCTGCCTGCGATTGCGTGTGTTTCTCCAATGGTGAACCCGATCGCCGGTGAGGGGTTTGCCGATGCTCGACAACATCGAGGGCACCCGTTGTAGCCGGTCCACAATGTTGGTCGTCGGGCCGTTTTTGCGCGTGAGGCTGTGCGAAACGGCATTGAATGACCCTCGACGCAAAAACCGGCCACCGGCGACGCTCTGCTTCGGCGCAGCACAAGCCGGGTACCCCGGACCGTCACGGAATCGGAGGACCCACATGAGCGAGACCCGTCAGCGCCAGATAGGCGATACGGACAGCCCCATCGAGGACGAACTGGAGGGTGCCTTCCAGAGGATGGTCGACGAGGGCACGCAGCGCCTCCACCGGACGTGGCGCGAAGTCCTGGTCACCGGTTTCTTCGGCGGCACCGAGGTCGCCGTCGGTGTGCTCGCCTACCTGTCGGTGCTGGCCGCCACGCACAACCAGCTGCTCGCCGGCGTCGCGTTCTCGATCGGGTTTCTCGCGATGCTGCTCGGTCGCAGCGAGTTGTTCACCGAAGGCTTCCTGGTGCCGGTCACCACCGTCGTCGCCAAACGCGCGAGCGTCGCACAGCTGCTGAAGTTGTGGAGCGGAACGTTGATCGCCAATCTCGTTGGCGGATGGGCGATCATGTGGCTGATCATGACGGCCTACCCGAAACTGCATGAGCAGACGGTCGAGTCGGCCAGCCACTTCGCCACCGCTCCGTTGTCTGCGGAGACGGTGACGCTGTCGTTGCTCGGCGGCATGGTCATCACTTTGATGACGCGCATGCAGCACGGCACCGACTCGACGTTCGGCAAGATCGCCGCGGCCGTCGCCGGCGGATTCCTACTCGCCGGGCTGCAGATGTTCCACTCGATCCTGGACTCGCTGCTGATCTTCGGCGCACTCATCGCCGGCGCCCCGTTCGGCTACGTCGATTGGTTGAAATGGTTCGGCTACACGATCGTCGGCAACGTGGTCGGCGGCCTGTTGCTGGTGACGCTGCTTCGCCTGCTACGCAGCAAGGAGCGGCTGAAGGACGAACGGGAGGACGCCGAGGAGTCGTGAGCCGGAAGTAGGCCTCAGCGACCCCGCCATCGTGGCGGGCGCTTCTCCCGCCAGGCCGTGAGCCCTTCCCGCACATCGTCGGTCGCGGCGGCCACCTTGCGCATCGTCTCGCCGAATCGGACGGATTCGATCCAACCCATGTTGGCGGTGCGCCAGGCCACCTCCTTCGTGGCGCGTTGCGCCAACGGCGCCGCCTCGGTGAGCGTCGTCGCCCACGATCGCGCCTCGGCCTGCAGATCGGCGGGCTCGACCAGCCGCCACACCAGTCCCATCTCCTTGGCGCGTTCGGCGTCGATCGGCTTACCGGTCAGCAGCAACTCCATGGCGTCGGCCCACCGGACCCGCTCGGGCAGCCGGATCGCGCCGACGATCGTCGGTACGCCGATGGAGACCTCGGGGAACGCGAAAGTGGCTGTGGTGGAGGCGATCACGAAGTCGCAGAACAGAACACCGGTCAGACCGTAGCCGATGCAGGGACCGTTGACCGCGGCGATCGTCGGCTTGAACAGCTCCATGCCGCTCTCGAACGAGTTGATCGTCGGCTTCTCCCAGAACGTGCCGCCGAAGGTGCCGACGGACCCCTCGCCGTCCTTGAGGTCTCCGCCGGCGCAGAAGACGTCGCCGTTGGCGGTCAGAATTCCGACCCAGGCGTCCTCGTCGTCGCGGAACCTCTCCCACGCCGCATTCAGTCCGCGCCGCACCTCACCGTTGATCGCGTTGCGCGCTTCGGGGCGGTTGAGGGTGATGGTGGCGATGTGGTCGTCCAACTCGTAGGTCACGAGGCTCATGGCTGCACCCTAGCCACGTGACGGACCGGCCGAGCCGGTCGATGTCGAGAATCGCGCGATGGCTCCGTCCCAGGGGTGAGCGACCAACTAAGGTCGCGACCCGAACGACCAAAGGAAGAACCATGGCCAAGTATCTGCTGCTCAAGCACTACCGGGGCGCTCCGGCCAGCGTCAACGACGTGCCGATGGACCGGTGGACGCCCGAGGAGATCGAAGCGCACATCAAGTACATGAACGATTTCGCGAAGCGCCTGGAGAGCACCGGCGAGTTCGTCACGCATGCGGCCCTGGCGCCGGAGGGCGCGTGGGTGCGTTCGGACGGCGAGGGCAAACCGCCCGTGGTCGACGGCCCCTTCGCCGAAACCAAGGATCTGGTGGCGGGCTGGATGGTCATCGACGTCGATTCCTACGAGCGCGCCGTCGAGTTGGCCGGGGAACTGTCGGCTGCCCCGGGCGCGGGCGGACGGCCGATCCACGAATGGCTCGAGCTTCGACCCTTCCTGACCACGCCGCCAACGGTCACCGAGTGAGGCCAGGCGCGGTGGACGAGGCGGCGCTGCGGGACCTGATCCCCGCGGTCCTGGCGACCCTCGTCCGCCGCGGCGCGGACTTCGCGACGGCCGAGGACGCCGTCCAGGAGGCGCTGCTGCGCGCCCTCGAAACCTGGCCGGGCCGGCCACCCGACGACCCCAAGGGTTGGCTGATCACCACCGCCTGGCGTCGGTTCATTGACCTCACCCGCTCCGAAGTGGCCCGGCACCGGCGTGAGCAGCAGGCCGTCGACGAACCGGCACCCGGACCGGCCGTGCCCGTCGACGACACGCTGCGGCTGTACTTCCTGTGCGCCCACCCCGACCTCACGCCGGCGTCGGCGGTCGCGCTGACGCTGCGGGCGGTCGGCGGGCTCACGACGCGCCAGATCGCGCAGGCCTACCTCGTGCCGGAATCGACGATGGCGCAACGGATCAGTAGGGCCAAACGCACCGTGAGCGGCGTACGCCTCGACCGGCCCGGTGACCTGCACACCGTCCTCCGGGTGCTGTACCTGGTGTTCAACGAGGGCTACACCGGCGAGGTCGACCTGGCCGCCGAGGCCATCCGGCTCGCCCGCCAACTCGCCTCTGCCACCGATGATCCCGAGGTGGCGGGGCTGCTGGCGCTCTTCCTGCTGCACCATGCACGACGACCGGCCCGCACCCGCGTCGACGGCAGCCTGGTGCCGCTCGCCGAGCAGGACCGTCGGCTGTGGCACCGTGACCTGATCGCCGAGGGCGTGGCCGTGCTGCAGGCCGCACTGGCCCGGGATCGACTGGGGGAGTACCAGGCACAGGCCGCGATCGCCGCGCTGCACGCCGACGCGCAGACCGCCGACGAGACCGACTGGGTGCAGATCGTCGAGTGGTATGACGAATTGGCCCGCCTCACCGACAGCCCGGTGGTGCGGCTCAACCGCGCGGTGGCCGTCGGCGAGGCCGACGGGCCGCAAGCGGGGCTCGCCGCGCTGGCCGAAGTCGATTCGGCACTTCCGCGCCATACCGCCGTGGCCGCGTACCTGCACGAGCGTGCGGGCGAAATCGCAACGGCGATAGAGCTATACGTCGAGGCGGCGGCGAAGGCGCAGAACATCGCCGAGCGCAACCATCTCACGATGCAGGCCGCGAAGCTTCGGCAGCGGATGTCGGGCCGTTAGACCGGGGCGACCCGATCGGCCCAGGGCTGGGCCTGCTCGAGTTGGGCGGCCAACTGGATCAGCGTGGACTCGCCCGCGAGCGGCGCGACGAACTGAACCCCCAGCGGGAGCCCGTCCGCCGTCCAGTGCAGCGGCAGCGAAATCGCCGGGCGCCCGGTCAGATTGGCGAGCTGGGTGTAGGGCACCCAGCTGAGGTTCTTGTCCACCATGTCGTCGACGATCTTGGTGTACCGCAACAACTTCGCCGTGCGCGTCTTGATCAGTACGTCGGCGGCGCGCTGCAGCGCGACCGGCAGGTCGAACTCGCCGATGGTCGGCGGCGGCGTCGCCAGTGCGGGGGTCAACAACAGGTCGTACGACTCGAAGAAGGTGGTGAGCCTGCGCGTGTGCTCGTGGCGTCGCTGTACGGCGTCCACGTAGTCGACGCCGCTCGTCGCCCGTCCGAGCGCGGCCAGGATGAGCGTGTCGCGTTCGAACGACTCGTCACCGGCGCCCGAAAGTCGTTTCGTCTCATCGAGTTCCCACGCGGTGTAGACGAACCACGTCAGCAGGAAGTCCCGTGCCAGGGCCGCGTCGTCGAAGGGGGCGCTCGGAAGTTCGTCGACGTGGTGGCCGAGTTCGGTGAGCGCCCGCACGGTGGCCTCGACGGCCGCGGCGACCTCGGGGTGCGGCGAGGGGTTGATCGCCGACGGAACACGCACGCCGATGCGCAGGGTGCCGGGATCGGCTCCGACGGAGGTTGCGAACGGCGCCGTCGGGATTCCGGGGACGTACGGTCCCCACGGTTCGCCGCCGCGCAGCACGTCGAGCATCGCCGCCGTGTCTCGGACCGTCCTGGAGACGACGCCCTGAACGGCCGCGCCGTGCATGGACTCACCCGTCGCGGGTCCCGACGGCGTCAGCCCGCGGCCCGGTTTCAGGCCGACCAGCCCGCAGCATGCCGCCGGGATGCGAATGGACCCGCCGCCGTCGTTCGCTCCTGCGCACGGCACGATCCCGGCCGCGACCGCGGCGGCCGAACCGCCCGACGAGCCGCCGGGCGTGCGGTTGAGGTCCCACGGATTGCGCGCCGGACCCCACGCCTCGGGTTCGGTGATGCCCTTCGCGCCGAATTCCGGGGTGTTGGTCTTACCGAAGATGACCAGGCCGGCGTCCAGCCACCGACGCACGACCTCGGAATGTTCGGCCACCGGTTTCGACATCAGCGCGCGCGATCCCGCCGACGTCGGTAACCCGGCGTAATCCTGGGCGAGGTCCTTGATCAGGAACGGCACTCCAGAGAACGGGCCCGCGGCCGCATCCTGCGGTGTGGCCGGGACGTCACGCACGATCGCGTTGATGCGCGGATTAACCGCGGCCGCGCGGTTTCTGGCCACGTCCAGCAACTCGGCGGGCGTCACCTCTTTGTCGGCGACGAGCTTGGCCAGCCCCGTTGCGTCGTGAGCGCGGTACTCCTCGAAGTTCACCGTCTGACCGTACGTGCCGCCACCGCGTCGGTGGGCGGCTCCTCGGCAGAGGCGTCAGTGCACGGCGAAGCGGGGCCGCGCGCAGCCGAGGGAGGCGATCGCCGGAGTGGGGATGTTGCGCTGCTGTTTGCGCTCATCGCGCTGGATCCGCCTGTTGAGCACGCGCTCGTCGCGCCGCGTGAGGGCGTGCCTGCGGCGGACCAGGAGGTCGAGTTGCTGCCAGCTGAGCCCGTCGAGCTCGCCGTCCTCGTCATGGGTGGCCACGACGACGCATCCGCGCAGCAGCGGGACGGTCTTGGGGGTGAAATTGTTGGTCGCCAGCAGCAGCTCGGTGGCTTTCCGGTTGACGCGTCGCTGGCAGCCTTGCGTGGTCGGGCTGAACCAGAAGTCGAACTGCCGGTCTGCGCTGGTCAGGGACTGCAGGCCCTGATCCTCTACGAGTTGGTCGATATCCGCGGTGGTGTAGGCGCGGGTTTCATAAACGGGGCCGTTGGTGCTGAAGTACAGGACGGTGTTCATCGTGATATCCCATTCGTCTCTTTCTTCGGTGTGGCGGCCGGCCGATGTGTTGCCGGTCTGTTATCAAAGTTACCCGAGTGACGAATGTGACAAACCTCGGTAACAATCCAATTACGGCAGTTGCGCGATGAACGGCCAGCTCAGCCGCTGTTTCCGGTCGTCGGAGTGATATTCGTCAAGTGGTCTTGACGTCAGCCGAACTCGAGCAGGGTGTACGCGCCGCGCAGATTCTTGGTCGGCTTGAACTGCCAGAAGGCGGGATAGGCCTTCTCGAAGAACCAGCCGCGGCCCGGCGGCATCGGCAGGTCGTGCACGGCGCGAATCCCGGGGACGGATTCGGGCAGGGCGGCCAATTGCGCCGCCGACAGGCTGAAGGGCATCGGCGGGACGCGGTAGCGCCGCGACGAGCGCAGGCCCTTCGGCGCGATCTTCTTCACGACAACGGGCGGTAGGTCGAAGACCATCTGACCGCCGGGGAAGCGTTCGGCGCAGGCGGCGATCAAGCCCATCGCCTCGTCGGGCTGCAGGTACATCAGCAGGCCTTCGGCGGTGATGAAGACGCCCTGACTGTCGTCGACCTTCTCCATCCATGAGTAGTCCAGCGCCGACTGGGCCAGGGTGGTGATCCGCGGCGACGTCGGCAGCAGCCGCTCGCGCAGGTCGATGATCGGTTGGAAATCGATTGTGAGCCAGCGGAAGTCGGCGTGCGGTATCAGGGTGTTCAGTCGCCAGAAGCTGGTCTGCAGGCCCTCGGCGAGCGCGACGACCGTCGCACGAGGATGGTCCGACAGATAATGGCCCGCCGCCTTGTCGAACGCCAGCGAGCGCAGCGCCATCTCCTGGCCCTTGCGGCCGAACTTGTCGAAGTCGAAGTCGATCGCGTCGACGAGGCGGATCGCCATCGGATCGTCGATGATGGCGTTCGGGTGGCGGGCCTGGTGCGCCCGGCCGTTCAGCGTCAGCAACGCCGTCTCCGAGACCCCGGTCAGGGCGATGTCGCCGGCCTTCGAATCGGCCGTCCAGTCCTGCGCGTCGTCCACCACAACGAACGTACCCGGTGGGCCGGGCCGACCCGTGCGACGCCGGCCGCGGTTGCCGCACCGGCGAGGTGGGTATCTGAGCTCAGCGTTGAGCCCAGACTCAGCGTCGAGGGGAGATTCGTGACGTCGCCGCCGGAGTCGGGCTGTCCCAAGCGGATGGAGTTCGGGCCGTGCGGTGGCGTGCGACCGGACGGGCAGTGCGAGATGCGCCCCGGCTCCTGCGCGTTCGGTGAGGTGGTGCCGTGGTCGGGGCCGCGTCGCGAACCCCGACCGATCCAGGCGCCGCTGGTGCTGACCGACTTCAGCTGCGCGCCGTTCGACGCGCACGACGTCGTGGAGACGGCGGGCCTGCTCGCGCGGTCGTGCGACGCCGTACTGGTGGGTGAACATCAGAACAAACCGGACTTCCCGCCCACGTTGATGGGCCGCCTGTTGCTCGACGCCGGTGTGACGCCGTGGATCACGCTGTCGTGCCGGGATCGCAACCGCGTGGTGCTCGAACAGGAACTGCGGGGGTTGCGCAGCGTCGGTGTCGAGACCGCACTGTGCGTGACGGGCGACGGACGGGGTTACGACGTGCGACCCGATGTGACGCAGACCTTCGATCTCGACGGTCCTCGCCTGGTCGATCTCGCCGCGTCGATCGGCATGGTGGCGGCGGTTCCGGAGACGCCGACGGCCCCACCCGTCACCGCCCGGCCCGCCCGGCTGGTGCAAAAGCAGCACGCGGGTGCCAGTCTGGCGGTGCTGAACCACGTCCCGTATCCGGCGATGATCGCCGACTTCATGCAGGCGGCCAGGGCCGCCGGCCTGTCCATCCCGGTGATCGCGGCCGTCGCGGTGTTCACTGACAACGTGTCCGCCGCCGTGCTGCAGGGCCTGCCTGGCCTCGACCTCGACCCGGCGGTGACTGAATACGTCCTCGGCGCCGCCGACCCCGTGGCTGCCGGAATCGAAGCCGCGGTCGCCGAGGCTCGGGCATTGTTGTCGATCGACGGGGTCGAAGGCGTGAACATCTCGGGGCTGGCGTCGGCGTCCGGCCCCCGTGTCGGGGCCGAGATCAAGGCCGAGGTGGGACGCCGCGTTCGGGAGGTGGCTGCGTGAGTGAAGCGATGGAGGCCGAGTTCGACACCGTCGCCGAATGGACGGCGTCGGTGGCGCGGGACCTGGGACCGGACTACTACATCCCCGCGGCCTGCCGCGGAAGCGGGAGTCCGGCCGCGCTGGACTGGCTCATCGAGCACATGGGGCTTGCGGAGGGCGACACGCTGCTGGACTGCGGCGCGGGCGTGGGCGGACCGGCGGCGTACGCCGCGCACGCGCGCTCGGTGCGACCCGTGCTCGTCGAGCCCGAGACCGGAGCGTGCCACGCGGCGCACAGGCTGTTCGACCACCCGGTGATCTGTGGGCTCGGCTCGGCGCTGCCGATCGCCGACGCGAGTTTCGATGCGGCGTGGTCGCTGGGAGTCCTGTGCACCACGCCGGATCAACTCACGCTGCTGGGCGAGTTGCGCCGCACCGTGCGGCCCGGCGGATGCATCGGGCTGCTCGCGTTCGTGGCGCACGGTGCCATCCCCGACGATCACCTCCCGGACAATCACTTTCCGACCCCGGACCGGCTCGACGCGTTGATCCAGCGGGCGACCCTCGTCGCCGAGGATCGGCTGAGCACCGCCGACCTGCCCGAGATACCCGCGGCGTGGAACGAACGCGCCGACGAGGTGGAGACCGCGTTGGCCGAACGTCACGGCCACAAGCGGGCCTGGCAACTAGCCGAAGAACAGAGCAGTGACATCGGACGGCTCCTCGAGGACGGGACGCTGACCGGAGAACTGCTGATCCTGCGCCACGCTCGGTGACGGGCCGGGTTTCGGGCCGAGGCTGCGCGGAAACCCTGCCGCCATGGGCCGGACCGTTCGTGGTCTCGCCGCCGCGGCCGCCTCGACGTTGGGTGCCGTGGCCGCGCGTGATCTGTTCCAGCGCAGGCACGCACTCCTGCGAAACTTCCCCGTCGTCGGGCATGCGAGGTATCTCCTCGAAGCCATCGGGCCGGAGCTGCGGCAGTACATCGTCGCCTCCAACGACGAGGAACGGCCGTTCACCCGGGACCAGCGTCGGTGGGTGTACGCGTCGGCGAAGAAGGAGAACAACTACTTCGGTTTCGGCACCGACAACGATCTGGAGTACACCGCCGGTTATCCGGTGATCAAACACCGCACCTTCGCCAGGGCCGTACCTCCGACGTCACCCGCCACCAGCCGCGAGATAGAGGTGCCTTGCGCCAAGGTGATCGGTGCGGCGCGCGGCCGCCGCGGCGCGTTCCGGCCGAACTCGGTGGTCAACATCTCCGCGATGAGTTTCGGATCGCTGTCGGCCAACGCCGTCGAGGCGCTCAACCGGGGAGCGGTTTTGGCCGACTGTCTGCAGAACACCGGTGAGGGCGGTATCTCGCGATATCACCGGCACGGCGGCGAGCTGATCTTCCAGATCGGGACCGCTTACTTCGGGTGCCGGGACGGCGAGGGCCGCTTCGATCTGGCCAAGCTGAAGGACGTGGTGGCCGGTGCGCCCGTGCGCGCCCTGGAGATCAAGCTCAGTCAGGGCGCCAAGCCGACCCTCGGTGGGCTGCTGCCAGCGCCCAAGGTCTCCGCCGAGATCGCGGCCGCCCGCGGGATCCCGGAGGGTCGCGACTGCGTGAGCCCGTCGCGGCACGCCGAATTCACCGACACCGACAGCCTTCTGGACTGGGTGGAACTGCTCGCGGCCGAGACGGGGCTGCCGGTGGGAATCAAGTCGGCGGTCGGTGACCTCGAATTCTGGTGTGAGTTGGCCGATCTCATGCGCGACACCGACCGCGGCGTGGACTTCATCTCGATCGACGGTGGCGAGGGCGGGACCGGCGCTGCGCCGTTGATCTTCACCGATACCGTGTCGCTGCCGTTCCAGCTCGGCTTCGCCCGCACCTATCGGATCTTCGCCGAGCGGGGTCTGCACGAGGACATCGTGTTCATCGGCGGCGGCAAGCTCGGCCTGCCGGACAACGCCGTCGTCGGGTTCGCGCTCGGCTGCGACATGGTCTACGTCGCTCGCGAGGCGATGCTCGCGATCGGGTGCATCCAGGCGCAGAAGTGCCATACCGACACGTGCCCCACCGGGGTCGCCACCCAGAACGCATGGTTGGCGCGCGGCCTGGTGCCCGAGGTCAAGGCCGAGCGCGTCGCGAACTACATAAAGACGCTGCGCCGCGACCTGGTCAAGGTGGCCGAGGCGTGCGGCGTCGAACACCCCGGGCTGATCAGCACCGAGGACGTCGACATCCTCGACACCCGCACCGCATCGACTCCGTTGCACGAGGTGTACGGCTACGAGCGCGGCATGGGCCTGCCGTCGGAGGCGGACCGCAAGGAGATCGCTCGGTTGATGACGTGTCGCGAGCCGCGGGGACACTCCGCGCCGCCGTCCTCATCCGCCGTCGGATGACCTCGCGCGCCCGCGCCGCGAGTGGGAAGCTGGAGGTGTCGCCGTAACGCTGGGCGGCCGCCGCGCACACGTTTGTCGAACGGCGTCGAGGGGGATGTTCAGACAGACCTGAGCATTCTCGAGCACCGGAGCCGGAGGCTGCATGCAACCGATATCACCGACCGACCTGATCTTTCTGCTCGGCGAATCTCGCGAGCACCCAATGCATGTCGGCGGCCTGACGCTCTACAAGCCTCCGGAGGGCGCCGGCCCCGAGTTCCTGCGGGGGATCTACGACGCCCTGGTAGCGCAGACGGATGTGCAGCCGACGTTCCGGAAGCACCCGGCGTTCTTCGGTGGGGTCACCAACCTGGTGTGGTCGTCGGACAAAGAGGTCGACCTCGAATATCACCTGCGTCGGTCGGCCCTACCCGCGCCGGGCCGCGTGCGTGAACTCCTGGAACTGGTGTCGAGGCTGCACGGCACGCTGCTCGACCGACACCGTCCGTTGTGGGAGGCGCACCTGATCGAAGGCCTCGACGACGGACGATTCGCGGTCTACACGAAGTTCCACCATTCGCTGATCGACGGGGTCTCGGCGATGAAGCTGGTGCAGCGGACGCTCTCCACCGATCCCGGCGACACCTCGATCGAGGCGCCATGGAGCCTGCAGCCGCGCCGCAGGTCGGGCCCGAAAGACCGCCCGTCACTGCTGCGCACGGTGACCGAGGCCGCGGGCTCCGTCGCCGGTATCGCGCCGACCACGCTGTCGCTGGCCCGTGCCGCGCTGCTCGAACAGGAACTCACCCTTCCGTTCCGCGCGCCGAAGACGATGCTCAACGTGCGCATCGGCGGGGCCCGGCGGGTCGCCGCGCAGTCGTGGGCGCTTGAGCGCATCCAGAAGGTGAAAAGCGCTGCGGGAGTGACCGTCAACGACGTCGTGCTGGCGATGTGCGCGGGGGCGTTGCGGGAGTACCTGGCGGAGGAGAACGCGCTGCCGGACACGCCGCTGGTCGCGATGGTCCCGGTGAACCTGCGCACCGAGAAGGACGCGGACAACGGCGGGAACCTGGTCGGCGCCATCCTGTGCAACCTCGCCACCGACCTCGAGGATCCGATGCAGCGGCTGGAGGCGATCGCGAAGTCGATGCGCGACAACAAGAAGGTGTACGCGGAACTGCCGCGCGTGCAGCAGTTGGCGGTCTCGGCGTTGCTGGTCGGTGGGCTGGCGCTCGGACTGCTGCCGGGCTTCGTCGCCACCGCGCCCCCGCCGTTCAACATCGTGATCTCGAACGTGCCGGGCGCGCGGCAGCCGATGTACTGGAACGGCGCCCGACTCGACGGCAACTACCCGTTCTCGATTCCGCTCGACGGGCAGGCGCTCAACATCACGTTGGCCAACAACGCCGACAACCTGGACTTCGGATTGGTCGGCGACCGCCGCAGCGTGCCGTCGCTGCAGCGCCTGCTCGGCCACCTCGAGACGTCACTCAAGGACCTGGAGCGCGCGGTCGGCGTCTAGAGGCGCGCACCCGTCGGCCATCCCGTCGCGCTTTCGGTATACCGTCGCCGTATGAGCCGAGTGTCGATCATCACGGGTGGTGCGGGTGGCATGGGTCAGGCGACGGCCCGCATCGTCGGACGTGACCACGCCCTTGTCCTGTGCGACGTCAGGAAGGACCGGCTCGACACCGCGGCCGCCGCGCTGGCCGAGGCGGGTATCACACCCACCGTCGTGCACGGTGATGTCACCGAGCGTGCGGCGGTCGACGGGCTCTTCGAGACCGCGTCCGGCCTCGGAACGATCGCGTCGGTCATCCACACCGCGGGCGTGAGCCCCAGCATGGGCGACGCCGAATACATCATGCGTACCAATGCGATCGGCACGCTCAACGTCAACGAGGCGTTCTTCAACGCAGCGGCCGAGGGCGCGGCGATCGTGAATGTCGCATCGATGGCCGCCCACCTGCTGCCCGACGAGTTGCTCCCGACAAGCCAATTCCCGCAAGCGCTCACCGACCAGGACGCGTTCATGCGGCACATGCTGGCCGCATGCGACATCGCGGGGCCGGAGGCGCGTTCGGGCATCGCCTACGCGGTGAGCAAGAGCTTCGTCAGGTGGTACAGCTCCTCGCAGGCCGAACGGTTCAACACCAAGGGCCTGCGCATCGTGTCGGTCTCGCCGGGATCCGTCGACACCGAGATGGGCAGGCTGGAGGAGCAGGCCGGCGCCGGCGCGATGGTCGCCGACGCCGCCGTTCCGCGATGGGGCACACCCGAGGAGATGGCCGAGCTGTTCGCGTTCTGTGCCAGTCCGAAGGCTGCGTACCTCACGGGCACCGACATCCTCAACGACGGGGGAGTGGTCGCCTCGATGACCGAGCGCGCGCGTAAGGCCGCCGAAAGCGCCTGACTGTCAGTCGGTTAGACGTGCGCCGGTAACGGTCCTGTGAGCTTGGCCGGTCGGCACCACAGCGCGGCCGTCGCGCAGAACACCATCGCCACCGCGAAGGCTGCCTGCACGTTGAACACGTCGGCCGTGCCGCCGAGCAGGGCCGCGGCGATGGGGCGTGACCCGAGGAAGCCGACCAGCCAGAGCGCCATGATCCGGCCACGCAGCGGTTCGGGTGCCCGTTCCTGCACGACGGTGCCGAGCCCGGTCATCGCCCAGCCGAAGCCGAGGCCGGCGAGGACGAATCCGACGATCGCCACCGCTGGCGCCGGCGCGGCGGCGAGCACCGCGCACCCGAACCCCAGCCCGGCCAGTCCGATCGCCGATACGTTCTGCGACGCGATGCGGCCGCGCAGCAAGGCGAGCGCCGCCATGCCGACGGCCGCGCCGACGCCGAAGACGGCGGAGAGGGTTCCGACGAGGCTGGCACCGCCGCCGAGTTCGTGGGCCAGCGAGGGGGTCAGGGTGATCGAGGAATCCGATGCCAGCCCGACGGTCGTCACCGCCAGCAGGGCCAGGAACAGGGGCCGATCCCGCCAGACGTACTTGATCGCGACGCGCACGCGGTAATCCGTGTCGGCATGTCGTGTCGGCGGCGCGGGGAACCGCACGGCGAGCAGGAAGAAGGCGAAGACAAGGTGCAGCGCGGCGCTGACGCCGAACGCGGCCCCGGCGCCCACGTGCGCAGCGATGTAGGCGCCCGCGGCGGGGCCGATGATGCGCCCGATCGTCATCGGAAAGCTGTTGAGCGCCATGGCCGTCGACAGTTCACCGTCGCGGATGAGGTTCGGCACGATCGACTGCATCGCGGGTCCGCCCACCACGAAGCCGAACCCGACGAGCAGCGTGCCGAGGAGCACGGGAACGGCGGACGAGATGTCTTGCTGCGCGGGTTCGGCGAGCAGCCAGACCGCGGTGAATCCGGAACCCGCCACGCACAGCACGCGACCGAGCAGGATCTGGCGGGCCGGGTTGCCGGTGTCGGCCCACTTGCCGCTCGTCGGGCTGAGGATCAACTGCGGCGCGAACTGCACGACGCCGACCAGCCCGACCATCAGTGCGGATCGCGTCGCGTCGAACATCACGATCGCGGCGACGATGCCGTGCGTCCACACCGCTACGACCGAGAAGATCTTGCCCCAGAACAACGCGCCGAAGACCGGGTCGAAGATCAACCCGAGCGCGCCGCGGGCCTGGGGCGGGGCGGTGGCTTCGGCGGTCATCGGGCGGCCGCCCGTTCGAATCGTTCGGTCAGCCGGTCGAGGAGGTCGACGAGGGTGTCGACCTTGGTGTCGGGCCAGTCGGCGATCATCTCGGCGACCAGCTCGCGGCGCCGGTCGGTCACCGTCTGCGACGCCTGCCGCCCGGCCTCGGTGAGCACCAGCGTGCAGCGCCGCTGATCGTCGGCGGCGAAGGTCTTGGTCACCAGGCCGGCGGCGACGACGGCGGCCACCGACCGGCTCGCGGTCGAATGGTCGACGGCCAGGAAGTCGGCGACGTCGCGGATGGAGGCCCCGCCCGAATGCTGTTGGCACTGCTCGACCGCGCGCAGGACTCGTAGTGTCGAAGCGCTGGTCACCGGGCCCGCGCCGGCGAGAATGCGGTCACGCCAGCCCGGCCGCTGCCGCGCGACCGCGATACGGGTCAGCAGTTCGTCGAGTTGGTCGTATCGTGACGGTGCCACTAAGTATGCATAGCACATACATATTTCTGTGCGGAAATCGCGGATCGTCACCGGTGAAAGGATGAGCGCGTGAGTGTCGCGACCCTGCATGACCGTGAATGGCGAGGCTTCGCCAGCGACAACTACGCCGGGGTGCATCCGGAAGTGCTCGCCGCGCTCGCCGCCGCGAACGGAGGCCACCAACCCGCGTACGGACAGGACGCCTACACCGCACGCCTGCAGCGGGTGATCGGCGAACACTTCGGCGAGGCCGCCGAGGTGTATCCCGTCTTCAACGGCACCGGTGCGAATGTCGTTGGGCTGACCAGTGTTCTGCCGCGCTGGGGCGCCGTCGTGACGGCCTCCACCGCCCACATCCACACCGATGAGGCGGGCGCACCCGAGCGCATGACCGGGCTCAAGCTGCTCACCGTGCCCGCCCCGGACGGCAAGCTGACACCCGAACTCGTCGCACGCGAGGCCTGGGGATGGGGCGACGAGCACCGCGCGCAGCCGCTGGCCGTGAGCATCACCCAGACGACCGAGATGGGCACCGTGTACACGCCGGCCGAGGTGCGCGCAGTCGCCGACTTCGCCCACGCCAACGGGATGGCGGTGCACATGGACGGTTCGCGGCTGTGGAACGCGGCCGCGGCGCTCGGCGTGCCGTTCCGGGAGATCACCGCGGACGCGGGCGTCGACATCCTCAGCCTGGGCGGCACGAAGAACGGGCTGCTCGGCGCCGAGGCGGTGGTCGTGCTCGACGCGGGCCGCGCGAGCGGCCTGACATATCTGCGGAAGCTGACCATGCAGCTGGCCAGCAAGATGCGCTTCGCATCAGCGCAACTGCTGACGCTGTTCGAAGACGACCTCGGGCTGCGCAGCGCCGCGCACGCGAACGCGATGACCGCACGACTGCGCTCCGCCTTGGAGGCGCACATGGCCGCGGGACGGTTGACCGGGCTTGCCTTCACCCAGGACAGCCCGGCGAACGCGATCTTCGCGACCATGCCGGTCGACGCGGCCGACCGCATCCGGCAGCGGGTCCGGTTCTACGACTGGGACCGGTCGCGCGGCGAGGTGCGGTGGATGACGGCGTGGGACACCACCGAGGCCGACGTCGACGAGTTCGTGGCGGTGATCCTCGCCGAACTGTGATTTGTGTGCAGTTTGTTGCGCTGAGCGCAACGAAGCGCACACAAATCGCACTGGCATGATGCCGAGGTGACTTACCGTGCCCCGACCCTCGCCGACATCATCGCCACGCTCGAAGTGGACCGACGGGGCGACCGGCACTTCGTCGCGACGCAACTCGACAACCCCGCGCACCACATCGTCGGCGGCCACATCGCCGGCCAGGCCCTGATGGCCGCGAGCAGGACGGCCCCGGGCCGCACGCCGCACAGCGCGCACGTCTACTACGTCCGCGCGGGCGACGCCCGTTATCCGGTGGACCTCCACGTCGACGTGGCCCGCGACGGCGGAACGCTGTCGACCCGCCAGGTGACGGCCCGCCAGGACGACCAGATCCTGCTCGAGGCGCTGGTGTCGCTGAGCGCGCCGGTCGAGTCGCTCGACTACCAGCAGACGATTCCCGATCTACCCCAACCGGATTCGCTGCCGCCGGTGCAGGAACAACTGGCCGAATTCGCCGGTGAGCACGACGGTTTCTGGGTCCGCCCGCAACCGTTCGACCTGCGTTACGTCGACGCGCCTCCGCGGTTGGCGCTCGAGGCCGGCGAGCCGTCACCGCGGCTGCGCATGTGGTGGCGGCCGAGTGAACCCGTCGGCGACGACGAGGTCCTGCACAGCTGCCTGCTGGCCTACCTGTCCGGAACCACCATGGTCGAAACCGCGCTCGCCATGCGCGGCGCCACCCAGCTCGGCACCTTCAACGCGCTGATCGACCACGCGCTGTGGTTCCACCGCCCGGTCGATCTGTCGGATTGGGTGCTGTCCGACCAGTTTTCACCGAGCGGTATCGCCGGGCGCGGGCTCACCACGTCGACGATGTACAACCGGGCCGGACAGCTGGTGTGCCTCGCGACCCAGGAACTCTATTTCGGCAGGGCCACCGCCTGAACGTCTACTGGGTGCCGCCGGACGACCCGCCGCGCGGCAACCTGTCGGCAACGTACTGCGCCGCCTGGTCGGTCATCCCATTGACCAGGTAGCCGCCGTGTGCGGCGTTGTCGCTGCCCGACGGTGAGCAAACCGGATCCGCCGGGATGCAGAGGTCCAGAGTCTTTCCGGCATAACGGGACCCGACGGTGATCGGCGGCGCTCCGGTGTAGATCATCTGCAGGAAGCCGCTGGACGGCTTGCCGAACAGCGCGACCGCGGCGACGTTGTCGGCGACCGACGCCGGCATTGGGCCGGTCATCCCCGGCGGGGGCGTGTAACCCTCGGGGATCTCGTCCTCGGTGATGTACGCGGTGACCGCCGCCCCCTGCGAGTACCCGCCCAGCACGATTCTCGTGTCCGGGCAGTTGGCCGCGGTCGAGGTGACCTTGTTGCTCGCGTCGATGACACCGTCGGCAGCGGTGGCAAAGTCAAGCGAGGCAGGGTAATTCACCGCGTAGACGTCGATCGACCGGTCCGGCTCCTTCGCGCGCAACGCGTCCACGAACCCTTGACCGGTGGCGCCGACGCCGGGTGCCTCGAACGTACCGCGGGCAAACACCACCTGGACGTCGGGACACGGCGCGGCGGACGCGGGTGCTGCAACGATGGGAGAACCCGCCAATGCCAACGCAATTGGAGCAACTGCAGGGAACAAGTTAAGCAACTTCATTTTCGACCGCCTGTCAACTAGTTCTTACCGCGGTCGGCGCCGTTGACTCCAGCGGACCGCGCCCGTGTACCCCCAAACCACTAATACCGAAACGTCGAGATCCCGCATCCCGTCGCGCGCGGTCGGGATCGCCCAGAGATCGGTCGGCCGCGGTGCGGTACAGTTCTCGCCAGCACGTGGACGGAACTCGGGTTCCGTTCACCGTGCCGGAACGGTCGGGTCAGGAGGGTCAGGTGTTCCGGGTCTTCAAGAAGTTCTGGATACCGCTGCTGTTGTTCGTGGTGGTTGCGGTGGGCGCCTATGCCATTCTGCGGATCCGCGCGTCCGCCGGTGCGCACATCCCGAACCCCGCGGAAACCTCGGCGATAACCTCGAACTTCAATCCGAAACACATCACTTACGAGGTCACCGGGTCGGGAGGGACCGCCAACCTCAACTATCTCGATGAGAACGGGCAGCCACATCTCATCGAAAACACACCGCTACCATGGTCGTTCACAATCGTGACGACGTTGCCGTCGATGTCTGCGAACATCATCGCCCAAGGCGAACGCGACGTCAGCGATCTCGGCTGCCGGGTGACCGTCGACGGTGAAATCCGCGACGAACGGGCGAGCACGGACACGGTGAAACCGTTCATCTACTGCTTGGTGAAATCTGTATGAGCGCCACGAGTCGGCGAGGCGCTTCCAGGTACGAGGCGCGCCGAGGAGCGATCCGATGACCAACGCGCACACGGAGCCCCGGCGGCCGATCCTGGCACGAATGATCCGGATCTTCTCGGTGCCGATCATCGTGTTCTGGGCGCTCGTGGCCGTTGCGCTGGGGATGTTCGTTCCCTCCCTGGATGACGTCGCCGCGACCCGCTCGGTGCCCATCAGCCCCACGAATGCGCCGTCGTATCAGTCGATGCTGAATATCGGCAAGGTGTTTCAGCAGTACGATTCGGACTCCTCAGCGATGGTCGTGCTGGAAGGCGATGAGCCCCTGGGCGATGCAGCGCACAAGTTCTATGACGAGATCGTCGCCAGGCTGGAGGCCGATCACGAGCACGTCCAGAACGTTCAAGACTTCTGGAGTGATCCGCTGACCGCGGCCGGCTCGCAGAGTGTGGACGGTAAGTCCGCGTACGTGCAGATCTTCCTCAACGGGTCCCAGGGCACCACCGCCAGTCACGAATCGGTGGCCGCCGTCCGAGATCTCGTTGCTTCGGTGCCCGCGCCGCCGGGCATCAAGGCACATGTCGCCGGTAACACGGTCCTCAACGCCGACACCAGCGTCGCGGGTCATCAGAGCATGGCGACAATGGAGTTGGTATCGGTGGCGGTCATCATCGTGATGCTGCTCCTGATCTACCGATCTGTCGTCACGGTGGTCATCTCGATGGTGGTCATCGGCCTGGAACTCTTCTCCGCTCAGGGCGTTACCGCTCTGGCGGGCTATCTGAACATCATCGGCCTCACGCCTTACGCGGTGAGCATGGTCACGATGCTCTCGTTGGCCGCCGGCACCGACTACGTAATCTTCCTGCTGGGTCGATATCACGAGGAACGATCCAGGGGACGAAGCCGCGAGGACGCGTTCTACATTGCCTATCACGGTGTGTCCCATGTGATCCTGGGGTCCGGCCTGACCATCGCGGGCGCCTGCATGTGCCTCACCATGACCACGCTGCCGTACTTCCAGACCATGGCCCTGCCCTGTGCGATCGCGGTCCTGGTGATCATCGTGGCGGCGCTGACGCTCGCGCCGGCGGTCCTGACCGTCGCATCGAAGTTCGGCCTACTCGATCCCAAGCGTGAGCTTTCGCAAAGGGGATGGCGCAAGGTCGGCACTGCCGTCGTCCGCTGGCCGGTCCCGATCATCTTCCTGACCAGCCTGATCGCGGTCATCGGCTTCGTGAGCCTGCTGACCTATGTGCCGCAGTACAACGACCAGAACTTCACCCCCGAGGACATGCCCGCCAACATCGCCATGGGCGTTGCCGACCGACACTTCTCCCAGGCCCGGATGAACCCCGAGCTGTTGATGCTCGAGGCCGACCACGACCTGCGAAACTCCGCGGACATGCTGGTCATCGACCGCGTCGCCAAGTATGTGGTCCACATGCGTGGCATCGACCGAGTGCAGACCATCACCCGCCCGTTGGGCTCGCCCATCGAGCACAGTTCCATTCCGTTCCTGCTCGGTGCGCAGAATGCCGGCACGCTGCAGTCAGCGAAGTTCAACAACGACAACTCGGCTCAGATGCTCGAGCAGGCAGACGAATTGAGCAGGACCGTCGCGAACATGGAACGCATGTACACGGTCACGAAGGAGATGACCGAAACCACGCACAGCATGGTTGGCAAGACCCATGAGATGGTGGAGACCACCAACGAACTGCGCGACAGCCTCGCCGACTTCGATGACTTCTTCCGGCCGCTGCGGAATTACTTCTATTGGGAGCCGCACTGCTTCGACATCCCGATCTGCTGGTCGCTGCGCTCGATCTTCGATTCGCTCGACGGGATCGACACTCTGTCAGATCAGATCACCAGCCTGACAGTCGATCTCGACCGCCTCGATGAACTGCTGCCGCAAATGTTGCCCCTGTTGGAGAACACCATCGGTTCCATGAAGACGATGCGTGACTTCATGCTTTCCACCCACAGCACCATGGCGGGAATGCAGGCCCAGCAACAGGAGTTGGCGCGAGGCGCGACGGAGATCGGTCTGTTCTTCGATCAGGCCAAGAACGACGATTTCTTCTACCTACCGCCGGATGTGTTCCAAAATCCGGACTTCGAGCGTGGACTCAAGATGTTCCTGTCGCCGGACGGCAAGGCGGTCCGGTTCATCATCACCCATCAGGGCGATCCCGCGTCAGTCGAGGGCATCTCACACGTTCGGGACCTCAGGGGTGTTGTCGCCGACGCCGTGAAGGGCACTCCGCTCGCCAACGCGAAAGTCTCGCTGGCCGGTACCGCATCGCTGTACTCCGATATGCAGGATGGCGTCGTCAGCGACCTGATGATCGCGGTCCTGGCATCGATGATCCTGATCTTCGCGATCATGCTGCTGATCACCCGCAGCGTCGTGGCTGCGCTGGTGATCGTCGGCACTGTGGCCGCCTCGCTGGGCACCGCTTGCGGCCTGTCGGTGCTGCTGTGGCAGGACATTCTGGGCCTGGGTGTGCAGTGGATCGTGATTCCGCTGTCGATGGTGATCCTGTTGGCGGTCGGCTCGGATTACAACCTGCTTCTGGTATCGCGTCTCAAGGAGGAGATCCACGCCGGGCTGAATACCGGCATCATCCGCGGCATGGGCGCGACCGGCCGGGTGGTCACCGCGGCTGGACTGGTGTTCGCTTTCACGATGATGTCGATGATCGTCAGCGATCTACGGGTGGTCGGCCAGCTCGGTACGACCATCGGCATCGGGCTGGTCGTCGACACGCTGATCGTGCGCTCCTTCATGACCCCATCGATCGCGGCGGCCCTCGGCCGGTGGTTCTGGTGGCCACTGAACACGTTCCAGATCGTTGACAGGACCCGGCGCAGAAGGTCGGATCCGGCGGACACCGCGCCGATCCCGCAACCGTCGGCGCCGTGACGTCTAGGTTGGTCGGTGATGTCCGCGTCGGAGCCGAAGCTACGCCAGCGCACTGAGGGCCGGTTGGATCGGTCGAGGGACCCCGCGATCCTCGACGCGGCGCTGGCCGCGTTGCGGGAGCACGGCTACGAGGCCACCAACATGAACGACATTGCCGCGCGGGCCGGGGTGGGCAAGGCGGCGATTTACCGCCGGTGGTCGTCGAAGGCCGCGTTGATCACCGACGCGTTGGTCTACTGGCGGCCCGACCTGCTCACCGATGAACCCCCGGACACCGGCAGCCTGCACGGCGATATGGAAGCGCTGGTGGAGCGCGCGGAGCGCAACGAGGACGCGATGGTCACCTACGACCTGATCCTGCGGGTCGCGCTCGAGGCCGTTCACGACCGCGAATTGGCCTTGGCGCTCGACGATTTGATGTTGCTGCGGGGCCGCCAGAAAATGGCGACGATCCTGCGAAGGGCCGTCGACCGCGGTGAGATCGCGGATCGCGACTGGACGATGGTGGCAGACGTGGCCACCGCGATGAGCCTGATGCGTGTGGTGAACGGACAACGCGTCGACACGGCGTTCGTCCGCGAGGTCATCAACACGCTGGTGCTGCCTGCGGTGCGTGGCGAAGGCTGACGCTCACCCGCCGGCCAGGGTCAAGGACCCGAGTGTGAACACGCGAACCTGACCCGGAACCTGCGCATGGCATTGCGAGAGAAGGGGTGCGGACAACTCCTCGTGCAGGATCACCTCGATGGGTCCGTCGTCGCCGTCGAGCAGGACCTTGATCAGGTGTTCACCGCGCTCGACATGCAGCGGGTGCAGCGCGTCGATGCGGTCGTCGCCGGTGCGCTCGCGCACGAAGTACTGTGCGGCCTGAACGGCGTGGGGAAGTGACGTGCGTCCACGCAGAAACCGGTTGTCCAGCCGACCGTCGAGGTAGCGTCGCACCAGCCCCGCGGCGTCGGCGGAGTCGACCCTGCCGTAGCACAGGCCCTCGGGCAGGATCAGCATGGTGGCCGCGAAGCGGTCGCCGCCGAGATGCGAGCACTCCCAGGTGGATTCGGGGTATTCCGCCGCGATCGCCCGGCACGCGCTGCGGCCCCGCACCGCGCAGCACTGGTCGTGTTTGCCGTGGGAGCAGATCGCGATCACCGGATCGGTCGTCGGGCTTCCGTCGCTGCCGTCGAGCGCGAGCTCGAGAAAGTCACGGGGGTCGTCGACCTCCCCGTGGTGAAGGGCCTCGGCGCCGACGTCGCAGTGTGCGATGTACCAGCGCCACCGCGGGATCTCGGGCCGGCGACCGTGTTTGCGTATCGCCGCGATGCGCATGCCCGCCTTCTCGACCCGGCGCACGATCGCGCGGCCGAGCTCGGGGTCGATGCAGCCGGGGGATTGCAGAAACACCGAGGGACCCCAGGCGCCGCTGAGCTCGAGCAGCAGCCACCGCGACCCCGCCGACGCGGTGCCGTACATCGGGTCGTCACGGGCCAGCGATTGATCGCTGCACGGAATTCTCTTCGCGGCCGTCATCCGGCGTCTGCCGGAAGGTTCCGGTGCACCGGAACGAGCACGCCCTCCCGCAGCAGCCGCCGGATCAAGACGGTGGCATCGGCGGTGTCGAGGCCGGGCATGCTCGCCGCATCCACGACGCCACCCCGATACACGCTGCGGATCGCGTCGCCGCAGATCTGCGGGAAGGTGATGGTCCGGTCCGGCAGGCGCAGCACGACGCGCTCGCCCGATTGGTCGATGGTCGCGCTCAGCCCGTGCCGCCACTCGACGAGGACATCCCCGGCCCGCTCGGCGGCGGCCAGGGAAGCCAGCGGGCGCACCGCCACCGGCCGCGTCCGATCAGCGTGATGTCGGGACAGGTTCGCGGCGGCGCCCGCGCTGAAGGTCGCCGCGTCGTCGCGCAGCGACCCGACCATCTCCGCCATCACCTTCGTCACCGTCGCCATCGTCTCATCCGCATCGGCGGCACCCATGGGCAGAGACGCGCGGAACACCGCGTCGTTCGTCAGCTGGTCGACGACGGCACGCGCGACGTCAACCGCCGTCACGGGGGAGACGCCGATCGTGAGGTGGATCGACGTCGTCTGCAGTGCCTGCGCCGAATGCACCCACCCGCGTGGCAGATACAGAACATCGCCCTCGCCCAGCACCGTGTCGATGACCGGGGCGTCGTCGGCCACCCGCTTCTCGATCTCGGCGCGGTGCTCCGTCCACGGCTGCGACGGCAGCGGATGTTCGTACACCGGCTCGTGCACGATCCAGCGCTTCTGCCCGGACACCTGCAGGACGAACACGTCGTGCACGTCGTAGTGCGGATCGAAGCCCCGGTTGATCGGCGGGGTGACGTAGGCGTTGGCCTGCACGGGATGTCCCAGCTCGTCGACCGCCCAGCGGACGAAGTCGATGACCGGCGGCCACAGCCGGTGCAGACCCTGCAGCACAATCGTTGCGCCCGAGGCGAATTGGGTCAGCAGCTTGGCGGAGTCGATCTGGTCCGGGATCTCCGCGCCGAAGCCGGCGGGCCCGAGGTAGCAGTCCCTGGGCAGGACGCCGCCCTCCTTGGCCAGCCGGATGAACGGAGCGCGTACCCCGCGCTCGGCGATCAGTTCGTCGACCGTGTCGGGCGAGAGTAGATCGCCGAAGTCACGGGGCAACGCATCCGCCCGCGTGAGCAGCGGTCGGCGGCCCCAGTACTCGTCGGCGAATCGTCGGGCGTCGACCGCCACGCAGCGCCGAAGCATCGGTGCCGTCAGCATGGGGATGTCGTCAGCGAGCGGGTGTCAGGCCGTCCCGTCGGCGCCCCCGTCGTGACCCTCGGGGTTGCTGCCGCCGTCAGCGGGGCCTTCACCGCCGGCCGTGCCGTCGGCGCCGCCGTCGTGACCCTCGGGGTTGCTGCCGCCGTCAGCGGGGCCCTCGCCGCCGGCCGTGCCGTCGGCGCCGCCGTCGTGTCCTTCGGGGTTGGAGCCGCCGTCAGCGGGGCCCTCTCCGCCTGCGCCCGAGGTGGTGATGTCGTCATCGTCGAGTGCCATGTCGATCCCTTCTTTGGGCTGTGGTCCCCAGGGAGTTGCCCCGGACGGTGTCGGCGAAACACCGCGAAACTATGGTCGAGCGGTGACGATCTCCTACGACGAGTCGCTGCGCGAGCGGATCGGATCGAACCTGTCGCGACACGAACGGCGCGTCGTCACCGACCCGACCAAGCGGCACGCGGCGGTCGCCGTGGTGCTGGTGGACTCGGAGGTCGGCGAGGACCGGATGGATCCGGTCGACGTCGAGGGTTGGAACGACGGGCGGGGCATGCCCGACGCCGGCCTCGACGGGCGCATGGTCGACGTCTCCGGCGGCGCGGCCTTCCTTCTGTGCCGCAGGGCGTCGCGGCTGACGTCGCACGCCGCACAGTGGGCGTTGCCCGGTGGCCGGCTCGATCCGGGTGAGACCGTGGTCGACGCCGCCCTGCGCGAGCTCGACGAGGAGGTCGGCCTCCGGTTGCCCGACTCGACGGTGCTGGGCCTGCTGGACGACTATCCGACCCGCTCGGGATACGTCATCACGCCCGTCGTCATCTGGGGTGGTGGGCGGCTGGATCCGCGCCCGGCGCCCGATGAGGTCGTCGCGGTGTACCGGGTGGGCCTACACCAACTCCAGCGCCCCGACTCGCCGCGGTTCATCGAGATCCCGGAGAGCCCGCGACCCGTCGTGCAGGTCCCGCTGGGCAACGACCTGATCCACGCGCCGACGGGTGCGGTGCTGCTGCAACTGCGCTGGCTCGGACTGGAGGGCAGACACGATCCGGTCGACGAACTCGAACAACCCGTCTTCGCCTGGAAGTGAAGCGAGCACAATTCATATGTACCTACATGGACATGACGAACGCGGGTACTCCGCGAGCGACCGCATGACAGAACGGGGTAGACCGTGAAATTGGCGCTGAGTGACGAGGACGCCGCATTCCGCGAGGAGTTGCGGCGCTTCTACACCTCCGAGATTCCCGAAGACATCCGCGAGCGTGGCAAGACCGGCCATACGAAGTTCCCCGAGGACATGGTCACCAGCCAGCGCATCCTCAACGCGAACGGGCTGGCCGTGCCGAACTGGCCGGTCGAGTGGGGCGGCAAGGAGTGGTCGCCGCTGCAGCGCCAGATCTGGCTCGACGAGATGCAGTTGGCCGGCGTCCCCGAACCCTTGGCGTTCAACACCAAGATGGTCGGCCCGGTGATCGCGCAGTTCGGTTCGCAGGCGATGAAGGAACGCTTCCTGCCGCCGACGGCCAACATCGACATCTGGTGGTGTCAGGGCTTCTCTGAGCCGGAGGCCGGTTCGGACCTCGCGTCCTTGCGGACCACCGCCGTGCGCGACGGCGACACCTACGTCGTCAACGGGCAGAAGACGTGGACGACGCTCGGTCAGTACGCCGACTGGATCTTCCTGTTGGCGCGCACCGACCCGACCGCGCCGAAACGGCAGGCCGGTATCTCGTTCCTGCTGGCCGAGATGTCGACGCCGGGGATCACGCTGCGACCAATCGAGCTGATCGACGGCAGCTACGAGGTCAACGAGGTCTTCTTCGAAGACGTCCGGATCCCGGCCGATCAGCTTGTCGGCGAGGAGAACCAGGGCTGGACGTACGCCAAGTTCCTGCTCGGCAACGAGCGCACCGGCATCGCCCGCATCGGGCTGACGAAGCTGTGGATGGCGCAGGTCAAGGAATACGCCGCGAAGCTTGAGGTCAACGGGACGCCGCTGCTAGAGGATCCGCTGTTCGCCGCCCGGGTGGCCGAGATCGAAACCGGGCTGCTCGCTTTGGAACTCACGCAGATGCGCGTGAGCGGATCCGAAGCCGACGGCAAGCCGAACCCCGCGTCGTCGATCCTCAAGCTGCGCGGCAGCCAGCTGCAGCAGGCCGCCACCGAGCTGTTCGTCGAGGTGGCGGGGCCGGAGGCCCTGCCGTTCGACGCCGGCGACCTCGACGTGCCCACCTGGGCGCAGGACGCCGCACCCCGCTATCTGAACTATCGGAAGACGTCGATCTACGGCGGTACCAACGAGGTTCAACGCACCATCGTCGCTTCGACCATCTTGGGATTGTGAGCCTGCCGTGGACTTCGACCTGACCGAGGAACAGCAACTACTGCGCGACGTCACCCGTGACGTGTTGTCACGCCGCGAGGGTGTGCGCACCGAAGGCGAGCCCGGCTGGAGCCGAGAGGTGTGGGGCCAACTCGCCGAGGTCGGCATCCTCGGGCTCGGGTTCGATCCCGACGAGGCCGGCCAGATCGAGGTGATGGTCGTGCTGACCGAGATCGGCCGGCGGCTCGCGCCCGAACCGGTCGCCCAAGCCGCGATCATCCCCGGCGGCCTGATCGCCGAGCTCGGCAACGACCAGCAGAAGCAGATCCTCGACGCCGTGGCCACCGGCGAGACCCTGCTGGCCTTCGCCCACGCCGAACCCGGGACACGTCTGCCGTCGGCCGTACCCGCGACGCGCGCCGAGAAGAACGGTGACGGCTGGGCGATCACCGGCCGAAAGAACCCGGTGCTGGCCGGCGACACCGCCGACGCCGTCATCGTCACCGCGGTGCTGCCCGACGGCGGCGTGGGGCTGTTCGTCGTCGACGGCGCGGCCGCCACCCGGCAGTCTTACCGCACCTTCGACGGCCGCGGCGGTGCGCAACTCGACTTCGACGCAACCCCCGCCGAACCGCTCGGCGACGGCGGCGACGCGACCGAACACGTCGCCCGCACCGTGATCCGATTCCAGTCGGCGCTGTGCGCAGAGGCGGTCGGGGCGATGGAGGAGGCGCTGCGCCTGACCACCGAATACCTCACCAGCCGAAAGCAGTTCGGCGTTCCGCTGAGCAACTTCCAGACGTTGACGCAGCGTGCCGCTGACATGTACGTCTCGCTCGAACTCGCGCGCAGCATGAACTTCTATGCGGCGATGTCGATCGCCGACGGCCGGTTCGACCCGGTGATCGCCGCGCGGGCCAAGTTCCAGATCGGGCGGTCGGGCCGGCACATCGCGCAGGAGGCGATCCAGCTGCACGGCGGTATCGGGATGACGGCGGAGTATCCCGTCGGGCACTACGCGGCGCGGCTCACGGCGATCGACAACACGTTCGGCACGACCGACGATCAACTCCGCACGCTGGTCGAGCACGTCGGCGACTACGGCACGGTCTCGCTGTAGGGGACCTCTGCGATTTCGGTGCGCTACCAGTCGCTAATCGATCGGTAGTGCACCGAAATCACCTGAAGGGTGCGCATGTTCATCGTCATCCTCGGCGCGGTGCTCGCGCTGATGCACGTCTACCTGTGGAAGCGACTGGTCAAGGACACCACCCGGCCGGGTCGCACGCGGCGGGTGCTCAGCGCCGTCCTCATCGGGTTGGCCGCGCTCCTGATCGCGGCGCTGCTGTTGCCGCGTGTGTTCGGCCCGGCCGACGCGGGGTGGTACGCCTGGCCGGGGTACCTGTGGTTCGGTGTGGCCGCCTATCTCCTGCTGACGCTGCTGGTGCTCGAACCGGTGCGGCTGCTGCTGCGGCCGTGGGTCCGCCGGGCCCCGCCTCCGGAGCCCGAGGATCCGAATGCGTTGAGCCGCCGTTTGTTCTTGGCCCGTGCGAGCGCTGTCGCCGCGGGGGCCGCCTCGGTCGGCCTCGTCGGAGTCGGGACGGCCACCGCATTGGGGCCGCCCGACCTGCTGCGGGTGCCGGTGCGGCTGCGGGCGCTCGATCCGGCGTTTCGCGGGTTCCGCATCGCGGTGGTGTCGGACATCCACCTCGGGCCGCTGTTGGGACGGGCGCACATCGAGCGGATCGTCGGCATGATCAACGAGGCGAAACCCGACCTCGTCGCGATCGTCGGTGATCTGGTGGACGGCACCGTCGCCGAACTCGGTTCGGCCGCAGCGCCGTTGCGAGACCTCGCGGCCCCCGACGGCGCGTTTTTCGTCACGGGCAACCACGAGTACTTCGTCGACGACACGACCGAGTGGTTACGCGAGATGGCGCGCTGGGGCGTCAACCCGCTGCGTAACGAGAACACACCGATCCGTCGCGGCTCCGCGGTGCTCAACCTCGCGGGGGTCAACGACCTTGTCGGGGAAAGGCATTCGGACGGGCCGGATTTCGACCGGGCACTGTCCGGGCTCTCGTCCGGTGGACCGACGATCCTGCTCGCACATCAGCCGGTGCTGGTCGAGGAGGCCGCTGCGCGAGGGGTCGACCTGCAACTGTCCGGCCACACCCACGGCGGCCAGATGTGGCCGTTCCACTACCTCGTCCGCGCCGCTCAGCCGTCGCTCGCAGGGCTCTCGCGCGTCGACGACACCCAGCTGTACGTGACCCGCGGCGCCGGGTTCTGGGGTCCGCCGGTGCGCGTCGGCGCCCCACCCGACATCACGATGATCACGCTCGAGGAGGCGAAAGACTAACCGACGCCGAGCCTTTCGCGCACCGTATCGGCCAGGAAGCGCGCGGTGCCCACGGGCCGGAACGCGCGGGCCGCGGCGGTCAACGCCTCCTGCGCCTCGGCGCTCAACTCGATGTCGGCGGCGGCCACGTTGAACTCGAGCTGTTCGACGCTCGACGCGCCGGGGATCGCGACGACGTTGGGCAGGTGGATCAGCCACGCGAGCGCCACCTGCGCGGGTTTGGCGCCAACGTCGGCCGCCACGTCGCGCAGCGTCTGCAACAGCGGTTCGGCGCGGCGCAGGTTCTCCGTGCCGAACAGCGGGTTGGTCGCACGTATGCCGCCGGGCCGGTTGTCGGGGCCGTACTTTCCGCCGAGCAAACCCTGCGCGAGCGGACTGTAGGCGATCACGACCCGGTTCTCCCGTTCGGCGAACGGCACCAGACGTTCGAGCGCCTGCGGATGGGCCAGCGAGAAGTGCACCTGGTTGCTGATCACGGGTCGTCCGAGCGCCGTGTCGGCCCGCTGCCACCGCGACAGCGAATAGTTCGACACCCCCGCGGCGCCGATCACACCCTCGTCGAGCAGGTCGCGCATCCCCGGCATGATCACCGAATCGGGCACCACGGGGTTCGGCTGGTGGACCTGATACAGCGGGATCTTCTGCAGCCCCAGCCGCTGCGCGCTGGCGTGCGCGCGCTGCTTGACCACCGCGGGGAACGGCGCGACGGGGAAGACCTTGCTGGCCACCGCCACCTCCGAGCGCTGATCGCCCAGGGCCTCGCTGAGGATCCGCTCGCTCTTGCCGAACCCGTAGATCTCGGCGGTGTCGAACAACGTGACGCCGAGCGCCAGCGAACGCTGCACGATTTCACGGGCGGGTCCGGAGGCGTAGCTCTCGCCGTAGCCCCATTCCCGAGAACCGAACTGCCAGGTCCCGAGGCCAATACGGCTGACCCGGCCCACTCCCTCGACGTCTAGGTATTTCACGAACGCCACAGTACTGACGCCACAGAACTGTATCGGCGGGTTTTGGGGCGAGGACGCGGGGGTATTTGAGGCGGGCTGCAGAAAGTCGGCATGACACAAGTCTCGAAAGGCGTAACGCATGCTCGAGTTCATCTGCCCCACGTGCGGGCATTTCAGCCTCGAAGAGGCCGCCTGCATGACCTGCAGCGGAGCCGGCGACACTGACCTGGCGTTGGCTGGTTGATCATGGCTCTTCACCCTTCCCTGCACCCATTCGACCTGGTCATGGCGTCGACGCGGTTCTATTCGTCGCTCCCGGTCGTCGGCAAGCACTTGGAACCGTTCGCCGGCCTGACCGCGATGGCGATGTACGGCCACCACTACGCACCCGCAGCGCTGCGGGGCATGGTCACGCGCCGCCTCGGCGCCGACCCGACCGAGGCCGCGCCCGCCGATATGCCCGAGGACGTCGCGTCCTATCGCGGCAGCCGGGTGCCTCCGTATCTACGCTTCCGCGCCCAGCGTCAGCGCTGCCTGTACCGCAGCTCGGTGCGCTACGGCGACCACCCGTCGCAGCTGCTCGACGTGTGGCGACGCCCCGACCTGCCGCCCGATGCGCCCGTGCTGCTGTTCGTCCCCGGCGGCGCCTGGGTGCAGGGGTCGCGCGTGATGCAGGGCCACACGATGCTGCACCACCTGGTCAAGCAGGGCTGGGTGTGCCTGACGATGGACTACCGGGTCTCCCCGGTGAACCGCTGGCCTCGCCACATCGCCGACGTGAACGCGGCGATCGCATGGGCGCGCGCCAACGTCGACAAGTACGGCGGTGACCGGAACTTCGTCGCGGTCGCCGGCTGCTCCGCGGGCGGACACCTGGCCTCTCTCGCGGGCCTCACGCCCGGCGACCCGGCGTTCCGCGGTGAACTCACCGAGGACGCCGACACCACCGTCGACGCGGTCGTCGGAATCTACGGGCGCTACGACTGGCAGGACCGGTCGACCCCCACCCGCAAGAACTTCCAGAACTTCCTGGAGCGAGTCGTGGTCGGGCGCAAGCAGTCCCGGCATCCGGAGATCTTCGAAGCCGCGTCGCCGCTGGCCCGCATCCACGCGGATGCGCCGCCGTTCTTCCTCATCCACGGCGAGCAGGACACCATCATCCCCGTCGGGGAGGCTCGCGTGTTCGCCGACGAGCTGCGCGGTGTGTCGCGAAATCCGGTGGTGTACAGCGAGGTTCGACGTGCGGGCCATGCATTCGATCTCGTCGACTCGTCGCATGCGCGGCGGCTCGCGGTCGAGGTGGGCCGGTTCCTCAACGACGTCCGGGCTCGCCAACTCGAGGGTGAGACCGCCGCTGCCGTCTGACCCGTGTTGATCGGGCGCGATGCGGGAAGTCTTGTTTCATGCGCATCGTCATCACCGGAGCTTCGGGCAACGTCGGCACCGCACTGCTGCGGCGGCTGACCGAAAGCGACACCGCACACGAGATCGTCGGCGTCGTGCGACGCCCGCCGGAGCCGACAGGCGTCTACGGGCGGGCCCGCTGGCACGGGCTCGACCTCGCCGATCCCGACGCGGGCACCCAACTGCGGGGAATCTTCGAGGGCGCGGATGCCGTCGTCCACCTCGCGTGGGGTTTCCAACCGACGCGAAACACCGAGTACCTCAACCGCATCGGCGTTGGCGGCACGACGGCCGTACTGGAGGCCGCGCACGACGCGCGGGTGGGGCGCCTGGTGCACCAGTCGTCGGTCGGCACCTACGCGCCCGGGCGGTACGGCCAGTACGTCGACGAGTCGTGGCCCACCACCGGAATCCGCACCTCGCCGTACAGCCGCGACAAGTCGAGCGCCGAAGCGCTGCTTGACGATTACGAACGCGAACACGGGGAGGCGGGCGTTCCCATCGCGCGGATGCGTCCCGGCTTCATCGTGCAGCGTGCCGCGGCAAGCGGGCTGATGCGCTACGCGCTGCCCGGATACGTGCCGATGCTCGCGGTACCGCTGTTGCCGCTGCTGCCGCTCGACCGACGCCTGTGTATTCCGCTGATCCACGCCGACGATGTCGCCGACGCGTTGGCCAGGGTGGTCGAACGCGGCGCGAGCGGACCGTTCAACCTGGCATCCGAGCCGCCGGTGGGCCGCGATCAGGTCGCCGAGGTGCTGAAGGCCAAACCGGTGCACGTGCCGTCGGGGATGCTCGGCGCGCTGGTCGACCTCAGCTGGCGCGCGCGGCTCCAGCCGATCGACCGCGGCTGGCTGGACATGGCGTTCAGCGTTCCGTTGCTCGACTGCGGGCGCGCCGAGGCCGAACTCGGCTGGCGTCCCGAGTGGAACTCGGTCGACGCACTCGCCGACGTCATCGGTGGCGTGGCCCAGGAAGCGCACACCGACAGCCCGCCGCTGCGGCGTCGGTCACTGCTCGAACAGTTCCAACGCGACCTCACCAAGGGGCTGCTGACCACCAGACACCTGCCGTAGATGGCGCACGACGAACCCGTCGTCATCGTCGGTGCGGGTCCCAGTGGCCTCGCGATCGCGCGGCAACTCCGCCATGAATGTGGTGTCGAATCGCTCGTCGTCGACCGTGCCGATGCGCCCGCGTCGTCGTGGCGCAACCGCTACGACGGTTTCCGGCTCAACACCTGCGGGTGGTGGTCGCATCTGCCCGGGCAGCGGATCCCGCTGCAATACGGACGCTGGCCCACCCGCGACCATATGGTCGACTACTTCGACGACTACGTGCGGCGGCAGAAGATCCGTTTGGCGTTCGGCGTCAACGTGATTCGGATCGACCGTGACCGCGACGGATGGCAACTGGTGACCGGCGACGGGTCGCTCAGCGCGGCGGCCGCCGTCATCGCGACCGGCAACTACCACACGCCGACGCTGCCGGACTGGCCGGGAATCGACACATTCACCGGTGAGGTGCTGCATTCCGAGCACTACCGCAACGCCGAACCGTTCGCCGGCCGCGACGTTCTGGTGGCCGGCGCGGGGAACTCGGCGGCCGACATCGCGTTGCAGCTCAGCGACGGTGCGCGACGGGTGCGGATGGCGGTGCGCACACCGCCGCATCTCGTGCCGCGGTCGGCCGCAGGGATTCCGGTCGACACGTTCAGCGCGGCGTTCGAACGCCTGCCGGTGCCCGTGCTGGACCAGGCCGCGGCGCTGATGCGCAAGCTGTGGTTCGGTGACCTCCGTCGCGAGGGCCTGCCCGTCCCGCAGCGGGGCATCTACTCTGCACTGTTGACCGACGAGCAGATCCCGACGATCGGTGACGAGCTGGTACCCCACGTCAAGGCGGGGCGCATCGAGATCGTCTCCGCGGTCGAGTCGTTCGACGGTGACACGGTGGCGCTGGCCGACGGCAGCTCGCTGACACCGGATGCGGTGATCGCCGCGACCGGCTACCGGCGAGGGCTCGAACCGCTCGTGGGCCACCACGACGTGTTGGACGACGACGGCGCCCCGAAGGTCAACGGGCTGCCTGCCGCCGCGCCGGGACTGTGGTTCGCCGGGTACGACGAGCCGCTGATCGGCCCGCTCCGCTCCTTCCGGCAGCAGGCCACGCCGATCGCGCGCGACATCGCGCAGTATCTCGGCGAGCGTGACGAACCTCATTGGCCATCAACAAGATCAATTGAATCGGAGCGGGGCCGTCGCACGTTGAACGAAACATGACGATGGCCGACCACGGCGCCGTGACCCGGCGCACACCCGCCGACCTCGCCGACCGCCTGCTCGACATCAAGCGGATCTACCACGAGCCCGACATCGAACGGTTCGCGCGCGCACGTCAGGTGCTCGAGCGCTTCCCCGACGCCGAGCGCATCCAGGTGCTGTCACATCAGGCGATACCCGGCTTGTACGGAAACGAGGGCAACGTTGAGGACTGGGTCCGCAACAAGCGGGAAGTCCTCGTGCTCGGCGAGAAGAAGAGCCTGAGCGCGCGGCGCAACGAGCGCTCCAGCGACTGGATCGCGCCGTCGACCGCGAACGGATGCGCGATGGCGTGCTCGTACTGCTACGTTCCGCGTCGCAAGGGCTACGCCAACCCGATCACGGTGTTCGCCAACATCGAGAAGATCACCGGATACCTCGAACGCCACGCCGCCCGACAGGGCGACAAACCGCAACCGAACCAATGCGATCCCGTCGACTGGGTCTACGACATCGGCGAGAACAGCGACTGCTCGGTCGACGCGATGGTCTCCGACAACGTCCGCGATCTGGTCGACCTGTTCGCGCGAATTCCCAACGCCAAGGCCAGCTTCGCGACCAAGCTGGTCAACCGTGACCTTCTCGATTACGACCCGCGCGGCGGCACCCGCGTGCGGTTCAGCCTGATGCCGGCCGAGACGTCGCGGGTGCTCGACGTGCGTACGTCGAAGATCGCCGACCGGATCGCAGCGACCGACGACTTCGTCGAAGCCGGCTACGAGGTACACCTGAACTTCAGTCCCGTTGTCGTGCACGAGAATTGGCTTGCCGACTGGACGGAACTGCTCGAGCAGATCGCCGACGGCACGTCCGAGCGCACTAAGCAGCAGCTGGCCGCCGAGATCATCTTCCTCACCCACAACGAGGGTCTGCACGACGTGAACCTCGGGTGGCACCCCAAAGGGGAGGACCTGCTGTGGCGTCCCGACCTCCAACAGCTCAAGCGCAGCCAGAGCGGGCAGTGGAACGTGCGGTACAAGAGCCCATGGAAGGGTCGCTGGGTCAACGAGTTGACCGACCTGATCGCCGCGAAGCTGCCGACCTGCCGGGTGCGGTACGCGTTCTAGCGGGCCCACTTGCCGCGAGTGACCGCGGAGTGTCAGCTGGGCACGGCTCGCGCAATTTCGGATGGCGGGATGAGTTCGTGAGCCGCCAGCCGTTTGGACGGACAGGAAGCTGTCGGACAAACGGAAGGCTCATCATGAAGATCGTCGTCATCGGCGGAACCGGCCTCATCGGCTCGAAACTGGTGCAGATCCTGGACCGGCAGGGCCACGACACGGTCGCCGCGGCGCCGTCGACGGGCGTGAACACCTTCACCGGCGAGGGCCTGCGGGATGCGCTGGAGGGCGCGGCGGTGGTGGTCGACGTGTCGAACTCGCCGCAGCTCGACGATTCGGCGCAGGAGTTCTTCCGCACCGCCACGGCAAACCTGCTCGACGCGGAGAAAGACGCCGGCGTCGGCCACCACGTCGCGCTGTCGGTGGTGGGCACCGACGAGCTGGCCGCGCAGAGCGGTTACTTCCAGGCCAAGCTCGACCAGGAGCGGCTGATCAGCGACGGGCCGATCCCGTACACGATCGTGCACGCGACGCAGTTCTTCGAGTTCCTCCCGACGCTCGCCGACTCGGCCACCGACGGCGACACGGTGCGGATGCCACCGGCGTACTTCCAGCCCATGGCCGCCGCCGACGTCGCCGAGGGCCTCGCGATCGCCGCGGCGAACGAACCGGCGAACCGCATCGTCGAGATCGGAGGACCCGTGGAGGTCCTGCTGCCCGACCTGATCCGGACCGCCCTGACCGCCCGCGGCGACACCCGCCAGGTCGTCGCCGATCCCGCGGCGAAGTACTGGGGCATCGACCTGGACGAGCGCACGCTGGTGCCCGGCGCGGGCGCGACGCTGTTCGCCACCCGTTACGAGGACTGGATCCTGGCGACCGCCGCGACGGCCTGACCCGGATTTCCCGCGGCGCGGGGCGTTTTGTGCACGTACAGGAGCGCTGATCGCTCCCAAACGTGCACAAATCGCAGTGTGGACCCGCCGGCGCACCCCTCGTACGATCCAAGATCAGATCGGGTAGCCGGCGACCGTCGCGGGTCCGCCCAGAACGCGGGTGTCTATGTCTGGCCAGGGTGCAGCACAAGCCCTGCGCGGCCGTACCCAGGAATGCGAGACGCTGCAGAATCTGGTCTCGACCGTCCGGTCCGGCAGCTGTCAGGTGTTGGTACTGCGCGGTGAGGCGGGCGTCGGAAAGACGGCCCTGCTCGACTACGTCTGCGAAACCGCATCCGGATTCCAGATCGTGCACGTCGTAGGCGTCGAGTCGGATATGGAGCTGGCCTTCGCCGGACTGCAGCAACTGTGCGCTCCGCTGATGACGCACCTCGACACGATCCCCGAACCGCAACGCGAAGCGCTCAACGTCGCATTCGGACGCGGGGTCGGGGAGACCCCCGACCGCTTCCTGGTCGGCCTCGCGGTGCTCAGCGTGCTGGCCGCCGCGGCCGACGAACAGCCGGTCCTGTGCATCGTCGACGACGCACAGTGGCTGGACCAGGTTTCGGTGCAGACGCTCGGCTTCATCGCACGGCGACTGCTCGCCGAGCCGGTCGGACTCGTGTTCGCCGTGCGCGACGAGCCCGAACTGCTCGCCGGCCTGCCCGAGCTGCCGGTCGAGGGACTGTCGGACACCGATGCGCGAGAACTGTTGGAATCGGTCATGTTCGGCGGGATCGACCCGCGGGTGCGTGACCGCATCATCGCCGAGACCCGCGGCGTTCCGCTCGCCATCCTCGAGGTACCGCGCAGCGTCTCGGCGACCGAACTCTCCGGCGGGTTCTGGATATCCGGTAAGCGCTCGTCGACGGCGGCGGTCGAGCAGGGCTTCATCCGGCGCATCCAGGCGCTGCCCCGGGCGACCCGGCAGCTGCTGCTCGTCGCTGCCGCCGAGCCGATCGGCGACGCCGCGCTGTTCCTGCACGTCGCAGCCCAATTGGGCATACCCGTCGACGACCTGGCGCCCGCGGAGGCCGAGGGTCTGATCGAGTTCGGCCCGCGGATGCGTTTCCACCACCCACTGATCCGCTCCGCGGCCTACCGCGCCGCCGACTTGGCGGATCGCCGCGCGGTCCATCGCGCGCTCGCCGACGCGACCGATCCGGCGACCGACCCCGAGCGTCGTGCGTGGCATGCGGCCAACGCCGCGGCGGGACCGGATGAGGCGATCGCCGCCGAGCTGGAGGATTCCGCGGCCCGCGCCCAGAGCAGAGGCGGAATGGCCGCAGCGGCAACATTTTTGGAGCGCGCGACCGCGCTGACCGCCGACCCGTCGCTGCGCGGGGCGAGGGCGCTGACGGCGGCGTACGCCAAACGGGATGCCGCCGCACCGGAAGCCGCACACGAACTGCTCGCGATCGCCGAGCTCGGCCCGCTGTCCGACCTGCAGCAGGCGCTGATCGCGCGGCTGCGGGCGCAGATGGACTTCGTTCGCAGTCGGGCCGGCGAAACCGGCGCACCGCGACTGGCGGATACCGCGCCCCCGCTCCTCGACGCCGCGCGCCGCCTCCACGGCGTCGACGGGTATTCGTCGCGGGAGGGCTATCTCGAGACGATCGCGGCGTTGCTGTACGCGGGCCGCCTCGGCGAACCGGATGCGCTCGTTCGGGCCGCGGAGGACGCGCAGTCGGCACTACGGGAGGTGTCGGAGCTGCCCCGCGCGATCGACAATCTGCTCAAGGGAATGGCGGAGCGGATCACCGGCGGGGTGGGCCGCGGTGGGGCCACGCTGCGTGTGGGTTTGGAGGCGATGTGCGAGCAGGCGAACTCCGATGACGGCGCGGTAGGCCGCTGGCTGAAGGTGCCCGGATTCCCGATACTGCAGGAGTCGAGTGCTCACGAACTGTGGGACCGCCGGCTCCTCCTCGAACTGTCGGACGCCGCGGTGCGTTACGCCCGCACCTCAGGCGCGCTCGCCGGACTGCCGCGAGCGCTCATCTACCGGGCGGGTGTTCACACGCTCGCAGGCGAATTCGCATCGGCGGCAGAACTTCTCGAGGAAGCCGCCTCGATCACCGCGGCCACCGACCACAACTCGCCGGTGCGGTACCACTGGGTGCTGCTCGCGGCGTGGCGGGGTGACGCCGCGAAGGCCGTCCCATTGCTCGAGAGCGCCGCGTCCGACGGCATCGCGAGGGGCGAAGGTCGTCTGCTCGGGCTCACCGGGTACGCAACTGCGTTGCTGTACAACGGCCTCGGCCGCTACGAGGAGGCGCTGGCCGCAGCCCGCGACGCATGTGAGTACGACGACTTCGGGATGCATGGATGGTGTCTGTTCGAACTGGTCGAGGCCGCGACGCGGGCCGGTGACGACGATACGGCCCGACACGCCCTCGAGCGGTTCGAGCAACGGGCCGGCGCCAGCGGTACCGACTGGGGTCTCGGGGCGCTGGCCAACGCGCAGGCCCTGCTCGCCGCCGACGACAAGGCCGACCGACTCTTCGCCGAGGCCGTCGAGCGCCTGGACCGCGCCGGGATCGTCGTGCATCACGCCCGGGCCCGGCTGCTGTACGGCGAATGGTTGCGCCGGGCGAACCGACGGATCGACGCCCGCCGCGAACTCACCGAAGCTCATGAGACTTTCACGCGGATCGGCGCGCAGGCGTTCGCCGAACGCGCCCGCCGCGAACTCGTCGCCACGGGCGAGAAGGTGCGCAAGCAGACGGCGGGCCCGGGCGGCGGTGATCTGACAGCCCAGGAAGCGCAGATCGCCAGGCTGGCCGCCGACGGCCTGACGAATCAGGAGATCGGCGCGCACCTGTTCATCAGCACCCACACCGTCGAATGGCATCTGCGCAAGGTGTTCGTCAAGCTCGGCATCACGTCGCGCAGGCAGCTTCGCAACGTGTCGTGGGCGAGCTAGCAGACCACGCAGCATCCGTAATCGTCTCGGACCACGCGCTTTCCAGGGTTCGGTGAACCGCGGGTGTCGGCAGGCTTGAGGTAGCCGACAAGGCACCGAACCGAAAAAGCAGGTCATCATGAACGTCTACGACGCGGTCAAGAGCAGACGAGCGGTGCGCGGGTTCACCGACGAGCCGGTTTCCATGGAGGTGCTCGAGCGTGTGCTCGACGCAGCCCGGTGGTCGCCATCGGGATCCAACCTGCAGCCGTGGCGTATCTACGTCGTGACCGGCGAAGCGCTTAAGCGGCTCAAGAAGCTCGCGACGGAGCGGGTGGCCGCAGGCGACCCCTGGGACGAACGCGAATATCAGCTGTACCCGGCCGACCTGAAATCGCCGTATACCGAGCGCCGGTCGGCCTTCGGTAGGGAGCGCTACAGCGCGCTCGGCATCGAGCGCGAGGACTGGGAAGCCCGTCAGCGGGCCGCGATCGCGAACTGGGACTGCTTCGGCGCCCCCGCCGCGCTGTTCTGCTACGTCGACAGGGACCTCGGCCGGCCGCAATGGGCGGATCTGGGCATGTATCTACAGACCGTGATGCTGCTCCTGCGGGCCGAAGGGCTGCACAGCTGCCCGCAGATGGCCTGGTCACAGGTGCGCGAGACCGTCGCCGACGTCGTGCAACCGCCCGACGAGCTCATGCTGTTCTGCGGAATGTCGATCGGCCACCAGGACCCCGAAGAGGTCTACATCCGGACGGGGCGCGCCCCGCTGGAGGAGACGGTCAGCTTCGTCGGCGCCTGACCCCGTGGTCATCCGCTACGGACCACGAACCACGGACTACGGGTTTTCAAGGGTCCGCATTTCCCCGGTAGCGGCGAGCGTGGGTTGTGACACCAGCGACTCGAGGAGATCGGATCATGACCATCACGTCCCTCCCCACCAGGACCACCCCGGACGCGGAACTCGCCGCGCGGTTCGCTCGCGAGACCGAGCCGCTCTTCGAGGTGCTGGGCCGGGGCGCACGCCGCTTGGCCCGCAGCGATGCGGACGCCGAAGACCTGCTTCAAGACACCCTGCTGCACGCCTACGCCGGGTTCTCGTCTTTCCAGGAGGGCAGCAACCTCAAGGCGTGGCTGTTCCGCATCCTCTACAACCGGTGGGTCAGCACCCACCGCGCCAAACAGCGTCGTGTGACCGAGGTTTCGGCCGACAACTTGACCGACGGCGACCTGGCCGGCGCTGCGGCCCGCCGAGGGGGCGCCCGTTCGGCCGAGGCGGAGGTGCTCGACACGCTTCCCGACGGCGACGTCAAGTCCGCGATGGCCGCGATGCCCGAGGGCTTCCGCGAAGTGTTGTTCTACGCCGATGTCGAGGGTTACACCTACGCCGAGACGGCCGCGATTCTCGCCATCCCGATGGGCACCGTGATGTCGCGGATCTCGCGGGCCAGGCAGCGCATGCGCATTGCACTCGCGCACCTCGCGCAACCCTGCACCGCAGCCCCCGAACGCTGCATCGCCTGAGGAAGAACAATGGAATTGGCATACAAGAACGCGTTGATCACCGGCGGCACCGCCGGGATCGGCCTCGCCTGCGCTCGGCTGTTCGCGCGCGAGGGCGCCGCGGTGATCATCACCGGAAGGGACGCCGAACGGGGTGAGCGTGCCGCATCGGGCATCGACGGCAACGTGCGCTTCGTCCAGGCCGACCTGGCGGACATGGATTCGGTGGCGTCGCTGATCGAGCAGGCCGGCGACATCGACGTTCTGGTCAACAACGCCGCGAACTTCCCGTCGGCGTTGACCGTCGACCAGCAGGTCGGCGCGTTCGGGAAGACCTTCGACACCAACGTCCGCGGCCTGTACTTCCTGGCGGCCGGCTTGGTGCCCGGAATGTTGCAGCGTGGCCATGGCTCGATCGTCAACGTGACGACGATGGTCGCGTCGAAGGGTGTCCCGGGTGCCGGCGTGTACAGCGCATCCAAGGCCGCCGTCGAATCCCTCACCCGGACGTGGGCCGCCGAATTCGGCCCGGGCGGTGTCCGTGTCAACAGCGTCGCACCCGGCCCCACGAAAACCGAAGGCGTGGAGGCCGAATGGGGCGAAACCAACGAGGAGCTCGGCCGTTCGCTTCCGCTCGGACGAACGGCACGACCGCGAGAGATCGCCGAGGCGGTGCTGTTTCTCGCCTCGCCACGCGCAAGCTTCATCACCGGTTCGGTGCTGCACGCCGATGGCGGCGGCGCCGCCGTCTGAAACCCGAAACTCCCGAAAGGAGAACGACAATGACCAAGACACAGGAAACCTCGTGGGAGGACGCTTTGACGGTGGTGCAGGAGGTGCAGCCACCTTCCATCCCCGCCGGTGCGCACGCCATGACCGTCGTCATCGACTACCCGCCGGGCAGCCCCGGCGCCCCTCCCCACCGCCATCCCGGCGGCCCCGCGTTCGGCTACATGCTCGAAGGCGAAATGCTCTTCGAGCTCGAAGGCCAACCGCCCCGGGTGATCCGGGCGGGTGAGGCATTCTGGGAGCCCGGCGGCGACGTCATCCACTACTCGGACGGCAACAACCGCGACGACATGCGCTGTCGATTCACCGTGACCATGCTGTGCGTACCGGACCAGCCGATGCTCGTGCTCGTCGACGAGGCCGAACTCGAAGCGCGCAAACACCTGCGCGTGCAGGGGTGAGCTCCGATGTCCAGGATCCTGTTGCAGACGACGATCTGCGCCCATCCCGACGACTGGGACATTTCCCGGTTCTCGCTGCTGGCCGACGAACTCCGCGCCGCCGGACACGAAGTCGTCGCCCGCAACCGTGTCGACGGTGACGACCCCGTGCTGAGCCATCTCGACCAACTCGGCTACGACCAGCTGTGGTTGATGGCCGTCGACGTCGGGAACGGGCTGACCCAGGCGGAAGCCGAGGCGATCATGCGGTTCCGATACGACGGCGGCGGTGTGCTCACCGCGCGTGATCACCAGGATCTCGGCTGCTGTCTGAACCGGCTCGGCTCACTCGGCCTGGTCAACGAATTCCACGACGCGACAGTCGATCCGGAGACCATGTGTGACGATCGGGACACGCCCGAAATCTCCTGGCCGAACTATCATTCCGGAGCCAACGGGGACTACCAGCGGGTGCTGGTGTCCGAACCCGCTCACGAACTGCTGCGCACCGAGCGCACGGCCGGCGGACGGATCGAGTGGTTTCCCGCGCATCCGCACGAAGGCCTGGTGTCGGCCGACGGCGTGCCGAACGCCACCGTGCTGGCCCAGGGTCGGAGCGCGTCGACCGGCCGGGTGTTCAACCTCGCGGTGCTGCTCGACGGTGAACGTGCGCCGGACGGCAGGCCGATGGGTCGGGCGGTCGCCGAGTCGACGTTTCATCACTTCGCCGACTACAACTGGGACATATCCTGCGGTGCACCGTCATTCGTGACCGAGCGGCCAGGTTCGCAGATCAAGGACGACCCGTCGCGGCTCGATGCGTTCAAGGACTACGTCCGCAGTGTCGCGGCGTGGTTGCATCCCGCCGCGCGGCTGTCGGTCGCGGTCTGACCCGTCCGAGGGTCAGCGCTTGCGGGCTCCCGCACCGTAGATGATGTCGCTGCGGTCGGCGTCCCAGTGGTTGCGGAAGACGACGTCGGAGATCGGGCGTCGACGCACCGGGCCGTGCCGACCGCGCGGCCACCCCACGACGACGTGGCCGGCCAGCACCCATTCGTCGGGCACGCCGACGGCCTCCCGGATGAGCTGCTCCCCGTCGTAGGAGGCCCAGCTCGTGAAGCACGCTCCGAGCCCCTGCGCGCGGGCGGCCAGATAGAAGTTCTGCATCGCCGGGAAGATCGACCCGCCCTGCAGGAACTCCGAGGCGAACTCGTTGCGGAACGCGATGAACAGGACCGAGGTGAGTTCGCCTGCGCGGTCGTGCAGTTCGTAGGTGGCACGGTTGTTTCTGGCGGCGCGGCTGGTGTCGTCGGCGGCGGGCCTGCTCATCCCGTAGATCGACTCGAAGGACCGCAGCGCGGCCTGGGCCGCCTTCGCCACCACGGCGCGCTGTTCGGGCGAGTCCAGGATGACGAACCGCCACAGTTGGGCGTTGGCGCCGTTGGGAGCCCACGTGGCGGCCTCCAGGCAGCGCTTCAGCGTCGCCTCGTCGACGGGTTCGCCGGTGAACCGGCGGATGGCCCGTGCGGTGGCCAGCGTCTCCCACACGTCGTTGGTCGGTTGCCGCATGCTCCTCCGTTCGGCGGTCCTGCTGCCCGTCGACCTTAGCGGGAAGCGGTGACCGTTGATCCGATGCTATACGATCGTATAACCTGCTGTACGGATGTATGGATGCCAAGGGAAGGGGCCCGCATGACCGACGACCTCGAACAGTTGCGCAATCGGCTGCAGTACGTAGAGGACCGGATCGCGATCCTGGACTGTGTCATGAACCAGGCCCGCGGCCACGACCGTCACGACAGCGACCTGATGTCGAGCGTGTACTTCGAAGACGGCGTCGACGAGCACGGCCCGGTGGTGAAGGTCGGCGCCGAGTACGCCGAGTACGCCAACACCGCCCACAGCGCGGTGTTCGAGGACCACTTGCACAACATCACCACCCACACGTGTGAGATCGACGGCGACGTGGCCCACGCCGAGAGCTACGTGATGGGCTCGATGCGGGCCAAAGGCGGCAAGGTGGTCGTACTGATGGGCGGGCGCTACCTCGACCGCCTCGAACGCCGCGACGGCGAGTGGAAGATCGCACTACGGCGCTGCACGATCGAGTGGATGATGCAGGGCGACTCGTCAGTGTTGGCGTCGGGCGCGGTGAAGGGCTTCATCAAGGGCAAGTGGGACCGGACCGACCTGTCCTATGCGCGGCCGCTGCAGATGGACAGCCAACCCGTCGACCGGTGGTGAAGCCCTGATGCAGCTGGCCGGAGGGGTCGCGCTCGTCACCGGCGGTGGTTCGGGCATCGGGCGTGCTGCCGCGCAACGGCTTTCGGCCGAAGGCATGCGGGTCTGTGTGCTCGACATCGACGAGCACGCGGCCCGTGCGGTGGCCGAACCGCTCGGTGGCTTGGCGCTGGCCTGCGATGTGGCCGACCCCGATCAGGTGGCGGCGACGTTCGCCCGGTGCGTCCAGGAGCTCGGCGGGCTCGATCTCGCATTGCTGAACGCCGGCATCACCATCCGATGGTCGGGCGACATCGGCTCACTCGACCTCGCCGACTATCGGAAATCGCTCGGCGTGAACCTCGACGGCGTCGTGTACGGCGTGGCGACGGCCGTGCGCACGATGCGGTCCCTCGCCGACGGCGACCGCGCGATCCTGGCGACGGCGTCGCTCGCCGGACTCATGCCATGGCATCCCGACCCGGTGTACTCCCTCGGCAAGCACGCGGTCGTCGGCTTGATGCGCTCGGTCGCTCCCGGCCTCGCCGCCGAACGCATCGCGGTGCACACCATCTGCCCCGGCATCACCGAGACCGGTGCACTCGGCGACCGTCGCGCGCTGGTGGAGGGAATCGGGGTGCCGGTGATGGAGCCGGAAGCCAGCGCGGACGCCGTCGTCATCGCGGCCACGGCGCCGTTCGACGTCGGCGGGTCGTGCTGGGTGGTTCAGCACGGAAGAGACCCGTGGCCAATGCAATTCGCCGAGCTGGACACCCCTGACAACCGGCTCAACGTGCCGGCGGGCCGCTCCCGGCGCTGATCGGACCGAAAGCCTCAGCCGAGTACCGCGGGCATCGAGTCCCAGCCGCGCACCGTCGCTGTCGGCGCCCGCACGGCGTTGTCCGTGTCGATCGTCCAGTCCGGCCAGCGCTTGAGGATCTCCTCCAGGGCCACCCGGCCCTCGACGCGGGCCAGCGATGCGCCGAGACAGAAGTGCGCGCCCCGCCCGAACGACAGGTGGTTGTTGGCGACGCGGTGGATGTCGAAGGTGTCCGGATCGTCGAACTTGCGGTCGTCGCGGTTCGCCGATCCGCTCATCAGCAGCAGCGCGCTGCCCGCCGGGATCGTCTGCCCGTGGTACACAACGTCGTTGGCGACGTACCGCGCGATGTGGTGTACCGGCGGCTCGAACCGCAGCACCTCCTCGACCGCGTTTCCGATCAGGCTCGGGTCGCGGCTCAGCTCACGCCGCTGGTCCGGGTGTTCGCCGAGCAGCTTGCCCAGCCAGCCGAACAACCGGCCCACGGTCTCGGTCCCGGCGTTGGCGATCACGCCGAGGAAGACCAGGAGTTCTTCGGTGCTCAACCGCCGCACCGTGCCGTCGACGTCGGTGAACTCGACGTTGAGCAGTTCGGTCACCAGATCGTCCGACGGGTTCTGCTCGCGCCAGGCGACATACTCGCGAAACATGTTGCCGTTGAAGTAGTTGTTCTTGCTGACCGGCAACGGTTCACCGGGCTTGTTGCGCAGCCTGCGACCGGCGACACTGCGGACCGACCGCTGCAGCGAGTCCGGCATGCCGACCAGCATTCCGATGACGCGCATCGGCATCTCCGAGCCGAGGTCGGTGGTGAAGTCGAAGCGATCGCCGTCGCGCAACGGATCCAGGCAGGCCGCGCAGAAGGCGCGCACCTGGTCCTCGATGGCCGCCATCTTCCGCGGTGTGAACGCGCGCGACACCAACAAACGGTGCACGGTGTGCAGGGGCGGATCCTCGTTGATGAAAACCCCCAGCGGCATAACCGGTTCGGCCTTGACGACCTCGAGGATGTCGCCCTTGGCCGAGCTGAGGTTCTCGACGTCGCGCAGCGCAGCCTCGACGTCGGCGAACCGACTCAGGCCCCAGAACCCGAACTTGTCGTTGTAGTACACCGGGGATTCGTCTCGCAGCCGGCGGTACACCGGATACGGATCGACGTCGATCGCCACGTCATACGGGTCGTAATACAGCTCGTCGGTGATGGGTGCGGTCACGACGCCGGCCTTCCGGCCGGACGGTCGCTTGTTGTACGAACGTATGGCATTGTACGATCGTATGGCACAACCGGTGGCGGCGTAAAGGAGCGTGGCGGTGGACCTCGGGTTCGTCTCGCTGAACACCCCGCGCGACCTCAAACCCGACGTTCTCGGCGCCGAACTCGAAGCCAGGGGATTCGAATCGCTCTGGGTCGGTGAGCACCCGCAGATACCGGTGTCCGCTCGAGGGCAGCTTCCCGCGAGCCTGCTCGGTGCACAGAAGCAGATGTGGGACCCGTTCCTGTCGCTGTTGGCCGCCGCGCAGGCGACGACGACGTTGAGGATCGGCACATCGGTGGCGCTTCCGCTGGAACGTGAATTGTTCACGTTCGCAAAGCAGGTCGCGACGCTGGACCAACTCAGCCACGGTCGGCTGGTGCTGGGTGTCGGGGTCGGAATGCGCACGGAACTGGAGGTGAGTGGTCCGATCGCGTGGAAGGACCGGTACCGGGCGTTGGCCGACATGGTGGCCGCGCTGAAGAAGCTGTGGACCGAGGACGAGGCCGAACATCACGGAGAGTTCTACGATTTCGAGCCGGTCTGGTCCCATCCCAAGCCGTTGCGGCAACCGAATCCGCCGCTGCTGGCCGCCACCACCGGACCGAAGGCGACACGCGAGTGTCTCGCGTGGGCCGACGGCTGGCTGCCCGGAGATGCGGCGTTTCGTGATCTGCCCGCGGCGCTGGCCGACTACCGCCACACGGCTGAGGACGTCGGGCGCGACCCCGCCACACTCGATATCACGGTCATGGCGTGGGGTGATCCGAAGCCTGAAAGGCTGCTCCGCTACCGGGATCTCGGAATCAACCGGGTGGTGCTGGGTGGCGGCCGTCGTGACGGCGACGATCCCTCCACCACGATGGCCTACCTCGATCGCTACGTCACCGTCGTCGACGAACTGCGTTGACGCCACCAAGAAAGGACATGACCGTGGAAGACAGATTCTCGATGGAGGGACGGGTCGCCGTCATCACCGGCGGAGGGACCGGCATCGGCCGCGGTTCGGCGCTGACGCTGGCCGAGCGCGGCGCCGACATCGTGCTCGCCGGGCGGCGGGAGGAGCCGCTGAAGTCCACCGTCACCGAGATCGAGGCGCTCGGGCGCCGCGCGCTCGCGGTGCCGACCGATGTCACCGAGGCCGACGCCTGCCGGGCGCTGATCGCCACCACCCTCGACGAGTTCGGTCGCGTCGACGTGCTGGTGAACAACGCCGGCGGCGGCGAGACCAAGTCGATCATGAAGTGGACCGACGACGAGTGGCAGCACGTCCTCGACCTGAACCTGTCCAGCGCCTGGTACCTGTCCCGCGCGGCGGTCGAACCGATGATCAAGCAGGGCAAGGGAGCCATCGTCAACATCTCGTCGGGCGCCAGCCTGCTGGCCATGCCCCAGGCGGTGGCCTACGCGGCGGCGAAGGCCGGGCTGAACAACCTCACAGGGTCGATGGCTGCGGCGTGGACCCGTAAGGGCGTGCGGGTCAACGCGATAGCCTGCGGGGCGATCCGCACACCGGGCCTCGAATCCGATGCGCAGCGACAGGGTTTCGACATCGACATGATCGGCCAAACCAACGGCGCCGGTCGCATCGGCGAACCGGACGAGATCGGCCACGGGGTGCTGTTCTTCGCCTCCGACGCCTCGAGCTTCTGCTCCGGCCAGACGCTGTACATGCACGGCGCTCCCGGCCCGGCGGGGGTGTGACATGGGCGTCAGCCATGTCGGCCTGCGGGTGCGCGACCTCGACACCGCGAAGCGGTTCTACGAGGCGCTGGGCTTCGCGGAGGTGAAACGCTTGACGATCCCCGACGAGATGGCGGCCGGATTGCTCCCGCTGTCACCGCCGATCGGGTTCGAGGCCGTTTATCTACAGCACGACGGCTTCGTGCTGCAGCTGCTGACGTTCTCCGGACATCCTGCTCCCGAGGAACCGGAGCGGTCGATGGTCGGGGCCGGCCTGACCCATCTGTCGATAGCGGTCGACGACGTGGCCGCGGCCCAGGAGGCGGTCACCTCCGCGGGCGGCACGATTGTGGCCGACCCCGGCGGCGGGTACGCCTGCATGGCGCGCGACCCCGAGGGTCAGCTGATCGAGCTGGTGCACGACAAGGTGCGCCCGGTGCCGCCCGCCGGTTAGGGCGTCACAGCACAGCGCCTCCGTTGACACCGATGACCTGTCCGGTGACGTAACCCGCTGCCTCCGAACACAAGAACGCACACGTCGCCGCCACGTCGTCACCGGTCCCGAGCCGGCCGGCGGGTATGGCCCGCACGAGCATCTCGGCCGGCGGCAACTTCTTGGCTCGCTGTTGTTCGCGCAGCATCGGGGTGTCGATCACGAACGGCGGGATGGTGTTTGCGGTGATTCCCCTCGACGCGTACTCCGCCGCGACGGTCTTGGTCATCGCGATGACCCCGCCCTTGGTCGCCGAGTAGTGGCCCTGGCGGACGGCGCCGTTCTGTCCGGCCGCCGACGAGATCGTGACGATTCGACCCCACTGCGAAGCGACCATGTCGGGCAGTGCGGCCTGCACACACAAAAACGTTCCCGTGAGGTTGACCGCCAGGTAGCGGTTCCACTCGTCGAGGGTGATCTCGTCGAACTTCGTGAATCCGGCCAGCGCGGCACTGGTCGCCAGGATTGCGATCGGCCCCAACGACTTACGCGTCGCCTCGAACGCCTGATGTACGGCGGCCTGATCAGATACGTCGGCCTGGACGCCAACGGCGTGGACGCCCGAGGCACGTAATCCGTCGGCCACCTCGGATGCGGCGTCGCCATTGACATCCACGACCGCGACGGAATGTCCGTCGCGGGCAAGATGTTCGGCGATCGAGCGGCCCAGCCCCGAGCCGCCGCCGGTGACCACTGCCACGCGGTTCACGCTTGTCCCCTCGCTATCGCACTGCTCTGCTGTACGAACGTACAAGCCATGCAGTCGTATAGCAAGGTCAGCGACGGGTGGTCGACCCCTTCTTGGGCTTACGCCGCGCGGACCGGGGTTCGATTGCGTCGAGGTACTTCTCGACCGCCTTCACGACCTCGGTGTGCGATGCGTCGACGCCGACACCCTCTTCGAGGTTGAGGAACTTGGGAATCCCGGTGATCAGCAGCACGGCGGCGCCGAGTGACAGATCGCCATCGAGGCGGGTGCGAGCGCCGTACCGCTGCGCCAGCGCGTCGACCTGGATCTTGCGAACCCGGTTGGTGACCTCGGCGATCTCCGATGCGATCGACTTGCGATGGTTGCCCAGCGCCATGAATTCGGTGATGAGGGCGCCGGTCGCCTCATCCCAGCTGTACTCCCACAGGGCGTGCAGGGGATCCTCGGACCGCGTCTCGAGCGCTTCGCTCAACACCGAGAGGTTGCGCTCGGAGTAGCGCCGGATCGCCGCGAGAAAGATGTCGTCGAGCGAGGGGAAGTAGTACTGCACCAGGCTTGCCGTGACACCCGCCTTGGCCGCCAGCGCGCGGTAACTCACGCTGGCGTACCCCTCCTCGAGCATCATCTTCTCGACGGAGTCCAGCAGGATGTCACGAGTCTTCGACGTCGCGGCGCCGACGCGGCGGGGCGATGCTGCCATCGTCACCTCTCATATTGGCTGACGAACATTCTCGCACCTGCGGTGGCATCGGCCGCGGGTGACGACGACATGCGGTTGGGGAGAACACATCCGACGTCGGCTAGATTCGGTTTGCTATACAAGTGTACAGTAACCCGTCATTAGCGGTCAGGCGTTCAAGGAGAGTGATCAGATGACCGAGACCGTCGCGGTGGTGACCGGGGCCAGTCGCGGTGCGGGCGCGGGCATCGCACGTGCACTGGGCAGCCACGGGTGCACCGTCTACATCACGGGGCGTACCCAGAACGGCGGCGGCACAGACGGTTCGGGACTCTCGGGCACGATCGACGAAACCGCGCAGGCGGTCACCGACGCGGGAGGCAAGGGCATCGCTGTCCGCGTCGACCACGGTGACGACGAGCAGGTCAAGGCGTTCTTCGACCGGGTCTCGCGAGAGCAGGGCCGCATCGACATCTTGGTGAACAACGCCGCGCTAATCCGCGACGAGATGATGGGTCGCACGAAGTTCTGGGAAGAACCGCTCAACGTCATCGACACCCTCGACGTCGGGTTGCGCAGCAGCTATGTCGCGACCGTCTACGTCGCGCCCCTGATGCTTCCGCACCGCAGCGGCCTCGTTGCGTTCACGTCGTCGTCGGGCGCAGTGCACTACGCGTTCGGGCCGGCCTACGGAGTCCCAAAGGCCGGTACCGACAAGATGGCAGCCGACATGGCCTTCGACTTCCGCGAATTCGGCATCGCCGCGGTGTCGATCTGGATGGGTTCGCTGTTGACCGAGCGGGTCCGCGGGATCATCGCGAGCAACCCGCAGAAGTTCGGCCACATCCTCGACACCGCCGAAACTCCGGAGCTGACGGGGCACGTCATCTGGGCGCTCTATCGGGACCCGGCCCTCATGGACGTCAGCGGCCAGACGCTGATCGGTGCGGAGTTGGCGGTCAAGTACTGCATCAAGGACGACGGCGACCGCCAGCCACCGTCGTACCGGGACATGTTCGACGTCCACCCGGCTACGCAGTATCCGCACGTCATGCGGTGATCTGTGCTCGCTCGCGGGCGTACGAGCGTGCACAAACTGTCGAGATTTCGCGGTGTGTCGTGTGCAGACACGCACGCTCGCGGGTACTCGGTGCGGACCACCATCAAGGAGGGTCACCATGGCGAAGGATCACGGTCCAAGCGTCAAGAACGACAAACAGTACGAGGGCCTGCGCGACAAGGGCATGAGCAAGTCGCGCGCGGCGGCCATCGCGAACACGCCCGATGCCTCGAAGAAGGGCGGCAAGAACTCCGGCGGCGGCAAGAAGAGCAAGTAGCGATGACTTTCGGCCGCTGAGTCGGTCAAAACCTCCGACTGCCCCACCACCGCAGGAGGAACGCTCGATGTCCGTCACGACTCAACCGGCCGCGCTACCCCCCGTCGTCGACCATGCGACGTGGCGCGCCGCCCTCGACGACCTGCGCCGCCGCGAAAAGGCGGCGACGCGCGAACTGGACGCCATCGCCGCCCAGCGCAGGCGGCTGCCCATGGTCCGGATGCCCGACTACACGCTGGTCGGCGAGAACGGCCCGGTCCGGCTGGCCGACGTCTTCGAGGGCCGCTCGCAGCTGATCGTCTACAACCACATGTGGTCCGACGGCGCGGAGTGGCAGTGTGGCGGCTGCACCGGGTTCACCTCACAGTTCACCCGCCTGGAGTTCCTCGACAAATACGACGCCCGCTTCGTCATCGTCACCAACGGCCCGATCGAAGAGGCGCTGGCCTACCGGACCAAGGTCGGCAACCGGATGGACTGGTACTCGTCGTCGGAGAGTTCGTTCGGCGCCGACGTCGACGCCGCGCCCGGTGAAGGGTTCGGGGTGAACGTGTTCCTGCGTGACGGTGACACCGTTTACCGGACCTGGCACACCAACGGCCGCGGCACCGAACAACTCAGCCACACGTTCGCGCTCATCGACGTGTTGCCGTGGGGCCGCCAGGAGGAGTGGCAGGACTCGCCGGAGGGCTGGCCGCAGCGGCCGACGTACTCGGGCTGGCTCGACTCGCCCGACATCGCGCGGGTGTACGGTCCCGGCGCCGGCGACGCCTGACTGCCTGAGTGTCGCCGATTTTGCGCCCAGGGTCGTGAGCGCAACCCACTCACAGCCCTAGCTGCAATCTTGCGCGGGCCACCGGCCGGTTCCGCCCCGGTGGCATCCTGGCTGCATGGGCCTGATCATCCGCCTGCTCGAGCTGCTGATCGTGCTCGTTCCGCTCGTCGGCGTGCTCTACGGCGGATGGCGGGCGGTGGTGGCAGCCCGCGCGCGCCAGGAGGGCGGCCGCGAAGAGATCGCCGCTGACCCGCCGCAGCGCGCTGCGGGCCCCGGCGTGCAGTGGCAGGCGATCGCACGCGCGGTGAAGGCGCACGACCGGGTCGACACCCGCTGGCTCGAGTACGAACTCGACGTCGCGAAATTGCTCGACTACCCGTTGATGACCGACATGCGCGACCCGTTGACCGAGCGGTTCCACCGGACCAAACTGCGCGCGGACCTGTTGCGCCCGGCCAAGGCAGAGGATCTCGTCGACGATGCCGCCGCCGCGCGCGAGTACATCGACGCGGTCACCGATTACGTCACGGCGTTCGAGGCCGCCGAGACGGAGGCCGTCCGTCGTCGGCGCAGCGACTTCTCGACACAGGACCAGCAGCGCATCGCCCGCGCTCAGAGCATGTTGCGCATCGCTACCGACACGGCGGCCACCCCGCAGGAACGCGAACGCGGCTACGACCTCGCCCGGCGCGAACTCGATGGGCTGCTCGTGCTACCCGAGCGCGCCCGCGCCGCGATCGAGCGCGGTATCGCCGGCGAACTCGACGGCTGAGAGCCGAATCACGCACCGCGTCGCAGGAATTCGGCGAGCGTCGCAGCCATGTCCGGAATCGCGTGTCGGGCAATGACTTCGTAGCCGTGCGTGCTGAGCGTGGGCAGGCACAGCAGGCCGGCACGAGCCGTGAGCCCGCTGGCTTTCGCGTGTGAGGCATCGGATTCGAACGCGCCGAGCACCGCCGGCTGAGGCGAGAGTCCGAGATCGGTGGCGGCGGAGATCAGCGCGTCGGCGACCACCTTGTCGTAGATGGTCTCGGCGTCGCTGTACGCGACGATCGGACCGCCGCTGCACGTCGTGCCGTACTCCTCCTCCGTCGGACCCACCTCCAGCGCCAGGGTCAGGTCACCGGGCAGGACGCGGCTGGCGTACGTGCCCCCGACACCGCCGACCTCCTCGCTGGTGGTGAACACGAGATAGGTGTCGCGTGCGGGACGCCCCTCGCTCGATGCGAGCCGGCCGGCCACGTCCAGCAGCGCGGTGACCGCTGCGCGGTCGTCCATGAAGTAGCACCCGAGATAGTCCGAGCCGACGTCGATCAACGTGCGCTTGCTGTGGTGCACGCACGCCCGGGTGCCCGGTTTGATCCCGGCCTCGGCGAGTTCCTCCGGGCGCTGCCCGGTGAAGACGTACACGTGCAGCCAGTCCAGCGCCTGATCACCCTGATCGGGTTTGGTCTCCCAGATCCGCGCGCTCTCCTTGGTGGTGTGCTCGGAGCCGAGCGTCAGCACGCCGCAGACGGTGCGCTGGTCGCCGAGCAGTGCGACCGGGCCCAGACCGAAGTTGCCCGGATACATCGTGCCCAGCGGCGTCATCCGCAGGGTGCCGTCGTCATTGATGCGCTTGACGAGCATCGACAGCTCGTCCATGTGCGCCATCACGCGAACCGCCTGCGCCTGCCGGTCCTGGCCGTGGATCAGGCCGACGAGATTTCCCGCCTCGTCGATCCACATCTCGTCGGCGTGTGGCTCCAGCTCGCGACGGCACACCTCCCGCACGGAGTTCTCCTGGCCGCACGGTCCATACGCATGGAGAAGCTCTTGCAGCAGATCGCGGCGCAGCGGTTCGTCGGGCATGGATCTTGAATTGCCGACACCGCGTCGGCCTAACCTTCGGCGCCGCCCGGCGAGCCGGTGACGCGCTCCCGACGGGTGAGCACGAGCGGCGGACCATCGGTGATCGCGATGGTGTGTTCGCTGTGCGACGTGCGGGAGCCGTCGGCCGAGCGGATGGTCCACCCGTCGGGGTCATAGACGATCTTGTCGGTCCCTGCGGCGAACCACGGTTCGAGTGCCAGCGTGAGCCCGGGACGCAGCTTGAGCCCGCGGCCCGGGCGCCCGGCATTGGGGACGTGCGGGTCCTCGTGCATGGTGCGGCCCAGCCCGTGGCCGCCGAAATCCGTGTTCACCAGATACCCGTAGTCGGCGGCGACGGCGCCGATGGCCGCGGAGATGTCGCCGAGGCGGTTGCCGGGCAGCGCCGCGGCGATGCCGGCCTCGAGGGCCTGTTCGGTGGCGGTGACGAGGCGCCGATCCTCGTCGGCGGCGGTACCGACGATGATGCTGCGCGCGCAGTCGGCGACCCATCCGTCGATCGACACCGCGATGTCCATGCTGAGCAGGTCGCCGTCGCGTAACACATAATCATGCGGAAGGCCGTGCAGCACAGCGTCGTTCACCGACAGGCAGATGACGTTGCGGAACGGCCCGCGGCCGAAGGGCGGCGCGTAGTCCCAGTAGCAGGACTCGGCGCCGCGCTCGGCGATCAACGTCCTGGCGCGTTGTTCGAGGTCGAGCAGGTTGACTCCGGGCTGGGCGCGGGCGGCGAGATCGTCGAGCAGTTCGGCGAGAAAGGTCCCGGTGACGTCCATCGCCGCGATCTCGCTCGGTGTCTTCAACTCCAGCACCCGACTGACCTCCTGACCGGTATGAAAATACCAGCGTAACCGACAACGCGGTATTTTCATACCGACTCGAGGTAGGCTGCTGGCATGGTGCGCCTTCCGTTGACCGCTGAACAACTCGCCGCCGGTAAGCGCATCGGTGAGCAACTCCGGCAGGCTCGCGGTGAGCGCACACTCGCGGAAGTGGCTGAGGCGGCGGCGATTTCGCCGGAAACGTTGCGCAAGATCGAGACCGGCCGACTGGCGACGCCGTCGTTCACGACGATCGCCGCGCTCGCCCGCGTGCTTCCGTTGTCGCTCGACGAACTCGCCGAAATCTGCCTCGCGCGCAGCGACCTCCGGCAGACCGGCTGACTCAGGTCACTGCGTGACCGGCGGGTGGGGATAAGGCGGCGGCACCGGTACGCACAGACCCGTGCTGGTGTCCAGGGCCTTCCCGTCGACGCAGAACGACGAGCACCCGTAGATGACGCCCGTCTGGCCCGGCGGACAACAACAGTTGCCGGGCTGCGCCGCGGCGACGACGGGTGAAACGGGTGCAGCCACCAGCGCGGCCGCGAATAGCCCCGCGATCAAATGCCGTCGCAAAGTCATGACCGCAGTCTAGGACCGCCCGGTCACGTCCCACAGAAGGTTCGGTACTTCCCGAAATCCTCCGGCGCGGGCTCGGCGTAGCGCGCGAGGCCGGGACGCTCGTCGTACGGCGCGGTCACGGCGTCGAGAAGGCGGTACAGCGGCTCGAGGTCGCCTTCGGCCGTCGCGGCGGTCAGCGCCTCCTCGACCAGATGATTGCGCGGAATGTAGATCGGGTTGGCGCGGTCCATCACCGTCGCGTCGGGCCGCAACGCATGCCAGCGCGCCAGCCACTCGTCGAAGGCGGCCAGGTCGAGAAACAGGCCGCGCGCGGGTTCGTCGTCGCCGCGGGCGGCGTGCCCGAGCTGACGGAAGAACGACGTGAAGTCGACGTGGCTCTGATGCAGCTGGGCGATCAGGTCGTTCATCAACGGCACCGCGATCTCGTCCGGGGTCTCCGTCAGCCCGAGCTTCGCGCACATCCCCGTGGCCAGCGCGTCCTGGAACTTGGGCGCGAAACCGGCGAGGCTGCCCTCCGCGATCGCGATCGCCTGCTGCTGGTCGTCGGCGAACAGCGGCAGCAGGGCCTCGGCCAGCCGGGCCAGGTTCCACACCGCGATGGCCGGCTGATTGCCGTAGGCGTAGCGGCCCCACGAGTCGATCGAGCTGAACACGGTCTCGGGGTCGTAGGCCTCCATGAACGCGCACGGTCCGTAGTCGATGGTCTCGCCGGAGATCGTCATGTTGTCGGTGTTCATCACGCCGTGCACGAAACCGACCAGCATCCACTTCGCGATCAGCGCCGCCTGCACCGCGATCACCGACTCCAGCAACGCGACGTAACGGTTGCCCGCCTCGGCGGCCTGCGGGTGGTGTCGGTCGATGGCGTGGTCGGCCAGGCGCCGCAGAAGGTCGACGTCGCCGGTGTTCGCGGCGTACTGGAACGTTCCGACCCGCAGATGGCTGCCGGCCACCCGTGCCAGGACGGCGCCCGGTAGCGGCGTCTCGCGCTGCACCTGGCGTCCGGTGGCGACCACGGCCAGCGAGCGGGTGGTCGGGATTCCCAGCGCGTGCATCGCCTCGCTGACGATGTACTCGCGCAGCATCGGGCCGACGGCCGCCAACCCGTCGCCGCCGCGGGCGAACGGCGTCGCGCCGGACCCCTTCAGGTGCAGGTCGCGCAGCTCGCCGGAGGTCGTCGTGAGCTCGCCCAACAGCAGCGCGCGCCCGTCGCCCAGCCGCGGCACGTACCCGCCGAACTGGTGGCCGGCATACGCCTGCGCGACCGGGGTGGCCCCGCTGGGGACCAGCGTGCCGACCAGCAAACGCAGCCCGTCCGGCCCGCGCAGCCATGTCGCGTCGATGCCGAGTTCGGCGGCCAACGGTTCATTGAGGACGAGCAGTCGCGGGTCGGGTGCCGCCTCGGCCTGCCAGCGCACCGCCAACTCGGGTAGGTCGCTGGCGTAACGGTCGGCGAAGGTGACGGCGGTGGGTGCGAGGCTCACCCCTTCCACAGTACGAGCAGCCGCGGTTGGTCCCCGGTTGTGAAATCGGCGACGGTTGGGGGCCCTATCGCGTCGACGGATTCACAAGCGAGCGGGCGTCTGCAGCAGCGCACCCCATTCGGAGAGCACCGCGGTCCGCGCCGCCGCATTCGGGCATTCCGCCTTACCGCCCGCGGCCGTGACGAGCGCGTCGGCGAGCGTGAACAGCGGTACCTGATGCTGTTGCGCGGCGCGGATCATCTCGCGGAACGCCTCGTCGGCCGTGCAGTGTCGAAGCGCGATGAGAACACCTTCGGCGGTGTCCAGGCATTGTCGTCCGGGTGTCATGGCTCCGTTGGTACCAACCGCAGTCGGCATGCAGGTGATCAAACGCTGGGAATCGGCTGCGAGCCATGGAGCGGCGGAGCCGAAACCGGTCTCAACGGCGCTGTCTGTATGGTGAGGCTTCCCGAGGGAGCGCGGGATTGGAGAAAACCGGGTCAGCGAGGACCTGCCGCGCGCGGGAACCAACCGTCGGATGAGGAGCAGCCCGGTGACGCTGAACACCATCGCGCTCGAGCTCGTGCCGCCGAACGTCGAACGCGGGCACGAGCAGGCGTTGGAGGATGCGCAGAAGGTGCTGCGGTGCTCCGCCGAGACGGGTCTCGACGGCCGCATCCGGCACGTGATGATCCCCGGCATGATCGAAGAGGACGACGACCGTCCCATCGAGATGAAGCCGAAGATGGACGTGCTCGACTTCTGGGCGATCATCACCCCCGAACTGTCCGGGATGAACGGCCTGTGCACGCAGGTCACCGCGTTCATGGACGAACCGACGCTGCGCCGCCGGCTCACCGACCTGTCCAGCGCAGGGTTCGACGGCATCGCGTTCGTCGGGGTGCCGCGCACGATGAACGACGGCGAAGGCACCGGCGTCGCCCCGACCGACGCGCTGTCGCTCTACTCCGATGTGGTGCCCAATCGCGGGGCGATCCTCATCCCGACCCGCGACGGCGAACAGGGCCGGTTCCGGTTCAAGTGCGATCAGGGCGCCACCTACGGCATGACCCAGCTGCTGTACTCGGACGCGATCGTCGGGTTCCTGCGCGACTTCGCCGCCGAGACCGACCACCGCCCGGAGATCCTGCTGTCATTCGGGTTCGTGCCGAAGATGGAGAGCAAGGTCGGCCTGATCAACTGGCTGATCCAGGATCCGGGCAATGCGGCCGTCGCGGCGGAGCAGGAGTTCGTCAGAAAGCTCGCTGCCACGGAGCCGGCGGAGAAGCGCAAGCTGATGGTCGACCTGTACAAGCGCGTCATCGACGGCGTCGGCGAGCTCGGATTCCCGCTCAGCATCCACCTGGAGGCGACCTACGGCGTCTCGGTTCCGGCGTTCGAGACGTTCGCCGAGATGCTCGACTACTGGGCCCCCGACAAGGCCTGACGGTTTACCCCCGCGGTCCGCGGGAAGGCCTCACGACGTGGTGGGCAGTCCCATACCGCGTCTGCGGCGCACCTTGACCCAGGTGAGGCTCGATCGCGAAACCGCGCTCGCGTTGTTGAAAGGCGTCATCGCCTGCACAGGCGCGTGGCTCCTGGCCACGAAGGTGTTCGGGTCCTCCCACGCCACCTTCGCGGCGTTCTCCGCACTGATGTTGGTCGAGATCACCATCGCCGACTCGGTCGCGAAGGCCGTCCGCTACACGGCGGCCATGCTCGCCGGCATCGCCCTGGCGGGCGCGGTCGTGTGGATGTGGGGTGTGGCGGTATGGCTGTTCCCGGCGATCCTCGTCGTCGCGCTCGTGATCGGGCGGTGGCACCGGCTGGGCAGCCAGGGAATCAACGTCGCGGTCGCGGCGATCTTCGCGTACGGCGCGTTCGCGCTGCCGTCCGGTGGCGCCTCGGCCGGTAGCCCGCTGCCCTCGATCGCGGGGATGGTGCTGCTGGGCGCCTCGGTGGCGCTCGTGGTGGCCTTGGTCATTGCGCCGCCGTTGCGGTACCGCAGCGCGCGCTACGCCGTCGAATCGGTCAGCGGGTCGATGATCGACCTGCTTTCGGATATGGCCGACGGGCTTTCGGGCGGCGAGGTGAGCGACGACGAGGCCCACGACTGGCGGTGGCGCGCCGACACCCTGCCGAACAAGGCCGCGCAGGCGCGTCACACCCTCGACCACGCGGTGCGCACGACGAAGCTCAACCTGCGCCGCCTACTGGTCCACACCGACACCGGGGTGGCGGGACACAGGGTGACCGTCAACGCGCTCGAGCGGATCGGTGAAGAGCTGCGCTGGGTGGCCACGGGGGTCGCCCGCGCCGTAGCGCGCGACGAGTCGGGTGCGCAACACGACGAATTCCTCCGCCGATACGGCACGTTGCTGGCGGCCGTGCGCGATGCCGTGGCCGCCGCGGGGGAGATGCACACGGTCGAGGACTTCAGCGGCCGGCCGCTGACCGAGCAGGCCCGTCGCTGCCGGGCGGCGTTCGACGAGCTGACCGAGCACGTGCAGAACCGGGAGCTCGACCGGCCGACCCAGTGGGCCATCTTCGGCGGGTTGTACACCGACGCCGAGCGCCTCTGCGACGAGATCGACTCCGCCCGTGAGGCTTACGCGACCTCCGGTGGCGCGGTGCGGCCCCGGTAGGACCGCACCGCGACCGCGGACACTCACGACGCTTGACGTGTCGGCATGATCGTCAGCTGTTGCACGTTCACCCGCGCCGGTTGCGACACCAGGAATTCGATCGCCTCGGCGACGTCATCCGGTGCGAGCCAGTCGATCTGCTCGCGGGTTCCGTCCAACCACTCCAGGGCGCCTGCGTCGGTGACGTGGCCCTGCAGCTCGGTCTCGACGATGCCCGGTTCGACCGTCGCGACGCGCACATCCTTGGCGCCGAGTTCGGCGCGCAACGTGCGCGACATGTGCGTGACGAACGCCTTGGTGCCCGAATAGACCGCGAAGTTGGGGAAGATGTTCTGCGCCGCGATCGACGAGGTGTTGATCAGGTCGGCGACGCCCTTGTCGGCAGCGGACTTCAGCAGCTGCGGAACGAACGCGCCGATGACGGTCATCAGCCCGGCGATGTTGAGGTCGATCTGCTGCTGCCACTGGTCGAAGCGTTGCTCGTCGATCGCCGACGGCAGCATGACCCCGGCGTTGTTGAACAGCACATCGACGGTGCCCAGTTCGGCGGCCACCCGCTCGGCCGCGGCGTGCACGGCGTCGGCGTCGGTCACGTCGACCGCAAGGGCGAGCGCGGTGCCGCCCGCCTCGACGATCTCGGCTACGAGCTTGTCGAGCCGGTCCGCGCGGCGCGCGATCAGGGCGACCTTGGCGCCCGACGCGGCGAGCTTCTTGGCCGTTGCCTCGCCGATGCCGCTCGAAGCTCCGGTGATCACGGCGACGCGTCCGGCCAGGGGGGCGGTGGTGTGGGTTGTCATGTCGGGAACCTTTCTTCCGTTCGGTGGCGGCGGGAGTGCCGCACACTCGAGACAACAACCGCGCGCGGCCCGCTGAGCGGCCAAAACGAGCCCCCGTCGGCCTCGGTTCGGCGTACCTAGGACTGGCAGGTCCACCTTTGACGCGGTGTGAACGGGCCGATGCGCCCACACTGGATGCATGGACCACAACGCCGAGCTCAAGGAGTTCCTGCGGACGCGGCGCGCGCGATTGCGCGTCGACGACGTGGAGATCGGTGGCACCAGCCGGGTCCGACGGGTCCCGGGGCTTCGCCGCGAGGAGGTCGCGCAGTTGGCCGGGGTGAGCGTCGACTACTACAGCCGCCTCGAGCAGGGCCGCCACCTCAACGTCTCAGACGAGGTCCTCGACGCCGTCGCACGGGCGCTGCGGCTCGACGAGGTCGAGCGGTCGTATCTGTTCCAGATCGCGCGGACGAACACTCGCCGCGCACGGCGGCGTCCGGCGCCCGTGCAGCGGGTACGGCCGGGCGTACGCCGCGTGCTCGAGACGCTCGACGACGTGACGCCGGCCTTCGTGTTCGGCCGCCGGATGGACATGCTGGCGGCCAACCGGCTGGCCCGCGCGCTGATCGGCGACTTCGAGGCCTTACCGCCGCGGGAACGAAACCTGTTGCGGTTCACCTTCCTCGACGAGTCCGCACGCGAGCTCTACACCGACTGGGAAGAGGTGGCCCGCGACAACGTCGCGATCCTGCGCCTGGACGCCGGTAGGCATCCGGACGATCCGCTGCTGACCGAGCTGGTCGGCGAGCTCGCCGTCAAGAGCGAGGAGTTCCGGCGGTGGTGGGCCGACCACAACGTGCGCGAACGCACGCACGGAACCAAGCGCTACCACCACCCGCTGGTCGGCGACCTCGCGGTGAACTACGAGAGCGTCGCGGTGCTGGGCGATCCGGACCAGACGTTGTGCATCTACACCGCCGAGCCCGGCTCGCCGTCGGAGACCGCGCTGCGGTTGCTGGCCAACTGGACCGGCACCCCGTCGACCGCCGACCTGCCGACCCCCTGACCGGCCGCCTATCCTCGCCACAGTGTCCGGGCCCTCTGTCGCGCAGCTCCGCAAGCGCCTCGACGGGCTGACGATCCGCGACGCCGCCCGGTTCGGTAGGCGCCTGCGCCAACTGCGTGGCGCCGATCCGGAGAAGATCGCCAAACTCGCCGAACAGATCGCCGCGGCCGAGGGACTCGTCGCGACGCGAGTGGCCGCGGTGCCCACCATCACCTACCCCGACCTGCCGGTCAGTGAGCGCCGCGACGAGATCGCCAAGGCGATCAACGAGCACCAGGTGGTGATCGTCGCGGGCGAGACCGGTTCCGGGAAGACGACGCAGCTGCCGAAGATCTGCCTCGACCTCGGTCGCGGCGTGCGGGGCACCATCGGGCACACCCAGCCGCGACGCCTCGCCGCCCGCACCGTCGCCCAGCGCATCGCCGACGAGGTGGGCAGCCCGCTCGGCGACGCAATCGGGTACACGGTGCGCTTCACCGACCAGGCCGGCGACCGCACGCTGGTGAAGTTGATGACCGACGGCATCCTGCTCGCCGAGATCCAGCGCGACCGCAGGCTGCTCCGCTACGACACCCTGATCCTCGACGAGGCCCACGAACGCAGCCTCAACGTCGACTTCCTCCTCGGCTACCTCCGGGAACTGCTGCCGAGGCGTCCCGACCTCAAGGTGATCGTCACCTCCGCCACGATCGAACCGGAGCGCTTCGCGGCGCACTTCGACAATGCGCCGATCGTCGAGGTGTCCGGCCGCACGTATCCGGTCGAAATACGTTATCGCCCTTTGGAGGTCGCGGTCCCGGTCGACGAGGACGACGATCCCGACGATCCCGACCACGAGGTGGTACGCACGCAGATGCGGGACCAGACCGAGGCGATCGTCGACGCCATCCACGAGCTGGAGAGCGAGCCGCCGGGCGACGTGCTGGTGTTCCTGTCGGGCGAGCGGGAGATCCGTGACACCGCAGAAGCTCTGCGCGGCTTGACGAACACCGACGTGCTTCCGCTGTATGCGCGGCTGCCGACGGCCGAGCAGCAGCGGGTGTTCCAACCCGGCCACACCGGGCGCCGCGTCGTCCTCGCCACCAATGTCGCCGAAACGTCGCTGACGGTGCCCGGTATCCGGTACGTCGTCGACCCCGGCACCGCGCGCATCTCCCGGTACAGCCGCCGGACCAAGGTGCAGCGGTTGCCGATCGAGCCGATCTCCCAGGCGTCGGCCGCACAGCGGGCGGGCCGTTCGGGGCGCACGGCGCCGGGGGTGTGCATCCGCCTGTACTCCGAGGAGGACTTCGCGGCGCGGCCGCGCTACACGGACCCCGAGATCCTGCGGACAAACCTGGCGGCGGTCATCCTGCAGATGGCGGCGCTGAATCTCGGTGAGATCGAGAGCTTTCCGTTCCTCGACCCGCCGGACCGGCGCAGCATCCGCGACGGCGTGCAGCTGTTGCAGGAACTCGGCGCATTCGATACCGACGGGGCGATCACCGATGTCGGCCGCAGGCTCGCGCAGCTGCCCGTCGATCCCCGGCTGGGCCGAATGATCCTGCAGGCCGACGCCGAGGGTTGTGTGCGGGAGATCTTGGTGCTGGCCGCCGCGCTGTCGATTCCCGACCCGCGGGAGCGGCCCGCCGACCGCGAGGAGGCCGCGCGACAGAAGCACGCCCGGTTCGCCGACGAGCATTCGGACTTCGTGTCCTACCTCAACCTCTGGCGCTATCTGAGCGAGCAGCGTAAGGAACTGTCCGGCAACGCGTTTCGCCGGATGTGCCGCGACGAGTTCCTGCACTACCTGCGCATCCGCGAATGGCAGGACCTGGTCGGCCAACTGCGCAGCATCGCAAGGGATCTGGGGATCACGGAGTCCCGCGATCCCGAGCCCGCCGATCCCGGCAGCGTGCACGCCGCGCTTCTGGCGGGTCTGCTGTCGCATATCGGGCTGCGCGACGGCGACGGGCGTGAATACCAGGGCGCGCGCAACTTCAAAGTCGTGCTGGCACCGGGTTCGGTGCTGACCAAGCGGCCGCCCCGCTGGATCGTCGTCGCCGACCTCGTCGAGACCAGCAGGCTGTTCGGCCGGATCGGGGCCCGCATCCAGCCCGAAGCGGCCGAGCGCATCGCGGGCGATCTCGTGCAGCGGACCTACAGCGAACCCCACTGGGATGCCCGGCGCGGCGCGGTGATGGCGTACGAGAGGGTGACGCTCTACGGGCTACCGTTGGTGCCTCGCCGCCGGGTCGGTTACTCGCAGATCGAACCGGAGCTGGCGCGCGAACTCTTCATCCGGCACGCGTTGGTCGAGGGCGACTGGCAGACCCGTCACCACTTCTTTCGCGACAACGCCCGGCTGCGTGAGGAAGTCGAGGAACTGGAAGAGAAGGCCCGTCGCCGCGACCTGCTCGTCGGTGACGACGAGATCTTCGCGTTCTACGAAGCCAGGATCCCGGCGGATGTGGTGTCCGCGCGGCACTTCGACGCGTGGTGGAAGAAGCAGCGTCACATCACACCCGACCTGCTGACGTTCACCCGCGACGATCTGCTGCGAACCGAGGACGCGGCCGCCGGGCAGCCGGACGCCTGGCGCGCCGGCGACCTGGCGCTGCCGCTGAGCTACCGCTTCGAGCCGGGCGCCGAGGACGACGGTGTGACGGTGCACGTGCCGGTCGAGGTGCTAGCCCGCCTCGGCGGCGACGAATTCGCCTGGCAGGTCCCGGCCCTGCGCGAGGAGCTGGTCACCGCGCTGATCCGATCGCTGCCGAAAGCGTTGCGGCGCAACTTCGTTCCCGCGCCCGACACCGCGCGTGCCGTGCTCTCCGCGATCACGCCCGGCACAGAACCGCTGCTCGAGGCCGTGCAGCGCGAACTGCACCGCCGCACGGGCGTGCTGGTGCCGATCGACGCGTTCGACCTCGACAAGCTGCCGTCGCACCTGCGCGTCACGTTCGCCGTCGAGGGCGCCGACGGCACCGAACTCGCACGCGGGAAGGACCTCGACGCCCTGCAGCACGAACTGGCCGCCCCGGTCCGGCAGGCGGTCGCCGATGCGGTGGCGGGCGGATTGGATCGCACCGGGCTGCGCGCGTGGCCCGACGACCTCGACGCGCTGCCGCGGACGGTCGAGAACACCGTCGGCGGCCACACCGTACGCGGGTACCCGGCGCTGGCCGACGCGGGCGACACCGTCGACCTGCACGTGTTCCCCACCGCGGCCGAACAACTGGCGTCGATGGGGGCCGGCACCCGCAGGTTGTTGCGCCTCGCGACGCCGTCACCGGTGAAAGCCGTTGAGCGGCAACTGTCGCCGCGCACCAAGCTGGTACTGGGGGCCAACCCGGACGGCTCCCTGCAGGCGCTGCTCGAGGACTGCGCCGACGCCGCGACCGACATGCTCGCGCCCGCGCCGGCGTGGACCCGCGACGAGTTCGCCGCGCTGCGCGATCGCGTCGCCGCCGACCTGGTGTCCACCACCGCGGGAATCGTCACGCGGGTCGAGAGGGTGCTCTCGGCGGCCCACGACGTCGAGGTGGCGCTGCCATCGGCGCCGTCTACCGCGCAGGCCGACGCCATCGCCGACATCCGCGGACAGCTGGAGCGATTGCTTCCGCGTGGCTTCGTCGCCACCACGGGGGCGGCGCATCTGAGCGATCTGACCCGCTATCTGCTGGCGATCGGCAGGCGGCTGGAACGGCTGCCGCACGCGCCCGCCGCCGACCGTGAGCGGATGGACCGTGTGCACGCCGTCGAAGACGCCTACGGCGAACTGTTGCGAGCGTTGCCTCCCGCACGCGCCGGGGGCGCCGACATCCGCGACATCGGCCGCCAGATCGAGGAACTGCGCGTCAGCCTGTGGGCGCAGCAGTTGGGCACCCCGCGCCCGGTCAGCGAGCAACGCATCTACCGCGCGATCGACGCCGCGCTGTCCGGCTGACCGCGTAGCGCGCAGTTTCGCCCCATCCGCACGCGACGCCCGCCCATCGGGTAGGCATATGCCCTATGTATGCCTGTGCTGTCCGCCGCGCCGCCGTCGTCGCGCTGGCGGTGGTGACCGTGTCGTGCGGTGGCCCGTCGCCGACCGCCCAGAGCGACACACCCGCGCCGTCGGACTCGGTGTCGGTGATCAAACCCGTTGTGCTGGACGAGATTCCGCACGACGCCAACGCGTGGACGCAGGGCCTGGAACTCAGCGGCCCCAGCCTGTACGAGGGCACAGGCATCAAGGGCAGGTCGCAGGTGCGCGAGCTCGACCCGGCCACCGGCGCGGTGCGGCGGGCGACGCCCGCCCCGAACGACTACTACGGCGAGGGCATCACCGTCGTCGGCGACCGGATCTGGGAGCTGACATGGCGCGACGGGGTGGCGGTGCAGTGGGACAAGGCCACCCTCACGCCCGTGGGGGAGGCGCCGGTCGACGGGGAGGGTTGGGGCCTGTGCCGCGACGGTGACCGGCTGGTCCGCAGCGACGGCACCGATCGTCTGCGGTTCCACGACCCGGCGACATTCGACGAGACCGGTTCGGTCAACGTCACCCGCGACGACCAACCGTTGCGTGACCTGAACGAGCTCGAATGCGTCGACGGTCAGGTGTGGGCCAACGTCTGGCACTCCGACGAGATCGTGCGCATCGATCCGGCGACGGGCAAGGTCAACACGGTGGTCGACGCCGCGGGCCTGTGGCCCGGGCAGGAGGACGACCCGGAGAAGGTGCTCAACGGCATCGCCCACCTCGGCGGCGACGAATACCTGCTGACCGGCAAGTTCTGGCCGTCCATGTACCGGGTCCGGCTAGATCCGCCCCGATGAGGGTTTGCCGACGGGCCGAACCGTCAAAGCAGCGGTCATGACCGCTCTCGACACCACCAGGGATGCGACGAGGCTCATCGCGGGTCCGTTCGCCGGCCTCTATCGCCGCACCGGCGCCGACCTACCCTTCAGCGATCCCCTGACTTCACACGGCACCGAGATGGAGGGCTGGTTCTGGCGGCTGACCGACGCCGCGACCGGACGCGTCGTGGTGGCGTTGTTCAGCGTCAACAAGCATCCCGACGGCGACTGGGCGACGACGGCGGTGGCTCTGCATCCGGGCGACCGCGTGTACAGCGCCGCGCTGGACGGCGCGAGCGCGGGCGCGGACCCGTTCCGGCTCGACGCCGATGACGGCCGGTTCCACGCGACATACGACCGGTTGCTCGTGGACCTTCCCGGCGTGCGCGTCGACATGAAGTTCGACGATCCGGTGCGGTGGCCCAAGGCCTTGGCCGGTGGCGGGCTCGCATCGGTCGTGCCGTTTCTCAACCAATACTGGCATCCATACCGGCTCGGCGGATCTGCCAGCGGAACAGTGGAATTCGACGATGACCGGTGGGAGTTCGACGGCGCCAAGCTCTACACCGAACGCAACTGGGGTGCGGGGTTCCCGCAGCGCTGGTGGTGGGGTCAGGCGCACGACTTCGGCGACGCCGACGTCTCGGTCGCGTTCTCCGGTGGACTGCTGGCGCTCGGGCCACTCAAACAGGACGTCGGCGGCATAGTGGTCCGGCTCGGTAACAAGGTGCTTCGCCTGACCCCGCCGACCGCCTGGGTGCGCTCGGATGTCGGCGACGGGACGTGGAGCATGCGCGCCACGTCGCTTCGGTACGAGGTCGAATTGCACGGTGACGGCACACATCTCGATCCGCATGTGCTCCCGGTTCCGCTGCCCGCCGAGCGGCGCAACGTCGACACCGACTTCGAACATCTCGGCGGCCGGTTGCGGTGCGTGGTCAAGGATTTCGGTCGGGTGGTGTTCGACGGCGAGTCCGAGCTGGCGGGTCTGGAGGTCGGCAGCCTGCCCGGTGGCTAGGGTGACCGCATGCGAGACGGCAGGATCGGCGCGTGGTGAATCGCCCGCGGGTGGTCATCGCGGGGCTCGGCGACAGCGGCGTGCTCACCGCGGTCAAGCTCGCGCGGCATGCCGACGTCGTCGGGATCTCCGCCAAACCCGGGCTGCTGAGCGGCCAGGAACTCGGCATGCGCATCAGCAGGCCGCAGGATTGGGCCCGCTACAACTGGATTCCGTTCCACCGTTTCACCGGACTCGACCGCGTCCGCACCGTGCACGGCATCCTGACCGGCCTGGACCTCACGGCCCGAAAAGTCCTGATACGCACCGCCGACGGCGATGTCGTCGAGCCATATGACGCGCTGGTGATCTCGACCGGCGTCACGAACGGGTTCTGGCGCAGACCGCATCTGCAGAGCGCCGAGGAGATCACCCGCGACCTCGATGCCGCACACCAACGGCTGGCGTCCGCCCGTTCGGTGATCGTCGTCGGCGGGGGCGCGGCGGCCGTCAGCAGCGCCGCCAACCTGGCGACGACATGGTCCGACAAGCGCGTCGACCTGTACTTTCCGGGCGAGCGCGCCCTCGCGGGCCATCACCCGCGGGTGTGGCAGCGGATCAGCACGCAACTGACCGACCTGGGCGTCGGCCTGCACGCCGGTCACCGCGCGGTGCTGCCGGACGGCTTCGCATGCGACACGATCACCGACGAGGCCGTGCAGTTCAGTACCGGACAACCGGCCGCGACGGCCGACGCCGTGCTGTGGGCCATCGGCCGGGTCACGCCGAACACGGGATGGCTTCCCGGCGAGCTGCTCGACGAGAGCGGTTTCGTGCGGGTGACCCCCGAACTTCGCGCGCCCGGGGCGCCAGCGGTGTTCGCGATCGGGGACGTCGCGGCGACCGACCCGCTGCGAAGTTCGGCCCGCAACCGCGCCGACGGCCTGCTCGCCCACAACATCCGGGCCCACTTCGCCGGCAAGCCGCTGCGGTCCTTCCGGCCCGCGACCCGGCGATGGGGGTCGGTGCTCGGGCCGCAGGCCGATGGGCTCGAGGTGTTCACCCCGAAGGGCCAGGCCTTCCGGTTCCCCGGGTGGTCGATCGACCGCGTCCTGATGCCGTGGATCGTCTGGCGCGGTTTCTACCGCGGCGTGCGCCAGGAGACGACTCCGCGAAACTGAAGATACGCGCGAGTTTTCGAAGATCCGTCGAGCACAAGCTCAGTCTGGCGGCAGCTCTGCGGCGATCGTGTCCAACAACGCGGGGTAGCGATTGGCCTCGCGGTGCGGGCCCGGCTTGCCGCTGCTGATCACGCCCGCCGCGAGCCGGCGCTGCGGATCCGCCCACACCGCGATGTTGGTCAGACCCGTGTGCCCGAACGCGGCTGGCGCGTTGCGGCCGAACGGCCCGAACCGTTTCGAGCCGAGCATGAAGCCGGTGCCCCAGCGTAGCGGCGCCAGACCGACCGCGACGTCGGGTCGCAGCCGCCGGGACTCAGCCGTCGCCGCCCGCAGCGTCTCCGGCGCCATGATCCGCACACCGTCGAGTTCGCCACCGCGCCTGAGCAATTCGGCGAACCGCGACAGCTCGAACGCGGTCGAGACGGTGTTCGACGACGGCAGCACGCTGGTGAGGTACTGCGGGCTGTTGGAGAACGGGATGATCTTGTACAGCGACCCGCCGACCGCCAGCCGGAACACCGTCGCGGCGGGCTGCGGCAGCTCCTTGCCGGTCGCATGGCTGGGCGCGACCAACGGAACGTCCTGCGCGGCAACCCCGTAGTTCGTCCACCGGAAACCCAGCGGTTCGAGGATCTCGGAGGCCAGGATGTCGCGGATGTTGCGTCCGGCCGCGGCGCCGACGATCTCGCGGATCAGGGGACCCCAGGTCAGGCCGTGGTAGATGTGCACGAGGCCGGGCCGGTAGAGCGGTTTGAGCTCGCCGAGCTTCTCGCGGGTGTACTCGCTGTCGTCCATGCGGCGCAGGTCCGGTCGCGGGCCGGTGTGGATCGGGATGCCCGCGCTGTGGGTCATCACGTGCCGGATCGTCGTGCGGTGCTTGCCATGGCTGGTGTAGCTCGGTAGGTACTCGCACACGCGGTCGTCCAGCGAGAAGCAGCCCCGCTCGATGAGCATGTGCACGACCGTCGACGTGATCGCCTTGGCCGCCGAGTACGCGCAGAACGGGGTCTCGGTGGTGACCGGAACCGTCTGCGCGTCCGGCGGATCCGACGGACCGTTACCCCAACCGTGCCCGATCGCCCGGTTGAGCACGACCTTGCCGTTGCGGCGCAGGCAGACCTGGATCGCCGGGTGCATACCGGCGCGGTACCAGTGGCGGGCGGCCTGCCAGATACGCTCGATCGCCGCAGGATCGACCTCGGAGTGGTCCTCCTCGCCGACCGCGGTCACGGCGTCGAGGTCGGCGGGAACCTCGATCCTGCCGTCCGGCGCCGTCATTCGGCCGTCCTGTGCAGCGTCGCACCCAGGTGGTGCTGCAGCGGCTGACCCATCGCCGCCATCCGCAACGAGTAGACCAGTTCGTCGCCGTCGACCCGAACCGAACGCCCCAACGCGACAACGTTTTTCGCGGTGGAGGTGCGCCCAATCGAGGTCGCGGTCAGTTCGAGCTCGATGACCGCGCCGTCGACCACGAGCGTGCCCTCCTCGATCTCGGTGATTCCGTTCGGATGGGCCAGTACCCATTCGGCGCGCCCCGGCTTCGGCACCCGCAGGTAACCCGTCTCGCCGTGCAGCGGCCGACCGTCGTCGGCGGTGGTCTTCTGCCGGTACGTCAGGAACGGCTTGCCCACGTGGTCGAACGCGATCTGCTCGGTGTAGCCGAACGGTTCGATCGTCGGATACTCGCCGGCGCCGCGACCGGACCACACGCCAAGCAGTGGGCGCAGTGCGGCGATGTCGGGGTGGAGGTCGACCACTCCGCCAGGCTAGCGGGGGCCGCCGCTCAGGATTCCCTTGCCGATGAACGAGCCGAGTTGGCCGAGCAGATCGGTGGGCGAGGCCTCAGGCGGCGGCGCGGCGGTGGTCTGCTGCCACGGCTGGCAATCTCTGGTGGTGAACGCCGTGTCGGTCGCCTCGATGCGAACCACCTGCGGCTTCTTGGTGAGCGCGTTGTCGGGCACCTGGTCGTCGTTGACCCGCTTCCAGTAGCAGGCGCCGCCGTCGATGGGACCCGCCGACGCGTAGGTGCCGGGCACGATCTCGGTGCCGACCTGGTAGGTGCCGTCTTTGTCGATCGCGGTCAGGGGAGCGGCGGGAGGCGGTCCCGGCGCGGCGGGCGGGCCCGGCGCCGTCGTATCGGTGTGGTGCGGTTCGTCCGGTTGGGCGTGCGCGACACCCAGCCCGCCCAGGGCGAGCAGCGCCGTCGCAGCGGCGGCGGCAAGTCGCGGCAAAGTCATGCGAGCCAGTCTAAACGGACGACGGGCCTGGCAAAGAAAAAACCCGTCACCGCAGCGGGGAGCTGCGGCGACGGGCTCTGTTCGTCGGAGTTCAACCGGATTAGCCGGCCATGAACTCGTCATAGGCCGACGCCAGCTCCGGCGGCAGCGCCTTGACGTTGCAGGTGCGCTGCACGTCGCCGATCGGCGACAGGATGCCGCGCAGGTCGTAGTACTCCTGCGGGTTGTTGTTGAAGTAGCCGCGCAGCGTGGCCGAGGCCTCGTTGCGGTCCTGACCGAACGCGGTGGTCACGGCCTGGTTGGCACCCGGATGGCTGTCCAGGTACGTACGGGCCGCACCCGTCACGGAGCTGACGGTGCCGGACACGGCGCTTGCGCTGCAGTCCGGTGCGGCCATCGCCGACGGCGCGGCGATGGTTGCTGCGGCCAGGCCGCCGAGCAGGCTGGCGGCACAGGCGCCGGCGATCTGCCGGCGCGCGGCGATACCACGGAATTTCATATTGCTTCTTTCCTTCATTGCGTTTGTCGCTGATTTCCCCCGTCCCCGAAAACCAAGGTACCCATGGCAAACACGTGCAAACACTGCCGCAACAGCGGAAAACGAAGCACACGCAGGCGTTACACCGCGTCGGCGTGATCTGTACCGCAATTTCGGCCGAATTCGATAAGCGCGCAACCAGAAACTTCGAGAACTCTCAGAATCGACTGTCGATCTTTAATTGATCGTGATGTGCACGGTGACCGAATTGTTATCCGCCGCAACGGGGTCTGACCATGAATCTAAGGTGGTGGCTGTGAAATTGGACCTGCTGAGCCCCGGCGTCGAAGTCGGGCTCGTCACCACGAACCGCGACGAGATGGTCGCCTTCTACGAGGGATTCCTCGAACTCGAACCCCAGGGCGAGATCGAGTTCCCCGGCGGTTCGCAGCGGCGCTACTCGCTGGGCGGCAGCGTGGTCAAACTCGTGACCTACGAGACGCCGCCGCCGACGCCCGCGGCGGCCGGAGGCGGCAGGGCGCAGGCGGGCATCCGCTACTTCACCGTGGGGGTGAAGAACCTGCGGGGCGTCGCCGAAGCGTTCGCCGCCTCGAAATACGACGTCGTCGAACCGCTGACCGAGTTCGCGCCGGTGCCGGGGATGGGCTGGATGTTCGTCGCCGATCCGGACGGCAACTGGATCGAATTGTTCGGAACGCTGTGACCGGACCCTTTCCCGGCTCGACCCCTCCGGTGACGCCTACGTGCTACCGACACCCCGACCGCGTCACCTATGTCCGCTGCGCACGGTGCAACCGCTACATCTGTTCGGAGTGCATGCGCGACGCGGCGGTCGGACACCAGTGTGTGGAGTGCGTGAATGCCGGCGCCCAACAGGTCCGCCAGGTGCGAACCCAGTTCGGCGGGGTGCCGTCGGACAAGCCGATGGTCACCTATGTGCTGATCGCCGCGAACGTCGTGATGTTCGCGCTGCAGATGGCGGTGCCCGGGTTACAGCGCGAGCTCGTGCTGCAGTCCTACGCCGTCGCCGACGGCGAGCTCTACCGCCTGCTGACGTCGGCGTTCCTGCACTACGGGCCCGCTCACATCCTGTTCAACATGTGGGCCCTGTACGTGGTCGGGCCTCCGCTGGAGGCGGCGCTGGGCCGGCTGCGGTTCTCGGGCCTGTACCTGCTGAGCGCGCTGGGCGGATCGGTCCTGGTCTATCTGCTGTCGTCGCCGGTCGCGCAGACCGCGGGAGCCTCCGGTGCGGTGTTCGGCTTGTTCGGCGCGATATTCGTCGTCGGCAAGCGATTGCGCATGGACGTGCGGTGGGTGGTGGCGATCATCGCGATCAACCTGGCGTTCACGTTCATCATTCCGCTGGTGAGCTCTCAGAACATCAGCTGGCAGGGCCACATCGGGGGACTCGTCACCGGCGCGGCGATCGCCACGGCGTACGTGTACGCGCCGCGCGGCTCGCGCAACCTCGTGCAGGCCGGGGCCAGCGCGGCAGCGCTCGTCCTCTTCGCGGTGCTGATCTGGTGGCGCACGGCCGACCTCCTGGCGTCGCTGGGGCTGGCCTGACCCGCTAGAGCTGGATCCGCGAGCCGACGATCACGGTGCGGTCCAGAGGCAGGCCGAAGTGCGCGGCGGCGTCGGCGGTGATGTGCGACGTGGCGATGAACAGCCCTTTGCGCCACGGCGCCATGGTCGGGGCGTCGCCGGGACACAGTTCGAGTTTGGACAGGAAGTAAGACGCGCTGTCGAGGTCGATCGGGCCCTCGGTGTCCGCGGGATCGAGCAGGGCCAGGGCGCGCGGCACATTCGGCCGCTCCATGTAACCGAACCGGGCGACCACGTGGACGATCCCGTCCTGGGTGTAGCCGAGGTCATCGTGCGTCATCCGCTCGGCGTCGGGCACGCGCGGCACCGTCTCCGTTTCGACGGAGACGATCAGCACGTGCTCGGCGAGAACGTGGTTGTGGTCGACGTTGGCCCGCATCGCCAGCGGCGCGGTGTGTCGGCTCCGGTTCAGGAACACGGCCGTGCCCGGTATGCGGATCAGCGGCGGATCGCGTCGCGACAGGCCGTCGACGAAGCCGCGTAACGAACCCTCGGCGCGTTCGCGTGCGGCGGTGACGAGCCTACGACCGCGCTGCCAGGTGGTCATCACGGTGAACGCCGCGACGGCGATCGTCAGCGGCAGCCACGCCCCGTGCACCAGCTTGGTGAGGTTGGCGCCGAAGAACATCAGGTCCACCACCAACAGCGCTCCCGCCCCGGGCAGCACCGCCCACAGCGGCCATCGCCACCGGGTGCGCGCGTAGTAGAAGAAGAGCGTCGTGGTGATGGTGATGGTGCCCGTCACCGCCATCCCGAACGCGTAGGCCAGCGAGGCCGAACTGCGGAAGGCGAACACCAGGATCAGCACTCCCAGCAGCAGGGCGCCGTTGATCCACGGCACGTAGATCTGGCCGATGGTCGATGCGGAGGTGTGGTCGATGCGCAGCCGAGGCAGATAACCGAGCCGGGCGGCCTGCGCGGTCACCGAGAACGCGCCGGTGATCACCGCCTGCGAGGCGATCACGGTGGCCGCGGTGGCCAACAGCACCAACGGGATTCGACCCCATTCGGGTGCCAGTAGGAAGAACGGCGCGGCAACCGTCGACTCGTCGCCCAGCACCAGCGCGCCCTGGCCGAAGTAGCTCAACGTGCATGCGGGCAGGACCAAGCCGAGCCACCCGAAAGTGATTGCGCGCCTGCCGAAATGACCCATGTCAGCGTAGAGCGCCTCGGCGCCCGTCACCGCGAGGACGATGGCGGCCAGCGCGAAGAACCCGATGTGGAAGTGTTCGGTGATGAAGCCCAGGGCGTAGGTGGGCGACAACGCCCTGAGAATCTGCGGATGCCCCGTGATGCCCCGCACGCCGCACACCCCGATGGTGGTGAACCACAGGATCATCACCGGACCGAAGAACCGCCCGATCGTCGCGGTGCCGCGGCGCTGCACCGAGGACAGCGCGGCGATGATGATCGCGGTGACCGGGACGACGAAGTCGCCGAGGCCCGGGTCGATCACCTTGAGGCCCTCGACTGCCGACAGCACTGAGATCGCGGGTGTGATCATGCTGTCGCCGAAGAACAGGGCCGCGCCGAACAGCCCCAATGCGGCCAGCGTCGCCGTGACGCGTCGTCCGTGCCGGCCGGTCCACCGGCGCAGCAGGGTGATCAGCGCCATGATCCCGCCTTCGCCGCGGTTGTCGGCGCGCATCACCAACGTCACGTAGGTGAGCGTGACAATGATCATCACCGACCAGAAGATCAGGGAGACGACGCCGTAGACGTGGCTGTGCGCGACGGGGACGGGATGTGGATCGTGCGGGTTGAACACCGTCTGGATGGTGTAGATCGGGCTGGTACCGATATCGCCGAACACGATGCCCAGCGCGGCGATCACGACGGCAGGACGCAGCGAGGTGGTACCCGGCGCCGTGTGCACCCGATGATCATCGCCGAGCGGGGGCGTGTTCGCGGCTCATCGCGACGGATGATCAGGTGCGTTTTGGGAGGATGAGGCGATGGCCGACGATGCGCTCGACGAACTGTATGCCGCCAAGCTCGAGGACTTCACCGCGCTGCGCACCAAGTTGGCCGGAGCCGCGAAGAAGCGCGGCGATGCCGAGGCGGCCAAGCGGATCTCGGCTGCGCGCAAACCGACCACCGCCGCGTGGGTGGTGAACCGGCTCGCGCTCGGCGACGAGGACGTGAAGAAACGGCTGAAGAGTCTCGGCGAGCGGTTGCGCGAAGCGCATGCGGCGATGGACGGTGAGCGGATCCGCGAGCTCTCCACCGAACAGCGCAGGCTGGTCAACGATCTGACGCGCACCGCGTTCGAGGAGGCGGAGCTCAAGAACCCGACCGGAGCGCTGCGCGACGACGTCACCGGCACCCTGCAGGCCGCCGTCGCCGATCCCGACGTCGCCGACCGGCTCGGACGCTTGACCAAGGCCGAGGAGTGGTCCGGCTTCGGCGAGTTCGGTGATACCGCAATCGTTTTCAGCCCCACCGCCAGGCGCAAACCGGAACCGAAACCCGCCGCCGAGGAGTCGCGCGACGAAGGACGTGACACCAAGGACGCGGCGGCGCGCCGGGAACTGCAGAAGGCGCGTGCCGAACTGGCCGCCGCAGAGCGCACCAGGGCCGAAGCCGACGAGGCGCTGTCCGAACTGCAATCGGACCTGGCCGCGGCGCGGTTGCGGCATCAGGATGCCCAGCGCCGCCTGCAGGAGGCCGAGCGCGGCCTTGCCGCCGCCGAGGACGCCTACGACAAGGGCAAGCAGGCCAGCCGCGACGCCGCGGCCGCGGTGAAAGAGGCCAAGGACCGGGTGCGCCGCGTTAAGTGACCGCGCGACAGCTGATCTCCATGCTGTCGCTCTCCCGCGCCGGGAACGGCACGCTGACATAGCCGTTCGCCGGGTCGCGGACGTAGTCGACGTAGGGCGCGAGTTCGTCCATCGACGTGTTGTCGGCGACGACCAGAGCGCCGGGGCTCAGGCGCGGTTCCAGGAGCTCGAGCACCGGCAGGTAGAGCTCCTTCCAGCCGTCGAGAAGGACGAAATCAACTGCGCCGGAGAGTGTTTGCAGAGTGTTCAGCGCATCGCCGGCGAGTACAGTGATCACGTCGTCGAGGCCGATGTCGACGAACGTCTTCGTCGCGGCGGCGACCTTGGCCGCGCTCAGCTCGGTGGTGACGACCGCGCCTCTGCCGTTGTCGCGCACCGCTGAGGCGAGGTGGATGGCGGAGATGCCGAGCGACATGCCGAACTCGACGACAGTGGTGGGCTTGCTCGCCCGAACGAGCGCGTACAGCAGCCGGCCCGCCTCCGGGGTCACCGGCAGATAGAAATCGCTGAGGGCGTCGGCGCGTTCCTGCGGGGTCGCCTCGTTCAGGCGGGCGAAGTCGGCGCGCCGGAGCGCCTCGATCTGATAGCGGGCCTCGGCGTACATCCGGTCGAGGGCCTCGGCGACGCGGGGCTCATGCAGTGTGATGCTCATGCCGTCGAACGTATCGGGCCGGCGGCCATCCGTGTCAGGATGGCCACAGGGCCATGGGCGCTACCGGCACGTCGACGCGACGCGTGATCGGGGTGATCACGCTGATGGTGCTTGCCGCCTGGGCGCTGCGCGGCTACGTCCCCGGCGTGGAGCGTGCCTCCGAAGTGGTGGAGCCACGTTCGAGCAATCCCCTGGCGCTGGCCGCGGTCATCGCGCTGTTGTGTGCGTCGGTGGCGATCATCGGTTTCGCGATCATCGCGCGGATGCGGGACAAGCGGCCACGTCCTGCGCCCATGGGCAGCCTGCCGAGGAGCGACCGATCGGGTGACCGGCCGTCATGGCGGTTCGCACTCGTCGCGCTGGCGGCGATGATCGCGTTGGTGTTCCTGGTCGCGCTGCTGTCCCGGCTCTCCCTGCCGGTGCCGACCGAACAGGCGCCGCCGACGGCCACGCCCGACGAGGCCGTCGGTGGCCCAGTGGAACCGCGCCCGTCCGTCGAGGACGACGCCTCCGACAGCAACGTGGTGAACTACCTGATCCCGCCGATGCTTCTGCTGATGGCAATGATCGTGGTGGGAACAGCGGTCGCGTCACGGCGGCAGGGGCCTCGTCCGGGTCCGGCCCTTGCTTCCGAGGTTCTGGACTCGCCGGCGGTGGTGCCGACGACCACGACGTCGCTTGCGCGCGCGGCGGAGATTGGGCTGGCCGAGATCGGCGATCTGAGCCGCGAACCGCGAGAGGCGATCATCGCCTGCTACGCCGCGATGGAACGCGAACTGACGCGGGTTCCCGGGGCGGTGCCGCAGGCCTGCGACACCCCGACCGAGGTGCTCGCGCGTGCGGTCGCCAGCGGGGCGTTGCGCTCCGACGGCGCCACCGAACTGGTGGAGTTGTTCGAGGAGGCGCGGTTCTCACCGCATGTGATGAGCGAGAAACATCGCGACGCCGCGGTGCAGGTGCTCAACCGTGTGTTGACCGAACTACCGCAGCGCACAGCCGAGGCGTCGTCGTGAAAAGGCTTGTGACGGCGGCGTTCCTGTTCGTGGCTGGGGCGGAACTGCTCGCCCTCGCGAGCCGCGACCGGGAGCTGATCCTCGTCGTCTCCGGAATCGCGCTCGCCCTTGCCCTGCTCGCGTTGCGATGGCAGCTCGGCCACGAAGCCGAAACCGAGGAAGAGCGAACACTTTCCGACGACGCCGCCGAGTCGCTGCGCCGCTGGCGGTCGCGCACTGAGACCCTGATCAGCCGCGCGGAGGCGACCCGCACCGACTGGGACCGCCACTTGCGGCCGATGCTCGCCCGGCAGTTCGAATTGGCGACCGGACAACGGCGGACCCGTAATCGCGCCGCGTATCACGCGACCGGCGAGATGCTGTTCGGCCCGGAACTGTGGGGATGGGTCAACCCCGAGAACGTCGCCGCGCGTGGGTCGGAGTCGCCGGGGCCCGGCCGGGCGACGCTCGACGAGATCCTGCAACGGTTGGAGCGGGTGTGACGACAGGACTGCCTGCGGCAGCGACCACCGCGAACTGCGAGGCGGTGCTCGACGAGATCGGGCGGGTGGTGGTCGGCAAGCGGGGGGCGCTCGCGTTGATCCTGACGACGGTGCTGGCCGGCGGACACGTCCTGATCGAGGATCTGCCCGGCCTCGGGAAGACGTTGATCGCCAGGTCTTTCGCCGCGGCGCTCGGGCTCGAGTTCACGCGCGTGCAGTTCACGCCGGACCTGCTGCCTGCGGACCTGCTCGGGTCGACGGTCTACGACATGCAGTCGGGGCACTTCGAATTCCGCCGCGGTCCGATCTTCACCAACCTTCTTCTCGCCGACGAGATCAACCGCACACCACCGAAAACCCAAGCGGCACTGCTCGAGGCGATGGCGGAGAGCCAGGTGAGCATCGACGGCGCCACGCACGCGCTGCCCGCGCCGTTCATCGTGCTGGCGACCGACAACCCGATCGAGTACGAGGGCACGTATCCGCTGCCGGAGGCCCAGCTCGACCGGTTCACGATTCGACTGGAACTGCGGTATCTCTCCGAACAGGAGGAGGCGTCGATGTTGCGGCGCCGCATCGAGCGCGGTTCGGCCCCGCCGACGGTCACGCAGGTGGTCGATGCCCATGATCTGGTCGCGATGCGCGAATCGGTGGAGCAGGTGACCGTGCACGACGATGTGCTGCGGTACGTGGTGTCGCTGGCCGCCGCGACCCGCCAGCACCCGCAGATCGCAGTGGGCGCCAGCCCGCGCGCCGAACTCGATCTGGTGCAGCTCGCCCGCGCCCGCGCGCTGTTGCAGGGCCGGGACTACGTCGTGCCCGAAGACGTGAAAACGCTTGCGGTCCCGGCCATCGCGCATCGGATCACGTTGCGGCCGGAGATGTGGGTGCGACGGGTACGCGGCAGCGATGTCGTCGACGAACTGTTGCGCCGGCTGCCGGTGCCACGGACCAACCCGTGATCGAGACCCGCACCACCGACGCCGAGTTACGCTGGCGCGCTTCGCCTCTGGCCAGGGCGCTGTTGACTTGCGCGGTCGTAGCCTTGGCCGTCGCGGTGCTCGGGCCGCGCTGGCAGTTGATCGCGTTCGCCGCGCCGCTGATCGGGGTGCTGTGTTCGGTCGGATGGCAGCGGGCGGTTCCGGTGGTGCGGGTGTACGCCGATCCCGGCATTCACCGCTGCTTCGAGGGTGAGCCCGCGCGGTTCAGGATGTGGGCGGAAGCCGAGGGCGAGACGGTTCGTCTGCTGAGCGGTTCGGTCGCGGGAATGACGCTGGAGGTTGCGGAGCGGGAGAGTGAGGACTCGCAGTCCGTGGTGGCGACCGCCGACCGCTGGGGCCGCTATCCGTTACAGGCACATTTGACGGTGACGGCGCGGGGCGGTCTCGTCGAGGGCGTCGGGGTGCTCGACGCCGCCGACGTGTACGTGTTCCCGATGGCCCCGCCGCAGTCGACCGCGATCCCGCGTACCGAACTGCTCGATCGCCTGGGGACTCACCTGACCCGGCACACCGGCCCCGGTGTGGAGTACGCGGACGTGCGCCGGTATGTGCCGGGAGATCATCTGCGAACGGTGAATTGGGCGGTGAGCGCGCGTCGGGGCAGCCTGCATGTGACCGAACGGTTGACCGATCGGGCCGTCGACGTGGTCGTGCTGATCGACAACTACGCCCAACCGGCGGGACCGGCCACCGAGGCCACCGAGCGCACGGCGCGCGGCGCGGTGCAGGTGGTGCAGAGTGCCCTGCGTAGCGGTGACCGGGCGGGCATCGTCGCGCTCGGGGACCGGAATCCGCGATGGTTGAGCGCCGACATCGGGCGCAGACAGTTCTATCGGGTGCTCGACGCGATGCTCGGCGTCAGCGGGGGTTATGACACGACGTCGGGAACCCTGGCGCCGCGGGCCGCGGTACCGCCGGGCGCGATCGTCGTTGCGTTCTCGACGATGCTCGACACCGAGTTCGCGTTGGCGTTGATCGACCTGTGCAAGCGGGGCCACACCGTGGTGGCGGTCGATGTCCTGCAGGGGGCGCCGTTCGAGGAGGGGTGTGACGCGTTGGTGGCGCGGATGTGGTCGCTGCAGCGGTCGTTCATGTATCGCGACATGGGCACTGTCGGCGTCGACATCGTGGCGTGGCGCGAGGAGGACACGCTCGACCAGGCGATGCACCTGGTGCCCGATCACCGCAGGCCTGTGCGGAGGCGACGGTGAACCGGGCGGTGTCGACGGCATTCGGTTTCGTCATGGTGGCGGCCGCGGCGTTGCCTGCCGACGATGCGGCGCTGGGCGTGTGCGGTCTTGCGGTGCTCATGGTGTTGTTGGGCAATCTTTTTCGCACCGCGGCCACGGCGGCGGTGTTGTCGACGGCGGCGGTGATCGTCATGGCGTCGGCGAGCCCGGCGTATGCGGCGTTGTGTGGTCTGGCGGGCGCGGCGTATCTGGTGTTGCGGTACACGAGCGACGTCACGGTGCCGACGGTCGTTGGGGCGCTGCTGTTTACGGCCGTCGCGCTGACGGCGGTGGTCCTTTCGCCGGAGTTGCCGTGGGTGCCGTTGGCGGCCCCGCTTGCGGTGTTGACGGCAGTGGTGCTGGCGACGCGACCGTTCTGGGCGGACGGGTCGCGTTCGAGCGCGCGTACCAGAAGGGACTGACAGTTCTGGCGCCGTCGGCCGAGTTATCCCCAACATCGGATTCATCCACAGATTCAGCGTCAGGTGTGCGGAGAGGTCTGTCGTGTCGGGACCGCGGATAGCGTTGACGTATGGCGGATTTCATCAACGGCGCGGTGGCACGGGAGCGAGCTCACGTGCTGCTGGACCGGATCGATGCCGCCCAAGACGAATTGCGAGAGTTGCCCACCGCCGACGTGGGCGGTGCGTTCCGGGTGACGATGGCGGAACGGTTGGAGAATCAACACCGGGTCAACAGGGGCCTGATGTACCGGGTGTTCGCCGAGCTCGTACGCCCATCCGACGGCTCTCGCGCCGATCCGGATGTGATCGACAAACTCTGGGCGCGCTTGCGGATCGCGCCGAAGGAGATCCGGCGCCGATTCAAGGTCGCGGCGCGGATCCGGCCGAGCGCGGCCTTGACCGGTACGCCGATACCGCCGGAACTGCCCGCGGCCGCCGAGGCCGTCGAGGCGGGCACCATCGGCGACGACCACCTCAAGGTCATCACTGACTGCATGGATCGGTTGCCGTCCAACACCTCGGCGGTCGACCGCACGGAAGTAGAAGCGAGCCTGGTGCGCGAGGCGGCCAAGAGCGATGCCGATGCCGTGCGAGTGGTCGGGCGTCGTATCGATGAGATCTTCAATCCCGACGGTCATTACGACGAATCCGACCGGGCCCGGCGGCGTGGGCTTGTGCTCGGCCGGCAGGGACGCGACGGCATGTCCCGACTCTCGGGTTGGATCGATCCCGAAACACGTTGTTACGTCGAAACGGCAAGCGCCGCAGTTCGACCGGGACGACATCTGCCCGACGGCAGTATCGAAGGCCGACCCGACGACCGGTCGATATCGCAACGGTGTCACGACGGCATCAAACTCGGACTCAAGGCCGGTATAGCGTCGGCCGAACTGGGGACGCACCGCGGGGTACCCGTCACCGTCGTCGTCCGCACCTCGCTCGGAGAGCTGAACCAGGCGGCGCATGCGGTCGTCGACCCGTACGTCTCGATGCCGGGACCGGCGCGCACCGGCGGAAACACCGCGCTGCCGATGCGCGACGTGATTCGGATGGCCGCCGACGCGATCCATACTTGGCGGTCTTCGACGACCACACCGAACGCCCGATCTACTTGGGCCGACAGAAGCGGATCGCCACCGCCGATCAGCGCATCATCTGCTACGCCCGCGACGGCGGATGCACGCGGCCCGGTTGCACCGAACCCGGATACCACTCGGAGGTGCATCACAGCCCGGAGTGGGCCGATGGTGGAGGCACCGACGCCGACAAGCTGTTCTTCTGCTGCGGGCCCGACCACAAAGCGGTGAGCGAGGGTCGCTGGCGGACCACCGTCACCGACAAGGGTCGCCTCGCCTGGAGCAACGACAACCATCGGCCCGAGGTCAACCGCCTGCACCACCCCGAGGAACTGCTGCGCGGCAACGTCGATCCGCCGCGGGGTGAGGACGACGATCCGCCGCGGGGTGAGGACGACGACGCGTGACGCCGGTCGAAGAGGCGCGAACCCATGGCTGCGTCGCCGATGCGCCCGTTATCGTCGTAGGGCGCTTACCAGCCCGGTAAGCGAAATGGTCAGCGCAGCGCTTACTTTCGGGAGGTCGGATGCCAAGCGATGTGCGGAAGGCGATCACCGGCGCGTCGATCGGGAACGCCGTCGAGTGGTTCGACTTCGCGATCTACGGCTTCCTGGCGACGTTCATCGCGGCCAACTTCTTCCCGGCGGGTAACGAGACGGCGGCCCTGCTGAACACGTTCGCGATATTCGCGGCCGCCTTCTTCATGCGACCGCTGGGCGGATTCGTCTTCGGCCCGCTGGGGGACAAGCTCGGCAGGCAACGGGTCCTGGCGTTGGTGATTCTGCTGATGTCGGGCGCGACGGTGCTCATCGGTGTGCTGCCGACCTACGCGTCGATCGGTGTCGCGGCGCCGCTGCTGCTCCTGCTGTTGCGGTGTCTGCAGGGGTTCTCGGCCGGCGGCGAATACGGCGGCGGCGCCGTGTATCTCGCGGAGTTCGCATCCGACCGGCGTCGCGGGCTGACCATCACGTTCATGGTCTGGTCCGGAGTTCTGGGCTTCCTGCTGGGCTCGATCACCGTGACACTGCTGCAGGCGCTGCTGCCCACCGCGGCGATGGAGAGCTACGGCTGGCGCATCCCGTTTCTGATCGCGGGACCGCTGGGCCTCGTCGGCCTCTACATCCGGTTGCGCCTCGACGACACACCGCACTTCGCCGAACTCAGCAAGACCGACCGAGTCGCCGACTCGCCGCTGCGCGAGGCGTTCACGACATCGTGGCGGCCAATCCTGCAGGTGATCGGGCTGTTCATCGTCTTCAACGTCGGCTACTACGTCGTGTTCACGTTCCTGCCGACCTACTTCATCAAGACGCTCGAGTTCTCGAAGACCGATGCGTTTCTGTCGATCACGTTGGCCAGCCTGGTCGCGCTGATACTGATCCTGCCGCTGGCGGCGCTGTCGGATCGCATCGGCCGGCGTCCGATGCTGATTGCCGGATCGGTGGCATTCGCGGTGTTCGGCTATCCGCTGTTCCTGCTGCTGAACTCCGGCTCGCTGGTCGGTGCGATCGCCGCCCACTGCGGCTTGGCGGTCATCGAGTCGATTTACGTCTCCACCGCCGTCTCGGCGGGCGTCGAACTGTTCGCGACCACGGTCCGCTACAGCGGCTTTTCGATCGGCTACAACATCTGCGTCGCCGGGTTCGGCGGCACCACCCCGTACGTCGTCACCTGGCTGACCGCCGAAACCGGCAACAACCTGGCGCCCGCGTGGTATTTGATCGTCGCCGCCGTCGTCTCGCTCGCGACGGTGATCACGCTGCGGGAGTCCGCAGGCCGTCCACTGGCACAGACCAGCGACCACCGCGCGGCACCGGCACTGCGGTAATCGCGGAACCTGAAAGCAGACCCGAACCGTTCTCTCAGGACCGTGGCAGCTCGGTGTCCTACGTTGCCTGTGCATGACGAGGCTCCGCCTCCTCACGGTCGCGGTCGCCACCGCGGTGTTGTTGGTGACGGTCGGAGATGCCGGCGGGGCGCGCGCCGACGACTACGCCGGCGAGACGTACGGCGACGCCGCGGGCCAGATCAGCGGGACGGGTAAAACAGCGGTCGTCGCAACCAAATCCGGGGACTCGCTGCCCCAGGACAAGTGCATCGTGACCCATTCCCAGACGGCGCCGTGGGTCAAGGGTGCGTCATTCACACCAGACACGAACACGATGCTGCTCGACCTGAACTGCAACGCCAAGGTCGCGACGGCGAAGCGTCCCGGCAACTCCGCCGCCAGCCCGGAGGGCCGCGCGGCGGTCAGGGAGGCGAAGCAGGCCCAGGCGGCCAACAACGCGGCATCCGATAACGCTGCCCCCAGCACCACCAAGCACTGACGCGGACCCTCTTAGGACTCCGCGCCTGCGGCTAGGGTGGGCCCATGAAGCTTCGCGTGATGCCCTACGTCACGGTCGAGATCGACGATCGTCTGCGTCGCCGCGTGCGGTCCGCCGGCGAGCGACTCCGCGTCAACGTTCGGGCCTACCTGCTCAGCGCGGCCGACGAGGTCGACACCGCCAGCGACAAGGTCCGCGGCCTGTGCGACCGCGCGGTCAACCGTGTCGACACCGTCGTCGCGACCGTCAACGACCGCATCGCTCCCGAGTACGAGGCGCCGACGCTGCGGGTGGTCGCCGGAGGCCGCGAGGCCAGCTAACGCGGGCCGCAGCCGGCGTCGCCGAGCCAGTCCGCGCGCCGGCCGGCAACCGAGCGTCAGCCCGCTCGCGCCGTACGCCCGCCGACCAGGAAGCCGCCGACGAGCACGACGAGGCCCACGATCGCGACGGGAATCGCCCACGTGCGGCGGTCGCCCACCGCCGAATGGCACTGCGCGACGTAGTCCGGCGGATCCTCGGTCAGCTCGTCGATGATCGGCAGGTTCTTCAGCTGGTTCGGATCGTTGGCGTTGGCCTGGCTGGCTGCGGAGTCGTCGGCGGCGATGGCGTTGCCGCACGAGATCTTCTGCCCGTCCGGTCCGGCGATCGACACGGGAACCAGTAGAGCGATGACCCCGACGAGAAGGACCACCGCACCGACCAGCACAATCACACGTCGCAAATTCATGATCGGTTTGATGCCCCGATAGGCCGGGCACCAAACCTCGCAACGGCCACCGCCGAGCCCGTCGCGCAGGCTCACGCTCCATATGCTGTGCTTGTCCGATGTGTGCGCCGTGGCCGGAAAGGAGCGAAACGCTTTGGTAGGCCAGTCGTGCTAGATCAAGGGCTGGTCGTCTTCTTGGCCCTGCTCGCAGCGGGCTTCTTGGCGATCGGCATCGTGGTCCGTCAGCGCGCGACCATGGACGTCCCCGAAGAGCAGGGCGTCAGCACCGTGATGGTGATGACCCTGCTGCGCAGGCCGCTGTGGTGGGCCGGTACCGCCGCCGCACTCGCGGGCTATGGCTTCCAAGCCCTCGCACTTGTCAAGGGATCGCTGCTGCTGGTCCAGCCCATCCTCGTCTCCGCTCTCCTGTTCGCCCTACCGCTGAGCGCCCGCCTCGCCAACCGCCGGGTCACCCGCGCCGAATGGATGTGGGCGCTGCTGCTCACCGCCGCGCTCGCGGTGTTCGTGGTGCTGGCCAAGACCCGACCCGGCGACTACGAGGCGTCGGTTCCGCTGTCGGCGCTCGTCGCCGTCGTCTGCACGATCGCGGTGACGGCCTGCGTGATCCTGGCCGTCCGCGGGGGCGGATGGAAACGCGCCGTACTGCTCGCCGTCGCGGTCGGCCTGCTGTTCGGCGTCGTCGCGCTGCTGACGAAGATCGTCATGTTCCTGCTGGCGAACAGCGGCGTCGGCAAGGTGCTGACCACCCCGGCGCTCTACCTGCTCCTCATTCTCGGCGTCCTCGCGGTGTTCCTGCAGCAGTCCGCATTCCACGCCGGATCCCTGCAGACGTCGGTGCCGACCATGCTGGTGCTCGAACCCGTGGTCGCCGTCGTCCTGGGCGCGGTGGTCCTCGGCGAGCACATGACCGTCGGGGGCGTGAAGGCCGTCGCGATCACGGCTGCCGTCGTCGCGATGGCAGCCGCCACGGTCGCACTCGGCCGCGACGAGGGCGCGCTCGAGGAGCGACTCGAGGCCGAGGCGGCGGCGGCGCTCAAGCGTGGTGCCGAGACCCGCGGGGCCTGAGACCGGCTACGACCCCTCGGGCCTTCGCACGTCCCGGGCCATCGCCGTCCACAGGAGCCCCGCGGCGTCGCGTGCCGCTTGATGCGGGGCGATCGGTTCGGCGATCCCCGGCTGCTGGGCCGGAGCGCCGCTGATGTGCTCCAGCAGCGCCACCGCCAATTCGCGAAGCTTGACGTTGAACTCCTGGCTCGCCCGGCGCAACATGCTCCACGCCTGCTCGGCGTCGCAGCCGACCAACCCCATCAACGCGCCTTTGGCCTGTTCGATGGCGCCGCGCGACTGCAGTGCAGAGAGCAGATCCTCGAACGCGGCTTCGTTCTGCGCCGCGGTCGTGACCAATGCGGCCGAGATGAGCTGCTCATAGGCGATCAGCGCGGTGACCGTGACGGCCGACGCGGGTTCGGACAGCGTGCAGGACAACACGATCGCGGCATCGTCGCGCCAGAACCCCGGCACCGCCGCCGCCCCGTGGACCGCCTTCAGGTCGGCGCCACTCGCGAACTCCGACGCCGCGTCGAAGGTCAGGTCGGGCCAGCGTTCGTCGGTCCACAGGTCGAGACTCAACACCGGCACCTGGTGGGTCAGTGCGTCGGCGACCGGGCCGCCCAGGCCGGACAGCTGCGCGGCGACCATCTCGTCCTCGATACCGAGCGCCGCGAGTGCGGACGGAGCCTCGTTGAACCGCTTGTCGTGCACGGTGACCGCCACGCCCAGAGCATTCGGTAAGTCGGCCCGCAACCGTTCGAGGACTCTGTGCAACAGCGTGACCAGCTCCGGATGTTGGCGGGGCTGAAAGCTGGGTGCTGGCACGGCACTCCGCTCAGTCGACGACGGTGACCGTCGCGACCTTGTCGAGGCCGGAGATGCCGAGCAGCGTGGTGATCGGGCCGTCCACGGGTACGACGAGGTCGAGTTTGGCATTCGCCGCGACAGAGAACAGCTCGCGAAGGGCGGCGCTGTCGCAGTACGTCACGCCGGTGAGATCGACGGTGATCGAGGAATTGTCCGCCGCCGCGCGCGCCAACGCGGCGCTGAACTCGTCGACGTTCGCCAGGTCGATCTCGCCGACGGCGGTGACGACCGGAGATATTCCATTGCTTGCGGGCTCGAACCGGAACTGGTTGCGGGTCACGACTTTCAGGCCTCCACCGTCAATAACACGCAGCAGTGGACGGCAGTGTGAGCGCATCCGTTCACAGAACCTCCCGAAGTCTTAGGGGCCCCACCGCCCCCGTGCATGCCACACAGCCCGCATCGCTGCCTCTTCCCGACAGACATTCCTCAGCAATATTTGTAATACCACGATGATGCTGTCGAGGCAGGCAGAGCTGGTTCAAACGCGAATCTCCGGTAACTGAAATGTCATATCCACGGTAGTGCCGGCCGAGGTGCCGTCGAGATCCACCTGATCGCTGACGGCGCGCATCAGCAGCAGACCGCGGCCACGGGTGCCGGGATCGGGAGGCGGCGCCTTCCACGACCCGAAGTCGGTGACGCGCACGTGAATAGCGGCGTCGTGGATATCCGCTTCGATGCGCATGCGCCCGGGTTCACGTCCGCGGTAGGCGTGCTCGACGCAGTTCGAACAGGCCTCATTGACGACGAGAATCAGATCCGACGCCGACGAACCCGAGGCGCCGTTGGCCGCGAGCCAGGCCGCCAGCTTGTGCCGGATCTCGGTCAGCTTCGGCGCGGTGGCGGTGTCATCGATGACGAGCGAGGCCCTCGGGGTCCGGTAGATCACGATCGCCACGTCGTCGTCGTATCCGCCGTCGGGGGCGAGCCCGCCCAGCACCGCGTCGGCGACGTCCTCGATCGGCAGGTTCGCGGTGTCGGCCAGCACGGCGGACATCCGGGCGATCTGGTTGTCGATCGGCCGGTCGCGGCGTTCCACCAAGCCGTCGGTGTAGAGCATCAGCGTGGAGCTCGGGAACAGCGGGTGCGACGTCTGCGGCCGGGGCGCAGGATGGCGAACCGCGAGTGGGACCGAACAGGCCTTGTCGAGCAGTTGCGGAGGTGCGGTGTCTGACACCAGCACCGGGGGCACGTGCCCGGCGCTGCTGTACTCCACGGTCGCGGCCACGGTGTCGACGATCGCGACGAACACGGTGGTGCAGTACGCGTCCGGAATGAACTCTGCGACGGAGTCGAGGTGTTCGAGCACTGCCGACGGTTGCGCCCCGGTCAGCAGCAGGGCGCGGGTCGACGCCCGCAACTGTCCCATCACGGCGGCGGCCGACAGTCCGCGGCCGACGCAATCCCCGACCACGATCGCGATCCGACAGTCGCCGACGGGAAGCACGTCGTAGAAGTCGCCGCCGATCTCCAACGGATGCACGGCCGGCTCGTAGCGCACCGCGAAACCGGGCGGCAGGTCCATCGGCGCCAGCAGCGACCGCTGCAGCGTCAGCGACGTCTCCCTGGCGCTCTCGAACTGCCGGACATGTTGCATGGCCGAGCTGAGGTGACCGACGAGCGCCGAAACCAGCCGTCGGTCCTCGGCGCTGACGACCCGCGGAATGCGGTGCTCTAGGCAGAGCACCACGTCGCGCGCACCCGAGAGGACCGCGACGAAGCCTCGAGTGGTGCCGGCGCTGGGCGCCGCGCCGACCGGCGTCACGGTCAGCGGAATCCACGTGCGGGCGTCCTCGAACGTGCGGCGCCAGTCCTCGTCGAGGTCCCGCCACGAGTCGACCCCGGGTTCGCCGGCGACCCGCACCGTCGGCTCCTCGCCGTCGACCTTCGGCCAGGTGACCGCGATGAGCCGCTGCGCGTCCAGCGGTATACGGCACTGCGCGAGCGTTATCGCCAGCACCTCGTCGACGTTCTTGGCGACGCTCACCGCCGTCGCCAGCCGAGCCATCGCCCGGTCGCGTTCCGCGGCGGCGCGCGGAGCGGTGACGTCCCGGATGGTGCCCACGTAGAGACCACGCCGCGACCGGTGGTCCGGGACCGCATTGACGCTGATCGCGACCCACCGCACCCGGCCGTCGCGGTGCCGGATCCTGGTCTCGGCGACCAGGCTGCCGTCGCGGACCAGCGCCGCCCGGCGCTCGTCGGCCGCCAATGCGTCGACGGCCCACGGGTGGGGCATCGGATACGGCAGGCCACCCTGCCCGTATCCGGTGATCTCCTCGAAGGCGTCGTTGATCTCGACCACACATCCGGTGGCGTCGGTAATGAAGAAGCCTTCTTGCAGCGAATTGACCAAGGCGCTGCGGAAAACGTCGCGGTCGGCGAGATCGTCGGCGCGCGCTCGTTCGCGTTCGTAGCGTTGGTAGAAGTCCACGGGGTCGGTCATGTTCGAGGCAGTCGGCCCTCCCAGCTTCGCGCCCGCACTGGAATCGCCGAGCGCACAAGTCTTCATCGACATTAGCCTGCGTCGAGCACGATGATCCGCCGAAGCACTGATCTACCGCAGGAGCCGAGGGGTTAAGCTCGCCCCATTGCCGTCGTCGTGGCGGCGCCGACCGGAGGACCCACCGTTGTCACGTAATGACCCGATAACCACGTCGATCTCGCACGACGACGGCATCGCTGTGTTGACGGTCGGCGGTGACGTCGACCTCGCCACTGTGCCGGCGTTTCAGGCGGCGATCACCGAGGCGCTGACGCAGGAGCCGTCTGCGCTGGTCGTCGATCTGCTGGCGGTGGACTTCCTCGCGTCCGCGGGGCTGCAGGCGCTGGTCGCGACGCACGAGACCGTGAGCAAGTCCGCCCGCTTCGCCGTCGTGGCCGACGGGCCCGCGACCAGCAGGCCGATCCAGCTGACCGGGCTCGACCAGGTGTTCTCGCTGTACCCGACGCTGGCCGAGGCGCTTGGCGCGCTGAAGTCCGGTTCCTAGTACGCCGCAGGCTTCTAGCTGCTTGTTCGAACCGAGCGACGGTCCCGAACTTCGGATAGGGTTTCGACGTCGGGGGTGATCTTGAAATGTCCCGGCACAGGTCGGGACGGTTAGGACTCCAGTCATGAGCTCAGCTCGGTTCGGTCGTCGCGTCGCCGCCGTCGCGGGTGGCGCCGCCGCGATCGCGATGGTCATGTTCAGCGCCTCCTGCTCCAGCGAGGAGAAAGCGCCGGAGGAGACCACCACGACGACCACGACGACCACCACGACCACCTCGACCACCGAGCCGGCACCGCCGCCCCCGCCGGTCGAGTCGACCGACAAGGCGCCGCGCATCTCTTCCGGACCTAATCCGTTCTCGCCGACGGTGCACGCCCCGCCCGCACCGACGGCGGTCCCGGACCACCGCTAACGACCCCGCCGAGCCGGGCCGGTAAATACGCTGGCGTCCGTGGGAGCGCGGCATCTCGGCGTGCTGGTATTGATCGCGATGGGCGTACTCGTCCTCGTCTCCGATCTGCGCCCCGCATCCGCGCGACACGGCGGCGAGGTCATCGCCGGCCCGTACTCCTACCTGTTGGCGAGTTCGGCCGACCTCGGGCCCTCCCGCGACGACGGTGTCCAGCTGACGATGGCGCTGCGCGACGATCGTCGCCCGGCCGCCGTATTCGCTTGGGCGGGCGACCGCGGCCTCTCCGTCCGCTGGCGACCGGGACACCGATGGGCCGTGGTGGAAGGGGCCGCGGCATCCGTCGCCGAGGCGTTCGGGGTCGAGGTGCGCGACTACCGCGGGCGCCGCGGCCAGGTCTTCTACGCGTCTCCGCAGCAGCCGGGCGTCCCGGATGTGCTGCGCGACGAGGTTTCTCAGGTCGGCCGGATCCTCGGCTACATCCCGCACCACACGTCGCACACTCCGCCGCTGCCCCTCGACGTTCCGGACAAAGGGCTGACCCCGCAGGCGTTGCTCACCACCTACAACGCCGCGCCGTTGGCTGCCGACGGCTACACCGGCAAGGGCACCACGATCGTGTTCTTCGCGTTCGACGGCTTCGCCCAGGACGATCTCGACACCTTCGCCGACACCTACGACCTGCCCCGCTTCACCCCTGAGGTGGTCGGTGAACTCGACGAGCCGCGCGGAGAAACCACGATGGACCTCCAGGTGGCGCACGCCGTCGCACCCGATGCGCGCAAGGTCGTGGTCAGCGCCATGCCGACCGTCACCGCCGACGGTGCCTTCGAGCGGATCGGCCAGCTGCTCGAGGACACCGACCGGCGCTTTCCCGGCGCGGTGTGGAGCTTCTCGATCGGCTGGGGCTGCGACCGGCTGATCACCGCGGCCGACCTCGCCCCCGTGCGGTCGGCGCTCGCCACCGCGCTGTCGCACGGCACGTCGGCGTTCAACGCCAGCGGCGACCTCGCGGGCCTCGAATGCAAGGGCGGCGACGACTGGTCCTCGCCGCCGGGTGAGAACGACATCGGACTGGACTCGATCGCCTCACTCCCGGAGATGACCGACGTCGGCGGCACCACCCTCTCGACGGACGGCCAGGGCCGGTGGCTGTCCGAGCAGGCGTGGTTCGACGTTCCGCTGACGGTCGGCACCGGCGGCGGCGTCTCGGCGGTGTTCGACCGCCCGGACTGGCAGCGCAGCGTGCTGCCCGACCGCGACGCCGACCGGCGGCTGACCCCGGACGTGGCGGCCGTGGCCGACCCCTTCACCGGTGTGCGCATCGTCTTTGCGCAGACGCCGTTGGTCGGCGGCGGCACCTCGCAGGCGGCGCCGATCTGGGCGGGACTGGCCGCGGTGATGAACCAGTACCTGCTCGCCAACGGCGGACGCCCGCTCGGCGACCTGAACCCGCTGCTGTACCGGATCGCGCAGGGCGCCCCGCTGCCCGCCTTCCGCGATGTGACGCTCGGCGGCAACGTCGTCGCCGACGCCGCGCCCGGCTACGACCTCGTGACGGGACTCGGCACCCCCGACGTCGACAACCTCGTCCGCAACGTCCTCATCCTGCAGGAGGCGGCCACATGAGCACCGGCGACGACCAGGGCGTCCCGACCGCCGAATGCCGGGTCTGCAAGGTCGACGTGCCCGCGGGGGAGTACTGCGGGCTGTGCGGCTGCCATCTGACACCGCGGCCGCGGGAGGGCCCGGACTGGTTGCGGCCGCGCGATTTCAGCGCCGCGCCCGACGAACACCTGCTGCAGCTGTCGGTCGCGAGTTCGCTGTTCCCGCACCTGCCGCAGCGATCGCGCTCGGCGTTCCGGATAGGCCTGCTGATTCTGGTGGCGGCGCTGATCGCGTTCACGCTCCTACGGCTGCCCGCCGCGCTGGTGACCGTCGCCGCGCTGGGCCTGCCGCTGCTGTTCATGCTGTACCTGCGCGAGTCCGACGCGTTTCGTGACTTCCCGTTCGGCACACTGGTTCTCACAGTCGTCCTGGCGGTCGGCCTCGCCGTGGGATGGGTGTTGCTGACGGGTACGACGTTCGCCAGGTCCTACGGTGTCGGGCTGGGTTCGGCGATCGTCGGCGCGCGAATGCTGCGCATGGGCATCCTGGTTCCGCTCGGCGGAGTCATCCTGATGCTGCTGCCCGCCGTGCTGGTCCGTGCGATCCGCCCATCCTCGCGAGAAGCGCTGGACGGCTTCATGATCGGAGTATTGGGTGCGCTGAGCTTCACCGCCGCGGCGACGTTGGCGCGGCTGGCGCCACAGTTCGGCACCGGCGTGGTCAGCAAGCGGCCGATGGAGAGCCTGTGGGTCGAGGCGGGTATCCGCGGAGTAGCGGTGCCGCTGACCGCTGCGGCCGCCGGCGGATTGATCGGCACCGCACTGTGGTTCACGCGGCCACCGAGTAAACGCGACCAACGTCCGGTCCTGGTCCGTGTGGTGCTGGTGGGCTTCGCGGTCTCAGTGTTGGTGGTGTATCTGGCGCTGGGCTTGATCGACGTCGCCCACTTTCCGCAACTGCTGATGCTGGTGTTGTACCTCGCGCTGGCGGTGGCGGCATTGCTGCTGCTGCGCGTCGGTCTGCACTTGGCGCTGCTGCACGAGGCGCACGACGAGATCCGCGCGGAGGAACCGCTGCTGTGCCCGCACTGTGGGCACGTCGTGCCGGACATGGCGTTCTGTCCGGCGTGCGGGGTGGCGACGCGGGCCTCGTCGCGATCGTCGCGCAGGGCACGGCGCGAATCGCGGCCGGTCCGTGGTGACCCCGAATGAGCGCAGAATGAGCGCACCGACGACGAATTTCTTTCCCGGATACGCGGTTCCGTCCGGAACGTATGCGGCGCAGGCGCCGCGGCGAACCTCGCGCAGGCGGCTGGTGCTGACGTGGTTCGCCGCGATCGCCGTGCTCGCCGCGGCCCTGGTCGGGGTGTCGGCGTTGCTCGCCAAGCCGCCGGTGCGTTACGTGTGCCCGCCCGACTGCGGACGGCCGCCGACCGGCACCCCGGTGTCGATCAATCCGCGTTTCACCGCACCGGACGGGTCGTTCTCGGTGTCCTATCCCGCGCCGGAGTCGGCCTACCGGGTGAGCACCAAGCCCAACGGCGTGACCGCCGAACTCCTCGCGGGAGACGGTGGGACGCTGCAGTTGTTCAGCGAACCCGCCGCGGGCAGGTCTGCGCGTGAGATCGCAAAGTCGTTGGTGAAGAAGACGTTTCCCGATACGCGGACCGCCTACGAGATCCCCAACGCGATGGTTGGCTACCAGTCGGGATACGGCGAGGTCGCCGACTGCTGGCCGCAGGGCGCCAACAGCAGCTATATGCGCATGCGGGTGCTGGTGATGGTCGCGGTGAAGGACGACCTGGCGTTGGTTGCGGCGGCGGTGGGGCCCTACCACCAGTTCGGTCCCGACTTCGGGTTCGGTAAACCGTCCGGCGCGAACCTCCAGATCGCCCTGGACATGGGCAAATACGTCAACAGTTTCAGTTGGCGCGGCGATCCGCCCCGGTGACGGGCTCAGACGGAACCGTTGAACAGGCACAACCAGGTGGCGATCAGCATGGTGACCGCCAGTATCCCGGTCACGACCACGTGAGCCAGCAGATGCGTTCGGTCTTTCATGGTGGCGACGCTAGGGACGGCGCCTGAGATTCTTCTGGCAGCGCCTACAGTTTCCGCTGATTCAGCGCTGATTTGGCGGGTCAGACCGACGATGTGACCTTCGCCGCAGCGTGTTCGGGCATCGGGTCGTAGCGGGCGAAGGCTCTGGTGAATGTGCCTGCGCCGTGCGCCAGCGACCGCAGATCGATGGCGTAGCGGGTGAGTTCGACCTGGGGGATCTCGGCCTTGACCAGTGTGCGGTCCTCACCGACCTTTTCGGTGCCCAGCACTCGGCCCCGTCGCCCGGCCAGATCGCCCATGATCGCCCCGACGAAGTCGTCGGGAATCAGGACCGACACCTCGTCCACCGGTTCGAGCAGGTTCACCTTCGTCGCGGCGGCGGCCTCTCGCAACGCCAGCGAGCCTGCCATCTGGAAGGCGAAGTCGGAGGAGTCGACGCTGTGGGCCTTTCCGTCGAACAACGTGACGCGGATGTCGACGACCGGATAGCCGGGCCCGACGCCCTTCTCCATCTGCGCGCGCACGCCCTTCTCGACGCTCGGAATGAACTGTCGGGGCACCGCGCCGCCGACGACCTTGTCGACGAACTCGAAACCCGAGCCCTCCGGCAGCGGTTCCACCTCGATGTCGCACACCGCGTACTGGCCGTGTCCGCCGGACTGCTTGACGTGCCTGCCGTGGCCTTTGGCCTTGCCGCCGAACGTTTCCCGCAGCGGCACCCGGAGCTCGACGGTGTCCACGGCGACACCGTAACGCCGCGCGAGCGCGTCGAGTACGACGCTGGCGTGCGCCTCACCCATCGTCCATAGCACGATCTGGTGCGTCTCGGGGTTCTGCTCGATGCGCAGCGTCGGGTCTTCGGCGGCCAACCGCTGCAGCCCGCCGGACAGCTTGTCCTCGTCGGTCTTCGCCCTGGGTTGTACCGCGATGGGCAGCAGCGGTTCCGGCATGCTCCACGGCCGCAGCACCAGCGGATCGGTTTTGTCGGACAGCGTGTCTCCGGTCTCGGCGCGGCTGAGCCGTCCGATCGCGCAGATGTCGCCGGCGATCACCGACGGTGCGGGGCGCTGCTGTTTGCCGAGCGGGAACGACAGCGAGCCGATGCGCTCGTCCTCGTCGTGGTCCTCATGTGCGGCGAGCGAACCCGTCAGCGAGCCGCTCCCGCCGAAGAACGACGAAAAGTGGCCGGAGACATGGACCGTCGAGTCCGGCGTGATGGTTCCCGAGAACACCCGGACCAGGCTGACCCGACCGACGTATGGGTCGGACGTGGTCTTGACGACCTCCGCCAGCAGGGGGCCGTTCGGGTCGCAGGGCAGTTCGGCACGCGGTTTGCCCTGCGGCGTGAAGACCTCGGGCAGCCGATGCTCGGGCGGCGGCGGGAAGCCCGCGGTGATGATCTCGAGCAGCTCGAGCGTGCCGACGCCCGTACCGCTGCACACCGGAAGCGCGGGGAAGAACGTCGCCCTGGCGACGGCCTTCTCCAGATCGTCGATGAGCACCTTCTGGTCGATCTCCTCGCCGCCGAGGTAACGCTCCATGAGCGTCTCGTCCTCGGATTCCTCGATGATGCCCTCGATCAGGGTCCCGCGATGTTCGGAGATGGCGTCGGCGTACGAGCCGTCGGGTTCATGGGTGCCGGTGCGCTTGCCGTCGGCGTACTCGTAATGCTTCTGCGACAGCAGCCCGATCAGCCCGGTGCACGGCGACTCCGCTTGATTCCCACCCAGCTTCGCCCGCCCGGCGGGCAGATACAGCGGAAGCACCTTGTCGCCGAACGCCTGCTGCGCGGCGGCCAACGCGTTGGCGTAGTTCGCACGGGCGTGGTCGAGCTTGGTGATGACCACCGCGCGCGGCATGCCGACCTGGTCGCACTCGTGCCACAGCGCCTTGGTGGGTTCATCGACACCCTCGTTGGCGGCGATGACGAACAGCGCGCAGTCCGCGGCGCGCAGGCCCGCCCGCAGTTCCCCGACGAAGTCGGCGTATCCCGGGGTGTCGATGAGGTTGACCTTGACGCCGTCGTGCCGCAGCGACGCGAGCGCCAGGCCGACCGAACGCTGTTGGGAGATCTCGGCGTCGTCGCTGTCGCAGACCGTGGTGCCGTCCTGTACGGAGCCCGGTCTGGTCAGGACGCCGGAGGCCACCAGAAGTGCCTCGACGAGTGTTGTTTTGCCGCCACCCGATGGGCCCACCAGCACCACATTGCGGATGGCGGCCGGACTGTCCGCGGTCGGGGCGGCTCCGGCGCCCTGGGAATTTGTCGTCTTGTCAGCCATGACGTTCCCTTCCACGACGGCTGCCGAAGCCGCCAAAGTGTGTGTTAGACCACAATTCCCCTAACCGACAGCGAACACAAGGGATTCACCGAATTCGAGCTCAGGCCTGCCAGGAGGACCAGTTCCTGATGGTCACGGCGACCACCGGACCGTCGAGGGCGATCCGCTGATACTGCGGATACTTACCGCGAAGCAACATGTAGCCGGTCGCCAATTCCTCGCCGCTGTAATGAATTTCGGCTCGACCGTCGGCGCGCACCCACCACAGTTGCGCCCAGTCGTCCTCGTAATGATCGACGAGCATGCTCACCTGCGGGTTGCCCTCGATGTTGCTCAACCGCCGCAGCCTGCGCGTCGACTTTCGCTTGGCGTCGACGGCGGTGTAGGCCACGCCGTCGTGCACCGCGAACACCACCGGCACGAGGTGCGGCGCGCCATCGGATCCCACGGTGGCGAGCATCGCGACGGGCGCCGCGGCGAAGGTGGCCTCGGGCTCGAATGCGGCCATGCTCGTAGCCTATTCCGGTTCGGCCAGGACGGGCATCGTCGCTGAAGGCGAAGCGCCACCTGATTCACAGGTGCGCGCGGGAATCCACCGTCGGCCGCATGAGTTGAATTCATTGTTCAGTACCTGCGAGACGTCGTCTTAGGGGGACCCGCCCCGCACGAGCGAAAGAAGACGACGATGAAAACACGGTTGATCACACCCCTGGCGATGGCCGCCGCTGCCGCGGCGATCGGATTCGCGCCGGTGGCCGACGCCGCGCCGACGGGTTGCAACTACACCGGCGGTGCCGTGGCCTGCCAGACTCCGGGCAACGTCGAGATCACCACCCAACCGGGGCAGGCCTCAGCGGACGCCGCCCGCCTGCAGTACCCGTTCTTCGCTCCCTACGGCTTCGTGGTCCGCCATGATTTAGCGCACCATCACCGCTGACCCGGCCGCTGCGGCGCGACGCTGATCGGCGACCTCGTCACGGGCGTGCGGGTCACCCCGATCTCCGGGTCGCGGGCTGTTCTCGGCGCTGGTGTGCGCGGTCGATAGGTCGCGGGCGGCGGTGGCGCTGCCGGAGGCGGCGACGCCTCCTCGCGCGGCGGCGGTGGCGGTGGTGGCGGCGGCGACTCGTTGCGCGGCGACGGCGTGCGCGCCGGCGCCGTCGTCTGCACCGTCGGGCGGACCGGCTTGTCGTTGCGCTCGACCGCCGGTTCGGGCGCCCGGACCACTAGCAGCACAACGGAGACGACGAGTGCGACGGCCGCGATCGCCGCGGCGATGAGAATGCAGAGATTGAGCTTGGTCCGGTACCACGGCGGCGGGGCCGGCTCGAAATACCAGGTGTCCTCGTCGAACGCGTCGAACCTCATATCGCGGCCCGGCGCCTTCTCGGGGTCGAAGAAATCGGTCTGCGTAGCCGCCCCTGAATCGGCGGCATCCGCGACGTCGACCGTGTCATCGATCAGGTAGTCGAAGTCCCCCGAGGCTTCGCGTTGCGCCACACGAGAATGCTAACGCCGCGCCAAGCCGGTGACCTGGCAAACTCCGATGGAAGTTGCACGGCATCGCTTTCACCGCGATAGGGTTCGAGCGCCTCGCATGGCGTCATTCACTGCGGTGACCGCTGCTGTCTCCCGACAATCGGAAGGTTCGCAATGAAGATCACCTCCCTGGCGGCCGCGTTCGCCGCATCCGTTCTGCTGCTGGCCGGTTCGGTTGCGTGTGCACCGCCCCAGAAGAACGGTGACGGCGAGCAGACGCAGTCCGGCGTCAAGGCGTCCGAAGCCACTTCGGCCGAGGATTTCGGCGGCATCGACGGTTTGGTGGCGGCGGCGAAGAAGGAGGGCGCGCTCAATGTCATTGCGTTGCCGCCGGATTGGGCGAATTACGGCGCGATCATCAAGGCGTTCTCCGACAAGTACGGCATCGAGGTCAACTCGGCGCAGCCCGACGCGTCGAGCCAGGACGAGATCAACGCGGCTAATCAGCAGAAGGGCAGGAGCACCGCGCCCGACGTGTTCGATCTCGGCCAGTCGGTCGCGCTGGCCAACACCGCGATGTTCGCGCCTTACAAGGTAGTCAATTTCGATGACATCCCCGCGGCGTTCAAGGATGCGGACGGAACCTGGGTCAACGACTACGGCGGTTACATGTCGATCGGTTATGACTCCGCGAAGGTGCCGCCGGTGACGCGCATCGAGGACCTGCTCAAGCCGGAGTACCGCGGCAAGGTCGCGCTCAACGGCGACCCGACCCAGGCGGGCGCCGCGTTCTCGGGTGTGTTGATGGTCGCGCTCTCCCAGGGCGGTTCGGCCGACGACATCGCGCCGGGCGTCGAGTTCTTCCGAAAGTTGGCCGACGCGGGCAACTTCCTGCCCGTCGACCCGACGCCGGCCACCATCGGATCCGGTCAGACCCCGGTCGTCATCGACTGGAACTACACCAACGCGGCCGAAACCAAGAAGCTGCCGTCGTGGCAGGTGCTGGTGCCGCCGAACTACGCCGTCGCCGGCTTCTACTATCAGGCGATCAACAAGGACGCGCCGCATCCCGCCGCCGCGCGGTTGTGGCAGGAATTCCTCTACAGCGACGAGGGGCAGAACCTGTTCGCGCTCGGCGGCGTGCGCCCCGTCCGCGCCGACAACATGGTCGCCGACGGCACATTGGACAAGACCGCGGCGGCGTCGTTGCCCGTGATCGACGGTCCGGTGACGGTGCCCTCACCGCAGCAGACCGAGGCGGCCACCAAGTATCTGTCCGAGCACTGGGCCGCCGCGATCGGCTGACCGGACACGGGAGGAACGAGTCTGAAGAGGCTGCGGGACACCGCACGAGACACCGTGCCGCTGCTGCCGTTTCTGGCGGTGGTGGTGGTGTTCCTGCTGATTCCGACCGTGACGGTGATCGTCAACGCGTTCTTCGCCGACGGTGTGTTCTCGCTGGATCGCATCAACGCATTGTTCTCCGGTGCCGCATTGTCGGCCTTGAGCAAGAGCGTCGTGTTGTCGGCCAGCACCGCGCTGATCGGCGCGACGTTCGGTGCGGTGCTGTCCTGGCTGATCGTGTCCAGCGCGCCGACGTCGATGGTGCGGCGCGCCGTGCTGGCGCTGTGCAGCGTGCTCGCACAGTTCGGTGGTGTCGCACTGGCTTTCGCGTTCCTGGCGACGATCGGGCTGAACGGCGTGCTGACGCTGTGGGTCCAGCAGGTCTTCGACTGGAACCTCGCCGCATCGGGATGGCTGTACGGGCTGCCCGGCTTGATCCTGGTGTACACGTACTTCCAGATCCCGTTGATGGTGATCGTGTTCGTGCCCGCACTCGAGGGCTTGCGTGAGCAGTGGCGTGAGGCGGCGCTGAGTCTGGGCTCCTCCCGGCCGCAGTATTTCCGCGAGGTGGTCGTGCCGTTGTTGACGCCAGCCTTCCTGGGGTCGGCGTTGTTGTTGTTCGCCAACGCATTCGCCGCGTACGCGACAGCCGCCGCGTTGGTCAGCCAGGGCAGCCCGATCGTGCCGCTGTTGATCAGGGCGGCGCTCACCAGCGAGGTGGTGTTGGGGCAGACCGGGTTCGCGTATGCGCTGGCGCTGGAGATGATCGTGGTGGTGGCGGTGGTGATGGTGGCCTACAACAGGTTGGTGCGACGCACCGCACGGTGGCTCCGATGACGTTCGGCGCCAAGGTGGTTCGAGCCGCGCTGTGGTTGCTGTTCGGCGTGTTCTTCCTGTTCCCGCTCTACGCGATGGCGGATTTCTCGACGCGCAACCTGGTCGCGGGTGGGCGGACGCTGCGGGCGTGGACGAACCTGGTGGCCGACGACGCGCTGTATCAGGCCATCGTGGTCTCCCTGTTGCTCGCGCTGTTCACGGTGCTCGCAATGCTGGTCATCCTGTTGCCCACCATGATCTGGGTACGCCTGCGGGCGTCGTGGGCGAAAGGCGCCGTCGAGTTCTTGTGCCTGCTGCCGTTGACGATTCCGGCGTTGGTGATCGTCGTCGGACTGCGCAATGTGTACCTCTGGGTGACGTACTTCCTCGGCGAATCGGCGCTGACGTTGACGTTCGTCTACATCGTGTTGGTGTTCCCGTTCGCGTACCGCGCGTTGGACGCGGCGCTGTCGTCGATCGATCTGCAGACGCTCACCGAGGCCGCGCGATCGCTGGGCGCCGGGTGGACGACGACAATTCTGCGGGTCGTGGTGCCCAACATCTGGCCCGGCATCCTGTCTGCGTCGTTCATCTCGATCGCCGTCGTGCTCGGGGAGTACACGATCGCCTCGCTGAGCGGCTACCAGACGCTGCAGGTGCAGATCGTGACGATCGGCAAGGCCGACGGGCCCACCTCGGTGGCTGCGTCGTTGGCCGTGCTGCTGCTGGGTTTCGTTCTGCTGATGGGGCTTTCGCTGCTCACCCGGGGCCGCCGCCGAGTTCAGGGAGTCACCGCATGACCGCCGGAGTAGCCGTCGAACTGAACGACCTGACGCGGGTCTACGGAACGGTGAAGGCCCTCGACGGGTTGACGCTGCGAATCGAACCCGGCGAACTCGTCGCGCTGCTCGGCCCGTCGGGCTGCGGTAAGACCACGGCGCTGCGCATCCTCGCCGGACTCGACAAGGCCACGTCCGGAACCGTATCCGTCGGCGGGCGAGACGTCGGCTCGGTACCGGCGAACAAACGCGATATGGGCATGGTGTTTCAGGCCTACAGCCTGTTTCCTCACCTCACGGTGCTCGACAACGTCGCGTTCGGGTTGAAGATGCGGGGGACCGGCAAGCGTGACCGGCTGTCCCGGGCCGCCGACATGCTGGACCTCGTCGGGTTGTCCGAACACAAGGACAAGTTCGCCAGCGAGCTGTCCGGCGGCCAGCAGCAACGCGTGGCGCTGGCCCGCGCGCTGGCGATTCAGCCGCGGGTGCTGCTGCTCGACGAACCGCTGTCGGCGTTGGACGCTAAGGTCCGGTCCCAGTTGCGCGACGAGATCCGCCGCGTGCAGTTGGACGTCGGCACGACGACGTTGTTCGTCACGCACGACCAGGAGGAGGCGCTCGCCGTTGCCGACCGCGTCGGCGTGATGAGCCAGGGCAGACTCGAACAGGTCGCCGCGCCCGCCGACCTCTACGCCAACCCGGCGACACCCTTCGTCGCCGAGTTCGTCGGCCTGAACAACAAAGTGCCCGCGACGGTTTCGCACGGGCGAGCCGAACTGCTCGACACCTCGGTGCCGACGCTGGCGGGTTCGGTCGCGTCCGGTAGCGGTGTGGCGATGGTGCGCCCGGAGTCGGTGACGGTGACCGCCGACCCGGCCGGCACGTCGACCGTCAGCTCGGTGGCCTTCCTCGGCGCGATCTCCCGCGTCTACGCCGCGATGGCCGACGGCACGGTGATCAGCGCTCAGATGGCCAGCTCGGCGGCGCGGGAGTTCACCCCCGGCGACCGCGTGACCGTCGGCGTGAATTCCGACGGCGTGCTCGTCGTACCGACTTAACCCCCCCGCCGAACGTGGGTTACCGGCACGCTCCTGCGCGAAAAACGTGCGGGTAACCCACGTTCGCGGAAGAGGGGCTAGACGTCCTGGACCGGTTCGATGCCGAGGTCGCGGTAGGTGACCAGCGCGGCGAACGGCACGTTGCGGGCGGCGAAGCGCTTGGCCGCGATGTCGCCGCGATCCACCATCGGGATCACGCCGGTGACGACGGCGCCCGCCTCGGTCACCCGGTCGAACGCGATCTCGGTCGAGCCACCGGTGCTGATCACGTCGTCGACGAGCAGCACCCGCGTGCCCGGTTCGATGCGGGTGCCCTCGATCCACTGCTCACGGCCGCGTTTCTTCTGCTCCTTGCGGACCGAGAACCACGCCTTGCCGGTGACCATCGCCACGCCGTGCGCCAGCGGATCGGCGCCCATCGTCAGACCGCCGACGGCATCGAACTCGATACCCCGGCTCTCGGCCAGCTCCGCGACCGCGCGGCTGACGATCGTCAACCGCTCACCGGTGTCGATGGCGTACTTACCGTCGATGTAGTCGTGGCTGAGCTGGCCGCTGGCCAGGCGGAACGGCTCGTCGCGGCGCTCGTGTCCGCGGGTGGCGATCAGGTCGAACGCCGCTTGCCAGGTGGCCGGTCGCCCGGAGGGAGCCGCAGCAGTCATGGGGTGATCGTATTTCAGCCGCGGCGCGCCAGGCGCGTCAGCTCGACGGCGGCCGAACGCAATTCGTCGATGGAGTCGAGCGGCTCGCGATACCCGACGCGGGTGTAGGCCAGCCCCCGTTCGGTGGTCAGCCGCAGGTCCAGGCCGTACCGGTCGGCGCCGGTGCAGGTCGCCGCGGTGGTGTCCGGGTAGCCGCCCAGCACCTTGGCCATCGCGACCAGCGCGTCGGAGTGGTCCGCGTTCAGATGCGCGATCGCGCCCGCCGCCAGCGGTTGCACCGGATCGGGCCGGGCCGCCGAATACGCCTCACCCGTCGTCGAATCCATCCGCCCGTAGCCGCCGACCCAGCGCACCCGCCGCACCCGCAGCACCCACAACGTGAAGTCGCTGTAGTCGATGTAGTACTTCGCGGCCGCGACGGCCGACAGGTGTGCCTCGCGCGCAGCGGCGTGTTCGTCGCCGGAGGGATGCTCCACCACCCCGGCCAGCGTGACCCGCCCGCTGGCCAGCGGATCCGACTCCGACGTCGGCGCGACGATCGCGAGGCTCGCCCGCGGATCGGCCAACAGGTTGCGGCCGTGCTCGGCGAGATTCGACACGCACAACACGGGGTCGCCGCCGAGCAGGCCGTACGTCACGAACGACGCCCATGGATCGCCGTCGGCCGTCAACGTCGCCAAAGTTGCGGTATTAGTGGACGCAGCGATGGTGCGAGCTTCCTCGGCCGCCGACGGGCGGACGGAGTTGACGACCTCCGTCAGCGGGGGAGGAATTGACGGCGCGTCGCCCGGGTCGCCGTGATCACGAGTGGCCACGCCCGAACCATACCCAGGAATTTCCGCCGATTCGTTTCTCCGTCACGTGGGTAGGTTGAGAACCGTATGGAACAGCACAGCGGTGTCACAGCATCCGACGTATCCGCCGACCACGATCCGGCGGAGGGCAGTCACGTCGAGGACGGTGTCGTCGAGCACCCCACCGCCGGAGACTTCGGCCACGCCCGGGTGCTGCCCGAGGACCGCACGTGGTTCAAACGCGCCGTCTTCTACGAGGTGCTGGTGCGCGCGTTCTACGACTCCAACTCCGACGGCATCGGGGATCTGCGCGGCCTGACCGAGCAACTGGACTACGTGAAGTGGCTTGGGGTGGACTGCCTTTGGCTGCCACCGTTCTATGATTCGCCGCTGCGTGACGGTGGTTACGACATCCGCGACTTCTACAAGGTGCTGCCGGAGTTCGGCACCGTCGACGACTTCGTCGAGCTCCTCGACGCGGCGCACCGTCGCGGTATCCGCGTCATCACCGACCTCGTCATGAACCACACGTCCGACCAGCACGCGTGGTTCCAGGAGTCGCGCCGCGATCCCGACGGGCCGTACGGCGACTTCTATGTGTGGAGCGACACCAGCGACAAGTACTCCGACGCCCGGATCATCTTCGTCGACACCGAGGAGTCGAACTGGACCTTCGACCCGGTGCGGCGGCAGTTCTACTGGCACCGGTTCTTCAGCCACCAGCCCGACCTGAACTACGACAACCCGGCCGTTCAGGAGGCGATGCTCGACGTCCTGCGGTTCTGGCTGGACCTCGGCATCGACGGCTTCCGCCTGGATGCGGTGCCGTACCTGTTCGAGCGTGAGGGCACCAACTGCGAGAACCTGCCCGAGACGCACGCGTTTCTCAAGCACTGCCGCAAGGTGATCGACGACGAGTACCCGGGCCGGGTGCTGCTGGCCGAGGCCAACCAGTGGCCCGCCGACGTGGTCGAGTACTTCGGTGACCCGGACACCGGCGGCGACGAATGCCACATGGCGTTCCACTTTCCGCTGATGCCGCGCATCTTCATGGCGGTCCGGCGCGAGTCGCGGTTCCCGATCTCGGAGATCCTGGCGCAGACCCCCGACATTCCGGAGATGGCGCAGTGGGGCATCTTCCTGCGTAACCACGACGAGTTGACGCTGGAAATGGTCACCGACGAAGAGCGTGACTACATGTACTCCGAGTACGCCAAGGATCCGCGGATGAAGGCGAACGTCGGGATCCGCCGACGGCTGGCGCCGCTGCTGGACAACGACCGCAACCAGATGGAGTTGTTCACCGCGCTGCTGCTGTCGCTGCCCGGTTCGCCGGTGCTGTACTACGGCGACGAGATCGGGATGGGCGACATCATCTGGCTCGGCGACCGCGACGCCGTGCGAACCCCGATGCAGTGGACGCCCGACCGCAATGCGGGCTTCTCGACCGCGACGCCCGGGCGCGTGTATCTGCCGCCGAACCAGGACGCGATCTACGGCTACCAAGCGGTCAACGTCGAGGCGCAGCGCGACATCTCGACCTCACTGTTGAACTGGACGCGCACGATGCTCGCGGTGCGCAGCCGCCACGAGGCGTTCGCCATCGGCAGCTTCCACGAGCTCGGCGGCTCCAACCCGTCGGTGCTGACCTACGTCCGCGAGGTGGAGAGGGAGAACGGGACGAAGGACGGCGGGCGGGATGGCGGGAAGGACACTGTGCTCTGCGTCAACAATCTTTCGCGGTTCCCTCAGCCGATCGAGATGAACCTGCAGGCCTACAACGGATACACGCCGATCGAGATGACCGGTTACGTGGAATTCCCCCGCATCGGCCAGCTGCCCTATCTACTGACCCTGCCCGGCCATGGCTTCTACTGGTTCTCGCTGAAGCCGCCCAGCCCGGAGCCTGGAGAACAGTCATGACCCTGTCATTCGACGAGTGGTTGCCACACCAGCGGTGGTACGCCGGCCGCAGCCGCGAGTTGGCCACGGTGCAGCCGGCGGCCTGCACGGGTCTGCGCGACGATCTCGACCTTGTGTTGCTCGACGTGTCGTACACCGACGGCTCGAGCGAGCGTTATCAGGTGTTGGTGCGCTGGAACGCCGGAGCCGCGGATGCGGCGACATCAGACAGGGGCCCGATTGACCATGAATTCCTAGAGGTCGCGACGATCGGCACGGACGGTGACCGCACCGCTTACGACGCGCTCTACGACCCGGTCGCGGCTCGGTACCTGTTGTCGCTGATCGACTCGTCGGCGACGGTCGGGTCCGGGGCCGACACGGTTCGCTTCGTGAAGGAACCCGACGTCCAGTTGCCGCTCGACGCGGCGCCGCGTGTGTCGGGGGCCGAGCAGAGCAACACCAGCGTGGTGTTCGAGGAGAAGGCGATCCTCAAGCTCTTCCGTCGGATCACGCCGGGCACGAACCCCGACATCGAGTTGAACCGCGTGCTGGCCCGCGCCGACAACCCGCATGTGGCGCGGCTGCTCGGATCGTTCGAGACGGACTGGGACGGCAGCGAGGACGGTGAGCCGTGCGCGCTGGGCATGGTCACCGAGTTCGCCGCCACGTCGGCCGAAGGCTGGGACATGGCGACCGCCAGCACCCGGGATCTGTTCGCCGAGGGCGACCTGTACGCCGACGAGGTCGGCGGTGACTTCGCGGGCGAGTCATACCGGCTCGGTGAGGCCGTCGCGTCCGTGCACGCGACGCTGGCCGACGAACTCGGCACGGAGACCACGCTGTTCCCGACCGAGACCGCGCTGGAGCGACTGGCGTCGGCGACCAAGGCGGTGCCCGACCTCGAGCAGTACGCGCCGCTGATCGAGGAGCGCTACCGCAAGCTGTCAGAGGACACCGTCACGGTCCAGCGCATCCACGGCGATCTGCATCTCGGTCAGGTGCTGCGTACCCCCGAGGGTTGGCTGCTGATCGATTTCGAGGGCGAACCCGGTCAACCGCTCGAGGAACGCCGCCGGCCGGACTCCACGCTTCGCGACGTGGCCGGGATACTGCGGTCCTTCGAATACGCCGCGTACCAACGGCTGATGGAACAGTCCTTCGACGAGGACCACGACCGTCAGCTCGGCGCGCGCGCCCGCGAGTGGGTGGACCGCAACGCCGCGTCGTTCTGCGAGGGCTATGCCGAGGTGTCGGGCACCGACCCGCGCGACTCCGGGCAGCTGCTTGCGGCCTATGAATTGGACAAGGCGGTGTATGAAGCGGCGTACGAGGCGCGCTTCCGACCGAGCTGGCTGCCGATTCCCATGAAGTCGATAGCGCGCCTCGTCGGCTGAACCGCGCCGTGGCCAAGTACTCGCTCAACGACGCCGCGATGGCCAGAGCCCGCGAGCTCATCGATGCGCGCCAGTATGTGCTCGACAGTGACTGGGGCGAGGTGCAGCCGCGCGCCGAGGCGCAGAACGCCTATCTCGAGACGCACTCGTGGGACGACTACGCCGGCTGGCACCTCGGTCTGACCGACGGCGCCCGCGACGAGACCAAGGCGCGGTACGCGTTCGTCTACGGCGACTTTCGGCGACTGCACCGATCAGGGCTCATCGCCTGCGTGTACCGGGCGTCCGAGTGGCGGCACAAGGACATCGAGCTCGCCGCCCACCACCTGCTGCAGTACCTGGACGCCAAGACCGGACTCAAACCATCGCGGCCTATCGGTGAAGCATGAGGTCGAGCACTCGCTCGCTCATCGACGCGGGTTCTCGCGGCGCCGAACCGACCTCGTGCAACAGGCCCAAGCCGGTGGCGAACAGAAGCGCGGAACGCAGATCTGCTTCACCCGGCTCGAATCCGTAGTCGACGAACGCCTCCCGCACGGCGCCCAGGACGCGACCGTCGCTCTGCTGGACGCTGGCGAGCACCGTCGCGTCGGTCAACGACCAGACCCGCATGGCCCGCTCCAGCGCCCAGTGATCGGGGCACATCAGCGTCTGGATCATCACCGCCAGGCGGGCGCGCGGATCCGCGTCGCGCATGTCCTCGAACCGCCGCCGGCGCTCGTCGTGCAGATTGCCCCAAGCCCGCGCCAGTGCGTCGCGGTAGGCAGGCATGTCGGTGAAGTGCCAATAGAAGCTGCCCTTGGTGACGTCGAGACGATCACACAGGCGGCCGATCCGCAGCGCGCCGGGGCCACCGGCGGCGAGCACGTCGAAGCCGGCCTGGATCCAGTCTTGGGCGGTCACGCGGCGGCCGGTGCTGGGAGGCGCCGTCATGGAGGGCAGCATACGGCGACTTCCCGCCCTTTACTGACACTCACGCAAATTTTTGACGTGCGTGGTTTGTCGGCGAGTCGGCCGCAAGGCACTGGGGAGACGGCAACCGTGGCCGCCGGTAGGCGCCGCCGCTCATCGGCTCCTACTCGCCCCGCCGGGCGTGTGACAACACTGGCTGTCAGTCGCGACGGCCACGGTTGCTGTGAAGCAAACCGTAGCACACAGGCGTGCTCGCGTCAGGCAATTTCGCCTCCAAGAACGGTGTCGCACAGTCGGTTTCGCATTGGCCATGGTTTTGCGGAGAGCGTCGCGAGGCATTGGCCGGGCGGCGCGAATCGCGCCGCAGGTGGGGTGCGGCGTTTTAGCGACCCGGCAGGTGGGCAACCGGATAACTGTGAGCGCAAATCCGGACCCAGGCTATTCACCCAACGACGGCGGCGGCGTCGGCGACACGCTGCGCCCGACGGAGGCGTTCGACTCCGACGACGTGCGTAACGACGACGGCGACGAGACCGTCGACCCGCCAGAGCAGTGGCGTGAAGCCGACAAGATCAACGCCGACGGCGAGGTCGACGAGAGCCTCGACGAGAAACTCGCCGCCGAAGAACCCGAGCAACCCGAACTGAACGAGCCGATGAGCGAGCCCAGCGGCGACACCGAGGTGCGCGCCGACGATCAGGTGGATCGCCTCGATCCCGAACAGCACGGCCGCGACCAGGGCCAGATCGACGGCACCCCCGAGGACGGCGACTCGTTCTTCCCGGTCGTCGAGTAACCCTGCATTCGGGCCGCGCGCCGGCTACTCCTCCGTGGCCGCCTGCAGCACCATCACCGATCGCGCGGCGACGGACACCTTCTGCCCGGCGTCGACCGGCGTCGCCTCGTCGCCGCCTTCTGCCGCCGAGTCGATCACCGCGACCCAGGAATCGCCGAACTTCTTCTCCGGCAACACGAAATCGATCGGCTCGTAGTGGGCGTTGAAGCACAGTACGAACGAGTCGTCGACGATGCGCTGGCCGCGCACATCGCGGTCGGGGATGCCGTTGCCGTTGAGGTACACCGCGATTGACTTGGCGTAACCCGTTTCCCAGTCCTCGTCGCTCATCTCGGACCCGTCGGGCGCGAACCAGGCGATGTCGGGCAGCCCGTCACCACCGCGCTGGCGTACCGGGCGTCCGGAGAAGAACCGGCGACGACGGAACACCGGGTGCGCGGCGCGCAGCGCCGACACCTTGCGGGTGAATTCCATCAGATCGGTGTCGGTGTTGTCCCAGTCGATCCACGACAGTTCGTTGTCCTGGCAGTAGACGTTGTTGTTGCCCTGCTGGGTGCGGCCGAGCTCGTCGCCGTGGGCGATCATCGGCACACCCTGCGAAAGCAGCAGTGTGGTAAGGAAATTGCGCTGTTGCCGTGAGCGCAGCGCGTTGACCTCGGGATCGTCGGTGGGCCCCTCGACGCCGCAGTTCCAGGACCGGTTGTGGCTTTCGCCGTCGTTGTTGTCCTCGCCGTTGGCCTCGTTGTGCTTCTCGTTGTAGGACACCAGATCGCGAAGCGTGAACCCGTCGTGGGCGATGACGAAGTTGATGGACGCGACGGGCCGCCGACCGGTCTGCTCGTAGAGGTCGGCCGAACCCGTTAAGCGGTAAGCGAGTTCGTCGAGCGTCGCCGGCTCACCCCGCCAGTAGTCGCGGACCGTGTCGCGGTACTTGCCGTTCCACTCCGTCCACTGCGGCGGGAAGTTGCCGACCTGATAGCCACCGGGCCCGACGTCCCACGGCTCGGCGATCAGCTTGACCTGGCTGACGGTCGGATCTTGTTGCACGAGTTCGAAGAACGTCGACAGCCGGTCGACGTCGTAGAACTCGCGGGCCAACGTCGAGGCGAGGTCGAAGCGGAACCCGTCGACGTGCATCTCGGTGACCCAGTAGCGCAGCGAGTCCATGATCAGCTGAAGCGAATGCGGATGGCCGACGTTGAGGCTGTTACCGGTGCCGGTGTAGTCCATGTAATACCGCTTGTCGTCCTCGACCAGCCGGTAGTACGCGCCGTTGTCGATGCCGCGCATGGACAGCGTCGGGCCCATGTGGTTGCCCTCGGCGGTGTGGTTGTAGACGACGTCGAGGATCACCTCGATGCCCGCCTCGTGCAGCGCACGGACCATCGCCTTGAACTCCTGCACCTGGCCGCCGGGGTTCGGGCTGGAGCTGTACTTCGAGTCCGGCGCGAGGAAGCCGATCGTGTTGTAGCCCCAGTAGTTCGACAGGCCCTTATCGATCAGCGTTGAGTCGTTGGCGAAATGGTGCACCGGTAGCAGCTCGATCGCCGTGACGCCGAGCGACTGCAGATGCTCGATGATCACCGGATGTGCCACGGCCGAATACGTGCCGCGGATGTTCTCGGGGATGTCGGGGTGCGTCTGCGTGAGGCCCTTGACATGCGCCTCGTAGATTACGGAATCGGCGTACTCGTAGTCCGGCGGCCGGTCGTTGCCCCAGTCGAAGTACGGGTTGATGACCACCGACTTCGGCATGCTCGCCGCGGAGTCGTCGTCATTGCGGCTGTCGGGATCACCGAAGTTGTAGCTGAACAGCGACTGATTCCAGTCGAAGTTACCGTCGATGGCCTTCGAGTACGGGTCGAGCAGCAGCTTGTTCGGATTGCAGCGCTGACCCGTCGGCGGGTCGTAGGTGCCGTGCACCCGGTAGCCGTACCGCTGACCGGGCTCGATGTTCGGGATGAAACCGTGCCAGACGAACGCGTCGTTCTCGGGAAGCGTTATCCGGGTCTCGGCGCCGTCGACGTCGAACAGGCACAGCTCGACCTTTTCGGCAGCCTCACTGAACACCGCGAAGTTGGTGCCCGTCCCGTCATAGGTCGCGCCGAGCGGGTAGGCCTTACCCGGCCAGACCTCATGGGAGGTGGCTTGGGGGGCGGGGGCTTGGGTCAATTCTCACTCCAGACGACGACACAACTCACAACGGAACGATACGGGTGTGCCCGATGCGGCAGCATCACAACCAACCCCGCACGGAAATCACACGAACCAGGAGAAACGCGTGTCCGCCCGCCCCGACCTGCCCGGTTACCGGACGCTGCTGACCGACGTCGACGGCGGCGTGGCGACCATCACCCTGAATCGGCCGCGGCAGCGCAACGCCGTCGGCGACGGCATGCGCGAGGAACTCGCCGACGCGTACCGGACCCTCGGCCGCGACGACCGCGTCCGAGTGATCGTGCTGACCGGCACTCCGCCGGCCTTCTGCGCGGGCGCCGACCTCGCGCCAGGTGAGGACACCTTCGCCGAGCCGGGGGCCGGGTTCAGCGCGGCGGGCGTCGACGTCCCGGCGTGGACGCTGCCCAAGCCGGTCATCGCGGCGGTCAACGGACACGCGATTGGGCTGGGCCTGACGCTGGCCCTGCAGTGCGACATCCGGTTCTTCGCCGCCGAGGGCCGCTACGGCGTCGTTCAGGTGCGGCGCGGGGTCGTCGGCGACGCCTACTCACACTGGGTCCTGCCGCGGTTGGTCGGCATCGCCAACGCGGCCGAAATACTGCTCAGCGGAGCCACATTCGACGGCGTACGGGCGGTGGAACTCGGGCTCGGCAGCCGGGTGCTGTCCGCCGACGAGGTGCTGCCGGCCGCGCGCGAACTCGCCCGCGACATTGCGGTGAACGCCGCCCCGATGTCGGTGGCGGCCAGCAAGCGCCTGCTTTGGGATTCGTTCGACCTGGACCGAGCCGCGGTCGGCGATCGCGAGACCGAGATTCACGTTCGATTGATGGGGCACGAGGACGCCAAGGAAGGTGTGCGCGCGTTCCTGCAGCGCAGGGCGCCGGTGTGGACGGGCGATCCCGTGGATCCGACGGGTGGCGATTAAGCGATCGCGACGCCCGCCGCACGCAGGTCCTCGACGGCCCGGGCGGTGGACTCCGCGGCAACCCCCGCAGTCAGGTCCAACACTACGCGCGTCGTGAACCCGTTGGCTGCGGCGTCAGACGCCGTCGCCCGCACGCAGTAGTCGGTCGCGATGCCGACCACGTCGACCTCGTCCACGCCGCGCTGACGCAGCCAGTCCGCCAACGACGTGCCGTTCTCGTCGGTGCCCTCGAAACCGCTGTAGGCCGCCGCGTACTCGCCCTTGGTGAAGACCGCCTCGATCGCATCGGAGGAGAACTGCGGGTGGAAGTCGGCGCCGGCGGTGCCGACGACGCAGTGCCTCGGCCAGGAGTTCACGAAGTCGGGGTTGTCGGAGAAGTGATCGCCGGGGTTGATGTGAAAGTCCTTGGTGGCCACCACATGTGCGTAGTCGGTCTGGCTCGCGAGGAGCGCGCTGATGTTGCGGGCGACGTCGGTGCCGCCGGTGACGGCCAGCGATCCACCCTCGCAGAAGTCGTTCTGCACGTCGACGATGATGAGCGCCTTCATGCCCTCTGACGCTACCCGCCGAACAGCAGGTACAGCCCGGTGAATGTGTAGCCGACCATCACCAGCATCATCGCCAGCTGCCCGGTCAGTTGATGGCCGGACGGCAGCACACGCAGGGCGCGGTCATGCGCCGCGAGGACGGCGGCGACGTGCCCGGCCACGACGAAACCGACCTTGAGTGTGGCCAGCACCGCCGGATGCTGTGACAGGAAGTAGCTGACCTCGGCGTCGTGCAGCCAGAACAGGTTCCACCCTCGGGCCAGCGGATCGGCGAGCAGGATGATCGTCTGTTGTCCGCGCTCGACCAGGTAGGTCAGGTAGTGGGCGAACACGTAGCCGATGACGATCGGGATCAGCGAGTGCGCCATCTCGCCGGGCAGCCGCCGGCGCTGGGCGCGGTCCACGCCGCCGGTGGCGATGGAGGCGAGCGAGAACGTCGCCGCGACCACCGCCGCGAACGTCAACAAACCGACGGTCTTGATCAGGGTGGCGGTGAGCGTCGAGGAGGAGTGGTCGTCGACGAAATTTCGCCATACCGGCATGGCCGAGAAGCTGTCGAATGCAGTCGATCCCAGCAGAACGGCCATGACGGCGACGACGCCGGGACGCACCGGAAGCGACGGCAGATGGTCGAACGGGTTGCCGACAGCGACCCGGCCGGTAGCAGAGTCTCGGCGAAACGGGGCCAGCCGCGAGGCCACCACGCTGTACATCTCGAAGGGGTCGGCCCGCGTGCACCAACGCTCACCGCACAGCAGTGCCCCGGCCAGAGTGACCACCAGGTATACCAGCAGCCAGATGCGAATCGCGTTGAGCGAGCCGGGATCGGGGCTGGCGAGTTCCAGCCAGACGAACGCGAACAGGCCGAAAACGGCGGGCCAGTAGCCCAGCCACGCGGGGTAAGCCAGCCCGAGCGACCGCCCGCCGAACAGCCGAAGCACCGTCCGCACAGGCGATATCGCACGCCACACCGGGCCGATGATCAGCGACACCGCCACCAGGCCAACCCAGAGAAGGACGTAGAAAACGCCGGGCAACGGGTTCTGGTTGTTCTGAGGGCCGAAAGCCGCGGCGACACCGACCCACACCGCGAACAGCAACCCGGCGAGGGCGACCGCCCACCGGGTGGCTTGTGCGTCGACGATCGTCGTCACCCAACGAGGAAGCGGGCGAACCGAATTGGCCGGATCGAACTTGGGCTTCTTCCACGCCAGCGCCACCACCGCGAAGGTGAACGTCAGCGCCCACGCCGCGCCGACCAGTGCATACGTATAAGGGATCGGCAGGTCGGTCGAGCCACCGAGCCCGTGTGCCAGTACGGAAACCGACGGTTCCCGCATCGCTACTGGACTTGCACCGTGGCGACGACGCGATTCAGCTCGTGCAGCTCGATCTCCACGTTGCCGGGCACGTCGACCGTGAACTGGAACTGTTGGCCGGGTTTGGGATCCACCTTGAAGGTGTGCTCAGGCACCGAGTGGACGTGGAGTTCGTCGGCGGCGTCGCTGTTGACCCGCAGCACGATCGGCTCACCAACCTTGCCTTGCACCTGGGCGTTGGTCGGGTCCACCTTGCCGCCCTCGATCGAGACGTCGATGGTGACGCGATCGGTCGGCCGCTGCTGATCGGGCATGTCAGCCGCACCCACCGTCGATTCGGCGGGACCGCTGGGTTCGGTGTCGTTGCGCGAGCCGCCGCAGCCGGCGACGAGCAGCGTCACGGCGGCCATGAGGCAGATCGCGGTGTGGATGGGTTTCACGTTGTGCTTTCCCCGTCGGATCGGGCTTCTCGTTTACGCCGGTTCTTCATCGCGATGTAGACCACCACCCCGGCGACGACGATAGCCGGGGCGAAGGCGGGCACCGCGATCCACACCGAGTGGTCGGCGAGGATCAGAACGTCGGCGTTGTCTGAAGCGGCCGTCATGATTGCGCGCTCGGTTCGAGCTTGGCTTCACTGCCGGTGGGCTCGCTCCGGTTGATGCGGCCGCCGCCCCAGGTCACGCCCGCGACCATCGCCAGCGAGCACACGAGCACCACGAGGCAACCGATCAGCCACAGCGACGCCGGGATGTCCGGGCTGCGTTCGCGCTGCAGGATCGTGACTTCGGAGACGAACGGACGGGTCATCGATGCCTCGGCTGGCACTTCCTGCGCGCCGATACCGGGGTCACCGGCCAGGTAGACCGGCACCGCCGTCAGCATCCGGCCGTCGTGGACGCGCAGCAGCGTCTTCCACTCACCGGAGACCGGCATCGGTTTGGTGGAGCGGTAGTGGCCGGGCCCGACCTGCTCGAGGTTGTCGATGAACATGCCGCGCTGGTTCTCCAGCCGTCCCTGCCACGCCAGCACCGACACCCAGTTCGGATCCTCGCTCAGCAGATTGGCAGGCGTGATCTGCACGTCGGCGGTGGCGTACCGTGCCCCGTCGTCGCTGGGCACGTCCGTCAAAGTGATTGTCGCGTTGGCATTTTCGGGGACCTCATACCGCAGGCCGTTGGCGGCCGCACCGCCGATGGCGATCACCGTCAACGCGACGAGGCCGACGCCCAGGGCCCGGCGTGGGAGCCGTTGCTCCGTGAGCACCATGCCGATCATCGCTCCGCAGGCGCCGGTGAGGATCGCGACGGGCACGGCCATCGCCAACGCCTCGGGCCAGATGCTGGTGTGCCACGGCAGGTGATAGACGCTGTTGATCCACAGCGACTCCAACCACAAACCGACGGTTCCCACGGCGAGGCCGGCCACCGCTCCGAACACCACCGGACGCCTGATCAACGGGGTCAAGCCGATGAGTTCGACCACGACGGCCGCACCGAGGTAGAGCGGGAACCAGTTGACCGGAGCGTCGAGCACCGGAGCGACCAGGAACGCCACGATGCCGCGCAGGCCGATGGCGATGACCGCGGAGATGATCGCGGCGCCACGACCAAGGAAAATGCGGGCGGCGACCAGCGCGAGCGCGGCGGCGGCGGCGATCAGCATCGGCTGGAAGACCTGCCGGAACTGCGGGACGCCGAAGTCGAATTCGATCTGGTAGACGGACATGCCGATGAGGACACCGGCGAACGCCAGGTACTGGATGAACTTCAGGCCGATGCCGTCGGGTGGCGAATCAGGCCCGCGCACCCGCTTGCCTTCGAGTTCGAGGTAGGCCGCCGCGAGCGTGGAGAAGCCCGCGCCGCCGATCATCATCAGGTGGGTCGGCCCCCACAGCGTGACGTCCTGGCCGAAGATCCGGTGCCAGACGTCGTCGAGGGGGAAGCCCATCAGGGCGTACAGCCCGCATCCAGCCATCACCAGTCCGCCGACCGGCGCGTACCAGTGGTCGGTGATGCGCACCGCGGCGGGGCCGGGCTTTTCTTCCTCGCCGCGGGGCAGCACGATCGCGGTGCAGCCGGCGACGAAGATGCCGAACAGGCCGATGAGGATGAAGTAGTGCGCGGGGTTGGCCAGCGCGCCGTCGTCGCGACCGTTGCCGATGTGCAGGCTGACGTCCCAGATGAACCCGAACAGCGCGCAGATGATCGACGCGACGAAGATCGCGATCGGCATGGCGACCCATGACGGTCGCTTGAACCGGCGTCCGGACCAGTCGCCCAGGCGGGCCAGCCAGTCGATCTTGTGCGTGCGGTGCATCCAGCCGATCCACAGCATCAGCGCGGCGACCACCGCGGCGACGGCCGTCAGACCGATGATCTCGTTCAGCGCGGCGCCGCCGCCCTCACTCTGAGCCAGCACCGAAATCTCTGAAGCTCTCCACGTACTCGTCATATGCCCACCTGCCGAATCTCGGAGGAAACTCCTTACTGGTCGGTAATGTTGCCAGAACCCGCGATACCGAAACCAGGGGTATCAGGTAGCGACAACGCGGATTGTCTCAAGCGTTGTGTCGGCTGCGTCGGGGAGGTTCATCCCTGCCTGCAGGCCGGTCCTCAGGTAGTCGAGGACCGCGTCGTTGAGCCGCTCACCGGGGACGACGGCGGGGATCCCGGGCGGGTAGGGCGTGATCTGCTCGGCGCAGATCCGTCCGCACGCGTCCTCGACGGGCACCTCCTCGACCCGCCCGAAGAAGGCGTCGCGGGGCAGCTGCACCGATTCGAGCTGGATCTCGTCCGGGGACGGAAGGTGCATGGGAGTCGACGGATCGAAATCGTTGGCTGCCCTGCGCCACGCGGTCAGCGCGTCGAGCAGGCGTTCGCCGGTGGCCTTATCGTCGGCGAAGGACAAGGTGACCAGGATGCGCCGGTGATCGCTCATCCCGACGTCGATGTGCTTGTGGGTGCGCAGCCAGTCGTGGGTCTGGTAGCCCGTGGCGCCGGTGCCCGAAACGTCGATCAGGATCTGCATCCGGTCGAGGTCATGTGAGGCCTCGGCGCCCAGCAGGTCGTCTTCCATCACGGTGACGTCGGGGACGAGGTCGATCTCGTGGCGAAGCCAGCGCGCGAGTTCGAGCGCGTTGCCGAGCAATTCGTGACCGTGCTCGACCATCTGCCGGCGCCAGCCGTCCATGGCGGCATACATCAGCACGTTCGGGCTGGTGGTCATCAAGAGGTCGGCACACGCCGACAACCGGTCCGCGTCGATGAGGTCGCCCTGCAGGTGGAAGACGGAGCCCTGCTCGAACCCGGCACCCATCTTGTGCACGCTGACGACGCAGACGTCGGCGCCGGCGTCCATCGCCCATGTCGGCAGATCTTCGTGGAACGGAAGGTGAGCGCCCCATGCCTCGTCGACGATCAGCGGCTTGCCGCGTTCGTGGCAGACGTCCGCGACAGCGCGCAGATCGGTACAGGTGCCGTACGGACTCGGGCAGACGACCAGCGCACCGGCGGCGTCGGGATGTCTGTCCCAGGCGTGCCGGAAATCGTCCGGGGACGGCGGATGGCTGAAGTGCCGCTCGGCGTCCCACCGCGGGGTGACCCAGCGCGGTCGAACGCCCGAGAAGATGAGTCCGGCGACGATGGACTTGTGGCTGTCGCGGGGGACGAGCAGGCCCCCACCTTCGGCGATTCCGCCGGAGTCGCCGCCCGCGACCGCCATCATCGCGGCCTTCACCGACAGTGAGCTACCGCAGGTGGAGAACCACGCGGCTTCGGCGCCCACGGCTTCGGCCATGAGATCCTCGGCGCGCGAGAGGTATCCGTTGCTGCTGCGACGATCGTCGAGCCCACCATTGGCGAGGAGGTCGTCGGCGAAGGCCTGCGGGCCGAGGACGTCGAGCACGCGCGGGTCGGTGCCGCGCCCCTGCCGGTGCCCCGGCGGGGTGAAGCCGTAACGGTTGCGCCGTCGGTAGTCGGCGAGCGCGTCGAGCAGTGGGGCTTCGGATTGATCCATCGGTATCAGGGCTTGAGAATGACCTTGACCATGCCGTCTTCCTTCTTCTGGAAGGTTTCGTACGCGCCGGGTGCGTCCTCGAGTGGCAGCCGGTGGGTGGCGAACTGTTCGACGCCCAACGGATCTTCGGGGGTCAGCAGCGGCAGGATGTCGGGCACCCACTTCTTGACGTTGGCCTGACCCATTCGCAGCTGAATCTGCTTGTCGAACAACGTCATCATGTTGATCGGGTCGGCGGCACCGCCGTAGACACCGGACAGTGAGATGGTGCCGCCGCGGCGCACGAGCGCGATGGCGGAGTTCAGGGCGGCGAGGCGGTCGACGCCGGCGTTCTTCATGACGACGCGCCCCACCGGCGAGGGGAGGAAGCCGCTCGCGGTCTGCAGGGTCTCGGCGACGGGAGATCCATGCGCCTCCATGCCGACGGCGTCGATGACGGAGTCGGCGCCGCGGCCTTCGGTGTGGCTCTTGACGATCTCGTCGGCGTCATCGGCACGAAGGTCGATGACCTCGTCGCAGTAGGCGCGTGCGCGCGAGAGCCGCTCGTCGACGAGGTCGACGCCGATGACCTTGCAGCCCTTGCGGTGCGAGGCGATTCGACACGCCATTGCGCCGATTGGTCCCAGGCCGAGGACGACGAGGGTGCCGCCGTCGGGAACGGCTGCATACTCGACGGCCTGCCATGCGGTGGGCAGGACGTCGGAGAGGTAGACATAGCGGTCGTCGGGTCCGTCGTCGGGGACCTTGATGTGCGTGTACTGGGCTTGGGGGACGCGCAGGTACTCGGCCTGGCCGCCGGCGACCTCGCCGTAGAGTTTGGAGTAACCGAACAGCGCCGCGCCGGTGCCCTGGTCGCGGTTCTGGGTGGTCTCGCACTGGCTCTGGAGGCCGTGGTCGCACATGAAGCAGTGGCCGCAGGAGATGTTGAACGGAATGACGATGCGGTCGCCCGGTTGCAGGCCGTCGACTTCGCGTCCAACCTCTTCGACGACGCCCATGGCTTCGTGGCCGAGGATGTCACCGGGATTCATGAACGCGCCGAGCACTTCGTAGAGATGGAGGTCCGAGCCGCAGATGTTGGTGCTGGTGACCCGGATGATCGCGTCTGTGGGTTCTTTGATCGCCGGGTCGGGCACGTTGTCGACGGATACCTTCCGACGACCCTGCCACGTGACTGCACGCATGGGCGCCTCCTCAAGGGTCTGAGGGAGGCGTGCCCATTCGGGCGGTTACCAAACGTGGGGTCAGACGGTGGCGCCGGTGGAGACGGCGTCCTGCATGAGGACGCCGAGGTGCTGCCAGTAGATCCAGTCGGCGATCGCGGCGCGCTGGCCGGCGGCCTCCGTCGCGGTGTGGGCCCGATGCAGCGCTAGTTCTTGGGCGTGGTCGGCGTAGTCGACGAAACACAGCAGTTGGACGCGACCGCGATCGGGTGCGTTGCTGAGAAGCGGGCGGAAGACCTCGAACCACAGGAGGGCGCGGCGATCCTCGGGGGGCGTCGCGTCGGTGGGCGGAGGTGGGAGGACCTCGGTGAGCCCGGTCGGTGTGATGGCGGCCAATTTACTTGCCGCGTCGGGAGATATCACCTGAAGGCGGTGACGGCCCTCCATGCGGCCGTGCTCGGGGATGTCGTCGGGACGCAGGATGATCCTGGGGGCGCCGGGGTCGAAGCCCTTGAATTGGTCCTCGGTGGCGATGACGGCGCGCAGGTCGGTGTTGTGGTGTTGCGCCCAACCATGAAGCGCAAGAATGGGATACGTTGCCCAGGACCCGCGGACGTGCGCGGGGATGGCTTCGTCGGCGGTGGCCATCTTGATGCGGTCGGGCAGCTTGACGCCGTCGGGGATATACCCGAGTCCGTAGTTGTTGGCGACGACGATGGTGCCGTCCTTCGCGAGGCCGGTGACCCAGAAGAAGCCCATGTCGGAGTTGCCGACGTTGAGTGCTGCGGCGACGCGTTGGGCAAGCTGGGTGGGGTCGCTGCCGGAGGGGCGCCTGGTGGCGGCGGCGATGGCTTCACGTTGAGCGCGCGCGGCTGAAACCGGAACGGGCGCAGGGGCGCCGACGGTGCTCGCACCGGGACCGGCTGTACTCGTGGCAGCGTTTGGCCCGATGTTGGCGGCGGGAGCTACGGGGGCGGCCGGAGGCGGAGTGGGCGGGGGACCCAGCGGTATGGCCGGGGCGGGCGCGGCGCCGGTAGCCGGAGGAGGGGCGACGGGCGCTTGACCGGTCGGCGTGCCTGTAGCGGAAGGGGTTTGGGTAGGCGGTGGTGACGATGGAGTGTCGGCGATCGGAGGAAGGCTGGAAGGCTGTACGGCAGGAGCGGCGGATACGGGGGCCGATTGCGGGGGTGGAATCGGTGTTTGTGCAACAGCTTTGGTCGCCGACTCGGCCATGGTGCGCTGGAGATCGGCCATCTGTGCTTGCGCCGGCACTGTTGCGGCGGGATTGACGGTGCTGGGCGTGCTCGGGGTGGTCGGCGTTGACGAAGCTGATGGTGCGGGAGACCCGCCGCTCGACATGGGGCTGACCGGAGCGCTCATGCGCGGAGGCACGGGGGTAGCGGGAGTCCCTGGCGCGCCCGGGATTCCGGGCATCGCGGGTGGTGACGTGAGCGGAGGATTCCCGGTCCCTTGCGGCACTTGTGTGCTGTCAACGCCACCAGGGGCCGACTGGGGGCCGTAGCTTGACTCCGAGGTATTACCACGGGGTACGCCTACAGGAAGCTCGGCACCGGCTGTCGGCGCATCAGGAGAATACCTGTCTTCCGATCCGGTTGGACCTGTGTGAGGAGGTGCCGGAAGCGCTCCGCTTTCGATTCCCGCCCCGGCACTTTCAGGGGTATAGCGGTTGTCCGCAGCGACGAGCGCCGGGCTCGTCTTGGGTTGGTGGCCATGGAGGAAATCGACGGCATCAGCTGGTGAAGTCGATTGCCGCGCGAGGTTAGTGCTATTTATCCTTGCCGCCGCTGAAGCCACCGTAGCGATGTTCTCCGCACGAATTGCGGCAATTCCCTCATCTATAGCTGCCTTCTTCGCACCGTCCGGTATCTCCGTGCTATCACTGATCCAATCCAGGATTCTATTAGCTCTCTCGACCCTCTGGGTGATCTCACGCTTCGACGCGATGGTGGCGGCAGCACCGTCTCTATAGAGACCTGCCGCCGCGCCAAAATTTCTTTTGCTTTCATCGAGGGATTCAATACGTGCTTCAAGCGTCGATCGGGCCGCACCAGCCGCGCCTCCGACCCAAATGCCTACCCCATCGAACGCTTGTGTGCGTTCACGTTTGAGTGCTTCTAGTTGTTCTTGTAGAGAGAGCGATGCAGAATCGAAGGCGCGGACACAGGATTCGAGAGTATCTTCGTCGGCTTCTGGCCACCCTGGTGGTGCCGTCAGTGCGTATGGGTCGGGCGGTCTCGCGATTCCCATCTCTTAGGCCTCAGCCGATTCGCACGCTTCATAGATTATCGATGTGGTCCTGTAAGACGCTAAGTCGAGGTACACGTCTGAAGGTGTATACGTCGGCAGTGCCTCCGCGAATGCGCGACGATATTGCGCGGCGAGGACGGCGAAATCCCGCAAAATCGGGTTCGGCGACCGCTCGCCGAGGCTTCGTACATTGTCCGCAAGTTCGTTCATCACAGGGACGACGGCTTCGGCCGCCGCACGCTGTTCGGGTGACCACTCGGTTACCGGCGTATTGGTATCGACCGCTTGCCACGGCCTTGTGTCGAGGTTGAACTTGTTGAGGAGTTGATCCCAATCTGCGCAGGTATCGTCAACGGTCGCCATGAACTTCTGCGGATCATTGGGATTGGAAAGCGGCGCGATTTCCGTTGGTGCGGAGGGAGAGTCGATGAGCGGCGCACGAGCTTCGGCGGATCCGGAAGTTATAGCTGAACATATATAGACGAGGACTGAAGAGGTTGTCACCGTCACACCAGCGAGGTGATTATCCGCCGGTGTGTAGGACGGCACGGCTTCGCTATATGCCCGCGCGTATGCAATGAATTGTTCGTACAACTCGCGCATGACTCTATGAGGAGTCAGTTTCGATAGCGCGACCGTCTGGTCGGCCGCCTTGCGCGAAGCCTCGGCGACCCGCTCATAAGCAGCTCTTTCCTCGGGCGTCCAATTCGGAGCCGCGATGCTGGCGTTTCGGTTGCTCCAACCCTTCTTCTGTACATCGACGAATGTCTGATTTATCGGACCCCAGGCCGCACACGTCGGGTCCTCCGTGATGATGTTCACCGGCCCAGTGTCGTTGGCGCTTGCTAAACCGTAGGTTTCGCCCGACGGCGCCGGATCGCGATCGTCGGCCTTATCAGAGGTAACCGAAATCGTCACGGCCGCAGTGACTCCGATGACGGCCAGCAGTGCGATACCGCCGAGCACCCACTTCCACCCATTGCCGCGCTTCTTCTGCGGCGAGCCCGGTTGCCACAGCTGCGGCCACTGCGGTTGCTGTGGCGGCGGGCCGTACGGTCCCGAATAACCTTGCGGCGGACCCTGATTACCGGGCGGCGGGCCTCCGGGCGACGGCGGAAAGCTCACAGCGCCGTCCCCGGTTCCTCCCCGGTGGAATCTGTCGACAACTCGGATAGCGAAACTCCCGGCGCCGATTCAAACATCGAGCTTCCCGGTGCCGCCGCTGGTTCCCCGGCCTGCTCGGGCGCGGAGACCGCCATCGCTATCAGCTGCCCGCCCGGCTGCACAGCGCCAGCACCCGCCGGCATCGCGCCCAACGCTCCACCCGAGACCCCGCCGACTGCGCCGCCCGCTCCTGCCGCATCGTCGACCGAGTCGAGGCGCTTCAGAATCTCCTCGGCGATCGTGCGGTCAGTGGTGTCGTAGGTGTTGGCGGCGTTCACCACGTTCTGCGCGTACTTCGCCAACTCCGCTTTGACGACCGGCAGCTGGGCAACGGCCGGATCGACGATTTCGGCCACCTTCGCGGCGATCGCCATTGACAGTGCATCTTCGCCCCCGGGCTTGAACGAAGCCGGTGGCTCGGGGATGCCGTCCGCAAGCGCCTGCAGCCGCCCACCGGCCTCGAGCACCAGCTCAGTATCGATTCGCAGCGTCTCAGTCATCGTCTTCCCGCGCAGCGATCAGCGTCGCGCCGATCGATCGGCATGCCCGTCGGGCGTCACCCGGCAAATGCTACCCGACCAGCAATACCAGCCACCGCGCCAATTTTCACCACTCCGTCGCACGCCTTTTGCAGGCCTCCTACCGCCGCAGAGGGGTCCTGCCACGGTCGACGAGTTACTCATCGCAGTGCCACTGGTTCCGAGCCATCACCGGACAAAAGGCCATAGCGGCCGATGCCAGCAAACCCCACTCGACAGCCCTCGGCACCGACGCGTGTCTCCGCTATCGTTCCGCGAGTGGCCGACCCGGACTCCAAGACCCTCGACGAGCTCTTCAATCGCATCCTGCGCACCGAAGACGACGCGCTGCGCGCCGCCCGTGAATCCGGTGACGCCGCCGGCATGCCGCCGATCGAGGTGTCCGGCCAGCACGGCAAGCTCCTCTACCTCCTGACGACCTTGTCCTCGGCCACCCGCGTCCTCGAAATCGGCACTCTCGCGGGCTACAGCACCATCAACCTCGCCCGCGGGGTCGGACCCGGCGGCCACGTCGTCACCCTCGAGTACGAGCCCAAGCACGCCGCGATCGCCCGCGAGAACTTCGCCCGCGCGGGGGTGCAGGATCGCATCGAGATCATCGTCGGCGCCGCACTCGACACCCTGCCCGTGCTCGCCGAACGCGGCGACGTGTTCGATCTGACCTTCATCGACGCCGACAAAGAGAACAACGTCGCCTACGTCGAGTGGGCGATCAAGCTCGGTCGGCCCGGCTCGATCATCGTGGTGGACAACATCGCTCGCTTCGGCCGCGTTCTCGAACCCGCTGTCGACGACGCCCAGGCCCGTGCCGTGCGGGAGATGCTCGAGATGATGGGGGACCACCCCCGACTGGAAACCGCCGCGATCCAAACCGTCGGGCTCAAGGGCTGGGACGGCTTCGCCGTCGCCCGCATCGGCGAGTAGTCACCTCGACCACGGCGCCGACGCCGCCGCTTTGCGAAGCGCCGCCACGATCCGCTCCTCGTGGGTCACGAACCGTTCGGTCGGGGCGGGCACCGAGATCGCGACGACGTGTCCGCCCGCCGCGCGTCCGGCAACCCCGGCGGCCGAGATCCCGACCGTGTGCTCGTCCCGGTCGAACGCGACGTCGGCCGATCCGTTCAACAACGCCGTCGCCGCCTTCCCGTTGGCCGTCGACTCCACCGGGAAGCGCATCCCGACCGCCGACACCGCCCGCAGTCGATGCGCCGACTCCACCTGGTCGATGAACAACATCTCGCCGCCCCGCAACACCGACAGATCGACCGTCTCCCCGGTGCTGGCCGCGAGGTGCTCGAGCGTCGGCCGGAACAACGCCGCGAGCCCCGCGACATCGGCACTTCCGAGCCCGAGCAGACGATCCCCGAGCGAGAACCGTCCCTGGTCGTCGACCGCCGCGAAGCCGACCTCCACCAATCCGACGAGCAACCGCCGCACCGTCGACTTGGCCAGCCCCAGCCGCGCGCCCAGATCCACCAGCCGCAGCTGTCCGGGAGCGGCCGCGATCTCGTCGAGGGCGGCCGCGGCACGACGCAGCACCTGGATGCCATCGGTTCGTTCATTTCGGCCCGGCCGCGTCACGCCCTCACTATATTGATCCGCATACCGGTTCACAAAGATTCGGTATACGGACCGAGGAGGTCCCGGATGTCGCTTCCATCTGGCCGTTCCTTCACCTGCTCCGACGACGGATACGACGCCGCTCGCCGCGCGACCGTCTGGAATGCACGCACCCCGGACCGCTATCCCGAAGTGGTCGTACAGGCCACTGACGTCGACGACGTCGTCGCCGCGATTCGCTATGCGGCCGCACACGACCTCAAGGTCGGCGTGCGCTCGGGCGGGCACAGTTGGGCCGGTAACCACATCCGCGACGGTGGGCTGCTGCTCGACGTCAGCCGCCTCGACGACTGTTCCATCGACGCCGACCGCATGACCGCGATCGTCGGGCCCGGCAAGGGTGGCAGCCTGCTGGCCGCGGACCTCGAAGCCCAGAACCTGTTCTTTCCGGCCGGGCACTGCAAGGGCGTGTGCATCGGCGGATACCTGCTGCAGGGTGGATACGGTTGGAACAGCCGCATTCTCGGTCCCGCCTGCGAGAGCGTGATCGGGCTCGACGTCGTCACCGCCGACGGCGAGCGGATCCACTGCGGCCCCGACAGTCACCCCGAGTTGTACTGGGCGGCACGGGGATCGGGACCCGGCTTCTTCGGTGTGGTGACCGCGTTCCATCTCAAGCTGTATCCCCGTCCCGCCGTCTGCGGGAGCAGCCTCTACGTGTATCCCATCGAACTGGCCGACGAGATCTTCACCTGGGCCCGAGCGATCAGCGCCGACGTCGACCGACGCGTCGAGTTGCAGATCGTCGCGTCGCGAAGCGTGCCGGGCGCCGGTGTCGACCAGCCCGGAATCGTCATGGCCTCACCGGTGTTCGCCGATTCGGAAGACGAGGCGGCAAAAGCGTTGGCATTACTCGACACCTGTCCGGTTCGCGACCAGGCCATCGTCGCGATTCCGTACGCGCCAGCCGATCTCGCCAGTTGGTACGAGGGGGTGATGAGCAACTATCCGACCGGTTACCGCTATGCCGCCGACAACATGTGGACGTCGGCGGCGGCCGACGACCTGCTACCCGGTATCCGCCGCATCATCGAAACGCTGCCGCCGCATCCGTCACACTTTCTCTGGCTGAACTGGGGACCGTCGCCCGCTCGCCAGGACATGGCGTACAGCCTCGAGGACGACATCTACCTTGCGCTGTACACGGTTTGGCGCGATGCCGCCGACGATGACCGCTATGCCGACTGGGCACGTTCGAACATGGCGGCGATGGCACCTCTGGCGACCGGCATCCAGCTCGCCGATGAGAATCTCGGTCAGCGTCCGGCCCGATTCGCCACCGATGACGCGATGAGGCGCCTCGATCGCGTCCGCGCCCAGTACGACCCCGACGGCCGATTCCACAGCTGGATGGGCAGGGTCTGACATGAAGTCCTACCTGGGCTACCGCGATGACGACTTCGCCGTCGACTTCGCGCAGTTCTACAACCCCGAGATGTCCGCCCTACCAGAGCATGTCGTCGAGGCGCTGGAGCACGGCCCCCAGGCCGAGCCGACGCTGCCCGCGTTCGACGACATCGTCGCGATGCGCGGCGACGGATATCAACAGACCGAAAACGGATACGGCGTCCTGCGCGACGGGGGCATCCAGGTGTCGGTACGCACCGACATGCCCGGCGTCACACCAAACATGTGGGACTGGTGGTTCGGGTGGCACGGCAGCGACGCGCGCCGGTACAAGCTGTGGCACCCTCGCGCGCACGTGTCGGCACACTGGAGTGACGGTCGCGGCGAGGGCGGGTACGTCGGACGGACGTCGCTCGTGGAGGAGTACCTCGGGTCGTCGTTTACCCGCCCGGCGATCCAGTTCGTGCAGCCGTCGGAGTTGGGGCTGGGCGACCTGAGCGACGGTGTCGCGATCTGCGCGCGACTCGGATCCAGCGACGTTCCGGTAGATGTCGGCTGGCTGGTCCACCAGGTCCGCGCGACGCCCGAGGGCGCCGAGATGCGGTCACGATTCTGGATGGGCGGTCGCCATGTCGCCGTGCGGTACGCAAACCGCTTGGCCGACAGGGTTGTTCGACCCGTCGCCGCGCGTCAGCTACCCGATCCGCGCGACCTGATGGTGCACTGTGCGCAGGAGATGAACCATCTCGCTGCCTTCCTACCCGAGCTTTTCAGGCGATTCGGCGGGCGCTGAACCTGTCGATGTGTTAACCAGATCTATGTCGAAATCGTTGCCGGTGGCCGTCTTTGCCGCAGGCGCAGCCATGGCCCTCGTACCTGTCGCGCACGCCGAGCGAGCCGAACCGCCGCCGCTGTACGGGTGGTACAACGTCTTCATCGACTTCTCGAAGCAGACGTTCAACGGCCGGCCGACGCCGATGAACCCGGTCTCGTTCCCGGTCGAACTGACCACACAATGTGATGTCGGCGGCTGTGTCGCGCGCTGGAACAACGAGGACGACCACGCTCGCAATCCGGGCGCCCCACTGGAGTTCGAGTACCGGTGGACCGGCGACCGTTGGTCGACAAGCGGCGAGTATCCCTACTTCTGTGATCGCAGCGACCCGAGCAGTGCCGTGAACGCGACACGCTCGGACTTCCTGATCCCCAACCCGGACGGCAGCTTCTTCGGGGAGCGGACCCTCGTCACCGAGGGTGCCGGATGCCCCGGCGAAGGACCCGGCACCCACTGGCTGACGTTCAACCTGACACCCATCGACCCGCCACCGCCGCGATAGCCGTCGTTTAGCGGTGCTCCGTGCGGGGCATCAGCCACTGGTGAACTTCGGATTCCGGCGCGGGATGCCGACCGTGGAGTTACGCAGCGACGCGTCTCCCGAAGCGGTCTGGAACGTCATCACCGACCTCTCCACCTGGCCGCAGTGGGGACCGACAGTGTTGGGCGCCGAACTCGACGACCCCGAACCGCTGCATCTCGGAGCCCGCGGCAGGGTCTTCACACCGGTCGGTGTGCCCGTGCCGTTCACCATCACCGAGTTCCGACCCCGCCGCTGCTGGGCGTGGAAGGTGGCCGGTGTCGGCGCCACCCGCCATGAGGTGATACCCGAAGACGACGGCTCGAAGATCGTGTTCGGCGTGCCGTGGTGGGCGACCGCGTACCTACCCGTCTGCGCGATCGCCCTACCGCGCATCGCCCAGCTGGCCGGCGCGCACCGGACTCGCTGATTCGGCGGCTAGCCGCAGACCGCGCCGACCGCCGCCGATCCGACCAACTTGGTGTACTTCGCCAGCACGCCGGTGGTGTAGCGCGGCGGCAGCGGCTCGAAACCGGCCTTGCGAGACTCGAATTCCGCCGGGTCGACCAGCACGTCCAGCGTGCCGCTCGCCACGTCGAGCCGGATGCGGTCGCCGTCTTGAAGGAACGCGATCGGGCCCCCGTCGACGGCTTCGGGCGCGATGTGTCCGACGCACAGACCCGTCGTACCGCCGGAGAACCTGCCGTCGGTCATCAACAGCACATCCTTGCCCAGCCCGGCACCCTTGATGGCACCGGTGATCGCCAGCATCTCGCGCATGCCGGGCCCACCCTTGGGGCCCTCGTAGCGGATGACCACAACGTCGCCGGCCTGGATCGTGCCGTCCTCCAGCGCGTCGAGCGCGGCCCGCTCCCGCTCGAAAACCCTTGCGGTGCCTTCGAAGACGTCCGAGTCGAAGCCCGCCGACTTGACCACCGCACCCTCGGGGGCAAGAGAACCGTGCAGGATCGTGATGCCGCCCGTCGGGTGGATGGGGTTGCTGAGTGCACGGAGCACCTTGCCGTCGGGATCCGGCGGCGCGATGTTGGCGAGGTTCTGAGCCATGGTCTCACCGGTGACCGTCAGGCAATCCCCGTGCAGCAGACCGGCATCCAGCAGCGCCTTCATCACGACGGGGACCCCGCCGATGTGGTCGACGTCGTACATGACGTGCTTGCCGAACGGCTTGACGTCGGCGAGGTGGGGCACCTTGGCGCCCACCCGGGTGAAGTCCTCGAGCGTCAGCTTGACGTTGGCCTCGTGGGCGATCGCCAGCAGGTGCAGCACGGCGTTGGTGGACCCGCCGAAGGCCATCACCACCGCGATCGCGTTCTCGAATGCCTCTTTGGTGAGGATGTCGCGGGCGGTGATGCCGCGCCGCAGCAGGTCGACGACCGCCTGGCCGCTGCGCCGCGCGAATCCGTCGCGGCGGCGGTCGGTGGCAGGCGGGGCCGCGCTGCCCGGCAGCGACATGCCCAGTGCCTCGGCGGCGGAGGCCATCGTGTTCGCGGTGTACATGCCGCCGCAGGCGCCCTCGCCGGGGCAGATCGCGCGTTCGATCGCGTCGACGTCCTCGCGGGGCATCAGCCCGCGCGCGCACGCGCCGACCGCCTCGAACGCGTCGATGATCGTCACCTCGCGTTCGGTGCCGTCCGACAGCTTGGCCTTGCCCGGCAGGATCGACCCGGCGTAGAGGAACACGCTCGCGAGATCCAGTCGCGCCGCGGCCATCAGCATGCCGGGCAGGGACTTGTCGCAGCCGGCGAGAAGCACCGAGCCGTCGAGGCGTTCGGCCTGCATGACCGTCTCGACGCTGTCGGCGATCACCTCGCGCGACACCAGCGAGAAGTGCATACCTTCGTGGCCCATCGAGATGCCGTCGGACACCGAGATGGTGCCGAACTCCATCGGGAAGCCGCCCGCGGCGTGGACGCCGTCCTTGACGGCCTTGGCCAGCCGGTCCAGCGAGAGGTTGCAGGGGGTGATCTCGTTCCACGACGAGCCGACGCCGATCTGTGGTTTGGCGAAGTCGTCGTCCTCCATGCCTACCGCGCGCAGCATCCCGCGGGCTGCGGCCTTTTCCAGGCCGTCGGTGACGTCGCGACTGCGGGGCTTGATGTCGGGCTCCGCCCGACGGTGGGCTTCGGTGTCGGGAGTTTCTGAGGGCATCGAACAAGTATGCCTTCGGGGTTTTGCCCCGGCCAAACCGTTATCTATACCCCGGAGGGGTATGCGGTAGCATCGAGCCCATGACGTCCCTGATCGCTCGCCTCGCCGCTGTCCTGGTCGCCCTCGCCACCGCCCTGGTGCTCACTTCGTGCACCAGCCCGGCGTCCGATGGTCATACGGACCACGAGCATCCCGACGAGCCTGCGATCAGCGGTCAGCCGGCCGGTTTCAACGCCGACGATGTCGCGTTCGCGACCAACATGATCCCGCATCACGAGCAGGCCGTCGAGCTGTCGGCGCTGGTTCCGGACCGCTCCACGAACCCGGAGGTCAAGGCGCTCGCGCAGCAGATCGCCACCGCCCAGGAGCCTGAGATCCGCACCATGCAGGTGCTGCTCGTGCAGTGGAAGGAGAACCCCGAAGCGGGTGCCGGGCAGGAGGGACACGGCGGACACGGCGCCGGGCACGGTGCGATGCAGGGCATGGTCGACGACGCCACCATGACGAAGCTCGAGACGCTCTCGGGTCCCGAGTTCGACACCCTGTGGCTGCAGTCGATGATCGGCCATCACCAGGGTGCGATCGAGATGGCGCGCGCCGAGCTCGCCAACGGTGAGAACGTCGACGCCAAGCGGCTGGCCCAGTCCATCGTCGACACGCAGCAGGCCGAGATCGATCAGATGAATCAGATGTTGAGGGGCTGAAAATGACTGCGGTGCACGGATATTCGCAGCAGAAGGACAACTACGCCAAGCGGCTGCGCCGAATCGAAGGTCAGGTTCGCGGCATCGCGAAGATGATCGAGGACGACAAGTACTGCATCGACGTGCTCACCCAGATCAGCGCCGTCAACAGCGCGCTGCAGTCGGTCGCGCTCGGTCTGCTCGACGAGCATCTCGGCCACTGCGTTGCGCAGGCGGTCACCGAGGGCGGTGACCAGGCCGACGCGAAGCTGGCCGAGGCCTCCGCCGCGATCGCGCGCCTGGTGCGGTCCTAGCCGCCGAGGACGTCCTCGATCCGCTTGACCTTCGCCGTCAGCTGATCGGTGTGGCCGGGGCGGATGTCGGCCTTGAGCACCAGGCTCACCCGCGGCGACGCCGCGGCGACCGCGTCGACCGCCCGCTTCACGACGTCCATCACCTCGTCCCAGTCGCCCTCGATGTTGGTGAACATCGCGTTCGTCTCGTTCGGAAGCCCCGACTCGCGGACCACCCTGACCGCCTCGGCGACCGCGTCGCCGACACTGTCGTCGCCACCCGTCGGGCTCACGCTGAAGGCCACAATCATTCGACCAGCGTGCCACCGAAGGGCGGTCGGCTACTGCTTGCTGTACCCGGTGGGTCGCACGATCAGGATCACCCGGTCGGCCTTATCGGCGGGCGGTTCGGTCAACGGGCCGCTGTAGCGATCGTTGAGCTGCAGGTAGAACGCGCCGGTCGGGTCGGGCTCGATGGCCTCGACGACGCCGCGCACCTCGAGATAGCGGTACGGGTTCTCCGGGTCGCTGATCGACATCGCGACCGCGGGTTGACCCTCGATGTTGCGGAATTTCTGGCGTTTGGTGGTGTGGGTGAAGCGCAGCACCTCGCCGTCCCATGCGAACCACATCGGATTGACCTGCGGCGTGCCGTCCGGCCGGACGGTGGCCAGGTGTCCGTACAGCGGGCGTTCCAATAGCGACTCGTATCCGGCGGGTATGGCGACCATGGCGATCCTCTCGACGGCGGTTCGGCGGCTGCGGTGTTAACAGTAGGCGCCCGGAACCGATGAACAGTGCAGGTCATGGGTGTGGATGAGGTGTTTGCCCACGTCGAGGCGGGACAGAGTGTCCCGGGCGTTATGCCACACTGGTTGAAGTTCTGCGACTGGGAGGTTGTGTATGCGCAGGGTAAAGCGCAGTCGTCTGCTCACTGCGGTCTTGGCGGCGAGCGTCGTCGGCGGGATGGTGCTCAGCCCGTCCGCTCTGGCTCAGCCCGATGTGCCGCCGCCACCGGCGCCGGTCGATCCGGCCCTGGCGCCGGCGCCGCCACCGGGACCGGGCCTGCCGCCGCCTCCGCCCGCGGATCCGCTCGCAGCCCCCGCGGCCCCGCCCGCGCCGGCCCCGGCGGCCGAGACACCTCCTCCGCCGCCGTCGTCGAACCCGTTCTTCGCGCCGCCCAACCCGCTGGCTCAGCAGCAGCCGATTCCGGAGGGCACGCCGCCCGGGCAGAACCCGACGCCGTATGTCGGCGCCCCGGTGTTCGCGCCGCCGTCCTTCAACCCGAGCAACGGCTCGATCGTCGGCGCGGCCAAGCCGATCTACATCAACTTCCAGCGGCCGATCGCCAACCGCCAGATGGCCGAGGACGCGATCCACATCTCGTCGAACCCGCCGGTGCCCGGCCGGTTCTACTGGACCAGTGACACGCAGGTGCGCTGGCGTCCGCAGGACTTCTGGCCCGCGGGCACGACGGTCAACATCGACGCCTCCGGCACCAAGTCCAGCTTCACCGTGCCCGAGCAGCTGGTGGCGACCATCGACAACGACTCGCTGCAGATGTACGTTCACCGCAACGGCAAGCTCGAAAAAACGTTCCCGGTGTCGATGGGCAAGAAGGGCCACGAGACCAAGAACGGCACCTACTACGTGCTGGAGAAGTTCGCCGACATCGTGATGGACTCCTCTACCTACGGCGTGCCGGTGGACTCCGCCGACGGCTACAAGGTCAAGGTGCAGGACGCCGTGCGCATCGACAACAGCGGTGCCTTCGTGCACAGCGCGCCGTGGTCGGTCGGCTCACAGGGTGAGGAGAACGTCAGCCACGGCTGCGTCAACCTCAGCCCCGCCAACGCGCAGTGGTTCTTCGACAACTTCGGCAGCGGTGACGCCGTCGTGGTCAAGAACTCGGTCGGCATCTACAACCAGCCCGACGGCGCGTCCGACTGGCAGATGTTCTGAGCGATTTCGGTGCGCTGACGATCGCTGAGCGACCGTCAGCGCACCGAAATCCCTAGTTCCAGATATGCACCCGCCGTTGCGGGTCGAGGTACAGCGCGTCGTTCTCGGTGACGTCGAACGCCTCGTAGAACGCGTCCATGTTGCGGATGACGCCGTTGCACCGGAACTCCGGCGGTGAGTGCGGGTCGATCGCGAGCCGCCGGATGGCCTCGGCGTCACGGGATTTCGTCCGCCATACCTGTGCCCAGCCGAAGAAGACCCGCTGCTCGCCGGTCAGCCCGTCGAGCACCGGTGCGGGCTCACCCTTGAGCGACAGGCGGTAGGCCAGCAGCGCGATCGACAGGCCGCCGAGGTCACCGATGTTCTCGCCGACGGTGAAGGCACCGTTCACGTGGTGTCCGTTGCTCAACTGCCGGGGGACGTACTCGTCGTACTGCTCGATCAACTTCTTTGTGCGCGCGCCGAACTCGGTGCGGTCCTCGTCGGTCCACCAGTCGACAAGGTTGCCGTCGCCGTCGTACTTGGCGCCCTGGTCGTCGAAGCCGTGCCCGATCTCGTGGCCGATGACCGCGCCGATCCCGCCGTAGTTCGCGGCGTCGTCGGCGTCGGCGTCGAAGAAGGGCGGCTGCAGGATCGCGGCGGGGAAGACGATCTCGTTCATGCCCGGGTTGTAGTAGGCGTTGACCGTCTGCGGCGTCATGAACCACTCGTCGCGGTCGACGGGTCCGCCGAGCTTGCGCAGCTCCCGGTCGTACTCGAACGCGTAGCCGCGACGGTAGTTGCCGTAGAGGTCGTCGCGCTCGATCACCAGGCCCGAATAGTCGCGCCACTTCTCGGGATATCCGATCTTGGGCGTGAACTTGTCGAGCTTGGCCAGCGCCTTCTCCCGCGTCTGCGGCGTCATCCAGTCCAGGGAGTTGATGCTGACGCGGTACGCCTCGCGAATGTTGTCGACGAGTTCGTCCATCCGCTCCTTGGCGCGCGGCGGGAAATGTCGCTCTACATACAGCTTTCCGACCGCGTCACCCAGCAAGCTCTCCACAACCGACACGGCGCGCTTCCACCGGTCGCGGATCTGCTCGGTGCCCGAGAGTCGTCGGCCGTAGAACGCGAAGTCCTCGGCGACCAGGTCGTCGGTCAGCAGGAAGGCGCGGGCGTGGATGACGCGCCACCGCAGCCAACGCTTCCAGTCCTCGAGATCGCCGCCCGACCATTCGGCGGCGAATGCGGTGAGGTAATCGGGTTGGCGCACAACGACTTCTGCGGCCTTCTCCGGGGTGGTGCCGAGCTCGGACACCCAGCTTGCCCAGTCGAACCCCGGTGCTTCGGTCGGCAGGTCGGCGAACGTGCGCAGATTGTAGGTGAGGTCCGCGTCGCGCCGTTTGACGACGTCCCAGTGCGCGGCGGCCAGTTTGGTCTCCAGCGCGACGATACGGGCGGCGGTGTCGTCGTGATCGCCTGGGCCGTAGACCAACTCGAACATCGCCGCGATGTGCTGCGGATAGGCGGCGAGGATTTCGGCGTGCTGATCGTCGCGGTAGTAGGACTCGTCGGGCAGGCCCAGACCCGACTGGCTCATGTGCAGCAGGTAGCGGGTCGAGTCCTTCGAGTCGGTGTCGACGTAGACGCCCGTGCCGCCGCCGACTCCGGTGCGCTGCAACGCGCCGAGCACTCTGGCGAGCGCATCGGGGGAGTCGGCCGCATCGATCGCCGCCAGCTCGTCGAGCAGTGGCTGGACCCCACGAGCGGCGACGGTCCGCTCGTCCATGAAGCTGGCGTACAGATCGCCGATGCGCTGTTCGTCGCTGCCCTCGGTGCCTGATGTCGCCGCCGCTGCGGCTCCGGTGATCAGATCGCGGACCTGTTCCTCGGCGCGGTCGTACAGCGACCGGAACGCACCGTCGGTGGCCCGGTCTCCGGGCATCTGATACTCGGTCAGCCAGCGGCCGTTCACGTGGCCGAACAGGTCGTCTTGCGGGCGGGCGTCGGCGTCGACGTAACTGAGGTCGATACCGGATCTGATTGCTTCTACCGTCACCCCACCAGGGTGCCAGAACCCGTGGCGGGTCTCCCGGGTCGCTGCGGCACCGCGAGACCCTCGAGCGTCTCGGCGATGCGGTCGAAGGCGTTCACTGCGCTGATATCGCGGCTCACCCGTCGCGCGGCGACGCGGTAGGCGTCGGTGCCGAGGATCTCGTCGAGGGCGCCGGCGATCGCGGCGCGTGCGGGCCGTGAGGTGCCCAGGTTGATGCCGACCCCGGCGTAGCCCACGCGGGCGGCGACCTCGGGTTTGTCGGCCGAGCCGCCGGCGACGACGAGCGGGATGCCGTGCGACAGCGCCTGATGCACGCCGCCGTAGCCGCCGTTGGTGATCATCACGTCGACGTGGGGCAGCAGTTCGGCATAGGGCAGGAAGTCGGTGACGCAGGCGTTGGCGGGCACCCGGCCGGGGATCGTCGAGCGACCCCGCCGCCCTGTCGTCGCGACCACCCGCAGATCCTCGCGATCGGCCAGCGCCTCGACGGTGGGGACGACGAGTGCGTCGAGGTCCTCGTTGTCCCACGTGCCCTGGCTGACGTGCACGACCGTGCGCGCATCGGCCGCAGGATCCCACGGCAGGCCGTGCCGGGCGGCGGACGGTCTCGGGATGACCGGGCCGGTGTAGACGACGGTCGCGGACAGGTCACTGCGCGGATACTCCAGCGAGGGCACGGTGAACTGCAGGAGGCGGTCGGCGAGCAGCGGCCAGTCCGTCAGGAACACCGGAGACGACGGGGCGTCCACCGCGGCCAGCGCGGCGTTCAGATCGGAATGGACGTCGCGGAACATGACCCGGTGCGTCACCCACGTCATCGGTTCGTAGTTGAGGTCCGACCGTGGCGCCCATGCCGTCCCGAACGGCGGTGCGTCGGCGCTCGACAACGTCAGCGGGCCGACCCCGCACACCAGGATCCACGGCCGGGGCCGGTGGCCCGTCAACAGCGGCAGTGCGCCGGTGAACGCGACATCGCACAGCACCGCGTCGAAGTGCTCCTGCGCAAGCGCTTTACGCAGTGCCCAGTACTGCGCGGCCAGCGGGTCGATGAACACCGAGCGCATCTCGGCGCGACCCCGATACCAGCGGTCGAGCAGCGCAGGCACGCCCCGCAATCCGGCCTCGTCCCGCCTGGGACGTGCCGCGTCGGGCAGATCGATCGCCGACAGGCTCCGCTCCAGCACGGCATCCCGGTGTTCGGCGCCGGTCAGCACTGTGACGCGGTGACCGCGCTGTTTGAGGTCGGCGGCGACGTGCAGCAGCGGCATCACATGCCCGGGGATCGGGCTGGCGGCAATGAGGTAGTTGGCCACGCAATCCCTTCGGTCGGCCGGTCGCGAGCCTGCATACCCCTCTTCTGCGCTCTTGACCGCGAGCGGGTTGTGACATTGACCGCTCACGGAGGCCCGAGCCGCAGCCCGGTAGCCTCACGCGCATGCCCGAGGACGAGCCCACCGCGACCGAGGACGGTCCCGTCTTCACCAGTTACGGCATCGCATCGGCGGTGCTGGGCGTGATCGCGGTTGTCGCGGTGGCGCTGGCCGCGCTGATCTGGATCCAGCACCGCGACGACACCGACGAACTGCGGTACCGCTCGCGCGTCATGCAGACCGCGGCCGACTGGACCAACGTGCTGATCAACATGAACAGGGACACCGTGCAGGCCGACTTGGTCAAGCTGCACGAGGGCACCGTCGGGCAACTCAACGCGGACTTCGACGCGGCGGTCGAGCCATACCGCAAGCTCGTGCAGACCCTGCAGTCGAAGACCGCCGGCCAGATCGACTCGGTGGCCGTCGAATCGATCTACCACCCGCCGCCGGGTCCCGACGGGGCGAGACCGCAGCGGCCGCAGCCCGAGATCGCCGAATTCGCGTCGCGCACCGACACCGTCATGGTGGTGGCGACGTCGATCAGCGAGAACGTCGGTGGGGACAAGCCGAAGACGGTGCGCTGGACGCTTCGGTTGGACGTGTCCGACGTGGACGGCAGACTGCTGATCTCGCGGTTGGAGCCGATCCGATGAGGAACGTCTGGCGGGTCGCCGCGTTCGACGTCGCTCCTCCGCTGGCGGCGATGGCGGCGCTGGTCTACATCGGCATCGCGCTGGCCTGGCCGGTGTGGTGGGTGTCGGTCTGTTCGGTGCTGTGCCTGTTGATCGTGCAGGGCGTGGTGGTCAATGTCGTGCTCGCGCGCCGCGACGCGGTGACGGTCGGCACCGACGACGACGGCCCGGGGTTGAGGTTGGGAGTGGTGGCGGTCGCGACAGCGGCGGTGGCCGCCGCTGTGCTCGTCGGCTACCTGAAGTGGACGGTGCCGGACCGCACGCTGGGCAACGACAGCGCTGACGTCGTCGGCATCGCCAGCAGCGTGGCCGAGGCGTCCGCCACGTTCACCCCCCAGAACCCGACCGCATCGATCGACCGGGCGGCAGCGATGATGGCGCCGGAACGCGCCGAGGCGTTCAGGAACGAGTTCTCCTCGGTGGCAAAGGATTTGACGAGCCGTAACGTGTCCGCCCAGGCGAGCACCGTCTCGGCGGGAGTCGAAGCGATCGGGCCGAACGCCGCGAGCGTCGCGGTGATCTTGCACGCGACACAGAACTCACCGGGCAAGCAGCCCGACACCGCGGTGCTGGCGCTGCGGGTCACCCTGAGCAAGAACGACGGTCGGTGGTTGGTCGACGACGTGTCGCCGATCCACTCGCGCTGACGCCGCTCGCTCGAAGGGCGCGGCAGAGGGTCAGCCGAGGAGCCGGGCGTGGTCGACCTTGATGCAGCGGTCCATCACGACCGTCAGGCCGGCTGCCTCACCGTCGCGGGCGACCTGTTCGTCCCACAGGCCCAGCTGCAGCCACAGCACCTTGGCGCCCACCGCGACGGTGTCCCGCAGCACCTCGGGCAGGTGCTCGCGGCGCCGGAACACGTCGACGAGGTCGGGCACGACCGGCAGGTCCGCCAGTGACGGGTAGACCGGTGTGCCCTCGATGTCGCTGACGGTCGGGTTCACCAGATACAGCTCGTAATCGCCCGCCGCCTTGAGGTAGGTCCAGATGTCGTGGCTGGCGCGGGCGGGGTTGGGTGATGCGCCGACGATCGCCACCGTGCGGGTCTCCCGCAGGATCTGTTCGAGGTCCATTCCCGGCGTATACCCAGCGCGTCAGTTGTGGGGCCGCGACGAACGCATCCGGGCGAACCGCTCGGAGAGCCGCTTCATGCGCACCATCAGCGACGCCGACGGGCTGGTCTTGCCGCTGAGGAAGGCCGCGAAGTCCTCGGCGGGCACACCGATGCGCGACGCGAACTCCTGGCGGCCGAGCCCGGAGTGCTCCAGCAGCGCGCGGATGTGGCGGGCCACCTCTTCGCGCTCATTGGCCTCGAGGTGTTCGCGGGTACGGGTGAGCACCTCGGCCAGTGCCTTGGACACGCCGTACGGCCGCGCGGTCTCGAGCACCTCCTCGACCTGACGGGCGGTGCGTCCGAACGGATCCCGCTTGATCGCCGCGACGATGCGCTGCCACACGGCCAGGTCGTCGGTTTCGAGGGCCGCGCGGATGGCCGCGGTCGGCCAGAACTCGACCGGACGCTCGTCGGCCGCCGACTTCGCGGCCTGACCCTCGGAGACACCCTGGCGGCGGGTGTCCCGGATGTCGGGAGTCACCGTCACCTCGCCTCCTCCAGCATCGCGACCGCCACCGACAGGCAGCGCTCCCGAACCTTGGCCCACTCCGCCTCCGCCTCCGGTCCGGACATCCGGGTGTCGTGCTCGTCCGACGGCTGCGGGTCGGCCAGTCGGCGCACCAGCTGAGTCGCCACCCATTGTTTCCTCGACTGCGAACCAGAGTAGTACCGGTCCATTGTGCTCAGTACTTCCGCCGCGGTGTGCGTGTCCATGCACTCGACCAGGTCCGCGAATTCGGCATAGTCGCGTGTGGTGTTGCGGCACATGATCAGGTAGCCCTTCAACCGCAGGGTCTCCGCACCCGTCGGGATCTGCAGCCGGTCACCGGTCGGCAGCTGGACGTTGGTGGTCTCCATCGGGCTGCGCCGCTCCATGGTCGCGTGCTCGCATTCCGATGCGGTCTCCAGCGCGTCCAGCGCGACCGCCAGGCGGCCCCGCCACAAGGTCACCGGGTGCACGGGCGGTGGTGCGGTGGCCAGCGCGGTACCGCCGCCGCCGTTGCGGTGCCCGGCGTTGAGACGCCCGGCGCTGCGCATCTTCACCGTCGGCGCGCTCGGGGCACACCCGCTGAACGCCAGCGGATCGGCCACCGTCACGGCTTGCGGTACAAGGGTTTTCAGCTTGGCCGCCGACTTGACGACGGTGCGCAGCTCGGAGCCGCTCGGTCCCAGCGACGACAGGTCGTCGGGGATGATGATCAGGTCGGGTGTGTCCACCTTGGGCAGCGGCTTCTCGAAATCGACCGACGGCAGGGCCCGCGCCAGCCACTGTGGCAGCCACCAGTTCCACTCGTCGAACATCGCCATCAGCGCGGGCACCAGGACCAGCCGGACCACCGTCGCATCCACCGCGATCGCCACCGCACAGGCCACGCCCAGCTGGGCCACCAGCGGCATGCCCGCGAAAGCGAACCCGATGAACACCGCGATCATGATGAGGGCGGCGCTGGTGATGGTCCGCGCGCTCGTGCTGACGCCGTAGGCCACCGCGTCGCGGGTGTTGCGGGTCAGCAGGAAGCGCTCGCGAATGCGGGTCAGCAGGAAGATCTCGTAGTCCATGGACAGGCCGAACGTCATCGCCAGCACCAGGGGCGGGATCGTGCTGTCCAGCGATGAGATCCGATCGAAACCCAGATCCTCAAGCCAGCCCCACTGGAACACCGCGACGAGGCTGCCGTAGGCGGCGGCGACCGACAACACCGTCATCAGCACGCCCTTGATCGCCAGGACCACCGAACGGATCGCCACCAGCAGCATGCAGAACGCGATCAGCGCCACGAAGACGAACACGAGTGGCTGCTTGACCGACACCTGGTCGTCGAAGTCCTTGATCAGCGCGGTCGGGCCACCGACGTCGATCTTCACGTTCTCGGCCCCGGCCGTCGACGGCAGCTCTGCACGCATCCAGTCGACGGTCTCGCGGGCCGCCATGTCCTCGGGATCGACCGACAGCACCGCCGAGAGCAGCGCGTGGCGGTAGTCCTCGCCGAACGACGGCGGGCTGACCGAAACCACGTTCGGGCCCTGAGCCATCCGCTGGCGGATCGCGTCGAGCATCGGCTCCTTCGCCGGCGCCGATGCGGCGTTGCCGTCCGGGAACGCCACCAACACCCGCACCGGACCGAGCGCGCCGGCGCCCAGCGCTTCGGCCGCGGCGTTGACGCCGCCGCGGATCTCGTGGGTCGGCTCGAACTGCCGCTGCATGCTGTTGCCCAGCATCATCGAGAACGCGGGTGCGGCCAGCGTGATCAGCAGCGCCGCGGCGGCCAGCGCCGACAACCACGGCCTGCGCATCACCCAGCCGGTCCAACGGGTCCAGAACCGGGACTGGGTGCTCTCCGGGCGCCTCGACCAGTGCAGGTACGACGACCGGCGCGCCGCCGAGCGGCCGAACGTCGCCAGCACGGCCGGCGTCAGCGTGGTGGAGGTGAGCACCGCCACCGCGACCGCGAGGATGGCGCCGGTGGCCATCGACACCAGCACCGGGGTGTGGATCAGGTAGATGCCGGTCACCGAGGCGATCACGGTCAGCCCGGACAGCACCACCGCAAGGCCGGACGTGGCCATCGCGGCGTCGGCGGCCTGATCGGGGTCCCGGCCGGCGCGCAGCTCCTCGCGGAACCGCATGAGAATGAACAGTGAGTAGTCGATGGCCAGCGCGATGCCGAACATCGACACCGTCGACGTCACGAACACCGACATCGTCGTGAACATCGACAGCAGGTAGACCAGTCCCATCGTCACCACGACGGTGCAGATCCCGAGCACCAGCGGCACGGCCGCCGCGGCCAGCGATCCGAACACCGCGAGCAATACGATCAGGACGATCGGAAGGTTCCACCGCTCAGCCTGGGCGATGTCGTGTTTGGTGGCCTGGGTGGCGGCGGCGCCGAGCGCACCCTGACCGATGACGTACAGCTTGACCTTGCCGTTCTCGATCTCGCCGGGGTCCTCGCCGGTGATGCCGACTTTGTGGCGCAGCTGTTTGGCGACGTCCACCGCGCCGGTGTTGTTGAAGTCGAGCTGCAGCGTGATGACGTAGGGCCGGTCCGGTTGCGGCGGCGGCTGCTGCGGGTTCGGCACGATCTTGACGCTGGGCACCTCGGCGGCCAGGCGTTCGAGGTGGGCGACGGCGTCGTTCATGTCCTGGTACGACGCATCGGCGCGCGGCGCGGCCACCAACGCCAGCGGCGAGGCGCCCTGATCGGGGAAGTGCTCTTCGAGTTCGCGTTGCACGCGCAGCGACTGGGAACCCTCGACCTCGAAACCGCCGCCGGTGAGATGGCTTGACTGGTTCAGCGCCAGCCAGACGGACGGGACGAGCAGGAGTACCCATACGGCGAAAACCGCCCAGCGATATCTGCGCAGTTTGCTGCTCAAGCGCAACATGAATTGCTGGATTGGATTCCCCGCTTTCTCCCCGGCGTTTCGTAGCCGAAGCGTACATCAACCTGCGGTAAGGTGCCCCGCCCTTCGGTGTCCTCTCAGGGGCCTCGAGCAGTCTGCCAGCAACGCCTCAAGATCACCCGATTCGTTCTCGCGAACAAGGCGATCGGCGTTACCGGGGACGCCCGTGGGCGTGGGTTCGCAAGGGTCGCCGGACCGCAGAATTGGCGGGGGTCGCGCACCGGGTGGCAGGATGAGCCTCGGCCGTTTTCGGCGTCGGGGACTGATTGCCGTCCATCGCGAGAGCATTTGCGGACCGTTCGAGATCGTCGACACGTCCGCAAATCGTTAGGAGTTGTCCATGAAAACGACCCCCCGGCTGATGCGTCGCGGCTTCGTCGGCGTCGTCGCCGCCTCCGCCGCAGGCGGGGCCGTGGCGGCCGCGCTGGCGCTGCCGTCCATGACGTCGATGCCGTCGGCCACCGCCGCCGAGGATCCGTGCGCCGCCAGTTCGGTCGCCAAGACCATCGGAGACGTTGCCAATTCCACCGGTGAGTACCTCGAGGCGCACCCGCAGACGAACCAGGCGTTGACGACGATCTCCAAGCAGCAGGCCGGACCGCAGTCGCTCGGCGCGCTGAAGAACTACTTCGACGCCAACCCGCAAGTCGCCAAGGACATGCAGCAGTTGCAGCAGCCGCTGACGAGCCTGTCGGGCAAGTGCAAGCTGCCGTTCACGCTGCCGCAGGTGATGGGTCTGATGCAGGCCGCGCAGCAGGGCGGCGGCTTGCCCGCGAGTTTGCCGGCGCAGGCACCCACCCCCAAGGCGCCGACGGCCACCGCGCCGGGCGCCACGACGCAACAGCATGGGGCGTCACCGGTTTCACAGGGCAGCGCGCCGTCGCCTTCGTCGGCGATCGCCGGTCTGCCCTGACCCGAAACCACCCGTAGCCAACGTCCGCGGGCGTTCTGGGCTGCGGATTTCGACTTTTCGGCGATTCGTTGACCGCAAGGCAGGAAAGTCTGCGGACATTCTGCTTAGCTTTTCTTCGTTGGTCCCTGTTGGTAGACGTCGCAACCGCCATGGTTACGGCCACTCCACTTCCGATGAAGGAGCTCACCCATGTTTCTCTCGGCCCGTTCTGCGCGTCGTGCGGTAGCTGGCGCGGTCGGCACTGGCGCGATTGCCGGTGCGATGTTCTTCGGCGCCATGCCGCTCGCGGGCGCCGAGCCGCCGAACTGCACCGCGGCCGATCTCGCCGGTGTGGCTTCGGGCGTCTCCGCGTCCACCTCGGCCTACCTGTTCACCCACCCGGACGTGAACTGGTTCTTCACCAGCCTCGAAGGCCTGCCGCGCGACGAGGTCCGGGGCAAGGTGCAGGACTACCTGAACAACAACCCTCAGGTGAAGGCCGACCTCACCGGTATTCGCCAGCCACTGGTTGACATCAAGAACCGCTGCGGCGACACCAACGGCGACGGCATCGCCGACAGCTAGGCCTTCGTTCGCTTGGCACCTGGGCCGTCCGCTCAGCAGGAAGGTGCGGGCCGCACCGTGCTGATGGTCGACGACGACCCGGACGTCAGGACTTCGGTCGCGCGCGGATTGCGCCATTCGGGGTTCGACGTCCGGGTCGCGGCGACCGGTAAGGAAGCACTGCGGCTGCTCTCCAACGAATCGCACGACGCGTTGGTGCTCGACGTGCAGATGCCCGAACTCGACGGCGTCGCCGTCGTCACCGCGCTGCGCGCGCTGGGAAACGACATCCCGATCTGCGTGCTGTCCGCACGCGACACCGTCAACGACCGCATCGCCGGGCTGGAAGCCGGCGCCGACGACTACCTGACGAAACCGTTCGACCTGGGCGAGTTGGTGGCCCGCCTGCACGCGCTGCTGCGCCGGGCCAGCCACTCCGATCACCAGTCCGACACGATGACGGTCGGGCCGCTGACCATCGACACGGCGCGCCGGTTGGTGTTCGTGGCGGGGGAGCGCGTCGATCTGACCAAGCGCGAGTTCGATCTGCTGGCCGTGCTCGTCGACGACGCCGGTGTGGTGTTGAGCCGGCAGCGGCTGCTGGAACTCGTGTGGGGTTACGACTTCGACGTCGAGACCAACGTCGCCGACGTGTTCATCTCCTATCTTCGGCGCAAACTCGAACGCGATGGGCTGCCGCGGGTGATCCACACGGTGCGCGGTATCGGCTACGTGCTGCGGGAAGAGGCCTGAGGCGAGCTTGCGAGCCGAACGATCGAGCACGGCCGAGTGAAGACGCCGCGGATTCTGCGGTCGGCGTCGCTGCGCACCCGGGTGGCGGTCGCAGCGGGCGCGGCTGCGGCTGCCGTCGTCGCCGCATTCCTGGTCCTCACGTCGGTGGTGTTGGCGAGCAACGATGCGGCCCAACTCGATCGGCGGCTCGATTCGATCATCGACGCCAGCGTGTTCCCCGATCAGGGTCAAGAGATGCGCCGCGGGGTGTTGACGACGGGCCGGTCGCGGTCGACGGGGCAGGTGGTGTTCCAGCGTGGTCTGCAGTTGCCTGCGCTGCCGCCCGGCACCGCGACCGTCGAGGTCAACGGCGTCGAGTACCGCGTGCGCACGATCCCGCTGAACCAGGACGGCGGGGTGTTGATGTCGGTCGGCATTCGCGCCGACAGTATCCTGTTGAGTCCCACCAGGATTCCGCTCTACACGGGTGTCGGAGTCCTGACCGTCCTGGTGGCCGCGGGGTTGGGCTGGCTGCTGGCGGGCCCCGCGGTACGCCCGCTGCGGAGGCTCACCGAGCACACCAAGAAGCTCGGCAGGGACAGCACCGACATGCCCGAGGTGCACGGTGTCCGCGAGGCCGAGGACCTCTCCGAGGCGATGTCGGGGATGCTCAACCGGTTGGCCGCCGCGCAGCGGGCCACCACGAATTCGCTTCAGGCTGCGCAGGATTTCGCGGCCAACGCCGCACACGAGCTGCGTACCCCGCTGACCGCGATGCGTGCCGACCTCGACACGCTGCGCATCCACGACCTGCCCGCCGACGAGCGCGACGAGGTGGTGCAGGACCTTTCGCGGGCCCAGCGCAGGGTCGAGGCCATCATCACCGCGCTCGGTCAGCTGGCGTCGGGCCAACTCGCGCGCACTGAGGATCGCGAAATCATCGATGTGGCAGAGCTGTTGGACCGAGTGGCGCGTGAGAACGCCCGCGCCGGCGGCGCCGTCGAGATCGAGGTCCAAGCCGACGACGACCTCGGCACCATCTGGGGCTGGCCGGGAGGCCTGCGACTGGCGGTCGACAACCTGCTGCGCAACGCGATCGCCCACGGCAGGGCGAGCCGCGTTGTGCTGGCGGCGCACCGGATGAACGGGACGATGACGATCGTCGTCGACGACAACGGTTGCGGGCTACCGGCCGACGAGCACGAGACCGTGCTCGGTCGATTCTCCCGCGGCAGCACCGCAGCACCCGGCGGTTCGGGTCTGGGGCTTGCCCTGGTGGCCCAGCAGGCCGCGCTCCACGGCGGACACATCGAGCTCTCCGACGGTCCGCTCGGGGGCCTGCGCGCGACGCTGACGGTGTCAGCGACGAGTCAGGACCAGGATCCCGGCACGCCAGCCGAGTAACAGCACCGCGGTCGCAATCGACGCCACCACAACGAAACTCGGAGCCACGCCGGCGGAGGTCAGCTTGCGCAACAGCATTCCCACCACGATGGCGCTCACCCACACCGCGACCCCGGTCGGGACCAGCGAGTAGGGCCGTCGCCATCCGAGGGACAGCAGCCAGCCGGCGAGGGCACCCGTCACGAACGGCCATGCGGTCTCGGCGATGCCGGCGAGGTTCAGGCCCTCGTCGTGGCTGCGCCGTCCGATCGCGGCGAACACGATCAGGCAGACGACGTCGGTGGCGAGGGCCGTCAGCACCAGCCGGGTGTCTTCGCGGCTATCGATCGGCATATGTCATCACATCCAATTGCAGTGGCATAACGTTCTTTTCGTCACGAGCGGTGAACCCGGGCTGAAGAACTGCGGGTTCCCCTTCGAAGAGGGGGCCGTTGACGTCGTCATCGTCGACGATTCGCGCGTCGAGCCGCAAGGCGTCGAACACGAACGGCAATCCGTTGGAGCCCAGCGGGTCCGGTGAACTCATCACCTGGAAGTGCAGGTGCGGTGCGGTGGTGTTGCCGGTGTTGCCGACGTTCCCGATCACCTGGCCCGCGGTCAGTCGGTCGCCGGGCTTGACGGCGACGGTGCCGGTCCTGATGTGCGCGTAGAGCGCGTAGTTGCCGTCGCCGAGATCCTGCACGACGTGGTTGCCCGCGTACTGGTTCAGCGGTAGTCCGTTCGGGTTGCGTCCGGGCACCTGTTCGGGAAGTCCGTCGAGCACCGAGACCACGGGACCGTCGCCGGCGGCGTGGATGTCGGCGCCGAAGTACGCGAAGCTCTCCAACTTGGACGCGTTGCCGGTGACCAGTCGTCCGTCGGGATCGAGTTGGACGTAGTCGATCGCGAACCGTTCCGCGGCCCACAACCGGCCGTTGACGGGGTTGAGCGCGGTGCGGTGGTCGCTGGTGCCGCAGCACCCGCCGGCGTCGACCCAGCCCGGTCCCGCCAACGGGGGCCGAAGCACGATCGGCTCGCGGGGCTGCACGTCGACCGGCGCGATGTCGACTGTCTGTTCGGCGGGAAAGAGCGGGTCCAACGGGTCGGGGTTTCCCAACGCGACGGCGTGGGTGAGCCGGGTCGGCATCTGCGCGTCGTCGTCCAGCGTGACGTCGAACAACACGACCGCAGTCTGCGCGGGCCCGATTGTCGTTGTGGGGCTTTGAGTTCCGAGTATCCGGGTCCACTGCCCCAACTGGTCGTCGGCGAGGTCGAGCAGTGCGACGTCGCGATCCAGCACGGTGATCGAGTTCAGGCTCAGCTGGTTCGGCAGCGTGTTCGTCAGGGTGATCTCGTACACCAGATGCTTCTTGCCGTCCGTGGCGCGCACCGGCACGGGCTGGCTGATCGCGTCACCGACGATCGGGGTGGCCACCGACGGGGCGGGACCGCGCCGCGGTCCTTGAGGCGGCGGGGAGGCCGGCGTCGTCGTCTCCGGCGACGACTCGGTCGGCGATGTCAGTTCGGCCGGCTGCATGGCCGGCGAACAGGCGGCGATCAGTGCCGCGCCGCCGAGTACGGCTACCGCTGGTCGGCGCATGCGTCGGGGTCGACGTCGGTCTCGGTGCGGAACATGAAGAAGAACACCACCCATCCGATCGCCGCGACGAAGATCCAGCTGACGAGCCGGTAGATCAGCATCGCGGAGATCGCCGAGGCCAACGTCATCCCGCTCGACACCAGGCCCGGGACCAGCACCGCCTCCACGACGAGCAACCCGCCGGGCATCAGCGGGATCGACCCGACCGCGCGGGCGGCGACGTAGGCGACGATCACCCCGAGCAGCGACGGTTTGCCGCCGGCGGCGAAGCAGGCGAACAGCAGCGTGCCGACGCCGGTGACCAACGTGAACATCGACCAGGTGAACGCGATGGAGAGCTGGCGCCTGCTCAGCTTGACCGACTCGAGCTGCGCCAGCGTCTCGCGCCATTTGGTCAGGCCGTTGGTGGCGGGCTTCGCGCGCACGTAGTTGACCCACGACAGCACCCGCACACCGATGCCGTCGAGCAGATCCGGTCGCGAGGCCACCGCCTGCGCCAGCACGATCAGCATCACGAAACCGGCCAGCGTGAAAATCAGCGAGAACGGGTTGTGCTTGGCGCCCAGGAAGAACGCGCTGCCGAGCCCCAACACTGCCAGGCTGATCACCTGCAGCGCCCCCGACATCACCAGCTGCCACGAGGCGATGACCGGCGTCGCGCCCCAGAGGCGCTGCTGGCGGTAGATGAACGTCGCCGAGAGCACAGGTCCACCGGGAAGCGTCGTGCTCAGGGAGTTACCCGCATAGAACGCGGCTTGCGAACGCCATTGCCGCACCGGCACTTCCGCCGACCGCAGCAGCTTGCGCTGGATGTCGCCGAAGAAGTGCATGGAGGCCAGCGCCGTGCCCACGGCCGCGAGCACCCACCACCAGTCCGCGGTGTAGAGGCTGTGCCACGCCTTGGCGAGCTGATCCCACACCAGTCCGAGTTCGACGCTCAGCACGATGGCCAGGACGGCGAGGACGGCCCACCGCAGCCACCAGTACTTGCTGCGGGTGGAGCGCCCCTGGCTGTGGGCCGCACTCGCAGGCGCGTCGTGTGCCACGGGGTAAGGGTAGTGCCTGGTGACGCCGTTTCCAGAGATCCGTCGCAGCAAGTGGCAGGCCGTTACGCTATCGGGATGCCTGGGGGCCCTTCTCTCGATGACGCGTCCGTCTCACCTCTCGTTCGAAAGGGTGCCGCCTGGTCGTGGCGCCTGCTGGTCATCCTCGGTGCCGTCGTCGCCCTGCTGTGGGTGTTCAAACGGCTGGAGATCATCGTCGTGCCGGTCGCGCTGGCGACGATCCTGGCGGCCCTTTTGATGCCCGCGGTCGACTTCCTCGACCGCCGCGGGGCACCCCGGGCCGGGGCGGTGGCGCTGATGCTGCTCAGCGGATTCGCCGTGGTCGGTGGGATCCTGTCGTTCGTCGTCACGCAGTTCATCGAGGGCGCCCCGGAGCTCACTCAGCAGGTGAGCCGCAGCATCGACGGCATTCGTAACTGGTTGATCGACGGCCCGCTGCACTTGAGTCGGGAGCAGATCGACAACGCGGGCAACGCCGCGATCGAGGCCCTGCAGAACAACCAGGAGAAGGTGACCACCGGCGCGTTGTCGACCGCCGGAACGGTGACCGAGATCGTGACCGGCGCCGTGCTGGTGTTGTTCACGCTGATCTTCCTGCTGCAGGGCGGCCGCAACATCTTCGCGTTCGTCACCCAGATCTTTCCCGCCCATGTGCGCGACCGGGTGCGCGACGCGGGCCGGGCCGGTTTCCACTCGTTGATCGGATATGTGCGCGCGACCTTCCTGGTCGCGCTCGTGGACGCCGTCGGCATCGGGACCGGCCTGGCGATCATGGGTGTGCCGCTCGCATTGCCGCTGGCGTCGCTGGTGTTCCTCGGCGCGTTCATCCCGCTGGTCGGTGCCGTCGTGGCGGGCGCACTCGCTGTGGTCGTCGCGTTGATCGCCAAGGGTTTCATCTACGCGCTGATCACCCTCGGCCTGGTGATCGCCGTACAGCAGCTCGAAGGCCACGTGTTGCAGCCGTTGGTGATGGGCCGCGCGGTGTCGATCCATCCGCTCGCGATCGTGTTGGTGATCGCGGGCGGCGGCGTGCTCGCGGGCATCGTGGGCGCGCTGCTGGCGGTGCCGGTGCTGGCGTTCCTCAACAGCGCGGTGCGGGTGCTGACGGCGCGCGATCCGGAGGCCGAGCAGGAAGCACTCGAATACGACGACGGACCGTTGGTCAAGGCCGAAACCGACGACGTGGACTGATCTTTCGCAGCCCGGCCCGTTCTACAGTCGGCCTTCGCGCCGCAGCAGGTCCTGAGCGCTGACACCCCCGCGGGACTGACGCTCGGCGTCCTCGGGTGCGTTGAGCTTCTCGGTCGCGGCCTCGGCGTCGTCGCCCCGCTTACTGGCTTGCCTGCCCGGGGTGGGGATGGCGGTCGTCTTGTCAGGATCCTGCGTCGCATCCGGATCCTGCGGCGGACCTTGCGGCTGTGACCGTGGCGTCGGGATCGCCGTCGTCGGTTCGTTTCCGGGCGTCGGAGGCGCGACGCGCGGGCGCTGGCCCCGGCCTTCCGGCGGGGTTCCCACCGGCATGGCGCGGGTGGGTTCGGCCGACGGCCGTTGCGGCGCGGGCGCGGGCGGCGCGGGCGACGCGGGCGGTGTGCCGGTGCCCCGCAGTTCACCGAGCCACGACTCGATCTCGCGTTCCTCGCGTTGCGGGCGTCCCGCGCCGGGTCGCGGAGCCGCCGGGGCCGGCGGTGTGGGCGGCGGTGTCGGCCGGGCGGCCTGGCGCGCGGAAGCGGCGGCGTTGCTCACCGCGTTGCGCACGGCGTTCTTCGCCATCGACAACCGTGTGGTCTGCGGCTCGTCGGACGACGCCTCCTGGGGCGGCGTCGTGGTGCTGGGAATGCGCGTCGTGCCGGTTGTCGACGGAACCCGCTGCGGCACCGCTCGAGTGGCGCCGGAACGCGACGGGCCCGCGACCGCGGGGTGCGTCGGATCGTGCGGCGGACGGGGCCGAGGCGGAACCGGCGCGCCGGCACCGACGAGCGCCTCGGGATCCTCGGGGGTCTCCCGCACCGCCGGACGCCTGCGCTCGTCGGGCAGCTCGGTCTCGCCGAGCCCCAACCGCTCCTGGAGCCGTTTCATCCACCGCGGCGCCCACCAGCAGTCGTCCCCGAGAAGCTTCATCACCGCGGGCACGAGGAACATCCGGACGATGGTGGCGTCGAGCAGCAGCGCGATCAGCAGACCGAACGCGAGGTACTTCATCATCACCAGGTCGGAGAACACGAACGCCCCGGCGACGACGGCGAGCAGCAACGCGGCACCGGTGATCAACCGGCCGGTCGTCGCGGTGCCGACGCGGATGGCCTCGGCGGTGGACAACCCGCGCTCGCGGGCCTCGACCATGCGGGAGACCAGGAACACCTCGTAGTCGGTCGACAGGCCCCAGATGACCGCGATGATCAGACCGATCATCGGCGCCATCAGCGGCTGCGGCGTGTAGTTCATCACCCCGGAGCCGTGGCCCTCGACGAACATCCACGTCAGCACGCCCATCGTCGAACCCAATGTGAGCGCGCTCATCACGGCGGCCTTGATCGGCAACACCACCGATCCGAACGCCAGGAACATCAGGATCGTCGTGGTGACGATGAGGATGGTCACCATCAAGGGCAGCTTGTCGAACAGGCTGTGAATGCTGTCCTGTTCCAACGCCGGTGTCCCGCCGACGGAGATCGACAGACCGCGCGGCGGCACGATCGAGCGGAGTTCCTCGACCTTCTTGGCCGCGTCGTTGCGGTTGACGAGGCCGTTCTGGATGACTTGGACCGAGGGATCCTTCGAGCCGCCGTCCTGGTACGGGCGCGGCTGCCACATCTTGGTCGGGTCGTCCTCGGGCTGGATGAACCCGGGGATGTTCATGGCCTTGTTGCGGATCTCCGCGACCTGCTGCTCGGTGACCGGGTCGCCGTTGTTGTTCTCGATCACCAACGTCAGCGGTTCGGTGCGGAAACCGGGGAACGACTTGTCGAACGCCTCCTGCGCCTGACGCACGGAATTGTCCGGCGGCAGGTACTTCTCGCTGATGCCGCCGAGCGACAACTGCCCCAGCGGGATGATCAACAGGATCATCACGATGACGATCGGTACGGCGAACGCGATCGGCCGCTTCATCACGCGGTTGACGAGCTTTCCCCAGAAGCCCTTTTCGACCTCGGCGCGCGTCTTGGTCTTCTGCGTCTTCTCCGCCAACCAGTTCAGCCACCACACCGTCGGCTTACGGACCAGCGGGCTCATGCTCGCGGCCGAGAGCACCGTGATGGTGCCGGCCACGAAGATCGCGATGGCCAGCAGCAGATAGAAGATCCCTGTGCCGAGAGTGTCCTTCGCCGCGAACAGGCCGTAGAAGATCCAGGCGAACGAGCCGATGTAGCCGAGCACCAGGCCCAGCAGGGCGTAATTGGCGCCCTTGTCATAGCTGCGTTTGATCTGTGCCCTGGCGATGTGGCCGACGGGAATCGCGGCGAACGGTATGAGCACACCCAGCGGGATCGACGCGATCGCCAGCGGGTTCGTGCGGTCGGTGGTCTCCGCCGGCGACGGGGTCGGGTAGGGGTTGGTGAACCGCAGCAAGGTGCGCACGCCGAGCGCGTCGACGCGGGCGCCGAGGATGCCCAGGGCCGCGGCCAGCACCGTCACCGACAGGATTGCGGCCAACATGACCGAGGCGATGATCGCGTAGGTGATCGACTTCAGGAAGCCCTGCGGGAACAACAGCAGCGGCACCGAGGACGCCACCAGGATCACCGCGGAGAACATGATCGTGCGGCCCGAGGTCATCACGGTCCGCCGGACCGCGGCCTCGGTGTCGTAGCCCTCGGCGATCTCCTCGCGGAACCGGCTGACCATGAACAGCCCATAGTCGACCGCGATGCCGAGGCCCATCAGCGTCACCACCGGCTGGGCGAAGAAGTGCACCGGCATGAACTCGGCGAACAGGCGCATGATGCCCAGCGCGCCGGCGATCGTCAGGCCGCCGATCACGCCGGGCAGGGCCGCGGCGACGACACCGCCGAACACGAAGAACAGCACCACACAGACCAACGGGATGGCCGCGACCTCGGCGCGGCGCTGGTCCTCGCCGATGCTGCCGGTCAGCTCGCTGGCCAGCGGGTTGAGACCGGCCAATTCGATGCGGCCGCCGTTGAGTTGCTGCAGGTCCGGTTCGACGACCTGATAGTTCTTGAGGATCTCGTCGTCGGTGTCGCCCTTGAGCGGAATGCTGACGAAGGTTCTCGACAGGTCGCTGGTCTTCATCTGCTGGACCGTCGCGCTCGCGGCGTCGGGCGCCCGCAGCCAGCCGACCCAGCTCACCACCTGGTCGGGATGGTCCTTGACGAAATCGTCGAGCTCACCGACCACATCGCGCTGCCACTTCGGGTTGTCGACCTTCTCTCCGTCGGGCGGAGTGAGGATCGCCACCACATGGCTGGTCCGGTCGCGGCCGAAGGCTTCGTCGGCGACCACCGATGCGTGCACCGACTGGCTGCCTTCGTCGTAGAAGCCGCTCTGGGTGACGTGGCTTCCGAGGCTGATCCCGTAGATGCCGCCACCGAGGCAGAGCGCGACCATGACGCCGATGACGATGTATCGATACCGGTACACCGTTCGACCCCACCAGGCGAACACGTAAGCTCCTTACTCGATTCTCTCGAAGTCGATGGCGACCTCTGAGCGGTTCAGTTGTTGACCCGCGAGGTCAATAGCGAGGACAGCGGCCTGAACGGCTGCAACCATGCCCCCTGCTCGGGCAGCGAATCGAGCCCGATTCGCGGTAGCGGCTCCCGGAAGACACCAGGGATGTCCTCCAGGTCGACGAACTCCAAGGTATCCGACGCTAGCGCCCAGCTCGCATGTTCGCGAAATCCGAGCACCTGGACCGGGATGTCGTCGCGGGCGATCTCCTCCAGCGGCTGTTTGAAGGCCTGTCCGTCGGCCGAGGCCACCAGGAGGCCGGCCAGACCCTCGCCGCGGCGTAGCGCGATGTGGTCCAGCATGTCGCTGTCGACGTCGCTGTCCTCGTCGATCTTCGGCTTGGCGAAGACCGCGAACCCCACGTTACGCAAGGCCTCGACCCACGGCCGGACGACGTCGGCGCTGCCAGGGGCGATGTTGGTGAAGACGGTGGCCTCCGGCTCCAGCGAGACGTCCGGCCGATCGGCCGACAGTTCTGCCGTGCGCGCCAGCAGCCAGCGGCCCAGTGCGTCGAACCGGGGCCGGTGCGCGGCGGTCGGCCTGCCGCCGAGAATCGAGCCGAGCCCCATGTCGAGGTTCGGCGCGTCCCAGACCAGCAGCACGCGGACCGTCGCTTCGACCGGCGGCGAGGCCGCCTCGGGCGGCGCCACATCTTCTATGTGCCCGATGTCTTCAGTGAGGCTCATGCGCTCATCACGCTTTCTCCCACAGCAGTTCGGCGACAGCGCTACCGGCGTGCTGCGCCTTTCCCTCGTATTTGGTGACCGGTCGTTCGACGGAGATCGGCAGGGCATCGGACGGGGTCACCCGCCGCAGCCGGGGCTCGGCGTCGCCGACCTCGGCGATGTGCTCGGCGTAACCGGCGTGGTCGGTCGCGGCGTGGAACACACCACCGGGCCGCAGTCGGTCGGCGATCAGGCCGACGGTCGCCGGTTGCAGCAGCCGACGCTTGTGGTGGCGGGCCTTGGGCCAGGGGTCCGGAAAGAACACCCGGACACCGGTCAGCGAATCGGGGCCGAACATGTGCTGCAGCACGTCGACACCGTCGCCGCGGACCAGCCGGATATTGGTCACATTCTCGCGGTCGATCGCCGACAGCAGCTGGGCCAACCCGCGGCGGTAGACCTCGACCGCGACGACGTCGAGATGCGGCTCCGCCTTGGCCATCGCCAGCGTCGACGTTCCGGTTCCGCATCCGATCTCCAGCACCACGGGCGCCGAGCGGCCGAACCAAGCCTCGGTGTCGATCAGCGGCGCAGGCGCGTCGCCTTCGCGGGCCTGCATGCCGATCTGCGGCCACAGTCGTTCCCACGTGGCCTGTTGCGCGGCGGTCAGCGTGGTGCGTCTGGTCCGGAAGCTCGTGACGCGGGGGAAGCGGTGCTGCTGGCCGTCCGGCGAATCGAAGCTTTCCGGTCCCGAAGTCGACCCCTCGGCGACGTCGGGCCCGGACACATGCATTTGTCCATGGTCGCTCATCGAGGGTGGAGTACCCGCATCGTGGTACAGATTGATACCCAACAGTTGCCTTCGGCTGGTATCGGCGGCTATCCCCAAGCGCAGGCACGGCCGCTCCCATGACTCTCACCGAGGTGTCACGATCGTCGAAGGCGGAGGTTCGTCCCGCTCACGACAGGGGCTCACGACAGGGGAAGGTCACCAGATTTTCGTCGACGCGCTGCTGCACATCTGCCAAGAGAGCCGCGATCCGCGGCTGACGTCGATCGTCAGGCGACTCTGCGCGCCGACCCGGGTCTCGGTGCGCGGTCGAAACGGCGTGGGCCGCGCAACCGTCGCCGCGGCGTTGACGGCCGCCGGCGTGGAGGTGGCCTGCGACGATGCCGCCGACATCGACGTGTTGGTGATCGCCGAAGCGCTCAAACCCGAGGACCGGGCGTACCTCGACACGTCCGCCAGGCCCACCGTCGCCGTCCTCAACAAGGCCGACCTCTCGGGCTTCGGCGCGGCCGGCCCGATGGCGTTGGCCCACCACCGGGCCGCGCAGTGCCGCGCGCTGACCGGCGCGCCGACGGTGCCGATGGTCGCGCTGCTCGCCCGCGCGGACCTGACCGGGGACCTGGTCGATGCGCTGCAGACGCTGCGCACCGAACCGGCCGACCTGTCGTCGACCGATGCGTTCGTCGAGGCGCCGCACAGGTTGCCCCGCGACGTGCGCGAGCGGTTGCTGGCTGCGCTGGACCGGTTCGGCATCGCCCACGCGGTGCTCGCGCTCGACCGCGGCGCCGACCGCGACGCGCTGCCGAAACATTTACGCAAGCTCAGTGGGCTCGATCGGGTCGTCGAACACATCGAGGCGGCCGGCGCACCGCTGCGGTATCGGCGGCTACGGACCGTGGTGACCCAATTGCGCGCGGTGGCAACACAATCGGACGACGCGCGGCTGGCCGAGCTGCTGGTGAGCGACGACGCCGTCCTCTCGGTGATGACGGCGGCGGTCGATGTCGTCGAGGCCGTGGGTGCGCATGTGGATCGCAGCGACGACGCGGACTCGCATCTGCGTCGCGCCGTGCACTGGCGGCGCTATGGCGACGGCCCGGTCAACGCGCTGCACCGCGCCTGCGCCGCCGACATCAGCCGGGGATCGCTTCGGCTGCTGGGGCGATCGCGGTGACCGCGGACGTGACAAGCGCCGATCAACTCGCGTCGGCCGATGCGGTGGTCGCCGCCATCGAACCGGGACTGGCCGCGCCGGCGGTGCGCGCCCGCGATGTCGTGCTGGTGACCGGTCCGTGGTTGGCAGGCACGACGAGCGTGGTGGCGGCGCTTCGCGAACGGATGCCCGAGCACACCTTCGTCGAGGCGGAGGAAATCGGCCGCACCGATGCGCCCGCGGCGGTGGTGTTCGTCGTCTCCGCGGTGTCTGCGCTGACCGAATCCGACTGTCAGCTGGTCGATCTGGTCGCGCGCAACACCGACCTGGTGGTGGGTGTGGTGTCCAAGATCGACACACACCGCGACTGGCGTGACGTGCTGGCCGTCGACCGCGCGGTACTGGCCGACCGGTCGCCCCGCTACGCCCACGCGCCGTGGGTGGGGGCGGCAGCGGCGCCGGATCTGGGCGAGCCACGCGTCGACGAACTCGTGGGCGTGCTCCGGCAGCGGCTGGCCGACCCCGAGCGGGCGAGACGGAACCGCCTGCGCGCGTGGGAAACGCGGCTCGAGTCGGTGATCGGCCGGTACCGCGCCGACGGCGACGGCGCCCATCGCCGCGCCCGTGTCGCGACGCTGCACACGACGCGCGACGAGGTGGTGCGGAATCGCCGGGTGTCGAAGTCCGAACGCAACATTGCGCTGCGCAGCCAGATCCAGCAGGCGCGTGTGCAGCTGGGCTACTTCGCGCGTAACCGCTGCACGTCGGTGCGGGCCGAACTCGCCGAGGACGCCTCGACGCTGAGCCGCCGGGCGCTCGGTGACTTCGAGTCGCAGGTGTGCGAGCGCGCCGCCGAGGTGGTGGCGGAAGTCGACGACGGCATCACGGCGCATCTGGCCGATGTCGCGGCGCAACTCGGCCTGGCCGCCCGGCCGGTGCCCGGGGCGCCGCCGGTCCCGGCCGTCGCATCGCCGCGGCTGAAGTCGCGCCGACTGGAGACGCAGCTGACGATGATCCTCGGCGCGGGCTTCGGCCTGGGGGTGGCGCTCGCGGTGACGCGGCTGTTCACGGGGTTGGCGCCCGGCCTGACCGTCGCTGGTCTGGTGGCGGGCGGGCTCGTGGGGCTGGTGCTGACCGTGTGGGTGGTGGGGATCCGAGGCGTCCTCCAGGACCGGGCCGTGCTGGACCGCTGGTTGACCGAGGTCATCGGCACGGTCAAGTCCACGGTGGAGGAGCGGGTCGCGACACGGGTGCTGGCGGCCGAGAGCGCGCTGACGTCGGAGTCGGCCGCTCGCGACGAACGCGAGGCCACCGCCACCTCGCAGCGGATCGCCGAAATCGACGCCGAGCTGCGCGAGCACGCGGTCGAGACGGCCCGGGCGGCCGCCGAGCGCGACCGGCGATTGCCGTCGCTGCAGCGGGCGCTCGACGCCGTGCGAGCCGATCTGGACGGGTCTCCGCGCCCGGCCGGCGACGCCGACGACGACCGCGAATCGGCCGACGACGCCGAATCCTCGGATTGACGCCCGTCAAGTTCTCGCGCCCGATCGGCAAAAGCCCTGTGAAGCGTCCTTCTGAATCGTTCCTGTGAGTGATCGGACACACTCCCGATTCACCGCAGCTTTGCCACCCGCGATAACCTCGGTATAGGGAAACCGCAACGCCGCTCATCCCTGTCTGGGTGGCGCACACGGAGCCTTGGGTCCTGGCAGCAACAGACACAGGAGATTTTCATGACCGCAGCGACCATCCCAGGTTTGGACACCGCACCGACGAAGCACAAGGGTCTGCTCGCTTGGGTTCAAGAGGTCGCCGAGCTGACGCAGCCCGACCGCGTGGTGTTCACCGACGGCTCTGACGAGGAGAACGCCCGGCTGTGCGAGCAGCTGGTGGCGGCGGGCACCTTCAAGAAGCTCAACGACGAGAAGAAACCCAACTCGTACCTCGCGCTGTCCGACCCCTCCGATGTGGCCCGCGTCGAGTCGCGCACCTACATCTGCACGGAGAAGGAGATCGACGCCGGCCCGACCAACAACTGGATGGATCCGGCCGAGATGCGCGGCATCATGACGGACCTCTACCGCGGCTGTATGCGCGGCCGGACCATGTACGTGGTGCCGTTCTGCATGGGCCCGCTCGGCGCCGAGGACCCGAAGCTGGGCGTCGAGATCACCGACTCCGAGTACGTCGTCGTGTCGATGCGGACGATGACCCGCATGGGCAAGGCCGCACTCGACAAGATGGGCACCGACGGATTCTTCGTCAAGGCGCTGCACTCGATCGGCGCTCCGCTGGAGCCCGGCCAGAAGGACGTGCCCTGGCCCTGCAACGACACGAAGTACATCACGCACTTCCCGGAGTCCCGCGAGATCTGGAGCTACGGCTCGGGCTACGGCGGCAACGCGCTGCTGGGCAAGAAGTGCTACTCGCTGCGTATCGCCTCGGCGATGGCGCACGACGAGGGCTGGCTCGCCGAGCACATGCTGATCCTCAAACTGATCTCCCCGGAGAACAAGTCGTACTTCGTCGCGGCGGCGTTCCCGTCGGCGTGCGGTAAGACCAACCTCGCGATGCTGCAGCCCACCATCCCGGGCTGGCGTGCCGAGACCATCGGTGACGACATCGCCTGGATGCGGTTCGGCAAGGACGGCCGCCTCTACGCTGTCAACCCCGAGTTCGGCTTCTTCGGCGTCGCGCCGGGCACCAACTGGTCGTCGAACCCGAACGCGATGAAAACTATCGAGGCCGGCAACACCGTCTTCACCAACGTCGCGCTGACCGACGACAACGACGTGTGGTGGGAAGGCCTCGAGGGCGATCCGCAGCACCTGATCGACTGGAAGGGTCGCGAGTGGACGCCGGACTCCGAGGAGAAGGCCGCGCATCCGAACTCGCGCTACTGCACCCCGATGTCGCAGTGCCCGACGCTGGCGCCGGAATGGGATGACCCGCAGGGTGTGCCGATCTCGGCGATCCTGTTCGGCGCCCGCCGCAAGACGACGGTGCCGCTGGTGACGCAGGCCCGCGACTGGCAGCACGGTGTGTTCATCGGCGCCACGATGGGCTCCGAGCAGACCGCTGCCGCCGAGGGCAAGGTCGGCACCGTGCGCCGCGACCCGATGGCCATGCTGCCGTTCCTCGGGTACAACGTCGGTGACTACTTCGCCCACTGGATCGACATCGGCAAGCAGTCCGACGAGTCGAAGATGCCGAAGATCTTCTTCGTCAACTGGTTCCGCCGTGGCGACGACGGCCGCTTCCTGTGGCCGGGCTTCGGTGAGAACAGCCGCGTGATGAAGTGGGTCATCGACCGCATCGAGGGCCGGGCCAACGGGCGCACCACGCCGATCGGAACCGTGCCCACCGCCGAGGATCTGGATCTGGCCGGATTGGACGTCGACCCCGCCGACGTGGACGCCGCCCTGGCGGTCAACGTCGACGAGTGGCGTCAGGAGATCCCGCTGATCGAGGAGTGGTTCGAGTTCGTCGGCGAGAAGCTGCCCACCGGCATCAAGGACGAGTTCGACGCGCTCAAGCACCGGTTGGAAGCCGAGTAGCCTCGCGAGCGTGCGTGTTTGCACACGACACGCCGCCGAAATACGGCACTTTGAGCACGCTCACCGCACGGTGAGCGTGCTCAAGTGTTTGTAGCGGTTCGTTCGATCCGCTCGATGGCGTCGAGGGCGTACGTGGCCATCGCCGCGTTGGTCATCGTCCGGCCTCGGTGCGCGAGCGCTTCATATCGCTCGCTGCCCAGAGCTTTTCGCAGACGCGCCACGGTGTCCGTGATCTCCGGGTAGGTCGAGCTCGCATCCGCGTCGACAGCGAAACCGGCAATTGTCGCTGCGGTTTCGTGATGACCGATCCGGCTGAGCAGCCCGGCGAGCACCAAGATCGGTGCCGACATCATGTAGAAGCTGCCCGAATCGAAATAGTTGCGAATGGCCAGGGTCAGAAAGCCACACGCGTCCAACGTGTCTCCGCGCATGGTGGCGATCCGCCCGAGGCTGACCGCGTGGACCGATGCGATCTGCCGGTTGCCGGTGTCCTGTGCGATCGACATGCCCCTGCGGTGGGCGTCGTATGCGGCGTCGGGGTCGACGTCTCGGTAGGCGAATCCGTAGGCCAGCAGTCCCGCTGACTGCAGGTGGGGATTGCCGGTGGCCTCACCGCTGGCGATCAGACCCTCCGTCTCGGCGATCGCCTCGTCGACCCGCCCGCAAATCACCAGCGCGAAAACAAGTGATTGCCTTGAGTAGAGCCGGTTTTCGGGGTCGGCAGCGACCAGCGCGCGGCAGCGCTCGGCGCACCACTGGGGGTCCCGCATCATGTAGCCCGCATGTAGGGTCGCATCCATGGCGTCAGGCACCGGGTCATACCGACCGCTCGCCATCGCGGCGAGGGCGGCGCGCGAATAGCGAAGAAAGTCCGCGACCCTGCCCGCCACCGAACATTGGGCGGCCGCGGCGTAGAGCATCGCCAGCTGCGGGTGGTCGATCCGGCAGGCGGGCTCGATGAGCTCCTCGGCCCACGAAACCGCCTCGAAGACCTCCGCCCAGTATCCGACGAAGGTCGCGAGCACGACGATGTCTATCGCGGTATCGAACTCGCCGTGGTCGCTCGCCCACCGAAAAGCGCTGCGCAGATTGGGCAATTCGGTGTTCAGCCAGCCATGCGCCTCTCGCTGTCGGGGGCTGTCCCACATGTCGATGAGGTCGCGCCTACGGCCGGCGAAGTACCGGGCATGCCGGGCGCGCACCTCCTCCGCGTCGGTGGAAGCCACCAACCGCTCCTCGGCGAATTGGCGGATCGTCTCCAGCATCGAGAAGCGCGTCCTCCCGGACGCCTGGTTCGCGGTCAGCAGGGATTTGCGCATCAGAGATTCGAGCAAATCCAACGTGGCGAACTTGTCGTCCGCCCGCGCCACGGCCAGGGCCCCTTCGAGGTCGAATCCGCCTGCGAAGACCGAACATCGGAGGAGGAGATCCCGCTCGTCGTCGTCGAGCAGGTCGTAGGACCATTGCACGGCGGCGCGCAGCGTCTGGTGGCGTTCGAGCCCGCGACGGGAGCCGACAAGGACGCGGAACCGGTCATCGAGGTGGTCGCGTAGTTCGGTGACGGTCACCGACATCAGCCGCGACGCCGCCAGTTCGATCGCCAGCGGGATCCCGTCGAGTCGACGGCAGATATCGACGACGGCTTCGGTATCCGGCTCGATGGCGATCGCCGGCGAATCGGCGGAGGCTCGCTCGACGAACAACGTCGGCCCGCTGGACCGAACGTCGAGGGGAGGCACCGGATGGAGTTGTTCATCGTTGAGGCGCAGGCCTTCTCGACTCGTCGTCAGCACCTTGATGCCGTCGGTCACATTGAGGGTGTTGTCGATGACGTCGGCCGCCGCATCGAGGACGTGCTCGCAGTTGTCGAAGAGCAGCAGCCGGATTCGCCCTTCCAGCGCGGCGGCGATGCTGTCGGCGACGCTCAGCCCTGGCTGCTGGCCGATGCCCAGGACGGCGGCGACGGCCTCGGGTACCGCTGCGGGGTCGGTGACCGGGCCGAGCTCGACAACCCAGACCCCGTCCGGATATTCGGGCTGCAGGCGAACGGCCACCTCCAGGGCGAGGCGCGTCTTGCCGACACCGCCGACGCCCGTCAGCGTGACGAGGCGATGCGACTTCAACGCCGTGGTCACCTCGTCCACCTCCGCTTCACGCCCCACGAAGCTGGTCGCCGGCGTGCGGAGATTGCCCCGACTGGAGTCGAGCGTCCGAAGCGGAGGAAACTCGGACCGCAGACCCTCAGCGCGGACCTGAAAGGTGTCGACGGGCTTGGCGATGTCGCGCAGGCGCCGCGGTCCGAGGGCGATGACATCGACTCCGGAGGCGAGATCGGCCGTCAACCGGTCGGCGAGGATCTGTCCGCCGTGACCCGCAGCCATCAGCCGAGCGGTCCGGTTGAGCACCGCGCCGAAGTAATCGCCATCGCGACATTCCGCCTCGCCGGTTGCGATGCCCATCCGCACGGGCAGGCTCAGGGATCGTTGGGCGTCGATCGCCGCGTCGACCGCGTGGCGGGGTGAGGAGAACGCCGCGCAGATGCCGTCGCCGGTGTGCTTGAACAGTCGGCCGCCGTGCGTCGCGACCGCTCGGCGCAGGGTGTCGTCGTGCTCGGTCAGCGCATGGCGCATCGCCTCGGCGTCGGCTTCCCAACGTCGGGTCGACCCTTCGATGTCGGTGAACAGGAAGGTGACCACCCCGGAGGGTGCCGCTTCCCGCCCGCCATTCATCCGGCCACCGCCGCACCCCCATATGCTGCGGATTCATGCTAAGGCGGCGACGGCGGGAAAGGACCGAATCGACCACTTGACACCTGTCAAGTCGCCACATCGTAGAGTCACCCCATGCAGATCCGCGAACATGCCGAGGCCACGCCCGACAAACCCGCCGTCATCATGCATCCCAGCGCCACGGTGGTGACGTTCGCCGAGCTGGAGGCGCGCGCCAACCGTCTGGCCCACCACTTCCGCCAGGCAGGCCTCGTCGAGGGCGACACCGTCGCCATGATCATGGAGAACAACGAGCACTTCCACACCGTGATGTGGGCGGCGCGCCGCAGCGGCCTGTACTACGTGCCGATCAACACGCATCTGACCGCCGCCGAAGCGGCCTACATCATCGACAACAGCAACGCCAAGGCCGTCGTCGGATCCGCGGCGCTGCGCAAGACGCTCGAGGGGCTCGGCAGCGAACTACCCGGCGGGCTGCCCGAGCTGCTCCTCATCGCGGATGATGAGCTCGACGGTTGGCAGCGCTACCCCGAATGTGTTGCGCATTACCCCGATACGGCGATCCCCGACGAGATCGAGGGCGACCTGCTGCAGTACTCGTCGGGAACCACCGGGCGACCCAAAGGCATCAAACGCGAGCTTCCGCACCTGTCCCCGGCCGAGGCGCCGGGCCTGATGACCCTGCTGGTCTCGGTATGGATGGAACCGGATTCGGTGTACTTGAGCCCCGCGCCGCTCTATCACACGGCTCCGTCGGTGTGGTCGATGACGGTTCAGGCCGCCGGCTACACGACGGTGGTGCTGGAGAAGTTCGATCCGGAAGGGGCCCTCGACGCCATCCAGCGCTACCGCGTCACGCACGGTCAGTTCGTCCCGGTGATGTTCACCCGCATGCTCAAACTGCCCGAGGCGGTGCGCAATTCGTACGACGTGTCCAGCCTCAAGCGGGTGATCCACGCCGCGGCGCCGTGCCCCGTCGAGATCAAGAAGCAGATGATCGACTGGTGGGGACCGATCATCGACGAGTATTACGCCTCGTCGGAGGCGCACGGTTCGACCCTGATCAGCGCCGAGGACTGGCTGGCCCACCCCGGCTCGGTCGGCAAGCCGATGGCAGGCAAGCTGCACATCTGCGACGAGGACGGCAACGAGCTGCCTCCCGGCCAGGCGGGCGAGATCTACTTCGAGGGCGGCGTCGCGTTCGAGTACCTCAACGATCCGGAGAAGACGGCCAAGGCTCGCAACGAGCGCGGGTGGGCGACGGTCGGCGACATCGGTTATGTCGACGAGGACGGCTATCTGTACCTGACCGATCGCAGGCACCACATGATCATCTCCGGCGGTGTGAACATCTACCCGCAGGAGGCCGAGAACATGTTGGTCACCCACCCGAAGGTGTTGGACGCGGCGGTGTTCGGCGTACCCGACGAAGAGATGGGCCAACGCGTCCACGGTGTGGTTCAGACCGTCGACCCGGCCGACGCCACCCCGGAATTCGCCGCCGAACTGATCGGATGGCTGCGGGATCGGTTGGCGCACTACAAGTGTCCGCGGTCGATCACCTTCGAAGCGCAGCTGCCGCGCACCGATACCGGCAAGCTGTACAAGCAGGAGCTGATCAAGAAGTACTCGTGACGCACGTCGAATTGCCATCGGGCATCGTCGTCGCCATCGGAACACCCGACGACGACGCCACTTTCACGCTGTCCGAGGACCCGTCCGACGACCGCCGCGTCGTCACCGTGCCGTCGGTCTCGGACGCCCTCGACGAGGTGAAGCAGCGGTGCGCCCGATGGCCGCATGCCGCGGCTATCTGCGACGATGTCCTGCGCGCCGTCGACCCCGCCGCCCCCGCCTTCGCCGGCGTCATCACCGAGTCGCTGGCGTACTCCACGCTGCAGTCGGGTCCGGAGTTCGCACGTTGGCTCGCCGAGCGGGGACCGGCTCGACTTCCGGAGATCCCCGAGCCCGTTGTGGCGCAACGCATCGATGACACCTTGTACGTGCGGTTCAACCGGGTCCAACGGCACAACGCGTTCTCCACCGACGCCCGTGGTGCGCTGCTCGAAGCGCTGGAGGTGGCGCGGGTCGACCCGTCGGTCACCGAGGTAGTACTGTCCGGCAACGGGCAGTCGTTCTGCAGCGGTGGGGATCTCGCCGAGTTCGGCACCTTCGCTGACCCCGCGAGTGCGCACATCGCCCGGACCCGCCACAGCCCGGCGCTGGTCCTGGCCGAACTCACCGCCCGCCTCGGCCAGCGCTGCCGCGCACGGGTCCACGGCCACGTACTCGGCAGCGGACTGGAGATGGCGGCGTTCTGCGGCCACGTCGAGTCGAGTCGCGACGCCGTGTTCGGGCTACCTGAACTGAGCCTCGGTCTGATTCCGGGTGCGGGCGGAACGGTGAGCGTGACCAAGCGGATCGGCCGCTGGCGCACCGCGTATCTGGTGTTGTCCGGGCACACCATCGACGCCCCGACTGCCCTGCGGTGGGGCCTGACCGACGCCATCGTGTGATTTCGGTGCACTAACGATCGCTGCGCGACGGGTAGTGCACCGAAATCGCCGGCTAGCCCGAGCGGCGCAGCGTCACCCGGTACGTGTACTGCTCCGGCAGGAAGTGGCTCACCGACAGTTCGACCGGTCGCCCCTCGGCGTCGGAGTACAACCGATCGACCCGCAGCATCGGATGTCCGACTTCGCACCGCACGGCATCGGCCACGACGCTGTCGGCCGGCGCAACCGTGATCGACTGCGCCGCTTCGACGATCGGCGCGCTCAGGTGCGGCTCGAGCAAACCGATCACGGTCTGGGTGCCGACCGCCCCGTCCGCCAGGTCCGGTGAGCCCAGCACCGCCGCGGCCACCACCGGCGCCAGGTGCACCGTCGTCAACACGAACGGCGCCGCGGGGTCGGTGCCGTGCAACCGCCGGAACACCACGGTGTACACGACGTCGTCGTCGAGTCGGAGCCTGCTGGCCGCCTCGACGTCGACGCGCCGCCGCAACCCCTCGAGCACCTCCATCGTGGTGTCGTCGGACAGGCTCATCAGGTCGTCGATCGAGCCGAACTGGCGCAGGTACCGCCGTCCCGAACCGCTGGCGTACGTGCCGCGTCCCGGCACGCGGTACACCACACCCTCGGCAACCAGGTCCTGAAACGCCCGCCGTACCGTCTGTCGCGATACCCCGTGCGCGGCAACGAGTTCCGACTCGGTCGGTAGCCGGACCCCGTCGCGGTAGCGGCCGGCGGCGATCTCGTCGCGCAACTGGTCGCGCAGGGTCTGATACGCCGGCGCGGGCCGCATGGCCTACAGGCCGCCCCGCGCGACCAACTGCGCGGCGATGACGTTGCGCTGGATCTCGTTGGTGCCCTCGCCGACGATCATCAACGGCGCGTCGCGGAAGTACCTTTCGACGTCGTACTCCGTGGAATAGCCGTAACCGCCGTGGATGCGCACCGCGTTGAGCGCGATCTCCATCGCGACCTCGGACGCGAACAACTTCGCCATCCCCGCCTCCATATCGCAGCGCTCGCCGCTGTCGTAGCGTTCGGCGGCATACCGGGTCAGTTGGCGGGCGGCGGTGAGCTTGGTGGCCATATCGGCCAGATAGTTCCCGACGGACTGGTGCTTCCAGATCGGCTGGCCGAAACTCTCACGCTCCTGGGCGTACCGCAGTGCGTCCTCCAACGCGGCCGTGGCCACGCCGAGCGCGCGCGACGCGACCTGGATACGGCCCGTCTCAAGACCTTTCATCATCTGGGCGAAGCCCTTGCCGGGTTCTCCGCCGAGGATGGCCGACGCGGGAACGCGGCAGTCCTCGAAGATCAGCTCGCACGATTCGACGCCCTTGTACCCGAGCTTCGGCAGATCGCGCGACACTGACAGTCCCGTGGTGCCCTGTTCGACGAGCACCACCGAGATTCCCTTGTGCCGGGGGGTGGCCGTCGGATCGGTCTTGCACAACAGCGCGATCAACCCGGACCGCCGCGCGTTCGAGATCCAGGTCTTCGACCCGTTGATGGTCAGGCCGTCGCCCGCGGACGGCAGCGCCGTCGTCGACATGTTCTGCAGATCGGAACCGCCGCCCGGTTCGGTCAGCGCCATCGTCGCGCGGATCTCGCCCGTGGCCATGCCGGGCAGGTAGCGACGCTTCTGCTCCTCGGTGCCGAACAGCCCCAGGAGCTTGGCGACGACGGTGTGCCCGCCCATCGCGCCGGCCAGGCTCATCCAGCCGCGCGAGAGTTCCTGGGTCACCTCGACGTAGCACGGCATCGACACCGGCGACCCGCCGTACTCCTCCGGGATGGCCAGACCGTAGATGCCGATCTGCTTCATCTGTTCGATCCACGCCTCGGGATATTCGTTGGCGTGTTCGACGTCGCGCACTCGCGGTTTGACCTCGCGGTCGATGAAGGCCCGCACGGTGGCGACCAGCATCGTCTCTTCCTCGTTCATGTACGGCCATATTGACACTTTGTGCGGCCCAATGCCAGAGTAGGCATTCGTGAGCGGCCCGTACTTCGACGACCTGCGGGTCGGGCAGGTCTTCGACAGCGCACCCTCGATGACGTTGACCTCGGGTGCGGCCGCCGTACACCAGTCGATCGTCGGTGACCGGCTGCGCCTCGCGCTCGACGGCGAACTCGCGGCTTCCGTCACCGGCGCCACCGCCCCGCTGGCACATCCGGCGCTGGTGTGCGACGTGGCGATCGGTCAGACCACGCTGGTCACCCAGCGCGTGAAGGCCAACCTGTTCTACCGCGGACTGGTGTTTCACCGGTTCCCCGTCATCGGCGACACCTTGTTCACCCGTACCGAAGTGGTGGGGCTGAAGGAGAATTCGGTGAAACCGGGCCGGCCGCGCACCGGACTGGCCGCATTGCGGATGACGACCGTCGACGACCTCGGGCGCCTCGTGCTCGATTTCCACCGCTGCGCGATGCTGCCGCTGAGCGACGGCGCGGGCGACACCGGCCACGCCGACAACCTGTCGACGATCGGCACCGAAACGCCGCCGCCGCCCGACCCGACCGCGGAGTGGGACGCCGAGGCCTACCGCACGAAGGTCCCGGGCACACACTTCGATCCCGGTATCGCCGGGACGGTGCTGCGGAGTACCGCCGATGTGGTGAGCAGCGCACCAGAACTCGCCCGGCTGACGTTGAACATCGCTGCGACACACCATGACTGGCGAGTGAACAACCGGCGACTGGTCTACGGCGGGCACACCATCGGCCTGGCGCTCGCCCAGGTCACCCGGCTGCTGCCAAACCTCGCGACGGTCCTGGGCTGGCAGTCCTGCGACCACACCGGGCCCGTATACGAAGGCGACACCCTCTACAGCGAGGTGCACGTCGAGCATGCCGAGCCGCTGCCGGACGATCGCGGCGGTGTGCTGACCCTGCGGTCGCTGGTGTACGCGGTCGATGAGCAGGAGCGCAGCGTCCTGGACTGGCGATTCACCGCACTGCAGTTCTGAGCGTCGACCCCCGCCGTCTCCCGTTCGTGCCGAAGGCCGACAATGGGAGTCGTGACGTCGACGTCGTTGACCGTCCCCACTGCCGTGCTCGACAGGGCGCGGCGGGTCGCGACCGCCTTCGAAACCTTCACTGGCGTCGGGGTTGACGCCGCCGAACTGATCGGCGGGCGCGCGGCACTGCTGGACCTCTCACCGGACGGGCGCGTGTCGGCGGGTGGTGCGTCGCAGCTGCTGCAAAGCCGTGACGGCTGGTGTGCCCTCACGCTGTCCAGGCCCGACGACGTCGCCGCCGTTCCCGCGTTGCTCGGTGCCGACGGGGTCGACGACCCCTGGCCCGCCGTCCAGCGGTGGGTCGCGCAGAACGACAGTGCCGACGTGACGGAACGTGCGCGCCTACTCGGCCTGCCGGTCGCTGCGCTGGCCGAGACCCCCGCCGAGCCCCCGCGGGTGTATCCGTTCGGGGCGGGCACGGTGACGCGCAGCCCCGCGGATCTCCTGGTCGCTGACCTATCCTCGATGTGGGCCGGACCGCTGTGCGGACGGCTGCTCTCGTTGGCGGGTGCGACCGTGGTGAAGGTCGAGAGCACCGCGCGGCCCGACGGCGCCCGCCGCGGACCGCAAGCCTTCTTCGACTGGATGAACGCCGGAAAACTCTCCTACAGCGTCGATTTCGATGAACCCGATGACCTGCGCGCGCTGCTCGCCGCGACCGATGTGGTGATCGAGTCGTCCCGCCCCGCGGCATTGGTGCGCCGGGGACTGGCGCCGACGGACGTGGCGCCGCGCGACGGCCGGGTCTGGTTGCGGGTCACCGGCCACGGCACCGACGGCGACCGCGCGAACTGGGTCGCCTTCGGCGACGACGCCGCCGTATCGGGCGGACTCGTCTGCGGTGGACCCGACGAGCCGGAGTTCTGCGGCGACGCGATAGCCGACCCGCTGACCGGCCTCGAGGCCGCGCTGGCCGTGGCGCAGTCGCTGCGTAGCGGGGGAGGGGAGCTGATCGAGATGTCGATGGCCGCCGTCGCCGCCACCTACGCCGACCTGCCACGCGACGAGCAATCGTCCTGTGGCCCAGCACCGCAACCGTCGGCGGGCGCGTCGCCGCTCGGCGCGGACAACGCCGAAGTCCAGCAGCTGGTCGCGCAGCGACGGTTGGCGTCTTGCTGATCCAGCGAGCGACGCTGCTCGACGGCGCCGCCGTCGACATCCGTGTGGGAGAACAGATCTCGGCGGTCGAGCCGACCCTGCCCCCGCTCCGCGGCGAGCAGGTCTACGACGCCGCCGGTCGAACCGTGATCCCGGGCCTGCACGATCACCACGTCCATTTACGTTCGGCCGCAGCGGCATTGCGGTCAGTGCGCGTCGGTCCCGCCGAGGTGCGCAATCGAGCCGAACTGCGCAACGCCCTCGCGGGCGCGGACGTGGGGTCCGACGGCTGGATCCGGGCCGTCGGCTATCACGAGGCGGTCGCCGGTCCACTCGACCGCACGGTGCTCGACGAGGTGTCGCCGCCGGTACCGGTTCGCGTGCAGCATCGCAGCGGCGTGCTGTGGACGCTGAACTCGGCGGGGCTGGCCCACGTCGGGATGGCCGACCATCCCGACGGACGGCTACGCAGCGCCGACCGCTCGTGGTCGGACACATTGCAGCGCAACGAAAGCGGTCTGACCGAGGTGAGCGACCGACTGAGCCGGTTGGGCGTCACCGGCGTCACCGACGCCACGCCGGACGCCGAGATCGAGGACATCGTCCGGCTTTTGGAGGCGCATCGCAAGGGCGAACTCCGTCAGCGCGTGCATTGTCTCGCCCCAGGAAAGCGAATCCTGCACGACACCGACCTCGACCTCGACGCCCTGACCGCGTGGATCTTCGAACGCCACAGCGACGGGGCGGCGGTCGCGGTGCACTGCGTGACCGCCGCGCAGCTCGCCATCACGCTATCGGCGTTGCAGGTTGCGGGAACGCATCCGGGGGACCGCATCGAGCATGCTGCCGTCGTCCCCGACGACAGCCTCGCCCAGCTCGCCGCGAGCGGGGTGACCGTGGTGACCCAGCCGAATTTCGTCGCCGAGCGTGGTGACCAGTACCTCGAGGACGTGCCCGCCGCCGAACACCATGAGTTGTGGCGTGTGCACTCACTGCTGCGCGCGGGAGTGCCCGTGGCGCTGTCGACCGACATGCCCTTCGGCGAGGGCGACCCGTGGGCGGCGATGCGTGCCGCGGTGCGTCGCACGACGGGCAGTGGGACGGTGTTGGGCGCCGACGAACGCGTCACCGCGCGCGAAGCGCTCGCCATGTTCTGCGGGACGGGACAGGATCCGACGCGGCGCCGCACTGTCACCCCGGGAGAACCGGGTGATCTGGCGGTGTTGGAGGCCTCGCCCGGCGATGTGCTCGACGCGCTGGCGTCCGACATGGTTGCCGCCACCGTCATCGCAGGCGAAGTGGTGTCCGCGCGGAGTTGATCAGGCTGCGGCGGACGAAAGGTTTCGTTGCAGCATCGCACACTGGCTGTCGAAGAACTGCTGCGATACAAAGGCTTTCGGGGCGATACCGTCGAACCCGTGGAAGGCGCCCTCGACGATCTGGATGTCGCAGGGCACTCCCGCGGCCTTGAGTCGCTCGGCATATTCGAGGTCCTCGTCGTGGAACAGGTCGAGTGTTCCGACGCCGATCCACGCGGGTGGGAGGCCGGCGAGGTTCTCCCGGCGGCCCGGCACTGCGATCGCCGGATCGGCGTCACCGAGATAGGCCGACCAACCGAACTTGTTGCTCGACCTGTTCCAGAGGCGAATTCCGGGTTTCTCGATGTCGTGCCGGTCGACCGTGCGGTCGTCGAGCATCGGATAGACCAGCAGTTGGGCCGCCAGCGCCACCTCCCCTCGGTCGAGCGCCAGCTGCGCCAGCGACGCCGCCAGTCCGCCGCCTGCGCTGGCGCCGCCGATCGCGATCCGGTCGGGATCCACCGACGGCAGACGCGCCAACCAGGTCAGCGCCGAATAGCAGTCGTCGAGCCCTGCCGGATACGGGTGCTCGGGGGCGAGTCGGTAGTCGACCGAGGCGACCGTGACGCCGAGGCGCTGCGCGAATCGTCGGCACAGTCGGTCATCCTGACCGGGGTGGCCGATGACGTACCCTCCACCGTGAATCCACAACAGCGCCGGGGTCTTTCCCGTCGCCCCCGGCGGGCGGTACAACCACACGCCGGCACCGGACGGCAGGGTCAGGGCGTCGACATCGCGCGGCACCCGTCGCCACATCCGCCGCGTGACCATCCGGACAATGGGCAGCGTCACGGGTGTGATCACCTGCTTGGGCGCGAGGCGGGCGGCGCGGCGCAGTTCAGGATGGAAGGGGTGGGGCATCCATCAAGTATTACTGCATCGATCCTGGCCGTGGCCGACAACCGTTGTTTACACAAGCCAGTTTGTATAAACTCGAGGATGTCACTGTCGAGGTGAGGAGGCGTCATGCACGTCGTGGTGGACCGTGACCGATGCGAAGGCAACGCATTGTGCGTGAAGTACGCACCGGAGGTGTTCGAGCTCGACGATGACGACTACGCCGTCGTGACCGTCGACCCGGTACCCGCCGAACTGGAGGCGCACGCCGAGAAGGCGATCGCGGAGTGCCCCCGGGCGGCACTGTCCCGGGTCGATTGAAGGACGTGGCAACGGTGACGGGTGGCCGCCGTGACGACGTCCTGACCGCGCTGCGCGCCGCCGGCAAGCCCATGACCATCAACGAGGTGGCCGAGCAGCTGTCGGTACATCCCAACACCGCGCGGTTTCATCTGGAAGCGCTGGCCAAACGCGGCCGAGTGGAAACGGTCAAGCCCAGCAGCGCGAAACCGGGCAGGCCGCCCTTGATGTTCCGGGCGTCGGCGGGCATGGACCCCGAGGGTCCCCGTGACTATCGCACGCTGGCAGGCGTTCTCGCCGACGCCCTCGCACGCCAGCGCGATCCGCAGCGGCGGGCGGTCGCTGCGGGCCGGGCATGGGCGCAGGCCGAAGTCGGCACCGAGGTCATCCGCGACCGGGGTCTGGCCGTCGACCGCCTGACCGATCTGCTCGCCGCGATGGGCTTCGCACCCGAAAAGCGTTCCGCCGGTGCCGAGATCGGACTGCGCAACTGCCCGTTCCTGGAGTTGGCACAGAGCAGGCGGGACGTCATCTGTCCCGTGCACCTCGGTCTCATGCAGGGTGCGCTCTCGAGCTGGGACGCTTCGATCACCGTGGATGCGTTGACCCCGTTCGCCGAGCCGGGGCTCTGCATCGCACATCTGACGCCGAGGAGGCGAGTTCGATGACTGTCGCACAGGCGATTTCGATCGCGGTCACCTTCGTCTGGCTGGGTATGGTGCTTGCGATCTCCTTCGTCGAGGCCCCGCTGAAGTTCCGTGCTCCCGGGGTGTCCCTGCAAGTCGGGCTCGGCATCGGCCGGTTGGTCTTCCGCGCGCTCAACAGCATCGAGGTCGGATTCGCCGTGATCTTGGTCGTCGCCTTGGCGCTCGAGCATCCGTCGTGGATCGTGGTCATCGCGGTCGGAGTCGCCGTCGTGACATTGGCCGCACAGCTGATCGCGGTTCGGCCCGCGCTGAACCGGCGCTCGGACGTCGTGCTGTCCACCCCGCCGGGACAGGCGCCGACGGGCCGCTCGCGCGCCCACTACGGTTACGTCGCACTCGAGCTCGTCAAGGTTGTCGCGCTGATCGTCGGCGGAATCGCCTTGCTGGCCTGACTATTTCAACAGCGGGTCACGCGGCAGCCCGAGGATACGCTCGGCGATCGTGTTGCGGGTGATCTCCGATGTTCCGCCCGCGATCGTCATCGCCCGGTTGCCCAGGTAGGCCAGCGTCAGCGTCGGGGTCTGCCCGACCACGGCCGCCGAGCCCGCCAGCTCCATGGCCAGTTCCGTCATCCGTTGGCCCGATTCGGCCACCAGCAGTTTGGTGACGTTGCCCTCCGGCCCCGGCTCCGACCCCGCGATCGCGCGAGTCACCCGCCGCAGGTTCAGCAGCCGCAGGGTGTGCGTCTCGGCGATGACCTCGCCGGCCCGCCGCAGGTACGTCGCCCTGGTCTCGGCCGGTGCGTTGTCGAGCAGCTTGACGAGATCGGCCGCGGTGAAGCCGGTTGTGCCGCCGGAACCGCCGCCGATCGAGATCCGCTCGTTGCCCAGCGTCGCGCGGGCGACCAGCCAGCCCTTGTTCACATCACCGACGACGTCGGTGTCGGGAACGAAGACGTCGTCGAAGAACACCTCGTTGAAGTGGGCATGGCCGGTCAGCCCGCGAAGCGGGTTCACCGTCACGCCAGGAGCTTTCATGTCGATGGCCATCATCGTCACGCCGGCGTGCTTGGCCGCATCGGGTTCGGTACGGACGGTGGCCAGACCCCACTGGCACTGATGCGCGAGGCTGGTCCACACCTTCTGGCCGGTCACCTTCCAGCCGCCGTCGACCTTCTTGGCCGACGTACGCACCGCGGCCGCATCCGAACCCGCGCCGGGTTCGGAGAACAGCTGACACCACATCACCTCACCGCGCAGCACCGGCTCGACCCAGCGCTCGCGCTGGTCATCGGTGCCCGCCTGGGCGATGGTCAGCGTCACCCAGCCGGTGATGCCAAGGTCGGGCCGCTCGACACCGGCGAACTCCTCCTCGATGACCAGCTGCTCGAGCACCTCCGCGGCGCGGCCCCACGGCTTGGGCCAATGCGGCACCAGGTAGCCGGAGTCGACCAGGAAGTCGCGCTGCTGCTCGGCGGGCAGGGAGCGCAGCTTCGCGACGGCCTCGCGGGCCTGTTCGCGGAACCGCTCGGCCTCGGGCGGCAGCGTGAACGAGGCGCCGTGCGCCTGACCGCTGCGCTGCGCGTCCACGACGTCAAGCAGTGGATCACCGGCCTCGGACAGTAACGCCGCCAATGTGCGGGCCCGCCTCAGGTACAGGTGAGAGTCGTGCTCCCAGGTGAACCCGATACCGCCGTGCAACTGAATATTGGTCTGTGCGTTGAAGATCTGGGTCCGGATCGCGTGAGACGCGGCCACGGCGGCGGCGAACGCCGCGCTGTCCAGGTCGTCGGCGCGGGCGGCGTCCCACGTCGCGGCCGTGGTGACCTCGGCGTTGACGAGCATGTTGGCCGCATGATGCTTGACCGCCTGGAACGTTCCGATCGTGCGGCCGAATTGCTCACGCACCTTGGCGTATTCGACGGCCATCTCCATGCTCGCCCAACTCACACCGACGGCTTCGGCGGATGCGAGGATACGAAACACCGTGTGCGCCTTACGACCCGCGCCGCGTAGCACCCGATCCTCGGAGACGGTCACACCGCTCAGCGCGACCGACCCCAGGCTGCGCGAGGGGTCAATTGCTTCCAGCGGGGTGATCGCGACGCCGTCGGCCGCGGATTCGACCACGACGGCGTCGTCGCCGGCGACCACGACCAGCAGATCGGCATCCGGCGCCCCGAGCACCGCCGGACTCTCGCCGGTGACAGTGAGGTCGGATCCGATCGTCACGCTGCCCGACACCGCGAGCGCGCCGACCGTGCTGCCGTCCGCCAGGCCCGGAAGCAGTTCTGCGCGAAGCGAATCGGGTGCGCACCGGTCGAGAACCACTGCCGCGGCGACCGTGGGCAGGAACGGGCCGGGGCACAACTCGTGGCCCTGGGCCTCGAGCACCACGGCCAACTCCGCGAGCCCGAATCCGGACCCGCCATGCTCCTCGGCGAGGGCCAGGCCGGTCCACCCGAGGCCTGCCGCCGCGGACCAGATCTCGGCGGGATGCGACGACCCACCGTCGAGCGTCGAGCGGGCCGCGGCCCGGCTGTTCACCCGGTTGAGCTGGCCGAACGCCGCATCGGCGAGGTCGATGTGTTCTTCGGTGATGGCAAGCGCTGACTTACTCACGTAGACGTCCTCTTCGAAGTTGACGGTCGGCAAGTCACGCTAGACCATCTGCGCAGGTCACGGTACAGGCGCCGGGTATCCCGAAATGCGCTCGGTAGACACTTCGACAAGTTCTCCAATACGTACCGACGGCCGCGGTACAGTCGCGCAATGACGGTGCGACCGGATGCCCGGTACCCAGGTCCGACCTTCTGGACACGTGCGCGATGGTTGCTGAACGCCGGCCCCTCGGACTACATGCTGGCGACGAGCGTCGCCGCGGCTTCGCTGCCCGTCATCGGAAAGCACCTCGAGCCGTTGGGCACTGCGACCGCGGTCGGGGTGTGGGGTTTCCGGCATCTGCCCGACTTCCTGGGTGCGACGGTGAAATCGTGGCTTAGCCCGGGCGATGCCGAGCTAAAGCAGTCCGAACGCGACAGCACCAACGCCGTCACCGAGGCCGCGCTACGCGGTGTGGTCAACGCCAACGAGCTCGCGATCGAGTGGCCCGAGCCGGAGTCGATGCCGCCGTTGTGGAAGCTGCGTGAGCATCGACGCAACGTCTACCGCACCTCCGTGCGATACGGGCCCCGGCCCTCGCAGCTGCTCGACGTGTGGCGGCCCAGGGAGTTGCCCGCCGAGCCCGCCCCGGTGCTCATCTTCGTGCCCGGAGGCGCGTGGGTGCACGGCAGCCGGCTGCTGCAGGGCTACGCGCTGATGTCCCACCTCGCCGAGAAGGGCTGGGTGTGCCTGTCCATCGACTACCGCGTGGCGCCGCACCACCGCTGGCCCGCTCATATCCACGACGTGAAGACCGCGATCGCGTGGGCCAGGGCCAACGTCGACAAGTTCGGCGGTGATCGGGACTTCGTCGCCATCGCGGGGGCATCGGCCGGCGGCCACCTGTCGGCACTCGCCGGACTGACCGCCAACGACGCGGAGCTAGAGGGCGAGCTGCCGGACGGTTCGGATACGTCGGTGGACGCGGTGGTCGGCATCTACGGTCGCTACGACTGGGAGGACCGGTCGACCGTCGAGCGGGTGCGCTTCGTGGACTTCCTCGAGCGTGTGGTCGTGGGTCGCAAGCTCGCCGAGCGGCCCGACGTGTACCGCAAGGCGTCGCCGATCGCGCAGGTGCGTCCCGACGCGCCGCCGTTCCTGGTGGTGCACGGCTCCGGCGACAGCGTCATCCCGGTGGCGCAGGCCCGCGCGTTCGTGGAACGGTTGCGCGCGGTGTCGCGGTCGGTGGTGAGCTACATCGAACTGCCCGGCGCCGGCCATGCGTTCGACATGACCGACGGCGCCCGAACCGGATCGGCCGCGACGGCAATCGGATTGTTCCTGAACCAGATTCATCGAAATCGGACGCTGGTCGGGGCCAAAGAGGTTATATAGGCACCTCCGAAGGGAGGGGGTGGCGACGTGAAGAGGCTCAGCGGCTGGGACGCGATCCTGCTGTACACCGAAACGCCGACGGTGCACATGCACACGCTCAAGCTGGCGGTGATCGACCTGTCCGAGCTGGGTGACCGTGCGTTCGGCATCGACGAGTTCCGTCAGGTCATCCACGGTCGTCTCTACAAACTCGATCCGTTCCGCTACGAGCTCGTCGACATCCCGTTCAAGTTTCACCACCCGATGTGGCGGGAGAACTGCGAGGTCGACCTCGAGTATCACGTGCGGCCCTGGCGGGTGGACAGCCCGGGCGGGCGTCGACAACTCGACGAAGCGGTCGGCCAGATCGCCAGCACACCGCTGGACCGGAGCAGGCCGCTGTGGGAGATGTACTTCATCGAGGGCCTGGCGAACGGGCGGATTGCCGTGCTCGGCAAGATTCACCACGCCCTCGCCGACGGGGTCGCGTCGGCGAACCTGCTGGCCCGCGGAATGGACCTGCGGCAGGGCCCACAGGCCGAACGCGATTCGTACGCAACCGATCCGCCGCCTGGCAGGGCCGAGTTGGTGCGGACCGCGTTCGCCGACCACATGCGCCAGATCGGTCGGCTTCCCGGGGTCATGCGCTACACCGCGCAGGGCATCCAGCGGGTGCGCAAGAGCGCGAAGAAGTTCTCACCCGAACTCACCCGGCCGTTCACGCCGCCGCCGTCGTTCATGAACCACCGCGTCGACGCGCAGCGCAAGTTCGCCACCGCCACGCTGTCGCTCGCCGATGTCAAGGAGACCGCCAAGCACCTGGGCGTCACGATCAACGACATGGTGCTGGCGATCTCGGCGGGCGCCTTGCGTGAGCTGTCCCTGAAGTACGACGGACGTGCCGACCATCCGTTGTTGGCCTCCGTCCCAGTGAGTTTCGACTTCTCTCCCGACCGGATCTCGGGCAACTACTTCACCGGCGTCATGATGACCGTCCCCGTCCAGCTCGACGATCCGGTGGAGCGGGTCCGGGCGGTGCACGAGGCGGCGGTCGAGGCCAAGGAAACCCACCACCTGATGGGTCCCGAACTCGTGAGCCGGTGGTCGGCGTACTTCCCGCCGCGGCCCGCCGAGCGGCTGTTCCATTGGCTGGCCGAAAAAGACGGCCAGAACAAGGTTTTGAACCTGCCGATCTCGAACGTGCCCGGGCCCCGTCAACCGGGCCGGGTCGGCGGCGCGCTGGTCACCGAGATCTACTCCGTCGGCCCGCTCACCACCGGCAGCGGTCTGAACATCACGGTGTGGAGCTATGTCGACCAGCTCAACATCTCGGTGCTGTCCGACGGTGCCACCCTGGACGACCCGCACGAGTTGACCGACGCGATGATCGAGGCGTTCATCGAAATACGCAAGGCGGCAGGGCTTTCCGCCGAGCTGACGGTGGTCGAGTCGGCGATGGCGCCGTAGTGTCGGGCTACGCCTCGGCCGACTTCACCTGCAACTCGTCGACTGACGCCTGGCGCTGGGCGTGGACCCAGGACAGGAACCGCTCGACCGCCTGAGCGGTGTAATGCGCGCGCGGCGACCCGTAGAAGTCGAATGCGTGTTGGGCATGCGGGATTTCGGCGTACGCGACCGTTGACTTCGACACCCCGCGCAGCGCCTCGACGAAGTCACGGCCCTCCTGCACCGGAATGATCGAGTCGTCCTGGCCGTGAAGCACGAAAAACGGTGGGGCGTCCGGACGTACACGCATGATCGACGAGGCGTCGACGTATGTCTGCTTGTGTTCGGCGATGCGCTTCTTCACCACGAACCTCTGCAGGAAGGCGATGAACTCCTTGCGGCCCGAGCCTCGTGCCGACACCCAGTCGTAACGGCCGTAGATCGGCACCGCGGCCACCACCGAGGTGTCGACGTCCTCGAATCCCGGCTGCCACTGCGGATCGTCGGGCGTCAGCGCGGCCAGCGACGACAGGTGCCCACCCGCCGAGCCGCCCGTGATCGCGACGAAGTCGGGGTCGCCGCCGTAGTCGGCGATGTTCTCCTTGACCCAAGCCAGCGCGCGTTTCACGTCGACGATGTGCGCCGGCCAGGTGTTCCGCGGGCTGACCCGATAGTCGATCGACACGCACACCCAGCCACGCTCGGCCATGTAGCTGAGCATCGGATAGGCCTGCGGTCTGCGCATGCCGATCGCCCACGCCCCGCCCGGTACCTGCAACAGCACCGGCGCCTTGCCGTCGCGCGGCAGGTCGGCGCGCCGCCAGATGTCGGCGCGATTCACCCGGCCGTGCGGCCCGTACTGGACGGTGTTGGCGCGCTCGACGTAGCGCCGGCGTACCAGCTCGTTCGGGGGAATGCCGATGTCGACCATCCGCCGCCGTCGCACCGGCTGGGACATCGACGCCACCCGCTCGTAGTCGTCGCCGAGCGCCTCACGCAGCGGCTCCTCGAAGAACCGCTTCGACGTCACGTTGCGGTACATGATCAGGCCGAGCAACGCCCATGCGATCGCCGTGAGCGCCAACGCGATCCGGCCCCGCGCTCCTCGGAAGTCACCCCGCAGGCCCCGCCGCACGGCGTCGAGCACCGAACCACCCAGATACAACGGCGCCGCCTCGGTGGTCGGCCAGCCGAACGCGAAGACCGGCAGCGTGATGTAACCCTCGCGGGCGAGCGGCTGCACACCGTTGGCGGCATTGGCGAGTTCGGCCACTGCGCGCAGCAGTGGGAAACGGCGTTTACTCATCGAGGTCCGTCATAGCCCGCGGATGTGTCTCCAAAACCACCCTCAGCCCAGGATCGGCAGGCGTCGTTCGGTGGCGAGCTCGTCGAGCGCGCGCTGCATCACGCGACGCACGTGCGCGTCGACCTCGTCGATGTCGGGGTCCTCGCCGAACTCGGCGACGATGTCGATCGGGGGCAGCACCTGCATGACGATCTTGGAGGGCAGCGGAATGTTGGGCGGCACCACCAGCGACAGGCCGAACGGGAAGCCGAACGAGATCGGCACGATCTTCGCCCGGGCCAGGCGCGCGATCGGGCCGAGGCGCTTGGCCAGCCAGGTGCCGCGCGACAGGAAGATCTGCGTCTCCTGGCCGCCGATGCCCACCGTCGGCACGATCGGCACGCCGGCGTTCAGGGCGGCCTTGACGTAACCGGTGCGCCCACCGAAGTCGATGACGTTCTCTGCGAACGTGGGCCGGTAGACGTCGTAGTCACCACCTGGGAAGACGATCACCAGGCCACCGGAGCGCAGCGCACGGTCGGCGTTCTCGTGGTTGGCGCTGATGTAGCCGATCTTGCGAAAGAACTCGCCGGTCGGCCCGACCATCAGCATGTCGTGGCTGAGCGTGTAGATCGGCCGGTCGTAGCCGTGGTGCTCGTAGAAGTCGGCCGCCAGAATGGGCACATCCATCGGCAACATGCCCCCGGAGTGGTTCGACACCACCAGGGAGCCGCCCGCCGGGATGTTCTCGAGGCCGCGCACCTCGGACCGGAAGTACCGCTTGAGGAACGGGCGCGTGATGGCGAAGAAGCGTTCGGTCAGCCCCGGGTCCCACTTGGTGAGCTGCGACGCCTCGGTGTCGGCGGTGGCCACCGGACCCCCTCTGATCGAAAACTGAAACGTGTTCTAGTTTAGCCGAGCGGCCCTGTGCAGGACAAACGGCGGGCGTTTGCCCCCTTGCGGGTGCGGCTACCTTATCCGCATGGACGGCCGCGACCTACTTGCGGACCGCTACGAACCACGAGGTGTACTCGGTCGCGGCGGGATGGCCGAGGTCCGCGACGGTTGGGACACCCGGCTTCATCGGCCGGTGGCGATCAAGCTGATGTATCCGGCTTTCAACGCCGACGCCGACATGCGGCGGCGGTTCGAGGAAGAAGCCCGCGCCGCCGCGGCCCTGAACCACCCGAACATCGTGGCGGTGCACGACTCCGGCGAGCACGACGGCAGCCCGTTCATCGTCATGGAACGCCTACCCGGGCGGACGCTCCAGGACGACATCAACGCCGGGCCGATGCCGCCGCAGCGCGTCCGCACCATGCTGCAGGACGTGCTCGGCGCGCTGTCCTGCGCGCATGCGGCCGGCATCGTCCATCGCGACATCAAGCCGGGAAACGTGCTGATCGCCCCGAACAGCGGCGCGATGAAGGTCGCCGACTTCGGCATCGCCAAGACCGCCGGCTCGGCGCTGACCGCCACGGGGCAGATCGTCGGCACGATGGCCTATATGAGTCCGGAGCGGGTCACCGGGGCGCCGGCATCGGTGGCCGACGACCTCTACGCGGTCGGGGTGATGGGTTATGAGGCGCTGATGGGTCGGCGGCCGTTCCCCCAGGAGAACCCCGCGGCGCTGCTGCGTGCCATCCTCGACGCGCCGCCGCCTCCGATCAGCGCGATACGGCCGGACGTCGACCCCGCACTGGCCGCGACGATCGACCGGGCCATGGCCCGCGATGTGACCCAACGATTCGGTAGCGCCGACCACATGCTGGCCGCGCTGCGCGGCGCCCCCTCCGCGCTGCTGATGGGACCGGCACCCGCAGCGTCGTCGCGACCGGCGACCAAGGTCCTCGCCGAACCGCTGGCTCCCTCGGCCAACTACTTCGTCGCTCCGGCGCCGCGGCGTCGCCCGATGAGCCGCGAGCGCAAGCTGCTTCTGGCCGCTGCGGGGTTGGTCGCGGTCGTCGTCGCCGGCCTCGCGCTGGCGCTGGACCCGTCGTCGAGCACACCGCCGCCGCAGCAGGTCAGCACGAGCACACCGGCACAGCCACCGCCACCGCCCCCGACCACCGCCGCACCGCCACCGCCGAGCGCGGCACCGGTCGTCGAGCAGCCGAAACCCCCCAAGCCGCCGAAGCCGCCCAAGAAGGGCAACGGCCACGGCAACGGGAACGGGAACGGAAAGAAGCGCCCCTGAGCTCCGGCGGCAGCGCTGCGGCCCGCATGAAGCTATCGGCGGGCCGTTACGATCAGCCGCGTGAGTGACAACACTGAACCAGTCGTCCTGGTCGAACAGCGCGATCGCATCCTGATCATCACCATCAACCGGCCGCAGGCCAAGAACGCGGTGAACGCCGACGTCAGCCGTGGCCTCGCCGACGCCATGGACCGTCTCGACGGTGATGCCGGCCTGTCGGTGGGCATCCTGACCGGCGCCGGTGGCTCGTTCAGCGCGGGCATGGACCTCAAGGCTTTCGCGCGCGGCGAGAACGTGGCGATCGAGGGCCGCGGCCTGGGCTTCACCGAGCGCCCGCCCGCCAAGCCGCTCATTGCCGCCGTGGAGGGCTACTGCCTCGCGGGCGGCTGCGAGCTGGCGTTGGCCACCGACCTGATCGTCGCGTCGAAGGAATCCGCGTTCGGCATCCCCGAGGTCAAGCGCGGCCTGGTCGCCGGCGGCGGCGGACTGCTGCGGTTGCCGCAGCGGCTCCCGTACGGCCTCGCGATGGAGCTCGCCCTGACCGGCGAGAGCCTGACGGCGCAGCGCGCCCACGACCTCGGCATGGTCAACGTCCTCGCTGAACCGGGACAGGCGCTGGAGGCTGCGATCGCGTTCGCCGAGAAGATCACCGCCAACGGTCCGCTCGCGGTCGCGGCGACCAAGCGGATCATCGTCGAATCGCGCGACTGGAACTCCCAGGAGATGTGGAAGAAGCAGGTCGAGATCTTCGGGCCGGTCTTCATGTCCAACGACGCCAAGGAAGGCGCGATCGCGTTCGCCGAGAAGCGGGCGCCGAAGTGGACCGGGACCTAAGGGGTTTCGTCAAAGGGTTTTGTCGCCGCCGCCCGGGGCAACCGTAAGGCGTGGAAACGTTGTCCCGAGCGCGGCGCGCGCAGAAACGCATCTTCAAGGTGCAGCGGCGATTGTGGTTGTTGCAGGTTGCGATGTGGCCGACTTTGGCGCTCGCAGGCATCGGAGCGGTCGCCGCGGTGGTCGTCCGGTACCGCGGACGCGCCGACGGGCCGGGGACAGCGGTCCCCTCGCCGACCGACGGCCTACCTCACCTTTAAGGAGACAGCGCATGGCGCAGAGCGACGACCTGCCGATCACCGACTACGACCAGCTGCCGCTGACCGAGTTGCGTCACCGCATCCGCGCGCTCGACGAACCCCAACTGCGCGCGGTGTTCGACCACGAGACCGCGCACGGCAACCGCATCCCGGTCCTCGAGGTGCTCCATGCGCGGCTCAAGGAGTTGACGCACGGCGCTGAGCCGTCGTCCGGTGATCCGAACAACGCGCCCGAGGTCAGTGGCGCGGCGGGCGGTTCGCCCGTGCAGGAGTCGACGGCGGTGCAGGCCAACACCCCGCTGCGGCACGGTGTCGCAAACCAGACGCCCGCGCGCGGCAAGCCCTAGCCGCACCGCCAATCGTTGACCTCAGCGGCCATTCAGGTCGCAAGATGTGAGGCATGACGACGGATGTGCGGGCCGATCTGGACGTGGCGGCCTATCTGAACCGGATCGGATACACCGGCTCGAACGAGCCGACGCTGGCCACGCTGCGCGGTTTGGTGGCCGCGCACAATCGGTCGATCCCCTTCGAGAACCTCGATCCGCTGATGGGCATCCCGGTCGTCGACCTCAGCGCGGGAGCGCTCGCCCGTAAACTCGTTCACCGTCGCCGCGGCGGATACTGCTACGAGCACAACGGTTTGATGGGTTACGTGCTCGAGGCACTGGGCTACGACGTTGCGCGCCTCGCGGGCCGGGTGGTGTGGATGAACCAGTCGGGTGCCCTGCCCGCGCAGACCCATCAGGTGCTGTCGGTACGCGTCCCGGGCGAGGATGGACCGTGGCTGGTCGACGTCGGGTTCGGCGGCCAGACCCTGTCGTCGCCGATCCGGCTCGAAGCCGGTCCCGTGCAGACCACCCGCCACGAGCCCTACCGGTTGCGGGAGCATGACGACGGATATCTCCTGGAGGCCGAGATCCGCGGGGAGTGGCAGCCGCTGTACATGTTCGACGCCCGACCGCGACCGCAGATCGACCTTCAGGTCGGAAGTTGGTATGTCTCAACGTTTCCCGAGTCAGGTTTCGTGACCGGGCTGACGGTTGCGCTGGTCACCGACGACGCGAGGTGGAATCTGCGCGGACGCAATTTGGCCATCCACAGCGGCGGAGGCACCGAACGGGTCCGCTTCGAGACCGCCGCCGAGGTCCTCACCGAGCTCACCGAACGCTTCGGCATCGATCTGACGGACCTCGGCGACCACCGCGACATCGAGGCCCGCGTCCACGAGGTCTTGGACAGCTGAACGCAGCAGAAATTGTCATGTTCTTTCGCGAGAGCCGCGACCATACTCGGTGATCGTGAGCCAGCCAGCACGCCGTGACCGCCTGCGCGAACTGCTCGACGCGGTCGTCGACGCCGACAACACCGGTGTGGACAGCATGGCCCGCAGCAGCCACGCGTCGGAGTTCCACTTCTCGCGGGAGGTTCGCCGCCTGACCGGGGAGTCGCCCGCCGCGATGCGCCGCCGGATCATGCTCGAGCGCGCCGCCTGGCGCCTGCAGCGCGGCGAACGCGTCGCCGCCGTCGCGGCCGACGAGGGATGGTCGTCGACCGAGGTGTTCTCCCGCGCCTTCCGGCGCACCTTCGGGGTTCCGCCGTCGAGGGCCGCCGACGTCGCGTTCCGGGTCGGCGCACCCAACGGTCTGCACTTCCATCCCCCGCAATCGCTGTGGCTCGACAATGCGGGCGACGCAAAGGATCCCGACATCTCTGCACTGATGGTGGCGCACGACGTCGCCGACACCGCGTACCTGATCGACCGGGCTACGGCCTTGACGAACGAGCAATGGCGGGAGGCGGTTTCGCCGGGCCAGGTGGTTCTCGACTGGGATGGACCCGAACCCAGCGTCGGTGCCGTGCTCGGCGCGATCGTCTGGACCAAACAGGTGTGGCTGGCCACGATCGAGGGCCGCGACTTCCCGGACCACACGCCCACCCAACCCGAGTACGCCGCGGCGGCGGAGCTGGCCGAGCACCATGACGCCGTCGCAAAGCGCTGGGCGGCAATGGTTTCGGAGTATGCGGCCGATGGACGCATGGGAGACACCGTCATCGACGCGCTGTGTGATCCGCCGGAGTCGTTCCAGTTGTACGGCATCGTCGCGCACGTGTTGGAGTACGCGGCCCACCGGCGCGGGCTGGCCCGCTCGATGCTGACCCACCACGGTGTCGAGACACGCCGGGGCGATCCGCTGGAATGGATGAGGGGCAACTGATTTGGCGACGGTCTACTACACAGCGTCCAGCCTGGACGGCTACATCGTCGACGAGCACGACAGCCTGGACTGGCTGACCTCGCGAGCCATCGACCAGGGCGGAGCCTTCGGCTACGACGCTTTCATCGCAACGATCGGCGCCGTGGTGATGGGTTCGGCGACCTACGAATGGATCGTGCGCAACCACCCGGGCGACTGGATGTACGAGCAGCCGTCCTGGGTGATGACGCGTCGCCCGCACATCGTCGAACAGGGGCACGACGTGCGGACGTTCGACGGTGATGTCGGCGATCTGCACCCGACGCTGGTTTCCGCCGCGGCGGGCAAGGACGTGTGGGTGGTCGGGGGAGGCGACGTCGCACGACAATTCGTTTCGGCGGGGCTGATCGACGAGATGATCGTCAGCTACGCCCCGTGCTCGCTCGGCGCGGGGTCACCCGTGCTGCCGGTCCGTTCGGAATGGACGCTGGTCGAGTCGGCGGTCAACGGGGACTTCGTCTGCGCCCGCTGGCGGTCGGCCTAGTTGCGGTCGGGCACTCCGTTGCGCCGGATGAAATCCCGCGACCTGATCAGGAATTCGACCTGCTGGGCCACGTCACGCAGCGGGTCGACGGAGCGCGTCGAGCGGCACAGCACCACGGCACCTTCCAGCGCCGCGATGCATGTGATGGCGAGGGAGGCCGCGTCGGACTCGTCGAAACCGTCGGAGACGAATGCCCGTGTCAGCGCGTCCCGCCAATGGCCGAAGATGCTGCCTGCCACCGTCGTCAGCTGAGGCTCGTCGTCGGCCGACCCGATTGCCGCGGCGACCACGGGACACCCCGCCGCGAATTCGCTTTCGACGAGCAGTTCTTCCCAGAACGCCACAAAGCTGCGGACCAGGTGCATGCCGCCCTTGGCGGCCGCCTCGTCGATCTCCTTGGTGATCGCCTCACCGGCGAATCGGAGCGCCTCGCGCAGGATCTGGTTGCGGCCATCGGGGAAGTGGTAGTAGACCGATCCGCGCGGGGCGCCGCTGCGGGTCAGCACCTCGTCGATCGTGACGCCTGCCGCGCCGCGCTCCCGCATGACCTCGGCCGCTGCGATCAGCATGTTGGTGCGCGTCGATCCGCGCTTGGTTGCGTTCTTGGTCACGGCGGAAGACAGGTCAACCTCCAATGGAGTGGTCAGGCTGCGGGCGTGCGAGGCACTTGCGCCGGACGCCAATTGAGCGGGCTGAAGCGAAAGACCGGCCGGCCCCGGTCGTGCACCCGATGGGTGAACCGGTATCCGGCGATGTTGACCTCAATGACCCACATGGGGTGCCTCCCTGGTTATGACGAAGAGCATAAAACCCAGAACACACCTAAGCAATTATTGTATTCCACATCACAGTGTTCTCCGTGGTCAGCGCAGGTAGTGGCACGTGACTCGACTCCGCTGGGTGGCATCAGAAATTCGACCGATTATGGTTCACAGCATAATTTTCACGACCGCCACCCGCCTGGCGTGAACTGCAGGTCGTCGGACGGTCGGACAGCTACGCTACGGCTCGACGCGAGAACGAAAGGCGCTCGTCATGGGCCATTACAGAAGCAACGTGCGGGATCTCGAGTTCAACCTGTTCGAGGTGCTGGGCCTGGACAAGGCGCTGGCGACCGGTGAGTTCGGCGACCTCGACGGCGATTCGGTGCGGCAGATGCTCGACGAGGCGGCTCGGCAGGCCGAGGGTCCGCTCGCAGAGTCGTTCGCCGAATCCGACCGCCACCCGCCCACCTTCGACGCGACCACCCACGAGGTGACCCTGCCGGAACCGTTCAAGAAGTCGTTCCGGGCCTGGCATCAGGGTGAATGGTTCCGCGTCGGGATGGCGGAGGACATCGGCGGGGTGGCGGCGCCCGCCGCGGTCGAATGGGCGATCAACGAGTTCGTGCTCGGCGGCAATCCCGCGGTGTTCATCTATCAGGCCGGATCGAAGATGGCCGACATCCTCTACGACATCGGCAACGAAGAGCAGCGGCACTGGGCCGCGCTGATGGTGGAGCGCGACTGGTGCGCGACGATGGTGCTCACCGAGCCCGACGCGGGTTCCGACGTCGGCGCCGGCCGCACCAAGGCCGTGCAGCAGCCCGACGGCACATGGCATCTCGACGGGGTGAAGCGGTTCATCACCAACGGCGACACCGGCGACCTGTTCGAGAACATCATGCATCTGGTGCTCGCCCGACCCGAGGGAGCGGGCCCGGGCACCAAGGGTCTGAGCCTGTTCATCGTGCCGAAGTATCACTTCGACCCGGAGACCGGTGAGCTCGGCGAGCGCAACGGCGTCTTCGTCACCAACGTCGAGCACAAGATGGGGCTGAAGGTGTCGGCGACCTGCGAGCTCACGTTCGGCCAACACGGCGTGCCCGCCGTCGGGTGGCTGGTCAACGACTCCCACAATGGCATCGCCCAGATGTTCAAGGTCATCGAATACGCCCGAATGATGGTGGGCACCAAGGCGATCGCCACGTTGTCGACCGGCTACCTCAATGCGCTGGACTACGCCAAGACGCGGGTGCAGGGCGCGGACATGACGCAGATGACCGACAAGACGGCGCCGCGGGTGACGATCCTGCACCATCCGGATGTGCGTCGCGCACTGCTGACGCAGAAGTCCTATGCCGAAGGGCTGCGGGCGCTCTACCTCTACACCGCGGCGCACCAGGACCCCGCCGTGGCGCAGCTCGTGTCGGGCGCCGACGCCGAGATGGCCGGCCGCGTCAACGATCTGCTGCTGCCGATCGTCAAGGGCGTGGGCTCGGAGCGGGCGTACCAGTGCCTGACCGAATCGCTGCAGACGTTCGGCGGTTCGGGCTTCCTGCAGGACTATCCGATCGAGCAGTACATCCGCGACGCCAAGATCGACTCGCTCTACGAGGGCACCACCGCCATCCAGGCGCAGGACTTCTTCTTCCGCAAGATCGCCCGCGACCAGGGTGCTGCGCTCGCGCACCTGGCCGGGCAGATCCAGGGATTCGTCGGCAGCGAGACCGCACGACCGGAACTCGCGGACGCGCGGGCCCTGCTGGCCACCGCGTTGCAGGACGTGCAGTCCATGGTCGCGTCGCTGACCGGATATCTGGTTTCGGCTCAGGAGAATCCGCGCGAGCTGTACCGCATCGGGCTGGGGTCGGTTCCGTTCCTGCTCGCCGTCGGCGATCTGGTCATCGGCTGGTTGTTGTTGCACCAGGCCGAGATTGCGCTCGCGGCGCTCGACGGCGACATCTCCGACGGCGACCGCGCCTTCTATACCGGCAAGATCGCCGCGGCGAACTTCTTCGCCAAGCACATGCTGCCGCTGTTGACTGCGCAGCGCGGCATCATCGAGACCATCGGCCTCGAGGTCATGGGCGTCCCCGAAGCCGCGTTTTAGAACGGCTGCTCGCGGAAGGACCGGCGTCAGTCCTCGGGGGTGTAGCCGAACGGCAGCAGCACGCTCTTGTGCTCGACGTAGGCCTCGATGCCCTCGGGGCCGTTCTCGCGGCCGATGCCGGAGTTCTTGTAGCCGCCGAACGGGGCGCCGGGATCGAACGCGTACATGTTGACCGCGTACGTACCGGTGCGGATCTTCGAAGCGACCTCGAGCGCCTTCTTGTTATCGGTCGTCCACACCGAACCGGCCAACCCGTAGACCGAGTCGTTGGCGATGCGGATCGCGTCCTCTTCGGTCTCGTAGGGGATGACCGCCAGCACGGGTCCGAAGATCTCCTCCTGGGCGATCGTCATCGAGTTGTCGACGTCGGCGAACACGGTCGGTTCGACGAACCAGCCGTTGTCCAATCCCTCGGGGCGGCCGCCGCCGGTGACGACGCGGGCGCCCTCTTCGACGCCCTTCTTGATGTAGGACTCGACGCGGTCGCGCTGCTTCTCCGAGATCAGCGGGCCGATCGCCGCGTTCGGATCGTCGGGCCGGCCGACGGGCATCGCGCCGACGAAGTTCGCGACCTTCTCGACGACCTCCTCGTAGCGCGAGCGCGGCGCGAGGATGCGGGTCTGCGCGACGCAGGCCTGCCCGCTGTTCATCACGCCCGAGAAGCCGAGCATCGGCAGGGTCGAGTCCAGGTCGGCGTCCTCGAGGATGATCGCGGCGGACTTACCTCCGAGCTCGAGCGTGCACGGCTTGAGCTTCTCGGCGGCGATCTTCGCGATCTCCTTGCCCACCGCGCTGCTGCCGGTGAACGTGTACTTGTCGATCAGGTCGCTGGCGGTCAGCGCGCGACCGGTCTCCGGGCCGCCGGGCACGATCGACAGCACGCCCTCGGGCAGGCCGGCCTCGGCGAACATCTCGGCCATCGCGAACACCGACAGCGGGGTCTCGGCGGCGGGCTTGAGCACGACGGTGCAGCCGGCCAGCAGCGCGGGGCCGAGCTTGTTGGCGGCCAGGAAGAACGGCACGTTCCACGCGGTGACGGCGCCGACCACGCCGATCGGCTCGCGCAGCACCAGCGTCTGGCCGTAGATGCCGTCGCGGATCTCCTTCCACGGGAACTTGTCCGCAGCGCCCGCGAAGTACTGGAACGCCGACATCGCGGCGCCGTACTGCATCATGTCGACGATGGTCTGCGGCTGCCCGGTCTCGGCGGCCAGCAGGAATTTCAGCTCTTCGCCGCGCTCCTCCATCAGCTTCACCGCTGCCGACAGCACCTCGGCGCGCTCCTGCGGCGACTTGTGCGGCCACGGGCCCTCGTCGAACGCCTTGCGTGCGGCGGCACAGGCAGCGTCGACGTCGGCGGCCGAGGCCAGCGGCACCTTGCCCACCAGGTCGCCGGTCGCGGGTGAGTGCACCTCGATCACATCCGAGGTGGCCGGCTCGACCCACTTACCGCCGATAAAAAGCTTGCTCCACTCGGTCTTGAACGCGGTGCTCTGTGTCATGACCGTCACACTACCTATCGCGACGCAAAACGAGAACCTGTTGCAGTCGGCCGTTCACGGCGCCCGCAGAACCAGCACCAGGTTGCTCACCAGGAACTCCCGCAGCACCGGCACCTTGGTCAGCGGCCACGCCCATCGTGGGTGGTAGCGGGGGAATGCGGCGATCAGCGCCCCGGTGCTCGCCGCCCACTGCAGGCCGTCGGCGGCCGACACCGCGAACAGTGACGAGCCGTAGTTGTTCTTCGGTAGATGACCGTGCCTGCGGGTGTACCGGCGCGCGGCGCGGGCACCCCCGAGGTAATGCCAGAGCCCGGTCTCGTGGCCGCCGAACGGGCCCAGCCAGACGGTGTACGACAGCACCACCAGCCCGCCGGGCCTGGTCACCCGCAGCATCTCCGCGCCCAAGCGCCACGGATGCCGCACATGTTCGGCGACGTTGGAGGACAGGCAGATCTCGACGCTGTCGTCGGCGAACGGCAACGCCAGCCCCGACGCCCGCACGTAGGTGGTCGGCGTGGCCGCCCCGGGTGCGGCGTGCATCTCGGCCGGATCGGGTTCGACCCCGATGTAGTGAAAACCCATGCCCGTGAACGCTTCCGAGAAGTACCCCGGCCCGCCTCCGACGTCCAGCACGGTGAGCCCGGCCGGTGACGAGTCACAAGCGCCGAGCCACAGGTCGGCGACCATCTCGGCGGTGTCCCGGCCGAGCGCGCCGTAGAACCGGGCGGGGTCGTTCTGCTCGAAGCGGAACTCGGCGAGCAGGCGCAGCGACCGCGACAGGGTCGCCCGGTCGGCGAACCTGTCCGTGATCGACATGGAACCGAACCCTACGCAGCGAGTCGACCCGACTACGCTGTTGCCGATGTCTTCCCGTCCGCTCCGATCGGTGCTGCTGCTGTGCTGGCGCGACACCGGCCACCCCCAAGGTGGCGGAAGCGAGGCGTACCTGCAGCGCATCGGCGCGCAGTTGGCTGCTTCGGGTGTCGAGGTCACGCTGCGCACCGCGCGCTACCCCGGCGCCCGGCGTCGCGAGGTCGTCGACGGAGTCCGAGTCAGCCGTGGCGGCGGTCGGCACACGGTCTACATCTGGGCGGGGCTGGCGATGGTGATGGCCCGCATCGGGCTGGGCCCGCTCCGGCGCGTGCGCCCGGACGTGGTGATCGACACCCAGAACGGCATCCCGTTCATGGCGCGGCTCGCCTACGGGCGGCGCGTCGCGGTGCTCGTGCACCACTGCCACCGCGAACAGTGGCCGGTGGCCGGTCCCGTGAAGGGCCGCGTCGGGTGGTTCGTCGAGTCGAGGCTCTCGCCGCGGGCGCACCGGCGCAACCAGTACGTCACGGTGTCGCTACCGTCGGCGCGCGATCTCGCGGCGTTGGGTGTGCGACCCGCACAGATCGCGGTGGTGCGCAACGGCCTCGACGAGGCGCCCGCGTCGACGTTGACCGCCCAGCGCGCGGCGACGCCGAAGGTCGTGGTGCTGTCAAGGCTGGTGCCCCACAAGCAGATCGAGGACGCGCTCGAAGCCGTCGCCGCGCTGCGTCCGCGCATTCCGGAGCTGTCCCTCGATATCGTCGGTGGCGGCTGGTGGGAACAACGGCTCGTCGACCACGCCGCGCTGCTCGGCATCTCCGACGCCGTCACCTTCCATGGGCACGTCGACGACGAGGCGAAACACCGTGTGCTGCAACAGGCCTGGGTGCACGTGTTGCCGTCACGCAAAGAGGGTTGGGCGCTGGCGGTCATCGAAGCCGGTCAACATTCGGTGCCCACCATCGGCTATCGGTCCTCCGGCGGGTTGACCGACTCCGTCGTCGACGGCGTGACCGGCGTGCTGGTCGACGACTTCGACGGGCTGGTCGACGGCCTGGGGGAGTTGCTCTCCGATCATGTTCTGCGCGAACAGCTTGGAACCAAGGCGCATGCCCGCTGCGGCGAGTTCTCCTGGCAGCAGAGCGCCGACGCGATGCGCACCGTGCTCGAGTCCGTGCACTCCGGACGATACGTCAGCGGCGTCGTCTAGCGCCTGCGCAATCGAACCGTCCCTCCGATCTTCGCGGTGCTAGAACGGCGGCGGATCGTCCATCAGGACTCTCGGGTCGGTCGGCGGACCCGTGCCCAGTGGGTAGAAGCTGGCGAAACTCGGGGTGGCCGGCGCGGTGTTCTCCGCGCGGATCGCGGCGTTGAGGGCGCGTTCGCGTTGAATGCGCCGCTCGCGGTTCTGGCGGCGAGTGCGACGGCGGGTGGGCATGCAGCTCCCGCGCCCCCGTGTCGCTGCCGGCATGTCGGGCAGGTGAAGCGTGCCGGTGGAAGCGCCGAGTTGTGGAAACAGCATCGCTCCGAACGGAGTAGTGGTGTGGATACGCCCGGTCGGGCTGGTGAATATGACGGTGCCGTCGGGTTGTTGGTGCACGATCCAGCCGCCGGGTCCGCAGTAGAACGTCTTCATCAGGTGGTGCAGCCGGCAGAAGCAGGCGTTGTTGGACGGATGGGTGGGCCCGTGGGGCCAGGGCGCGGCGTGGTCGATGTCGGATCGCCAGGCGGGACGGTCGCAATTCATCCACCGGCAGGTCAGGTCGCGCGAGCGTACGAAATTGGCCAGCGCGGTCGAGGGACGGTACTGCGGTTCGGGTGCGGTCTCGTCGGGAGTCTCGACGGGGCGCCGATTGGCGTGGCGCGCCACCTCGGCAACGGTCTGCGCCGGAACCGGACCCAACCCGGACACATAACCGGGTGTCGTGCCGGTGCCTTCGACGGTGTCCCGCTCGGCGAGCACATGGACCACTACGGTGGTTGCCGTTCTGCCGGCGGCAGGGCAGTCCGGTCGTTCGCACAGGCACGCGATCGCGTCCTCGTGGGCGAGGATCGCCCCGATGGCGTCCGCGCGGCGCTGGCGATGTCTTCGTGGATCTTCCCGGCAGACCGTGGCGGCCAGCGCGTCGAGTCGCTGAGTCAAAGCGACCCCGTCGACGCCGCGTAGGCAGGCGACGATGTCGGACATTCCGTACTGGCCCGGTATGACATCGAAATGGCGGTCGTCGTCACGAGATTTGGCTCGGCGCACCGCGTCCGGGTCGATCTGAAGAACCAGCCAGTCGACGACTTCGACGAGCTTGTTGTACGACAGGTGGTTCCACTGAGCGGCCCGGTCGGCGAAGATCGCGTCGATCAGTGCGCAGGCGTCCTCGCTGACCATGAGCTCGGTGCGATAGATCAGCATGTTGACCACCGGCCAGTCGATCTCACCGGAAGCGAACACCTTCGCCACCTTGGGAAGCCGTTTGATCAGGGCCTGGCCCGAGCTCATCATTGAGGAGGCCCGTCCGCGGCTGATGCCGAGTTCGGCACCGATCTCGGCAGCCGCGACCTCCCAGTCGTCGACCGCCTTGTCGTCGTTCTCGCCATTGCATTCGGGGACGCGGCGCAGGCTGAAGTGCCCGATGGCCAACAGCTGACGCGCGAGCTCGACCCGGCTGGCGCGCTGCGCCCGGCTCATCAGATCGACCAGCCCGGCCTCGCTCGTCGTCTCGAACATAGGTGCGATTGTAAGTGTGGGGTATGACACCCGTCTCCGCCAGCTGACGGCGAGGTCATCGACGGGGAGGTGCCTTGACTCGCGGCGGCGCTTTACTCAACCTTCGCGCCATCCCGGCGCCCGCACCCGCGATCAACATCGCCAGCCACGCCAGGTGCGCGGCCACCACCGCCGCGCGTCCGCCTGCCGGAGCCGACGAACCACCGACGCGATACAGCGTTAGGTCGTCGTCGGTGTAGGCCACGGGCAGCGGCAAAGGCGTTGTCGGACCGGTCGATTCGACGCCGCTTGATTCTACGACGACCCAGCCGACGCCCGCGTCGGCGAGCAGTCGACGGTCGGCGCTCTCGACCAGGATCTCCTGGACGTCGCGGGCGCGTTGCCCTTCGCCGTACACGGTCCGCTCACCGATCTGCAGATCACCGGTGGTCAACACGTCGGCGTGCACCCAGCGCGGCAGCGGGTCCAGCACCGGCGCGTCGCCCGCCCACTCGAACCGGCGCATGCTGCCCATCGGCATCACAGCGACGGTCCGCGGGTCGTCGTTGATCAGGGCGGCCACCTTCGCCCATCCCGGCGGGTACTGCACGGCCGCCACCCGGCCGCCGACCCCCCACACCAGGTCCGGCAGCGTCACGATCAACGCCGCACAGCAGATCACCGCGGCCACCGCCGCCGGCAGCCGGCGTCCCGCGATGACGACCGCGCAAGCACCGGCCAGCGCATAACCGGGCATCGCCAGTGCCACCCACTTCTGTCCGTCGCGGACCACGCCGAGGCCGGGGAAGGCGCGGATGGCCGCCTCGAGCAGGCTCAGCCCCGGCCCGGTGGCCATCAGCGCGGGCAGGACGACGGCCGCGCCGGCGAGCACCATGAGCGGCACGGCCGCGGGCCGCCGCAACACGACCGGCAACCCGACGGCCACCACAGCGAGCAGCACCACGGTGGCGACGATCGCGAAAAGCGTTGTACGCGAGGGTGGTACCGCATCGGCATTCCAGATACCGCCCAGCCCGGCCAGGCTGAACAGCGTCCCGAGACCCGGTTCCGCCCGGGCCGCGAACGCGACGACGCCGTCGGCCTGCGACGACTCCAGCGACCGGGCCACCGTCGCCGCGACCAACCACGGCAACGCCGCGACGACCGTCATGCCCAGCGCCACGCCCGCGCACCGCCACCGCCTCCAGCCCTCCCCGGGTGCGAAGACGCATACGAGCGCGACGGTCGCCGCCAGCAGCAGCCCGGTGGGCGTCAGCCCCGCCAGCGCCATCCAGAACGCCAGCGCCGCCACCGAACTCCACCGCGCCGACTCCCGGAGTCCCAGCATCGTCGCGGCGACCCACGGCAGGCACCCGTAGCCCACGAGAAGGCTCCAGTGGCCCTGCAACAGGCGTTCGGCGACATACGGATTCCACAGCGCGACCGTCGCCGCCACACACTGGCCGGCGATCCCGGACTCGGGCACCACCGCAGCGGCCAGACGCGCGGCACCCCAGCCCGCCAGCCACAGCCCCGCCACCAGCAGAGCCTTGGCCACCACCCCGCCGTCGACCACCGAAGACGCGACGGCCATGAAGAAGTCCTGCGGCAGCGCGCGCGGCGCGGCCTCGGACAGGCCGAGCGCGGCGTCGGACAGATAGGAGCGCGGCGTGGACACCGCGTCGCGCAACAGCAGATATCCGGGCGCCAACAACGGCGCCGTCACCGCAAGGGCGAGCACCAGCGCATACGCCGGTGCCACAACCGACCGCCGAATCAGACCGGTCTGTCCGGCGGCAGGTCGGACGGTCGAGATGTCGGGATCTTCTCGGTCTTGGCCTCGGCGCCCGGAACCTTGATGCCCTGGGTGTCGAAGAACCCGTGGTCGGCCTCGTCGAGCCCGGGGTCGATCAGCGCGGACTCCGCGCGCAGGCTGAACGAGCCGAGGAGGGCGCCGCCGACCAGCAACACCAGCCCTGTCGCGGTGAACGTGATCGGCAGGATACGGCCCCACAGCGCGACCCGATCGCGCTCGTCGCCGGCGCTCGCGACCTGGGACTCGACGGTCTCGTCGTTGAATGCGACCTTGTAGTCGACGAACGTCACCTCGGGCTTGAGCGGCTCGCGGGCGTAGTAGTGGTAGCCGTGCTCGTCCTTCTTGACGATCGTCCCGGACACCGGGTCGACCCAGAAGGTGCGCTGTGCGGCGTAATACCGGGCCATCGTGATCGGCTCGTCGGGCTCACCGGGCACACCCCACATCGCCGCGCGGGCGGTGACCTCGCTGTCGGCGTCGTCCTCGTAGAGCGACGCGTACTTCACCGGCTCGACGAGCTTGCCGTCCGAGTCGTACCCGACGTTCTGCACGAACCGGTAGGTGGTCAACCCGTTGACGTCTTCTTCGCCGTCATAGTTGGCGTCGAACGGCTTCTGCGCGATCGGATCGAAGACGGAGTAGGTCTTCTTCTCGGTGTCGAACGGGAACCGGTAGGCCAGGCCCTCGTGCGGCAGCGCGATGTTGGTCGGGGGCTTGTCGTCCTCCATGGCGCGCGGCTTCTGCACCGCACCGCCCGGGTTGCTCTCGCTGGACACCGCCTCGGCAGTGCTCCGGTTGACGGTCACGGTGTCGACCAGGGCCAGCAGCAGGCCGGCGTCCTGCTGCCTGTCGGTGCGTCGCAGCGTGGAGCCCACCTGCAGCGTCACCACGTCGGCGTTCGACGGCGATTCCACCGTGAGCTGCTCCTGTTGGACCATCGGCACATCCCGGTCCACGACGAAGCGTTCCGCGTTCAGCGACGCCGGGTCGAACGCCGTGCCGCTGCCGTCGCTGATCAGCGTGGCCTCGAGGTCCAGCGGGATCTTGGCGATCTTGCTGTGGGTGTAGGTGGACAGCAACAACGCGGCGATCAACAGGGCGGCACCCAGCCCCAAGATTCCGCATGCCGCAATCCGCAGCGCCACTGCGCGGTTCAAACCGTGCCTCCTTCACCTGCGGTATGCCCGCAGAAACCCGTTTGACCCTAACAGCACAATTTAAGGTCGTCGTTTAGTCCGGCCGCATCCGCGCACCCGTGGTCAGCGTGTTTGGTTTTACCCGGCACACTGATTGCCGTGACCGGTGAGACGCGCGACGAGCAGGTGGGCGGAACTCGCGGGTTCCTGCCCGCCGTCGAGGGCATGCGCGCCTGCGCCGCGGTCGGCGTCGTCGTCACCCACGTGGCCTTCCAGACCGGCCACACCGGCGGCGTCACCGGACGCCTGTTCGGCCGGTTCGACCTCGCGGTCGCGGTGTTCTTCGCGCTTTCGGGCTTTCTACTGTGGCGCGGGCATGCGGCGGCCGCGCGTGGGCTGCGGCCGATCCCGCCGACCGGCCACTACCTGCGCTCGCGGCTGGTCCGCATCATGCCCGCCTACCTCGTCGCGGTCGTGGTGATCCTGTCGCTGCTGCCGGAGGCCCGCGCGGACATGACCGTGTGGTTGGCCAACCTCACGCTGACCCAGATCTATGTGCCGCTGACGCTGACCGCGGGCCTGACGCAGATGTGGAGCCTGTCGGTCGAGGTCGCCTTCTATATCGCCCTGCCGGTGCTCGCGCTGCTGGTGCGACGGGTGCCGGTGCGTGCGCGCGTACCCGTCATCGCCATCGCGGGCGTCGCCAGCCTGGCGTGGGCGGTGCTGCCGATCGCGACGCCCGTCGGCGTCAATCACCTGAACTGGCCGCCCGCGTTCTTCTCCTGGTTCGCCGCGGGCATGCTGCTCGCCGAGCTGACGGTCACGCCCGTCGGGTGGGCGCACCGGTTGGCGCGGCGGCGGGTGCTGATGGCCGCCATCGCGGTCGTCGCGTTCCTGATCGCGGCCTCACCGATCGCGGGTCCCGAGGGGCTGACCCCGGGCACCGTCAGCCAGTTCGTCGTCAAGACCGCGATGGGCGCGGTGGTCGCGGGCGCGCTGCTGGCGCCGCTCGTGCTCGACCGGCCCGACACCCCGCACCGGCTGCTGGGCAACACGACGATGGTGACGCTCGGGCGCTGGTCGTACGGACTGTTCATCTGGCACCTCGCCGCGCTGGCGATGGTTTTCCCGGTGATCGGCGAGTTCGCTTTCAACGGTCACATGCCGGTGGTCCTGGTGCTGACGATCGTGTTCGGATTCGCGATCGCGGCGGTCAGCTACGCGCTGGTGGAGTCGCCGTGCCGAACGGCGTTGCGGCGCTGGGAGTATCGGCACGCGCGGCCCGTCCCGCCGCTGGACTCGTCGGTCAGCAGCGCGCCTGAGCCCGTCGCGCGATAACGGCGTCGCGTACCGCCGAGCGCCTGGCCTTCCCGGCGTCGTCACGCAGCGGTTCGTCGGTGAACTCGACCGTTCGCGGCACCTTGTGGCGCTCGACGCGTTCGGACAGGAACGCGATGATGCCGGCTTCGTCGAGATCGCGGTCGGCGTGCACCAGCGCGTGCGGCACCTGACCCAGATCGTCGTGCGGGACACCGACCACCAGACACGACAGCACCGCCGGATGTTCGGCGAGAGCCGACTCGATCTCGGCGGGGTAGACGTTCTTGCCCCCCACGGTGAACATGTCCACGCGGCGGTCGCTGAGGTAGAGGAAACCGTCCTGGTCGAAGTAGCCCAGGTCGCCCAGCGAGTCCCAACCGTCGCGGGATTTCGCCGTCGCGCCGATGTAGCGGTAGGTGGGTGCGCTGCCCGGCGACGGCCGCATGTAGATCTCGCCGACCACTCCGGGCGGACACTCGTTGCCGTCGTCGTCGAGGACCTTCATCTCCCCGGCGACGACGACTCCGACCGAGCCCGGATGGTCCAACCACTGGCTACCCGAGATGAACGTCAACGCCTGTAATTCGGTGCCGCCGTACAGTTCCCACAGCGCATCCGGTTGCAGGATCTCGATCCATGCCCGCTTGACCGCGGGCGGACACGGCGCGCCGACATGCCAGAACCGCCGGATCGACGACAGGTCGTAGGCATCGGGGTCGGCCCGGTGGACCGGAAGCAGGCGCTGCATGATCGTCGGCACCGTCGTCAGGAACGTCACGCGATACTCGGTCGCCAGCCGGAGAAATTCGTGCGGTTCGAATCTCGGCATGAGCACGAGGTGGTGGCCCTGCACGAGCGCGATCGCGAACGTGGTGAAACCGGTGTTGTGGCTCATCGGCACCGAGATCAGGTTGACGTCACCTTCCTGCGCCCCAAGGGGATAACCGACCAGCGGCGGGAATCGGCTGTCGCCGCCCGCTTCGATCAGCTTGGGCCTTCCGGTGCTGCCGCCCGACGCCATCGCCTTGAGCACCGGCGACACCTTCTCCGGCAGCGGCGCGTCCGACAGGCCCTGATCGGGAGCGAAACCCGCTGGTACGCTGGGTATCCGGCCGGCGGGATCCTCCCGGCCGACGATCAGGGCGCGGGGTCGCAGCTCGAGCAAACCGCTCAGCTCGGCATCGGGCAGCCGCGGTGACAGCGGCTGCGGTATCGCACCGAGCTTCCATGTCGCCAGCACCGCCTGCGCCCACTCGATCGAGTTCGGCAACACCACGGTGACGTAATCGCCTTCTCCCACACCGAGTTCGGCGTAGGCGCGGGCCAGCCGGTTGGTCGACGCGTCCAGCTCGCCGCGGGTGAGGGTGACACCCTCGCACGTGACCGCGGGCGCGTCCGGTTCGGCGGCGGCCAGCCGTGAAACCTGCGTGCTGATCGGTGGGGTCGGCTCGGTCACGTCAGTAGCCGCCCTGCGCCTCGAAGATCCGGCGCGGATTGTCGACGAGCATCGTCGTGAGCTGTTCGTCGGTGACGCCTCGCTCCTTGAGGGCCGGGATCACGTCGTTGTGGATGTGCAGGTAGTGCCAATTGGGCATGGTCTGCGGGATCATCCCCTCCGGCAGCCAGTCGATGAAGCAGGACGCATCGTGCGACAGCACCATCTTGTCGGCGTGCCCGCGCTCGCACATCCTCGCGACGGTGTCCACCCGCTCCTCGAAGCCGAGGAAGACGTCGACGCCGAACCGGTCCATTCCGATGTAGGAGCCCGCGTCGATCAGTTGCTCCAGGTAGTCGATGTCGGTGCTGTCGCCGGAGTGCCCGATGACCACGCGTGAGAGATCGACCCCCTCCTCGCTGAACACGCGCTGTTGATCCAGGCCGCGCTTGGTCGCGGCGTGGGTGTGGGTCGAGATCGGGACGCCGGTCTCGCGGTGCGCCTGCGCGACGGCCCGCAGCACCCGTTCGACGCCGGGGGTCAGGCCCGGTTCGTCGGTCGCGCACTTGAGGATCGCCGCTCTGACGTTGGTGCCGGCGATGCCGGTGGTGATGTCGCGGACGAACATGTCGACCATCGGCTCGCCGAGCGGCGTCTCCGGCCCGCTGAAGTGGAAGAACATCGGGACGTCGTTGTAGGTGTAGACACCGGTCGCGACGATGATGTTGATGTCGGTCTGCGCGGCGAGGCGTTCGATGCGCGGGATGTAGCGCCCCATGCCGATCACGGTGAGATCGACGATGCTGTCGACACCGCGGGACTTCAGCTCGTTGAGGCGGACGATTGCGTCGGCCTCGCGCTGGGCCTCGTCGCCCCACACCTCCGGATAGTTGGTGGTGATGTCCAGGGACTGGATGAAGACGTGTTCGTGCATGAGCGTGACGCCGAGAGCCGCACTGTCGATCGGGCCACGGGCGGTGTTCAATTCCGGCACGCGGCCGATGCTACGAGATAGCGGACGATCAATCGGGTACTTGAAACGTGATCCATAGGAAAGGCCAGAACAATATGGCGGCATCGTCGAGTGTCCGCGCCGGACCGTCGGCGTGGGCGCCGCTGTCCTCGCCGACCTACCGTGCGTTGTGGATCGCGCAGCTCGTCTCGAACCTCGGCACCTGGATGCAGACCGTCGGCGCGCAATGGATGTTGGTCGGCGATCCCAACGCCGCGGTGCTGGTGCCCCTCGTGCAGACCGCGACGACGTTGCCGGTGATGTTGTTGGCGCTGCCATCCGGTGTGGTGGCCGACCTGACCGATCGGCGACGGCTGCTGATCGCCACGCAGTCGGCGATGGCCGCCGGTGTCTCGCTGTTGGCGATCCTGACCGGAGTGGGGCTGACGACGCCCACGGTCTTGCTGATCCTGCTGTTCCTGATCGGTTGCGGACAAGCGTTGACCGCTCCGGCGTGGCAGGCCATCCAGCCCGAACTCGTTCCGCGCGAACAGATTCCGGCCGCGGCGGCGCTGACCAGCCTAGCCATGAACAGCGCGAGGGCGATCGGGCCGGCGATCGCGGGTGCGCTGGTGTCCCTGTCGGGACCCACGATGGTATTCGCATTGAACGCGCTGTCGTTCATCGGCATCGTGGTGGTGCTCTTCACGTGGCGACGCCCGGCCACGGATCGGTTGCTGCCGACCGAGCGCCCGTTGTCGGCGTTGACCGCGGGCGGGCGCTACATCCGCAGTTCCCCGGTGGTCCGGCGCATCCTGCTGCGGGCGTTGCTGTTCATCGCCCCGGGTAGCGCGCTGTGGGGGCTGCTGGCGGTCATCGCCGACCGGCAGCTACATCTGTCGTCCGCGGGCTACGGCGTGCTGCTGGGCGCGCTGGGCGTCGGCGCGGTGTGCGGGGCGATGGTGCTGTCCCGGCTGCAGCTGCGGTTCGGGCGCAACGCGCTGCTGACCGTCGGCGCGGTGGGTTTCGCGCTCGCCACCGCGGTGCTGGCGCTTGTTCCGGTGCTGACCGTGGTCATCGTCGCGATGATCGTCGGTGGCCTGTCCTGGTTGCTCACCTTGTCGACGCTGAACGCGTCGATGCAGCTGAGCCTTCCGGCGTGGGTGCGGGCGCGCGGCCTGTCGGTGTATCAGCTGGTGTTCATGGGCGGACAGGCCATCGGCTCGCTGGTCTGGGGCCTGGTGGCCGGGGCCACCAGCAGCGTGACGGCGTTGTTGATCGCGGCCGGGATGCTCGCCGTCTGCGCAGTGTCGCTGTTGTGGTGGCCGCTGCATCCGGGCACTGGCAACCTCGACGTCGAACCGTCGGCGCACTGGCCGGAGCCGGCGCTGGTGTTCGAACCCGCCCCGCCGGACGGGCCGGTCCTGGTGCTCAAGACGTACAAGGTGGCAGCCGAGAACGAGGCGTCGTTCATCGCCGCGATGGACCGGGTGAGGCGGTCACGCCAGCGGACCGGTGCCGCGCAATGGCGGTTGTTCCGCAGCGGCGAATTCCCTCACACGTTCGTCGAGGCGTTCGTCGTGCGGTCGTGGTACGAGCATCTGCATCAGCACGTCGTGCGGCAGACCGGTCAGGACCTGATCGCCGAGCAGGAGGTCGAGAAGTACGTCGTCGGCGAACCCAAGCTCGAGCACCTGATCGCGGTCAACTGAGCCGGCTCGAACGCACGGGCACGGTCGACGCGGCGACGGCGGCCACCGAGATCAGCGCCAGCAGCTGCACACCCCACGAGTGTCCGACGTAGCCGTCGACCGACCGCCACGGGTTCTGGCTCAGCACCGCACCGGCGAGGATCAACCCGCCGGTCGCGGCGCCGACCGTGGTTGCCTCGCAGAGCTTTTCGCGACTGCGGAGCAACCACCGGACACCCAGCGCGACGCCGACCACGGCCAAGCCGGTCACCCCGGAGATCGCCGTGCCCGCGACCAGTGTCGCGGCGCCCACGGCGAACGGGTGCGGGCGCCACACCGGCACCGGATCCGCGGGTGCGGGTCGCCTGCGCATCGGCAGGAGCGCCAACAGAGCCAGCACCGGCAGCAGCGCCAACCCACCGATGAGCCCGGCGCGGTAGAGCCCGTTCGCCGGGAAGCTCAGCGTGACCGGGCCGGCCGTGCCCGCCGGCAGTACCCAACCCTGCTGCCAGCCGTTCACCGTGATCGGCGTCAGCGCGGTGCCGCCGCTGTCGCGGGCGACCCAACCGGGATTGATGCTTTCGGGGACGACGAGGACCCGGGACGCCGACGACGGGGCGACGGTCACCTCGCGGCGGTCCGCGCCCCAATGTCCGACTTCCGCGGGAGTGGTTGGTGCCGGGCCTATTTCGTCGGCCTGCGGCCCGGCGAGTTGTGCACCGTCGACGATGAATGCGCCACCGGGGCTGATGACCAGCTCTTGCTGTCCCTCGGGCAGCAGGATCGGTTCGGCCCGGCACGGGTGTGCGGCGACGGGTTCACCGTCGAGCAACGCGCCGACCGTCGTGGTGAGCGAGGTCTGTACGAATTCGCCCGCGATACCGATGACCGGCCCCTTGCCACAAGGCATTTCGATCCTGCGCTCGCGGTTGGTCTCGGCGTCGGCGGCGGCGACCGGCTCACCGCGGGCGTCGAGCGCGGTGACCTCGGCAAGGCCGGGCGGCTTGAGCTGGTCGAAGCCGAGCGCGGTGCGGTCGATGACATCGTCCCAGTCGAGGATGGAGACCGTCACGGTGTCGGTGACCCGGGGTTTGAGGTGCAGCGTCTGCGCGCCCGCGTCGCCCGCCACCGGACGGATCTGCGGACCGTCGCCGAGATCGACGGCCACCAGCGTCGGATGCGCGGGCAGCTCCGAGGAACTCGGCGTCACCTGCAACCCCGCGACCTCGCTTCGTCGGGGCAGTTTCAGCGTCAGCGTGGGCGGCGTCCCCTGTTGCACGACGCGCTGCGGGGCGGTCCACGCGGTGCCCGCATCGCCGTCGGCCGCGGCGTAGGCCGACCCGAGCACGTCGATCGGATCGGCGTCGCCCATCGCGCGGGCGGCGCCCGGTGCGCTGATCAGGTCGGCCAGCTTCGGCCCCTGACGGGCCCGCACCCACACCGTCGGCGTCACAGCGATCGGCGCCGGCACGGTCAGCGTGCGGCTCAGGTTCACCGGCTCCTCCGCCGAGAGCGCCATCAACGCGGCGCACCGGTGCCCGGTCGGACTCTCGGCACAGCCCGATCGGCCCAGCAACTCCGAACCCAGGTCCCATTGGGCCACAGTCGAATCCGGTGGCGGACCGGGCACCGCGACGGTGTGGCGCAGGCTGACTGGGTGGGCGAAGCCGTTCGCGTCGTACTGCGTGACGGCGAGGTCGGTGATGCCGAACTGCACGCCGGCTGAACCGTCGTCGGTGGCGACCGCGGTGAGCCGCACCCACGGTGACTCGCCGTAGGGCAGGGCGGCCGTCAGCGGCTTGCCCGCTTCGTCGAAGCGAAGGGTGCTGGTGCCGTTGACCGTCGAGATCTCGATGCGGCGGATCTGCGCACCGACCGCGGTGGCGCTGGGCGTGACGGTGATGGTCGCGTTGGTGACGGGGTGGTCGAAGTCCACCTGCATCCACTGGCCGATCGCCGACTGCAGCGAGTTCGACACCCAACTCGTCGACGGGTCGGCGTCCACCGCCGCGGCCGGACCGGTCGCGGGTGCGACATTGGGCAGCGCGGTGGAATCGGCCGCCGAACTCGACACCGACACCCGCCCGCCGTTCCACTGCCCATACACGACATCGGCGCCGCGAGAGGGATAGTCGATGACCCGGTTGTGGGTGTGGCGCGGATCGTCGGGGGTGCGGATCGCCGAGGAGTGGTCGTCGACGCGGCCGTAGTCGGTCTCCCGTGCGAGTGGGGTGTCGGTGACGGTGACGACGGGGGTGGGCACGCCCGCGCGTTCGGCGTCGGCGGTCAACAGCATCGGGCCCAGCGGCGGCCGGTCCTGCAGCCGGCGGCGCTCGTCGAGTCGCAGCAGCGCCTCGGGCGCACCGTCCACCCGCGCCATGCGATCGGTGTCGACGAGGTAAGGCGTCACCGGGGTTTCCGCGTGCACCCGGTAGATCTCGACGGCGGGGTAGCGGGGCCGCAGGCCGCTGTCGGAGACGAATCCGGCCAGGGTGCCTGCGCCGACCGGATCGCCGAACTCGGCGACCTTCTCCAGGCCGGGTGAGCCGTCGACGGCGCGATGCACCAGCAGCGGTCGCGCCGACCGGGACGACTCCGGGTCCAAATCGTTGCGCACCACGACGTACGAAATACCCTGGCGGGCAAGGGTGTCCGCCAGCCCTGCGGACGGTCTGCCCGCGGCGAACAGTCGCTGTACGGAGTCCAGTGCGCGGATGGTTTCCGGCGGGGTCAGCGGAATGGAGTCGCGCACACCCCACGGGCTGTCGCCGAGAACCTGCAGTGGTTCGTCGTGGCTGTTGCCCCATACCTGGGTCGCGAACGGAGCGCCCGGCGCGACCAGGACGCGGCCGTCGGTGTTGTGTTCGTCGAGCCAGTCGGCGGTGTCGTGCCAGTACTGCGGGATCGCCTCGAAAGCGCCTGGGGGAGTGAGCCGTCCGGTCCACGCAAGCGATGTGCCCGCGGCCAGTGCGACCAGCACCACGATCCCGACCGCCACACGTTTGTCCCGTTCGGGGTGCGCCAGCGCAGTCGTCCACTGCTCCCGCGGTGCGCTACCCGGCAGCGGGATGCGTCCGAGCAGATGCGCCAACCCCAACGCCAGCGGCAGGCGCAGTAGCGGTTCGAGCTTGTGCAGGTTGCGCAGCGGCGTTCCGGACGCGTCGAGGAATGCCTGAACCTGCAACGCGACGGGGGAGCCGAGCCCGCCGGAGTAGCCGAGGGCCAGCAGCGTGACCCCGACCAACAGGATGGTGATCAGCCGACCCCGGGCTGGCATCGTCTTCAAGGCCAGCCCCGCCAGGCCCGCGGCGGCCACCAGTGTGGTGGCCAGCACCGCGACCGAACCGGTCACCAGCGACGCGCCGGCCGTCGCGTTGGGCGCCACGAACGGCGTCCAGGCGTCGGTGCCGCGCAGCATCTCGGTCAGCGACATCCACCGCGTGGTGACACCCGAGGACTCGATGAAGTCGAGGAACGGTGGGCTGACCCGGCCCAGCATCAGCAGCGCGACAACCCACCACAGCACCGCCAGCGCGATACCGAGCGCCCACCATGCGGTGAACCGCCACCACAGTTTCGTCGGCCGGTGACACGCCAACCAGATGACCGCACACAGGCAGCCGGTGATCGTGGCCACCGCGTTGACCGCACCCATCAACGCGATCGCCACCGCGGATCGCATCGCCAGCACCCGCACCCGCGGATCTCCCCGTAGCACCAGGATCACCGGCAGCAGCACCCACGGCGCCAGCATCATCGGAAGCGTCTCGGAGGATATCGCGCCGATCGTCGTCAGCACCCGCGGTGACAGCGCGTAGGCGACCGCCGCGATGACGCGCGACGTCGGGCTGCCGATGCCGCGCCCGTCGTTGAGCGCCTCGGCCACCCGCACGATGCCCCAGAACCCGACGACCAGCAGCAGCGCCCACCAGAGCCGTTGAGTGACCCAGCCGGGGAGCCCGACCACGTCGCCGATCAGGAAGAAGGTGCCGTGCGGGAACAAGTAGCCGTAGGCCTGGTTCTGCGCCTGACCGAACGGCAGCTCGCTGTTCCAAAGGTGGAACGCGCGCGTCAGGAACCGCAGCGGATTGGCGGTCAGGTCCAGCTTGGTGTCGGGGGAGATCTGTCCTGGTGACTGGGCGAACGTCAGGACCAGTGCCGCCGCAGCGGCCACCCACAACCAGCGCCGGGAGAGCGGGGTCGGCTGCGCGGCGACCCGAGAATCAGGTGCGGTCGCCGTACTCGACCCTGTTGAGCACCGAAGACGCCGGATCGCCCGCTTGCAGAGGTGGCTTGTTGTCCTGCTGCACCATCAGCGTCACACCGAACACGGCCGCCGCGCCGAGCAGCAGGCCGACCACGACGCTGGCGGCGGCTGGCACGAGGAACCGATCCATGCGGCAAAAGTAGCACGCGGGCCATGTCCGCAGCTGAACCCAGGTTCTCGGGGTACACGCCGACCACGAGATAGAAGTGAGCCGTTGCAGCCGTTAGTGTCGAGGCCCATGGCCTTGCCCCGCGCATTGTGTGCTCTCGCCGCCACGCCGATCTTGTTGATGGCGTGCTCGCCCGCCGCGCAGGAAGCCGAGCCGTCAGCGTCGTCCGCGCCCATCACCAAGGCGGCGACCGCCGTGCCCGAGGCCCCGGCCGCGCCGGCGGCCCCCGCGTGCGGGGCCGGTGACTCGCTGCTGTCGTCGATGTCGACCCGCGACAAGCTCGCGCAGCTGCTGATGGTGGGTGTTTCCAACGCGGCGGACGCGCGCGCGGTCGTCGACACTCACCACGTCGGCGGCATCTTCGTCGGCAGCTGGACCGACCTGTCGATGCTGTCCGACGGCTCACTGGCCGGCATCGCGGGCGAGGCGACTCCGCTCCCGCTCGCGGTCAGCGTCGACGAGGAGGGCGGCCAGGTGTCGCGACTCGCCGGGCTGATCGGCAGCCAACCGTCGCCCGCCTCGCTGGCGGCCCGCAGCACGCCCGACGAGGTGTACAGCATCGCGCTGAAGCGGGGCCAGGCCATGCGCGGGCTCGGTATCACCATCGACTTCGCGCCGGTCGTCGACGTGGACGGGGGTGGGTCCATCGGCGACCGGTCGTTCGGCTCCGATCCGGCCGTCGTCACCGATTTCGCCGGCGCGTATGCCCGCGGCCTGCGCGACGGCGGTGTGATGCCGGTGCTCAAACACTTCCCCGGCCATGGGCGCGCCTCGGGCGACTCGCACACGGGCGGCGTCACCACGCCACCGATCAGCGAGCTGCAAACCACCGACCTGGTGCCGTATCGGACGCTGACCAGCCAGGCGCCGGTCGGCGTGATGGTCGGTCACCTGCAGGTGCCCGGACTGACCGGCAGCGATCCAGCCAGCCTCAGCCCGGCGGCCTACGCGCTGCTGCGGTCGGGCAATTACGGCGGCCAGCCGTTCAACGGCCCGGTGTTCACCGATGATCTGTCCGGCATGCGAGCCATCACCGACCGGTTCGGGGTCGCCGAGGCGGCGCTGCGGAGCCTGCAGGCGGGCGCCGACGTCGCGCTGTGGCTGAGCACCGGTGAGGTGCCCGCCGTGCTGGACCGGCTGGAGAAGGCGTTGGATGCCGGTGAGCTGTCGATGTCCAGCGTCGACGCCTCGGTGCTGCGGGTGGCGGCCGTGAAGGGGCCCAACCCGCACTGCTGATTCCCACCCACCGCCCGCTGCTAGTCCCGGCCCGCCACCCGCCGCTAGTTCCCGCCCGCCACCCGCTGCCGACGCCTTCGGCGGGCGCATTGCATACCCTGGTGGAATGGCCGGAGGCACCAAGCGGTTGCCGCGCGCAGTGCGCGAGCAGCAGATGCTCGACGCCGCCGTGCAGATTTTCTCGGTCAACGGCTATCACGAGACGTCGATGGACGCGATCGCGGCCGAGGCGCAGATCTCCAAACCGATGCTGTACCTGTACTACGGGTCCAAGGAGGAGCTGTTCGCGGCGTGCCTGGACCGGGAGCTGGCGCGGTTCGTCGACGACGTGCGCAGCCGAATCGATTTCAAGCAGAGCCCGAAAGACCTGCTGCGCACCGCCGTCCTGGCGTTCCTGAACTACATCGACGCCAACCGGGCGTCGTGGATGGTGCTTTACAGCCAGGCGACCAGCTCGCAGGCGTTCGCCCACACGGTGCGCGAGGGCCGCGAGCGCATCATCGACCTGGTCAGTAGGCTACTGCGCTCGGGCACGCGAAATCCCGAGCCGGACACGGACTTCGACATGATGGCCGTTGCTCTGGTCGGCGCCGGTGAGGCGGTGGCGTCTCGGGTCAGCACGGGCGACGCCGGTGTGGACGAGGCGGCCGAATTGATGATCAACCTGTTCTGGCGCGGCCTGAAGGGCACACCGTCCGACCACCCCATCGAAACTGCGGTGAGATCGCCGAACTAGCGGGGTGCGGAACGGCGTGTCGACCATCGAGTACTCGACTGTCGAGCTTTACACCTCTACTGGGTAGCTTCGCTCTCCCGCGGTTGCGGCGCCGGCTCATCGGAGCGCTGCTTGCGTCCCATACTTTCGGCCTTCAAGAAAATCAGGCCAAGGGGCGTTACAACGACAAGTAACAAGTAAGAAGAGACATACTCCAGCGCCTACGAACCAGCCGTCGCTGTTGGCATGGACGGCGGTCTCGTAGCAATCCCCGCTGGCTTGGATTGATGATCCGGTGGCGAAGAGTGCGAGGCGAACTATGACGAGGACTACGGCCCAGATGGTGACAATCAGGATGGATCGTTGACGCACGATCGCCAATACGTATGCGAGTTGGCCCTTCTCGCGATCAGCGGCACCTCGTCGAGCTTCTTCACTTCGAGACTGGTGGCCCTTCCAAGAGCATCGGGTGGCACCCCGGCCAGCAGTGCCTCGCCAGGGCCCACGCGCGGCCGCCTACGCCCCGCTAGGCCAAACCTGGCTCAAGGTAGGTTGCAGCTGGCGAACTAGGGATGGACGGACTTTTGCGACGGATTCTGGTGACTCTCGCGCTGATCTTGCTGGTAGCAGGTTGCGACAGCGGCGCGAACGATTCGAGTCCAACGACGACCGCTTTGACGGGCACCGCCGCCCCACCTGCCGCCCCCGCTCGACGAATCCTGTCCGAGGTCGAGCTCACCGAGGCGCTCCTCGGCGTGCAGGACCTTCCTGCCGGGTACAGCCAGGACCCACCGTCAGACAAACCGGCCGAGAAGACGTTCTGCGACTACAAGCCGGCGTTCCATGAGGAGACTCACGTGGAGCGGAACTTTACGAAGGGCGGTGGCCTATCCGCTGAATTTCTGAAAGTCGGGTTGCGTCAGTACGCCGACGCCGACCAGGCCAGAGCGTCGTTCAAGTCCCTTACAGACGCCCTCGCAACCTGCACCGGCGAGATGTACAACGGGTCCGAAATGACCTATGCGCCAATGTCCGCGCCCAAGGTCGGTGACGGGTCAGTCGGAGTCAAGATCACTGCCGATGGCACGGCTCTGCTTTCGTTCTTCGCGATCGATGGGCCTGTCCTCATCAACACCGGCGGTGGCGGGTTGATGAATGCGAACGCCGACGAGGTGATCAACCTCTTCAAGGCCCAGGTCACCAAGTACGAAACCTCCGCCGGGTCATAGCCAGCCGCTGATCCGTAGTTTCGATCGTCGTTGCCGGACTACCCGGCCTCAAATAGCGACCCGCACAACCTCCCAGCGTCCACGCTGACGCATGAGTGTCTGTCTGGGGTACACCTGACTTTGACATCACGAAACGTGAAATGTTGCAGCTCCTCGGTGCTTACAGCGAGCGGACCGTTCCGAACAGATGCGGCTCGCGCTTCTTCATGTCGCGCAACGTCAGATCCCAACCGTCCGACACCCGATCGACGTACAGGCCCGCGTTCGCGGGCAGCACCACCGGCTTGGCGAACTTGACCGAATACTTCACCGCGTCCGGCAACTGACCCTCGATGTTCGCCAGAACCGCTGCCGCGCTGAACATTCCGTGCGCGATGACGGTCGGGAACCCGAACAGCTTGGCCGCGATCGCATTGGTGTGGATCGGGTTGTGGTCGCCGCCCACCGACGCGTAGTGCCGGATCTGTCCCGGGGTGATGCGGAGCATCGCGTTCGGCGGACCGAGTTTCGGCGGCTTCTGCGGCGGCGGTTTCGGCTCGTCGGACAGGCTCGTACGCTGCTGGTGCAGGAACGTGGTGATCTGATGCCACGCCTGCTCGTTGCCGACGCTGACGTCGGTGACGATGTCGACCAGCAGGCCCCGGCGGTGCTCGCGCAGATTCTCCGCGTGCACCTTGACCGAGACCGAGTCGGTCACCGCGATCGGGCGGTACTGGGTGATGTGGTTCTCGATGTGCACCGAACCCATTGCCGCGAACGGGAAGTCGAAGCCGGTGACCAACGACATCAGCGTCGGGAAGGTGAGCGCGAACGGATACGTCAGCGGGACGGTGTCGCCGAACTGCAATCCCGTCACCGCGGCATAGGCCGCCACGTTCTCCGCATCGATGCTCAGGTCCTCGACCGTCAGCGTGCGGTCGGGCAGCGACTCGCCGCGCGGCACGAACGGCAGGGCGCCCGCCGCCGCGCGCGCCAGGTTCACCAGCCCGGACGGTTGACTCATGTCACGCCCCCAGCCACGCCTGGCCGCACACCCGCACCGTGTTTCCGGTGACGGCGTTCGACGCCGGGCTGGCGAAGTAGGCGATGGTCTCGGCGACGTCGACTGGCTGCCCGCCCTGGTACAGCGAATTGAGCCGGCGGCCTACCTCGCGGGTGGCCAGCGGAATCGCCTCGGTCATCTTGGTCTCGATGAAGCCCGGCGCCACCGCGTTGACCGTCACGCCCTTGCCGGCGTAGGCCTGCGACAGGCTGTCGGTCAACCCGATCATGCCCGCTTTGGTCGCCGCGTAGTTCGTCTGACCGCGGTTGCCCGCGATGCCGGCCATCGACGACAGTCCGACCACCCGGCCGCCCTCGCCGATCACGCCGTTGTTCACCAGACCCTCCGCAAGGGCAAGCGGCGCAAGGAGATTCACCGCGATGACGGAATCCCAGCGACCCTCGTCCATGTTGGCGAGCAGCTTGTCGCGGGTGATGCCCGCGTTGTTGACCAGGATGTCGGCGTGCCCGTCGTACACCTCGCGCAGGTGTTCGGTGATCTTGTCGACCGCGTCCTCGGCCGTCACGTCGAGCGTCAGCGCCGTCCCGCCGACCTTCGACGCCGTCTGCCCCAGCGCCTCGGCCGCCTGCTCGACGTCGATGCACACGACCTTCGCGCCGTCGCGAGAGAACACCTCAGCGATCGTCGCTCCGATGCCGCGCGCGGCGCCGGTGACGATCGCGACCTTGCCGTCCAGCGGACGGTCCCAGTCCGCAGGCGGGGCCGCGTCGTCGGGGCCGATCCGGAACACCTGGCCGTCGACGTAGGCCGACTTGCCTGAAAGCAGGAACCGCATCGTCGACTCCAGGCCCGTCGCGGCCGGCTTCGCCTCCGGCGACACGTACACCAGGTTCACGGTCGCGCCCCGGCGCATCTCCTTGGCCAGCGAGCGGGTGAACCCCTCGAGCGCGCGCTGCGCGATGCGCTCGTGCTCGCTGCCCGCCAGCTCGGGGGTGGTCCCGATGACGACGACGCGACCGGACGCCCCGAGGTTGCGCAGCAGCGGGGTGAAGAACGTGTAGAGGCCCTTCAGCCCGGTCGGCTCGGTGATGCCGGTGGCGTCGTAGACGAGCCCGCCGAACGAGTCGGCCCAGCGACCGCCGAGGTTGTCGGAGACGACGTCGTAGTCCTCGGCGAGCGCGGTGCGCAACGGCTCGACGAGCCGGCCCTCACCGCCGATAAGCAACGTGCCCGACAGCGGCGGCTCGCCGGGCTTGTAGCGGCGCAGCGTCTCGGGCTGGGGGATGCCGAGTTGCTTGGCGAGGAACGACCCCGGCGCCGAGTGGACGATTTGCGAGTACAGATCGGAAGCCATGGGACGAACTTACTCCAGAGTAAGAAGGGTGGGTACTATGGGTGCATGCCTAGTGATACCCGCCGACGCGTCGCCATTCTCGGTGGCAATAGAATTCCTTTCGCCCGCTCCGATGGCGCGTACGCCAGTGCCTCCAACCAGGACATGTTCACCGCCGCGCTGGGCGGCCTGATCGAACGCTTCAACCTCGAGGACGAGACCCTCGGCGCGGTCATCGGCGGGGCCGTGCTCAAGCACAGCCGCGACTTCAACCTGATCCGCGAATGCGTGCTCGGCAGCGCGCTGTCGTCGTACACGCCGGCGTTCGACATCCAGCAGGCCTGCGGCACCGGGCTGCAGGCGACCATCAGCGCGGCCGACGGCATCGCCTCGGGACGATACGAGGTGGCCGCGGCCGGCGGCGTGGACACCGCGTCGGACGCGCCAATCGCGCTCGGTGACGATCTTCGCCGCACGCTGCTGGGGCTGCGCCGCGCGAAGTCGAACGTCGACCGGCTCAAGCTCGTCGGCAAGTTGCCTGCCTCGCTGGGCATCCAGATCCCGGTCAACAGCGAGCCCCGCACCGGCATGTCGATGGGTGAGCACGCCGCCGTCACCGCCAAGGAGATGGGCATCAAGCGCGTCGACCAGGACGAGCTGGCCGCCGCCAGCCACCGCAACATGACCGCCGCCTACGACCGCGGATTCTTCGACGACCTCGTCACGCCGTTCCTCGGCCTGTACCGCGACAACAACCTGCGGCCCGATTCGTCGGCCGAGAAGCTGGCCAAGCTCAAGCCCGTGTTCGGGGTCCGCAACGGCGACGCGACCATGACCGCGGGCAACTCCACCCCGCTGACCGACGGCGCCTCGGTGGCGCTGCTCGCCAGCGAGAAGTGGGCCGAGCAGCACTCGATCGAGCCGATGGCGTACTTCGTCGACTCGCAGACCGCGGCGGTGGACTACGTCAACGGCCGCGACGGCCTGCTGATGGCCGGCACGTACGCGGTGCCGCCGCTGCTGGCCCGCAACGGGCTGACCCTGCAGGATTTCGACTTCTACGAGATCCACGAGGCGTTCGCCTCCGTGGTGCTCGCGGTGCTGCAGGCCTGGGAGTCCGAGGAGTACTGCAAGGAGCGCCTCGGCCTGGACGCGGCGCTCGGCTCCATCGACCGGTCGAAGCTGAACGTCAACGGGTCCTCGCTCGCGGCAGGGCATCCGTTCGCCGCGACCGGTGGGCGCATCGTCGCGCAGCTCGCCAAGCAGCTCGCCGAGAAGAAGAAGGAAACCGGCAAGCCGGTGCGCGGCCTGATCTCGATCTGCGCAGCCGGCGGCCAGGGCGTGACCGCGATTCTCGAGGCCTGAGCGCTGCACAAACCCGCGCGAAAATATTTTTCCCGCGGTTGTAACGCCCCCCGAAACGGTGCCGATACATGGGATAGCTCCGTACTGCCGTCTGACCCCCCGACCCGACGGCAGTACGGGGCACTTATCTTTCGGGCCCGTGCTTCGATGGTGGGATGCAGACCAGCGTCGCTCTCACCGGACTTCTCGATGACGGACGTTCTCCGCTCGACGCCACCCTGGAGAAGCTGAGGTCGTTACGCGACGACGGGTTCCGCCGGGTGTGGATGGCGCAGCTGCCCTACGATCCCGACCTGCTGACGCTCCTTGCCGTCGCGTTCCGCGAGATCGACACCATCGAGGTGGCCTCGGGCGTGATTCCGATCCAGGTCCAGCACCCCACGCAATTGGCCCAGCGGGCGCTGACGCTCAACGCCATCGCCGGCGGCCGCTTCACGCTGGGAATCGGGTTGAGCCATCGCATGGTGACCGAAGGGGTGTGGGGCATGTCGTACGACAAGCCGGTGCGGCAGATGCGCGAGTACCTCGACGCGCTGATGCCCCTGCTGAACGGCGAGCCCGCGGACGCTTCCGGCGAGTTCTGGACGACGCGGGGTTCGTTGAAGGTGCCCGGCGCACCGCGGCCGGACGTCTACCTCGCGGCGCTCGGACCGCAGATGCTTCGCCTGGCCGGTCGGCGCAGCGCGGGGACGATGACGTGGATGACGGGTCCCCAGACCCTGGCCAACCACGTCGTCCCGACCTTGCGCGAGGCCGCCGTGGAGGCGGGCCGTGACGAGGGGTCGGTACGTGTCGTGGCCTCGCTGCCGATCAGCGTCACCGACGACGTCGACGGCGCCAGGGCGAAGGCCGCGGAGGAGTTTACGATCTACGGCCAGCTGCCGTCGTATCGGGCCATGCTCGACCGCGAGGGCTTCGCGGGGCCGGCGGACGCGGCGATCATCGGCGACGAGGAAACGGTGTCGCAGCGCCTCGACGAGTTGGGCGCGTCCGGCGTCGACGAGTTCGTCGCCAGCGTCTTCGACGCCGACCCGGAGGCCCGTGCGCGTACCCGCGCGCTGCTGCGTTCCAAGGACGCCTGAACGCCTGAAATTCGCTCTGGTGTGATCCGCGTCACCGGCGTACGATCGGTCGCACGACGGGTTCGGGAGTGACAATTCCGAAGAGTCGGCAAGGGTTGAAAGCCGACCGCGCGAGACTGATGTGACGCACCTGGTGTCCTCCCGAACCCGCCCTTTTTTGTCTGAACGCGGAACCAAAAACGCCCCCGGGAAGAGACCGGGGGCGGTTTTGGTGCGAAGCGGCAGAAGGCTAGAAGGCCGCCTCGTCGAGTTCCATCACCTCGTTGTCGAGGTTTTCGATGATCTGGCGCGTGCTGGTGAGCATCGGCAGGAAGTTCTTCGCGAAGAACGACGCCACCGCGACCTTGCCCTCGTAGAAGGCGCGGTCGTCACCGCTGACACCCGCATCGAGCTTGTCGATGGCCACCGCGGCGTGCTGCTGCAGCAGCCAGCCGATGGCCAGATCGCCGACGCTCATCAGGAAGCGCACCGAGCCCAGGCCGACCTTGTACAGCTCGGCCGGGTTCTCCTGCGCCGCCATCAGATAGCCGGTGAGTGACGCGGCCATGGCCTGGACGTCCTCCAGCGCGGTGGCCAGAAGCGCACGCTCGGCCTTCAGCCGGCCGTTGCCCGACTCGTTCTTGACGAACTGCTCGATCTGCCCGGCCACGTGAGCCAGCGCCACACCCTTGTCGCGGACGATCTTGCGGAAGAAGAAGTCCTGCGCCTGGATGGCGGTGGTGCCCTCGTAGAGCGAGTCGATCTTGGCATCGCGGATGTACTGCTCGATCGGATAGTCCTGCAGGAAGCCCGAACCACCGAAGGTCTGCAGGCTCTCGGTGAGCTTGGCGTACGCCTGCTCGGAGCCGACTCCCTTGACGATGGGCAGCATCAGGTCGTTGACCCGCGCGGCCAGCTCGGCGTCCACACCGTGCACGGCCTTGGCCACCGGGGCGTCCTGGTAGGTCGCCGTGTAGAGGTACAGCGCACGCAAACCCTCGGCGTACGCCTTCTGGGTCATCAGCGAACGACGCACGTCGGGGTGGTGCGTGATGGTGACGCGCGGAGCCGTCTTGTCGGTCATCTGCGTCATGTCGGCGCCCTGCACACGCTCCTTGGCGTACTCGAGCGCGTTCAGGTAACCGGTCGACAGTGTGGCGATCGCCTTGGTGCCCACCATCATTCGGGCCTGCTCGATGACGTCGAACATCTGCGCGATGCCGTCGTGCACCTCGCCGACGAGCCAACCGACGGCGGGGGTGCCGTGCTGACCAAGGGACAGCTCACAAGTGGCCGAGACCTTCAGGCCCATCTTGTGCTCGACGTTGGTGACGAAGACACCATTGCGCTCGCCGATCTCACCGGTCGCGGGATCGAAGTGGAATTTCGGCACGAAGAACAGCGACAGCCCCTTGGTGCCCGGGCCGGCGCCCTCGGGGCGGGCCAGCACCAGGTGCATGATGTTCTCAAACAGGTCGTCGGAGTCGCCCGACGTGATGAAGCGCTTGACGCCGTCGATGTGCCAGGTTCCGTCGGGCTGCTGCACAGCCTTGGTGCGGCCGGCGCCGACGTCGGAGCCCGCATCGGGCTCGGTCAGCACCATGGTGGCGCCCCAGTTGCGCTCGGCGGCAAGCGCGGCCCACTTCTTCTGCTCGTCGGTGCCGTTCTTGTAGAAGATCTCGGCCATGCCGGCGCCCATGGCGTACATGTAGGCCGCCGGGTTAGCGCCGAGGATGTGCTCAATTAGCGCCCACTGCAGCGCGCGGGGCATAGGCATACCGCCGAGCTCCTCGGCGAGGCCGACCTTGTCCCAGCCACCCTCGAGCAGCGCGCGCATCGACTTCTTGAACGAGTCGGGGAGCGTCACCGCGTGGGTGTTGGGGTCGAACGTCGGCGGGTTGCGGTCCGCATCGGCGAACGACTCGGCGATCGGGCCCTCAGCCAACCGGGCGATCTCGCCGAGCATCTCGCGGGCGGTATCGACGTCGAGATCGGCGTAGTCGCCTTCGCCAAGCGCCTTGTCGACGCCGAAGACCTCGAACAGGTTGAATACCTGGTCACGAACGTTGCTCTTATAGTGGCTCACAGTTCCTCCTCGGTGAGACTGCCACTTGTGGTTGGGTACTTTTTGCTTAAGTTACCCACCAGTAACTGGCCCGAACTATACCCATCAGTAACTTCAACTCAAACCACCTCAAAACAATTTCCCCTGACTAACTAACCGCCCGGTTGGTCGGCGGACAAAAAGCCGCAGTTGACAGATGTCTGACCGGGCATTTCGAGTTGATGTGAGAATCGTCACGCGGTCCCGGATAGGGTGTTGCGATGCTTCGCGTCGCGGTCTGGGGGACGGGCAACATGGGGTCGACGGCCATCCGCTCGACGACAGCTTTTCCGGGGTTGGAACTGGCGAGCGTCATCACGTCTTCGCACGACAAGGCGGGTAGAGACGCGGTCGAGTTCGCCGCGCTCGACGGAAAGACTGGCGTCGCCGCCACCACCGACGTCGACGCCGCGTTGGCCGGCTGCGATGCCGTCGCCTACATGGCATCCGGCGACATTCGGCCCGACGACGCCGTCGCCGACATCGAACGCTGCCTGCGGGCGGGCCGGCATGTGGTGACGCCGTCGCTGTATTCGCTATACGACCCGCGCTCCGCGCCGCCCGAGTGGGTCGACCGGCTCACCCGCGCCGCCGAGGAGGGCAGCTCGACGCTGCTCGTCAGCGGCGTCGACCCCGGCTGGGGCAACGACGCGCTCGCGGTGATCGCCGCCGGGCTGTGCACCAGGATCAAGAGCATCCACTGCCAGGAGATCTTCGACTACTCCACCTACAACCAGCCGTTCGCGGTGAAGGTGTCGTGTGGGTTCGGCGGTTCCATGGACGAGACGCCGATGATGTTGTTGCCGTCGATCCCGACGATGGTGTGGGGCGGCAACATTCGCCTGGTCGGCCGCAATCTCGGACTGGATATCGACGAGATCACCGAAGAAGTCGAACGGCGCCCGCTCGAGGAGTCCGTCGAGACGGTGATGGGCACGTTCGAGAAGGGCACCCAGGGCGCGTTCTGGTTGAAGGTGATCGGCAAGTCGGGCGGGCGCGAGCGCATCGTCATCGACCACATCACCCGGATCCACGCGTCGTGTGCACCGGACTGGCCGTATCCGGACGAAGGGGTCGGCGATCACCGCGTGATCATCGACGGCGACCCGCGGCTGACGATCACCACCCGCGCCGACGTGCCCGGCGGCACCCGCGCCGACGGCGGCAATACCACCGCCGCCAACCGGCTGCTCGGCGCGCTGGCCTGGCTGGTCGAGCAGAAGCCCGGCATCTACGACGGGCTCGACGTACCGCTGCAGACGACGCTGCCGCGTGAGGTGCAGGCGCAGCGCTGGGCTTAACTCGTTCTTGCCGAGCGCACGCTTCTGTACGCGTTTCCCCATGACGCGGTGTTCACAACCGTGCGCTCGGCGGAGTCAGTCAGCGTTCTCGGCGTCGGGTAGCTGGCTGACGAGATACTCGGCGAGCCCGCCGATGGTCGGATAGTCGAACACCGCAGTCGCGTTGATCGTGAACGCGCCGCCGAACTGGCTGTGCAACCGGTTGCGCAGCTCGATCGCCATCAGCGAATCGGTTCCGAGGTCCAGGAAGCGACTCGTCGCGGCGGGCGGCTGCGCGAGCCGCAGGAAGTTCTGCACCTCGCGCTGAAGGAACTCGGTGACGAACCCGGCGCGCTGCGGCACCGGGATCTCCTGCAACTGGCGAAGCAGCTCACTGTCGCCGATCACCTCACCCTCGGGGCGCGGCAGCACGAGATCGAGGATCGGCGGCCGTGCCGCGCCCAACAACTTCGCGGCCCGCTGCCAGTTGGCCTTGACGACGGTCGCCTGTCCGGTGCCGTTCGCGATCACCTCGGAGAGCGCACTGAGCGCCGTCGACGGCTCCAGCGGCACCAGGCCTTGCGCATTGAGGTTGGCGCGCACGGCTTCCGACGATGCCATCCCGCCGTCGGCCCACGGCCCGAAGTTCACGCCTGTCGCGGGCAGGCCCTGCGCACGACGCCGCGCGATTAGGCCGTCGAGCAGCGCATTAGCCGTCGCGTAGTTCGCCTGACCGGGCGAGCCGAAGACGCTCGACACCGACGACGAGACGATGAAAAAGTCGAGCTCGTCGTCCTGCGTGAGCCGGTCGAGGTGGTAGGCACCGAAAGCCTTGGGCCGCAACGTGGTCCGAAAGTGGTCGAGATCCTGCTGGGACAGCAGGGCATCGTCGAGCACGCCGGCCAGGTGCGCGACGCCGGCAAGTGGCGGTAACTCTGCGCGGATCCGTTCGAGTAACCGCGATACTTCGGCTTCGTCGCCGACATCGGCAGAGAAGGTGTGGATCCGGCACTTGTAGCGCTCGGCGATCTCGTCGATCGCGCGCTGAGCATCCGCGTCGGGATCGCGACGGCTGGTCAGCACGACGTGGCCGGCCCCCAGCTGCGCCAGGTACGCGGCGGTGTGCAGGCCGATCGCCCCGAGACCACCGGTGATCAGATAGCTCCGATCGGGCTTCGGGTGCAACGGGTTCGGAATCTGCAGCACGATCTTGCCGATGTGGCGCGCCTGCTGCATGCGGCGGAACGCCGCCCTTGCCTCGGTGATCGGGTAGATCTCGGCGGGCAGCGGCTTCCACTCGCGGCTGGCCATGCCGTCCGAGACTTCGATCAGCAACCGCTTGACGTGGTCGGGATTCTGCAGAGCTGTGAGATCTAGCGCGACGATCTCGTAGGCGATATCGGGTCGGGCGGCCGCCATCTGCTCGGGTGTCCAAATGTCGCGCTTGGCGATTTCGGCGAAGCGACCGTTCTGGGCGGTCGCCCGTACGGTGGCTTCCACGAAACCTTCGTTGGTCAAGCTGTTGAGCACGACGTCAACGCCGGCCCCATCGGTATCATCCAGGATTTGATCCGCGAAATCCGTTGTGCGCGAATCGTAGACATGCTTCACGCCCATCTTGCGCAGCGTGTCACGCTTGTATTGGCTGGCAGTTGCGAAGACGATTGCGCCGTGCTGCTGCGCCATCTGGACCGCATATAGTCCGACGCCGCCGCTGGCGGCGTGGATAAGAACACGGTCACCGGCCCGCAACTGCGCCCAATCGAATGCGAGGCGAACCGTCAGCGCCGCGGCGGGAATCGTCGCAGCAGCAACGGCGCTGAGCCCGTCGGGCACTGGCGCGACTAGCTGGGCCGGCACGTTGAATCGGCTCGCGAATGCGCCTTGCATAAAGCCGTAGACGTGTTGGCCCACCTCAAGGCCGGTCACACCGTCGCCCACGTGCGTGACCACACCGGCGAAGTCGCCACCGATTGGCCCCGGGTCGCCGGGGTACAGGCCGAGGACGTTGAGCACGTCGCGGAAGTTCAGTCCAGCGGCCTGCACGCGAACCTGCACATAACCCTCAGCCGGCGGGGACAGCTCGGTTTCGGATAGACGCAGATTGTCAATCGCACCGCGTTCGGTGGGCGCAAGGACATAATCCGATGACGGCGGCACTGTGAGGTGGCCGCTTCGCGCCCAGGGCAAGAGTCGGGACGCCAGTAACTTCCCTTGACGCACAGCGAGCTCGGGTTCGCCTACCGGTGCTGCCAAGAGGCGGGCCACCGCGCGAACCGCGTCCGGCGTGCCGTCACAGTCGACGAGCATGCAACGTAGCGCCGGCTCCTCGTTGATCGTGGTGCGCCCGAAGCCCCACAGTGCCGCCTGCGCCGGGTCGACGGGTTCACCGGACTCAGTGGCCACCGCACGCTCGGTGACGATCCACAGACCGTTGGGGAGCTTCGCCTCGCCGCGCTGCACGGTGTGCACCGCGTCGAGAAGGTCGGCGATGTCGGCTTCCATCCGCGCGGCCGCTTCGGAGTTCGACTCTCCCGGTCGCGCCGGGGTTGCGCGCCATACCGCACCAGAGAAGGGAACTCCGCGCCCGTGCGCGTCGGCCAGCTGTCGGCCCAACGGCAGTGCATCGGTTAGGCGGTCGTGGGCGATACAGCCAGGAAAGTTCTCGGCGAGCTCGCCGAATCCGGCGAACAGCCAGGTGCCTTCGGGGGCCGCCTCGGTGTCGGGAAGCGGCACCTCGTGCCAGCCGAGCGTGTACAGCAGCCGGGTGGCGTCCCCGCCCAGGCCTCGTAAAAGCGCCTCGCGAGGCGCGCGTTTGACGGTGAACTCCCGGATACCGCCGAGCGGCCGCCCGTCCCGGCTGATGAAGTCGATGTCGAAAGCATGTGTCTCGCTGTCGATTTCACCTGTACGCCAACGAGCGCGGCAGTAGAACCGACGCGGCATCTTCTCACGCAGAGTCACCTGCCCGTACCGCAGCGGCAGGAACAGGTCGTTCACGCCTTGTTCTACGGCCAGTTCCGATGGGAACGCGGGGAAGGTGACGCCGGTGCACAGATCCATCAGCACCGGGTGCATCGGCTCGGCGCCGAGTTGCTCAGTCAGCTCTTCGCCGACGATCAGATCGCCGATGGCTTCACCGTCGGCGAACCACAGCGACTTCAGGGAACCGGACCAGGTTGGTCCCCAGGCCAATTCCATGTCCGCGAATGTCTCGAACAGGTCCTGCGGGCGCATGCGGTTGCACCGCACGATCGCCTCATCGATCGGATCCTCCGATCCCGGATGGTCACCAACCCCGCTTACGACCGTTCCGTCCGCGTTCAACGACCATTCGCCACCGCGTTCCCCGAACGGGCGACTGTGCACCTGGAAGCGCCATTCGTCACTATCTCTTTGCGGCCGCAAGGAGAGCTGGACCTCGCGAGAAGCTTTCTCGGGCAGGACGATCGGTTCGTAAAAGATGACGTCGCGCACCTGCGCTGGTGCGCCGACCGCGGTGAGGGCCATGGCGGCATACGTCGCCCCGGGGACGACAACGGTCCCGTAGATGACATGGTCGGCCAACCAAGGCTGTGACCTCACCGACAGCCTGCTGGTGTAGACGGTGTCGCCCGAGGCCAAATCCTTCGCACTGCCGAGAAGCCCGGAGGACGCGGCGCTGCCCGTGCCATCGATGGCGATGTCGGCGGTCTTGGGCCAGAACCGGCGCCGCTGGAAGGGATAGGTGGGCAATTCCAGCCGACGACGCGGCTTCGGGTGCAGCGCAGCGAAAGCGGGTCGCAGCCCACCGACGTATGCCGCGACCAGCGCATCGGCGATCTGGCGGCGGTCAGCGACGCCCTTGCGGAGCGAGACGATCGCCCGCGGCGCCGTCGCGTGCTCTGGCCACACCTGCACGGCGGCTCCGGTCAGTACCGGTTGCGGCCCGATCTCCATCAGCACCGAGCAACCCAGCGCCGCCACCGTACACACGCTCTCGGCGAATTGCACCGGCTGTCGCGAATGCCGCCTCCAGTACTCGGCGTCCAGGTTGGCGTGGCCGGTGAGCACGGCGCCGGTGCGGTTGCACACCAGCGGAATGGTCGGGGCGATGAATTCGAATTGCGCAGCGTAGGACTCGAACTCGTCGAGCACGGGATCCAACAGTTCGGAGTGGAAGGCGTGGCTGGTCTCCAGCGCGGTGCAGCGCACGCCGTCGTCGGTGAATCGCTCGACGATCCGTTCGACGTCTTCGGCGGGACCCGATACCACCGTGTTCGGCCCGTTGTAGGCGGCGACCGACACCCGTGGGAACTCGCCGACGACGTCTTCGACCTGCTTCGCGTCGGCGAACACCGCGGCCATCCGCCCGCCGTCGGGCAGGCTGCCGAACAACCGTCCGCGCTCGGCGATCAACCGGGCCCCGTCCTCTAGGCTGAACACCCCCGCCACGCAGGCCGCGGCGTACTGGCCGACGCTGTGCCCCAGCACGACGTCGGGTTCGATGCCCCACGACTGCCACAGCCGGGCCAGTCCCATCTCGACGGCGAACAGCGCAGGCTGCGCGTACGACGTGTGCCGCAGGGCCGACCCCGTCTCGCGGTCGACCGCGAACACCACGTCGAGCAGGGGCCGCGGCAACATCGAATCGACCGCTTCGGCGCACCTCGTGACGGTGTCGGCGAAAACCGGTTCGCAGTCGAACAATTCGCGCGCCATCCCCGGGTACTGGCTGCCCTGCCCGGTGAACAGCCATGCGGTCGTCGGCGCGTCGGTGCACTCACCGCGCACCACGCCCGGCCGGAGACGGTGCTCGGCCAGGTCGGTCAGCAGCTCACGTGCCCCCTGCGCCGAATCGACCACCAGCGCGCCGCGATGCTCGAAATGCGAACGGCCGACACCGGCCGTGTGACACAGATCGGCGATGTCGACCTTCGGATTCGCGTCCAGCCAGTCGCCGAACCGCTGCGCGAGCGCGACCAGCGCCTCGGGCGAGCGCGCCGAAAGCGGCAACACATGCAACGGTTCTCGCAGATCGGCGGGCTCGAGCGGGGCACCGTCCGACGAGTACTCGTCCGCGGTGGCCGACGGGGGCGCTTCCTCGACGATCACGTGGGCGTTCGTGCCGGTGAAACCAAAGGAGCTCACGCCCGCGCGCCGGCGTCTGCCGTTGGTCTGCCACGGCCTGGCCTCGTCGACGACGCGCACCGGCAGCGCATCCCAGGGGACATGCGGGTTGGGCTCCCGGAAGTGCAGGCTCGGCGGGATCACCTCGTGCTGCAGCGACAATACGACCTTGATCAGGCCCGCCGCTCCCGACGCCGACTCGGTGTGGCCGATGTTCGTCTTCACCGAGCCCATCAGCAACGGGCGGTCCGGATCGCGCGAGGCACCGTAGACCGCCGCGGCCGCCTGCACCTCGATCGGATCACCCAGTGGGGTGCCGGTGCCGTGCGCCTCGAGGTAGTCGATGTCCGCGCCCGCCAGCCCTGCCCGGGTCAGCGCGGTGCTGATAAGCCGTTGTTGCGCACCACCGTTCGGCACGGTCAGACCGCTCGAGGCGCCGTCCTGATTGACCGCACTGCTGGGGATGACCGCGCAGATCCGGTCGCCGTCGCGCTCGGCGTCGCTCAGCCTCTTGAGCACGAGGATGCCGCAGCCCTCGCTGCGCACATATCCGTCGGCGGAGGCGTCGAAGGTTTTACACCGCCCGACGGGGGACAGCATCCGCGCGCGGGACGCGGCGATCACCGTGACCGGGCTCAGAAGAACGTTCACCCCGCCGGCAAGCGCCATATCGCAGTCGCCCGTGCGCAACGCCTGCACGGCCTGATGGACGGCCACCAGGGCCGAACTGCACGCGGTGTCGACCGCGACCGCGGGTCCCTCCAGCCCGAGGGCGAACGCCACCCGGCCGGAGATCGCGTTGAGCGCATTGCCGGTGATGAAGTACGGCTCGATCTTGTCGATCGACTCGGAGGACAGCAGGTGCGCGTACTCGTTGGCGGCGACGCCGGCGAAGACGCCGGTCCGGCTGCCGCGAAGGCTCGCAGGGGAGTACCCCGCCCTTTCCAAGCCCTCCCAGACCGTTTCGAGCATCAGCCGTTGTTGCGGCTCGATCCAGACGGCCTCGCGCGGGGAGATGCCGAAGAACTCGGGATCGAATTCGTCGATATCGTCGAGGAATCCGCCGAAGCGGGTGTACGTCTTACCGGCGACCTCGGGATCGGGATCGTAGAACTCGTCGATGTCGAACCGGTCGTCGGGAACTTCCCGGATCGCGTCGACGCCGGCGGAGAGCAGCTCCCAGAACGCCTCCGGGTTCGGTGCGCCGGGGAAGCGGCATGACACCGCGACGACCGCGATCGGTTCGTCCGTGCGCGGTGGAGCAGTGGGTGCTGTCGGTCGAGGCTCCGCACCGGCCTGCTTGCTCAGCCCCAGCACCTCGCCGAGCAGATACTCAGCGGCGTCGGAGAGTCGCGGATGATCCATCACCAGCGTGACCGGAATCTCCCTGCCGACACCCTGCTCCAGGCGGCGGCGGAGCTCGACGGCCATCAAAGAGTCCATGCCCAGGTCGAAAAAGCCTGCATCCTCGCGAATCTCGGCGGCATCGACCCGCGTGACCTCCGCGACCGCGTCGCGCAGGTAATTGGTCAGCAGTCGCTTGCGCTGTTGCACGGGCGCCTTCGAAAGACGCTCGACCAGTTCGGTCGGTCCCGAGGAGATCGCGGGCGCGGCGGCGGTCGAGGCAGTGGGTAGTTCGCGTTCCAGCTCGGCCAGGAAGCCGCGTCGGCCCGCCTGCTGGTAGAGCGGCAGGAAACGGGTCCAGTCGATCCGGGCCACGACGCCCTGGGCGGTGGACGCCGACACGACATCGGCCAGCCCGGCCAGCGCCTCGGTGGGCGAAAGCGTCTGCACTCCGCGCTGTTCCAGTCGTGAGCGGGACTCCGCGTCGGCCATGCCCGCCGACCACGGTCCGAAGTTGGCGCTGACCGCGGGGACGCCCTGTTCGCGCAGCCGCCAGGCCAGCCCGTCGAGGAAGGCGTTGGCGGCGCCATAGGCAGTCTGCCCGAATCCGCCCCACACCGACGCGATCGACGAGGTGCAGATGAAGAAGTCGAGGCTCAGGTCGGCCGCCGCTTCACTCAGATGCCATGCACCCCAGACCTTCCCGGCAAACACCCGGTCCACCTCGGCGTCGTCGAGGCTGCCCAGCGGCGTGGTGCCGATCTCACCGGCGGCATGGACGATGCCCGCCAGGGGCGGTAGTTCGGCCTCGACGGTGGCCAACAGGCGGGCGACGTCGTGTGCGTCGGCGACATCGGCGGCGATGACACGCACGTCGGCGCCGTATTGTGCGGCCAGCGCGTCGACGCGCTTTCGGGTGTCGTCGTCAGGCGTCCGGCGGCTGGTCAGCACCAGGTGCTTGGCGCCCTGCGCGGCCAGGTATGCGGCGATCTCCATGCCGACCGCACCCAGGCCGCCTGTCACCAGATACGTTGCGTCAGACCGAGTATCCAGGGCTGAAGGCCGTTCCGTTCGGCGGGTCAAACGAGGCACGAAGACGTCCGCACCGCGCACCGCGAGCTGGTCTTCCCTGGCGCCGGAACCCGCGGGGGCGGTGATCTGGTCGAGCAGTTGGGACCATTCGTCGGTTGTGCAGCCGGCCAGGTCGGCCAGCCCGCCCCACACCTGCGGCAGTTCCAGCGCCGCGGCGCGGCCGAACCCCCACAGGCAGCTCTGGTCGGGGACCACGCTGTCGGCGTCGGTGGCCCGTTGCGCGCCGCGGGTGACGATCCAGACCGATGCCCGCCGTTCGGCGGCGGCCGCTGCGCGCAGGAGGCGCCGCGTGCCGCCCAGCACCCGGTGCTGCATGCGCAGGAGCGACCGCATGGTCGGCGCCGCGGAGGATTCCAGCGCCGCGGCGTGCACGATGCGAGGCGCACTCGCAGCGCGCAATACATCCGCCAGCGCGTCCTCGTCGGCGTCGGTGGTCGGAAGCCCGACGATCCGGTACGTGTCGCCCCGGTTGGCGAGCGCGTCGGTCAGCGGCCGGACGGCATCGGCGCCGTCGGCGATGACGATCCACTCGTACTCCTGGCCATCGCCGCGCGACGGTGCAGTGGCTTTGTCCCAACGGATTTCGTAGCGATCGTCGGGGGCCGCGTCGACGACACGCGGGGGTGCCGGTGCGTCGCTGGCGCTCTGACCCGCGGGCCGCCGGTCGTCGCGGAACCAGTATTCGCGGTGTTCGAACGGGTAGGTGGGTAGGTCGACCTTCCGCGCATCCGGCCGCCGCAGAGCACCGAATGCGGGCAGATGACCCAACACATAGGCGTCGGCGAGCGCTTCGGAGATCTGCCGGTGGTCCGCAACGTTCGGCCGCAGCGACGCGATCACCTTCGGCGCTGTCGCGGGATCGGGCCAGGCCGTCAGCGCGGCGGTCGCGAGCACCGGTCGCGGTCCGATCTCGAGCAGCACCTTGCAATTGATCTCGGCGAGGGTGCGCACGCTCTTGGCGAACTCCACCGGCTGACGCGCGTGCCGACGCCAATAAGCGCCGTCGAGCTTGACGCTCCGGCCGAGCGCGGCTCCGGTGCGGTTGTCGATCAGGATCCGTTGCGGTGCAGCGAAAGTGAACCGATCTGCGTAGGCCTCGAACTCGTCGAGGATCGGATCCAGGAGCGCCGAATGGAAGGCGTGGCTCGTATCGAGCCATTCGCACCGCACACCGTTACCCGCCAGGCGCACAACCGCCGGCTCCAAATCGCCTGCGGGACCGGATAGTACGGTGTTGGCACCGTTGTAGGCCGCCACTGACAGGCTCGGGAAGTCATCGGTCAGGTTCTCGACCCGCTCGGCTTCGGCGAACACCGCGGCCATCCGTCCACCCGCGGGCAGGCTGCCGAACAGCCGTCCGCGCTCGGCGATCAGCCGTGCGCCGTCCTCGAGCGTGAACACGCCCGCGACACAGGCCGCCGCGTACTGGCCGACGCTGTGGCCCAGTACGACGTCGGGTTCGAAACCCCAGGACTGCCAGAGACGGGCGAGACCCATCTCCACCGCGAACAGGGCGGGCTGCGCGTACGACGTCTGCCGCAACGTCTGGTCGGCCGCGGGACTGTCGACATCGAAAACGACGTCGAGCAACGGCTTTTCGAGCACGCCCGCGACCGCCGCGGCGCACTGCCGCATGGTTTCGGCGAACACCGGCTCGGTGTCGAACAGTTCGCGTGCCATGCCGGGGTACTGGCTGCCCTGGCCGGTGAACAGCCAGGCCGTCTTCGGCGGTTCATAGCACTCCCCGCGGACCAAGCCCGGCGCGGGGCGGTCCTCGGCGAGCGCCCCGAGAAGGTCCGCGGCAGACTGGGTCGAGTTGACCACCAGTGCTGCGCGATGCTCCAGGTGGGCGCGGCCCGCGCCGGCCGTGAAGCACACATCGGCCAGTGCGGCGTCCGGATGCTCGGTCATCCAGGCGCGGTAGCGCTCGGCGGTCTGGTTCAGCGCGGCGGGGGTGCGCGCCGACAGCGGAAGCACGCTGAACCGCGAGGAGGCGTCCGGCTGCGAAACCGCGGCGGCAACCTCGGGGGCCTCTTCGAGGATGACGTGCGCGTTGGTGCCGGCGAACCCGAACGAGCTCACACCGGCGATGCGCGGCCGGTCGCCGCGTTCCCACGGCAGCGTCTCGGTGACGACCTCGACCGGGAGCCGGCCCCACGGGATGTGCGGCGAGGGGTTCTCGAAGTTGAGGTGCTTGGGCAGCGCCTCGTGTTCGAGCGCCAGCACGACTTTGATGACGCCGGCGATGCCCGCGGCCGCCTCCAGGTGACCGATGTTGGTCTTCGCCGAACCGATCAGCAGCGGGCGTCCGGCGTCGCGTCCGACGCCGTACGCCGCTCCAGCCGCCTGCGCCTCGATCGGGTCGCCCAGCGAGGTGCCAGTGCCGTGCGCCTCTAGGTAGCCGACGTCGCCGGGGCGTACGCCTGCGCGCTGAAGTGCATCGGTGATGACCCGCTGTTGCGCAACGCCGTTCGGCACCGTCAACCCGCCTGATGCACCGTCTTGGTTGACTGCGCTACCGCGGATCACGGCCCGGATCCGATCGCCGTCGCGCACCGCGTCCTCGAGGCGTTTGAGGGCGACCACGCCGCAGCCCTCACCGCGCACGTAGCCGTCGGCCGCCGCGTCGAAGGTCTTGCATCGCCCGTCAGGGGCGAGCATTCGGGCGTTGGAGAACGTGATCATCGTCGCGGGCGTCAGCAGAAGGTTCACCCCGCCCGCCAACGCGAAGTCGCATTCGCTCAGACGCAGCGCCTGGCACGCCTGGTGAATGGCCACCAGCGACGAGCTGCACGCGGTGTCGACGGCCACGGCAGGACCCTGCAAGCCCAGCCGGTAGCTGATGCGGCCCGCCGCTGCGGCGTTAGACGTCCCGATCGCCATGTAGGCCTCGATCTCGGAGTACGTCAGCTCGTCGGAGGCCATGCCGAGGTAATCGTGGGTTGACAGCCCCATGAACACGCCGGTGTTGGTTTCGCTCAGCGCCGTCGGCGAAATACCCGAGTGCTCGACCGCCCGCCACGCCGTCTCGAGTAGGAGCCGGTGCTGCGGGTCCATCATCCTGGCCTCGCGCGTCGACATCCCGAAGAACGGCGCGTCGAAGCCCGTCGCATCGTCGATGAAGCCCGCTCTGCGGGTCACCACTTTGCCCGGCGCCCCGGGGTCGGGGTCGAAGAAATCGTCGGCGTTCCAGCGTTCGGCCGGCACCTCGGAGATCGCGTCGCGGCCTTCGCGTAGCAGGTCCCAGAACTCGCCGGCGTCGCGGGCTCCGGGGAATCGTCCCGCGTATCCGACGATGGCGAAGCGGGGCGTCGGGTCGGTTCGCGGCTCAGCGGGTCCCATACCGTCCTTCCGTGCGTTGACGGTGACATTCACACTCTGTGCTGCTGCAGTTGCAGCATCCCGAGATCGGCGTCGACGAACACTATTGCACGTGTAACGATGGCCGTGCGGTTCCCACTTTCGGGATCTCACACGAGCGATGCCGGCCCAAGGCGGCCGAGCTGGGAGGACGAGTCGGATTGCGCATCGGCAAGATTACGATTGGGGCGCTTGATGAATGGTCCCTCAAACCGGGCTCCGTCACGTCCTGGCATCCGACGGCCGCGGCCGCCGAGGCGGCGCGACGGGCGCCCGTCAGTTCGGTGCCGATCAGCTATATGCAACGCCAGCACCTCCGGAACTATTGCGAACGGAGCGCGGCGGGATTGAACTTCTCCAGGCAGATCATTGCGAGCTGCGAGGTCTCCGGCGAATGCGACATCGCGGCCATGGATCAGGCCGTGAATTCCTATCTGCGTCGGCACGACACATTTCGCAGTTGGTTCGAGCACACCGAAAACGGTGAGTTCATCCGTCGCGCGGTCGAGAATCCATCGGCCATCGAATTCGTGCCGATCGATCACGGCAGAATGACGGCCGACGATATCCGCGGTCACGTCGTCGGCATACCGAGCCCGTTGGAATGGGGATGTTTCACCTTCGGACTTATCCAGCACGAGGACCATTTCACGTTCTTCGCGGCAATGGATCACATTCACGGCGACGCCACATTGATCGGCACGACGATGTTGGAAGCCAACGGGATGTATTCGGCATTGAGCGGGGGCGGTGAGCCGCTTGAGCTGCCCGACCCGGGCAGCTTCGACGAATTCTGTATCCGCGAGAGGGAGCGCACCTCGGAATTGACCCTCGATACGCCCGAAGTGGCCGCATGGGTCGAATTCGCCGAAAGCAACGGCGGCGGCTTTCCCGAATTCCCATTGCCTCTCGGCAACCCGCGCGAGGCGACCAGCAGCGACATGACGTCGGAAGTGTTGATGAATCCCGCACAGACCGAGCGATTTGAGGCCGCGTGCTCCGCGGTCGGCGCGCGGTTCGTCGGCGGATTATTTGCCTGCCTCGCCCAGGTCGAGCACGAGCTGACCGGTGCACTCACCTATTACGGCCTCACTCCGCGCGATTCCCGTACGGCCACCGACAATTTCATGACCCAAGGCTGGTTCACCGGACTCATCCCGATCACCGTGCCGATCGGAGCCGCCTCGTTCGCCGAGGCCGCGTGGTCGGCGCAGACCTCATTCGACTCGAATCTGAACATGGCCAAGGTGCCGTTTTACCGCGTGCTCGAATTAGCGCCGTCGTTGCATTGGCCGCGACCGAACTTTCCCGTGTCCAATTTCTTCCACGCCGGCGCCGCGCCGCTGAACGCGGTTCTGGCGGCCGCGGATATGGGCCTTGCAGACAATATCGGGATCTACCCAGACGGCCGATTCTCCTATCAGCTGACCGTCTACATATTCCGCTACGGCGAAGGCACCGTCATGGCGATCATGCATCCCGATAATGCGGTCGCTAGCAAATCCGTTGCACGCTACATGAACACGATGAGATCGGTGGCCGAACGCGTCGCCGACACCGGTCAGTGGGGGCGCGTCGCATAGCGTGGGGCCGGTCGAGATGAGGACGATATGCGGCGGCTAGCCGATCTCGTGGTGCGGTGGCCGTGGGTGGTCATCGGCGTCTGGGTGGCGATGCTCGTCGCTCTCCCGCTCACCGTTCCATCGCTGGGCGAGATGGCCCAGAAGCATCCGCTCGCGATCCTGCCCGCCGACGCACCGTCGAGCGTCACCGCCACGAAGATGGCCGAGGCGTTCGGCGAATCCGGCAACGACGACCTGCTGCTGGTGGCGCTGATCAACGAGGGCGGCCTCACCCCCGCGGACGAGGCCACCTACCGCAAGCTGGTGGACGTGCTGCGCGACGACGTCACCGACGTCGAGTCCGTGCAGGACTTCATCGGCACACCACAGCTGCGGCCCTTCTTGACCAGTCAGGACAAGACGACGTGGGTGTTGCCGGTCAGCCTCGAGGGGGAGTTGGGCACACCGCGGGCCTTCGATTCCTTCAACCGCGTAGCGGACCTGATCGAGCAGAACGTCGCGGACGGTCCGGCCACCGCGTACCTGACTGGGCCTGCGGCCACCGCCGCCGACCTCACGGTCGCCGGTGAAAACGATCGACTGCCGATCGAGGCGGCGATCGCGGCGCTGGTTCTCGGCGTGCTGCTGTTGGTGTACCGCAACGTGGTCACGATGCTGCTGCCGCTGGCGACGATCGGATCGTCGTTGCTGATCGCGCAGGCCGCCGTCGCCGGATTCTCGGAACTGACCGGCGCGGGCGTCTCGAACCAGTCCATCGTGTTCCTCAGCGCGATCATGGCCGGCGCCGGAACAGACTATGCGGTGTTCCTGATCAGCCGCTATCACGACTACCTGCGTTCGGGCGCCGATTTCGACGAGGCGGTGAAGGCGGCGCTGATCTCGATCGGCAAGGTCATCACCGCGTCCGCCGCGACGGTCGGCGTGACGTTCCTTTTGTTGAGCTTCGCGCAGATGGGGGTGTTCCGGACCGTCGGTGTCTCGTCGGCGATCGGGATCGGCATCGCCTACCTCGCGGGAATGACCCTGCTCCCGGCGATCCTCGTGGTGGCCGGGCCCCGCGGCTGGGTCAAACCGCGGCGGGAACTGACCGCCCGGTTCTGGCGGCGCTCCGGCATCCGCATCGTGCGCAGGCCGGTGCCCCACCTGGTCGCCAGCCTGCTGGTGCTGGCGCTGCTGGCCGGCATCGCGGTGTTCGCCGACTACAACTACGACGACCGCAAGGTGCTGTCGGCCGACGCGCCGAGCTCGGTCGGGTACGCCGCGCTGGAACGCCACTTCCCGATCAATCAGTCCATCCCCGAGTACGTCCTGATCCAGTCGCCGCACGATCTGCGCAACCCGCGGGCCCTCGCCGACCTCGAACAGCTGGCGTCGCGGATCACCCAACTCAAGGACATCGGTCTGGTCAGCGGGATCACCCGCCCGCTCGGCGAGGTGCCGCAGGAGTTCCGGGCGACGTTCCAGGCGGGCATCGTCGGTGACCGGCTGGCGGACGGCTCCGCGCAGATCGGTCAACGGACGGGGGATCTGAACAAGCTCAGGGACGGGGCCGACACGCTCGCCGACAGCCTGGCCGACGTGCGCGGGCAGATCAACGCGATAGCACCCAGCATCCAAAGCCTCGTCGACACGTTCTCCTCGGTACGCACTGAATACGGTGGCGACAAGCTGGTGCGCGACGTCAAGATCACGGCCAAACTGGTCGCGAGCATCAACGCGCTCGGCAACTCGATGGGCTTGAACTTCCGAACGGTCAAAGACCTTTTCGCCTGGATCGGCCCCGTCCTGACCGCTCTGCAGGGCAACGCGGTGTGCGACGCCAACCCCTCGTGTGTCGACACCCGCATGCAGTTCCAGAAGCTGGTCTCCGCGCGCGAAGACGGCAGCCTCGACGAGATCAACGGCCTGGCCCAGGAGCTTCAAGGTGTCGAGGATCGTCAGACCCTCAACCAGGCCGTGGCCAACCTCAACGCAGCGATGGCGAGCGTCGCCAAGGCGGTCAGCACGATGGGACTGGATCAACCGGGCGGCGTGCAGCGCAGCATGACCGACTTGCAGCGCGGCGCCAACCGCCTCGCCACGGGAAGCCGGGAAGTCGCCGGCGGGGTGGACGACCTCGTCAAACAGCTCAAGGTGATCGCCGCGGGATTGAACGAGGCGTCGACCTTCCTGCTGACCATGCGCAGCAACGCCTCGGATCCCTCGCAAGCCGGATTCAACATCCCACCGGAGGTGCTGAACCTCCCGGACTTCAAAAAGGCTGCTGCGGCATACATCTCACCCGATGGACGGTCGGTTCGCTACCTGATCCAGACCCAGCTGAATCCGTTCAGCCCCGAGGCGATGGATCAGGTGAACCAGATCTACGACGTGGCCCGGGGTGCCCAGCCCAACACCGCGCTGGCCGACGCCACGATCTCCATGGGCGGCTTCCCGGCAGCGCTGCGCGACACCCGCGACTACTACCAGCAGGACATCCGGTTCATCATCGCTGCGACGTTGATCGTCGTACTGCTGACGTTGATGGTGCTGCTGCGCGCGATCGTCGCGCCGCTGTATCTGGTCGGGTCGGTGGTGGTGTCGTACTTCGCGGCGATGGGCATCGGGGTGCTCACGTTCCAGCTGCTCCTCGGCCAGGAATTGCATTGGAGCGTGCCGCCTTTGGCGTTCGTGGTGCTGATCGCCGTGGGCGCCGACTACAACATGCTGTTCGTGTCGCGGTTACGCGACGAGTCACCGCACAGTGTGCGGTACGGCGTGATCCGGACGCTGGGTTCGACCGGAGGTGTCATCACTGCGGCCGGCCTGATCTTCGCCGCGTCGATGGCCGGCCTGCTGTTCTCCAGCATCGGGATCGTCATCCAGGGCGGCTTCGTGATCGGCGTCGGAATCATGCTGGACACCTTCGTGGTTCGCACCATCACCGTGCCCGCGGTCGCCGCACTGGTCGGACGGGCAAACTGGTGGCCGTCACGAGTGGCTGTTCCGCGGCGACGCAACCCGGCCATGTCGTCAAGCGAAGTGGAAACGGATAACCCATGAGCCCGTCGGATTCCTCGATCCTGTCGATGCTTCACGGTCGCGCCAGCCTGCGTCCCGACGACGTCGCCTTCACCTTCACCGAATACTCGCGCGACTCGGCGGGCGTGCGGGAAACCCTCACCTGGTCGCAACTGGCACGACGCACCGTCAACGTCGCGCGCGAGCTTCGGCGCCACGGCTCGATCGGCGACAGGGCGGTGATCCTCGCCCCGCAAGGTTTGGAGTACATCCTGGCGTTCCTGGGCTCGATGCAGGCAGGCATGATCGCGGTCCCGCTGCCGCTGCCCCATCCCGGCTCGGGCCACGACCGGGTGAGTTCGGTGCTCGCCGATACCCAACCCGCGGTCGTCCTCACGACCTCTGCCGCCGCGGGTGACGTCGGCGAATTCATCGATCGGTCGCGCCTGGACATCGTGCCCAAGCTCATCGAGATCGACGCGCTGTACCTCGACGCCGAGGGGGACACCGCCCCCGGGCCGACCGATCTGCCCGACGTCGCGTATCTGCAATACAGTTCGGGCTCAACCAGATTGCCGACGGGAGTGAAGATCTCCCACCGCAACCTCACGGTGAACTTCGAGCAGCTGATGCGAGAGTTCTTCGCTCAGTCGCCGCTGCCGCAGGACGCCACGCTGGTGTCGTGGCTGCCGTTCTATCACGACATGGGACTGGTGCTGGGGGTCTGCGCGCCCATCCTGTGCGGTCGCCGCGCCGAGCTGATGAGCCCGGTCGCGTTCCTGGAGAAGCCGGCGCGCTGGGTGCGGGCGCTGGCCGAGAATCCGCACGCGTGGTCGTCGGCGCCGAACTTCGCATTCGACCTGGCCGCCCGCAAGACGACCGACGAGGACCTGGCGGATCTCGATCTCGGCGGGGTGGTAGGCATCATCAGTGGCGCCGAACGGGTGGAACCCGCGACGCTGCACCGTTTCGTCGACCGGTTCGCGCACTTCGACTTTCGCGATCACATGATGCGGCCCGCCTACGGCTTGGCGGAGGCGACCGTCTTCGTCGCGACGGGAACGTGGGACGAGGCGTCGCCCGCCGTCCACTTCGACGCCGACGAACTCGGTGCCGGTCGGGTCCGGCCCTGTGGCGCAGGCAAAGGCGTGGCGCTGGTCAAATACCGAGTGCCGCAATCGCCGTTGCTGCGCATCGTCGACGGCGACACGTGCCGCGAGTGCCCACCCGACGCGGTCGGCGAGATCTGGTTGCACGGCGAGAACGTCGCCAACGGCTACTGGGGCAGGCCGCCCGATGCGCAGAGCTGTTTCGGCGCAACGCTTGTCGACCCATCGCCCGGCACACCGGGCGGGCCGTGGTTGCGGACCGGCGACCTCGGATTCGTCCACGGCGGCGAGCTGTTCATCGTCGGCCGCATCAAGGACCTTCTGATCATCCGGGGCCGTAACCACTATCCCGAGGACATCGAGGCGACGGTGCAGGAGGTCACCCGCGGACGGGTCGCGGCGATCGCGGTCCCGGTGAACGGCAGCGAGCGGCTGGTCACCGTCATCGAACTCAAGCAACCGGCCGACCTCGACGAGGATGCGATGCGCCGGCTCGCCACGATCAAAACCGATGTGACCGCGGCGATTTCGATCGCTCACGGGCTCAGCGTCGAGGACATCGTGCTGGTGCCCGCCGGTTCGATGCCCACGACGACGAGCGGCAAGATCCGCCGCGCCGCCTGCGTCGAGCAATATCAACAGGGTCGGTTCACGCGATTGGACGTGCGATGAAGCGGTTGCTCGCCTTCGGTGCCGCGCTGACGACATTCGGCGCGACAGGCTGTCTGGGGCTCGGGATCGCGGTGGCCGACGAGCCGCCACCGCCTCCGAAGCCGGCCCCGCCAAGCGACGGTCCGCCGCCACTGGGCACCCCCGGGCGCGCGTACGCCCTGGGCGGCGCACACGTCCTGGGCATCCCGTACGACGAATACATCATGCGCACGGGCGCCGACTGGTTCCCCGGACTGGACCGCCAGATCGTCGACTACCCCGCCGGACAGGTGCAGGGCCACACCTTGGAGCGGCTGTTCCCCGGCATCGGCCGGTTGGACGACGACTTCCCCGGCCTGGGCATCGACGGGCCCAGCGTCGGCGAGTCCGTCGACATCGGGGCGCCCAACCTCATCGAGGCCATCAAGGCCGGTGGCCGCGGGACCGCGATCGGCCTGTCGGAGGGCGCCATGGTGCTCAACGACGTGCAGGCGCGGCTGGCGTACGACCCGGCCGCGCCGCCGCCGAACGAGCTGAGCTTCGCGACCTACGGCGACCCGGTGGCGCGGCACGCCTTCGGCGAGAGCTTCTTGACGCAGATGTTCCCCGTCGGCAGCGTCGTGCCGTCGCTCGACTACCGCATCCCGCCGCCGGTCGAAAGCCAGTACGACACCTATCAATTCATCTCGGCCTACGACAGCATCGCCGACTGGCCGGACCGGCCGGACAACTGGATGTCCGTCGCCAATGCGATCGTCGGGCTCGCGACCGGCCACACGGCTGTCGCGTTCACCAACCCCAGCATGGTGCCGCCGCAGAACATTCGCACCACCGTCAACTCCCGTGGGGCGAAGACGACGACGTTCATGATCCCCGAGGAGCATCTGCCGCTGGTGCTGCCGTTCAAGTACCTCGGGGTGGACAAGGACACGCTGATCAAGCTGGACGGGGTGCTCAAGCCGTACGTAGACGCGGGCTACTCGCGCAACGACAATCCGTTGACCGCGCCAATCACGGTGGACCCGGTGAACGGCTACGACCCCGCGGCGGTCACGGCGCCCGCCACCCAGGCCGCGTTCGGCGGTGCCGCCGACCCGGTGTCGCAGCTGCTCTCCGGGCTTCAGTACGTGCTGAACAACCAGCCCAAACCCTGAATCCTCAGAGCCCGGCGAACCCGACCCCGAGCAGCGCGCACCCGATGACGGCGAGCAGTGCGCCGACCCCGCGACGGCCCTGCGCCCGTAACCAGTCGTACAGGGACGTCAGTCCGGCGCGGGTGCGGTCGGGGGCCACCAGATAGCACAGCAGGGGGATCTCGACGAGCGCGAACGCCACCACGTTGAACAGCACCAGCGCGCTCAGCTGGGTGGCGGTGGCGGCGCCGGAGGCGACGATCAGCGCGAGCGCGGCGAGGTAGTCGACGGATGGCAACGCGATGCCCAGGCCCGCGACTCCCGCCGTCCACAACGACCGGCCCTCGAGCACCCGCCGGGCGCGACCGGCAAGCGGTCCGACCCGGGCCTCGGCCACGCTCGCCGCTTCCCGGCCGCGTGCCCACACGCCCGTGACCACCAGGGCCGCGTTGAGCAGCAGGACGGCGCCGACCACGATCTGCACCATCGGCAGGGTGAACCGGGCCGACCCCAGCGCGGGACGCAGCACGAACAGCACGACGACGCCGACGATCGTTCCCATCGCGAATCCGCCGGCGAGAAAGGCCAGCAGCTGGCGGGTCGGTTGCGGGCGGTTGAGCATCAGAACGGTCATGCCGACGCGAAACGGCTCCAGGCTGACGACAACGGCCATCACCAGGAGCGGCATCCACATGAATTCGTCGGTCCTCGGCCTACCGGTCATCCGCGGGTGGCTCGAGCATGGGCGTCACGTTACCGGTTGCGCTCACGACGATTCCGACCTCCACCGCCGCCGCGGCCACGGTCGATGACGGTCCGCTGGGTGGTCCGGGCGTGGCCGCTGATTGCGGGCGCGTGTGAAGATGGACGGGATATGAGCGCAACTGATCTCAGCCCGGCGACACTGCGCGAAGCGTTCGGGCACTTCCCGTCCGGTGTCATCGCGATCGCCGCGGAGGTGGACGGCACCAGGGTCGGGCTGGCGGCCAGCACGTTCGTTCCGGTCTCGCTCGACCCGCCGCTGGTGTCGTTCTGTGTCCAGAACACCTCCGAGACCTGGCCCAAGCTCAAGGATCTTCCGTCGCTCGGGATCAGCGTGCTGGGGGAGGCCCACGACGAAGCCGCGCGGACCCTGGCCGCCAAGACCGGCGACCGGTTCGCCGGCCTGGCGACGGTGTCGCGCGAATCGGGCGCGGTCTTCGTCGACGGCACCGCGGTATGGCTGGAGAGCGCGATCGAGCAGCTGGTCCCCGCGGGCGATCATACGATCGTGATCCTGCGGGTCAGCGACATCACGGTGCACGCCGACGTCGCGCCGATCGTGTTCCACCGCAGCACGTTCCGCCGCCTCGGCAACGGGTGATCTCGGTGCGCAACCGATCTCTCAGCGACCGGAAGCGCACCGAAGAGCTCAGATCAGGGCCGCTCGCTGAGCTCGTCGCGATACCTGGCCACCCGTCGCTCTAGTTCGTCGGCGTCGGCGGCGCGGCCTTCCTTGCGGGCCAGAGCCGCGCGGGTGCTGAGCTCGCGGATCGCGGTACGAATGTCGTTGATGCTGTGCGGGTGTCGAAGTGTCACGATTGCAACCTTTCGTCGTTGATTGGCCGCTTACCCGCAGGGTACCTGCGGAATCGTGAGCGTGGGGTGTCCTGCGCTTCCGGCTCCTACCGTCGCCGGCTCAGGCTTTTTGTTCCGGCTCCTACCGTCGCCGGCTCAGGCTTTTTGTTCCGGCTCCTACCGTCGCCGGCTCAGGCTGTTTGTTCCGGCTCCTACCGTCGCCGGAAAAGCTTGTCGCCGAGCCACACCACCGGGTCGTACTTCCGGTCGGCCGCCCGCTCCTTCATCGGGATCAGCGCGTTGTCGGTGATCTTGATGTGCTCGGGGCAGACCTCGGTGCAGCACTTGGTGATGTTGCAGTAGCCCAGGCCGTGCACTTCCTGCGCGTCCTCTGCACGCCGCGCGTGCACGTCGAGCGGATGCATGTCCAGTTCGGCCTGACGCATCAGGAACCGCGGGCCGGCGAACGCCTCTTTGTTCTCCTCGTGATCGCGGATCACGTGGCAGACGTTCTGGCACAGGAAGCACTCGATGCACTTGCGGAACTCCTGTGACCGGTTGACGTCTTCCTGCGCCATCCGGTACTCGCCGGGCTGCAGATCCTTCGGCGGCGTGAACGCCGGGATCTCCCGGGCCTTCTGATAGTTGAACGACACATCGGTGACCAGGTCGCGGATCACCGGGAAGGTGCGCAGCGGGGTGACGGTGATGACCTCGTTCTCGTCGAAGGTCGACATCCGCGTCATGCACAGCAGCCGTGGCCTGCCGTTGATCTCCGCCGAGCAGGACCCGCACTTGCCGGCCTTGCAGTTCCACCGCACGGCCAGATCGCCGGCCTGGGTCTGCTGCAGCCGGTGGATGATGTCGAGGACAACCTCGCCCTCGTTGACCTCCACCGAGAAGTCCTGCAGCGCGCCGTCGTTGTCGTCGCCACGCCACACCCGCATCTGTGCCTGGTAGCTCATGCGTCTCTCCTAGACGTGTGGTTGGCGAGTTCTTCGGTGGTGAAGTACTTCTCCAACTCTTCGATGTCGATCAGCTCCAGCAGGTCGTCGCGCATGGGCACCTGGTCCTGCGGGGTGATGCTGATGTCGGGGACGACGGTTTCACCTTCGGCCCGGCATACCAGCAGCGTCTTGCGCCACTTGGAATCCATCGACGGATAGTCGTCGCGGGTGTGCCCGCCACGGCTCTCGGTGCGCTCCAGCGCCGCCTTGGCGATGCACTCGCTGACCAGGATCATGTTGCGCAGGTCGAGCGCCAGATGCCAGCCGGGGTTGAAGTGCCGACCACCCTCGACCCGGACCTTCTTGTACCGCTCGCGCAGCTCCTTGAGTTTGTCGATGGCCTCGGTGACCTCTTCGGCCTTCCGGATGATGCCGACCAGGCTGTTCATCGTGTCCTGCAGATCCAGTTGCAGGGTGTACGGATTCTCGGCGGCGTCGCCGTTGGACGGCCCCTCGAACGGGTGCAGCGCCAACTTCGTCGATTCGTCGACCGCGGTGTCGGAGACCTTCGGCCGGTCAACGAGCGCGCTCACGTAATCGGCCGCGCCCATTCCCGCGCGCCGGCCGAACACCAACAGGTCCGACAGTGAGTTGCCGCCCAGCCGGTTCGAGCCGTGCATGCCGCCGGAGCACTCACCCGCGGCGAACAGTCCCGGCGTCTTGGCCGCGCCCGTGTCGGGGTCGACCTCGATGCCGCCCATGACGTAGTGGCACGTCGGCCCGACCTCCATGGGCTCCTTGGTGATGTCGACTTCGGCGAGCTCCATGAACTGGTGATACATCGACGGCAGCCGGCGCTTGATCTCCTCGGCGGGCAGGCGCGAGGCGATGTCGAGGTAGACGCCGCCGTGCGGGGTGCCGCGGTCGGCCTTCACCTCGGAGTTGATCGCGCGGGCCACCTCATCGCGCGGCAGCAGGTCCGGGGTGCGGCGCGCGGAGTCGTTGTCCTTGAGCCACTGGTCGGCTTCCTCGATGCTCTCGGCGTACTGGCCTTTGAACACCGCGGGGATGTAGTCGAACATGAAGCGGTTGCCCTCGGAGTTCTTCAGCACTCCGCCGTCGCCGCGCACACCCTCGGTGACCAGGATGCCCTTGACGCTGGGCGGCCAGACCATGCCGGTCGGGTGGAACTGGACGAACTCCATGTTGATCAGCGTCGCGCCGGCGCGCAGCGCCAGCGCGTGACCATCTCCGGTGTACTCCCAGGAGTTCGACGTCACCTTGTACGACTTGCCGATGCCGCCGGTGGCCAGCACCACCGCCGGGGTCTCGAACAGGACGAAGTTGCCGCCCTCGCGGTAGTAGCCGAGCGCGCCCGCGATCCGATCGCCCTCCTTGATCAGATCGGTGACCGTGCACTCGTGGAAGACGCGGATGCGAGCTTCGTAGTCGCCGAACTCCTCCTTGTCCTCCTGCTGCAGGGAGACGATCTTCTGCTGCAGGGTGCGGATGATCTCGAGGCCGGTCCGGTCGCCGACGTGCGCCAGCCGCGGATAGGTGTGCCCACCGAAGTTGCGCTGGCTGATCTTTCCGTCCTTGGTGCGGTCGAACAGCGCGCCATAGGTCTCCAGCTCCCACACCCGGTCCGGGGCTTCCTTGGCGTGCAACTCGGCCATACGCCAGTTGTTGAGGAACTTCCCGCCGCGCATGGTGTCCTTGAAGTGGACCTGCCAGTTGTCCTTGGGGTTCGCGTTACCCATCGCCGCGGCGCAGCCGCCCTCGGCCATCACCGTGTGGGCCTTGCCGAACAACGACTTCGTGATCACCGCGACCTTCAGGCCGCGTTCGCGCGCCTCGATGACCGCGCGCAGACCCGCGCCGCCGGCACCGATCACGACGACGTCGTAGGAGTGCCGCTCTATCTCCGATGAGCCGCTTGCGCGAAGAGCATCAGGTTCCGATGAGCCGCTTGCGCGAAGAGCATCAGGTTCCGATGAGCCGCTCGCGCGAAGAGCATCAGATTCCGCCATTAAATAAACCTCACTACCGATCGAATTAGGGCGTCAGCCAATGAATCTCAGGTCAGAGATGGTCCCGCTGGCCACCAGCATGATGTAGAAGTCGGTGAGCATCAGCGTGCCGAGCGTGATCCAGGCGTAGGTCTTGTGCCGGGTGTTCAGCCTGCTCACCTGGGTCCACATCCAGTACCGGACAGGGTGTTTCGAGAAATGCTTGAGCCGTCCGCCGACGACGTGACGGCAGGAGTGGCACGACACCGTGTACGTCCACAGCAGCAGCACGTTGACGACGAGAATCACGTTGCCCAAACCGAATCCGAAACCGGACGGCGAGCGGAACGCCGTGATCGCGTCGTAGGTGTTGACGAGCGAGATGAGTACCGCGATGTAGAAGAAGTAGCGGTGCGTGTTCTGGATGACCAGCGGCAGCCGCGTCTCGCCCGTGTAGTGCGCCCTGGGCTCCGGCACCGCACAAGCCGTCGGCGACTGCCACACCGACCGGTAGTAGGCGCCGCGGTAGTAGTAGCAGGTGAGCCGGAACAGCAGCAGGAACGGCAACGACACCGCCGCGTAGGGCAGCCACCACACGTCTGGCAGGAACTGGCCGAAATGACTGGCCTCCGGGATGCATCCGCTCTGCGTCGCCTCGTTCCACTTGACGAAGCACGGCGAGTAGAACGGCGTCAGGTAGTGATACTCCGCGACCCAGTAGTTGTTCTGCAGGAACGCGCGCACCGTCGCGTAGATGATGAACGCGGCGAACCCCAGGTTCACGATCAGCGGTGACTGCCACCACCGGTCGGTGCGCAGGGTGCGTTGCGGAATCTCGGCACGGCTCGGCGAAAAGACGCCGGTCGCCTTGCGGTCGGCGGTGGGTGCGCTCACTGTTGCCTTTCGGTGTTGAGTTGTCCCGGTTACTCGGTTGGCCGCATCAGCGGACGCCGCCGAGCCCTTCGTCGTCGACACCGCGCCAGAAATCGGTGTCGTACTGAGTGTCCGGGATCGGGATGCGGTCTCCGGCGTGGGTCTGCACCACGCCTCGGGCCAGCTCCAGCTCTTCGGCGTCAATGTCGAGACGGTCGATGTCGTTGAGGAGGCGTTCGGCGTCGTTGACGATCCGACGCGTCGCCGGGGTGTCCCCGTACCTCGACGCCAGCGACGTCACGCACCGCCGGAGCCGTCCGATTAGCTCGTGCAGCTCGGCAAGTTCGGTAGTGCTGGACAATTGACCTCCTTGGGCTGAAGGGTGTCAGGCATCACAGTACGACACCCGATGCTAGCTACATCATGCAGTGCACCGTGAGACGGATCACGTCAAACCGAAGGAGACGGCCCGATGCCCGACCAGGTCCTCAAAGAGCGGGCCGACGCCCTGCTGGCATTGCACCAACCGGGCAACCCGGTCATCTTGCCGACCGTCTGGGACGCCTGGTCGGCCCGGCTCGCGGTCGACGAGGGATTTGCTGCGCTGACTGTCGGAAGCCATCCGCTCGCCGATTCCGTGGGCAAGTCCGACGGCGAAGGCATGTCGTTCGATGATGTGGTCGCCCGCGTCAAACAGATCACCGCGGCGGTCGACGTGCCGGTGTCGGTCGACCTCGAATCCGGCTACGCCCAGCCACCGGCGCGGCTCATCGACGGTCTGCTCGAGGCCGGCGCGGTCGGGTTCAACATCGAGGACACCGTGCACAGCGAGGACGGCCGGTTGCGCTCGACGAGCGAACACGCCGAACTGGTCGGCGCGCTTCGCGAAGCGGCCGATGCGACCGGCGTGCACGTCGTCATCAATGCGCGCACCGACTTGTTCCTGCGCCAGGACGGCGACGAGTCCGATCGGGTCGACCGCGCGATCGCCCGGCTGACCGAGGCGGCCGCTGCGGGTGCCGACGTGCTCTACCCGGTCGGTCGCCATGAACCGGATACGTTGCGGCGCTTGACATCTGAACTACCTCTTCCGGTCAACGCGATCGGGCTGCCCGACCAGGACGACCCCGCGTCGTTCGGGCCGCTCGGCGTGGCGCGGGTTAGTTTCGGGCCGTTCCTGCAGCGCGCGCTGTCGGCGCGGGCCAAAGAAATGCTGCAGCGCTGGGTCTAGAGAGGCGACGTGTCCGACGACGATCTGAACTGGCAGGACGACCAGTCGCTGGTCATGGCCGCCGGCGTGGTCGCGGCCGTGCTCGTCGCGATCCTGATCTACGCGGTGCTGCGCACGTCCGACGCCGCCAGGGTTCCCGCGACCGTGCCGCCACCCGCCGCCACGTCGATTCCGTTGACGTACACCACCACAACGACGACCACGCCCAGCTACACGATGCCCAGCGTGGAGACCACGGAGGTCAGGGCGCCCGAGCCGCCGCCGGAGGTCAGGGCGCCCGAGCCGCCGGAGCCGACCTCGACTCCGACCCAGGGCTGATACGACGAAGCCGGTGGACCTCGAGGTCCACCGGCTCGGTGTCGGACTGGTTACTTCTTGGCTTCGATCGCGATGCGCTGCGTCTCGGGGCCCTTGTGGGCATTGGCGATCCGCACGGTCAGCACCCCCGCGTCGTAATCGGCCTTGATGTCCTGGCCGGTGACGTGCTCGGGGAGCCGAAACGATCGACGGAACGACCCGTATCGCACTTCTCGCAGCGTGCGACCGTCCTTGTCTTCCGACCGCTCGTCCCGACGTTCACCGTGGATGACGAGGTAGCCGCGGTCGACCTCGACGTTCACATCCTTCTCGACGTCGAGGCCGGGGAGCTCGACGCGGACGAGCGCGTCATCGCCGTCCCTGACGATCTCCGCGGCGGGGGTGAACGCCCCCGTGGCCCAGCTCTCTGCGGTCGCGGGGCCGAAGAAGTCGCGTACCCACCGGTCCAGATCCCACGCGGGACGAGTCCGCAATGCCAACGTGCTCATACTGTCCTCCTCGTTGTTTCGGACCGGCCCGCTGCCGGTCGCTCACCCAATAAAAACTTGAGTCGACTACGCTCATGTTCCCGGCGGCCGTTCGCTGTTGGCGAAGCCCAACGCCGGTCTCACAGCGGGCGTCGGCGAATGTGAGCACACCGTGATCGGTGCTTCACACGAGGCGACATTGCGGCAATATCGGCTGCTTAGCGTCGGCGGCATGCGGTCAACGAGAAACGTGGTGGTGGTCGGCCACGGCATGGTCGGTCACCGGTTCGTCGAGGCGCTGCGGTCGCGCGACGCCGACGGCGGATGGCGGGTGACGATCCTCGCCGAGGAGACAGATGCCGCCTACGACCGGGTCGGGCTCACCGGATACACCGAACACTGGGACCGCGGCCGGCTATCGCTCGCGGGAAATGACTACCCGGATGATGATCTGGTCGAGCTGCGGCTGGGCACGCGGGTGACCGCGATCGATCGGACGGCGAAGGCGGTGCAGACCGCCGACGGTGCCCAGGTGCCGTACGACGTCCTGGTCCTGGCGACCGGGTCGTATGCGTTCGTGCCGCCCGTGCCGGGCCGCGACCTCCCGGTCTGCCACGTCTACCGCACCCTCGACGACCTCGACGCGATCCGCGCCGGTGCGGATACGGCGCTCGGCTCCAAAACGCCGGTCGGCGTCGTGATCGGTGGCGGTCTGCTCGGCTTGGAGGCGGCGAACGCGTTGCGCGCGTTCGGATTGAAGACCCACGTCGTGGAGATGGCGCCGCATCTGATGGCGGCGCAGCTCGACGAAGCCGGGGGCGCGCTGCTCAGCCGGATGATCAAGACCCTCGGGATCGACGTGCACACCGGCGTCGGTACCGAGAGCATCGCGCCGGTGCAACGCAACAAGCCGTTGCGCAAATCCGAACAGGACGACTCGGTGCGGTTGTCGCTCAACGACGGGAGTCACATCGACACCGGCGTGGTCGTTTTCGCCGCCGGTGTCCGTCCCCGCGACGAACTCGCCCGCGAGGCCGGCCTGGACATCGCTCAACGCGGCGGCGTCCTCACCGATCTGTCCTGCCTCACAAGTGATCCCGACATCTACGCCATCGGCGAGGTCGCCGCGATCGAGGGCCGCTGCTACGGCCTGGTCGGCCCCGGTTACACCAGCGCGGAGGTGGTCGCCGATCGCCTGCTCGGCGGTGCGGCCGAGTTCCCCGAAGCCGATATGTCGACCAAGCTCAAGCTGCTCGGCGTGGATGTGGCCAGCTTTGGCGACGCCCAGGGCCGCACCCCCAACTGCCTCGACGTCGTGGTCAACGATCCGGTCAAGCAGACTTACGCGAAGCTCGTGCTCTCCGATGACGCCAAAACCCTGCTGGGCGGCATTCTGGTCGGCGACGCCTCGGCCTACGGTGTGCTGCGCCCGATGGTCGCCAGCGAGTTGCCTGGTGACCCGCTCTCGCTGATCGCACCTGCATCCGATGGCGGTGCAGCGGGATTGGGCGTCGGAGCGCTGCCCGACATCGCCCAGATCTGCTCGTGCAACAACGTCACCAAGGGTGACCTGAAGGAAGCCATCGGCGGGGGCTGCAGCGATGTGCCCGGCCTGAAGAAGTGCACGCTCGCGGGCACTTCGTGTGGTTCGTGTGTGCCACTGCTCAAGCAACTGCTGGAGGCCGAAGGCGTCGAACAGTCCAAGGCGCTGTGCGAGCACTTCTCCCAGTCCCGCGCCGAGCTGTTCGAGATCATCAGCGCCACCGAGATCCGCACGTTCTCGGGGCTGATCGAACGCTTCGGCACCGGAAAGGGTTGCGACATCTGCAAACCGGTGGTGGCGTCGATCCTCGCATCCACGAGCAGCGATCACATCCTGGACGGGGAACAGGCGTCGCTGCAGGACTCCAACGACCACTTCCTGGCCAACATCCAGAAGAACGGCAGCTACTCGGTCGTGCCGCGCTCACCCGGCGGTGAGATCACCCCCGAGCAGCTGATCCTGATCGGCGAAATCGCCAGGGACTTCGGCCTATACACGAAGATCACCGGCGGTCAGCGCATCGACATGTTCGGCGCGCGCGTCGACCAGCTCCCGGAGATCTGGCGTCGCCTCGTCGAGGGCGGGATGGAGTCCGGCCACGCCTACGGCAAGGCGTTGCGCACCGTGAAGAGCTGCGTGGGCAGCACGTGGTGCCGCTACGGACAACAAGACTCCGTCGATATGGCCGTCCGAATCGAGTCGCGCTACCGCGGGCTGCGCGCCCCACACAAGATCAAGATGGCGGTGTCGGGCTGCGCGCGCGAGTGCGCGGAGGCGCAGAGCAAGGACGTCGGCGTCATCGCCACCGAACAGGGATGGAACCTGTATGTGTGTGGCAACGGCGGAATGTCGCCGCGGCACGCGCAACTGCTGGCCGGAGACCTCGACGACGAGACGCTGATCCGCTACATCGACCGGTTCCTGATGTTCTACATCCGCACCGCCGACCGACTGCAGCGCACCGCGCCGTGGCTGGAGGCGATGGACTTCCCCGGTAAGACTGGCCTGGATCATCTGCGCGACGTCGTGTGCAACGACTCGCTGGGCCTGGCCGCCGAATTCGAGGCCGCGATGGCCCGCCACGTCGAGGGCTATGCGTGCGAATGGAAGGGCGTGCTCGAGGACCCGGACAAGCTGTCGCGCTTCGTGTCCTTCGTCAACGCCCCCGAAGTCGCCGATCCCACTGTCGAATTCACCGAGCGGTCCGGCCGTAAGGTGCCCGTGTCCATCGGAATGCCGAAGGTGCCGCAGAAATGACACTGCTCAACGAGATTCAGGTCTGGACCACGGCCTGCAGATACGACTTCCTGATTCCGAACCGCGGCGTCGGCGTGCTGCTCGCCGACGGCACCCAGGCGGCGCTGTTCCGCCTGGACGACGGGTCGCTGCATGCCGTCGGCAACATCGACCCGTTCTCCGGGGCGGCGGTGATGTCACGCGGCATCGTCGGCGATCGTGCCGGCCGCCCGACCGTGCAGTCGCCGATCAAGAAGCAAGCCTTCGCGCTCGACGACGGTGTGTGTCTCGACGACCCCGACGTGTCGCTGCCCGTCTACGAGACGCGCCTCACCCCCGACGGTCAGGTCGAAGTCCGCGGTTAGTTCTGCTCGCGAAAGACTCAGGCCGCCAGCGGCACGCGGGCTCGGCGGAATCGGTTGGTGATCAACCGCACCATCGCGGGATGTGTGCCGAGCGGGTCGGCCACCGCGTCCGCGCCGCTGTCGCGCAGACGATCCTGAAAAAGCCCTTCGGCCAACAGATACGAAGCCACGACCACCCGCCGGGCGCCCTCGCGGCGCAGTCGTTCGACCGCGCAGGCCACGCGCGGCTCGCCGGTGGCGGCGTACGCCAGCTCGACCCGATCGCCGATCACCGCCGACAGCAGCGCCGACATCTGGCGCAGGTCCGACAATGCGCCCGCATCGGACGTGCCCGCGGCGGCCAACACCACGGAATCGCCCGGCCGCCAACCACACTCGATCAGCCGGTCCATCAGCACCCGTGTCAGCTGCGGGCTGGGTCCCAGCGCCTCGGTCACGGTAACGCCGAGATGTCCGCTGGCCGCGACGTGCGCGGGGATGTCGGTGTTGGCGTGATACCCACGCGACAGGAAGGCCGGCACCAGGATCGTCCGGTCGGGCAGCGTCTGCAGCACCTCGCTCGGCGTCGGGCCGAGGACGTCGACGAACGCCACGTGCACCCGGCCGCCGAGCGCCATCGACACCCGGTCGGCGAGACCTCCGATCAGCTCGACACCGCTCTGCTTGCGGGTGCCGTGCGCCACCAACAGATAGCTCATTGCGCGTGCGCCAGACTGTCCTCCACGGCCAGGCGGTAACCGCGCTTCACCACCGTCGACACGATGTTCTTGTCGCCCAACGCCGTTCGGAGTCGCAGGACGGCCGTCTCGACGGCGTGGGTGTCAGTGCCGGTGCCCGGCAGGGCACGCAGCAGGTCGGTGCGCGACACCACGGCTCCCGGCCGGTGGGCGAGCGCGCGAATCGTTGCCATCCCCGCCGGCGACACGGGCTTGACGGCCCCGTCGACCAGAACACAGGTGCCGCGGATCTCCAGCAGGTGCCCCGCCACGCGGATGGTCCTCGAACACAGCAGCGGCAGTTCGTCGGTGATGTGACGGGCCAAGGCGCCCAACCGCATTCGTTCGGGCGCCGAGGTGGGGACGCCCAGCCGAACCAGGGGGCGCGCGGTCACGGGGCCGACGCACATGGCGTGGACGTCGCGGCGGAAGGCGGCGAGCACCCGGTTCTCCAGGCCCATCTCCCTGGCCCGCAGCAGAACGGATGCGACCGCGGGCGCCGAGGTGAAGCTCACCGCGTCGAACTTCTCGTCGGCGATGCCCGCCACCAGCTGATCGAATTCGCCGTTGTGCGGCGCCGGGTGCCACCGGTACACCCGGATCGGTACGACCTCGGCACCGGCGGCGCGCAACTCGTCGAGGAACTCCGGGAACGGGTCCCACTCCTCGGTGGCCCCGTGCAACTGCACCGCGATGCGCTGCCCGGCGATTCCGCCCTCGACGAGGTAGTGCAGCAGTTCGCGCGACGACTCCGAGTCCGGCGACCACTCCTCGGGCAGTCCGGCCGCGCGCAGCGCACCGGTCGCCTTGGGTCCGCGGGACACCACGCGCGCCTTCGCGAGCGCGGCGGTCAGGTCGCCGGCCAGCCCCCAGCCGTCGGCCGCCGCGATCCAGCCGCGGAATCCGATCCCGGTCGTGGCGATCACGATGTTCGGCGGCACGTCGATCAGGGCTTCGGTGTGCGCACGCAACTCGTCGTCGTCGGGCAACGGCACCATCTGGATCGCCGCCGCGCTGGTGACCGTCGCGCCGCGGCGGCGCAGCAACGCGCTCAGCTCGTCGGCACGCCGGGCGGAGGTCACGGCCACCCGGAACCCGGTCAGCGGCGCCCAGTCGGGCTCAGTCATGGGACCTGTGTAGGCAGCGCATGTTTCCAAGCGATTACTTGGCCATTTCGGAGGCGTGTCGGCACCGCGCGCGGCATGCACCCATTCATGAATCGCACGTTAACGAGGCGTTATTGCGTCAACGTGCCGTGCGATGACCCCGCCGTGAACTTCACCTCACCCCGCGTTGAATCGAGGTGTGAGTCTCACCAGACGTCGCCCTCGCGCCAATCGCAGGTGATTTCGCCGGCGGTGTCGAGCTCGATGCTGACCGGCAGAACGAACAGCGCGTTGTCGTCGTCAGGAGTTCGGGTCAGCCCGGCCGGCGCGAGCACGGACGTCGGACCGCGCCACGGCAGCCACCCGCGCGCGATGTAGATGGGCCTGCCGGCCTCCGTCGCGCTGAGGGCGCCCAGTTGATACGCGCCGCGGATCACCTGCTCGGCCGCGTCCATCACGGCGCGGGCCAGACCTTGCCCGCGCCAGTCCTCGCGCACCGCGACCGCTTCGACGTAACCGCACCGCAGCGCGGTGTTGCGGTAGAGCAGCCGCCGTTGCACCACCGCCGCGTGTGCGATCAGCGCGCCGTGATCGAAGATCATCGCGTGCATGCCGCCGAGCGAGTGCTCCCAGTCGACCTCGGTGAACTCGCCCTCGAAGGCGTCGATCACCATGCGTTTGGCGTCCTCGCGGGTCTCCGGATCGAGGTCGGAAGTGTGGATCAGCCGTGCGCTGTGGATGCGCACGACGGGAACGAGAGGATCCTGAACATGCACACTGCTTTTCTACCAGCGCGGTGTGACTAACGGTCCCCGAACGGTCGGCGCGGCCGCGACCAATGCATCCGCACGGTCTGTCCGGGACGTACCTGGGCGACCTTGTCGATGTCCTCGTCGGCCACCACGCCGATCACCGGGTATCCGCCCGTCACGGGGTGGTCGGGTCCGAGGATGACCGGAAAACCGTTCGGCGGCACCTGAATTGCGCCGCGGGTGGCGCCCTCGCTGGCAAGCTGCCGGTCCGGCCACCGGTACTCCAGCGGCATTCCGACCAGCCGCATGCCCACCCGGTCGCTCTTGTTGGTCGCCTGCCAGTTGGTGCGGATCAACACATCCGGATCGACGAACCAGTCATCGCGGGGCCCGGGCACCACGGTCAGCTCGAGCACGTCGTCCTCGATCGCCGCGACCGGCGCCTGGTCGAGCTCGGGGAAGTCCTCGGTGTGGTCGCCGACGGGCAACACATCGCCCGGCTGCAGCGGCTGGGGCCCGATCGCCGACATCACGTCGTACGACCGGGAGCCGAGCACCGGCTCGACGTCGATGCCGCCCCGCACCGCCAGATACGTGCGAAGGCCGGAACGCGGCGCGCCCAACGAGATCACCTCACCGTCGCGCGCGTAGTGAATGCTGTTGGTGCCGAACACAATCCCGTCGACGGACGGGTCGGTATCGGCCCCGGTGACAGCGATCGCGATATCGCCGCCGCGGACCCGCGCCGACAACCCGCCGAACGTCACTTCGATGGTGGCCCGATCGCCGGGGTTGGCCACCAGCCGGTTGGCCAATGTGTGCGAGCGTCGATCGGCGGCACCGGAGCGGCCCACCCCCATGTGCGCCAATCCGGGACGGCCCAGGTCTTCGACGAGCGCGAGCGGACCGGAGCGCAGGATCTCGAGCGTCGTCATGACTCGACCGCCCGGAACTGGATCCACATGCCGGCCGTCAGCAGCGCCGGGTTCTCCCGGGTGATGTCCCACAGCACCGCAGAGGTGCGCCCGATCAGCTGCCAGCCACCCGGGGACTCCCGCGGATAGACGCCGCTGAACTCACCTGCCAGACCGACGGAGCCCGCCGGCACCTTGGTGCGCGGCTCGGACCGCCGCGGCACCTCGAGTCGGCGATCGCCGCCGACGAGGTAGGCGAAACCCGGTGCGAACCCGCCGAACCCGACCCGCCACAGGCTGCCGGTGTGCGCGGCGACCACCTCGTCGCGACTGAGCCCGGTCAGTCGGGCCACCTCGTCGAGGTCGGGCCCGTCGTAGACGACGTCGATGGTGAGGTCGGCGCGGCCGTCGGCGGGCGGCGTCAGCTCGGCCTCCGGGTCGACGTCGGTCCGCAGGCCGCCGAGGCGTTGGCGGGTCGGCGCCTGATAACGGGGGCCGTCGAGTTTGAGCAACACGGTGCGGGCGGCAGGCACGATGTCGAGGACGCCGGGCAGGTCGGCCTTGCGGATCGCGTCGGCCCACGCCAGCACTTCGGCGGTGGTCTCGAGCTCGAGCAGCAGCGCCTGGTCTCCGTAGTCGCTGATCGGAATGGCGCCGGTGCCCCGCACGTCATGTTCCTTTTCGGCTGTCACGGTCATGCCTCGAAATTACCCGCGAGTAGCTAGCAATACGCCTGCTCTGTGAGCCTTGCCAGAGGAGTTTTAGCGATGCCTCAAGTGGCGGGCCGATACGTCGGTTCACGCCGCTTGATGAACGCGATCACCCGGTACGTCACGGGCAGCACGACCACCTCCACCGCCGTCTTGTAGACCCACCCGACCGCGACATACGTGATGAAGTCGCGCCACGTGTTGATCCCGATGGCGGCGGCGGCGATGCTGCAGAACACCAGGGTGTCGGCGAACTCCCCGACGACGGTGGACCCGATCAGCCGAGCCCACAGCTGCTTCTCGCCCACCCGCTGTTTGATCTTGACGACGACCCACGCGTTGAGCGTCTGGCCGACGAGGAACCCGGCCAGGCCCGCGACGACCTACAGCGTGAACGGCTTCATCACCGCCTCGAACGCCGCCTGATTGGTGTAGAAGTCGGCGGGCGGCAGCACGGCGGTGAGCCAGAACGTGAACGCGGCGAGCGCCTCCATCACGAACGCGATGTAGATGGCGCGCCGGGTGGCCTTGAATCCGTAGACCTCCGACAACACGTCGCCGATCACGTAGGTCAGCGGGAAGACGACGAAGCCACCGTCGGTGATCAGCGACCAGTCCCCGATGAGCGGGCCGAACGCGATGCCCTTGGTGGCCGCCACGTTGGAGATCAGCACCAGGCCGGTGAACACCGCGACCAGCGTCGGGTAGTACGCCGATCCCGTGGTCGCGAACCCGCGGTGCTCGGTCTCGACGTCGGCGGTCACCCCGCAATCCTCTCAGGGTCGCTTCTTTCCATCGCCGAGCGTGCACTCAGCGCGAAAACCGGGCGCGTATTTCGCACTGAGCGCACGTTCGCGGACGTCGTCAGGCCAGGGCGGCGACGATGCGCGGCGGCAACTGGTCGGCCACCAGGGGATAGGACAGCGGGGAGGCGAACGCGATCGCCCCGGCGAGCTCCTTGCCTGTGAAGATGTTGGCCTTTCCGCGCCCCGCAACCTCCGGGTCGGCCAGCAGCGCGGCCTGTTCCTCGTCTGACTCGGTGGCCCAGATCAGCACGTCGGCGTCGAGACCCTCGACGACCTGCAGACCCATCGCCGTGAGGAACTCGGCGCGCCATGAAGGCGTCAGGCTCTGCGGTTTCCCGTCGGCCAGATGACCGCGCAACAGCGCCGCCGTCCTGCCGGCGAATCCGGGATTGCCCTCGGACACCGCGATGAACTTGTCGCCGACGCCGGCGATCAGCGCCTGCATCTCGTCGTGTTTGAAGACGGCCTGACCGACGGTGGTGGCCTGGTCCTTCCACGGTTCGAAGAATGCCTCCGTCCCCGACTGCGCGACCGTCGGCGCGATCTCGGACAGCCTCGAGTAGGTGTCGGAGTCGAGCCCGGCGTTGGTGGCGACGATCAGGTCGGGTTTCAAGGCCGCGATCTGATCGACCTGGATGCCGTCGGCGAGGCTGAGCACGGTGGGCTGCGCGGATCCCAGTTTCGGTCGCGCCCAGGGCCATACCGCGAACGGTTCTCCGCCGAACCATTCGGTCACCGCGATCGGTACGACGTCGAGCGCGAGCAGGTCGTCTTGTTCGGTCAGCCCCGCGCTGACCACCCGCTTGGGGGGTGCGGGGATCTTGGTCTCGCCGAAGACGTGCTTGACGGTGACCGAGCCGTCTCGGGCCACGGCGCCGGGCTTGTCCGAACCGCACCCGGCCGTGAACCCCGCGGTGACGAGCGCCGCGCCCGCCGTCACCGTCAGGAAGCCTCGTCGACTCAGCCCCTTGGCCACCCGGCGAGCGTAGCTAACCGACCTGGAAGTTCCCGAACAACGCGGCGGCGAGGCCGAGCGCGACGACGATGTTCACCACGGTCGCCGAGGCGAACAGCGCGACCGGGCGCCAACCGGCCTCCTTGAGCCCCTTGAGCGAGAACTCCAGGCCGATCGCGACGAACGCGAAGATCAGGAACCAGGTCCGCAGGTCGTTGACGGTGCTGATCGCCGACTTGTTCCCACCCCAGGCCAGATACAGCGTGCCGATGATCGACGCGGCGATGAAACCGAGCACGAACTTGGGGAAGCGCTCCCAGAACTGCCCGAGTGACGGCCTGGCCTCCGCCGCGGACTTGCGTTCGACCTTCAGCGCGAAGTAGGCGGTCAGCGCGATCGCGACGATGCCGATCAACGCGTTCTGCGTGGTCTTGACGATCGTCGCGATCTGCAGCGCGTCTTCGCCGGCGATGGCTCCGGACGCGGCGACGGCGGCGGTGGTGTCGATGTTGCCGCCGATCCAGGCGCCGGCCACCGCATCGGACAGGTTGAAAACGTCTGCGAGCCAGGGCAACAGGAAAATCGACGGCAATGCGAACGCGATCACCAGCGAGGCCGCGTAGGCGAGCTGTTCGCGCTTGGCCTGCACGGCGCCTGCGGCTGCGATCGCCGCGCTCACCCCGCAGATCGACACCGCCGACGCGAGAAGCGCCCGCAGTTTGTCCTCGAGCCGCAGCACACCGCCGAGCCACCAGGTGAAGCCGAACACGATCGAGATCAGCAGCAGCGCCTGGATGATCGCCGGGCCCGCCGCGGTGACGAGCACCTTGAGGTTGATCGACGCGCCGAGCAGAACCAGGCCCGTCTTGATGAAGAACTCGGTGCGGAACCCGCGCGCCAGCGCATCGCGCAGGGCCAGCCGTGACAACACGAAGTTGCCGAGAAGGCCCAAAGCGATGGCGTAGACCGGGAATTCGATGGACTTGGCGACGCCCTCGAACGCCGTGCCGTCGGCCCACTGCGGCACCTGTGTTTCCAGGAACCGCGTCACGGCGCCCAGCGCGAGCACCACCAGCACCCCGGCGACGGCGAAGCCGACCCCCGCGGTCTGCGGCTTCGTCGTGGTGGTTGCCTGGTCGGTCACGGGATCACGCTTCCCGGAATCGCGCCCACCAGGACGAGTGCGAGCAGCGAAAGGCCGACAATGACGGCGAGCCAGTCCTCGTTCATGCGCGGAACGTACGTCGGGCACCGCGCGTGGTCACCCGTTGAGATCAGCGCGAATCGAAACTCCGCAGATGACGGTGGTGATCAGGAGTGCGACAGCTTCTTGTTGGCGTACCGGGTCAGCCAACCCGGCGAGAACCGGGAAGCGATGGTCATCACCTTGGTCTGCGTTCCGACCGGGAAGTGCACCTGATGGATCAGGCGTCGAAGCCGCGCCGGTTCGATGGCCTCGACGATCGCATCGGCGATGTCCTGGGCCGTGAGCCGGATGCCGAGCGAGTCCGTCGTACCGGTCTTGATGTCGTGGGTCATCGCGGTCTGCACGTACAGCGGCCACATCGCGATGACGCGGATGCCATAACGGTTCCATTCGATGTCGAGCGCCTCGGTGATTCCGCGGACGAAGAATTTCGTCGCGCTGTAGTTGGCGAGCTCGGCCTGCCCGTAGATGGCGGACGCCGAGGAGAGGTTCACGACGACGGAGTTGCGCGTCTTGCGCAGGTAGGGAAACGCCGCGTAGAGGCCGTTGACGACACCCTTCACATTGATGTCGATCTCCTTGTGGTGTCCGGCGATGTCCATCTCCTCGAAGCGGCCTGCGCGCAGGATCCCCGCGTTGTTGATCATCACGTCGAGCCGATCGCCGGCGGCCTCGGCGAACTCTCGCACCCGCGTGGCCATCTCGTCGGGGTCGGTGACGTCGAGGTGGCCGGTGTGCGCGACACCGCCCGACCGCTCGATCTCGTCGGCCAGTGATTTGAGCCCGACCTCGTCGATGTCGTATCCCCCGACGACGTATCCGTTGCGGGCGAACGTCAGCGCGGTGGCGCGGCCGATGCCGGCGGCGGCGCCGGTGATGAACACGGTCTTGCGGGAGGTGGAGCGCATCGTCATCACCTCTTCATACCCGCTCCGGCGGGTATGAAGTCAGCGGTGTCAGGTGAACGCCAGCGACAGCCCGAGCCCGACCATCGCGACCGCGATCACGCCGTCGAGGATGCGCCACGTCGTCGGGGTCGCGAACCACCCGGCCAACCGGCGTGCGCCCAGGCCGAGGCTGAAGAACCAGATCGCGCTGGCGGTGACGGCCCCGACGCCGAACAGCCAGCGTCCGTCGCGATGCTCGTTGGCCAGCGCGCCGAGCAGCACCACGGTGTCGAGGTAGACGTGCGGGTTCAGCCAGGTCAGCGCGAGGCAGGTGACGAGGACCTCCAGAAGTCGCGCCGGGCCTTTCTCCGACGGCATCAGCGCGGAGGGTCGCAGGGCGCGCAGCGCCGCGAGCGCGCCGTAACCGATGAGGAACGCCGCCCCGCCGAATCTGGCCACGTCGGCCGCGCCGGGATGCGCGCTGATCACCACGCCGAACCCGGCGATACCCGCGGCGATCAATACGACGTCGGAGGCGGTGCACACGGCGGCGACGGCCAGCACATGCTCACCGCGGATGCCCTGACGGAGCACGAACGCGTTCTGCGCGCCGATCGCCGCGATCAGCGCGAACGAGGCCAGGAAGCCCACCACGAGTGGAGAGGTCATGCGGTCGACGGTAGGGCCGGGGCCCCGCATGAGTACAGCTAAAGATTTTACAATTGCATTAGCATTTCTAATGTGGCGATCGACGGTCAGCAGCTGGTGGCGTTCGCGGCGGTGATCGAGCACGGCTCGTTCGACGCGGCGGCCGCGCAGTTGCATGTCACGCCGTCGGCGGTCAGCCAGCGCATCAAGGCGCTCGAACAGCGGGTCGGGCAGGTCCTGGTCGTACGCGAGAAACCCTGTACCGCAACCGCGGCCGGTGTTCCGCTGTTACGCCTGGCGGCGCAGACCGCGCTGCTGGAGGCCGAGGCGCTGACGGAGATGGCGGGTGGAAGCGCGGCGCCGCGAATTGCATTGGCGGTCAACGCGGATTCGATGGCCACCTGGTTCACCGAGGTGTTCGCGGCTCTGGATGACGTGTTGTTCGACATCCGTATCGAGGATCAGGACCATTCTGCGCGTCTGCTGCGTGAGGGTGTGGTGATGGGCGCGGTGACGACCGAGCGCCAGCCGGTGTCGGGGTGCCGCGTGCATCCGCTGGGGGTGATGCGCTACGTCCCGGTGGCCAGTCCTGGCTACCGCGACCGATATCTGCCCGGCGGCTTCACCGCGGCCGCGGCCGCACACGCACCGTCGTTGGCGTGGAACCGCGACGACGCGCTGCAGGATATGTTGGTGCGCAGGGTGTTTCGTCGCGACATCGCCCGACCCCAGCATTTCGTGCCCACGGCGGAGGGTTTCGGTGCGGCGGTCGAGGCGGGGCTGGGCTGGGGGATGTTTCCCGAGGCGCTCGCCGAACTGCGACTGGACGACGGATCGTTCGTGCGGACCGCGAAGGCGCACCTCGACGTGCCGCTGTTCTGGCAGTGCTGGAAGCTCGACAGCCCGATGGTCGAACGGGTCACCGGCGCCGTCACCGCTGCTGCGGCGGACCGACTCGCACTTCGTCGCCGGTAGTGACGGCGCCTGCGGCGACGACCTCGGCGTACACCCCGGCGCAGGGCAGTTTTCCCGAGCCGGGCACCTCGACCCGATTGTGATCCAACAGGTACCGCACGGCATCCGAAAGCCGTTCGGTGTCACCGTGTTTCAGCGTGGGAACGGCGCACCGCGGGGTTGGCATGGTGACGCGGAGCCGGACCTCACCGAGGCTGATCTCTGACCCCAGCCAGCGGTTCTCCGCGAAGGGCTCGGAGCCGTCGGTCATCTCGATGACGACGTTCGGCCGGTACCGCAGCGCCTCGCCCATGCCCACGCCGATCTCGTCGAGGGTGGCCGTGGTGATCAGGTGCACCGGGGAGTGGTCGACGAACGCGCCGCCGGGCGCGCCCTGACCGAGTTCAAGCAGCACCGGATCGAACTCGGCGTCGATGCCGTGCTCGAGCACCTCCAGCGGGTCGGACCGCTCGAGGATCGCGCCCGCAACCCGCTCGTCGGCGACATGCACCGTGCGGCCGAGCATTTCGGACAGCGGAGGGCCCACCTCCGTGACCGGCATCCGGCGGCCGTCGGGCAGAGTGACCGCGACGCTGCCGTCGTCGCCGGTGCTCGACGCGCACTGCAGCAGCGCGCTCCACCGGCGCGGATGTTTGGCGGTCGCGACGCGACCCGTCTCCTCGTCGATCAGCGCGTACCGTCGGTCACCTTCGACACCCGTCGACCCGATGCGAATGCGCTCGGGTGTCTCGCCGAGCATCGATTTCACCGGGTAGCGCTTCAGCGCCACCACCCGGCCCGCCGTCTCGGTCAACCGATCTCGATTCCGTCCGGGCGGTGTGACGGGGCCGCCGCCGGTGCGGAGGCGAAATGGTCTAGAAGACCGGTGATCTCGAGGATGCGGTCGAGGTGGGGTGGTCGGTTGTCGAGATGCAGCACGACGCCGGAGCGTGATACCTCGCGATGGACGATCAGCAAGGCCGACAGCCCGGTGGAGTCGAGGAACCCGAGCCCGGCGAAATCCAGGTGCAGTTCTCGCACACCGGCTTTGGCGGAAAGCAACTCGGATACGGCGTCCAGCAACGGCGCGGTGTGGCCGTAGTCGAGGTCGCCCGCGACGTGGATACGTGCCGAGGGAATCGTGATCTCGGATTTCAGGGTGAGTTTCATGCGATCGGTGTGGAGTCGGCGACGAGGGCGGTGCGTGCGGCGGCCAGCATGCGCTGGGTCCGCGGAAAGTCTTGCAGCTGAGCGGCCAACAACTCCAGACCGGGAATCAGGGACGACGCCGGTACCCCACGGGTACTGAGCACTTCGGCGGTCCAGATGATGAAGCCGGTGAACAGCTCGTCGTCGTCGGTGTAGAGAGCGGTCGCGAGGAAGTCGACGATGTGAGCGATGTCTTCGGTGGTGCGTTCGCGTTGCGCCTCGGAGTAGTTCCGCATCGCCGGGAAGCGGTCCTCCAGGTCTGCCACGGTCGTCTTGACCAGCTGCGGTTTCGACGCACTGACCATCGAATACTCCTGATCGACCAGATGCGGCAGATCATGGTGTGGCTGCCTGTTCGGCGTGAGGCGGAGCCGTCCGATGCCCTCACTCAAGCGTTGCGCGGCGGAGCGGGCGTCGGGCGCCCACGCATCGGCACCCAGAAGTCGCGCATAGCGCCCGTCCGGCCCGAACGCCGCACCGCCGACGAGCACCGAGACGCCGGCCCCCTGGCACGCCGTGATGGCGGCGTGGGCGGTCGGCAGCCGGGTCGGAATCGAGCACGACAACGCGACGGCGTCGGGTGCGTGCTGATGCAGATGTGCGATCAGATGCGGCGTCGGCACCTGGGCGCCGAGGAAGTCCACCCGCCAGCCCCGCAAACGCAGGACCTCGGAGAGCAGTCGGGCGGGTAGGGCGTGCCATTCCCCGTCCACGCACGCGACGGTGACGCGGCCGGCCTGCCCGGTGGACCGATCAGCAGTGTGCTGCGACAGGGCGGCGATGACGCGATCGTTGATCGCGGTGGCCGCGTGTTCCTGCGCGACGGTGATCCGGTTGGCGGCCCACTCGGTACCGACCTTGCGCTGGACGGGGGCGATCACCTCGAGCAGCGCGTCCTCGGGTTCCAGGCCCGCGTCCACCGCCGCGAAGACGACGGCCACCGCCGTCTGTTCGTCACCGTCGAGCGCCGCCTCCCACAACCGGTCGCGCAGGGCGGACGGCTCGGTCGCCGACGCTGCGTCGGCGTTCTGACTGCTCACGCGATGTACCTACCTGGGGTGCGGCCGTCAACGGCGCTGAGATGTGTCCGGCGCGGCGCCGTGATGGCGACGACGGCCATATCGTCATGGTCCCGACCGGTTACCCATTGCGACGCCAGCATCATCATCCGCTCGACGACCGCCTCGGCGGGTAACCCCGCGCATTGCGCCATCGCGTCGGACAACCGTTCGTCGCCGAACACCTCCGAGCCGAGCGGGCCGCCGCGTGCCTCGGTGAGGCCGTCGGTGTACAGCAGGCACGTTTCGCCGGGTGCCAACGTCGTTTCGCACGAGCGCGCCTTGAACTGTGGCAGCGCCCCGACCAACATGCCCCGCGTATCGGCCTGCTCGACGGTCCCGTCGTTGCGCACGATCAGGGGAGGAGGATGGCCCGCACAGGTCAGACGCAACACCAATTGGCCGTCCCGGCGTGAGATGGACGCCAGCACCACGGTCGCGAAGCGGCTGTTGTCCGGGCTCAGCAGGGCGCTGTTGAGCAGCTTGAGCACCGCTTCATGCTGATCGGCGAGCGGGGCCAACGCCTGCAGGGTGTTGCGGATCTTGCCGCTGAGCACCGCGGCCTCCAGGCCCTTGCCGCAGACGTCGCCGAGCACCACCAGCGTTTCGCCGTCCGGCGTCTGCGCGGGGTGGACGTCGTAGAAGTCGCCACCGACCAGCTGGTGGTCATCGGAGGCGCGGTAGCCGCCGGCGAGCTCGAAATCCCCATGTTGCGCCAGCCGAGGCGGTAGCAGGTCGCGCATCAGTGTGCGGGTGATCGCCGACTGCTCGGCATAAAGCCGCGCGGCGGACAGAGCGGCACCCGCGCGCGTTGCGAACAGGCGGGCGAACAGCTCCTCGCTCTCGGTGAACGCTGACTGCGAGTCGCGTCGCAGCAACACCAGCGCCCCGGCCGGAATGCCGTGTCCCGGCAGCGGCGTGATGAGCACCGAACCCACCGGCCCGGTGAAGTGCGACGGAATCATCCAATCGGGCACCGACGCCGGATCTATCCACCGCGACGGCACCGGGGGGAATCCGCGAAGCGCCTCGCTGAGGCCGGAGATTTCCGCTGGGTCGGCTTCGACGCTGCGGTGCTCGGCGAGGCCGTCGGGCCCGCTGCAGACCACCGGCATCCGATCGTCCCTGAGGGGGGCGACGACGACAGCCGCGTCGGCCAGATGGCGGTCGGCCATCTGCACCGTCGCCTCCATGCAGCGTTCGACGTTCAGCGACGCCATCAACACGGCCGACACATCGTCGAGCAGCGCCGCGCGCTCCCGCTGTACCTCGAGGTCCCGTTGCGCGTCGCGCACCGACTGGTCGGCGTCCTCGATCAGCCACCACGCGACTTCGCCACCGGGCAGTGAACTGGGGCGCGCCTCGAACGCGATCCCGCCGAGCTCACCTCCGGCCGGCTCGCCGGACCGCTGTCGCATCAGACGGTCATGCGCCTGCACCAGCCACTCCGGCGCCGCGTCCGCCAGCCGCCGACCGACCTCGGCGTCGGCCAACACCGACTGCGCGCTGGCGCTCAGGCCGCGGATCACGCCGGAGCGGTCGATGACCAACACAGGGTGCGGGACGGCCTGCCACCCCGCCGCTGCGTTCGGCGCCTCGGTTCTCACGCTTTTATCGCCGCTCATCGATCAACTCCGCAGCGTGGTCGATGGCGTGCGTCCGTACATCTGGCGGTACAAACTCGAGAACCGACCGGTGTGGGTGAAGCCCCACCGATGGGCGATCGCGTTCACCGAGGCCGTGGTGGGATCCTCCCGGGTCAGATCGCGATGTGCATGGTCCAACCGGACCCGTCGCAGGTACTCCATCGGCGACGTGTCGAGGTGTCGCCTGAACATGTATTGCAGGGTACGGGGAGTGACGTGCACGGCGGCGGCGATATCGGTGACCGTGACCTCGTCGGCGGCCTTGGCCTCGATGTGGGCGATCGCCTTGCGCAGCAGCGCGGGCCTGGCCGCGCCGTCCGCCGCATCCGGTTCCGCCACCGCGTCGGTGGGCAGCGCGGACACCACGGCCGAGGCCAGCAGCATCGCGACGGTGGACATGACCAGGGGAGACGCCTCCTGGTCGCCCCCCACGACCTGCTTGACGAAATCGAACGTCGCGTCGAGGAGCCGGGCGCCCTGCGCCGAGACCGGTCGATGGCTCAGAAGACGGATCGGTTCGCCCGGACCCGATGCGGGGCAAGCCACGCGGCCGAGCAGTTCGGGATCGAACATGATCAGGTCGTATCGGGCCTCGCGGACCCGCCCGGAGTACGGCAGATGTGGGGGTGACACCAGCGCGACATCGCCCGGGGCCAACACATCTGTGGGCTGGCCGAAGATGTCATCCTCGATGTGCCCGTCGAGGACGCGGCACAGGCACACCTTGCCGAGGGGCTCGGAGTCGTAGGACATCTCGTAGGAGAACTGGGCCTCGTCGTAATTGATCTCGCCGAGCCACTTCCGGCTGATCCGGGTCGAAGGGCGCTCGCCCTGACCGCCGATCGACATCTTCGCGTAGTTGCGCACGAGGAAGTCCTCGGTCGCGTTCAAGTCGTCACTGTGAAAGACGACGTCCGAGCTCGAAAGCATGACACCCCTGCAGACAGGAAAAACCGCTGGGAGGCGTGGGCTCAGCCCCTGATCAAACCGACTCTACCCTGCACCGGCTCCACGTCGTCTGGAAAAGGCACGGCACCGCTTCCTCAGAAAGCGATGACGCCGCGGATGTTGCGCCCGGCGCGCAGATCCTTCATCGCCTCGTTGATGTCGTCCAGCTTGTACTTCTGCGTGACCAACTCGTCGAGTTTGAGGGTGCCCGCCTCGTACATCGACAGCAGCCGTGGCATGGCTTCGCGAGGATTCATCTCGCCGTAGAGCACTCCCTTGAGGGTCTTACAGGAACTCACCATGTCGGGCAGGCTCAGCGGGACCATCATGTCGCTGACCTTCGCCATGCCGGTGAGCACGCAGGTGCCTCCCTTGCGCAGCAGCATCAGCGCCACCATCACGAGGTCGACCGGCACCACGCCCGGTGTCAGCACGACGCGGTCCGCCATCACACCCCAGGTGATCTCCTTGACCAGTTCCAGGGCCGCGCCGGCGTCGACGGCGGTATGCGTCGCGCCGAAGGTGGGCGCGATCTCGCGTTTGAACTCGTTCGGGTCGACGGCGACGATGTGTCTGGCGCCGGCGACTCTGGCGCCCTGCACGGCGTTCATGCCGATGCCGCCGACACCGACGACCACGACGGTGTCGCCGGGCTGGGTGCCGGCTGCTACGGATCCTGATCCGAAACCCGTTGTCACGCCGCATGAAACCAGCGACGCGGCCTCGAGCGGGATCCAGTCGTGGATCTCGACCAGCGAGCGCTCGGACGCCACCACGTACTCGGAGAAGGTGCCGACCTGCATCATGGCCATCAGGTCTTCACCGCCGACGTGGCGCCTGCAGGTGCCGTCGGTGGTCATGGCCTTGCTGTAGATGTCGGCGCCGACGTCGCAGAGGTAGGTGTGCCCGCTGGCGCACCAACGGCAGTTGCCGCACGCCGGCAGGAACGAGATCGCCACGTGGTCACCGGGTTTGAGCGTCTTCACCTCGGGTCCGACCTCTTCGACGACACCCGAGCCCTCGTGGCCGCCGAGCATCGGGAACCATTCGGGCACCGGCACGCCGGAGGCCCGCATCAGTTCTTCCATCTCCGGACTCGGCACGCTGTCGCCGGTGTAGAAATGCTCGTCGGAATGGCAGATCCCGGCGTAGGCCATCTTGACCAGCACCTCGCCGGCGCGGGGCGGGTCAAGGTCGACGTCGGTGACTTCCCAGTCGACGCCCACTCCGCGGAGCACGGCGGCTCGAGATTTCATCTATGACTCCTTTGGCCAGCCGACAGTCTTGGTTTCGGTGAAGATTTCGAGGCCTTCGATGCCGCACTGGCGTCCGACACCGGATTGCTTGTAGCCCCCGAACGGAGCGTCCGCGCCGTACCAGAGGCCGCCGTTGATCCCGAGGGTCCCGGTGCGGATCCGGCGGGCCACCGACTTGGCCCGCTCCAGGTCCTTGGCGAACACCACGCCCGACAATCCGTAGATGGAGTCGTTGGCGATCCGCACCGCATCGTCGTCGTCGTCGAACCCGATGACCGACAGCACCGGGCCGAAGATCTCCTCTTGGGCGATCGTCATCCGGTTGTTGACGTCGGCGAAAAGCGTTGGCTCGACGAAGAATCCCTTCTCGAGGTGTGAAGGAATGTTGCCGCCGGTGACGACCCGTGCCCCTTCCTGCTTGCCCTTCTCGATATAGCCCATCACCCTGTCCTGCTGGCGCTTCGATACTTGGGGGCCTTGCAGCACCGAGGGGTCGGTGGGGTCACCGTACTTGTTCTTCTCCATGGCGACCTTGACGATCTCAACCGCCTCGGCGTATCGACTGTTGGGCACCAGCAACCGGGTGGGCATGGCACAGCCTTGTCCGGCATGCATGGAGATGAACGCGCTGCCGCCCACCGTCGTACTGATGTCGCCATCGTCGTCGAGTACCAGGTACACCGACTTGCCGCCGAGTTCGAGGAATGTCGGCTTGACGGTGTCGGCGGCCGCCTTCATGATGCGTCGCCCGGTCGCCGTCGACCCGGTGAAGGCCACCATGTCCACGAGGGGAGAGGTCGAGAGCACCTCGCCGACCAGATGGTCCGATGAGGTGACGATGTTGATCACTCCCGGCGGAATGTCGGTCTGCTCGGCGATGATCCGGCCGATGCGGGTGGCGTTCCAGGGCGTATCTGGAGCGGGCTTGAGCACCATCGTGTTGCCCATCGCCAGGATCGGCCCGATCTTGTTGAGGATGATCTCGACCGGGAAGTTCCACGGGGTCACGACGCCGACCACCCCGACGGGTTCCTTCCACACTTCGCGCGCGGCGAGGGTGCCCATGCCGAAGGCATCTTTATCGGGAAGCGTTCGCTTCCAGGGGAACTGGGCGATCATGTCGGCCGGCCAACTCAAGGCCTCCTTGAGCGGAACGTCGAGCTGCGGCCCGAACGTGCTCAGCAGCGGGCAGCCGGCCTCTGCGATGAGCTCGCTGCGGATCTCTTCGCGTTCGGCCTCCAGCGCCGCCTGTAGTTGACGCAGTCCTGCGGCCCTGGCTTCACCGTCTCGCGACCAGTCGCTGTGGTCGAACGCGTGACGGGCGGCCGCCACCGCCCGTTCCATGTCGGCGCGGGTGCCGTCGGCGGTGCCCCCGAGGACCTCCTCGGTCGCGGGGTTGATGTTGTCGAACTGCCGGCCTGTTTCGGATTCGACGAGCTTGCCGTCGATGAGCATGCGCGATTCGTGTGTCACCGGGTGTCCTTCACCACTGTCGAAGTTCGGCCACGGCGCCCGACGGTCTGGGAGCCAATGTCAGGTAGGGGATGAAACTGCTGTTTCCGCAACGAAGTACGTTGTGCACGACGTCGACGAGGTGATCGGCCTCGACGAGACCGCCCTGCATGTAACCGTTGTCCATCCAGAACCGGATGGCGTTCTCGAGCGCCTGCGGATCCCAGGTCTTGTTGAACTCGGTCTGGGAGTCTCCCTCACCGCCGAAGCAGTCGCCGACCGCCAGGCGGGTGAAGCTGATGTTCGGGTGTTCGATGCGCCAAGCTTCGACCAGTTTGTCCAACGCTGCCTTCGACACCGCGTAGGCACCCAGCAGGGGCCATGGGGGGGAGTAAGAAGCGCTGAGGGACGAGAGGTACACCGCCGAACCCGCGTTCGCGGCAAGGTGGGGTGCAGCCGCCGCGGTGATGAGGGAGGCGCCGGTGACGTTGGTGGCGAAGAGGTTTGCCCATTGCTCGGCCGTCACCTCGGTCAGCGGGGCGAGAACGCCGACGCCAGTTGTGTAGACGAGTGCGTCGAGACCGCCGAATGCGTCGACGACGTCGGTCATGGCGCGTTGACAGGCGTCCGCGTCCGTGACGTCACACGCGACGGCCACCGCACCGTTGCCCGCCTCCTTGGCGGCGTTCTCGAGGCGGTCACGACGCCGCGCGAGGAACGCGACCCGGGCGCCCTCCTTCGCGAGCCCGATACCGATGCAGCGGCCGAGACCCGCAGACGCTCCGACTACGGCGACTCGCAGCGATGGCGCGTCCGACATCAGTTCTCCTTGAGACGAGGGCGAAGCAACATTATCAGTCCGGTAGAAGAACAATAATCAAAAATGGAAACGCTCATTTCCATACGGTAGGCCATCATCCCGAGCCGCGAATCAATCACTACTACCGCCTGACCACCTTGCGCGGTTCCGTCGCGAAGCTGAGCAGAAGCCGGTCGAGAATCCGTGCCGCACGACCGCGTGCCCGGCCGGGGCTTTTCGCGTGTGCCACCAGAAGCGCGCCCTCCTCGAGCGATGCGACGAGCATGTGCGTGAGCTCGGCGACGGGCAGATCGTCGATGCTGCCTTCGGCGATGGCATTGCGCACCATCTCGTTGATCAGCGCGATGCTGTTGTCCTCCTGGATCGCGCGCAGTGTCCGCCAGCCCAGGACGACAGGCCCGTCGACCAACATGATGCGCTGCACCTCGGGTTCGAGTGCAGACTCCAGGAAGCCGTGAAGACCTGCGCAGAGTCGCTCCCACGAGTCCGCGCCACGCGGCGGGGAGGACAGCGACCGCAATGTGAGGTCCCGCTCGACATCCTCGAACACCGCGCGGAAGAGTTCGGCCTTGTCCTTGAAGTGGTGGTAGAAGGCGCCACGGGTGCCGACGCCCGAGGTCGTGACCAAGTCGCCGATGCTGGTGTTGAAGTAGCCCTTCTCGACGAACAGGATGCGCCCGGCATCGATGAGGTGACGACGGGTTTGATCTCCGCGAGCGCGTCGTTCGGAGTCCGTGCCACCACGCTTGGCCATGCCGAGCATGCTAGCAACATTCACCGTGTAGGTTAGCGGTTGCGGACAACCTGCATGTTGTAGGTTGCTGGATGTGGCAGACGAAGATGTTCGCGCGTACGGATCGGTCGCCCCGCTGAAAGTCGGCCTGCTCAACGACTATCCGACGAGGTCCAGCACCGAGGACGACACGCTGGACACGTTGCGGCTGGTCTTCGAGGAAGCGGTCTCCGCTGGGCTGGTCGACCGGCCGATCGAGGTGGTGCGCCGCGACGTCATCGGCCTGCCGAACGGCACGTACCACGCCGTCGAACGCGGTTACGACGAGCTGGTCGCCGAAGGCTGCCTGGTGATCTTCGGTCCGTACGTCTCCGACAACGCGGTGCCGCTGTCCGCGCACGCGAACCGGGTGGCCAAGGTGCCGAATCTCATCCTGTCGGGATCTGAGGAGGCGCTGGGGGAGTGGACGTTCGCGCTCAACAACGGGTCGATGCCCGAGGAGCCGGTCATGCTCGCCGCGGTGATGCTCGGCGACGCAAGGTCGCGCATCGCCATCGCGTACGAGGCCTCTCTCATCGGCAAGGAGTATCTGGCGTTCGCCGAGAAGGCTTATTCCGCAGCGGGATTGAAGGTGGTGGCCACGGCGGCCATCCCGCAGGTCGAAGCGGACAAGGCGGCGGTGGTCGCCGAACTGCGGGCGGCCGGCCCCGATGCGCTGGTGCACGTCGGGTTCGGCCACGGGCTGTGGGGCTTCTCGGACGCCCTCGAGAGTGCCGGCTGGGATCCGCCGCGCTACACCACGACGGCGTTCGAGATGGCGCACATCAACGCCGAGTGGATGCATCATCTGCGCGGCTGGATCGGTCTCGACAGTTACGACGAGCGCAACCGTGTCGGTCAGGCCTTCCTCGACCGGTTCGAGGCGCGCTACGGCCGTCGACCGGCGCACTCGATGCCCGGCTTGTGTCACGACGTCGCAACCGTGATCGCCCGGGGTCTGGCGGCGGCGAGGCCGCTGACCGGCGAAGGCGTCAAACACGGAATCGAGCAGGTGAAGCTCGTGCCGTCGGCGAGTGGAGCTCCCGGGACGTTCCTCCGGTTCGGCCGCTACATCAGGCAGGGTTGGCTGGGCTCCGATTACCTGATCGCGCGCCGAGTGCTACCGGACGGAAGCGGACACGTGTTCCACGCGGCGCCGAGCGACAACATCTCGCGCGCGGTGAGTCCCGCCGAGACTGAGCTTGTGCGCGACGATGACGCGAATTCTCCTGCAGAAGCTCAGTTTCGGCGTTGACTGCCCAGCTGGATGGCCCCGAACACCGGCGCCGTGACGATCCCCGGTGGTTGGGCCCTCAGGTAGGGGATCGCCCGTACCGCGCCCATCGCGATCATCAGATGCCCCGGTTGCGCGTGCTGCCCGCTGGGTGCCTGGCCGTCCCAGCCGACGTCGAGCGCGAGCTCGAAACTCGGTTCGCCCTTGATGACGGCGCGGATCAACGGCGCCTTCTCTCCCTGGGCGAGCGGTGTGAGCCCCCATTGGGGCAGATCGCGCGTGAGCACCCATTCCTCGTGGATCGCCAACAGCGGGCGCCCTGACCAGTGCCCGACCCATGAGAACCGTTGGCCGACGACCGTTCCCGCCTCGATGGTGCCGGCCGGCACCTCGAGGTCGTGCGGAAGCGTGGTGGCATCGACGGAGACCTCGACGTGCGACAGCGTGACGCCGAGAACGTCGGCGGTGGCGTTGAGCGCCTGACGGTACGCCATGTCGAGCTTCTTGATGATCGGCGAGTCGACGCTGACGTCCTCGGGCGGTCTGCCCATACCCATCAGATCGACGAGCATGGGCCGGCTGTCGACCGCCGAGACATCGGTCGCTTCGTAGAGGTCGATCCGGTCGATCGACTTGCTCAGTCCCGTCACGGTCGCCACCAGCCGTTCGAACATGAACCCCGGGTTTTCGCCCGCGGCGTGGAATCGGGACTGTCCCGCGCGACAGGCTTCCGCGAATGCCGTCTCGGTCTCGGCGCCGTAGGTGGGTAGGTGGTTGTAGGACGTCGTGGTGATGACGTCGGTGCCCGCCGCGAGCAGTCGGCAGATGTCATCGGCGTTGGTGTCAACGGCATGAGCCTTGCTGGCGGCATGGATGACGACGTCGGCGCCGAGTCCGAAGATCTCGTCCTTGTCGGTGGTAGCGAACACGCCGGTGGTCGGCGGGAGTCCGCACAGCGACCCGGCGTCCTGCCCGGCCTTCGCCGGGTCGTAAACCAGCACGCCGGCCAATTGAAAATCAGGGTTCTCAATGAGTTCGGCCAGCGCAGCGCGGCCGACGGCCCCCGTGGCCCATTGGACGACTCGAGTTACCAATCGAACGCTCCCGGTGTGCTTTTCACTGATGCCATGGCCCGGCCTCGGCCAAACGTACATGATGGAGGGCGGCAACCACCAGGGTGTATGTTGATAGCGGCCGATCCGCAGTGAGGAGTCGTCGCATGTTCGAGCCGGCGAGCGTCGAGGATCTCGAGCAGAGCATTCGAGACGCTCAAGACAAATTCAATGCGGGGATGGGCGCCGACGGTGACGCCACCCCATACCCCTTCCTCAAGGAGCTGCGGGCACAGGCACCGGTGCATGCCGGGTGGCCCGAGATGGGCATGATCGGTAACTCCGGAGACGGGCCGCCGACCTTCACGGCGTACACGTTCGACACCGTCAAGGCGATCTTCACCGATAACATCACCTTCAGCACCCGCTGCTACGAGGATGTCGTACGGCCACTGCAAGGCCCAACCATCCTCGAGATGCAGGATCCCGAACACGCGATTTACCGCAAGCTGCACGAGTTCGCCTTCGCGCGCTCATCGATGAAGCGGTGGGATACCGAACTCGTCGGCCCGCTGGTGGACCGGACCATTGCGAAGATCAAGGATGCCAAGCGTGCCGATCTCGTCGACGCGGTGTTCATGCCGATTCCGGTGCGGGTGATCGCAGCCTTACTGGGGCTTCCCGATTCCGACGTCCTGCACTTCCACCGACTGGCGATCGACCTACTGGGCTTTCGCGGCGACATGGACTGCGCGATGCGGGCATCGGCGAAGATGAAGGAGTATTTCGTCGGGATCCTTGCCGACCGGCGCAAGGAGCCGAAGGATGACATGGTGTCCATCCTCGCGGCCGCAGAGGTCAACGGCGTGAAGATGTCCGACGAGCAGATCTACGGTTTCATGCGCAACCTGCTTCCCGCGGGCGCCGAGACCACGTCACGCTCGACCGCCAGCCTGGCCTACGCCCTGCTCACGCACCCTGATCAGCTCGACGCGGTTCGCGCCGACCGCAGCCTGTTGCCGCAGGCCATCGAGGAAGGCATCCGCTGGGAAACCCCGCTGCTCAATTTCATGCGCGAGGTCACCCGCGACACCGAGATCGGCGGAGTCCACGTACCCGCGGGCGCGACGATGATGCTCAGTCTCGGCAGCGCGAACCACGATGAAACGCGGTGGAACGAACCGGAGAAGTTCGACATCTTCCGGGAACGCAAGCCGCACATCGGGTTCGCGCACGGGGCCCACGTCTGCCTGGGTATGCATCTCGCTCGGCTCGAGACCACGAAGATCTTCAACGCCCTGTTCGACGAATTGCCCGGACTCCGGCTCGATCCCGACGCGCCGGAGCCCTACATCACCGGAACGATGTTCCGCTCGCCCCCTCGCCTCGACGTCGTGTGGGATTGAGGTGGAACGCATATGACGCGAGTGATTCAGTGGGCGACCGGTGTGACGGGAACGATGGCGCTTCGCCACATCCTCGGCCGGCCCGATCTCACGGTCGTCGGCGTTCGTGTCTACGATCCGGCAAAAGCCGGTGTCGACGCGGGCACGCTCTGTGGCGTCGGCGAGGCCGGAATCCTCACCAGCGACGACCGCGACGCCATCATTGCCACCGATGCCGATGTGGTGCTCTACATGGGCAAGGTCGAAATCGACACCCCGGGCTGCTTCGCCGACGTCTGTGACCTGCTCGCCTCGGGTAAGAATGTGGTCGCCACGGGCAGCAGGTTCATCCATCCGCGCTCACTGCACGAATCGCTGGCCGGCGGCATCGAAAATGCCTGTGAGGCAGGCAGATCCTCATTCCTCGGGGTGGGCCTGTACCCGGGGTTCTTCGGCGAGTCGATCGCGCCCCTACTGTCGCGGCTCACCCAGCAGACGAACCGGATCACGGTCCGCGAAGTGCTCAACTACTCCACCTACGCGAGTCACGACCTGATCTTCAATGCCATGGGCTTCGGGCATGCACCCGACGACCCCACCCCACTGCTCGCCAACGCCGAGTACGCGGCGAGCGCATGGATCGGCAGCGCGACGGTGCTTGCTCAGGCGCTCGGATTGCGAATACATGCGGTCGAAGGGTTCCGTGAGGTCGTGACGACACCGCGCGCGTTGACGGTCGCTGCGGGTGAGATCCCCTCGGGCACCGTCGGTGCCATGCGGTTCGGCGTGGTCGTCGACTGCGGCGAGACCACGCTATCGGTCGAGCATCTCACCCGCATGGCCGACGATCTGGCCCCGCACTGGCCGAACGAGATCGGATACGATCTCGCCTTCGAAGGTGAGCCGAACATGCGGATACACCTCGAAATCGGTTCTCCCGGTGAAGACCACGCCGAACAGGGCTGCTTGGCCACCGCGATGCACGCGATCAACGCCATACCCACGGTCGTCGCGGCCGAGCCGGGGCTCTACGACCTGTCGGGCATCGCGCCGTTCGTCGCGCACTGGACCAACCGCAGCGACTAGCTGTCGCTCCTGTTTCCGAATCCTGTGTAGCTGCGAATGAGTGGCAGGTCCGCCATCGTCGCGAACCCCGCGGGCGCCGCGCAGACCGCCGGAATGGCATTGACGACCTGCATCGCCACCGTGATGAGACCGGCGCGGACGTGCTCTGAGATCGATGCCTCACGCGAGAAGCTCGCCAGCGGAAAGAAGTGCGTGCGCATGGACGGGTCGCCCTCGATGGTCAATGTCCAGCCATCGAGCGGTTGCGGCCAGTGGCCGGGATATTCGCCGCCGACGGTCCAGAGCGTTTCGAATTCGATCAGCGGCTCACCGCGGCGATGGCCGATGAAATTCCAGCGCTGTCCGGCCGTGCTGCCCTGCCGCACCACGTGATCGAAGACCTGGAGGTCCTTGCTTGCCGGCACCGTCTCCAGGGTCACCGAGACGTCGTCGATGTCGGCGTTCAAGCTGTCGGAGATGAACCAGGTCTGCTCGACGAACAGCTTCGTCAGAAAACTCAGGTAATTGTTGGCCGTAGGGGTCACCTCGTCGACCGGTCGGCCGAACCACATTCCGTCGAAGGTGATTCCGGTGCTCTCCCACAGCGTCCAATCGGCCCTCTCCTGGAGGGTCAGGCGCTCGATCGTGCGGCTCATGCCCGATAGCGCCAGCGGTAGCACACCAGACAGATTGCCTGGGTTGAGCCCACTGCCGTGGATGGTGCTGTTGCCCTTCTCGCACGCCGTCAGGACCTTGTCCCTGTCGGCCTCGGGAATGCGCCGAGGGTGGAACAGAAATGACGGCGTTGAAACGTTCTTGCCGCTCTCGAGCAGCGCACAGACATCGTCGAGGTTGGTGAAAGACGGTGCGTACAACACGAGGTCGGCATCCAGCGCGAGGATTGCTGCGACATCGGTGGTGGCGGCGACGCCGATGGGAGCTCTGTTGACGAGCGTCCCGATGTCGACCCCGTTCTTGGCCTCGGAATACACGCGGGCGCCGACCAACTCGAGGTCGGGGCGGTGATCGAGGATGGTGGTGATCATCTCGGAGCCGACCCCGCCGGTGGCCCACTGTATGACGCGCAATGGGCGGCTGCCGGCGGTCACGGGGCGGCCCCCTTCGAAACCGTCACGGTGCGACGATACACCGGTGATAACGTAGGTTCTCACAATCGGTAAATGAAATTCTCGACAGGAGCGTGCCATGGACGATGTGCTGAAGTACCGGGGCAAGTCGGTGGTCGTAACGGGTGCGGCGTCGGGCATGGGCCAGGCGACCGCGCAAATCCTCGTCGAGCTCGGTGCGACGGTCACCGCCCTGGACATCAAACCCACGACCGTTCCCGTCGCCCGCGCGCTACAGATCGATCTGCGCGACCCGAGGAGCATCGAAGAGGTCGTGGCGTCCATCGATGGTCCTGTCGACGGGCTCTTCAGCTGTGCGGGGCTGCCCGGCCCGCCGTTCAGCGAATGGGACACGATTCTTGTCAACTTCGTCGGGGCGCGTCACCTGGCCGAGCAGCTCGTGCCGAAGATGTCCGAAGGGTCGGCCATCAGCGTTATTTCGTCGTCAGCCGCGATCGGCTGGCAGGATCACATCAAGGTCATCACCGGGCTGCTCGAGACGAAGGGTTTCGAGGCCGCCGTCGAATGGCTGACCGCCAATGAGAAGTTGTGGTCGTGGAGCGGCTATGCCTACTCGAAGTACATCATCGATGCGTGGGTGGGCTGGTGGTATCCCGAGCTCGGCCGCCGCGGCATTCGCATCAACTGCATCAACCCGGGCCCAACCGAAACGGCGATGATGCCGGCCTTCCAGGACCTGATGGGCAAGGACACCGTCGATCAGGCGGTCGGACCGGTTGGACGATATTCGACTGCCGAGGAACAAGCCTGGCCGCTGGTCTGTCTCGGCAGCCCACGGTTCAGTTATGTCGGCGGTGAGGTGCTGTGGACCGATGGCGGTTGGAACGGCGCCATGACGATGGGCCGACACCATGCGCAGTGGGCCGACACGGCCGCCGCAGAGATGTCGAAGAACAGCTGAGCTCCCCGGACACGCCGAGCGCGCAGTCTTGTACGCGACACGCCGGTCCACATGGACAAGACTGCGCGCCCGCACCCTTGGTTAACAGACCTCAGCGACCCTAATCCCTTGACTGGCAACAACTATCGGCCGGTGTGAAGGCGAGGGGCCAGGTGCACGATGTCGCTGACGACCGTGGGGTTGGCGCGAGACATCGCGATCAACGACAGCATGGCGTTGGCCACATCGTTGACGGCAGACATCTTCGCCGGAATCTGACCCTCCTGGGCCCAGGCCCGGTAGAGATCGGCCAGTAGGTCGCGGTCCGCTCCCCGGAGAATCTCGGTGCCCTCCGTCGGACCGACGCTGACGCGGATGACGGCCAGTTCCGGATGCTCGGCCCGCCATGATCGCAGGATCTCGTCCAGGGCGGCCTTGCTGGCGTGGTAGGCCCCGACGCCCGCGCGTGGCCTACCCACATCATGGCTCGAGGCGACGAGCACAACCGCGTCGTCGGCGAGGTGGGGGAGCGCCGCCCGCAGCACATGCGATGCGCCCACCGCGTTGACGGCGTAGGCGTGCAGCCATGTCGTGACGTCGGTCTCCTCGATCAACGCGAACGGCACCACGGCGCTGGTGAATACCACCGCATCGAGCTGGCCGAACGTCGTGGCCACCTCGTCGACGACCCGCTCGATCGCGCGTGGATCGGCGACGTCGAGCTCGTGTGCGGAACCGTCGAGCTCTACGGCCAGTTCGGACAGGAGCTCGACGCGCCTGGCCGCGAGCGCGACACGCGCGCCCCTGGTGTGAGCCGCCCGCGCAAGCGCGTGACCGATGCCCGAGGATGCGCCGATCACGAGCATCCGCGCGCCCTCGATGTTGGAGTGTCGATCGCTCATGCCGTGCTTCTCCTACCTGATTCTGATTCCGCTTCCGCGGATTTGATGATCGAGCGGATCGTTCGTCGGCACCTGCCGCAGTCCGATCCGGCACCGCACGCGTCCGATACCTGCCGCGATGTTCTGGCGCCTGACGCGACGGCATCGGAAACCGCCTCGATCGTTATGCCGAGACACGGGCAGACATACATCAGTGCAGATCCGTCCCGGCCGTCTCGGCCAGTCGCATCGCATGGACGAACCGCCCGACGAAGACCGGCGGATAAGCACCGACGCCGGCGGATGTCAGCCATTCCGAAGCGATGTCGGAGTCCGCGACCCACTGCAACGCGGTACGGGCCGTCGCCAACTGATGAAGGAAAAGCACTTCGCGCGGGGTGTCGAAGGCGCGGTACACGAGTGTTCGGCGAATTCCCGAACGGGCGAACTCGGCGAGTGATTCGCGCACGCGAGCCATGAAAACCTCGACGTTCCGGACCCGGGTGACGGCGGCGACCACCACCTCGGTGCCCGGCGCGGGTGGCTCGCCGAGGTCGAAGCGCTCGACGACCTCGCCGGCGAAGACCGCGGGAAGGTCTTCGATGCCGACCGCGTCGAACCACTCGAAGAAATACGGCGAGCGGAGCAGGTCGAGCAGCGGCCGCTCGGTTCGGATGCCGATGACGACCAGGACCTTCCCGGGCTCGACCACCGACTCGTACACGAACGCATACCGGGCGCCGAGATCGCGAAGACTTTCTTCGTGCTGCGCGAGCACCGGTCCCACTCGCTCGGATTCGGTGATCCGGAACTCGACGGCGAAGATGAAGCTGCGAACGGCGGCTGGTGCCATTGCCGCCTCCTTCGATCCCGTTCCACGCAGATGCACCCGAGGGTCCGCGATGCGAGAATTCATATTCTCATACGGGTGTTTCTGACGGTAGGCGGCGGTGACATGGGCGCTCGGCGGCGCCCATCCGGAGCCCGGGGCGGGAGAAATCCGCCAAAACGGCGTCCGGTAAAGCCTATTCTCACGGTGTGACCTACAGGGTGAAGGTTGAGCCGTACTACGACCCGTTCGACTTCGACATCGACGACGATCCCTACCCCGTGTGGAAGAGGCTCCGCGACGAAGCGCCGCTCTACTACAACGACAAGTACGGCTTCTACGCGCTGAGCAGGCACACCGACGTCGCTCGTGAGCTGGCCAACTGGCAGGACTACCGCTCGGGCAAGGGCACCACCATCGACATCATCCTCAACGGCGTCGAGGTGCCGCCGGGCATCATCCTGTTCGAGGACCCCCCGATCCACGACTTCCACCGGCGTCTGTTGTCGGGTGTGTTCACGCCACGGCGCATGGCTGCTATCGAACCGCTGGCGCGAGAGTTCTGCCGGCGCGCATTGGAGCCACTCGAGAGCGCCGAGACGTTCGACTTCATCGCCGACCTCGGCGCATGGATGCCGATGCGGACCATCGGATACCTGTTGGGCATACCGGAGGACAGGCAGATCGCCATCCGACAGAACACCGACCGGCTTCTCGAACTCAAAGACGGCGAACTCGTCGGTGCAGCCGACGACATGCTGACGCGACAAGGGTCGATGCTGGAGGAGTTCATCGACTGGCGTTACGACCACCCATCGGATGATTTGATGACCGAACTGGTCAACGCCGAGATCGAGGAACGTGACGGTAGCCGCAGGCGGTTGACCCGCGGAGAGGTGTTGACCTACACCGGCACACTCGTCGGCGCAGGAAACGAAACGACGACGCGGCTGATCGGCTTTGCCGGACAACTGCTGTCCGACCACCCGGACCAACGCCGCGAACTGGCGGCGGATTTCAGCCTCATCCCCGCGGCGATCGAGGAAGTGCTGCGCTACGAGGCACCCTCGCCTGTGCAGGCACGATATGTCGCTCGTGATGTCGAATTCTATGGCCAGACGGTCGCCGAGGGCTCGGTGATGCTGCTCGTCAACGGTTCGGCGAATCGGGACGAGCGACAGTACCCGGACGCGGACCGGTTCGACATCCACCGGCAGGCCACTCATCTGTCGTTCGGTCGCGGAATTCACTTCTGCCTCGGCGCCGCGCTCGCGCGGATGCAAGCGCGGGTGGCGCTCGAGGAGGTGCTGAGCCGATGGCCCGACTGGGAAGTCGATTACGGGGCGGCCAAACGCGCTCACACCTCCAGCGTCAGAGGGTGGGCCACGCTTCCGGTGGCGGGTTGAGTTGACCGATACCGTTGACCGCACGCCCAACTCCGCTCCCGGAGAACCGGCCGAGGCACACTTCTCGCCGTGGCCTGCCAGGATCGGATGGTCGCTGTTCGTCATCGCCTACCTTGCGTTCGCCATAGTGACGATCGCGAACATCCAGACAGGTCTGCACGGGGACCCGAAGAAGGCGAACCCGAATCCCGGCCCCGATCCGTATCCGCCGTTTCTCGGCTTCGACAACTGGCCGCTGGCCGTCTCCATCAGCTCGATCCCGTTGGCGATCGGTCTGATCGCCGTACTGGCGTGGTTGTCGTGGCGGCAGCGAAAGATGCACTGGGCGGTCATCATCGCGTTCGCCGGCCTGATCACCGGGGCGCTGGACCCACTGGCGAACTGGGCGACGTTCGCGATATTCGATCCGCGCATGTTGCACTTCCCGCTGTCCTGGCCGTACGTGAACATCTCACCGAATCTCGAACCGGCACTGGCATTCCTAGGTGGTTACGCCGCTTACTATCTGCTGAACGGGCTGGGCTTTTTGAAGCTGCACGACAGGCTTTTGGATCCGCTGATGCGTCGCATCGGCTGGTTGAAGCCGCGCAGGCTGCTGCGGGTGTTCATCGGTGCGACGATCATCGCCGTCCCGATCAACGGCCTCATTCAGTTCACCTGGATGCGAGCCGGAATCTTCTACTACACAGAGGCAGTCGGACCGGTGCTGCACATCGGGCATATCCACTTTCCCTTGATCATGGCGGTGTACGACGCCCCGATCTTCGCCATGGTCGCCGTGATGTGCGTGCGGAACGAGAGTGGCGAACTGGTTTTGATCAACCGACTCGCACGCTGGTTGCCCGCGAGGCGGGGGCGCGCGAAGGTGACCCTGACTCGACAGCTGTTGGTATCGGTGACGGTGGGCCTGGTGTCGTTCGCTGTGCCGCTGGCCGTGTTGGCCGGGCTGCGGGAGGCAGGTCTGTCACGGCCCTCCTTCGATCAGAACCCGTATCCGGATGTGAACCTGTACGACCCATATGGTCATCTCGAGGAAGCCGGCAAGCCAGGACCGTTCTACCGCTGACATGGTCAGTCCCACGATGACGAGAACTGTTGCCCCGCAGGGGTTAGGAGGTAAAGCACCGTGACCGAATTCTCCGGTCGTCGCTATCGAATTGTCCACGTCGGCACCGGGTTGACCGGCACGGAGGCGTTGCGCGCGGTCATCGAGGACCCCTCGCTCGATCTCGTCGGAGTGAAGGTGTCGACACCGGAAAAGGCCGGGATGGACGCGGGAGAACTCTGCGGTGCACCACCGGTCGGAGTACGTGCGACCGATGAACTATCGGCTGTTCTCGCGCTGAACCCCGACTGCGTGACCTACTGCGCGACCGCCGTCCGCCGCGAAGAAGAGGCGATCGCGGACATCGCCACGTACCTCAGAGCCGGGATCAATGTGGTGACCATCTCGCTGATCCCGATGATCTATCCCCCGGCCGCACCCGCGCCGTGGCGAGAAGCCCTGGAACAGGCTGCAGCTGAGGGCAATTCAACGTTCTATGCCACCGGCAGCGAACCGGGGTTCATCAGCCTGAACATCCCCACGGCTCTGCTGACCGGAGCGGGCCGAGTCGACTCGTACCGGATGGACGAATACGCGGTCGACCTCGACAAGGCATACCCGATATGGGACGTCCTTCATGAGTCGATGGGATTCGGTAAGCCCGACGGCCATGTGCCGGTTCGAATCGCGTCGGGGAAGGTCGACAAGGACTGGAGCACGGTGGTGACTTACATCGCCGATATCCTCGGATTCGAACTCGATGGGATAGAGCTGGATTGGGAAACGCTGCTCGCACCGACCGACCTTGCGACCGCGCTCGGTGTCATCCCGGAGGGAACGATCTGTGCGCACCGGTGGCAGCTCGCCGGGATCGTGGGCGGCCGCCCCGCGGTCGCGGTTCAATACTTCGCGACGGTCAGCAGCACGCCATGGCCCGATCGTTGGCCCAAACCGGCGCGTGAAGGCCAAGGCGGAATGGTATTCCGCGTCAACGGCAATCCCAACATGAACCTCGAACTGCACTTGGAGCAGTCGGACGACGACCGAGTCAATCCCGGTGTCGCGGCCACGGCGCTCGCGGCGGTGAACGCCATCCCCAGCGTGGTCGAAGCCCCGCCCGGCGTGATCGCCAGTCCCCTGTCTGGGCCGTCGGTGGTCACGCGACAGTCCAGCGCCTAGCTGCCCGTCACGCCGACGTCCACCGGGATGGCGGCGGCCGTGACGAATCTCGCGTCGTCAGACGCCAACCATGCGACCGCGCTGGCGATGTCCTCGGACGTGGTGATGGCGTCGGGCAGAAGTTGCTTTGTGAAGCCGGGCCGCAGCGCCGGATTCGACTTCGCCGCCTCGGCCATCGCCTCGATCATTCGACCGCTTCCCATCGGCGTCGCCACCGAGCCGGGGTGCAAGCTGTTGACTCGGATGTGGTACTTGCCGAGTTCGGCGGCGAACGAACGGGCCAGGGCCGTCACGGCGTGCTTACTGGCCGTGTAGGCGATCATGAACGGCTCCACCGTGAGGCCGGCCGCTGAGCTGACGAGGATGATGGAGCCACCCCGCCCGCCGGCGATGATGTGTTTGGCCCCCGCCATCACCGTGTTCCAGGTACCGACGATGTTGGTGTCGATGGTGTCCTGGAAGTCACGCGGCGACACCTGATCCCACGCGGCCGGCACACAGATGCCCGCGTTGGCGACGATGACATCGAGCCGTCCGAGCTCCGCGACCGCGTTGTCGACAGCTGCGCAAAGCCCGTCGTGATCTCGAGTGTCGACGATCGCCGTCACCGTCCGCCGGCCATTGGCTTCAACCATTTTCGCCGTCTGGGCCAGATCGTCAGGTGTGGCGGAATCGTAGGGGACGCCCGGTGGTAGCGGCCCCGCGATGTCGACGAGAATGACGTCGGCACCATCGGCGCTGAGCCTCTCGGCATGAGCGCGGCCCTGTCCGCGGGCCGCCCCTGTGATGAGCGCGACCTTGTCGGTCATGTCTGGCACACGCGCACGCTACCGCACCTGAGAATTCGGATTAACGGTTTTGGAGAGCGTCCGTTGCGTAAGTGATAGCTTCACCGATCATGGGTGTTCTCGACGGTCAGACGGCGTTCGTTCTCGGTGCATCGGCGGGTATCGCCCAGGCCTCAGCCAGACTGCTCGCGATCGACGGTGCGACGTTGTACTTGCTGGGGCGATCCATGAAGCGGCTCGAAGCGACGCGCGACCGAATTCATGAGGCCGCGCCGGACGCGGAGATCGTGCTGCAGAAGGGGGACCCCGAAGACGAGGACACCGTGAAAGCGGCGGCACAGTCCGCCCACGATGTCCACGGTCGGTTGAACATCATCATCGGCACGGTGGCCGGCGGCGGCACGGGGCCGCTCGTCGAACAGGACCTCGAAACCTTCACGAATTTCGTGATGGGCAACCTGCGTTCGAACTTTCTGGCGTTGCGCTATTCGGCGCCGCTGATGACGGACGGCGGCTCGATCGTGTTCATCTCGTCGACATCCGCCAAGATTCCGATGGAGGGGTTGGGTCACTACTCTGCGGGCAAGGCCGCGCTCGAGATGTTCATTCGTGTCGCCGCCTCAGAACTGGGCCCGCGCGGGATCCGGGTCAACGCGGTACGTCCGGGTTTGACGGAAGCGGCCACTACTCAGGGCTACATCCACCTCGAGGAGTTGACGAGCAGCTTCCTGGAACGGGTACCGCTGGGCAGGCTGGGTGTCTCCGATGACATCGCTCCCGGCGTGCGCTACCTGGCAGGACCGGAATCCGGCTGGATGACGGGCCAGAGTTTCGCGATCGACGGAGGCAATGAGGTGCGGGGCGCACCCCGCGGACCGATGTTCACGGTCTAGCCGAAGTCCAGCGCGTTACGGGGGGCCGTGATCGGCAGATCCAGCGACGTGGCGATTCCCGGCGCCGCGTCGACGACGTAGGGGATGGCGTTGACGACCCGCATGGCCGTCGCCTCCATCGCGTTGGCGTTGGCCGACTCTGGCGTGTCCTCGGTGCCGAGGTTCAGGTCACATCGGATGTGGGGTTGCCCGTCGATGATCAGCCGGTAGGTGCCGTTGGGCGCCGAGGCCCACTCGGGTGCCAGGTCGGGCGCCATCCGATTGATGTGCTCGATGGTGATCACGGGGTGGCCGTCGACGATGCCGGTGGTCTCGGCCCGCACCGCGCCGCAGGTTCCCGCGGGAATGGTTCCACACGCGACATGCAGATCTCGCGGGGTGAGCACCCGCTCGTAGGACTCGGTGACCTTCTCGAGCTCAACACCAAGAGCTCTGGCCACCAACCCGATCGGCGGTCCCCAGGCGAACTGTTGGGCACCGTCGAGTTCGAGGAGCGGCGTGAAATCGAGGGGTTTGCCGAAACCCATGGCGTCGATCATGAGGTCCCGGTTGGGGTATGCCGAGTAGTCGAAGATCTCCTGCGCCCGTATGGACCGGATGGTGTTGGACAGCGTGCTCAGCAGCACCGCGAGTTGGTCGCCGGCGAAACCGGGTTCGATACCCGACGTGTAGATCGTGGCTCCTCCGGACAACGCGGCGGCACGGACCTGATCGGCCAGCTGCGGGATCCACCTGTCGGGGAACATCATTCCCGGGGTGTTGGTGGTCACCACGTTGAGTCCGGCATTGAGCAGACGGACGTAGTCGCGCACCGCGGCGGCGTCCATCTCCGGGCTGGCCGCGCCGTAGACCACGCAATCGGGCCTGGCGGCGATGATGTCGTCGAGATCACCGGTGGTGATCATCCCGATCGGGCCCAACCCGACGATCTCGCCGGCGTCGCGTCCAACCTTCTCGGTGCTGTGTACCCACACCCCGACCAGGTCAAGGTGTGGCCGGCGAACGATCGCACGGATCGACAGGCTGCTGATCCAACCGGTGGATATGACGGCGACCCGTAATGGCTTGTCAGTCACGGATTGAGCTCCTTCGGTATCCCAGAGCGGGGATCGGGGAGGTGGCCCGGTTCCAATGCCTCGTCGCGAATGTACCGGAGTGAGAATCCAAGTTTCCGAGAATGGAAAACCGTCTTCGCGAGAGCTACCGGGCGCCCCACGGTGTCCGGACCGAACGCCGACGCTGCCGCCTCACCTCTCTGACAAGAGATCACTGAGCTGCTTGGCGAGGTCCGACTTCTTGACCTTGCCCGTGGCAGTGAACGGCAGCGCCTCTTTGTCGGTCACCCAGATGAACTTCGGAACCTTGTATGCCGACAGGCGGCTACGGACATCTGCCCGCAGCGCTTCGGCATCCAGCTGCGCGTCGCCCCGCGGAACCACCGCCGCGGCGACGATCGTTCCGCTGTGGCCGTCCTCGGCACCGACGACATACGCCTCGAGAACGCCGTCGCAACTCGACAGGGCCGATTCCACTTCTCCCGGTGTGACGTTGGTTCCGCCACTGGTTTTGATCAGGTCGCCCAACCTCCCGGTGAACTTGATCCAGCCGTCGTCGGACTGGATTCCGCAGTCACCCGTGCGGTAATAGCCGTCGGGCGTGAACACGTCCTCACGCTCACGCTTGTACAGCCGCTGCATGAGCGAGTAGCCACGCACCCAGATCTCGCCGTTGCTGCCCGGGGGAACAGGGTCTCCCGTCTCCGGGTCGACGAGAACATGCGACAACCCCTCGATCGAATAGCCGCCCGTCACCGAGCGATCGGCCGGCTGCGGTGGATACGGGTCGACGCCGATGTGATTGCCGCAGAGTTCGGTCATCCCCAGCGCATTGGGACCTTTCGGCCGGCGCTCGGGGGGCACCATGGCGGGCATGCTGGTGCGCTGGACCGAGCTGAGGTCGCGCCGCGCGAAGTCCGGGTGCTCGGCCAACGACTTGCCTTGTTGTGGCCACCCCAGCGTGATGGTCGCACGATGACGCTCGATCAACTCGAGCGCGTCAGCCGCGTCGAACGCGGGCTGGGTCACCAGCGTCGCACCGTGGTGGATCACGGCATGGATGCCGGTGATCAGGCCGCCGACCCAGAAGAACGGCATCGCCGTGAACATCACGGTGGTGTTCGTGACGCCGTAGTCGAAGGTCAGGTTGTACGTGTGGCGCACCAACGTACCCTGCGTGTGCACAGGGCCTTTCGGATCTCCGGTGCTACCCGAGGTGTAGATGATCATCGCGTCGTCGGCCGGCGTCACGCACGACTCGACCTCCGCCAAGAAGTCGGCGCCGTATCGCGTATCCGCGCTGACGGACAGCGTCGTCGCCCACGCCCGGTCACAGCGTCCCCACACCGCGATCGTGCGCAGAAACGGCGCGCCGGTGACGGCCAGGTTGCCAGGACTGCCCTGGTCGGCAAGGCCGGGCAGCGCTTCCTCGAGGCGGTCGAGGAAGTTGTGGCCACGGAAGCTCGAGAGGGCGAGGATTGCGCGCAGATCGGCGTGGCGGGCGGTCCAGGCCAGCTCAGACGCCTTGTAGAACGTGTTCAACGGCACCGCGACCGCGCCGATGCGCGTAATCGCGAACCAGGCGACCGCCCAGTCGACGCTGTTGGGCATCAGGATGCCGACGTGGTCGCCCTTTCCGAAGCCCTCATCGAGCAACGCCGTCGCCAACCGGGCCGACCGCTGGTCCAGGTCGGCGTAGGTCAGCGTCTGACCATCCGAGATGAGAAACGGCTTGTCTCCGAACTGCGCCGCAGACGATCTGACGAGGGCGGGGATCGTGGGCGTTAGTGTCGGAAAAGGCACGGGGTGGATTCCTTAGCGGTCCTGCGCTCGGACGGGGACGGGCTGGTCTCAACAGGATAGCCATCCTCACCGAAAACGAGAATATCGGTTCTCGCGGGTTGTCCCCGGCCATTAGACTCCGGCCATGTCGATGTCCGACCGGGTGGATCGACTCGAGTCCAGCATCGAGATCGCCCAACTGCCCAGCCGCTACGCCATGGCGCTCGATGCGCGAGATCTCGATGCCCTGGTGGCGTTGTTCGTCGACGACGTCGCCGCCGGGGCGGAGGGCACGGGCAGGGCGGCCCTCAAACGGTGGTATGACGACGTGTTGCGGAGGTTCTATCGAAGCATCCACTTGATCTGCGGGCATGTATTCGACTTCGCCGATCCTGACCATGCGACGGGCTCGACCTACTGCCGGGCCGAGCATGAGGACGGCGACGGGTGGTATGTCATCACGATGCGCTACGACGACGTCTACGAGCGTCGTAACGGCGCCTGGTACTTCGTCAAGCGACGCGAGCATCCCTGGTACTCCGTCGATGTGACCGAGCGGCCCGGGCCGGAATTCATCCGGTGGCCCACCGATGTACCGCTGCGCGCCCAGATGCCCCACCGGATGCCGACCTGGCGGGCATTCTGGGACAGCGGTGACCCGACCCTTCCCGAGCGCCTGTCCCGGCGGCCGTAGCGCGCATACAAGCCCCACGATAGTGTGATTCTCAAATCTGAAAATGTTCGTTAACGCTTGTAGGAGGACGACATTTCCGTCGATAACGTGCTCAGCGGAGTTCGGGTGCTGGAGGTCGCCGCATGGACATTCGTGCCGTCGGCTGGCGCAGTGCTCGCCGAGTGGGGTGCCGAGGTCATCAAGGTCGAACCGCGGGACGGCGGTGATCCGCAGCGTGGCCTCGTCACCATGGGGATCGTCGATGAGGGTGGTGGTTCGGTCAACTACATGATCGAGATCCCGAATCGCGGCAAGAAATCGATCGGCGTCGATCTGAGCACGCCGGGCGGCCGGGATGTGGTGCACGCACTGGCCAAGACCTGCGATGTGTTTCTGACCAGCTATCTGCCCGATCGCCGCCGGAAGTTCGGCATCGACGTCGACGATATCCGGGCGGTCAATCCGAGCATTGTGTACGTGCGGGGATCCGGCCACGGCCCCAAGGGGCCGGACGCAGACAAGCCGGGCTATGACGGTGTCTCGTACTGGGCGCGCGGCGGGATCGCCACCGCGCTGACGGAGGAGAAGGACGAGCTCGTCCGCTCCCGCCCGGCATTCGGTGACCTCCTCGGCGGCATGACCATCGCAGGCGGTATCGCCGCGGCGCTGTACAAGAAGGCGACGACCGGCGAGGGATCGGTCGTCGACGTGTCGCTGCTCGGACTTGCGGCCTGGAACCTCAGCCCCGACGTCGCGGTGAGCCAAATCCACGGTGGCAGCGCCATTCCCAAGTTCGGTCATGCGGATGCACCCAATCCGCTTGTGGGGACGTACCGCACGAAGGACGGACGCTACGTCCAGTTGATGATGCTGCAACTCGACAAGTTCTACGCCGAAGCGATGCACGTGATCGGGCTTCCGGATCTGATCGATGACCCGCGCTTCGCCGACCCGGCATCACGGTTCGAGAACCGGGTCACCCTCATCGCCTTGCTCGACGAGGCATTCGCCAAGCGCACCCTGGCCGAGTGGCGGGAGACGCTGGCACCGCTCTCGGGTGCGTGGGGAATTGTGCAGACCCCGGGTGAACTCTGCGACGACCCCGCCATCACGGCCAACGGATATGTCGCTCATACCCAGACCGTCAACGGTGTGCCGTTCTCGCTGCCCACCAATCCCGTTCAGTTCAACGAGCGGTCGGTCATTCCCGGTGGTGCGCCCGAGCACGGTCAGCACACCGAGGAAATCCTCATGGACGCCGGGATCGAGTGGGACACCATCGAAGAACTCAAGGAATCCGGAGCCATTTTGTGAATGCGCCCTCGCACGAGGTCGATGGACGGCCCGTCGAATTCGACCCGTTCTCGCAAGACTTCTTCGACGGCGCGTACGACACCTACCGCCGCCTGCGCGACGAGGCGCCGGTCTACTACAGCAAGAAGTGGGACTTCTGGGCGCTGACGCGCTACGACGACGTCGCACCCGCCACGAAGGACCACGAGACCTTCTCGTCGGCCAAGGGCGCCACCCTCGACATGGTCAAGGCTCACGACGATGCCATCCCGGTGCCGAAGGTGATCATCTCGATGGATCCGCCGGAGCATCAGAAGATGAGGCGCTTGGTCAGCAACGTCTTCACGCCCCGCGCGATCGCCGCGCTGGAAGACATGGTGCGCGAGAAGGTCTACGAACGGATCGAAGCGCTGAACCCCGAGCAGTTCGACGCCGTCGCCGACTTTTCGGCCCTGTTCCCGAACGAGGTCATCACGACCATGCTCGGCGTGCCGAAGCAGGACCGCGACCAGATCCGACGCTGGCTGGATCTCCTACTCGAACGGCGTCCCGGTGAGATCGCCGTTCCCAGAGAGGGATACGAGGCCTCGATGAACACCGGCCTCTACTACTACGACCTCGTGCAGCAGCGCCGCGCGGCGCCGCAGGACGACATGATCAGCCGTCTCATCGAGACCGAGATCGAACGCGACGGTGTGGTGGAGAAGCTCACCGATGTCGACATCACCGGCTTCGCCACGATGCTCGGAGGCGCCGGCGCGGAAACGGTCACCAAACTGGTGGGAAATGCGATGGTCGCGTTCGCCGACTTCCCCGACCAGTGGCGCAAACTTCGCGATGACCGCAGCAAGATCCCCGCCGCGGTCGAGGAACTACTGCGATACGAAGCGCCGTCGCAGTATCAGGTCCGCACCGCGACGCGCGATGTCACTTACTATGGCACCACGATTCCGAAGGATGCCGCCGTGTTGCTCGTGACGGGGTCCGCCCTGCGCGACGAGCGGATGTTCGACGACCCCGACCGCCTCGACATCGACCGCGACCGCAGGATGGGCTTCAACCTCGCCTTCGGTTATGGCGTGCACAGTTGCCTCGGGGCGGCATTGGCACGCATGGAAAGTCGTATCGCACTCGATGCGCTGCTCGACTTCATCCCCGAATACGAAGTCGACCGTGACGGTCTCGGGCGCGTGGCGATGTCCAATGTGTGCGGCTACTCAAACGTCCCGGTGCGCCGCAAGGGCTGAGGCGGCGCGGCGGCTACCGCCGGCGTCGACCGCTGTCGACGAATCCGTTCACGGCGTATGCGCGCACGAATTCGGCCACGGCGTCGTCGTCGCGCATGTCGATCACTGCTGACGGAGTCGTGAACAGTGAGAACAACATTCGGGCGAACCACTCACACGCCGACGGCACGTCAAGGTCGGAGCGAACCTCGCCCGTCAGCTTGGCCGCGGTCACATAAGGGGTCAGAAAATCGGCGCACTCCTTCAGGAGCGTGGCGGCGTTCTTGGTCATCATGAGGCTGACCTCCGCTGCGTCGAAGTACACCTCGGGTTCGACCACCCGACGCGCCTGGGCGACGAAGACCGCGGCGCGCGTCAACCGCCCCTCCAGCGTGCTGCCCCCGTGGCGGTCGATGGCCTTGGCCATGTTGCGGTAGAACCGTTGTGACGCCGCCTCGGCGCACGCTTCGACGATCGTCTCCTTGTCCCGGAAGTACTCGTAGAAGGTGCTGCGTGACACGTCGGCCGTGCGGGCGATGTCGACGATGGTCGTCTTGGCCAGCCCGCGCGTGCGGAAGCAGGAGAAGGCAGCCGAGATGATGACATCCCGGGTGTCGACCTCCACCGATTGGGTCATGTCCGACGCCACCGCACGACATTAACCGCTCAGCGGTCCGGTGCCAGGATGAGGCCGCTGGTCGGGACGCCGGTGCCCGAGGTCACCAGCACGTGTTCGACATCGTCGACCTGGTTGTATGAGGTGCCGCGGACCTGGCGGACGCCTTCGGTGATGCCGTTCATCCCGTGGATGTAAGCCTCGCCCAGCAGCCCGCCGTTGGTGTTGATGGGCATCCGGCCGCCCAGCGAGAGCTCGTCGACGGACACGAAGTCGTTGGCTTCACCGCGCCCGCAGAATCCGAGCTCTTCCAGCTGGGTGAACACGAACGGGGTGAAGTGGTCGTACAAAAACGCGGTCGAGATGTCTTCCGGCTTCAATCCGGAGTTGCGCCAGAGCTTGTCGCCGACCACGCCCATCTCGGGCAAGCCGGTGATGTCGTCACGGTAGTAACTCGTCATCACCTCGCCGTCGTATGCGGCGCCCTGGGCCGCAGCCGTGATCACGGCAGGCGGCTTGGCGAGATCACGGGCACGCTCAACACTGGTCACCACCATCGCCACCCCGCCGTCGCTCTCCTGACAGCAGTCGAGCAGACGCAACACCGGCTCGATGATCCAGCGCGACTCCTGGTGCTGTTCGAGGGTGATCGGCTTTTCGTAGAACCAGGCATCGGGATTCTTGGCCGCATGCTTGCGGTCGATGACGGAAATCTTGCCGAAGTCGGCGTTGGTGACGCCGTACGTGCTCATGTAGCGCTGAGCGTGCAGGGCAACCCACGCCGCCGGTGTCATGAATCCGAACGGGGCATACGGGGCCATCCACAGCGGGGTGACGCCGGGCTGGCGACCGGCGCCGCCGAACCGAAACCCGGAGCGCTCGTTGAAAGCCCGGTAGCACACCACGGCCTCGGCCGCGCCCGTCGCGACCGCCATCGCGGCCTGCATCACCGTGCCCGCGGCGGCACCGCCGCCGTGCGGTACCCGGGTGAAGAAGGTGAGGTTCTCGATCCCGACGTTGCGAGCGACCTCGATCTCTTCGTTCTCGTCGACGGAGAACGTCACCATGCCGTCGATGTCCTTGGGGCTCAGGCCCGCATCTTCGATGGCCGCCTTGACCGCTTCGCAGGCCAGTTGCATCTCGGTCCGCCCGGATTCCTTGGAGAATTCGGTCTGACCGATGCCGACGAGCGCCGCCTTGCCGCCGATGCCGTCTTTGGTCACGAGACGCCCTCGAGCAGGCTCAGCACCGCCGTGCCCTTGACGTGATCGCCCAGGCTGTTGGTGCCCTTGAAGGTGACCTCGATGAGCCCCTCGCCGTCCGCCGAGGACTTGTCGGTCACGCTGCCTTCGAACCGCAGCGGGTCGTTCGGATAGGCGGGCACACCGAGCCGGATGGACAGCTTCTTGACCATGGCCTCGGGACCCGCCCAGTCGTGTAGAAACTTCACACACAGCCCGTTGGTCGTCAGGATGTTGAGGAAGATGTCCTTGGAGCCTTGGGAATTGGCGAAGTCGCGGTCGTGGTGCACCGGCATGTAGTCGCGGGACGCTATCGCGCCGGCGACGATCAACGTGGTGGTGACGGGAATGTCGAGCGGCGTCACCTGGTCGCCGACGTTGACGTCGTTGAACGCGAGTGTGGTGGTGCGCTTCAGGGTCGAGGTCATTGGTTTGGTCCTTCCGCGTATGCGTTGCCGAGCCGGGACAGCTGTTGTGACGCCGATCCGAGCGCGAGTTCAATCTGCTTGGCCCACAGGAAGTAGCGGGACAGGGGGTAGGTGACGTCGATGCCCATGCCGCCGTGTACCTGCTGTGCGGATGCGGTGACCCGCGCTCCTGCCTCGGCGGCCCAGAACTTGGCGATTGCCGCTTCGCGCTCGGCGGGCCTGCCTTCGGCGATCAGCCAGGCCGCATGCCACATGGTCCAGCGGATCGCTTCGGTGTCGATGAATGCGTCGGCCAACCGCTGTTGTACGGCCTGAAACGATCCGATGGGGCGGCCGAACTGCTCACGTTCGCTGGTGTAGGACGCGGCCAGCTTCAGCGCACGGTCGGCGACCCCGACCTGCATCGCGCACAACCCCACCAGCGCTCTGCTGTACAGCGCGCGGACGATGTCGGCATCGGCTCGCTCGGTCAGCCGCGACCCGATGGCATCGGTCAATTCGACGTCGGCGAAGGGCTCGCCGTTGGTCGTGGGCGCCGGCGTCACATCTACGCCGGTGTCGTCGGTTTCGACGACGAACAAGCCGGGCCCGTCGTCCGCTGTGGCCGATACGACGATGGCCGACGCGATCTGCGCCGCGGGCACCAACTCTTTGGCGCCGGTGAGCCGCCAGCCCTGCCCGTCAGCCCGCGCGGTGGTCCGCGGTGCGGTCGGATCCGAGATGGCCGGTTCGGCCAGCGCCGCGGTCAACAGGGTGCTACCGTCGACCACCCCGGGCAGCCACCGCTTCAGAAGTTCCGAATCGCCGTGCCGGGCAATGGTATCGGCGCCGAGGACGAGTGTCGCGTACACCGGGACCGGCGCAACGCTGTACCCGACCTCGCTGAGCAGCACACCCAACTCGAGGAAACCACCGCCGCTACCGCCGACGGATTCTGGCAGCGCGATTCCGAGCAGGTCGGCCGACGCCAATTCGGCCCACAGTGCGGCGTCATAGCGCACCTCGCCCGCTTCGAGCTCGGTCAGATGCTCTGGTGTGGCGCGGTGCTCGAAGAGCTGCCGGGCGACCTTGGCGACGGTCTCCTGCTCCTCGGTGAAGGTGAAATCCATGTGTGGCTTCCTCTAGTTCAGCGCGCCGGCCGAAACTGGTGCAACACCAGCTCTTCCCCGCTTGGCAGTGCCTCAAAGGTCTCGTAGAAGACTTCGACGGGCATTCCGACCTCGATCGCCTCGGGTTCGATATTGCAGAGGTTCGACACGATGCGAACGCCTTCGTCGAGTTCGATCAGCGCGACGACGTAGGGATATTCGAGAAAGGGCAGGGGCGGGTACTTCGGCATCACAAAGCTGTAGACCGTGCCGCGTCCGCTGGAAACGACGTAGTCCCAACTGAGTGACTGGCAGCCACCGCACATCGGTCGCGGCGGAACGCGGAAGGTCTTGCAGTCGGTGCAGCGCTGGATGCGGAGCTCGTGCTCCTTGAGACCGGACCAGAAGAACTCCGTGTCCGGACTGATCGAGGGGGCGAGTCTGCTTGCCATCAATCACTCCCACCCGTCTTGAACCGCAGGGTGCGAAACCACTGGCGGCCGATGACGTCGCCGTTCTGATCGCGGTAGGTGGTCACCCATGTGACGAAGAACCCGTTGCCCATGGCCGTCTTCTTCTCATCGGAGATCGAGTCGAAGACCGTCTCGGAGGTGATCTCGTCTCCCACCCGCGGGTAGCGCTCGATCTCGAACTCGGAGTTCGTCGCGATGATGCCGGTGTAGCCGGCGTCGGAGAGAAACTGCAGCGGATTGTCACCCTTCATCTCGATCGGCACACCGCCGCGCTCGTGGATGCCCTCCAGCTTCGGTGGCGGCATCGTCCACGTCTGCAGCATCACCGGCGGTGACACGATGTCGCCGTAGCGGGAGTTCTTCGCGAACTCGGGGTCGAGGTAGGCCGGGTTCATGTCACCCAGGGCATACGCCCAGTGCCGGATCATCGCGGCGTTCACCGGATCCGGTGCGCGCACCGGCTTGCCGACGCCGTCGGTGGGCTTGCCGATGAGCGCGTCGAGGCGTTCGCGCAGTTCGTCTTTCGCTGTGGTCACTGCTGGTTTCCTTTCTCAGGACGCTCGCATGTCGCGGGGTGCGCGTGGCATCCCGAGGCCCGCCATGGCGATGATGTCTCGTTGCAGTTCGTTTGCGCCGCCGCCGAAGGTATTGATGACGGCCAGGCGGTAGGCGCTTTCGAGTTCACCCTTCAGAGGCGCGTCGGAGCCCTTCCGGGTGCCCGCCTGACCGACGACGTCGAGGAGCTCGCGGGCCACCTGCTGTGTCAGTTCAGTTCCGAAAACCTTTGCCGCGGAAGCCTCTCCCATACCGAGTGCGCCGGAGCTCATGCTGCTGTTGACCCGCAGGTTCAACAACCGGTAGGCAGCGACCTGTGCCTCGACGCGCGCGAGGGCCTGTTGGACCCACGGCTGGTCGATGACGCGTCCGCCGTCCAGCGGTGTGGTCCTGGCCCATTCCACGGTCTTGGCGAACAACGGTTCCAGCGCGCCGAGGTTGCCGAGCGCGGCGCGCTCCAGATTCAGCTGGTTGGTCACCAGCTTCCAGCCTTGGTTCTCACCGAGTACGATCGCGCTCTCGGGTACCCGCACGTCGTCGTAGAACGTGTAATAGGTCGACACACCGGGCATGGTGTGCAGTGGTTTCCATGAGAACCCCGGCGAGTCAGTGGGCACGATGAACACGGTGATGCCCTTGTGTTTCTTGGCTTCTGGATCGGTGCGCGCCGCGAGCCAGATGTAGTCGGCGAACTCCGCGCCGCTGGTGAACATCTTCGAGCCGTTGATGACGAACTCATTGCCGTCGCGCACCGCGGTCGTCCGCAGCGAGGCGAGGTCGCTTCCCGCGCCTGGCTCGGAGTAACCGATCGCGAAGTCGACGGTGCCCTTGAGTATTGCGGGAAGGAACTTCTGCTTCTGTTCCTCGGTGCCGTACTGGATCAGAGTGGGTCCGACGGTGTTGAGCGTGATCATCGGCAACGGCGCATGCGCGCGGCGCGCCTCCTCGCTGAAGATGTACTGCTCCAGCGCGGTCAGCCCCCGTCCGCCGTATTCCACGGGCCACGCGACGCCGAGCAGACCGGCCTCGCCGAGCGCGCGCCTGCATTCGGTCATCGCTGCGCCACCCTCCATCAGGCCGGAGACCGCCGCACGCCGCTCGGGGGTCATCACCGCCTCGAGGCGCTCCCGGAACTCCGCGCGGAGTCGCTCTTGTTCGGGGGTGTAGTCGAAGTCCATCACACACTCGCTTTCAGGCGCACCGGCATGCGTTTGACGCCCGGCACCATGGTGGCGCGCAGGCGGGTCACGTCCCCGGTCAGCTCGATGCTCGGATAGGTACCGAAGAGCACCTCGAACATGATCCTGGCCTCGAGCCGTGCCAGTTGAGCGCCCAGACACGCATGTTCCCCGGCGCCGAAGGCGATGTGCGGGTTCGGGTTCCGGGTGATGTCGAATTCCTCGCTTGTCGGTCCGAAGATCTCCTCATCGCGGTTGGCCGCGCCGTACAGCATCACCACCGTGTCGCCGGCCTGAATCTTCTGCCCGCGGATCTCGACGTCGGCGGTCGCCCTTCGCGCCATGTGCGTCACCGGACTGGTGAAGCGCAGCATCTCCTCGACAGCGCATGTCAGCAGCGACGGGTCCGAACGAAGCAGTGCGAACTGATCGGGATGATCCAGCAGCACTGCCGTACCGAGCGCGATGAGGTTGCGGGTGGTCTCGTTCCCGGCCACCAGGAGAAGGAAGGAGAAGTTGAGCAGATCTGCATCGGTGAGGCGCTCCCCGTCGACTTCGGCGGCGGCCAGGATGCTCAACAGATCGTCTTGTCCGGAGACCTCGCCGGAGCGCCGAGCCTCGATCAGCTTGGTGAAGTATTCGTACAGCTGACCGAGCGCCACCAGGTGATCCAGCTCGATGTCCGGGTCGGCGGTGCCGACGGCGGCATCGGACCAGGTGCGAAACTTCTCCCAGTCTTCCGGTGCGGCGCCGAGCATTTCGGCGATCATCCGGGTGGGCAGGGGAGACGCGATCTCTTCGGCGAATTCGTACTCGCGGGAGGGGTCGATGCCGTTGACTATGCCGTCGACGATCCGCCGGATCGTAGGCTCCAGCAACGACACCTGACGGCGGGTGAACCCCGCGTTGATGAGCTTGCGCAGCTGCCGGTGCCGCGGCGGATCGGTGAAGATCAGGTTGCCTTCCTGGACAGGCTCGGGCTGGGTGGGATCGGGAATGGTGATGCCGTGCGTCGACGAGAACAACATCGGGTGGCCCGAGACGAAGCGCACGTCCTCGTACTTGGTCAGCGCCCAGAAGTTCGTGACGTCGTTCCACACCACCGGAGTCGTCGCACGCAGTTCCCGGTAGGCCGGGTACGGGTCGCCGGCGTAGAAGTCCGGAGAGTGCAAAGGATGAGCAGAGGTGGGGCGGGGCGTGGATTCGATGGACACGCAGGCTCTCCTCAACACATTGGGAATCGGACAAATCAGATGCAAATGTCCGGTAAGACTGTGTCTACAGCACGTGAGATCGGTGTGTCAATGCGCATCGCCGCAGGACAGCGGCCCCAAACGTTGACTCGGCGACCCTGGCCGGTGTACACACAAGGCGCCGATGTCGGGTATTTCGAGACTCAGAGAGACGCCTCGACGGCCCACAGCCGTAAACCAGGAAGGTCCAGTGATCTGATGGCCGCATCCACCCTCGTCGACGACTATGACCTCTACATCAACGGCAGTTGGGTGAAGCCGGAAGGCGGGCGATACGACGTCATCGATCCGGCCACCGAGGCTGTGATCGCGTCGGCGCCCGATCCCGGGGTGGCGCAGGTCGAACAGGCGATCGCCGCCGCGCGAAGCGCGTTCGACACCGGGCCGTGGGCGACGGCCACACCGCAGGAGCGGTCCCGGTGCCTGCAGCAGTTGAGCGATGCGTTGCTCGCCCACGGCGACGAGATCTACGCGCTCGCGCAGTCCGAGTGGGGTTGCACAGCAAACGAACGGCTGATCCACGTCGACGGTCCCGCATTCATGGCTGGGCACTCCGCCGAGCTCGCGCTCGAACCGGCGGAGGCGCCGATGGACGCATGGGGGGCGGCGGGCACCACGCTGTTGCGGTACGAACCTCTCGGCGTGGTGGCGATCATGACGCCGTGGAACTTCCCCCACACCCTCAACGTGATGAAAGTGGGTGCGGCGCTGGCCGCGGGAAACACCGTCGTGCTGAAACCGTCGCCACTGACCCCGCTCGCCGGACTGGCCCTGGCACGGATCATCGACAGCGAGACCGACATCCCACCCGGAGTCGTCAACGTCGTCACACCTACCGGCATCGATGCGAGCAAGGCGCTGACCCTGGACCCGCGGGTGGACATGGTGAGCTTCACCGGCAGCTCTGCGGTCGGCCGCGACGTGATGGCGGGCGCGGCTAGGACGATGAAACGGATCCTGCTCGAATGTGGCGGCAAGTCGGCGTCGGTTCTGCTCGACGATGTCGAGGTCACCGACGAGCTGCTGGAACGGCTGTTGTTCGAGGGGTGCACGCTGCATGCGGGGCAGGCGTGCATCCTCAACAGCCGACTCGTGGTGCCCGCCGCACTGCACGACGAGGTCGTCACCCGGCTCGCCGACCTGGCGCGCGCCGTGACGGTCGGCAATCCCGCCGACGACGGGGTGGACATGGGGCCCCTGATCAGCAGGGAGCACCTCGAGCGGGTGGAGGGCTTCGTCCGACGGGCCGAGTCCGATGGCGCGAAGGTGGTGGCGGGTGGCGGTCGTCCCGAAAACCACTCGGGTGGGTTCTATTTCGAGCCGACGATACTGACCGACACCGGCCCCGATTCGTACATCGCGCAGGAGGAGGTGTTCGGGCCGGTGTTGACCGTCCTGCGCTATGACGGCGACGACGAGGCGGTGGCCGTGGCGAACAACTCGGCGTACGGGCTCGGCGGTGCGATATGGGGCGCCGATGTCGAACGCGCCGTCGGCATCGCACGACGCATCAGGACGGGCCAGGTCTCGATCAACGGCACCATCCCCGGCGACGCGCCCTTCGGGGGTTTCAAGCAGAGCGGGATCGGGCGTGAGGGCGGCGTGATGGGCCTGCGCGCATATATGGAGCCCAAGGCAATCGGGGTTCCGGCGTGAGCCCCGAAGGCGACGACGCGCGAGCATCGCAGCGAGTACCGCAGGAACGAGGAACGCAGCGAGGAGCCCAGCGGGGAGGAGTCGAGGCGTGAGCGACGCTTGCGAGCGAACCATCGATCCGGGCGAAGCCCTGGCCGGACTGCGGGTCGTCGAACTGGGCGGCGACATCGCGGCACCGTACTGCACCAAGCTGCTGGCCGACCTCGGCGCTGAGGTGTGCAAGATCGAGCCGCCGACGGGTGATCCGCTGCGCGCGTGGGGGCCGTTTCGCGGGGGCTCGCAGGAGCACGGCGGGTTGTTCGAGTACCTCAACGCCGGAAAGCGCGGTCTGACACTGGATTTGCGCACCGCAGCCGGCATTGAACAAGCTCACGAACTGATCTCCGGGGCCGACCTACTGGTCGAGGATCTGCCCGCCGGATCGGCCGAGCGATTCGACTGGGGCCTCGATCGCGATTCACTGCAACAGATCAACAGCGACCTTGTCGTCGTGAGGGTCTCGGACTACGGGCAGGAGGGGCCCCGGCGCGACCAGCCGTCGACGTCACTGACGCTGCAAGCGGCGTCGGGCTGGGTGAATCTGAGGGAGTTCGGCCGACCGCCTGTGCAGGCCGGAGCGCGCATACCGGAGTACATCGCGGGAGGCTACGCGGCGCTCGCGGCGCTGACCGCCCTGCGCATCGCGGACGCCGAACCGGGTCGGCTCGTGGAGGCCGACGTCTCGGCGTTCGAGTCGTTGTTGTGCACGCTGCCCTACCCGATGCTGATGGCCGAGCGGCTGAAAAGCATGGGGCTGCCGACGAATTCGAAGGCCGCACCGATGCTGGGCATCGTACGCGCGGCCGACGGCTGGATCGGCATCAACTGTCTGACCGGTCAGCACTGGCTCGACGTCTGCGCGATGATGGGGCTCCCCGAATTCGGCGAACACCAGCTCGCGATCATGTTGGGCGGGCCCGAGCGCGATGAGTTCTTCGCGAAGGCGCAGCCCTGGTTGGACTCGATCTCCGTCGGCGACCTCGTCGAGCTGAGTCAGGCCATGCGGATTCCGGCCGCGCCCATCAACGACGGCTCGTCGATTGAGGACTGCCCGCAATACCGCGACCGCGGCTTCTTCGTCGACGGCGGGCCCGAGGATGCGCGGTTTCGACGGCCGGGGGCACCGTTCCGGTTGTCGAGGACGCCAGTGGGTGCGCCGCGGCCCGCCCCGACCCTCGGGACGACGGGAGTCACACGGTGGGAGACGCCGGAGCAGCGCAAGGCTGAAGCCGAAAGCGATGCATCGCAACCGTTCGCGGGACTGAAAGTCTTTGACCTCAGCACGTTCTGGGCCGGAGCGTATCTCACCTGCTATCTCGGCGCGTTCGGTGCCGACGTCGTCAAGGTCGAGTCGATTCAGCGCCCCGACGGGCACCGGTACTCGGGTTCGCTATTGCGCAACAGCGACGATTGGTACGAGATCGGGCCGTTGTGGCAGGGCACGAACCTCAACAAGCGCGACATCACCCTTGACCTCGGTACCGAGGCCGGCCGGGAATTGGCGTTGCGCCTCGCCGCCGATGCCGATGTGGTGATCGAGAACTTCTCGCCGCGAGTGGTCGAACAATTCGGTTTGGACTACGACTCACTGGCCCAGATCAATCCGGATGTGGTCATGGTTCGCATGCCCGGGTTCGGCCTCGAGGGTCCGTGGCGGGACTACGTCGGATGGGCCCTGAACATCGAACAGCTGGCCGGAATGTCCGCGGTGACCGGCTACGCCGACGGCCCCCCGTGCAACCTGCAGGGTCCGGCCGACCCGATCGCAGGCGTTCACGCCACGGTGGCGCTCCTCGCAGCGCTCGAACACCGGCGCCGAACCGGTGAGGGCCAGCTGATCGAGGTGGCGCAGATCGAGGTCGGGGCGGCGGTGACGGCCGAACCCGTCATCGAGTATTCGTTGACGGGACGTGTGCGCGAGCGCGAGGGCAATCGGCACCGCCGATACGCACAGGGCGTCTATCCCGCTGCCGGAGAGGATGATTGGGTGGCATTGTCGGTGCGCGACGACGCCGATTGGGCCGTAGTGACCGACGCGATCGGTCGCCCCGAATTGCGCGACGATCCGAGATTCGCGTCGGTGGAGGCGCGGTTACAGCATTACGACGAGTTCGACGAGGTGATCGCGGAGTGCGCGGCCACGCGGAAGGCCGACGAACTCGCAGAAGCGTTGCTTCAACGCGGTGTGCCGGCGCAGCGGCTGATGACCGCCGACCGGATGTACGAAGTCGACCAACTCGATGCACGCGGGTTCTACGAAGACCTGGACCATCGGATCGCCGGCCGGCAGCGGTACCCCGGATGGCCGTTCCGGATCACGCCGGGGCCGTCGCGCCACCACCGCACCCCGTCACCGACTCTCGGGCAAGACAACGACGAAGTACTCGGCGAACTGGGTCTGACAGGGGAGGAGATCGCCGCCCTGCGCGAGCGACGCGTCATCGGTGAACGCCTGTTGGAGTGATGCTTTCAGTCGACCATCGCGGCGATGGTGTCGACGACGCAGGCCGGCCGTTCGGAGCCCTCGACCTCGACGGTGACCCGCACCGTGGCCCGCGCGCCGTTGTTGGTGCGGTCCACCTTGATCAGTTCCGCACCCGCGCGGATGCGTGAGTCGACGGGCACGGGCGCCGGAAACCGAAGTTTGTCCACGCCGTAATTCACTTGCATCGACAAGCCGGTCACCTTGTAGATCTGTTGGACGAGGATCGGCACCAACGACAGGGTTAGATAGCCGTGGGCAATAGTTTTGCCGTACGGCCCTTTCGCCGCCTTCTCGGCGTCCACGTGGATCCACTGGTGGTCACCCGTCGCCTCGGCGAACAGGTCGATCTCTTTCTGGGTGACCTCGCGCCAATCGCTGTACCCCAGATGCTCGCCCACATGCTCTTCGAAGGCGGCGATCCCGTTGTACTCCGTCGGCGAAGCGGTCGTCTGGTTCACGCCGGGACCTTTTGCAGGCCCAGCTGCTCGATGGCGTTGCCGCCCATGATCTTTGCCTTGGCGGAGTCGGAGATGCCGTCGAGGCGGTCGACGAAGCTCAGCGGGTCGCCGATGCCCTCGGGGTGGGGGAAGTCCGAGCCGAACATCACGTGGTCCTCACCCATGATCTCGATGATTCCCTTGATGTCATCCTCGAGGAACGGGTGGATGTAGACGTTGCGCTTGAACACCTCGACAGGATGCTCGTCGAACTCCTTGGGCATCGTTCGGTAGGCCTTTTCCAACAGGCGCAGCAGGTTTCGCACCCAGCCGCTGCCGTTCTCGACCACGAGGACCTTCAGGTCGGGGAAGCGGGAGAGCGCACCGTGGCAGATCAACGCGGCCAGCGTGTCCTCCATCGCCCGGAAGCCCATCACCACCTCGCGCAGCGCGCTGGGCTTGAACGACAGGTACTCGTCGCCGCCCTCCCATTCCATGAGGTGTTTCTGGTAGCCGCTGTCTGCCGCGTGGAACGTCACGGGAATGCCGGCGTCGACGACCTCCTGCCAGAACGGGTCGAACTCCGGTAGACCCATCGAGCGCGAACCCCCGAACCGGCTCGGCACCGGGGCGGGCCGCACGAGGAAGGTCTTCATGCCGCGCTCGAGGCACCAGCGGAACTCCTTGATGGCCTCGTCGACCAGCGGCAGGCAGATCACGGGCGTAGCGAAGATCCGGTCTTGGTAATTGAAGGTCCAGTGTTCGTGCATCCACTCGTTGAGGGCGTGGATGATCGCATGGGTCAGAACGACGTCGTCGGTGGTGCGTTCCTCGATGAGGCTGGCCAGCGTGGGGTACATGACGCACTGGTCGATGCCGAGTTCGTCCATCAGCTCCAGCCGGGGCGCGGGCGCCTGGAAGGCCGGGATGACATCCATTGGCTCCCCGACGAACTCGCGGAAGTTCAGCCCGTCGGGGTTGTTGCCGAGGAAGTAGTCCTCCGCGCTACCCGGGCGAGCGACGCGTTCGAACGTGGGGTTGGGGATCATGTGGCTGATGTGGTCCTTGACGACCAACTTGGGCCGCCCGTTGACCTCGACGTAGCCGACCTTGCCGCGGTGCTGCTTCGGCAGATACTTGGTGAGCGCGTCGGTCGTCTCGTACATGTGGTTGTCGATGTCGAAGACGGGGTACGGCAGGGACCGGGGTGACATGTGGCCGACCTCCTAAGAGCAGCGGATATGACCGTTTACGGTTATTGAAAATGACGTTATCACCACGATTGGACAACATCCAGGTGGGGTCAGACGCTGGTGTCTTTCCACGCCTGGATCACGTCATCGGTGTTGGTCACGGTCGCGAGCAGCGCCAATGAGTTGTCGATGACCGACTCCGCGTATTCGCGCGGATACCCGCTCACGGCGTCGCGCGGCAGCACGAACTGGTAACTCCGGTTGACGGCGTCCATGACGAAGTTCGGAATGGCGATGTTGACCGAAACGCCGACACCCACAATGGTTTTGATATGCAGGTTGCGAAGGACCGAGTCGAGGTCCGTGCCGGTCATGGGCCCGACGCCATGCAGACGGGTGAGGACGATGTCGCTAGGTGCCTGATTCAGTTCTGGCAGTACGGAGGCGCCCGGGCTTCCAGGTGTCAGGTCCGCGGCGAAGGACTTACCCGCCATAAACAGCCTGGCGTTGGTGTTCGAACCGCGGTTGTCGGGACGCTTCTGGATCAGGCAGTGCACCACCGCCACCCCGGCTGCGCGGGCGGCGTCGAGCAGTCGCGCGATGTTCGGGATTGCCTCGCGGCGTGCCTCTTCTGCGAGCATCGGTAGTCCGGCTTGCGGGCCGATCACTCCGCCCTGGCACTCCTGGGTGACCAGCGCGGTCGTGGCGGGATTGAGGAGGTCGTGCAGGCGTGGTTGCGGCATGAGAACAAACGTTATCGCGTGGCGACAAGTTGCGTTTACGTCACCGACGAGATGGATGCTCTTATGCGATGAATTCCTTGGCGAACGCCCGCGCGCGCTCGGTCACCTCGGCGCGGTCGGCGCCCTGCGGAGCGATCGTCAACCATGTCACGCCCATGGCTTCGAGCTTCGCGATGGTGGCGTGTCGTTCGTCGGCGGACTTGCTGTCGTCGAGCAGGTTCCCCGCCGAGAAACAGATGTCCAGCGGCTCGGTTCGACCCACTTCAGCAGCGTATTTCTTGGCCCACACGATCGCGGCCTCGAGGTCCTCGAGGGAGGAGATCTCCGCCGTTCGGGACGCCGCCGCGTAGCCGAAGGTGTTGAACGGCGCCCACCCCTGGGCGCGGGACACCGCACGACGCACGGCGGGCTTGCTGTTGCCGCCCACCCAGATGGGCGGGGCCGCAGGCACCGGTCGCAGACGCACACCGCGCGCGGCGAACGACGTCCCTTCGTACGCGACGTCATCACCGGTCATCACCCGGCTCAGGACGTCGAGGGCCTCGTCCAGCAACGCGCCCCGAGCGTCGAAATCGATTCCGAGCGCCTTGAACTCCGGCTTCAGGTAGCCGGCCGCCGTGCCGAGAATGAGGCGGCCGCCGGACAGGACGGCGAGGCTCTGTATCGACTTCGCGCCCAGGAAGGGGTTGCGATAGGCGGCGATGTAGACATTGGTCAGCAGTTTCACGTCGGTGGTGGCCGCCGCGGCGAACGAAAGCGCGACGAACGGATCAAGGGCGTGGTGGCCGCCGTGGTCGAGCCACTTGGCATCGGGTGCCGGGTGGTCGGTGACGTGTACAGCGGCGAATCCGCTGGACTCGGCGCCGCGCGCTATCTCGGCGATCGCTTCGGCATTGACGAATTCCGATGCCTCCTCCACCCGCTGAGTGGGGATTTCGAGCGAAAATGAAACGGTCACGGTTGTCCTTCCGGCTGGTGGCTTGATGATGTGACGAGGTCTGCCAGGCGTTGTGCGTGATAGTCGGGGGTGCCGAAGATCAGTTGGGTGGCTTTCGCGCGACGGACGTAGAGGTGTGCGTCGTGCTCCCAGGTGAATCCGATGCCGCCGTGGATCCGCATGTTGTCCAGCGCCGCCTGAAGAAACGCCTCCGAACAGGACATCTTGGCCACCGAAGCCGCCACCGCCTGGTCCTCACCGTCGGGCAGTCCGGAGGCGTGCCGCACCGCCGATCGCGCCCCCTCGACCTGCACGAGCATGTCCGCGCAGCGATGTTTGACGGCCTGGAAGCTGCCGATGGCACGGCCGAATTGGATGCGTTCTTTTGCGTAGCCCACGGCCATGTCCAGACATCGCTGCGCCCCTCCGAGCTGTTCGGCGGCCAGCGCGATGACCACGACTCGGTGTGCGCGCTCGAGGGCGGGCGCGGCGGCGCCGTCGGTCCCGATGAGCCGCGCGGGGACGGCTTCGAAGTCCAGCTTCGCGATCTTGCGCGTCCGGTCGAGCGTCGTCAACGGTTCGCGGCTGAGGCCGTCGGCGTCTCCGTCCACCGCGAAAAGCGATGTGCCGGCGGCTGTATTCGCCGCTACCAGAACGGTATTGGCCGTATGACCGTCGACGACGAGTGCGGCGTTGCCGTGGAGCCGATAGGAGGGGCCGTCGCTGTGCGCCGACAGCGTCACGGCGTCGGGGTCCCATGGGTCGAGGCTCCCGTTGAAGATCGTGGTGGCGGTTCTCGACCCGTCGACGAGCGCGGGTAGGTACTCCCGCATCGCGGCCGTGTCACCGCTGGCGAGCAGTGCCGGGATCGCGAGCGCGACCGTGGAGAAGAACGGGGCGCAAAGCAGGGCCGCGCCCATCTCCTCGAAGACGACCGTGAGTTCGGGCAGGCCCGCCCCCGCACCCCCGAACTCCTCGGGTACGGCGATCGCGGCCAGGCCGAGGTCGGCGGTCAACTCGCGCCAAACCCGCTCGTCATAGCCATGCGCAGAATCCATCGCGGCTCGCACGGCACTGCTCGGCGACCTGGCGGTGAGGAAATCGCGGACCGCCTCGCGCAGGTCGCGGTGATCGACCGCCTCAGCCGTGGACATACAGTCTCCCCACTGCGACGACGGCGAATACCGTTGCTGCAGTCATGTTTTCCTTCCGCACTGGCGCGGTGACCATCGCCGCGGCGATGGGTCCGACGGAGGCGGTACTCGTTCGAGACAACCCCGGATAGGCATTACCGATCGAGGATAGTATCTTTTCCTGAAAGAGAGAATAAGCATTCTCGCACGAAGGAGCGGCGCGGTGACGACCATTGATTACGGCATTTTCGACTGCGACACCCACTGCTATGAGACGCGCGACGCCTTCACCCGGTACCTACCCGAGGAGTTCAAGGACCGGGCCATCACGACGGTGCGGGGCGCTGACGGTGTGGAGGTGATTCTCGCCGGTCACCGCGTCGCGACGTTCAACAGCGAAGGCGGCCTCGGCCTGGACGTGGCGTATCGCCCCGGTTCCCTCAAGGAGATGCTGCGCCAGATGGGCTCGGGCAACCCCGAGGAGTCCTACGAGCCACAGCCCATGCAGCCGGAATACATCGAACGGTCCGCGCGGCTCGCGGTGATGGCCAAGCAGAACGTCGAACGGATGGTGATCTATCCGAGCGGAATGGCCCTGGCCGCCGAACACTACGTCGACGACACGGCGGCGCTGTACGCGAATCTGCGGTCGTTCAACCGCTGGATCGACGACGAGTGGGGCTTCGACTTCGAGGGCCGCATCTACGCGACCGCGCTGTTGTCCCTGCGCGACCTCGATTCGGCGATCGCCGAGACCGAGGCGATCATCGCGGAGGGTGCGAAGTTCGTGATGCTGCCGACCGGGCCCGCCTATGGGCGCTCGCCGGGCGATCCGTACTTCGACCCGGTGTACGCCCGGCTGCAGGAGGCCGGCTGCGTGCTCGTGTACCACATCATGCCGTTCTGGTACTTCAACGCGATCTCGCCTGCCTGGGGGCACAACCCCGACCCGGCATCCTGGCACATGTCGGCATGGCAGTGGATGAACATCTACGGTCAGCGACCGATCGAGGACACGCTCTCGGCGTTGATCTTCGACAACCTGTTCGGCCGCTTCCCGAAACTCAACGTGTTGGTCGCCGAGCACGGCGCCGAGTGGGTGCCGTTCTTCCTCAAGCACATGGACAAGAGCCGCGGCATGGGCCGCAACGGCCCATGGATCGGAGGCAAGCTGACCGAGCGGCCGTCGAACATCTTCCGGCAACACGTCCGCGTTGTGCCATACCCCGAGGACGACGTCCCGGGCATCGTCACCAGCCTGGGTTACGACGACGTGCTGGTGATGGGCTCGGACTTCCCGCACGCCGAGGGGCTGGCCGAACCGGCGGACTTCCTCAAACTCCTCGACCCGCTCGACGACGCGGCGAAGCGACGCATCATGCGCGACAACGCCGAACAGCTGCTGCTGCGGAGCTGACCACCGGTGGGCACTGAGGGAGATGCCGCCCTCGACGATGCGGTCGACATCGAACTGGTACGTGGCGCGGCGCGAGACTTCCTGGCCGGGTGCGGAACGCGCGACTCGCTCAAGGACCTCGCGGCGATGGACTGGACAGGGCTGCTGGTCGACGAGGATCTCGGCGGCAGCGGGTGGCGCGCGGTGGAGACGGCGGTCATCGCCGAGGAACTCGGTCGGGCGGGAAACTCGACGCACTGGCTCGGCAGCGTCCTCGCTGCTGCGGCGTTGAGTTCGGCGCCGCCCGAGATACGTGACCGGTGGTTGCCCGCCATGCTCGATGGGACCGGTGCGGCGGCCTGCGCCTTGGCCGCTGATGTCACGCGAGTGCCGGGCGCCGATTCGGTGGATATCATTGTCACGTTCGGTGCCAACGGAATTCAGCTGTTCGAGGCCGCAAACACCCTGCCACGGGAAGTCGACGAAGAGTTGTTGGACGTCAACCGGCCGGTATGGCGTGTCGACCTCTCCGGGGCCCAGAGTGTGCCGAGCGGTGGAATCGAGCGAGCGGAGCAACTACTCGCACTGGCCAGGATCCTGCTGAGTGCCGATTCGCTCGGCGCACTGTCGGTCACCTTCGAGCGGCTGGTGACCTATCTCAAGGAACGAATCGCCTTCGGTGCGCCGATCGCGAGTTTCCAAGCGGTGCAACACCGTTTGGTCGAGCTGTTGGTGTTCGAGGCCAAGGCCCGCGCGGTCCTCACCAAGGCCGCACGGGCGATGTCCGCCGACCGCACCACAGGTGATGCGGTCACACTGTCCCTCGTTACGCATTCCTTCATCGCGGCCAACGCCACGGCGGCCGTCGATGAGTGCATGCAACTGTCGGGCGGCATCGGATTCACCTGGGAATACCCGCTGCACCATGAACTGCGCCGGGTGTTCACGAACGCGTGTCTGCTCGGCACCGCGCGCTCCAGTCGCGGCCTGTTCGCCGACAGGGTCGGCTGGTGAGCGCCCCGCAGAATCGGCCCACGAAGGCCGAGCTCGCCGAGTTCCGAGACCGCGTCAGGGCACACATCGCCGAACATGCACCACCATTCGAGGCCCGGGAGGGACACCGGGCGCCGGAGAACGGCGAACAGGAAGCCTTGCTGCGCACCTGGTTCGCCTCGCTGTTCGACGCGGGATTCGTCGGCGCGGACTGGCCCGTCGAATATGGCGGCCGGGCCGATCACCACCCCCTGCACGATCGGATCGTCTCCGAGGAGATCCTGCGTGCCCGCGCTCCGCGTCCCGTCGATCAGGTCAACCTGGCGGCCCACGTGCTATTGCATTTCGGTTCCGATGAACAGAAATCCGCTCTGCTGCCGCCGATCCGGAGTAGCGAGCATGTGTGGTGCCAGCTGCTCAGCGAGCCCGATGCGGGCAGCGATATCGCAGCGGTGCGCTGTAGGGCAACCCAGCGGCCCGACGGGTCATGGGTGATCGACGGGCAGAAGACGTGGATCACCGACGGGCACTGGGCCGACATGGGCCTGGCCCTGATCCGCACCGACCCGGCGTCGTCGCGGCATCACGGACTGTCCGCGTTCATCGTGCCGTTGGCTTCACCGGGCATCGAGATCCGGCCCATCCGCACGATCAACGAGGCGATCGAGGTCAACGAGGTCTTCTTCGATGATGTGACGATCCCTCCGGACAGTCTGATCGGGGAGCCCGGCCAGGGCTGGTCGATCATCATGGCGGGCCTGGACTTCGAACGGTTCGGCATCGGCGGCAACGTCATCCTGCTCGAACTTCTCATCGACGATCTGGTCGCGGTGGCCCGTCACGGTCGCATCGACGACATGCCGGCACTGCAACACGCCGACGTCCGGCACCAGGTCGCGGAATTGGCCGTCGAAGTCGAGGTGGCGAAAGCCTTCATCGACGACCATGTCGAACGCCTGGTGGCCGGGAACGAGCAGACGGGGGACGGTTCGATCGCCAAGCTCAGTTTCGCCGAGACGTATCACCGGGTTTCGGCCTACGGCGCGCAGCTATCGACGATGGTCTGCACCGTCGCCGCCGATCCGGATGTGGCGCTTGCTAAACAGCGTCTGAAAGAATGCTGGCTGTGGTCCCGTGCATACACCGTGTCCGGTGGCAGCTCTGAGATGATGCGCAACATCCTGGCCAAACGACGCCTCCTGCTACCGACTCACTGATGGCGCAAACCTATTGGGGTTTGATCCAAGCGGCGGCCCAGAACCACCCCGACCGCGTCGTACTCGTCGACGACTACGGTCGCAGCCTGACGAACAGCCAGTTGCACGATGCTGCGGAGCGCACCGCCGCCGCGCTGTTCGAACGCGGGGTCACCAGAGGCACCGTGGTGACGTGGCAGTTGCCGACCACCCTCGAGACGATGGTGGTGATGGTGTCCCTGACCCGTCTCGGCGCGGTCCAGAACCCCGTGTTACCGATTTGGCGCGAGAGCGAAGTCCGTTTCGTCACTGCGCAGCTCGGCGCCGAGGTCTTCGTCGTTCCCGGTGTGTGGCGCGGATTCGACCATGTCGCGCTCGCCGACGAGCTGACACGTGAGCGCCCGATGACGGTCGTGGTGGTCGACCACAGCCCTCCGGTCACCGGGGGACTCCGGCTGCCGACGGGTGATCCGGCGCTTCTGCCGGCGCCGCCGACGGACGCCGAGGATGCGCGGTGGGTGTACTACTCGTCGGGCACAACCGCGGCGCCGAAGGGTATCCGGCACTGTGACCGCTCGGTGATCGCCGGGTCGGCCGGGGTGGTCGGCATGTTCGGCGCCTCGAACAGCGATGTCAACCCGATCGCGTTTCCGGTCTCGCACATCGGCGGCGCCGCGATGCTGGCCGCCAGCCTGCTGACCGGTATGCGCCTGGTCCTGTTCGACACCTTCGATCCGGTCTCCACTCCGAAAGCGGTGGCCGCGCACCGTCCGACGATGCTCGGTTCGGCCACCCCGTTCTTCGTCGCCTACATGGCCGCGCAGCGGGAACACGGCGCCGAACCGCTCTTCCCCGATCTGCGCGGGTGTGTCGGGGGCGGCGCGCCCATCACACCTGAGCTGGGACGCCAGACGCGCGAGACGCTTTCGGTAGCGGGGATCGCGAATTCATGGGGCCTGACCGAGTTCCCGGTGGTGACCTCGCCGCCACCGGACGGTGAACCGGAGGTTCTCGACCACACCGTCGGACGGCCCGTCCCGGGGGTCTCGATACGCGTGGTCGACGAGAACGAGCGCGAAGTAGGGGCGGGCGAGGAAGGCGAACTGCGCCTCAAGGGTCCTCAGTGCTTCCTCGGCTACGTCGATGCGTCGCTGGACGCCGACGCCTTCGACGCCGACGGGTGGTTCCGCAGCGGTGACCGGGGCCGGATCGACAACGACGGCAACGTCGCGATCACCGGGCGCATCAAGGACGCCATCATCCGCAACGCGGAGAACATCTCTGCGCTGGAGATCGAGGGCGTCTTGGCCAGCCATCCTGCTGTCGAGGACGTCGCGGTCATCGGAGTGCCGGATCCGCGTACCGGCGAACGGGTATGCGCGGTCGTGGTGGCAACAACCGACGTCACGCTGTCCGAACTCGCAAAGCACTGTCAGGACTTGGGTTTGAGTAGACACAAGTCACCGGAACGGCTCGAGGTCGTCGACGAGCTCCCACGCAATCTCACGGGCAAGGTTCTCAAGAACGAGTTGCGTGCGCGCTTCGCTCCGCGCTGACGCGCGCGATCTCATGCAGCAGCGGCTCGGCCGTGGTGCGCGTTTCGCGGATGGTCATCCGGCGTAGCGGGTGCACACCCAAGATCAATCGCACTCGGGAGTTGGAGTCGAGCACGGGAGCCGAGATCGTTGCGACCGAATGCGCGCCGCGCAGGCTTTCATCGGGCAGCATCTTGGTGGCGATGAACTCGACTCGGAGCTGGTCGACAACCGACCGCAGATTGCCCGGTACGGAGTCATCCGACAGCGTGCCGATGGCGTGCACCGCCTCCGCGAGTGCCGGAGTCATCCGGTCGACGTCGTAACCCCGGCTGCGGGTATGCGTCAACGCGGCGCGTAGGCGGTCGGCCAGAGCCGCATCGCCCGCTGCGCCGCGTTGAACCCATGCCTCCTGTTCGGCCGCGGAATCCCAAGCAGCACAGGCAATACCGAACGGTGGCGCGTACGGGATCCGATCGTTCGGAAGCGCCGCCGGCGGCGAATTCGACGGATTCTCGAACGCCGTGATGACCAGGTCGTCCCCGATGCGCTCCACGACAGAGGCCGCCATGCCGGTCTTCTCGGCGAGGCGTCGGATGGCACTGCGGGCGACCGCGGCGGTCGGACGCTCGGCGTCTAGCCGGGACGCGATGAGGGCCATCGCTGGGCCGAGGCTGAACTCCTTGGAGACGGGATCGCGGGTGACCCACCCGCGATTCTGGAGGCTCGTGAGGATGGCGTGAGCGGTCCCCTGAGAAAGGTCGAGACGTCGCACGACGTCGGAGAACCGCATTCCACGAGCGTCAATGCGGCTGAGTATCTCGATGATGTCGAGCACCCGCTCGGTCGGAGCTGATCCGGCCCCCTGCACCCTTGACTCCTTTTCGGCTGAATCCTACGGTGATTCTGTAATCCGAAAAATCGTTTTCGAATATTCGAGATTATCAGTCGGCGAAGGGTGCGTCCATTGCGCGCAGTCGTATTGCGTTCCGGCGAATTGACCGTGCGCGAGACGGCCGACCCAGTCCCGGGTCCGAACGACCTGTTGTTGAAGACGCTGAGCACAGCGATCTGCGCGTCCGATGTCCATTTCATGGATCGTCCAGAACTCGCGCTCGACGATCCGACGGGGCGCTCTCTGTACGACGCCGACCGCGACATCGTCATGGGGCACGAATTCGTGGGCGAGGTCATCGGACACGGTCCCGGATGCGGCGACGCGTTTCCGATCGGGTCGCGGGTGACCTCAATGCCAATCCGGTTGGTGGTACGGCGGATCCGGTGGCCTGCGCATTATCGGCCAGCATCCGGAGGCGCAGGGCAGCTTCGGTGAACTTCTCGTCGTGTCGGAGGCGACCGCGAGAGTCGTCGACGGGTCCGTGTCCAGCGACGCAATCGCCCTCGTCGACGCTTTCGCCGTCGGCGAGTACTACGTGCGTGTCGCCGATGTTCAACCCGGTGAGATCCCGATAGTCGTCGGCGCTGGCGCCATCGGCTTGTCCGCGGTCGCGGCGCTGTCTGCTCGCGGCATCGAGCCGATCATCGTCTCGGACTACAAGGCGGACCGCCGCGAAGTGGCGCGCTCCGGATTCGGCGCACACGTCCTGCATGATCCCGCCGAACGGTCTGTGTTCGACGTCTTCCGCGACGTGCGCCGGCAACGCCACATGTCCGGAACGGCGGTGGTGTTCGAATGCGTGGGAGCCCCGGGCCTCATCAACTCGCTAGTCACGGAGGCGGAGTTCTACACCCGCATCTATTGCGCGGGCGGTTGGTATACGGGGGACACACTGGACATCACCGAAGCAACCCGCCAGGGATTGACGCTGCGTTTCGGCGGTGGGCCGATGCCGGAGGACTGGTACGGCGTACTCGATGCGGTTGTCGACGGACGCCTCGACCCGATGCCCAGCGTCGGCAGAATCATCGGCCTCGAGGAGGTACCCGATGCACTCGACGAAGCTCGCCGCTCCGACGGGCCGCCACGCATTGTCGTGCACCCGAATGGAGATGACGCGTGAGTGACCGCGACGACCTCGCCGAGTTGACGGTCCGCTATGCGACCGCGATCGACACGGAGCAGTACTCGCTGCTGACCCAGGTTTTCACCGACGACGCGCAGGTGAATTACGGCGAGGTCGGTCATTGGACGGGCGGCGCCGCTGTCGCCGAGTTCATGGAGGCGGCGCATGTCATGGCGGCCCACACCATGCACCGCGTGTCCAATCAGGCCGTCGACATCGACGGCGACACGGCCACGATGCGTACGTACGTCGACGCCTTGATCCTCCTCGAGGACGGATCGGGTGCGAATCCTGTCGGCTATTACGACGACCATGCGGTGCGAACCACCGACGGCTGGCGAATTGCACATCGCTCCTACACGTCCGTTCGCCTGGCGGCGGTGCCGGCACCGTGACCGACATCGCCGCGAAGTATGGGCCGTGGGCACTGCTGGTCGGCGCATCCGACGGTGTCGGCGCACTGTTTGCCGAGCGTCTCGCGAGCGAGGGCGTGAATGTCACGCTCGTGGCCCGTCGCCAGCACTTGCTCGACGAGGTCGCCAAGGGAATCCGCGAACACACCAACGCCGAGACGCGGACAGTCGCCGTCGACCTCACCGAGTCTGACGCTTCGCAACGGATCATCGACGCGACCGATGACCTCGAGATTGGCATGCTCGTGTACTGCGCTGGCGGTGATCCCAATTACCAGCCCTTCCTTGCCAATCCGGTGTCCGCAGCCGAAGACCTACTGCAACGCAATTGCCTGGTATTGATGCGTTTGTGTCACCACTTCGCAGGCCAGATGGTCGAGCGGCGCAGAGGTGGCATCGTGAACTTCACGTCGGGGGCCGCACTGGCAGGTGGCCGAAACATGGTGGCCTACGGTGGAACCAAAGCCTTCGACATGGTGTTCACCGAGGGCTTGTGGGCGGAGTTGCACGACAAGGGTGTCGATGTGCTCGGACTGGTCCTCGGCATGACAGACACCCCGGCGTTGCGAAAGTTGGAGTTCGAGCGCGGGCGCCTGGCGTCCATCGACGAAGTTCCCGAACGCCTCGTCACCGCCGCAAGCGTCGTCGACGAGGCGTTCGCCAACCTCGGTAACGGTCCGACGATCGCGACCGGCGATGACGTCCGGATGGCCTTTGAGCTCTTCAAGTCCATGTCACGCAACGAGGTGGTCCGACTGATCATGCAGATGTCCACTGACGTCATGGGTACCGACGACCGCCAGGGAAGCTAGCCACCGAGATGTTCACCCTTCGCTTCGACATGCGGGCACCGTCGATCGGTGCATCCCCGACGGAGTTGTACTCCGCAGCTTGCGACATGGCGGAATGGGCGGAGACTCGAGGGTGCGTCGCGGCGGTGGTGTGCGAACATCACTGTGCCGACGACGGCTATCTACCGTCGCCCTTGCTGCTGGGCTCGGCGATCGCCGCCCGGACCAAGCAGCTCATGCTGAACTTGGTAATCCTCCTTCCGTTCTACGACGTCGCACGGCTAGCGGAAGATATGGCGGTCTTGGACCACATCAGTGGTGGGCGGGCCACCTATGTGTTCGGAATCGGTTACCGCGCACGGGAGTACGAGCATTTCGGCCTGTCGTTGTCCGAGCGTGGGAGGATCGCGGACCAGAAGCTCGGCATGTTGCGCCGCTTGTTGGCCGGTGAGGAAGTCGAGTACGAGGGTCGCCGGATGAAGGTGACACCACGACCTCGCACACCAGATGGCCCGATGATGAGCTGGGGTGGGGCCAGCCTCGCTGCAGCGCGTCGCGCAGGCCGAAACGGTCTTGGCCTGCTGGCCAATGGTGGAGTTCCGGAAATGCAAGAAGCCTACGAAAGTGCTTGCCGGGAGAATGGTTTCGAACCGGGATTCATGCTGATACCCGAGAAGGACGCGGCTACCAATTGCTTTGTCGCCGACGATGTCGACGCCGCCTGGGACGAGATCGGCAAGTACCTTCTCCACGATGCGATGGCGTACTCGGAATGGAACCCCGACAACAACGTTTCGGCGAATATCACCACCGCCAAGACCGTCGAAGAGTTGCGGCACGAATCGACGTCTCACGTGATCCTGTCGCTAGACGAAGCGCGAAAGCGCCTCGCCGCGGGCGAGGTGTTCAACATCAATCCCCTTTGCGGGGGCATACCCCCGGCGATTGCGTGGCCGTACTTGAAGACATTCGCCGAGCTGGGCTAGTGGAGAGGAAGACATGAGAAGCGATCGCGTGGCCTTCAACGAACAGATCGCCTTCCAGAAGTGGGAGGGCTATGCGAAACCCATCGACCGCGGCCGCCATGTGAATTTTGGTGAGAAGTTCGTTTTTGCAGCCGATTACGTGATGATGAGCCCCCATTTCAACGATGGTGCTCCCCAGACGGCGGCCGAGATGTTCTCCGACGAGGTGGCGGCGGCCATGGCAAAGTACGCGCCCGACGGAGACATGCTCACAGCGGAATGGCGAATGTGGTGGAAGCACATGCCGGACTATCGCCTCGTCAGTCCGTTCGAATGTGTTGCCGGAGAATGGGGCTTTTCGTCCTGCGACACCTACGCGGGGACGCTCGCCGACGGCACGGTGTTGAAACTGCGCGAGTGGGACTACATCTGGGTCAACGAGAAGGGCGAGGTCACACGTTGGGACTGGTTCGTCGACCCCGATAAGTGGGAACAGTTGCTGGGACTCATCGGGCTCGATCCCAAGGGTTTGACCAGTCAGCAGTACACGGTCAACTTCTTGCGGGAGGGTGGCGCGGGCGCGCGGTGAACGACTGCTTCGGCAGGCGCCCGGAGTTCCGTCGCCCCGCTCGTACCCGCTAAACGCCGATCAATTGCTTGAGGTTTGCGCCCATCACCCGGGCCGTGGTCTCTGCGGGCAGACCCTCGAGTTCTTTGACGAAGTCCGCGGGCTCCGCGAGGCCCTCTGGATGCGGGTAGTCCGAACCGAACATCACGCGGTCCGCACCGAGGATGTCGATGAGGTGCGACATGTCTTCCTCGTGGAACGGGTTCACCCAGACATGCCTGCGGAAGACGTCGCTGGGATGCTCGCTGAAGTCGTACGGCCGCTTGTGGTACACGCGGTCGAAGACATCCAACAAGCGGTGCGCCCAGGAACCCCCGTTCTCGATCACCCCGATGCGTACCCCGGGGAAGCGCTCGAACACGCCGTGAGCGATGAAGGCTGCGAGGGTATCGAAGATATTCCGGCTCTCTTCGTAGATGAAACCGCGGAGCTTGCTCAGCGCGAATCCGTTGAACTCCGCTGGGTCCTCCCAGTCGTCGACGTAGCGCTCATAGCCGGAGTCCGAATTGTGCATCTGCACCGAGATGCCCGACGACTCGACCAGCCCCCAGAAGTCATCGAACTCGGGCAGGGCGGCCGAGCGCGACGTGCCGTCGTCGCGCGGGACCGGGGCCGGACGGATCAGTACCGTCCTGACGCCGTTGTCCAGGCACCATTCGAGCTCTTTGACACCCAGCGCCGGATCGTTGAGCGAGATGGCCGGGACGGGGAAGATCCGGTTCTGGTAGTTGAACGTCCAGTCGTCGAGCAGCCAGCGGTTGAACGCGTGAGTGATTGCGTGGGTGAGTTCGGTATCCGACTTCGTGCGTTCCTCGAGCATGCCCGCCGTGGTCGGGAACATCACCGCGCCATCGACGCCCTGGCGATCCATCAACGCCAGGCGCAGGTCGGGGCGGCGGAACTCGTCGGGACATCTGATGGGCGCGGCCAGCTCCCTCAGTGTCTTGCCTTCCGGATTGATGCCCCGGAAGTAATCGGCCCATGCGCCCGGCTTCGGGATCACCTCGTAGGTCGGATTGGGGATGGTTTCGGTGATCTGACCAAGGATCTGTAGTTTCTTGCGGCCCTTGATGTCGACGAATTTCAATGCCTCCGAGTACTTCTCGGGCAGATACCGCGTGTAGGCGTCGATGGTCTCGTACATGTGGTTGTCGGCATCCCACACCTCGAACTGTTTGGCGCTCACCCGTCGACTCCTCTCGGACCATGCCTCCCGCAACGGTAACGATGTTATCGCAGAAAGAGAAGACAGATTCTCACCGGGCTCGTTACGCGACGGGAACCGCTTACCTCAATTGAAGGCCGGAGCCACGAACCGTCTGAGCATCTCCCGCTCCGTGCCGGGGTCTGAGGGAGGCCAGAACGCCAACGACACGACGATGCGCACAATCCATTGCGCCGCCAGCGGATCGTCACCGGTGATGCCGGTGAGGTCGGCGGCGAGGTGGCTGAGCATGGGAGACGAGTGGAGGTCGGTCAATCCCGGCGCCTTCGGTGCGTGGAGCGCGAGCTTGCGAATCGGGTCGGATCTGATCTGCTCGAGGGCGACGTCGATGGCGGCAGTGACACGATCTGCGCCGCTGAGGTCGTCGACTGCGTGCCGGACCGTCTCGATCACGCCGGCCGCGAGCCGCATCAGAACCGCGTCCCGAATCTCGGCTTTCCCTCCCGCATACCGGTACACGGTCGCCCGCGAACAGTGCAACCGCGCGGCGAGCTTGTCGATGTCGAGGGCATCGAGCCCGTCGGAGATGACCAGCTCGGTGGCGGCGGCATGGATCCGGTCTGCCGCCGCGGTGCGGCGGTCGCGGCCCATCACCCAGTCGTCGGGCACCGGCACCAGCCTCCTCGTCCGAGAACGACCATGATCTCAGATCTGAGACAAACTACGGAGCACATTCCAGCATTTCCGCAGCTTGCGGCAATACAGTGAGACATCCGCGCGCGAAATCGCTAATAGCGCATTTCGACTTCGTCTTCATCCGTTGACGCGATGCGAGGTCGTCGCTCAGCGTTGGGGCATGAATGTCGTGGATGGCGAGCTCGGAATCGCGCTGTTCGAGGATCGGTTCATCCAAGACCCTCAGCCGCTCTACGCGCGGATGCACCAGACCGGACCCGTCCACCGCATCGGGGACTCCGGATTCTTCGCCGTGAGTGGCTGGGATGCGGTGAACGAGGCGGTCGCGCGCTGCGACGACTTCTCGTCGAATTTGACGGCGACGATGACATTTCAAAACGGCTCGGTATCCGCATTCCCGATGGGTGAACTCGGCGGGCCAATGCAGGTACTGGCGACCGCTGACGATCCCGCACACGCCATTCACCGTAAGACGCTGTTACCTCAGCTGGCCGCCAAACGAATTCGCGACCTCGAGCCGTTCATCGCAGACACGTCCGCCGGCATCTTCGACTCCTGCGTTCGGGGCGGCGAGATCGACTGGATGGCGGCCATGGCGAACCGGCTGCCGATGATGGTCGTCTGCCGAATCATCGGTGTTCCCGACTCCGATGTCGACATGCTCACCCGGTTGGGCTACTCCGCCACCCAGTTCGTCGAGGGGTTGGTGACCGAGGAGCAATTGGCGGCAGCGGGTAAGGACGTCATGGAGCTCGGCGCGTACATCACCGAGCAGTTCGGCCAGGCCTCGCCGGCCGAGCAGGACAATCTGCTGGGCGATCTGGCCGCGGCGTGTGCCGAGGGGGTCGTGGACCACACCGGGGCGTTGGCCATGTTGATCACGCTCTTCAGCGCCGGCGGGGAATCGACCGCGTCACTGATCGGGTCGGCCGCCTGGATCCTCGCCACCCAGAAGCACATTCAACGACAGCTGCGCGACCGGCCCGAACTGCTGGGGGCGTTCCTCGAGGAGGTCCTTCGCTCCGAGCCCCCGTTCCGCGGCCACTATCGCCATGTCACGCGCGACACCGAGCTGCGCGGCGCGGAACTCCCCGCCGGATCGCGGCTGTTGCTGCTGTGGGGTGCGGCCAATCGCGATCCGGCACATTTCGACGAACCCGATACCTTCCGGCTCGACCGGATGGGTGCCAAGGGACACATCGCCTTCGGTAAGGGCGCCCACTTCTGCGTGGGGGCGTCGTTGGCGCGGCTGGAGGCCAGAATCGTGATCGAAAAACTGATCCAGCGCACCTCCACCATCGATGCCCGAGACATCGGCCGCTGGCTGCCGAGCCTGTTGGTGCGTCGACTCGAGCGACTGGACCTCGTGCTCGCTGGGGACAGTTGACGACAGCCGCGCTAAAGACTGGTGAAGTGCCCGCCGTCGATACCCAATCTCTGTCCGGTGACGTAGCGCGCCGCAGGGCCGACCAGGAAGGCGACGGCGGCACCGATGTCGCGCTCCGGGTCACCGATGCGCCCCAGCGGTATCCGTCGCGCTAGCCGCTCTTCCATGGCCGGCTCGGCCTCGATCGCCGCGGTCATGGCGGGTGAATAGGCCAGGGGCGAAACGATGTTGACCGTTATTCCGTAGTGCGCCCACTCCCGCGCCAGGCTCTTGGCGAAGCCGCGCAGTGCTCCCTTCATCGTGGCGTAGAGCGGCAGCGTCGCACTGCCTTCCATGCCCGCCGGCGAGGTCATCACGATGAATGTCCCGCCGCCCTCCCGCAGCGCGGGGAAGGCCGAGACCGCGCAGTGGTGGGCACCGCCCAGCGACACCAAGGAGTGGTGGGTCCACAGCGCGCGGTCGACGTCGGTCAATTGGTGCGGTTCGCTGGACAGATTGCTCGTGGCGTTGTGCACCATCGCGTCGAGTCGTCCGGTCGTCGTCACGGCGCGGTCGACGGCATCGGCAACCGAGTCGGCGTCGGTCACGTCGCAATGCGCCCATGATGCGTGGTGCCCTCGTGCGGCGATCTCGTCGACTACCGCCTGTCCGGTCTCGGACCTGGACGCGACGACGACGTGGGCTCCCTCGGAGGCCAGTGCCATCGCGATGCCGCGACCCACCCCGCCGCCGGCACCGGTGACCAAGGCGGTCAACCCATCGAGGTTCACGGCAGCATCACCGATCCGCCGTCGGCGACGATCGTCTCTCCTGCGAGATGGAGATCGGGCCGCAACAGGAACTTCACCGACTCGGCGATGGTATGTATCAGGGTCGAATCGTCGGTGACGGCTGCGGCGGTCAGATGCCCGGCCGCGGTCGCCTCGCCGGAGAACAGCGACAGCGGCACGGCCACGAGATTGGCGCCGATGCCCTGCGAAGCCCACTGCCGGGCAGCCGATTTCACCATCGCGCGGATACCCTCCACCGCGGTCGTATACGCGACGAGCCCCGGCGCACCCGCCATCCCGATCGTCGGAACGACGACGACGATCCGCCCGCCGGCCGACAAGCCGGCCCGTGCCTGTTGCAGGGCGGTGAGCGTACGCCACATCGCTTCGTCGACGAGACGATTCCAATCGTCGCCGCTCAGAGCTACTGCGTCGACCGGCCGCGGACAGGGATCCGCGACGATGACCGCATTCTTGGTATCCGCCGGTAGTTCGCCTCCGGGCGCCACGGTGACCGCGTCGAGTTCCGTTGCGAGCGTGCGTAAGAGCTCACCGGGCAGGCCCACCACCACCGTGGCCGAGGTCATGTCACCGGCTCGACTGGGATGCGACGCGTTCGTCGTGAATCCTGACCAGTTCGCGGAACCCGATGCTTTCGTACCTGGGCTTGGGCTGGACGCCCCATTCGTCGCGCGCCGTCTGCTGGCCGGCCGCTTCGGGTGCGCCCCCGAACGGTGGGCCGCCGATCGGATAGGGCTGTTGACACTCCAAGCTGTCGTCCGAAAAGCGCACCTTCAGGAGCTCGCTGCAGATTTCGTTCAACGACAGCGTGGGCCACCCGTACCAGACCGCCATCACCGGCACGGTCAACGACCCCTCGATGACCAGGCCGAACAGGCATACCAGCAGGCCGCGTTTGAGCCACTTGTGCATTCGCGCCCAGGTGGGGGTGGTGCCCAGCGGTAGCGACTCGGCCGAATCCTTCGGCTCCACAGCGGAGTTGGTCACGACGGTCCTTTCTCGGCTGCTAGTCGGAGAAGATTTCGCGGTTGACGGTGTGCAGGTACGGGATGGCCAGGAACGGCGTGATGTAGAAGATGTTGAACGCCCACCATCCGAAGACCGGAAGTCCGACCGCTGTGTACCGGACGTCTGCGTACATCGTCATGTTGAGGATGTAGCCGGTCCACACGATGATCCCGAACCAGCATGTCACGATGGTCCACTGGTGGCCCCACCGTTTCATCTGCAACAGCGCGATCGCGGCCGCGATCCGCATGGGGAAGGCGATCAGCACACACACCATCACCCAGGCCTTCTCGCCCGGTGCACCCGCGCCGCCGATCCAGAGTTCGTTGTAATGCCAGAAGTAGCCCGCGTCGATGAGGTTGCCCCACGCGGTGAAGACCGTGCGCGTGATCAGGGCGTGGTTGGCGAACAGGTCCAGAGCCCAGCCGATACTGTTGAGCGCGGCGTCGAGGATGATGACGTATCCGATGAGCGTCACCATCATCGGCCGGACCGACAAGCCGTCGCGCTGGGCCTTGCGCAACAGATAGATGCCACGGCAGAACACGGGTAGACCGATGATGCCGAGGACCAGGGTGCCCATGAGCGCGGTGCCGGCGATGCACCATCGATCGGCGCGTCGTTGGGCCGCCCGCGTCTGTTCCTCGTGCTCATCCATGGTGAGCGACTGATTTCCGCTTATCGATGTCATCGGGTCACCAGTCCCGGGTGAAGAACATCTGAACCTGAATCGCGAACATCGCGATCAGCACGCCGTAGATGAAGATCTGAAACGCGATCAAACCGCGCTTACGCCGTCGATCCTGATCATCCATGATTCTCCTCACCGGGCTCGATCAGAACGTGCCGATGTTGCCCAACATCCAGTAGAAGAACGCGACGAGTCCGCACATGACGACCCAGGTCACGGTCAGTCGGACCAGTTCCTGCCACATCGATGGCTCCTTCGTCCGCCGCCAAAGCACAATGCCGACAGAGAGTAGCACCGCTCTCAGAAACGAGAAGAACTATTTCCGGCCGAGACGAAGGGGGCGCCGGTCGGCCGTTCCGGACCCGGATTACGCGTCGGTGAGGGTGAGAAGTTCGCGCTTGACGACCTTGCCGACGTCGTTGCGCGGGAGTTGTTCGACGAAGACCACCCGCACGGGCACCCGGTAGGGGGTCAGGCGCTCGCGACACCACGTGATCAGTTCATCCTCGCTGACCCGGTCATCGGCGCGCACGACGAATGCCCACGGAACCTCGCCGAGTCGGTCGTCGGGAACGCCGACGACAGCCGCCTCGCGCACGTTGTCGGCGGCCAGAAGCACCTCTTCGACGGTGCCGGGGAACACCTTGAGCCCGCCGCGGTTGATCATGTCCGAGACGCGCCCGTCGAGCCACAGGAATCCGTCGTCGTCGAACCAACCGAGGTCGCCGGTGTGAAACCACCCGTCATCGGTGAGCCTGTCGAGGAACGCGGGGTCGATCTTGCGGGCGGCCGTCGTCGGTGTGCGGACCATGACCTCGTCGTCCGCGATCGTGACATCGATGCCCGGAAGCGGGCGTCCGACCGAACCGAGTTTCGTCTCCCCCCATTCGCGGGCGTCGGCAGCCGACCATCCGACGACCTCACCACCGAGTTCCGTTTGACCGTAGGAGTTCAGGACGAGCACACCGAACTTGTCGCGGAAGCGGGCCGCGTGGACGGGAGACAGGGGAGCGGTGATCGAGCGGACGATCTTCAGGGGGGACAGGTCGGTGACCGAATCGTCGTGGAGCACCATCGTTAACGCGGCGGGTGGCAAGACCGTGGATCGCAATTGGTGGCGCTTCACCAGCGCTGCGAAGTCCGCGGCCGAGAACCTGTCCATCAACACGACACCGGAGCCCGCGCGAAAAGCGAAGAGCACCTGATAGATACCCGCCCACAAAGACAGTGAGAGCGGTACCAGATTGGGCATCGGCGCCGTGTTCCGGGCGCCACGCTTCGACCCCCGAAGCTTCTCCAGCAGCCGGTCGATCAGGTCCAGCACCGTGGAGTGGCGCAGCGGCACCGGCTTCGGCGGACCTGTCGTGCCCGAGGTGAACTGCAACAGCGCCACATCGTCGTCGTACCGCCGAGCCTCGTCGGCCGAGTTGGAGTGCGGCGTGACCGACCACGCCAAGCTCGATCCGGTGACGACCGGTAACGCGAACCCCCCGAAGCGATGGGCCAGTTCGGGTGTCGTGATCACCGCGACCGGTTCGAGGGTTTGGAGCGCAGCGGCCACCTCGGCGTCGGCAGCCCTGGGATTGAGCGGTGTGTAGACACCACCGGAACGCCAGACACCGAACAGCGCCGCGACCGTGGTGGCGTCGTTGGGTAGCATCGCCGCGACCACCTGACCGGGCATCAGCCCGCTTTCGGTGAGAACCCGAGCCAGGCGGTCCGCGCTCGCGATCAGATCTGCCCGAGACACGTCGACCGCCAGGGTGTGCACAGCGATGTCCGGCAGATCGTCCAGCAGGTCGGAGAGACTCACGAGTCCGGCTCCAGGGGAAGCCACCGTGGTGTTCGCTTGTCGGCGAACGCTTTCGGACCCTCGTCCTGATCCGGATGGCCCCACATCGACGTCAGGTGCTTGGCCCCCTCACGGCAAGCGTCGGTCAGCCCGTGCTCGAGCGCTCCCCAGAGCGCGCGTTTGGTGGCCCGCATCGCGGCCGGTGAGTTTCTGGCGACCTTCTCGGCGAGCTCTTGGGCGACATCGCGAAGCTTGTCGGGCGGGTCGACGATCTGGCTGATCATGCCGAGCTCATATGCGCGCTGCGCGGTGAGTCGTTCGTGGCTGCCGACCAGCGCCATCCGTAACACCGCCTCGGCGGGCATCTTGCGCATCAGCGCGATCGTCTCCAGAGCGCTGACCTGGCCGATGGAGACGTGCGGGTCGACGAAGGTGGCATCCGACGCCGCGATGACGATGTCGGCGTCGGCGACCCAGTGCAGTCCGCCTCCGGCGCATACGCCGTTGACCGCGGTGATCACTGGCTTGCCCACATTGCAGTGCCAGCCGGTCAGATTCAGGTCCAGCGTCTGCATGGTCTCCTGGTACTGCTTGATCCCCTCGCCGTCGAGATCGTCGACGTCGGCGCCGACCTGAAATGCCCTGCCGTTGCCGGTGTGCACGATCACCCGCACCTCGGGGTCGGCGTCCAACTCGGCCCATGCGGCGGGGAATTCTTTGCGCATCAGCGCGTCGTACGCGTTGAGTCGATCGGGCCGGTTGTTGATGATCCAGCCGACGGGGCCGCGCCGTTCGACGATCAACCTCTGATAGCTCACGAAGCCTCCACCGGTTCGAGCGGTTGCCAGGCGGCCGGGCCCTTTTCCCGCCACGCGCGTACGCCCTCGGCATGGTCGGGGTGGTTCCGCAACCGCCAGATCTCCTCTGCGGCCGCAGCCTTGGCCTCCGACAAACCGACTTCCAAGGAATGCCACAGCGCCTTCTTGGTGGCCCGCATGGCGGTGGGCGAGTTGGTCGCGACCGCGGCGGCCAACTCGGCGGCCGCCGCCCGTAGCTCGCCGGCCGCCACGACCTGCGAGACGATGCCCAACTCGTATGCGCGCTGGGCCGAGATCCGCTCACCCTTGCCGCTCAACGTCATCCGCGTGATGGCCTCCATCGGCGACTTCCGCAGCAGGGTGATGGCCTCGTAGGCGACCGCCTGCCCCACCGAGACATGCGGGTCAACGAATGTCGCCTCCTGCGCAGCGATGACGATGTCCGCGTCGGCGACCAGATGCAGACCACCGCCCGCGCACACCCCGTTCACCGCGGCGATCACCGGCTTCCACACACCGCAGTGCCAGGAGGAGATCTTCAGCTCGGCGTCGCGCGTGCGGCGTGAGTGGCGTCGCATGGCCTGCTTGTCGCGCGCGACCTGGACCACATCCATGCCGGTACAGAACGCCTTGCCATTCGCGACGTTGACGATCACGCGCACGTCGGGGTCGGCATCCAGCTGTGCCCACGCGGCCTCGAGTTCGTCCAGCATCAACGCGTCGAACGCATTGCCGGCCTCGGGCCGGTTCAGCACGAGCCACCCGATGCCCTCCGACGTGTCGACGATCAACCGCTCATATTCGGTCAAGAGCGCGGAATCTCCTTCCAGGGTTTCCCTTTCCACGGATCCGGCTCCTTGGGTAACCCGAGTACGCGCTCGCCGAGGATGTTCTTGTTGATGTCGGTCGTGCCACCCTCGGTGCCGTTGGCCAGGCTGCGCATCATGCCCTGCACCTCGCGGGGCATCGCATCCGGGTCGTCGGTGGCGGGCCACGCCACTGCTGCAGTGCCCACCAGGTCGACCATGAGATCCTGGATCTGCTGGTTGAGCGTGGCCTGGTGGACCTTGCCGATCGAGGAAGCAGCACCGGGGGACTGGCCGGCCGAGAGTGCCGCGCGGACACGGGCGTTCGTCCATCCGCGGATCTGTTCTTGAGCCCAGAGCCGCATGATCTTGTTGCGTATCCCGGGGTCGTCCCATCGGCCGGTTTCCCTGGCCAGTGAGATCAGCCGTTCCGCACTGGACCCGCCGAGCCTGCCCATGCCGCCCGATCCGGAGCCCGAAACCATCTGACGTTCACTCGACAGGGTGGACGCGCTGACCCGCCATCCGTCGTTGACCTCGCCGACCCGGTGGGTGTCCGGCACCCGCGCGCCGTCGAGGAAGACCTCGTTGAATTCCGCCTCACCGGTGATCTGGCGCAGCGGGCGCACCTCGACGCCGGGTTGGTGCATGTCGAGCAGGAAGTACGTGATGCCTTTGTGTTTCGGTTGATCGGGATCGGTGCGGGCGAGCAGAATCGCGAAGTCCGCCTCATCCGCCCAGGTCGTCCACACCTTCTGTCCGGAGATCACCCATTGGTCGCCGTCGCGCACCGCCCGGGTCGCCAACGACGCGAGGTCTGATCCCGCGCCGGGCTCGCTGAAGAGCTGACACCACTTCTCCTCGTTTCGGACGATGGGCGGTAGAAAGCGTCGCCGTTGCTCTTCGGTTCCGTGGCTGAACAGCGCAGCGGCGGCGTTGTTGAGGCCCAACGGATTGAGCCGGGTCAGCCGCAGCGGCGCGAGCACGCTCTCGATCGCGCGAGCCACGTCGTTACCGATACCGAGGCCGCCGTGTTCGGGGCGCCAGGTCGGCGCCACCAGGCCGCTTCGGGCAAAGGTCGGGTACCACCGCCGGTAATCGGCGGGGCTCCGCGCGGCTCTCAGGGCGGCCGGGCCCTCGGCTGCCGCGGCGCGCCATTGGGCCGGCACCTCCGCCGCGACCCACTGCCGCACCACCTCGACGGCGTCATCGGCGGGGGTCTCTGCGCTGATCGGTAATGCTGTCATGTTCGCCTCAACGACCCTTGAACTCCGGGGGCCGCTTGTCCCGGAATGCGGCCAGGCCTTCCTTGAAGTCATCGCTGCGACTGGATAATTCGAGGGCCATCGCCTCGTTCTGGAGATGACGATCGAGATCCAGGCCGTTGCCGCTGTGCAGCAGCCACTTGGTGAGGCCGAGCGCGACCGTGGGTGCGGCGGCGAGCCGATTGACGAGATCCGTTGCCGCACCCTCGAGTTCAGTGTCAGGGCAGGCGCGGTGGATGATGCCCCACTGCGCGGCCGTGGTCCCGGAGAGTTCCTCGCCGAGCATCAACAGCTGGCGGGTGCGAACCATCCCGACGAGTCGAGGCAGCAACCAGGCCGCACCGCTGTCGGGCGTGAAGCCGCGCGCCATGAAGGGTTCCCAGAACACCGCGCCCGAGGCCGCCAGGCAGAAGTCGGACGCCAACGCGAGGTGGAAACCCAGGCCGGCCGCCCAGCCGCGAACCACAGCGACGACGGGCACCTGGGTCTCGAGCAGCAAGGGGATGAGCCTGTTGGCCTTGTTGGGCAGCCGTCGCTGCGTGCTCCCCACGCGCGGTTTGCGTTCCGACTTGGCGTTGTTGGCCACCAGATCGGCGCCGGCGCAAAAGTCCGGACCTTCGGCGTCGATACGGATGACGCGAACCGATTCGTCGGTGCCGCAACGGGACAGGTGCCCGATCATCGCGTCGAGCATGGTGTCGTTGACCGCGTTGCGGCGGTCCGCCCGGTCCAGGGTCAGCCGCAGAACCGGGCCCTGTTGTTCGGCCCGGAGTCCGGGAACGGTCGGATACGTCACGGCCGGCTCACTGTTCGGTGAATCGGTTTGAGACGGCCACCAGCAGATCGGCGAGGTCGGTCGCCCCGCCGGGCGGTTCCGGCAGGCGGACGGGGCCCCGCTGCCTGCTGGGCAGCAGGATGGTGGCGTGTCCCGGCGTGGTCACTTGGCCGCGGTGATTGGTCGCCGCAAGGTCCAGGTGCACCGCCGGACGGTCCCCGTCGGCCAGGTACTTGCGGGTGACGGTACCGGTGATGGTGTGCAGATCGCCGACGTAGTTGAACAACCGGAACTCACAATCCAGTTTCCACAGCCAGGCATCGTCGCCCATCCAGTCCGTGCACAGATGGATGAGCCACGTCTCGCGCATGCGACCGTAGTCGAATGTCGTCGGGTTACCCGCGTTGCGCGCGGCGCTCGGGTCCCAGTGCACCCGCTGTTGGACGTCGGGGACTCCGTGCTCGTTGGGTGTGTAGAACCGCGGAATCCGTTGCTTGTTCTGCCAGGCCAGCCTCAGGGGCCGGACGCCGTACATGCCCATGCCCATCCCGACGTGCCAGCACACCATGTCGGTGACGGTGAGCGGACCCTTGGTGAGCGGGCCGATCTCGTCTCCTTCGGCGACGTCCTCCCACCAACGCGGTTCGGCGCCTCGGGGCGTCTCGCGGGCGTACCGCGAGTCGATCTCGGCGATCTCGTCGGCGATCCATGTCTTGACGTCCACGTCTTCGTACTTCTTGCGTCCCCTGGCCTTGCTGCGTTCGGTGCGGATCATGTTCCGGTACTGGCCGCCGAGGATGACGCCGACGTCGTCGGCGAACACCTGTGCCGACCATTCGTGCACAGCCCGGGCGGCGAACTCACTGCTCTTGTCCAGCGCGGCGACAAGGGCGTTGCGCCGGAAGACTCGCCGGTTCGCGCGCAGCGGCGCCCACCACTCGCGCGAGGACCCGCCGTAGAAGGCGTGAACACCGCGAAGCGGGTCACCGGTGGTCAGCTCCCGGTCCTCCTGGGAGAGTTCGGTGACCTCGTCCTCGCCGATCAACGTGTCGCCGCCGATCAGCGCGGGCGGTGCGATCGGTTCACCCCAGACCGACTTCGTCGCGTACTCGGGATCGGACCACAGCGGGTTCGCGTCGCCGTAGCTTTCCGCCACGATCCGGAACGTGTCCTCGTTGGGCCGGCGGTAGTGCGGAGGTTGAGTGTGTGGCACGGCGACGCCGATGCGGGCGCGCAATCTGGCCAAACCCTCATCCGTGATTTGGCCCGTTGCCGAGGACTGGGTCACGCATGCCTCCTCAGTTCGGGCCTCCTCAGTTCGGCACAAATTGTCCCGGGGACGTCGGCGGAAATTAAGATACCCGAAAAACGGAAACGTCGTTAACGCAGGGGTGAGCGAGTTGACTGAAGAGCGGTCGGGCATCGAGAGCGCGGTCGGATCCGATGGTGTCTGTCGGATCACCATCGACCGTGCCGATGCCGCAAACTCGTTGTCGCCGTTGGCACGTGAAGCCCTCACGTACGCGTTCGAAAAGGCCGATGACGATCCTTCGGTGCGAAGCGTGTTGTTGCGGGCGACGGGGGACCGGCACTTCTGCTCGGGTGCGGGTTTGGGCCCGCAATCGGCACAGCCCACCGCTGAGAAGAAGCCCGGAGACGTCGCTTTAATGCTGCAGAAGGGTTATCAGCGACTGATCTCCGCGGTGCTCGATTGTGACAAGCCGGTGGTCGCCGCGGTCAAGGGTGTGGCTGCGGGTGCCGGCGCGAGCCTAATGCTCGCCTGCGATCTGGTCGTCATGTCCACCGAGGCACGCCTGGTGGAGGCATTCGTGCACCGCGGCATCCTGCCGGACTCGGGCGCGATACATCTGCTGACCAGGATCGTGGGGCTGCGCAAGGCCACCGAACTCCTGATGCTCGGAGAACCCGTCGACGCCGCGACCTGCGAGCGACTCACGTTGGTGAACCGAGTGGTGGCGCCGGGGGAGACCGACGCGGTCGCCGAGGAACTGGCCCGCCGCCTGGCCGCGGGCCCGACCGTCATGCTGGCACTGACCAAGCGCCTGTTGTCCGTGTCGTCGGAATCGGGACGCGACCGGGCTTTTGAGCAGGAGGCCTGGGCGCAGGAGGTGGTGTCGTGGACCGCCGACCTGCAGGAGGGTCTGCGGTCGTTCGCAGAGCGCCGCCCGCCGAACTTTCAGGGCCGCTGACGATCACCCGTTCGCCGGACCGCCACGAATGGTGAAGGTGGTGCTGTCGTCGATCCCGTCGATCGCCTCTGCCACCAATTCGGCTGTGAGTGAACGGTTCTCGATTCCCTTGGTGACACCGATGAACACCCGCGACACCTTGCCCGCGCCCACCGAATAGATGTGCGCGGTGCGATCGCAATCCCGGTGGGACAGATAGACCACCACGGGTGTCACCAACTCCGGGTCCATCGCCTTGCCCGCCTCACCCATGATGTCCTCGGTCATCCGGGTTCGAGCGATCGGCGCGACGGCGTTGATGGCGATGCCGTTTCGCGCACCCTCGATCGCCAGCACATGCATCATCCCGACCAGCCCCATCTTTGCCGCACCGTAATTGGCCTGTCCGAAGTTCCCGAACAGACCGGTGCCAGAGGTGGTTTGAACGATCCGCCCGTAATTCTGCTCGCGCATGATGGGCCACGCGGCCCGGGTCACGTTGAAAGCGCCGGCCAGGTGGACCGAAATCACCGCGTCCACCTGCTCGGCGGTCATGTTCTTGAACGCTGCATCGCGGAGGATGCCCGCATTGTTGACGAGGATGTCGAGCCGACCGTAGGCGTCCGTCGCCGCCGCGACGATCGCCGCGCCACCGTCCTCCGTCGCGACGGAGTCGCCGTTGGCGATCGCGGTGCCGCCCGCGGCGGTGATCTCGTCGACGACCGCTTGCGCCGCCGAGATCGAGGCGCCTTGCCCGTCGACGGCGGTGCCGAGATCGTTGACCACGACGCGGGCGCCGCGGCGGGCGAGTTCGAGTGCGTGACAGCGGCCGAGCCCTCCGCCCGCGCCGGTGACAACGGCAACCTGATCATCGAAGGTCAATGTCGATGAGCGCTCGCGCGAAGAGTATCGATCTGACGCCATGCTTGAGAGGTTACATTTACGTTGACGAGAATCTGTATTTGCATCGGAGGACACCATGAGCGCGGCCACCGAGCTGCTGCGACACGCGCGGGAACGAGCGGGCGGTCTCAGGGCCCGCTACCGTGCCGCCGGCTTCTGGTCGGACCGGCCGCTCGACGTCGTGCGGTCGGCTGCTCAGCGGTATCCGGCACGGCCGGCGCTGATCGATCGCGGTGCCGAATTCACCTACGCAGCACTGGATGAGCAGGTCGATCGGGCGGCCCGCGCGCTTCGCGACGCCGGCGTCGGCGCGACGACGCCCATCGTTGTCGTGGTCGGCAACGACATCGGTTCGGTCGTCGCCGTGCACGCCGCCATCCGTGTCGACGCGGTGGTACTGCTCGCGCCGCGCAGCGCGGGCGCGACACAGGTCGCCGACATCGTCGCCCGTACCGGGGCCCGGTTCGGCCTGGCCCCGAACTGGCCTCCCGCGGGTGACGCACCCTTGCGGGACGCGTGCACCTGGATCGACATCTTCCGCACGTCGGAGACATCGGTGAGCGACGGGCCCCAGCGGCCCGCCGACGAGCCGTCCTTCGTTCTCTACACCTCCGGCACGACGTCTCGACCCAAGGGCGTCATCCATTCGCTGAGCACCCTTACCAAGGCATCGGCCAACTACATCGCCGCCGCCGGACTCGGCCGGGACGACCGCATCTTCCTCATCAGCCCGCTCGCCTCGGTCACCGGCGTGCTGCAGGCTCTGTTCATCGGGCCCATGCTCGCCGTGCCGGTGGTGCTCGAGGATCGGTGGGATCCCGCCGCGACGTGTGACCTTCTGTTGTCCTCGGGCGCAACGTGGTACGGCGGTCCGGACCGGCTGCTCGACCGGCTGCTCGACGAAGCGGTCGCCAGGGGGAGCGTCGTGCCGCTGCGGGCGGTGTATCTCGGTGGCACGATGCTCGACAGACGCATCGTCGAACGGGTTGAAGACGATTTCGGCATTGTCGTGATGCGGGCATACGGATCGTCGGAGGTGCCGGTCAGCACGTCGGGGCTGCGCGCCGAGAGCAGGGCGGTACGTCATGCGGATGACGGTGTCGCGCTGCAGGACGTCGACGTGCGGGTGGGGTCGGCGGGGGACCCGGGCGAGTGTTGTATCAAGGGCCCGCACGCCTTCCTCGGCTACACGGACACCGAGGACGATCTGAACGCGTTCGACGGGGAGTGGTTCCGGACCGGTGACGTGGCCGAGGTTAACGAACACCGCGTGCGGATCGTGGGCCGGATCAAGGACATCGTCATCCGCAACGGAATGAAGATCCCCGCGGCGGAAGTCGAGGAGGCGGTGGCGCGGATCCCGGGTGTGCGAGAGTGCGCGGCCTACTCGGTTCCCGACGCCACCACCGGTGAACGGCTGGCGGTTGCCTTGATGCTCGACGACGGCGTCGAGATATCGCTCGCCGACGTGGCGGATGCCCTCGTCGGGGACGGAATGCCGAAATACAAGCTGCCCGAGGAGTTGGTGTTCTGGGATGAGCCCCTGCCGCTCAACGCCAACGGCAAGGTGCAACGCAATACCCTCGAGGCGCGTTCGGAGGGTCGGCCGCGGGTACTCGCCGACCGCCTCACCGCTGCCGGTTGAGTCGACCGCCGTTCGTCAATCGCCGGTATCGCCACTGACGTTGGCGGTGGCCTTCTTCATCTGAGCCTGCCAGTCCGACGCATCGCCGGTCTTCTCCTTCTTCGACAGGGCTTGGATGGAGACGTCGTGGCCTTCGGCGGCTTTGCGTAGTGCGCCGACGGTGGCTTGTTCGCGGGTGAT
>NZ_CVTA01000023.1 GCF_001050035.1 Mycolicibacterium komanii
GTGGTGATCTCGTCCTGCACGGGGGGCGCCACGGTCGTGGTGGAGGTCTCGGGGGTGGCGAGGCTGTCGGTATCGGTGCGGGTCACCAGCACCGAGACGGACGCGACCAGGGCGATGGCCGCGATGATTGCCGCCACGCCGACGACCCAGGGCCACCGGGGCGGCGCGGGCTGGTCGACGGCGTCGGCCGGTTCGTAGTGCTCGTAGTCGTACAGCGACGAGTCGGCCGGCACATAGGGGCCCGCGGTGAAGTGCTCGGATTCCGGCGCCGAGTACGCCCGCGAGTGCGCCTCGGTTTCGCTGGTGTCCGGCGCGGGTTGGTCGCCGGCGGATTGCTCCTGACCCTGAAAGTCCGAACCTTCGTCATCCGGGGGATTCGGCCCGCTCATCTACGCCTATCCTTCTCGACTACTCCACCGGCGCCTACAGTGCATTGCCGGCTCGGCCGGCGCGGTCCGATTGCCCGCGCGGCCAGCGCGGTCGACCGTGCCTCGGCAACATTACCCAACGGCGTCACCGCGAGTGATCACCCGGCACGGTTGCCGCGCGAAGTGGTGGCCCGATTGTGACCTTGTGCCGCGGCGCCGACGGGCAAGGTGGTCGATTCGGCCGGTCAGTGCTTCTCGGGGCCGGTGTAGTACTCGAACGTCAGGGCCGCGACCGTGGTGATCACGAAGCAGCCACCGGCCACGATGAGCCACGGCAGCCAGATCGCAACGCCGACGGCAGTGACCGAGACCGAGAGCGCGATGAAGATCGGCCACCAACTGTGCGGGCTGAAGAAGCCCAGCTCGCCGGCGCCGTCGCTGATCTCGGCGTCCTCATAGTCCTCGGGCCGGGTGTCGAGGCGCCGCGCCACGAACCGGAAGAACGTGCCGGTGATCAGGGTCAGACCGGCGGTGAGCACCAGCGCGGTCGTGCCTGCCCACTCGATGCCGCCGTACTGGAACATCGCCGTCAGCACCGCGTAGACCACCGCGGCGAGGATGAAGAACGCGGTCAGGAACTCGAACAATCGGGCTTCGATATGCATGTGGGTGTCCCTACTTGCTGGCCTGCGTGAGCTGGGGTGCCTGTTCACCGCGGCGGGTGTCGAACGGCTTCGTGGTGACAGCGGTCGGCGGCTGGTTGATCGCCTGCAGCGCTTCGGCGTTCGTCTTGCCGTCGATGCGCTGCTGCAGGTACGCCTTGAAGTCGTTGGGCTCCACCACACGCAGCTCGAAGTTCATCATCGCGTGGTAGGTGCCGCACATCTCGGTGCAGCGCCCGACGAACGCGCCGGTCTGGTTGATCTCGCTGATCTGGAACGTGTTGTCGGAGTTGTTGGCCTCCGGGTTCGGCAACACGTCGCGCTTGAACAGGAACTCCGGCACCCAGAATCCGTGGATGACGTCAGCCGAGGCGATCTGGAACTGGATGCGCTTGCCGGACGGGACCACCAGCACCGGGATCTCCGAGGACGTACCGAGCGTCTCCACCTTGTCGAACGCCAGGTACGAACGGTCCTGCGGGTGCTTGCCGGCGATCACGCCGAATTCGCTGCTGTGGGAACCCTCTTCACCGCCGTGCTCGCCCTCCAGCCCCTCCGGGCCGGACGCCACAGCGGCCGCACGCTCCGGGTCGGCCCCGTCATAGCTGAAGGTGCCGTCGGAGAAGTCGACCTTGTTGTAGCCGAACTTCCAGTTCCACTGGAAGGCGGTGACGTCGACGACGACCTCCGGGTTCGGCTCCTCGTGCAGCAGCTTCTCCTGCACCACCACGGTGAAGTAGAAGAGCACCGAGATGATCAGGAACGGGACGACCGTCAGCACCAGCTCCAGCGGCATGTTGTAGCCGAACTGGCGCGGCAACTCGGTGTCGGTCTTCTTGGCCCGGTGGAACGCCGAGGTCCAGAAGATCAGGCCCCACACGATCGCGCCCACGACGAGCGAGGCGATCACCGAACCGATCCACAGTTCGCGGTTGACGTGCGCTTCGGGCGTGATGCCCTTCGGCCATCCCAGGCCCAGCACCTCCGACCAGCTGCAGCCGCTGAGCAGCAACGCTGTAGCACCCAGGACGACTGCCAGCGACGCGGTTCGCGCCACCGCCTTCAGCCCGCGAGGTGTCACGTTGGAGCCTCCTAGAAGTCAGTGACGCGCGACCGCGGTGCGGTCGATTTCTGGAGCGAATACTACGCAGCGTAGACCACGCCCGGGTGGCGGTCTCAACACACCTCACCTTCTCGTATCTATCTCGCTATCTCGTGTGCGCGGGCCGTTAGGCATACTGGCGCCGTGTGCGGACTGCTGGCCCTGTTGCGTGACCCGTCCGCTGACGTCTCCCCCGCGCTGATCGACGCGGTGTCGGGCGCATCGCATCTGATGCGCCACCGCGGCCCCGACGAGCCCGGGACCTGGTCCGATGACCGCGTCGTGCTCGGGTTCAACCGGCTGTCGATCATCGACATCGCGCACAGCCACCAACCGCTGCGGTGGGGACCGCCGGAGACGCCCGACCGCTACGTGCTGGTGTTCAACGGCGAGATCTACAACTACCTCGAATTGCGCGAGGAACTGACCGCCCGCCACGGCGTGGTGTTCAACACAGATGGTGACGGCGAGACGATCATCGCCGCGTACCACCACTGGGGCACCGATGCGCTGACCCGGCTGCGCGGCATGTTCGCGTTCGCGCTGTGGGACACCGTGAGCGGTGAGCTGTTCTGCGCCCGCGACCCGTTCGGCATCAAACCGCTCTACCTGGCCAGCGGTCCTGGCGGCACGGCGGTGGGCAGCGAGAAGAAGTGCCTCCTCGACCTCGCCGACGAACTCGGCCTGGACCTCGGCATCGACCAGCGCGCCGTGCAGCACTACACGGTGCTGCAATACGTGCCCGAACCGGAGACCCTGCAGGTCGGCATCCGGCGGTTGGAGTCGGGCAGCTACGCCCGCATCCGTGCCGGGGCGGACGCCGAGGTGACACGCTACTTCCATCCGCGGTTCTCCGCGGTGCCGTTCGTGGCGGGCAAGGAGACCGAACGCTACGACGAGATCACCGCAGTGCTCGAGGATTCGGTCGCCAAGCACATGCGCGCCGACGTCACCGTGGGCGCGTTCCTGTCCGGCGGCATCGACTCGACGGCCATCGCCGCGCTGGCCATGCGCCACAACCCGCGGCTGATCACGTTCACCACGGGCTTCGAGCGCGAGGGCTTCTCCGAGGTCGACGTCGCGGTGGCCTCGGCCGAGGCGATCGGGGCCCGGCACGTGGCCAAGGTCGTCAGCCAGGCCGAGTTCGTCGCCGCGCTACCCGAGATCGTCTGGTATCTCGACGAACCAGTCGCCGACCCCGCGCTGGTGCCGCTGTTCTTCATCGCCCGCGAAGCGCGCAAACACGTCAAGGTCGTGCTCTCCGGCGAGGGCGCCGACGAGCTGTTCGGCGGTTACACCATCTACCGGGAACCGTTGTCGCTCAAGCCGTTCGAATATCTGCCGCGCCCGCTGCGTCGGTCGCTGGGGCGGGCATCGCGGCCGCTGCCGGAGGGGATGCGGGGCAAAAGCCTGCTACACCGCGGTTCGCTCACGCTCGAGGAGCGCTACTACGGCAACGCGCGCAGCTTCTCCGACGAGCAACTGCGCGCGGTACTCCCCGGTTTCCGCCAGGAGTGGACGCACACCGACGTCACGGCGCCGGTGTACGCCGCGTCACAGGGCTGGGACCCGGTCGCGCGCATGCAGCACATCGACCTGTTCACCTGGCTGCGCGGCGACATCCTGGTCAAGGCCGACAAGATGACGATGGCCAACTCGCTCGAACTGCGGGTGCCGTTCCTTGACCCCGAGGTGTTCGCCGTCGCCTCACGCCTGCCGTATGACCAGAAGATCACCCGGGCGACAACGAAATTTGCACTACGGCGGGCGTTGGAGCCGATCGTTCCGGAGCATGTGCTGAACCGGCCGAAGCTGGGCTTCCCGGTGCCGATCCGACACTGGCTACGGGCCGGGGAGCTGCTGGACTGGGCGCACTCGATGGTGAACTCGTCGCAGGCGGGCGATCAGATCGACCTCGCGGCGGTGCGCACCATGCTCGATGAACACCGCAGCGGCACAAGCGATCACAGCCGGCGGCTGTGGACCGTGCTGATCTTCATGCTGTGGCACGCGATCTTCGTCGAGCGCAGCATCACCCCGCAGATCGGCGAGCCGACCTACCCGGTGCAGCTCTGATCGTCGAGCGTCGCGCTATTTGAGAGCGGACGCGATCTCCGCCGCCGCCTCGTCACCGTAGGCGTCGCCCAGCCGCTGGATGGCCTCCTCACGGTTCCAGCTCCACTCCTGCGGTCCGGGCGCCTCGAACACGAGCACGGCCACCAGCGAGGCAAGCTGCGCCGAACGCTCCAGGCTCAGCCCGGCGCTGCGACCGGTCAGGAAGCCGGCCCGAAACGCGTCCCCGATGCCGGTCGGGTCGGCCTGGTGCTTCTCGGGAACCACGCCGACGTGGATGAAGGTGCCGTCGGAGCTGACCAGGTCCACACCCTTGGGGCCGAGCGTGGTGACGCGCAGCCCGATCTGGCTCATCACCTGGGCTTCGCTCCAGCCGGACTTCTGCAGCAGCAGGTCCCACTCGTAGTCGTTGGTGAACAGGTAGGTGGCACCGTCGATCAGCTTGCGGATCTCCTCCCCCGACAACCGCGCCAGCTGCTGCGAGGGATCGGCGGCGAAGGGCAGGCCGAGCTTGCGGCACTCCTCGGTGTGCAGGAACATCGCCTCGGGGTCGTTGGCGCCGACGATCACCAGTTCCGGCGTCCCGATCCGCTTCGTCAGTTCCGCCAGCGAGATGTTGCGCGCTTCCGACATGGCACCCGGATAGAACGACGCGATCTGCGCCATGGCCTCGTCGGTGGTGCAGACGAACCGCGCGGTGTAGGCGGTGTCGGAGACCAGCACGCCTTCGGTGTCGACGCCGACGGACTCCAGCCAGCTGCGGTAGTCGTCGAAATCGCGGCCGACGGCGCCCACGAGCGCAACGTCACCGCCGAGCACACCGATCGCGAACGCCATGTTGCCCGCGACACCGCCCCGGTGCACGACGAGATCGTCGACCAGGAAGCTGAGCGAGACTTTCTGCAGGTGATCGGGCAACAGCTGTTCGGAGAATTTCCCGGGGAACCGCATCAGATGGTCGGTTGCAATCGATCCGGTCACCGCAATTGTCACGAACTACACCCTTCATTTGTTAAGTCGCCTAGGTAATTCTAGTGCGCTAACCTGCCTGTAAAAGCCCGTCAGCCACTGTAGACAGGCACATTCCGACACACATCTCGGGGGAGCAAATCTATGACCGGTCCGTACCCGCCCGAATACGGCGCTGGACCGACCGGCCCGCAAATGTATCCGCAATCACTTCCCTATCCGGAAAATGTGCCGTCGGCGTATCCGGGGATGCTGCCGCCGCCGGTGCCGTACCGGAAAAAAAGGCGGTGGCCGGTCGTTCTGGGAGCGGTGGTGGCACTCGCATTGGTCGCGGCCATTGTCGCGGTCATCGCCATGGCGGGCGGCGACGAGGACACCCCCGGTTCGAACGCGCTGAGCGATTCGTCGGCCAGGGCCGCCATCCAGGACTACCTGGACGCGCTGACCAACGGCGACGACGAGACCGTCGCACGGCACACCCTGTGCGGGCTGTTCGATGCGGTGAAGGAGAAGCGTTCCGACCTCGCGCTGGCGCGCCTGTCAGGCGACGCGTTCCGCAAGCAGTACCGGCAGGCCGAGGTCACGTCGATCGACAAGATCGTGCAGCCCTCGCCCCATCAGGCGCAGGTGCTGTTCACGATGCGGGTGGCGCCGGCCGGGTCGCGGCGCAACCAGGGCGAACCCCGCGAACAGCAGGCCGTCGCCCAGCTGCTGGCGCACGATGACGAGACCCTGGTGTGTTCCTACCTGCCGCGCACGTCGGGGCAGTACTGAGCGGCTGCGATCAGCCGCGGATCAGTTGAACGAGTCGCCGCAGGCGCACGAACCCGTGGCGTTGGGGTTGTCGATGGTGAAACCCTGCTTCTCGATGGTGTCGACGAAGTCGATGGTCGCGCCCTGCACGTACGGCGCGCTCATCCGGTCCACCGTCAGGCTCACGCCGCCGAACTCCGCGGTCAGGTCGCCGTCGAGCGACCGGTCATCAAAGAACAGGTTGTAGCGCAATCCAGCGCACCCACCCGGCTGCACGGCGATGCGCAGGGCGAGATCGTCGCGACCCTCCTGGTCAAGCAACGCCTTGGCCTTGGCGGCAGCGGCATCGGTCAGGACCACACCGTGGGTGGCGGTCGCCGTTCCCGGGGTTCCTGCCGACTCTTCCTGAACTGTCATTACGTCTCCTGTAGGCCTCATTGTCGTGGCGCGTACTGAATCAACGGTACCTCGTTCTGGCGCTATTCCCGAGTTTGTCCCCAGGCCGCCGCCGCCCATCGGCGCGGAAGTAACCTGGCAGGCGTGAACCTGCTGGGCCGCAAGAAAGACGACAAGCCGAACGCCGACGCATCGGATGCAGATGTGGCGGAGAACACCGACTCGGAGGCGCAGTCCGCCCGGCCCGGCGGCACCACCGCACCCAAGGGCCGACCGACGCCGAAGCGCGACCAGGCCGCCCGCAAGCGCGGACCGGTGGCTCCGGCGCCGATGACGGCGGCCGAGGCGTGTCGCCGGCGCAAAGAGATGCGCAACAAGATGAGCCGCGAGGAACGGCGCGAGGAGAAGGCGGCGCGTCGCGAGCAGGCGAACGAACGCCGCGACCGGATGATGGCCGGCGACGAGGCCTATCTGCTCCCCCGCGACAAGGGACCGGTGCGCCGCTACGTCCGCGACGTGGTCGACGCCCGCCGCAACGTGCTCGGGCTGTTCATGCCCTCGGCCCTCGGGCTGATCTTCGTGATGCTCGCGGTGCCTTCGGTCCAGGTCCAGCGGCTGATCTCGCCCTTGATGCTCGTGCTGGTGCTGATCATGGTGATCGACGGCTTCATCCTCGGTCGACGGGTCAACAAGCTGGTCGACGAGAAGTTCCCGGACAACACCGAAGGCGGCTGGAAGCTCGGCTTCTACGCGGCCAGCCGCGCCTCGCAGCTGCGGCGTATGCGCGCACCGCGTCCGCAGGTGAACCGCGGCGAAAAGGTCACCTGAGCCCGGTGCACACGCTGGTGCTCGGCGGCATCCGGTCGGGTAAGTCGCAGTGGGCCGAGACCGCACTCGCCGCCGAGGCGGCCGATACGCAGCCGATGCGCTATCTCGCGACCGGACCCTCGCCCGCCGATGATCTCGAGTGGGCGGCCCGCGTGACGGCGCACCGAGAGCGTCGTCAGGACCGATGGACGACTATCGAAACCAGTGACGTCGCAACGCAATTGCGCACCGAGGCGATCGCGACCCTGGTCGACGACGTCGGTTCGTGGCTGACCGCGGCGATGGACCGGTCGGGGGCGTGGACGGGCGGCTCGATCGCCGCCGACATCGATGACCTGCTCGGCGCCGTCGACGGATTCGCGGCCCCGCTGACGCTGGTCAGCCCCGAGGTGGGGTTGACCGTCGTGCCCGCGACGGACGCCGGCCGTCGCTTCGCCGACGAGCTGGGCACGCTCAACCAGCGGCTCGCCGCGCTCTGCGACCGGGTGGTTCTCGTCATCGCCGGCCAGCCGCTCGCCGTCAAGGAGCCGGCGTGACGGATTTTCCTCCCGTCCAGCCGCCGGACGCCGAGGCGGCCGCCGCGGCGCGGGCGCGGCAGGACCGGCTCACGAAGCCGAAGGGATCGCTGGGCAGGCTGGAGGACCTCTCCGTGTGGATCGCGTCGTGTCAGGGCGCGTGCCCGCCGCGGCCGGTCCAGCGGCCACGGGTCGTGGTGTTCGCCGGCGACCACGGCGTCGCCACCGCCGGCGTATCGGCGTATCCGGCCGACGTCACCGCGCAGATGGTCGCCAACTTCGACGCCGGCGGCGCGGCGATCAACGTGCTGGCCGGGGCCGCGGGCGCGACCGTGCGCGTCGTCGACATCGCCGTCGACACCGACCGACCGCACTCACCGGCGATCGGCGCGCACAAGGTGCGCCGCGGCAGCGGCAACATCGCGGTCGAGGACGCGTTGAGCCCCGACGAGGTCGTGGCCGCGCTGGAGGTCGGCCGCCGCATCGTCGACGACGAGGTCGACTCCGGTGCCGACCTGTTGATCGCGGGCGATATGGGCATCGGGAACACCACTCCCGCAACGACTTTGATCGCAGCGCTCACCGACACGGAACCGGTCGCGATCGTTGGGCGTGGGACAGGTGTGGACGACGCGGGTTGGGCGCGCAAGACCGCCGCCGTCCGCGACGCGCTGTACCGGTGTCGCGACAGCCGCACCGATCCCGTTGCGCTGCTGCGTATCTGCGGCGGGGCGGACATCGCGGCGATGGCGGGGTTCTTCGCCCAGGCGGCGGTGCGGCGGACGCCGGTGCTGCTCGACGGGCTGGTGGTGTCGTCGGCCGCGCTGCTGGCCGAACGCCTCGCGCCGGGTGCCCGCCTGTGGTGGCAGGCCGGGCACCTGTCCACCGAACCCGCCCACGAAGTGGCGCTGAACCGGCTGGGGCTGGAGCCGATCCTCGACATGGGCATGCGCCTCGGCGAAGGGACCGGCGCAGCGGTCGCACTGTCGGTCGTGCGGGCCGCGGTCGCGGCGCTGTCGTCGATGGCGACGTTCGATGAGGCCGGCGTCACCTCCGAGGAACGCTAGCTCGTGATCCGTTCGCTTGCAGGGGCTTTCGCGTTCGGCACCGTCGCGCCGGTGCGCAGCACGACCGCTGTCGGGCGAGGGGCGCTGACGGCGCTGCCGGTGGCGGGTGCGGTGATCGGCGGGCTGGCCGCGGCCGTGGTGTGGGCGGCGTCGTGGGCGTTCGGGGCGGGCCCGCTGGCCGGGGTGCTCGCGGTGGCCGTCGTCGTGGGCGCGACCCGCGGCCTGCACATCGACGGGCTGGCCGACACGGCCGACGGTCTGGGGTGTTACGGCCCCCCGCAGCGGGCCCTCGAAGTGATGCGCGACGGCTCGGCGGGCCCGTTCGGGGTGGTCGCGGTGGTGTTGGTGCTGCTGGTGCAGGCCTTGACGTTCGGCGGCCTGTCCGCCGTCGCGCTGGTGGTCGCCGTCATGGCGGGCCGCGTCGCCGCGGTGTTGGCGTGCCGTCGGGGTGTGCCCGCGGCGGAGGGAAGCGCGCTGGGCGCAGGGGTCGCGGGCACGCAGCCGGTGGCGGCGGCCGGCGCGTGGGTCATCGCGGTCGCCGGGCTCGCCGTGCTCGCGGGTCCGCGGCTTTGGCAGGGGCCGTTGGCGGTCCTCGCCGGTCTTGCGTGCGGCGCGTTGCTGGTGGCGCACTGTGTGCGGCGCTTCGGCGGGATCACCGGCGACGTGCTCGGCGCCGCGATCGAAGTGACGACGACGGTCACGGCGCTCGGGCTCGCAATCCGGTGAGCCGCGCCGGTCTCCAAGAAGTCGCCAAGAATCCGCCAAGGACGGCGTCGGAGCCTTTCGGTACCCGCAAGGGACCCACCATCGAAAGGAAGACCGACATGCTCGATCTGAGCCGCATCACCGTTGCCGCCGCCGTGGGCGCGCTGGGCATCGCTGCCGTTGTGACCGCAGGCGTCGCCGCCGCCAACACCGTCGACGACACGTTCATCGACGTCATCAACCAACAGGGCATCTCGCCACCGTCCGATTCCGAGGCGATCAGCGTCGCGCACGACGCCTGCGCGGTGATCGATCGCGGCGGTGACCTCGCCGCCGCCGTCGACGCCGTGTCCGGCGCCACCAAGCTGGATTTCGAGGACTCGGCGTTCTTCGTCGGCGCCTCGATCGCGTCCTACTGCCCCGAACACGAGAGCCTGATCGGCTGACGGCGCGGTGCGGGTGGCCCGGCTCAGCCGAGTCGGGCCATCCAGCCGTGCGTATCGGCGAAGGTGCCGCGTTGGATTCCGGTCAACGTGTCGCGCAGCGCCATCGTGATCTCCCCCGGCCCACCGTCGGCGATGGTGAACTCGCCCTCGGCGTGCTTGACCGTGCCGACGGGGGTGATGACGGCGGCGGTTCCGCACGCGAACACCTCGGTGATCTCGCCGGCGGCCGCCTTCTTCTGCCACTCGTCGACGTCGATCTTGCGTTCCTCGACCGCGAAGCCCGCGTCGGATGCCAACTGCAGCAACGAATCCCGCGTCACACCGGGCAGGATGGAGCCACTGAGCTCGGGCGTGACCAGCCGCGCCGATCCGCCGCTGCCGAACACGAAGAACAGGTTCATCCCGCCCATCTCTTCGACGAAGCGGCGTTCGGCGGCGTCCAACCACACCACCTGGTCGCAGTCGTTGTCCGCGGCCTGGGCCTGCGCGAGCAGCGAAGCGGCGTAGTTGCCGCCGAATTTGGCGGCGCCGGTCCCGCCCGGGCAGGCCCGCACGTATTCGGTGGACAGCCACACGCTGACCGGTTTGATACCGCCCTTGAAGTAGGCGCCCGCGGGCGATCCGATGACCATGTAGCGGTACTGCGTCGCCGGCCGCACACCCAGTCCGGGCTCGGTGGCGAACACGAACGGCCGCAGATACAGCGACTCCTCGCCACCGGCGGGCGGCACCCACTGGTCGTCGACGGCGATGAGCTGGCGCAGCGATTCGATGAAAACGTCCTCGGGCAGCTCGGGAATCGCGAGCCGGCGCGCCGAGGTCCGCAGCCGGCGCGCGTTGGCCTCCGGCCGGAAGGACACCACGGAACCGTCAGCCCACCGGTAGGCCTTGAGGCCCTCGAAGATCTCCTGCGCGTAGTGCAGCACGATCGCCGACGGATCGAGTTCGATCGGGCCGTAGGGGATCACGCGCGCGTTGTGCCAACCCTCGCCCTCGGCCCCGTCCTTGTGCCAGTCGATCGAGACCATGTGATCGGTGTGGTACCGGCCGAATCCGGGGTTGGCCAGGATCGACGCCCTTACCTCATCGCTCGCCCGGTTCGCGTTGCGCTCAACCGTGAACTCGAGGGGGCCGTCAGTCATGCAGCGATTGTATATCCGGGCGCTAACGGGTTTTTGCCTCGACGAACGGCGGCTTGACCACCTCACACTCGAGGGCGCGGCCCCGGACGTCGACCGCGACGCGCGCCCCGTCGGCGATGTCGGCCGCGGTGTCGATCAGGGCCAGTCCGATGCCGACTTTCAATGTGGGAGAGAAGGTTCCCGACGTCGTCACACCGACGGGCTTCTCACCGTCGAGCACCGTGAGATCGGCCCGCAGCACTCCCCGACCGACGGCCTTCAGGCCGCGCAGCAGCCGGGGCGGGCCCGCCTCCTTTTCGGCGAGCAGCGCGTCGCGACCCCAGAACGCGTCCTTGCGCCAGCCGATGGCCCACCCGCAACGGGCCTGCAGCGGCGAGAAATCCGGCGACAGTTCGTGACCGTGCAGCGGATAGCCCATCTCGGTGCGCAGGGTGTCGCGGGCGCCCAGTCCGGCGGGCTCGCCACCCGCCGCCGTGACGGACTCGAGCAACGCGTCGAACACCACGTCCGAACGGTCCCACGGGGGCAGCAATTCGTAACCGTGCTCCCCGGTGTAACCGGTGCGGCACACCCGCACGGGCACCCCGGCGAACTCGGCGTCGGCGTAACCCATGTAGTCCATGTCGGTCGGCAGCCCCAGCCCGCCGACCACGTCGGCCGACTTCGGCCCCTGCACCGCCAGCACCGCATACGACCGGTGTTCGTCGGTGATGGTGAGCCCGGCCGGTGCCCGCTCCTGCAGCGCCGCAACGACCGCGGCGGTGTTGGCGGCGTTGGGCACCAGGAAGATCTCCTCGTCGGAGACGTAGTAAGCGATCAGGTCGTCGATCACGCCGCCGGAGTCGTTGCAGCACAACGTGTATTGCGCCTTGCCGGGGCCGATGCGGCCCAGGTCGTTGGTGAACGCGGAGTTGACGTATTCGGCGGCGCCCGGTCCGCGCACCAACGCCTTGCCCAGATGGCTGACGTCGAAGAGCCCGACGGTGTTACGGGTGGAGGTGTGCTCGCTGACCGTTCCCGCGTACGAGACGGGCATCAGCCAGCCGCCGAATTCGGCGAAGTTCGCGCCCAGTTCGCGGTGGCGCTCTTCCAGCGGGCCCTTCAACACATCGGTCACGCCGATCCACCCTAATGGTGCCGCTCAGTTGGCACACTTGTGCAGGTGGTCGACCTCGACGCGCTGCAAGCCGCCGGGATCGCCGACGCCCACGACCGGGCGGGGCTGATCGCCTACCTCGACTCGCTGGGGTTCACCGCGGACGACATGGTGGAGGCCGAACGCCGAGGCCGGCTCTTCGGTCTCGCCGGGGATGTCCTGCAGTGGTCCGGCCCGCCCACCTTCACCCTGCGGGCCGCCGCCGAGGAGCTCGGCGTACCGCTCGCCGACCTCACCCACGCCTGGCAGGCGCTCGGCCTGCGGGCCGCCGGACCCGACGTTCCCGCGCTGAGCAGCGCCGACGTCGACGCACTGCGGACTTGGCGCACGATCAGCGCGGTGACGGGCCCGGACGCCGCGCTCAACTTCCTGAGGATCATCGGCGCGACGATGGCGCGCCTCGCCGAGGCCAGCGGATCGATGATCCGGCTCGCCCAGCCGGACCTGCTGATGACCCACACCCACGACGAGCTCACCACCGCACGTGCCTATCGCGCCGTCGCCGAGCTGGTGCCCGGTATCTCGGCTCTGATGGACTCGGTGTGGCGCCACCACATCACCAGCGCCAGGGCCTACTTCGAGAACGTCATCCACGACTCGTCGGCGATGGTGACCTGCGGTGTCGGGTTCGCCGACCTGTCCGGGTTCACGGTGCTGACCCAGCGGCTGAGCCCGACGGAGCTGTCCGACCTGCTGGTCGAGTTCAGCGGCGCGGTGAGCGACGTGGTCCACGGCGACGGCGGCCGGGTGGTCAAGTTCATCGGCGACGAGGTGATGTGGGTGAACTCCGATCCGGAGCAGCTGCTCGAGGCGGCGACGGACCTGGTCGACTATCCGCGGGCCCGCGAAAGTGGCCTCGGCGTGCGGGCCGGGCTGGGGTACGGCCTGGTGCTCGCCATCGGCGGCGACTACTTCGGCAACCCGGTCAACCTGGCCGCGCGGCTGGTGAGCGCGGCGGCGCCCGGCCAGATCCTTGCCGCGGGCGACGTACGCGACGTGCTGCCCGACCACCCAGCGGCCCGGCTGGAACCCTTGACGCTCAAGGGGTTCGAAGGCCCGGTCACGGCCTACGACCTGCACGCCGGCTCCTGAAGCTAGGGTTGGGCTTCGTGAGCCCTGCAACCGCCGGATACCAAACCCCCACCGTCACCGTCAGCTCGTCGCTGCCCAAACGCAAGGTCGACGCCTCGGTCCTGATCGTGCCCGTGGTGAACGGTGACGACGACTCCTCGGCGAAGGTGTTGGCCAGCCCATTCCTCGACGCCTCGGCGGTCGCCGAGATCGAGACCGCATTGGCGGCGCTCGGCGCCAAGGCGGGCAACGAGCAGGTGACGCGCGTCGTGGCTCCGTCGCTCCCGGTGGGCAGCGTGCTGGCGGTCGGGCTCGGCAAGCGGCGCGACAGCTACCCGCCCGACGCGGTGCGCCGCGCCGCGGGGGTCGCCGCCCGTTCGCTCAACGGCACCGGGTCGGTGGTGACCACGCTGTCGGATGTGGACCTGACCGCCGCGATCGAGGGGCTGATCCTGGGCGCGTACCGGTTCAGCGACTTCCGCAGCGAGAAGACCGCCCCGAAGGACGCCGGACTGCGCGAGATCACCGCGCTGGCCCCGGACACCAAGTCGGCCACCAAGGAGTCGGCGCAGCGCGCGGCGGACATCGCGACGGCGGTGGCCACCGCCCGCGATTTCGTCAACACTCCGCCCAGCCATCTCTTCCCCGACGAGTTCGCACGGCGCGCAAAGGCTTTGGGCGAGACGGCCGGACTGTTGGTCGAGATCCTCGACGAGAAGGCGCTGGAGAAGGCGGGTTACGGCGGCATCATCGGCGTCGGCAAGGGGTCGTCTCGGCCGCCGAGGCTGGTGCGATTGACGCACAAGGGCGCCAAGCGCAAGGGCAAGAAGGTCGCGCTGGTCGGCAAGGGCATCACGTTCGACACCGGCGGCATCTCGATCAAGCCCGCGGCGAACATGCACCACATGACGTCCGACATGGGCGGTGCAGCGGCCGTCGTCGCGACGGTGGTGCTGGCCGCCAAGCAGAAGCTGCCGATCGACGTCATCGCCACAGTGCCGATGGCCGAGAACATGCCGTCGGCGACCGCGCAGCGACCCGGCGACGTGCTGACGCAGTACGGCGGCATCACGGTCGAGGTGCTCAACACAGACGCCGAGGGCCGGCTGATCCTGGCCGACGCGATCGTCCGGGCCGGTGAGGACGAGCCGGACTACCTGATCGAGACCTCGACGCTGACCGGCGCGCAGACCGTCGCGCTGGGCTCGCGCACGCCGGGCGTCATGGGCAGCGACGAGTTCCGCGACCGGGTGGCGAGGATTTCGCAGACGGTCGGCGAGAACGCCTGGCCCATGCCGTTGCCCGAGGAACTCAAGGACGATCTCAAGTCGACGGTCGCCGATCTCGCCAACGTCAGCGGGTCACGGTTCGCCGGCATGCTGGTCGCGGGCACATACCTGCGCGAGTTCGTGCGCGACGGCGTGCAGTGGGCCCACATCGACATCGCGGGCCCGGCGTACAACACCGGCGGCCCGTGGGGTTACACCGGCAAGGGCGGCACGGGTGTGCCGACGCGGACGATGTTCGCGGTCCTCGAAGATATAGCCGCGAGCGGCTGATCGGGCCGGAGCCGCGAGCGGCTGATCGGGCCGGAGCCGCGAGCGGCTAGAGGACCTTGCCGCGCGCGGTGCTGCGCATCACCTGCGGCAGCAGATGCGCGACGCCGTAGACGATGTGCGCTTCGGGCGTGACCGGGCGGATCGGCTTGTTCTTCTTGACCGCCGAGACGATCGCATCGGCGGCCTTGTCCGGCCCGTAGCGGCGTCGGGCGAACGCCTTTTCGAGCTGTGCGCGACGGGCTTCGACCTTGTCCAGCTTCGACGCGGGCGCGTTGAAGCGAGTGGTGTGCACGATGTTGGTGTCGATGACGCCCGGACACACCGTGGTGAGGCCGACGCCGGCCTGGTCGAGTTCGGCGCGTAGGCAGTCGCCGAACATGAACACCGCCGCCTTGCTGGTGGCGTACGCGTTCATCGACTGCTGCGGCGAGTACGCCGCCATCGACGAGATGTTCACGACGTGCCCGCCCAGCCCGCGGTCGACCAGTCGACGCCCAAATGACCTGCAGCAGTTGACGACTCCGCCGAAGTTGATGGCCAGCACGCGGTCGTACTCCTCGCGAGGGGTGTCGAGGAACATGCCCGCATGCCCGACCCCCGCGTTGTTGACGACGATGTCGGGCACCCCGTGTTCGGCGCACACCTCGTCGGCGAACCGCTCGACGGCGTCGGCGTCGGACACGTCGACGGTGTAGGCGTGCGCGACTCCGCCGCGGGCGCCGATCTGGGCCGCGGTCTCCTTCACCGCACCCTCGTCGACGTCGCTGACGACGATCTCGGCACCCTCGCGGGCGAAGGCAAGCGCCGTCGCACGGCCGATGCCACTACCGGCCCCGGTCACCGAAACCAGTGTGTCGCTGAAGTATTCACGCGGCCGGCCGACCTGCGCGCGCAACAGCTCACGCGCGGGGGGCTCGCCCTCGAGATAGTCGACGAGCTGCTCAACCGACGTGGCGACGGCCTGCGGGTGCGACATCGGCGACCAGTGCCCGGCGGCGATGTCACGACGCCACAGCCGCGCCACCCACCGGCGGGTGTCCTCGTAGACGTGGGGCCGCACGAACGGATCCCTGGTGTTGACGATCAGCTGCACCGGAACGTCGACGTAGTGGTCCTTGCGCCCCGGCGCCATCGATCGCAGGTAGTTGGCGCCGTACACCTTGACGCCCTTCGCGGCGTCGGCCTTGTAGGTCGCCGAATGGTGCAGTTGCTCGCGTGGGATGCCGTCGCGCACCAACAGGATCTGGCGCACGAAATCGGCGACGAAGGCGCGCACCGCCAGCGGGGCCACCACCGGAATCGAGAAGAACCCCATGTAGGAGAACGACAGGAACTGGCTCAGCGCGCGCACGAACCGGCGCGGGCGCCACGGCCGCATCAGGGCACTGGTGATGAAGAGGTTGAGATGATCGGCGCTCGGGCCCGAGATCGAGGTGAACGACGCGACCCGGTCGCCGGCGCCCGGCCGGGCGAGGTACTCCCACATGGCCGCCGAACCCCAGTCGTGGGCGAGCACGTGCACCGGCCCGCCCGGGCTGACCGCGGCGACGACGGCTTCGAAGTCGTCGGCGTACTGAGACATGCGGTAGGCCGAAACCCGTTTGGGCCCAGTCGATTCCCCGACGCCGCGGTTGTCGTAGCGCACGATGCGGAACCGGTCGGCCAGCAGGGACACCACACCGTCCCACAGCACGTGCGTATCCGGCCACCCGTGCACGAGAACCAGCGTGGGACGGTCGGGATTGCCTTCTTCGTAGACCGCAATCCGCACGTCATCCGTGCTGTCGACGAATCGCTGCGCGATCTCCCCCATCACACCTCCCGTGAATTGGCGGAACCGCCGGTACCGTATCAGTGCGCGGCTAGCGCTCCTCGAGTTCCCGCCGCGCGGCACGTCGGCGTTCGATCCGGCGCCGCTCGTCGTAGTCGCGCATCCGCTGCGGATAGCCGACTTTCTGCACGTCATAGACGGGGATCTTCAGCCGGTCGGACAGCTTGCGGGCACCCGCGTCTCCCCCGGCGCGGCGCCGCGTCCACTCGCCGTCGGCGGCGACCAACACCACGGTGACGTCGGTGACAGTGGTCTTCGGCTCGACGAACGCTTCCACGCCGGGGTGTTCGCCGACCCACTGGCGCAGGTAGTTCAGATCAGCCGCGGGGTCTTCGCGCGGGCCGTCGGACCCACGCTTGCCGCGCCGGAACCTGTCGAGGACTCCCACTCCCGTCCGCTCTCCCTCCGATAGCTCCTTCGATAGTGCCAGAGCATTGGGTCGGACGGTCTGCGGCGAACTGCGCGTCCGGACGTGACAGGATGGGTATGAAGACAATCACCCCAGCACGATCGACGACCGTTCAAGGGAGCGAGGGAGTCAATCACATGGCCATCTCTGTTCAGATGCCCGCACTCGGTGAGAGCGTCACCGAGGGGACTGTCACCCGATGGCTCAAGCAAGAGGGTGACACGGTCGAACAAGATGAGCCGTTGCTTGAAGTCTCCACCGACAAGGTCGACACCGAGATCCCCGCGCCCGCTTCCGGTGTGCTGAAGAAGATCGTCGCCCAAGAGGACGACACCGTTGAGGTGGGCGGCGAGCTCGCGGTCATCGGCGACGCCGACGAGGACGGCGGCGAATCCGGAGGCTCCGACGAGGACGAGGGCGACTCCGGAGGCTCCGACGAAGCCGAGGAGGAGCCGCAGGACCAGGAAGAGCCCGCCGAAGAGGAGAAGCCGGCCGAGGAGCCCGCCGCGCAGTCCGAACCCGCCGCCGAACAGACGGAGTCCGAGCCCGAGCCCAAGGCGAAACCCGCCGCGAAGTCCTCGGGTAAGGCGACACCGGTGCTGATGCCCGAACTCGGCGAGTCGGTCACCGAAGGCACCGTGACCCGTTGGCTGAAGAAGGTCGGCGACAGTGTGGAGGTCGACGAGCCGCTGCTGGAGGTCTCGACGGACAAGGTCGATACCGAGATCCCCTCGCCCGTGGCAGGCACGCTGATCGAGATCATCGCCGAAGAAGACGACACCGTCGAGGTGGGTGGCGAACTGGCCAAGATCGGCGATGCCGGTGCGGAGGCCGAAGCCGAACCGGAACCGGAACCGGAGCCCGAACCAGAACCGGAGCCCGAGCCCGAGCCCAAGCAAGAGTCGAAGAAAGAGCCCGAGCCGGAACCCAAGCAAGAGGCCAAGCCCGAGCCCAAGTCGGAACCCAAGCAAGAGGCCAAGCCCGAGCCGAAGTCCGAATCGAAGCCGGAACCCAAGCCCCAGCCGAAGTCCGAACCGGAGCCGTCGAGCGACTCCGGACCCTACGTCACCCCGTTGGTGCGAAAACTGGCCGCGGAGAACAACGTTGACCTCGCCAGCGTGAAGGGCACCGGGGTCGGTGGACGGATCCGTAAGCAGGACGTCCTGGCGGCGGCGGAGTCGAGCAAGGCTCCGTCGACCGAACAGGCCGCCGAGGCCCCGGGCAAGTCAGCGGCAGCGGCGACGGCGCCCGCGGACGTTAACGCCTCGCGCGCGTCCCTGGCGCACCTGCGCGGCACCACGCAGAAGGCCACCCGTATCCGTCAGCTGACCGCCAAGAAGACCCGCGAATCTCTGCAGGCGACAGCGCAATTGACGCAGACCCACGAGGTCGATATGACCAGGATCGTGTCGCTGCGGACGCGGGCGAAGGCCAGCTTCGCCGAACGCGAGGGCGTGAACCTGACCTATCTGCCGTTCATCGCGGTCGCGGTCATCGACGCGCTCAAGGCGCATCCGAACGTCAACGCCAGCTACAACGAAGAGACCAAGGAGATCACCTACTACGACGCCGAGCATCTCGGCATCGCGGTGGACACCGAACAGGGTCTGCTCTCACCGGTCATCAAGAACGCCGGCGATCTGTCGCTGGGCGGGCTGGCACGCGCGATCTCGGATATCGCGGCGCGCGCCAGGTCCGGTGACCTCAAGCCCGACGAGCTGTCCGGCGGGACGTTCACCATCACCAACATCGGCAGCCAGGGCGCACTGTTCGACACGCCGATCCTCGTCCCGCCGCAGGCGGCGATGTTGGGCACCGGTGCGATCGTCAAGCGGCCGCGGGTGATCGCCGACGAGTTCGGCAACGAGTCGATCGGCGTGCGGTCGGTGTGCTACTTGCCGCTGACCTACGACCACCGGCTGATCGACGGTGCCGACGCCGGCCGCTTCCTGACCACCGTCAAGCGCCGCCTCGAGGAAGGCGCATTCGAGGCCGATCTGGGCCTGTAGAAGGTTCCGAGAGAAGGGCTTACGCCTGTCGTGTCCGAAGCCGTAATCGCGATCGCGGGATCGTCCGGTCTGATCGGCACGGCTCTGGTCTATGCGCTGCGCGCCACCGACCGCCGCGTGCTGCGCATCGTCCGGCGCGCGCCGTCGAACGCCGACGAGGTGTTCTGGAACCCCGACACCGGCGAATTCGACCCGGCGACGCTGGCCGGGGTGGATGCCGTCGTGAACCTGTGCGGGGTGAACGTCGGCGAGAAGCGGTGGTCGGGGGCGTTCAAGCAGAGCCTGCGCGACAGCCGCATCGGACCGACCGAGGTGCTGGCCACCGCGGTCGCCGAGGCGGGGGTGCCCGTGCTGGTCAACGCCAGCGCGGTCGGGTACTACGGCGACACGGGGCCCCGCATCACCGACGAGACCGCGCCGGCGGGCGACGGGTTCCTCGCCAATCTCTGCGTCGATTGGGAGGCCGCAACGTGGCCGGCCCGCCAGGACGGCGCCCGGGTGGTGCTGGTGCGGTCGGGACTGGTGTTGGCGCAGGCCGGAGGGATGCTGGGCAGGCTCAAGCCGTTGTTCTCCTTGGGTTTGGGCGCCCGACTGGGCAACGGCCGCCAGTACATGCCGTGGATCAGCCTGGAGGACGAGATCCGCGCGCTGCTGTTCGCGATATCACACGACGAGCTGTCGGGTCCGGTGAACCTGACCGGTCCGGCGCCGGTCACCAACGCCGAGTTCACCACGGCGGTGGGCCGCGCGGTCAACCGCCCGACACCGCTGATGGTGCCCGGGTTCGCGCTGCGCGCCGCGCTCGGCGAGTTCGCCGACGAGGGTCTGCTCGGCGGTCAACGCGCCATCCCCGCCGCGCTCGAGCGGGCCGGATTCGTCTTCCACCACAACACCATTGGTGAGGCATTGGCGTTCGCCACCGCGTCGCCGGAGTAGCGTCGACGGTATGGCGGATTCGATACGTTCGGCGACAGCGCCGGTCGACGTGCGCCGGCTGGGGTCCGTCGAGTACGAGAACGCATGGCAGCTGCAGCGCACGATCGCCGACCAGCGCGTGGCGGGCGGCCCGGACACGCTCCTGCTGCTCGAACACCCGCCGGTGTACACCGCGGGGCGGCGCACGCTCGCCGACGAGCGGCCGCGACCGGGCGTCGGCGCCACGCCCGTCATCGACACCGACCGCGGCGGGAAGATCACCTGGCACGGGCCGGGCCAGCTCGTCGGCTATCCGATCATCGGCCTGGCCGAACCGCTGGACGTCGTGAACTTCGTTCGCCGCCTCGAGGAGGCGCTGATCAAGGTGTGCTCCGACCTGGGCGTGCGGACCGGCCGGGTGCAGGGCCGTTCCGGCGTGTGGGTGCCTTCCGCGACGAGCCGCGAATCCGGTACCGACGGAACCGGTCCGGCCCGCAAGATCGCCGCGATCGGCATCCGGGTGTCGCGGGCGACGACGCTGCACGGGTTCGCGCTCAACTGCGACTGCGACCTGTCGGCGTATTCGGCGATCGTGCCGTGCGGAATCGCCGACGCCGGGGTCACTTCGCTGACGGCTGAACTGGGGCGTCGCGTCGCGGTCGCCGACGTCGCCGACCAGGTGGCCGAGGCCGTGTGCGATGCGCTCGACGGCCGGCTGGTAGTAGCGTTGACGTAGTGACTGTCGCTCCTGAAGGTAGGAAACTGCTGCGTCTCGAGGTCCGCAACGCCGAGACGCCGATCGAGCGCAAGCCGCCGTGGATCAAGACCCGCGCCCGGATGGGCCCGGAGTACCAGGAGCTCAAGGCGCTGGTGAAGCGCGAGGGTCTGCACACCGTCTGCGAAGAGGCCGGCTGCCCCAACATCTTCGAATGCTGGGAGGACCGCGAGGCCACCTTCCTGATCGGCGGTGAGCAGTGCACCCGTCGCTGCGACTTCTGCCAGATCGACACGGGCAAGCCCGCGGAGCTCGACCGCGACGAACCGCGCCGGGTAGCCGAGAGCGTGCAGGCGATGGGGTTGCGCTACTCGACGGTGACCGGTGTGGCCCGCGACGACCTGCCCGACGGCGGCGCGTGGCTGTACGCCGAGACGGTCCGCGCGATCAAGGCACTCAACCCGAACACCGGCGTCGAGTTGCTGATCCCCGACTTCAACGGTGATCCGGACCTGCTGCGCCAGGTGTTCGACTCTCGCCCGGAAGTGTTGGCGCACAACGTCGAAACCGTTCCGCGGATCTTCAAGCGCATCCGGCCGGCGTTCCGCTACGAGCGCAGCCTCGAGGTGCTGACCGCAGCGCGCGAGTACGGGTTGGTGACGAAGTCGAACCTGATCCTCGGCATGGGCGAGACGCCCGAGGAGGTGCGCGCCGCACTGACCGATCTGCACGACGCCGGCTGCGACATCGTCACCATCACCCAGTACTTGCGGCCGTCGGTGCGCCACCACCCCGTGGAGCGCTGGGTCCATCCCGACGAGTTCGTCGAGCACGAGCGGTTCGCGCAGGGTCTCGGCTTCGCCGGGGTACTGGCCGGACCGCTCGTTCGGTCGTCATATCGCGCGGGTCGGCTCTACGCGCAGGCCAAGGCGATTTCGGAAACGGGAGCCGCGACGGCGCCGACAACGGACTCCGTATCCTGAAGCAATGGCGAAATCCCGCAATCCCGAGGCCCTGAAGGCCGCGAAGGCCGAGGCCAAGGCGGCCCGCAAGGCGGCGTCGAAAGAACGCCGCAGCCAGCTGTGGCAGGCGTTCAAGATGCAGCGCAAGGAGGACAAGCGCCTCCTGCCGTACATGATCGCCGCCTTCGTGCTGGTCGTCGCCGCCTCGGTGGCGCTCGGCATCTTCGCCGGCGGCCTCACCACCTACCTGATGATCCCGCTGGGCATCGTGCTCGGCGCGCTGGTCGCGTTCATCATCTTCGGCCGGCGCGCGCAGAAGTCGGTGTACAGCAAGGCCGAGGGCCAGACGGGCGCCGCGGCCTGGGCGCTGGACAACATGCGGGGCAAGTGGCGCGTGACGCCCGGTGTCGCAGCGACGGGCCACTTCGACGCGGTGCACCGCGTGATCGGCAGGCCCGGTGTGATCTTCGTCGGTGAGGGTTCGCCGTCGCGCGTGCGGCCGCTGCTGGCGCAGGAGAAGAAGCGCACGGCTCGGCTGGTCGGCGACACCCCGATCTACGACGTCATCATCGGCAACGGCGAGGGCGAGGTGCCGCTGGCCAAGCTGGAACGCCACCTGAACAAGCTGCCGGCCAACATCACCGTCAAGCAGATGGACTCGCTCGAGTCGCGGCTGGCCGCGCTGGGCACGAAGGTGGGGCCCGCCGCGATGCCCAAGGGTCCGCTGCCGGCGCAGGCCAAGATGCGCGGCGTGCAGCGCACCGTCCGCCGCCGCTGACGGCACCCGGCGCGCCGCCTTGCCGCCGCGCCGAACACTCCGCGATACTTCCCCGGCCATGTGTACCGCCTGCGAATGGGCACCCCATTTCTCCCGCCGGACGGTACTGCGTGCAGGCGCGGTGGTCGTCGCCGCGGCGGCTGCAAGCGCATGCTCGGTGACGCCGAAGCCCGAGACGGGCACCGAGAAAGCGACCGCGGACTTCGTGTTCCGCAACGGCCCGATCCACACCGTCGCCGGACCGCAGCCCTGGGCGCAGGCGGTCGCGGTGCGCGGCAACGCCATCGCTCACGTCGGCGACGAGGCGGGCGCGATGGCGCTCGTCGGCCCCGACACCAGGGTCATCGATCTGCAGGGCCGGTTGCTGATGCCCGGATTCGTCGAGGGTCACATCCACCCGTTCCTCGGCGCCTTCCTCACCTCGGGCGTCGATCTGCAACTGCCGACCGGAGCCGACGCACTCGCCGCGATCGAGCGGTACGCGAAGGAGCACCCGACCGGGCCTGTGCGCGGATTCGGTTGGCGTGTCGACATGTTCGGCCCCGACGGACCCGACCGCGCCGACCTCGATCGCGTGCTGCCCGACCGGCCGGGATTCTTCTTCGCCATCGACGGCCACAGCCTGTGGGCCAACAGCAAGGCGCTCGAGATAGCCGGTGTGCGCCGCGACACCCCCGATCCGATCCCGGGGTTCAGCTACTACGTACGGGACGGCAACGGCGACCCGACCGGATACGTGCTCGAGGTGAACGCGGTCCTCGGTCTGGTCGACGCGATCGAGCCGATCTCCCCCGAAACCTTGGGACGCCTGCTCGAAACGTGGCTGCCGAAGGCGTCGGCGGCCGGCATCACGTCGGTCTTCGACGCCGGCGTGCCGCCGATCGGCGACGACCAGGGTGCGGTGATCGGCCTCTACACCGACATCGAGAAGCGCGGAGCCCTGCCGTTCCGGGTCGTGGCGTCCTACAGCGTGCGATCGGCGCCGGTGGACGACGCCGTGCAGAAGCTGACCGACATCCGCGACCGGTTCGCGACCGATCTGGTGCGTGTGGACGTCGTCAAGATCGTCGGCGACGGAACGCAGGGCGGCTACACCGCGTGGTTGATCGAGCCGTATGCCGACAGACCCGACTCCACCGGCGGATCGCCGTTCACCGAACAGCAGTGGCACGAGCTCATCGGCCGCGTCGACGCCGCGGGCTACGACGTGCACGTCCACGCCTGCGGTGAGCGCACCGCCCGCGTCGCACTCGACGCGATCGAGCGGGCCGTCGCCGCCAATCCCCCGCGCGACCGCAGGCACGCCGTCGCGCACCTGGTGTACGTCGAGGACCCCGACGGCCGGCGCTTCGGCGAGCTCGGCGTCGTCGCGCAGTTCTCGGCCAACTGGATGTCCGCCGATCCCGACACGATCCAGAACATGGCCGCCCGCTACGGCACGCCTCGCAAAGATCTGATGTATCGCCCGCAGGACGTGCTGACGTCGGGCGGGCGTATCTCACTGGGTACGGATTGGCCTGCGGCGGGCTACTTTTCGACGTACAAGCCGCTCGACTCGATCCAGATCGGCGTGACCCGCCAGCTGATCGGCGAGCCGGACGCTCCGGTGTTGGCGCCCGCCGACCAACGGCTGACCGTCGCGGAGGCGGTGCACGCGAACACGATCGGCGCGGCCTACCAGCTCCGGATGGACGACAAGGTGGGCTCAGTCGAGGTCGGCAAGCTCGCCGATCTCATCGTTCTCAGCGAGAACATCTTCGAGGTCGACCCGCACGACATCCACCGGGCGGATGTGACGCTGACGATGATGAACGGCCAGATCCGCCACGAGGTCTGAACTCTCACCCGCCGAACGTGAGCTTGTGCTCGACATCCGGGCGATATTTCGAACACACCTTCACGTTCGCGCCCCCGAGGGACCTAGCGCCGGACCACCGCGGTGTTGGTGAAGCGGTCCTGGTAGCCGCGGAAGTCCTTGTCGGTGAACAACGCGGGGATGATGAAGAACACCAGCAGCCCGCGCACCGCGGCGCGGCCGACGCCCACGTGCTGGCGATGGTCGATCGACGCGACCCGCAAACCCAACGCCCATTGGCCTGGCGTGAACCCGTACAACCGCACCGAGATGATGCCGAGCACCAGCCACACCACCGCGATGGCCGTCGAACCCAGCGGCGAGTAGAGGAAGGCATCCTTGCTGATCAGGCCGAGGTTGACGGCAAGCCCGACGAGGCCGTAGGCGATGAACCAGTCGATCATCAGCGCGGCGATGCGCCTGCCGAAGCGGGCGATCGATCCGGGGCCGGATTCCGGCAAACCCAGACGCTGACCGGGATAGTCATTGGGTCCGGCGTCGCTGGTCGGATCCGGTCCCGACAGCCAGGACCCCAGGGTGCGGGCCATACACTGAAGGATATGGGACTCGAGGAAGTCCATCGGCCGCCGGTGACAGGCACTGACGTGATTGCGTAACTTCAGCGCAACATTCGGTTGACGACCGTGCAACATCGTGTCCTTAGCGTCAACGCGCGAGTTACTGAATAAAGGAGAAAACTCAGTGGCAGAAAAGACGGCCGACGACATCCTCAAGCTGATCAAGGACCAGGACGTCGAGTACGTCGACATCCGGTTCTGCGACCTGCCCGGAGTCGTTCAGCACTTCTCGATCCCGGCTTCGGCCTTCACCCAGGATGTCTTCGAGGACGGTCTGGCGTTCGACGGCTCGTCGGTCCGCGGCTTCCAGTCGATTCACGAATCCGACATGATGCTGCTCCCGGACCCCGCGACCGCACGCATCGACCCGTTCCGCGCCGCGAAGACGCTGAACGTGAACTTCTTCGTGCACGATCCGTTCACCCGCGAGGCCTACTCGAGGGATCCCCGCAACGTCGCCCGCAAGGCGGAGAACTACCTGGCCAGCACGGGCATCGCCGATACGGCGTACTTCGGCGCCGAGGCCGAGTTCTATATCTTCGACTCGGTGACGTTCGACTCCCGGATCAACGGCACCTTCTACGAGGTCGATTCCGAGTCCGGTTGGTGGAACACCGGTGAACCGGTCGAGGCCGACGGCAGCGCCAACCGCGGCTACAAGGTCCGCCCGAAGGGTGGCTACTTCCCGGTGGCCCCCTACGACCACTACGTGGACCTGCGTGACCAGATGGCGACGAACCTGATCAACGCCGGCTTCACGCTCGAGCGCGGGCACCACGAGGTGGGCACCGCCGGGCAGGCCGAGATCAACTACAAGTTCAACACCCTGCTGCACGCGGCCGACGATGTGCTGCTGTTCAAGTACATCATCAAGAACACCGCATGGCAGGCCGGCAAGACCGTCACCTTCATGCCCAAGCCGCTGTTCGGGGACAACGGCTCCGGTATGCACGCGCATCAGTCGCTGTGGAAGGACGGCCAGCCGCTGTTCCACGACGAGTCCGGGTACGCGGGCCTGTCGGACACCGCGCGCCACTACATCGGCGGCATCCTGCACCATGCGCCGTCGCTGCTCGCGTTCACCAACCCGACGGTGAACTCCTACAAGCGCCTGGTGCCGGGCTACGAGGCCCCGATCAACCTGGTGTACAGCCAGCGCAACCGCTCGGCGTGTGTCCGCATCCCGATCACCGGCAACAACCCGAAGGCCAAGCGCCTCGAGTTCCGCTGCCCCGACAGCTCGGGCAACCCGTACCTGGCGTTCGCGGCGATGCTGATGGCAGGCATCGACGGCATCAAGAAGAAGATCGAGCCGCTGACGCCCGTGGACAAGGACCTCTACGAGTTGCCGCCGGAGGAGGCCGCCAACATTCCGCAGGCGCCCACCTCGCTGTCGGCGGTCATCGACAAGCTCGAAGAGGACCACGATTACCTCACCGAGGGTGGCGTGTTCACCGAGGACCTGATCGAGACCTGGATCTCGTACAAGCGCGAGAACGAGATCATGCCGATCCAGATCCGGCCTCACCCGTACGAGGTTGCGCTGTACTTCGACGTGTAACCCAGACGTGTAAACAGCAGTCGACACTTCGGGCCGGGCGGATCATTTCGCCCGGCCCGAAGCACGTCTGCAAGTAGGGTCAACACGCATGACGACCTTCGACGCACGCCTCTCCAGCTACTCGTCGCCGTTTCTGAGCCTGTTCCGGATCATCGCCGGAATTCTCTTCGCACTGCACGGATCGCAGAAGGTGTTCGGCTGGCCGGTGGCCGCCCCGATCCCGATCGAGGCGGGCTCGTGGCCGCTGTGGTGGGCCGGCCTGATCGAACTCGTTGCCGGCTTGTTGATCGCCGTCGGATTGTTCACCCGCATAGCGGCTTTCATCGCTTCGGGTGAGATGGCGGTGGCCTACTTCTGGCAGCACTGGCCTCCGCTCGAGGGCCCTCCGGCGAGCTTCTGGCCCATGGAGAACGGCGGCGAGGTCGTACTCCTGTACTGCTTCGGGTTCCTCGGAATCGCCGGGTTGGGCGCGGGCGCTTGGTCGGTCGACGCGCGGCGCGGTACGCGTTTCGGTGCGGGGGCGCCCGGCCGCGTGGTCAGCGGCACCGCGGCACCCGCCGGTTATGCCCAACCGGTTCGGCGCCGCGGTCTGCTCAGCCGTTTCCGGCGGTGAGGCGCGGATGCGCAAAGGATTTGCGGCGGCAGCGATAGCGTTCGCGACGGTGACGAGCATGCTCGGCCCGTCGGCCTCCCCCGCCGGCGCCCAGAACGCCCGCCTCGTCGTCATCACCACCGGCGGCACGATCGCGACGAGCACCGATCCCAGCGGTGTGCGACGTCCGACGGTCGGCGGCGCCGAGCTCGCCGCCGGGCTCGACGTCGAGATCGTCGACCTGATGAAGAAGGACAGCTCGCAGCTGACCCCCGCCGACTGGGATGCGATCGGGGCGGCCGCCAAGAACGCCGTGGCCAACGGCGCAGACGGCGTGGTCATCACGCACGGCACCGACACCATGGAGGACACCGCGATGTGGCTGGACGTCACCTACCGCGGTGGCCCGCCGATCGTGCTGACCGGAGCGCAGCGCTCCTCCGACGCGCCAGACGCCGACGGCCCGAAGAATCTGCGCGACGCGCTGACCGTCGCCGCCAGCCCCGCCGCCCGCGACCAGGGCGTGATGATCGCGTTCGACGGCACGGTATTTCAGGCTCTCGGCACCCGGAAGATGGACACCGCGAGCCTGTCGCCGTTCGCGGGCGCTCCGATCGGCACGGTCAGCGGCGACGCGTTCAACCTGACCCAGCCCGCGCGACGCCCGTTCATCGCCGAGGTGTCGGCGGCCAACGCCCCCAGGGTCGACATCGTGGCGGCCTATCCGGGCGACGGCCCCGGACCGATCGATTCCGCGGTTTCCTCCGGTGCCCGCGGAATCGTGGTGGAGGCCTTGGGATCCGGCAATGCCGGTGACGGCGTGGTCGACGCGGTTCGCCGGCACGCGCCCGCCGGGGTGGCGTTCGCGATCTCGACCCGTGTCCCGACCGGGCCCGTCGAGGCGGAGTACGGTCCCGGCGACGACATGGTCAAGGCCGGCGCGGTGATGGTGCCGAACCTGCGGCCCAGTCAGGCCCGGGTGCTGGTGATCGCCGCGCTCGCGGCGGGCCAACCGGTGGGCGACGTGATCGCCCGCTGGGGCTAGCGGTCGAGCCCGAGGTCCTTGCGGAACCGTTTCATCCCGTCGATCTTCTCGGCGAGCGAGGCCTGCGGTCCGGCGTAGAACATCCACGGCATGGTGATGATGCCGGTGATGCCGCCGGCCTCCGCGCGGTCGAAGTGCTCGGGCGTGAAGGCGTCCGTCAGTGGGGTGAGCACCTCGAAACCGTCCATCGTCAAACCCTTTTCGGCCCGCAGCTCGCGCAGCTTGCCGATGCGTTCGAGCGCCCGATCGGTGGTGATCAGGTCGCCGATCCAGCCGTCGTGACGTGCCGCTCGGCGCAAGGCGATGTCCGAAAGGCCGCCCACGTACACCGGGATCGGCGGTGGCGTGGGCTCCATCTCCAGCTTCGGCGTCTGGTAGAACTCGCCGTCGAACTCCGTCCAGCCCGGCTTCCAGAGCTCCTTCATCAGCTCGAGCATCTCGTCGGTGCGCTTGCCGCGACGCGCGAACTGCTGTCCCATCAGTGTGAACTCTTCCTCGCACCAGCCCACCCCGATGCCGAGTTCGAGTCGCCCACCGGCCAATACGGCCGCCGTGCCGATCGCCTTGGCCGCCGAGTACGGGTCGCGCATCGCGGGCAGATACACCGTGGTGACGAACCGCGCCCGCGACGTCACGAGCGAAAGGCCGCCGATCAGCACCCACGGATCGGGCCAGTCGGTGAACGCCTCCCAGCGCCGCTTGCCGTCCTTGGTGTAGGGATACGGTGTCTTCAACGTCTCGAGGTTGACGACGTGGTCCGGGATGCCGAGGCCTTCGTAGCCGAGATCGTCGGCGGCCTTTGCGATTTCGACCACCTCGGTGGTGTCGAGAAACGCCAGGCTGACGTAGAACTTCATCCGGCGTCTCTCGCCCACGCCGGCTGGATGAACACACCCTCCGCCTCGACCGTCGGCCCCTCGGCGTCGAGCAGGTACCCCCGCGCGAACGTCTTGACACCCTCGACCCGCTCGACGCACGCCTCGGCGCGGAGCGGTCCCAGCGGTGTCCCGCGCAGATACCGCAGCGAGATCGTCCCGGTGAACTTCGGCTTGGTCAGCCCCTCGCTGGCCGCCTCCCCCAGCAGGTGGTCGAGCACCAACGCACAGATGCCGCCGTGCACCCAGCCCGGCGGACCCTCGTAGGCGCCGCTCAGCGTGAACTCGCTCCAGCACCGACCGTCGTCCTCGTGATGGATGACCATCGGCGGCGCGATCGCATTACGCAGTCCCACAGCCGGATTCGCCCACGCCAGCGGGCGTCCGGTCTCCTCGTGGACAACCTGCACGCTGGAGCGCTGCTTGCTCTCCAGAATCTCGGCGACGGCCTCGATCTTCGCCTGCGCCTGTTCAACGGTGTCCGCGTCGATCTCGGTGTGCAGGCTCGCATAGATCAGCCGACGCACCGCCTCCGTCAGCGGCCCGTAGAGGGCACGCTGTCTCTCGTACTCCTCGTCGGTGATCACGTCGAACCCGAAGTCCATGCTCATCGGCTGTGCCCATCCACTATGTCTCGCCACCGAAAATCTTGCGCACCACGGCTTTTGCGCGTCTCGTCACCCGCAGGTAGTTGTCGAGGAACTCTCCACCGTCGTCGGTGTCCCAGCCCGCAGCCACCGCGACGGCGTTCAACTGCCGCCCCGGTCCGGGTAGCTGATCGGTCGGCTTTCCTCGCACCAGCACCAGCGCGTTACGCGCGCTGGTCGCCGTCAGCCATGCCTGCCGCAGCAGCTCGACGTCGCCCTCGGCGATCAGTTCCGCGGCGCCGATCGCGTTGAGCGACTGCAGCGTCGACGTGTTGTGCAGCGCAGGCACCTTGTGTGCATAACGCAACTGCAGCAGCTGCACGGTCCATTCGATGTCGGCGAGGCCGCCGCGCCCGAGTTTGGTGTGGGTGTTCGGGTCGGCGCCGCGCGGCAGCCGTTCGGCGTCCACCCGCGCCTTGATCCGGCGGATCTCCTGCACCGCCTCGGGTGACACGCCGCCGGGTGGGTAGCGGATCTTGTCGATCATCAACAGGAACCGCTCGCCGAGGTCGAGGTCGCCCGCCACGCGGTGCGCCCGCAGCAGCGCCTGCACCTCCCACGTCTGGACGTAGCGCTGGTAGTAGGCCTGATACGAGGACAGGGTGCGCACCAGCGGGCCGTTGCGGCCCTCGGGACGCAGGTTCGCGTCGATCTCCAGCGGCGGATCCGAGCTCGGCGTCCCGAGCAGGCCACGCACCTGCTCGGCGATCGTCACCGACCATTTGACCGCGGCCGATTCCTCAACGCCCTCTTCGGGTTCACACACGAACATCACATCGGCGTCCGAGCCGTAACCCAGCTCGCCGCCGCCCAGCCGCCCCATGCCGATCACCGCGATGCGGGCCAGCGGACGCCGGTCGGTGGTGTTGGCACGGATGACCGCGTCCAGCGCTGCCTGAAGCACCGCGACCCACACCGACGTCAGAGCGCGGCACACCTCGGTGACCTCGAGCATGCCGAGCAGGTCGGCCGACGCGATGCGCGCCAGCTCGCGCCTGCGCAGCGTGCGCGCCGCCGCGATCGCGCGCTGCGGGTCGGAATACCGTGCGGCCGAAGCGACGAGGGCCCGTGCCACCGCACCGGGTTCGGCGTCGAGCAACTTGGGCCCGTTCGGTCCGTCGGCGTAGGACTGGATGACCTCCGGTGCCCGCATGAGCAATTCCGGGACGTACGCCGAGGTGCCGAGCACCTGCATGAGGCGCTTGGCGACGGCGCCCTCGTCGCGCAGCGTCGCCAAGAACCACCGCTGTTCGGACAGCGCATCGCTGATGCGGCGGTAGGACAGCAGCCCCGCATCCGGATCAGGCGTGTCCGACAGCCAGTTGAGCAGCGTCGGCAACAGCACCTGCTGAACGCGGCCGCGGCGGGCGCTGCTGCCCGTCAGGGCGGCCAGGTGTGTCAACGCGCTCTGCGGACCCTCGTAACCCAGTGCGGCCAGCTGCCGTTCGGCGGCCTTCTGCGTCATACCGTCCGAAATGCTCACCGCCGGTTCGCCGACCGATTCCAGCAGCGGTTGATAGAACAGCTTCTCGTGCAGCCGCGACACCCGAAGGCTCTGGCGTTTGAGCTCTTCGCGCAGCACGCCCAGCGAGTCGCGGGTGCCGTCGGGGCGCATGTGGGCGGCCCGGGCCAGCCAGCGCAACGCCTCGTCGTCGTCTTCATCGGGCAGCAGATGCGTACGCACCAGCCGCTGCAGCTGCAGCCGATGCTCGAGCAGCCGAAGGAATTCGTAGGACGCGGTGAGGTTGGCGGCGTCGTCGCGTCCGACGTAGCCCCGCTCACCGAGCGCGGCCAGCGCGGCGACCGTCGACGCGACGTGCAACCGCTCGTCGTTGCGGCCGTGCACCAATTGCAGTAGCTGCACCGCGAATTCGACGTCGCGCAGCCCGCCGGTGCCGAGCTTGATCTCCCGCGACCGCTGACCGGCGGGCACCAGTTCCTCGACCCGCCTGCGCATGGCCTGCACCTCGGAGACGAAATCCTCGCGCTCGCAGGCCGTCCACACCATCGGCATCACGGCGTCGATGTAGGCCTGCCCCAGCTCCAGGTCACCCGCGGCCGGTCGCGCCTTCATCAACGCCTGGAACTCCCACGTCTTGGCCCACCGCTGGTAGTAGGCGACGTGCGAGTCCAGCGTGCGCACCAGCTGGCCGTGTTTGCCTTCGGGCCGCAGCGCCGCGTCGACCTCGAAGAAGGCGTCGGCGGCGAACCGCATCATCTCGCCCGCCACCCGCGTCGCCAACGCGTCGGCGGGTTCGGCGACGAAGATGACGTCGACGTCGCTGACGTAGTTCAGTTCGCGCGCACCGCATTTGCCCATCGCGATGATCGCGATCCGGGGCGGAGAATCACCGGCCGTCGTCTTGATCGCGAGGTGTAGCGCGGCGGACAGGGCCGCGTCGGCGAGGTCCGACAGGTGCTCGCCGACCGTCGAAAAGGGCAGGACCGGTTCGTTCTCGACCGTCGGCGCCAGGTCCAGGCTCGCCAGCACCAGCAGCCGGTCGCGGTAGAGCTTGCGCAGCGGCTGCAGCGCCGTCGACGTGTCGGATGATTCGTCGGCCTGCGCGACGAACATCTCGCGCAAGGCGTCCGCGGACGGCAACGTGACATCGCCGGCGAGCAGCCGCCAGTTCTCCGGGTTCGCGATGATGTGGTCGCCGAGGGCCAGCGAGGAGCCGAACACGCTGAACAGCCGGCCCCGCAGGCTCCGGTCGGTGAGCAGCGCGCGGTTGAGTTCGTCCCAGTCATCGCCGAGGGCTTCGGCGAGCCGCACCATCAAGCGCAGCGCGGTGTCGGCGTCTGGTGCGCGCGACAACGACCACAGAAGCTCGACGTGGCCGTCGGTGTTCCAGCCCAGCCGATCGAGATCCGCGGGCGCGGTGGGCTCGACGAGACCCAGCCGGCCGACGCTCGGCAGCTTCGGACGCTGCGTCGCTGGTTTGGCCACGCCTAAAAGGTAGCGCAGCGCCTATGTCGGCTAAGCACCTACAGAGTCCCGCCTTACAGAGACAGGTAGGCCTTCAGCTCGAACGGCGTGACGTGGCTGCGGTAGTTCTCCCACTCCGCGCGCTTGTTGCGCAGGAAGTAGTCGAAGACGTGCTCGCCCAATGCCTCCGCAACCAGCTCGGAGTTCTCCATCTCGGTGAGCGCGACGCCGAGGCTGCCGGGCAGCTCCTTGTAGCCCATCGCGCTGCGCTCCTCGGGAGTGAGCGTCCAGACGTTGTCTTCGGCCTCCGGCGCCAGCACGTAGTTCTTCTCGATGCCGCGCAGACCCGCGGCCAGCAGCACCGCGAACGTCAGGTACGGATTGCACGCCGAGTCGGGGCTGCGCACCTCGACGCGCCGCGACGACGCCTTCCTGGGTGTGTACATCGGGACGCGCACCAGCGCCGAGCGGTTCGCCGCGCCCCAGGACGCCGCCGTCGGCGCCTCGCCGCCGTGCACGAGGCGTTTGTAGGAGTTGACCCACTGGTTGGTGACGGCGCTGATCTCCTTGGCGTGCTCGAGGATTCCGGCGATGAACGACTTGGCGACGTCGGAGAGCTGCAGCGGGTCGTCGGGGCTGTGGAAGGCGTTGGTGTCGCCCTCGAACAAGCTCATGTGCGTGTGCATGGCCGAGCCAGGGTGCTCGGCGAACGGCTTCGGCATGAACGACGCCCGTACGCCGTCGCCGAGCGCGACCTCCTTGACGACGTAGCGGAACGTCATCACGTTGTCGGCCATCGACAGCGCGTCGGCGTAGCGCAGGTCGATCTCCTGCTGGCCGGGTGCGCCCTCGTGGTGGCTGAACTCTACGGAGATGCCCATCTGCTCCAGCGCGTCGATGGCGTGCCTGCGGAAGTTGGGCGCCGAATCGTGCACGGCTTGGTCGAAGTAGCCGCCGTTGTCGGCGGGCACGGGCGGGGTGCCGTCGTCCTCGCCGGGCTTGAGCAGGAAGAACTCGATCTCGGGGTGCACGTAGCAGGAGAAGCCGAGGTCGCTGGCCTTGGCCAGTTGCCTGCGCAGCACGTGGCGCGAGTCCGCCCACGACGGCGAGCCGTCGGGCATCGTGATGTCGCAGAACATCCGCGCCGAATGGTGTCGGCCCGAGCCGTCGGCCCACGGCAGCACCTGGAAGGTGGACGGGTCGGGACGGGCCACCATGTCGGCTTCCGACACCCGGGCGAAGCCCTCGATGGACGAGCCGTCGAACCCGATACCCTCTTCGAACGCGCCCTCGAGTTCGGCGGGGGCGATGGCGACCGACTTCAGGTATCCGAGCACGTCGGTGAACCACAACCGGACGAAGCGGATGTCACGTTCCTCCAGCGTGCGCAGGACGAATTCCTTCTGCCGATCCATGACCGCAGCGTAGGCACCGGCTGTTAATTCCGTGTTACACGGTGGCTGCGTTTGCTCGGTCACCAGATGCGGCGCAGCTGGGCTCCGGTGCGACGGTGTAGCAATTGGGCTCGGCGCTCCTGGGAGGTGAGCACCTCGGTGCCCGCCGGGAGGTGGTCGAGCACGTCGGCGACCGGCACTTTCGTGACCGTGACGTCGGGAAACTCGTCGGCCTTGTAGAAGCGCGCCTGCAGGATCCCCCACGGCCAGTCGGCCTTGTCGAGCCAGTTGTGCACGCCGGGGTCGCGCTTGGAGACCACGCCGCGAAACCAGCCGTCGGGGTCGATCCGCGCCTGGGTGTCGTTCAGGCTGGACTGGCGGTTCACCCAGTCGACGGTCGAGAAGCGGTCGTCGGCCACCAGGATCTGCCAGTAGTAGCAGTCGGCCGGCACCGGAAACTCGACGACCAGCGCCTCGTCGTCGGCGATCTGATGTATGCCGTCGTAATAGGCCTGCTTGGTCGCCAGGCCGCCACCCTGCTGGATCCACTGGGACCGCAGCAGCACGTTGAAGCCGTGGTGCTCCCGGTAGTACCGGACGAGCTCCATGTCGAAGTCGATCATCCCCTTGATCCAGTCGCCCAGTTCGGAGAACCGGCGCGCGATCTCGGCCGGCGACATGTCCTCGCCGCCGTCGTCGAGGCGGTTGATCGCGACCTGCGCGTCGATCTCGGTGTTCCAGTCGCAGGCGCACTTGCGCATCAGCAGCTTGCCGACCTCGGGATTGAGCGGCCACCAGTCGCCGTCGTATCCCTCGGGGCGTACGACGGACATGATCACCCGGAAGGTGCCGTCCTCGGCGATCGTCAGGTCGTCCAGGTCGTGGGTGATGGCCTGGAACTTCATCTGCCGCTCGACGCCCTGAAGGCTCTTCATCATTCCCGGCGCCTGCTGCGTCACCTCGACGAACCGCACGGTTCCGCGGCGGCCGGTCAGCTCGTACACACCGGAGCCGTCGACCTCGGCGGACAGGTAGACGTAGTCCGGGTTGGGCCCGCCCTGGTTGCAGGCGTAGTTCCACAGCGGCATGAACACCGGACGCCGGGAATCGGTGTAGACGTGGCAGAGGTAGCCGCACGCGAGGATCGACAGCGCGAGCTTGTTCATGTCCTGGATCTCGGCCTCGGAGGCGCCGTCGGGTCGCCACGTCGCCAGCAGGTGGTCGGCGACTCCCTTGAGCGCCTCCATCTGCGTGTCCCAGCTGGGCAGGGTGGTCATACGCGAGCCTCCTCAGGCCTCCACGGCCACGTCGAAGTGACGGATGTAGAACTCGTAGTCCGAGCGGATCTCGTCGACGGAGAGGCCGAACTGTTCCGCGGTGTAGGAGTGCCTGCCCTTGGCGCCCACCGCGTTGGCGTCCTGCCAGGCGAATATCGTTTGCGCGACATCGGGTTTGAGCTCCAGCCCGAGCCAGTCGTAGACGCGGCGCACCGTACCCCGCGGATCGGCCACCAGCTCGCGGTGATGCACGTCGAGGAAGCGATCCTCGCCGATGCGGGCGCGTTCGGCGATGGCGCGCTCCATGCCCTCACGCAGATGCCGGCTCACCTCGCGGCCGAGCGCGCTCACGTCCCGCTCCCCCGCCGCGGGCGGGAAGATCGTCGACACCAGGCTGGTGTAGGACGGTACGACCTTGGCCGGGTCGCGGTGCGTCATCACGAACCGCACGTCCGGATAGGCCACGGCGAGCGCCTCGAGGTGGACCTTGTGATGCGGCGCCTTGAACAGCCACAGCTGCGGTGGGCACCGCGATCCGAGCAGCTTCACCACCCTGCGGTGGTAGGCGTACGTCGCGGTCAGATCGGCGCGCCGCCACCACGATCGGTACCCCGCCACCGGCAGCGTCATCTGCTGGCCGTGAAACGCCATCCCGAGGATCTCGGTGTCCTCCATGGTCGCGTCGACCTCGAAGATGTGCATGGCGGCCTGGGCGGCGGGACGCTCCTCGTGCATCCGGATGAATGCCTGCCTGCGCGGGTCGTCGGCCTCGCCGCCGGCCAGCGGCGGTGGAACGGGTTGGTACTGCTCCCATCCGCGCAGGCACCGGAACTGCGGGTCGAGCGACAACATGTCGGCCAGCGCGGTGGTTCCGGTGCGCGGCAACCCGTTGATGTCGACGGGCCCCTCGATGACGACGTCCTCGACCTCGGGATGTTCGCGGTAGTGGGCCTCGATCTCGAGGCGATTGACCAGCCTGCGGCGCAGATCGCCGATGACGGCGGCATCGGTGGCCGGGTCCAGATCGCCGTCGCGTTCCAGGCTTTCCAGCAGGACGGCCAGCCCTTCGCGGAAGTCGCCGGGCCCGAAGTCGGTGTGGCCCGCTTCGACGACCGCCTCGTCGAGCAGTTGTTGTGGCTGCGGATAGCGCATGCCCATCAGCTCTTCACGCGGTCGGGATAGTGGTGAGCGACCATGGCGCGGAACCCGTCTCGCCAGTCGACCGTGCAGGGTCCGGTGATCGCCGTGCGCTTGGTGTGGTCGCCGACGGACCCGACGGACGCGCCGGGAACGGGTCGCACCTCCACCCGCGGGGTCACGCCGAGGAGCTCGCCGAAGTAGGCACACCACTGCTGGACGCTGACCGGGGTGTCGCCGGCGAAGTTGACGATGGTGGCGGGCGCACTCGCCGCGTCGAGTAACGCCGGGATCTGGGCGTTGATGTCGTCGTAGTGAATGGGGCTGTACGGCAACGGGTCCCAGCGGGCGACGACGGGTTGGCCCTCGGCGATGGCCTGCAGATGCCACAGCGGCAGGCCGCCGCGATCTCCGTAGGCGCTGCCCATCCGGGCGATGGTGGTCGGTATGCCGAACTCGCGAGCGCAGTACCGCGCGACGGCCTCCTCGGCGATCTTGACGATCGAATACGGTTGCGGGCTAGGCAATCCGGCGTCGCCGATCGGGTCGTCCTCGCGGAAGGGATGCCAGGGGTCGGGGTGGGGTTTGTACACGGTGACCGTCGACATCACCAGCGCGGCCTTCACCGCACGACAGTGCGACAGCAGCAGCCCGGTTCCCTCGGCATTGACCCGCAGACCCTGCTCGTAGTCTTCGCCGAAGTCGGCAGCGATGTGTAGGAGATAGGTGAAATCTGTTGGCAAATCGGCGAAGTCACCGACACCAAGGTCGACGCGACGGGTGGTCACGCCCAGCGCCTCGACCTCCTCGCGCGCATCAGGATCCGAGAACCTGGCGATGCCCCACACCTCGTTGTCGCGTGCGAGCGTCTCGGCGACGCCGTAAGCGATCCGGCCTGCCGGTCCCGTGATGAGAACCCGTTCCCCGCTCAGCATCGCGCGGCCGTGCCATGATCGTGGGTATGGATCTCTTCGAACAGCCGTGGCCCGAAGGGGATTATCGATTCTTCCAACTCGGCCACGTTGTCGACGACGTACTCGAAGCCGCGGCGGGTTGGGCGCGGGTGTTCGGGGTCGGGCCGTTCCACGTGTTGCCCGTCGTCGATCAGGAGACCGATTACAGAGGCGAGATCCGCACGGTCCGAATCCAGGTCGCGGTCGCGCAGGCCGGCCCGGTGCAGATCGAGTTGATTCAGCAGCACTGCCAGACCCCGAGCATCTATTCCGAGTGGAGTCGCGGCGGAACGAGTTCGTTTCATCAGATCGCTACGGTGACAAACGATTTCGATGCCAAGACGGCACACTTCGCGTCGCTGGGATATCCGGTCGCCGCACAAGGCATCGGCAGTGGTTTCCGCGTGGCCTATATCGACACGGTGGCCGACTTCGGGTTCTACACCGAGGTGGTCGACGCCCCGCCCACCTTCCTCGACCACGTCCGGCGCATCTCCGAGACCTGCGCCGAATGGGACGGCAGCGACCCGGTGCGCATCATGGCCCGCGACGGCTACCGGGTGCCGGAGGATTCCAGGGGCCACCCCGGGACTCTAAAGTCTTAGAGACAACGGGGCAAGCATCTGGCAGGATCCATCCGTGATGGCCACTGACGAGACCGACCCGCAGACCGAGCTGACCGGCCCACTGCAGGGCACTGCGCTGGAGAAGTCGGTGCTCGAATCCCTCGACACCCTCGAGCGCGCGCTCGCCGTGCAGCAGGTGGGCGACGGCCGCTTCCGGGCGACGAACGAACGCGATCGCTTCGGCCGGATCTTCGGCGGTCAGCTGCTCGCACAGGCCCTGTACGCCGCCTCGCGCACCGTGGACCACCACGCGCCGCACTCGCTGCACGCCTACTTCGTCCAGACGGGCGCGACGGACACCCCGGTCGACATCGCCGTCGACACCGTTCGCGACGGGCGGTCGATGGCCACCCGCCAGGTCACCGTCGCGCAGGGCGACCGCACCCTGCTCACCGCCCTCGCGTCGTTTCACACCAATCCCGCCGAACCCGAACTCGATCGCCCACGACCGGACGCCCCGGCACCCGAGGAGATGCCGCTGCTGCAGCACTGGGTGCACCAGGTCCCGCCGCAGCTCAAGGAGAACGCGCAGAACTGGATCGATGTCCCACCCGCGGTGGAGATGCGGATCGCGGAGCCGACGAACTTCCTCGGCGGGCGCCAGACGCCCGGGCCCCGGTCGCACTGGATGCGACTGCCCCGCCCGATCGGTGACGACCCGGCGCTGCACAGCGCGATGCTCGCCTACGCCAGCGACTACCTGCTGCTGGACATGGCGCTGCGCAACCATCCGCATCGCGCCGACTATGCATCCATCGCGGCGGTCAGCCTCGATCACGCTTTGTGGCTGCACCGCCCCGTCCGCTTCGACGACTGGCATCTGTACACCCAGGACACGGTCGCCGTCACCGGACACCGCGCGCTGATCCGAGGGACCATCCGCGACGCGGCGGGGCGCACCGTCGCCAGCACGTCGCAGGAAGTGTTGATCCGCCCGATCGCGAAGTAGATGGCAGCGCGATAGAGATGGCCCTGCGCCGAACCCCGGACGGGCGACAACGTCGTCGCGAGCTCTGCGACGTCGCGATCAGGCTGCTCGCCGAGCACGGCGCCAAGGGGCTGAGCCATCCGCGGGTCGACCGTGCGGCGGGCGTGCCCGAGGGGAGCACCTCGTACTACTTCCGGACACGAAGCGCGCTGATCCACGCCGTCGCCGAGCGGGTCGCCGAGCTGGATCTGGCGGACCTGCGCTCGGTCACCGACGCCGACGCCGACACGTCCCGGCAGGCCGCGGTCACCAGACTTGCCGCGGTCGTGATGAAATCGCTGACCGGCGACGGCCTCACCCGCACCCGCGCACGGATCGAGCTGCTCCTGCAGGCCAGTCGCGATCCGGCGATATCGGCTGTGTTCCACGCGAATTCGCAGACCTATCTTGCGTTGCACCGCGAGCTTGCGGAGCGGTCGCAAACCTCGGACGTCGACCCGTCCGCGGTGGACGACCGAGCTCTGCTCACGGTGATGTTCATCAGCGGGATCATGCTCAGCGCCGCGGCGGGCACTCAGCCGGCCATCGAGAGGGATCGGCTGGAGTTCCTGCTCGCTCAGATCGCCGAGAGCCGACCCTGAGGGTTGCCTGGGGTTTCGACGGCACGCTCCGCGGGTAGCCGACGTTCAATCGGGGGGTCGCGCCGCTGAAGCGATTGCGAGGAGCGACCATGAATCTCAAGAAAACCGCATTGTCGATGAGCCTGGCCGGGGCGGTGTGCGGCTTCGCCGCGCTCGGCGCGGGTGTGGGCACGGTGCACGCCGATCCGAAGTTTCCGTCCCCGCCCATACCTCCCATTCCCGGGCCGCCACCGGTTCCCAAGGTCCATGTGCCGCGGGTCGAGGCGCCGCAGGTGCCCAACGTGAAGGTGCCGCGGGTCGAGGCGCCGCGGGTGCCGGATGTCCACGTGAACGTGCCACCGGCCGGGGTGCCGCCACTGCCCAGGGTCAACGTGCCGCCGGTCCCAGCGCCTGCCGTCGAGATCGACCTGCCCCGCCTGGCGCCGAACCTGCCCGCGGTCGACGCCTACTTCGGCTTGCCGGGCGCTCGTATTCCACCCGGTCAACTGATGAACGCGGCCACCATAAACGGTGTCCCGAACCCGTTCTTCAACATCCCACCCGGGCAGCTCAAGAAGATGCGCACGGTCCAGGGTTATGCGAACCCGTTCTTCGACGAGGTTCCGGGCCACTGGGAGATCCCGGCGTCCGTGATACCCGACGCCTGGCCGGGCGTGCCGGGGATCAACGACTACTTCGGCCTGCCTAGCGACCAAATCGGCCCGGTACAGCTGAGGGCGTCGGCGACCATCAACGGGGTGCGCAACCCGTTCTACGGCATCGCGGCGGACGAGCTGAGGAAGCTTCCGACGGTCCAGGGTTTCGAGAATCCGTTCTTCGACGGCGCACCCGGACACTGGGAAATTCCGTAAGAACTAGTCCGAGGAGCAGGTGGTGTCCGGCGGCGGCACCGTCACGTCGACGAGGTAGCGCGCGGCGATGTCGTCGATGCACTTGTTGCCCTGGAACACCACGGTGTGCTGGGTGCCCTGGAACGTCACCAACGTGCCCCCGAGCTGCTTGGCCAGCTCGACGCCCGCCTGGTACGGCGTCGCGGGATCGTTCGTTGTCGACACCACGAGCGTCGGCGGCAATCCCTCGACCTTGAGCTCGTGCGGTTCGCTGGTCGGCGGCACTGGCCAGAACGCGCATGTACCCAGCGGAGCGTGCCCGGTGAACTCGCCGTAGCTCATGAACGGCGCCGCCTCCCGGACCCGCCGGTCCTCCTCGGCGACCTTCGCCCGGTCGGTCACGGCCGGCTTGTCCATGCAGTTGACCGCGACCCGCACATCGGTCGAGTTGTTGTAGTGCCCCTGCGCATCCCGTCCCATATACAGATCGGCCAGCGCGAGCATCGTGTCGCCGGTTCCGCGCTCCATCTCGTTGAGCGCCTGCGTGAGATGCCGCCACAGGTTCGGCGAGTACAGCGGCAGGATCGTCCCCACAATCGCGTCGGAGTAGCTCAGCCCGCGCGGATCCCGGGTCTTGAGCGGCTTGTCCACCAGCGGGTCGACCAGGCTGTGGTAGACGTCGTTGGCCTTTGCCGGATCGGTGCCCAATGGGCAGCCGGGGTTCTTGGCGCAGTCGGCGGCGTAATCGTTGAACGCGGTCTGGAAGGCGGCGGCCTGCCGGACGTTGGCCTCGGTCGGATCGGCGTTCGGATCGACCGCGCCGTCGAGGACCATCGCGCGCACCTTGTCCGGATATTCCTCGGCATAGGTGGCGCCGATCCGGGTGCCGTACGAGTAGCCGAGGTAGGTCAGTTTGTCGTCGCCGAGCGCCTGGCGCATCGCCTCGAGATCCTTGGCCACGTTGACGGTTCCGACGTTGGCGAGGAATTCGTTGCCCATCTTGTCCTCGCAGCGCTGGACGAACTCCTTGGTCTCCTTCTCGATCTCGGCGACGCCCTCCGGCGAGTAGTCGACCTGGGGCTCGGCCCGAAGCCGGTCGTTGTCGGCATCGGAGTTGCACCACAGCGCGGGTGTGGAGTTGGCGACGCCCCGCGGATCGAAGCCGACGAGGTCGAAGCGCTGCCGCACCGATTCGGGCAGCGAGCCGACGACGCCCGCGGCGGCCTCCACGCCGGACTCCCCCGGCCCGCCGGGGTTGATGATCAACGACCCGATCTTGTCGCCGGTGGCCCTGAACCGGATCATCGCGATGCGGGCGACGTCGCCGTCTGGGTCGTCGTAGTTCACCGGGACGGACAGCATGCCGCACTCGGCATCGGCGGGGATCCGCGACTCGTCGGGCTGTTCGGTCTGACACTTGGTCCACTCAATCGGGGTACCGGGCGGCGGCACCGCGACGACGGCGCGGCCGTCCACCAGATGGCTGCATCCGGTGGCCGCGAGCAGCACAGTGGCCGCGAGGACCCCGATCTTGGCGTTCATGGCTCAACATGCTGCCATGGACCCTCATCGTCGCTGGCTAGGGCGCTATCGCGTGGCGGCCAGCAACTCGTCGAGGGCAGCCGAGAAGTCGTCGGCCATATCCCACAGGTCGGGCAGCAATTCCGGGCAGGACACGATGCCGACGTTCAATGAGCCCGTCAGCGACATGACGGTGATGTTGAGCCCCGAGCCGTGGAAGATCGGCCCGAGCGGGTACATCGCCTTGGCCTCGCAGCCCAGGTAGTACAGCGGCACCTGCGGGCCGGGGACGTTGGAGATGACGAGGTTGTGCACCGGCCTGGCCCCGCTGAGCCGGCTCGCGGCGTAGACCCGCATCGCGACTCCGAAGACCGCCGGCGCGGCGAACTGCGTCCAGTCCTGGAGCAGGGTCGCACCAATCGCCGAACTATGTTGTTTGGCAACGGAATTCGACTCGGCAATGGACTTCAGTCGGGCCGCCGGGTCCTCGATGTGGGTCTCCAGTCGGGAGAACATCCCCGACACCTGGTTGCGGCCGGGCCGATCGGACTTCTCGTGCACCGAGACCGGAACCATCGCGACGAGCGAGTTCTCCGGCAGTTTGCCGCGGTCGGAGAGGTACTTGCGCAGCACGCCGGACACCAGCGCCATCACCACGTCGTTGACCTTCACCCCGAAGTGGTTCTTGACGGTCTTGATGTCCTCGAGGTCCAGCTTGGCGAACGCGACGTTGCGGTGCCCGGTGACGTTCATGTTGAACACCGTGCGCGGCGCGGCGAACGGCGGCGCCATCGATAGGCCGGAGCGGGCCCGGCGCACCGTGTCGACCACCGACGACACCGTCACGGGCAACGCGTTGACCAGCTTCAACGGCCGGGTCGCGAATTTGACCGCGCCGGTGACCGCGATCTCCAGCGAGTTCGCGTCGCCGGGACCGTCGACGGGGTCGGGTGGCGGCGCGTCGGGTTCGGTGCTGCACAGCTGCGACATCAGGCTCGCGCCGGTGACGCCGTCGACGCCGGCGTGGTGGACCTTCGTCATGACGACGAGGCGTCCGCCGTCCTGCGGGTTGGTGCCGTCGATGTTCTCGATCACCCACTTCTCCCACAGCGGGCGGCTGCGGTCGAGCGGCAGCGACGCGATGTGGCCGCAGATCTCGGCGAGCTCCCGCGGCCCGCCGGGCGCGGGCAGCCCGATGCGGTGCAGATGCCGGTCGACGTCGAAGTCCTTGTCCTCCACCCATACCGGATGATCGAGGTTGAACCGGCTGTCGGCGAGCTTCTCGCGGAATTCCGGCATCGCCTTGATGCGGTGGTTCAGCGCCTCGCGGAACCGGTCGAACGTGTAGCCGCCGGGCATCGTCGAGGTGTCGAGTTCGAGGATCGAGCACACATGCAGCGGCTGCTGCGCGGTCTCGAGGTAGAGGAAACTGGCGTCGAGCCCGCTGAGGCGTTGCATGCCGCCGATGCTATGCCCGGTGACAGCGGGTGTGAGCAAATCCACTCAACAGGCCTTTTAACATCTCGGACACCAAGTGGCAGACTTGGTGGGTCAGACGAACCCGGGGACCGTGCATCGGCCTCGAGGATTCGACCCGACCCACCCAATTGGGGGACAACGATGTCTGAGCAGACCGTGTACGGGACTGCCTCGTCCGCACCGCGCACCACCGCTGGATCGTCCGCTCCGCGGACCAAAACGCGCACCCTCCACCTTCAAAAGTGGAAAGCAGAAGGCCACAAGTGGGCCATGCTCACCGCCTACGACTACTCCACCGCGCGCGTCTTCGATGACGCCGGCATTCCGGTGCTGCTGGTCGGCGATTCGGCCGCCAACGTCGTATACGGCTACGACACCACCGTGCCCGTGACCATCGACGAGCTGATCCCGCTGGTCCGCGGCGTCGTCCGCGGCGCCCCGCACGCGCTGGTCGTGGCCGATCTGCCGTTCGGCAGCTACGAAGGCGGGCCGCAGCAGGCGCTCGCGACCGCGACCCGGTTCCTGAAGGAGACCGGTGCGCACGCGGTCAAACTCGAGGGCGGCGAGCGCGTGGTCGAGCAGATCGCCACGCTGAGCGCCGCGGGCATTCCGGTCATGGCGCACATCGGCTTCACCCCGCAGAGCGTCAACGGGCTCGGCGGTTTCCGGGTCCAGGGCCGCGGCGACGCCGGTGAGCAGACCGTTCACGACGCCATCGCCGTGCAGGAAGCCGGCGCGTTCTCCGTCGTCATGGAGATGGTGCCCGCCGAGCTGGCCACCCAGATCACCGGCAAGCTGACCATCCCCACCATCGGGATCGGTGCGGGCCCGAACTGCGACGCGCAGGTGCTGGTGTGGCAGGACATGGCGGGCATGACGAGCGGCAAGACCGCGAAGTTTGTGAAGCGGTTCGGTGCCGTCGGCGACGAATTGCGCCGCGCCGCAGAGCAATACGCCGACGAGGTCGCCAGCGGGGTGTTCCCCGCCGACGAGCACTCGTTCTAGGCGAACTCCGCTTTCCGCTTGGCCAGGAAGGCGTCGACGCCTTCTCGGCCGTCGCTGGACCCGGCGCGTGCGGCGATCAGCCGTCCCTCGAGTTCCATCTGTTCTTCGAGGCCGTTGCCGAACGTGCCCAGCAGCAACTGCTTGACCCCACCGTTGGAGCCGGCTGACGTGGCGGCCATCCGATCGGCCAGCTTCGAGGCCCGCTCGGCCAGTTCGGCGTCCGCGACGACCTCGGTCACCAGCCCCCACTGCGACGCCTCCTGCGCCGACAGGGTGCGGTTGGTCAGCATGAGCTCCTTGGTCTTGGTGATGCCGACGAGTCGCGGCAGGTAGTAGGAGGCGCTGCCGTCGGGGCTGAGCCCGACCCGGGTGTAGGCCATGGTGAACGACGCGGACTCGGCCGCCAGCACCAGGTCGCCGGTCACCGCGAGCGAGAATCCCGCACCGGCGGCGGTGCCGTTCACCGCGGTGATGACCACCGCGTCCATCCGGGCGAAGGTCGATATCGCACGGTGCAGATCGTCGGCGACGCCCTTGATGTGCGCACCGCGGTCGTCGGCGTCCGCGAAGTCCTTCAAATCACCGCCCGCGCAGAAGAACCGGCCCGATCCGGTGAGTACCACGACCTTGGTCGCGGGGTTGTCACACCGCTTGGCGGCGTCGGCCAGCTCACGAGTCATGGTGCCGTTCATGCCATTTGCCGCATCAGGTCGGTTGAGGGTGATGCGGGTGATGGCGCCGGTCTGCTCGACGGTCAGCGTTTCGTAATCGGTCACATTGGGACCCTATATTCGCCGCCCTCCCCGGTGTTCACCTGCGTGTGGCAATCTGTCTCGCACCATGGGCAAATCCGGCGGATCGACGCGGCATCTGGAGGTCGAGCGCAAGTTCGACGTCGGAGAGTCGACCGTGTCGCCGTCGTTCGAAGGATTGTCGTCGGTGGTCCGCGTCGAACGGTCGCCCGCGCACCGTCTGGAGGCCGTGTACTTCGACACCCCCGACCACGACCTCGCGGCGCGGCGCATCACGCTGCGCAGGCGTACCGGCGGTCCGGACGAGGGCTGGCACCTCAAGTTGCCGGCGGGGCCCGACGCGCGGACCGAGGTCAGGGAGCCGCTGGGCGAGGACGCTCTGGGTGAGGACGATGCGGTGGTGCCGGATGCGCTGCGCGACGTCGTGCTGGCGATCGTGCGTGACCGTCCGCTGCAGCCGGTCGCGCGCATCTCGACCCAACGCACCGTCGACCTGCTCTACGGTCCCGACGGTGCGCCGGTGGCGGAGTTCTGCGACGACCAGGTCACCGCCTCCGCCGAGCCCGACGGCCCGCAGCAGGCGTGGCGCGAGTGGGAGCTCGAACTGGCCGACGGCGCGGACCGCGAGCTGCTCGACCGGCTGTCGAACCGGCTGATCGACGCCGGTGCCGAGCCTGCGGCCAGCGGTTCGAAGCTGGCGCGCGTGCTGAATTCGGTGCAGGAGGACGCGCCGCAACCGACGGACCCGGTACACCGCGCGGTGGCCGAACAGGTCGAGCAGCTGATCGAGTGGGACCGGGCGGTTCGTGCCGACGTCGAGGATGCGGTGCACCAAATGCGGGTGACGACGCGCAAGATCCGCAGCCTGCTGCAGACCTCGCGAGATGCGTTCGGCATCTCCGACGACGCGTGGATCCTCGACGAGCTGAGGCAGCTCGCCGCGATCCTGGGGGTGGCGCGCGACGCGGAAGTGTTGGCCGAGCGCTACGAAAAGGCGCTCGGTGAGCTGCCGGAGGAGTTGGTCCGCGGACCGGTTCGGGAGCGCTTGGTCGACGGCGCCGAGCGGCGTTATGCGGCCGGGCTGCGCAGATCGCTGATCGCGATGCGTTCGCAGCGGTACTTCCGGCTGCTCGACGCGCTCGAGGGATTGGTCGCCGCAGAACCGGTTCCGGCGCAGGACGAGGACGAGCGCAGCCAGGCGACGATCGACGCGGCCTACAAGCGTGTGCGTAAGGCGGCGAATGCCGCCGCGAAGGCGGACGAGGACAAGGACGAGGCCCTGCATCGAATCCGCAAGGGCGCCAAGCGGCTTCGATACACCGCGGCGGCGACCGGACAGGGCAAGGTGTCTGATCGCGCCAAAGACATCCAGTCGCTGCTCGGCGACCACCAGGACAGCGTGGTCAGCCGGACGCACCTGAGCCAGCAGGCCGAGGCGGCGCACGCCGCGGGCGAGGACACGTTCACCTACGGTCTGCTCTTCCGGATGGAGGAGGAGCTCGCGCAGCGCTCGCGAGACCAGTTGGACCGCGCGCTCAAGAAGCTTGCCAAGGCGGTTCGCAAGGCGCGCTGATCCGGTCTCGCGCCGGGTGGGCCGGTACAGGGCGGATGAGTTGGCCTGTAAGCCGGATTCTGTCCCTCACCACCGCGGCTGACCGCGGCGGCGAGGTGGCGACCATCCATCTGGGCACACCGTCGCCGGGTGCCTCGAGCGGCCTACCCGCAGGCTCGGGCGAGCAACCCTCGGGCGCCTGCGCGGCCGCAACCAGGTTGCGGCCTTCTTGGCCTTGCTTCGGGTGGGGTTTGCCTAGCCACTCCGGTCACCCGGAATGCTGGTGCGCTCTTACCGCACCGTTTCACCCTTACCTCCCCGAGTCCGAAGACCCGGTGGTGGCGGTCTGTTTTCTGTGGCACTTTCCCGCGAGTCACCTCGGATTGCCGTTAGCAATCACCCTGCTCTGTGAAGTCCGGACTTTCCTCGAAACCCAGGCGAACCTGGATCCCGCGGCCGCCCAGCCAACTCATCCGCGGGTTCAACGTAGCGCCTGTCGCCGCTGTTCCGCGAGTTCGACATACTTGGCGCATGGCGCAGGTGCCTCCGGCGCGCTATCTGATGCGCGCCAAGGATCTGGTCGACGCGCGGTACGCCGAGGCGATCACCGTCGACGACCTCGCCGCGGCCGCGGGTCTGTCCCGCGCGCACTTCAGCAGGATGTTCACCCGCACCTTCGGGGAAACGCCGCGGGCCTACCTGCAGACCCGCCGCCTGGAACGCGCCGCGGCGCTGCTGCGCAACACCGACCGCTCGATCGCCGACATCTGCGTGATGGTGGGGCTGCAGAGCGTGGGGTCGTTCACCACCAGCTTCGCCCGGGTGTACGGGCTGCCGCCTGCCGCGTACCGGGCGAGCCTGCCGCCGGCGGCGATCCACGCCCGGGTACCGAGTTGCATCCTCAAGCGCGACACCCGACCTCCCGCCGACAGCCGGGTGCGCAAAACAGCACACGGGGAGAAGACGGACAGCGCCGACCGGTCGTAGCGTCGAGCCATGATCAAAATCGCAAGCGCCCACCTCTGGGTACACGACCAGGAAGCCGCATTGAAGTTCTGGACCGAGAAGGTCGGTATGGAAGTGCGCCAGGACGTTTCGCTACCCGACGTGGACGGCCTGTTTCGCTGGCTGACGGTCGGGCCGCCCGGTCAGGACGATGTGTCGATCGTGCTGATGGCCGTCCCTGGTGAACCGGTCATGGACGAGGCGACCCGCAAGCAGGTGCTGGATCTGACCGCCAAGGGTTTCGCGGGAACGGTGTTCCTGACGACGGAGGACTGTCAGGCCTCCTATGAGGAAATGCGTTCGCGCGGAGTCGAGTTCACCGAGGAGCCACACGAGATGCCCTACGGCATCGACTGCGGGTTCCGCGATCCGTCCGGTAACAGCGTGCGCCTGACGCAGCTCGCGGACCTCTCGGCCATCACGGGATAGCCAGTGCGGATTCCCACCGCTGCGCTCGCCTCGGCGGCGTTCTTCGTGGTCGCGCCCGGCACGTTCGTCGGGCTCGGCCCGTGGTTGATCACGCGATGGGAGCTGTCTGACGCTCCGGCATGGCGGGTGGGGCTGGGCGGGATCGTGGTCGTCGTC
>NZ_CVTA01000024.1 GCF_001050035.1 Mycolicibacterium komanii
GATCCCGCCCATCCACGCGTTTGTCGAATTCGTCAGGGCCGGTGGCACTCCCATGCCCATCGCGCCGACCGAACGCTTGGTCGTGACGGGCTTCAACCGGTTCGTCCGCAATCCGATGTACGCCGGGCTGATCACGGCGATCGTCGGTCAGGCCGTGATGTTCGGAAACCTGTGGCTCGTGCTCTACGCCGCGATCGGGTGGGCGGTCACCGCGTCGTTCGTGCGGTGGTACGAAGAACCCACGCTGGTGCGAACGTACGGGGCGCAGTACGAGACGTATCGCGCAAACGTGCGCGCGTGGCTCCCCCGGCTGACGCCCTGGAAACCGGCGGGGGACGTCAGTTGTTAGGCCACGTCGCGCGCGGCGCCGGGCCCCCCGGCGGGGCGGGCTTGAGGTTCGCGCCGGGGACCTGTGAGTTCTGCCAGGCCGACATGCACAATCCGATCCTGCCCGGTTTACACCAGCCGCCTGTGCCCGGAACCCCGAGCGTGGTCTGGGATTGCGACCAGCACACCCCGGTGCGCTGGTCCCACACCTCGCTGGCCTTGCACTGCGCGTGCGCGGCCGGAGCGGTCACGAGGGGAGACGACAGCAGCACGGCGCTGCACACCGAAGCCAGTAGGAGGACTGGAGCCGTGGTCCGGATTCTCATATCGATGCGTCTCCGTCGGTAAGCGGGGTCCTGGGGTCTCGGATCGAGCTGCCGGTCATGACGGCGGGGTGATGGTCGTCTGTTCGTCGATGACCTCGAGGGCATCGAGCACAGCGTTCTGTTCGGTCTCGGGACTGTCCGCATTCAGCTGCAGGACGAAGACGCCGTCCGCCGCGGGCACCACGACCGTCTTCTGGGCGACAAAACGCGTCTGGCCTTCGTTCTTGTAGGTGCCGGCGAACGAAATCGCGTCGAAGCCACCCAATTTGCCCCTCGCGGGTTCTGCCAACGGCTTGAACTCGGCCATGTCTTCGAGTTGCTCCGGGGCGTACTCGAAGATCTTCGCCGTGTCGACGTTGCCGGTGAGCTTGGAGGCGATTGCGTACATGTCCGGCGGGTCGTTGGGATCCGCCGGGTTGTCGTACACGATGGCGCCGTAGGCCCACTCAGGGGTCGCTTCGCCGGCGTCGGCCCACTGCGGTGGGAGCGGGAAGTCGAACGTCGGGGTTCCCGGCTCTCCCGGCTTGATCGGCGTTTCGGCGATCCCGCTGTCGACGATGTACTCGTTGATCGTGTCGTCGTCGTCAGCGGCGGGGCTGGGTGTGGCCGTCGCCGTGCCGGTCTCGCTGGTGGCCGACGTCGTGGTCGTGGCCGACGTGTCGGCGTCGGAACCACAACCGACGAGTCCAAAGCTCAGTGCGATGGCGAAGAGACCCGCCGCCGTCCCTACGGGGAGATTCTTCATCTACTCGCCGCCCTCCTACGGTTCTTGTTCACAACGCCGAGGATTGATCTTGAAGCGAGCTTAAGGCCATCAGCCCGAAAATTCCCTACTTCGTCAATTTTCAAAACGGCGGAGGTTTGTAAACCGCCGCAAGCCACGCCTGGTGCTGTCGCTCCTCCTCGGCGAGCAGCTCGCTTCGTAGCCGCCGTTCGGCGTCGATGCGGTCCCGGCGATCCTGTTCTCGGGTCTGCCTGCGGCGAGGCATCATTGCCATGCGGTCGGGGTTCTCGGGCGGAGGCGTGGCGACCGTGGGGACGCCGGTGGGTTGTCCGAGTGCGGGAAACATGCTCGCGCCGTGCGGTTCCGACCGGTACACGTGGCCGGTCGGAGCCGTCAGCACGATCGTGCCGTCGGCGAGCTGTTCATCTCTCCAGCCACCGCCACCGCTATAGAACGTCTTGATCAGGTGGTGAATGCGGCAGTAGTGCTTGGTGTTCGACGGATGTGTCGGACCGTACGGCCACGGCACCGTATGGTCCACATCGCATTTCGGCACCGGCCTGTCGCATCCGGGCCAGCGGCACGTGAGATCCCGCCACTGCAGGAAATCGGTCAACTTGGTGCTGGGGCGATAGCCGGTGCCGGGGTTCCCGGTCGGCGCGGCGGCGTTGGCGGCCGGCACGACGACTGGCTTGAGTTCGGCATTGCGCGCAAGCCCGCGCACCGACTCGGCGGGCAGGATCCCGAAACCCGGCAGATATCCCGGCTTGTGGCCCGTTCCGTCCACGGTGGCCTGCTCGGCGAGAACATGGATCACCGCCGCGGACGCCGCAGCGCGGTAAGCGGCCGCCGGGCAATCGTCGGATCCACACTGACAGGGCAGCGTGGCCTCGAGCCGCGACAGCGGACCCACGGCGTCGGCCCGGCGCTGCGACTTCGTCCGCGGATCGTTGTCACACACGGTGGCCGCCAACGCATCCAGCCTTGCATCCAACGAGGCGCCGTCCTCGGCGCGCAGCTTGCCTCCCAAGAACGCCAATCCCGCGGTGTCGACGGGGCTGATCTCGACGTAGCGGTGCTTGTCGGCTTCCGGCGGTACCCGGACAGCGGCCGGGTCGAATTCGGCGATGAACAGATCGATGCGGTCACGCAGCTTGGGTTTGGACAGCTTCATCCACTTCTCGACGCGCCATGCCAACGCCTCATCCAGCCCCACCATGACGTCGTCAGCGACGTTGTCGGTGCGCGCGACGATCGTCGACACCATCCGGTAATCGATCACACCCCGACAGAACCGCCTGAGAACCTGCGGCAGCCGATCGCGCAGCGCGATCGCGACCTCGACCTGACCGACCGCTCGCGCATGGCTGATGTTCTGCACCGGCGCGATCTCGGCCGCCACCGCGGCGATCGCATCGGCGACGTAGAACCGTGACTCGACCATCTCGGGATTGCGCCGGGCGAACAACTCGCCGACCAACGACAACCGGCGCCCCATCGCCGCCGACTCCTCGCGCGCCTCTTCACCCATGAAGGTGATGAGATCGGCATCCGAGGCTGCTTCGAACATGTTTTCGACACTAATCGACCCACTGACAAGTCGACGCGAAAGTCGTGACCCTGTGGATCAATTCGCTGTGTGGGAGAACCTCACGAAATGTCGCTCCCGGACGTCTACTGGGTATGCACCGCCAAATGGCGCATACGCAATGGCACGCCCGCGTGGACGCCGCCGATTGGGACGCCGTCGTCACCGAACTCGACGCGACCGGCGGCGCACTGCTTCCACGCCTGCTCACCAAGTCCGAGACCGCCGCGTTGAAGCGCCTCTACACCGACGACGAGAGATTCCGTTCGACCATCGACATGGCCCGCCACCGCTTCGGCGAGGGCGAGTACCGCTACCTGCGTGAGCCCTACCCCGAACCGGTCGAAGCGCTCAGACGGGCGCTGTATCCGCGACTCCTCCCGATCGCGAGGGACTGGTGGGCCCGGTTGGGCCGCCCCGCGCCGTGGCCCGACCGATTCGACGACTGGCTCGACACGTGCCGCGCCGCCGGCCAGACGAAGTCGACCGCGCTCATGCTCAAATACGGCCCCGGTGACTGGAATGCGCTGCATCGAGACCTCTACGGCGATCTGGTGTTTCCGCTCCAGGTCGTGCTCAACCTCAGCGAACCGGGCGTCGACCACACCGGCGGCGAGTTCCTGTTGGTCGAACAACGCCCCCGCGCCCAGTCCCGCGGCACGTCAACCCTGCTGCCCCACGGGCACGGCTACGTCTTCACCACCCGGGAGCGGCCCGTGCGGTCGGCGCGCGGATGGTCGGCCGCGCCGGTACGGCACGGCGTGTCGGTGGTCCGCTCCGGGGAGCGATACACGCTCGGGCTCATCTTCCACGACGCAGCGTGAACCTCAGCGTCGGCGCAACACGATCACGTTGTCAGCCCACTGTGCGGTCTCGCCGTCCGGCGTCGTCACGTCGCGCACCGGTTTGCGAATCTCGGCCGGATACCATTCTGACTCAGCGAGATTCAGCGCCGCGACCACCTCCTCGGGCGGCGTGAAGGTGTGATGGTGATCGTGAAGCTCCGACAGCCACGGCGGCGGCGACCCGTGGTCGACGATCAGCAGGAGGCCGCCCGGACGGACCGCCCGCGCCGCAGCGCCGAAGATCGCCGTCCGGTCGAGCGGGAACGTGGAGTGCAGGAACTGCGCGTTCACCAAATCGAACTCACCCTCGGGAAAGCTCTCCAAGAGGTCGTGCTGCGCAAAGTCGATGCGGTCGGCGACCCCACGCGCGGCGGCGTCTTCGGCGGCGCGCCGTAGCGCGGTCTCGGCGATGTCGACGGCGACGACCCGCCATCCCCGTTCCGCGAGCCACATCGCGTCCCCACCCTCGCCGCTGCCCAGGTCCAGCGCGATCCCGGGCTCGAGGTTCGATGCCACCTCGACCAGGCGAACGTTCGGCCGCCCGCTCCAGATCCGGTCCTGCGAGCTGTAGCGCTCTTCCCAATGCTCTTTGGCGTCAGGCGTTGACATGTCCGCTCCCTTCCAAAACAACCGCCGGAAAATCCTCTTCCATCAGGCTCTGCACGACGGCGGCCGCCGCCGCCGAACCGGACGCCACCGCGATGGCCACCTGCGGCATCTGGGCGACCACGTCACCGGCGGCGAAAACCCCGTGCGCACTGGTCCGATAGAGCGCATCGACCTGAACCGGATTCTGCGCCAGCGGCGTCGGCTCCGTGGTAGCGGCACCCAGTTGCTCAGCGAGCGACGACCGCTGATGCAGCGTCGTCGCCACCAGAAGAGCCTTGCGGAGCAACCGGCTACCGTCGGCGAACTCGACGGCCTCCAGATTGCCCGCCGCAGAATTCAATTCGGCCACTGGCCGCTCGTCGACCGTCACCCCAGCCGCCGTCAGCCGTTCACGCTGTGCGTCATCGAGATCCGCCGGACCATCGGTCAGGAGAATGACGTCGTCACTCCAAAGACGCAGCAGCAGCGACGAATGCACCGCGCGCTCACCACGGGCCAGTACCCCCAGGGGCTGGTCGCGCACTTCCCATCCGTGGCAGAACGGGCAGTGAAACACCGACCGCCCCCACAACTCCGCCAGCCCCGGAAGCGACGGCGGCCGGTACTCCATACCGGTGGCCAACAGCACCCGCCTGGCCCGCTCGACCCGGCCGTCGCCCAACCGCAGGACGAACCCGTCGTCGGCCTGTTGACCGCCGACGACGTCGCCCGCCACCACTTCGACGGACGGATACGCCGACACCTCCTCGCGCCCCAACGCATACAGCTCCGCGGGCGGTCGACCGTCATGGCCCAACAGCCCGCCGATGCCATGCGCGGGCAGATTGCTCTGCGCACCCGCGTCGACCAGCAGGGTGCGGCGCCGCGCCCGGCCGAGCACCAACGCGGCGGTCAACCCGGCGGCGCCACCGCCGACGATCACGCAATCCCAAATCCTGTCCATGCGACCACCTTGCATCCGTCCCGCCCTAGATGCCAAGCTTTGTTGCCATGCAGGCAAACGACGAGGACGGCGTCGACGCCCGGGTCCGCCGCAGGCTGCGCGAACTGCGCACCCAACACGGCCTCACCCTCGACGAGGTTGCCCGCCGCTCGAACATCGACGTGTCGACGCTGAGCCGGCTCGAATCCGGCAAGCGCCGCCTCGCGCTCGACCACCTGCCGAGATTGGCCGCCGCACTTTCGGTGAGCACCGACGAACTGTTGCGCGCCCCGGAAGCCGAGGACCCACGCGTGCGCAGCGGATCTCACACCGCACACGGGATCACCTACTGGCCGCTGACCCGACAGGCCGCCGGCGGATTGCACGCCTTCAAGATCCGCATCAGCGCCCGACGCCGCAAACCGCCAGCCGAACTTCCCGTGCACGAGGGCCAGGACTGGATGTACGTACTGTCCGGTCAGCTGCGATTAATCCTCGGCGAGCGGGACTTCACCGTGAAACCCGGTGAGGCGGTGGAGTTCTCAACGTGGACGCCACACTGGTTCGGCGCCGTCGACGGTCCGGTCGAGGCCATCACGATCTTCGGGCCGCACGGCGAGCGGCTCCACCTACACGACTAGTCCAAATACGCCGTCTGATTGACCAGCCGCACCGATGCCGCACCGTCGGGATAGAACTCGGCGATCGACAACGACGCGAGGTCGAGGTGCAGGCGGTACAGGATGTTCGGGCCACCGTCGAGCGCCATCCGCAACATCGTCTTGATCGGCGTCACGTGCGACACCACCAGCACCGTCTCCCCAGCGTGCTCGGCGATGATTCGCGCCCGGGCCCTACCGACCCGCTCGGCCGCGGAGTCGAAGCTCTCACCCCCGGGGGGCGCCAGTGAAGTGTCGCGCAGCCAGCGTCGGTGCAGGTCCGGATCCCGTTCCGCCGCTTCGGTGAACGTCAGTCCCTCCCACGCCCCGAAGTCGGTCTCGATCAGGTCGTCGTCGACGGTGACGTCGAGGCCCAGCACCTTGGCCGCCGCCGCCGCGGTGTCGTACGCGCGCTGCAGCGGCGACGTGACGACCGCTGCGATGCCGCCCCGCTGTCCGAGGTACTGCGCGGCGGCTTCGGCCTGACGACGGCCGAGGTCGGTGAGCGCCGGGTTGCCGCGCCCCGAATATCGACGGTCGACGGACAGTTCGGTCTGGCCGTGGCGCAGCAGCAGAAACCGTGTCGGCGCACCGCGGGCACCGCTCCAGGCGGTGGGGTTCGACGCCTGATGTGGCTTCGATTCCTCGCCACTAGACGCCATTTCGGCCGCCGCGTCCATCGCCTCGTTGGCCAACCGGTCGGCGTGGCTGTTCTCCGCGCGCGGAATCCACTTGTAGGTGACGCGGTCGAACCGGGCTGCCAGCGCGGTGGCCTGCTGGTGCAGCGGAGCGATGTCCGGGTGCTTGACCTTCCACCGGCCCGACATCTGCTCCACCACGAGCTTCGAGTCCATCCGCACGTCGACCTCGGTGGCACCCAGGCTCGCCGCCTCGCTCAACCCGGCGATCAGGCCGCGATACTCGGCGACGTTGTTGGTGGCGCGACCGATCGCTTCTTTGCTCTCGGCGAGCACCGCGCCGTGGTCGGCCGACCAGACCACAGACCCGTAGCCGGCCGGGCCGGGATTCCCGCGCGAACCCCCGTCGGCCTCGACAATCACCTTCACGCGCTGAACCCCTTGACCCGCAACAGGATCGCACCGCATTCGGGGCAACGGAGCACCTCGTCGTCGGCCGCCGCGGAGATCCGCGCCAACTCCCCTTTGTCGATCTCGATCCGGCACGCCCCGCAGCGACGGCCCTGCAACTGCCCCGCACCCGCGCCGCCGCGAGCACGCTGGCGTTCGTAGAGCCCCACCAGATCGGCGTCGAGCGCCGCGACCAGCTCGTCGCGCCGTGACAGGCTCTGCTGGCGGTGCTGGTCCAATTCTGAGCGCACCTCATCGCATGCGGTCTGCGCGACACCCAGATCGCGCTGCAGGTCATCGATTTTCGTCAGCGCCTCTTGCTGCTCGCGCTGCAACTCCTCGCGCCGCTCCATCACCTCGAGTTGCGAATCCTCCAGCGCGGCCTGCCTGCGTTCCAAGGTGTCGAGTTCGTGCTGCAACTCGGTGAGCTGTTTGGCGTCCACCGACCCGCCCGCGAGCAGCTTTCGGTCGCGCTCCTCGCGTTGACGAACCGAGTCGATCTCGGACTCGAACTTCGCGACCTGCGCGTCGAGGTCCTCGATGGCGATCTGCAGTGCGGCCAGTCGGTCGTTGGCTTCCCGGTGCTCGGCCTGAACCTCCTCGAGCCGCCGCTGTTCGGCGAGGTTCTTCACCCGGTGTTCGAGGCGGGCCAGGGTGGCATCGAGTTCGGCCAACTCGAGTAGCGACTGTTGTTGTCCTACTTCAGCTTTCATGCTCAACTTTCGACATTCCATGGATCGGTGCGCACATCCGAGACCTGCACGGGCAGTGCATCACCGAAGTGCGCCCGCAGCAGGTCCGCGGCTTGGCCGCACCACGGGTATTCACTGGCCCAGTGCGCGACGTCGACGAGCGCGACTCCCGAGGCGCGTCGGTGTTCGTCGGCGGGGTGGTGTCGCAGATCCGCCGTCACATACGCGTCGACGCCGGTGCGGGCGACAAGGCCGAGCAGCGAGTCCCCCGCCCCGCCGCACACCGCGACCCGCGACACCCGCGCGTCCGGGTCGCCGGCGGCGCGCACGCCCCAGGAGGTGGCGGGGAGCGCCCGGCGCACGCGGGACACGAACGCCGACAACGGTTCCGGGCGGTCCAGTACCCCGATCCGCCCCAGGCCGGCATCACCCGGGATCGGTGCGAGCGCGAAGACGTCGAATGCGGGTTCCTCGTAGGGATGCGCCCCTCGCATCGCGGCCAGCACGTGGCCGCGTAACCGCGCGGGTGCGATGACCTCGACCCGGTCCTCGGGGACGTGTTCGACGGATCCCACGCTGCCGATCGCCGGCGATGCGCCGTCGTGCGGAAGGAACTGTCCCGTGCCGGTCGTCGTCCAGCAGCAGTGCGAGTAGTCGCCGATGCGGCCGGCGCCCGCTGCGAACATCGCCTCCCGCAGCGCCTCGGAGTTCTCGGCGGGCACGAAGACCACCCACTTGTCGAGGTCGGATTCCGCGCTCGCGGGGGCCAGCACCTCCTCGACGGTCAGCCCGAGCGTCTCGGCCAGCGCGTCGGAGACGCCGGGTGACGCGGAGTCGGCGTTGGTGTGGGCGGTGAACAGCGCCCGGCCGCTGCGGATCAGCCGGTGGATCAGGGCGCCCTTGGCGGTGCTGGCCGCCACGGTGTCGACTCCGCGCAGCAGCAGGGGGTGATGCGCCAGCAGCAGGCCCCGGTCGGGCACCTGGGCGACGACGTCCGCGGTGGCGTCGACGGCGACCGTCACCGTCTCGACCGTCTCCGACGGGTCCCCGCAGACCAGGCCGACCGAATCCCACTCCTGCGCCAACTCCGGCGGATACGCCGCCTCCAACACGTCGATGACGTCGCCGAGACGCGCGCTCATCGCAGCACCTCGGTCATCGCCTCGACCAGCACCGGCCACTGGGGCCGGACCGCCGCGCGCAGGAACTGGCCGTCGAGCCCGACGAACGTGTCGCAGCGGCGCACGGCAATGCCTTTGCGGTCCAGGTGTTTTCGCATCAGCTCGGCATCTGGAACCGAGATGAGGACGAACGGGGCCGAACCGGGGACGACATGCACGCCGATGCTAGTCAATCCGGCGACCATCTCGGCGCGCACCTCCGTCAGGCGCCGGGCGGCGCGGTCGGCCTCCGCCACCGCCTCCGGTGCGTTGCACGCGGCGATGGCCTCCAGTTGCAGCGTGCCCAGCGGCCAGTGCGGCCGTCGCGCCGTCAGCCGCGCCAGCACCTCGGACGGGCCGAGCGCGTAGCCGACCCGCAGCCCCGCCAGCGCCCACGTCTTGGTCAGGCTGCGCAGGACCACGACGTCGGGCAGCGCCTCGGCGGCCAGCGATTCGGGCTCGCCGGGTATCGCGTCGGCGAATGCCTCGTCGACCACCACGGTTCGGCCGGGCCGCCGCAGCGCGAGCACCTGGTCACGGGTGTGCAGGACCCCGGTCGGGTTGGTCGGGTTGCCCACGACGACGAGGTCCGCGTCGTCGGGCACCGCGTCCGCGGTCAGGGTGTACGGCGGTTCGAGCACCACATGGCTGAAGGGGACCCCGGCCGCGGCCAGCGCCGCCTCCGGTTCGGTGAAGGACGGCGCGATCAGCGCGGCCCGTCGCGGCCGCAGGTCGGCCAGGCGGGCGAAGCCCTCGGCGGCGCCCGCCAGCAGCGTCACCTCGTCGATCGAGCGGCCGTGCCTGCGCGCGACCGCCTCGAGCGCGCGCTGCTCGTCGGCCGCGCCCGGATACCGAGCCAGCTCGCTCAACCGGGCCGCCAGGCGGTCGACCAGCCACGACGGCGGTGTGTAGGCACGGACGTTGACGGCGAAGTCCAGCATCCCGGGGGCGACGGCCTGGTCGCCGTGGTAGCGCGCGGCAGCGCGCGAAGGAGTCGCCACAGCACGACACTAATGCGCCGACCGGCGGGGTTCTGTGATCGGGGAGAATGGACGCGTGACCGACACCTTGTCCACCGGCCTGTCCCCCGCAACCGAGGCGACCCGCCCCGAACTGGTGATCTTCGACCTCGACGGCACCCTGACCGACTCGGCGCAGGGCATCGTCTCGAGCTTTCGCCACGCGCTGGGATCCGTGGGCGCCGAGGTGCCCGATGGCGACCTCGCGACGATGATCGTCGGCCCGCCGATGCACCACACGCTGGGGCTCCTCGGCCTCGGGGAGAAGACCGACGAGGCGATCGCGGCGTACCGCGCCGACTACGTCGACCGCGGCTGGGCCATGAACGAGGTCTTCGACGGGATCCCGGCGCTGCTCGCCGACCTGCGCGCGGCGGGTGTGCGGCTGGCCGTCGCCACGTCGAAGGCCGAGCCGACCGCCCAGCGGATCCTCGCGCACTTCGGCCTCGCCGACTGCTTCGAGGTGATCGCCGGCGCGAGTGTCGACGGCACGCGAGCACGGAAGGTCGACGTCGTCGCCCACGCGTTGGCCCAACTCGGCACCGTGCCCGAACGCACGCTCATGGTCGGCGACCGGTCGCATGACGTCGAAGGCGCCGCCGCACACGGAATCGACACCGTGGTCGTCGGGTGGGGCTACGGCAAGGGTGATTTCGACGAGCCCGACGCCGCCGAGCCTGCCGCGCATGTCGCGACGGTGGCGGACCTGCGTGAGGTGTTGGGTGTCTGAACTGCTGCACGTGACGTTCGTCTGCTCGGGCAACATCTGCCGGTCGCCGATGGCCGAGAAGATGTTCGCCCATCAGATCTCGGAGCGCGGCCTGGGCCACGTGGTCCGGGTGACGAGCGCGGGCACCGGCGGTTGGCACGCGGGTGAACCCGCCGACCGCAGGGCCACGCACGTGTTGCGCCAGCACGGATATCCGACCGCCCACCGCGCAGCCCAGGTCAACGAGGACCACATGTCCGCCGACCTGGTGATCGCGCTGGGCCGCAACCATGTTCGGATGCTCAAGGATCTGGGTGTGCCCGCCGAACGGCTCCGGATGCTGCGGTCGTTCGATCCGCGATCGGGCGCCCATGCGCTGGACGTCGAGGACCCCTACTACGGCGACCACGCCGACTTCGAGGACGTCTTCGCCGTCATCGAGGCGTCGCTGCCCGGCCTGCACGAATGGGTCGACGAGCAACTCGCCGGCAGGGGGCTCGCCAGCTGATGCGCCGGTGGACGTTCCTGCTGCGGCCGTCGTGGCTGGCGTTGTTCGTCGTGGTGGCGGGCTTCGCCTACCTGTGCTTCACGGTGCTGGCGCCGTGGCAGCTGGGCAAGAACTCCAAGACCTCGCGCGAGAACGCGCAGATCTCGCAATCGCTGAAGGCTGATCCCGTACCGGTCGCTTCCCTTCTGCCGGAACAGGATTCGGCGGCGCCGGACGATCAGTGGCGACGCGTCACCGCGAGCGGCCGGTATCTGCCCGAGGGGCAGGTGCTGGCGCGGCTGCGCATGGTCGAGGGTGAACCGGCGTTCGAGGTGCTGGCGCCGTTCGCCGTCGACGGCGGGCCGACCGTCCTGGTCGACCGCGGATATGTCCGGCCGATACAGGCCTCGGGCGTGCCCGAGATCCCGCCGGTGCCGGACGGCACAGTCACCATCGCCGCGAGGCTGCGCGACTCCGAGGGGCTGGCCCAGGGCAAGGAGCCGTTCCGCCAGGACGGCATCCAGCAGGTGTACTCGATCAACCCCGGACAGATCTCGTCGCTCACCGGCATTCCGCTGGCCGGGTCGTATCTGCAGTTGGAGCCCGATCAGCCGGGTGGGCTCGGCGCGATCCCGCTGCCCCACCTCGACGCCGGACCGTTCCTGTCGTACGGCATCCAGTGGATCGCGTTCGGCATCATCGCGCCGATCGGGCTTGGCTACTTCATCTACGCCGAGGTGCGCCAACGCAGGCTGGAGAAGGCCGCGCGGGAGGCGGCACAAGCCAAGCCCGACGCCCCGCTCAGCACGGAGGACAAGCTCGCCGACCGGTACGGCCGACGGCGCTGAGCCCGAGCGCGGCCGCCGCCGCGGCCACCTGAACCGCCTGCGACAACCGCACGGCCCGCCGCAGATCGGCCGCCTGCGGCGGCGGACCGTCGCCGAGCGTGGGCCGGATCTCGAGTTCGTGGGCGTACTGCGTCGGCCCGCCGAGCCGCACCCCCAGCGCCCCCGCGAAGGCTGCCTCCGCGACACCCGCGTTCGGGCTGGGATGGCGTCGCGCGTCGCGCGCCCACGCGCGCAGAGCGGCTCGGGGCGAGCCGCCCACCACCGGTGCGCACAGGGCCACCAGCACCGCGGCCACCCGCGCGGCGAGATAGTTCGCGGCATCGTCGAAACGCGCTGCCGCCCAACCGAACCGCCGATAGCGAGGCGACTTGTGGCCGATCATCGCGTCGAGGGTGTTCGCGCCGCGGTACACCAGGACGCCGGGGACACCGCCGATCGCGGCCCACAGCAGCGGCGCCACGTTGGCGTCGGAGGTGTTCTCCGCGACCGACTCGAGGGCAGCCCGCGCGAGCCCCGCCTCGTCGAGCACCGAGGGGTCGCGTCCGCACAGAGCGGGCAGGAGCCGGCGAGCCGCGTCGACGTCTCCCCGCTCCAGGTCACCCGCCATGTGGTTCCCGGCGCGGGCCAGGGAGGTCCCGCCCAGCGCGACGAACACCGACGCGGCCGTGGTGACGGCGGCCAGGGTGTCCCGCCGCAGCGCGCGGTCCGCCGCGATTCCGAGCAGCGCGAGCGCGCCCAGCAGCGCGGCGGTGTGCAGCGCGCCCGCGGCGCGGGTGTCGGCATAGGTGCGACGCTCCAAAGCCGATGCCGCACTGCCGAAGAGTGCCACGGGATGGCCGCGGCGGGGATCGCCGAACGCCCAGTCGGCGGCACAACCGGCCGCGATCCCCACCATGCGCGGGCGTGAGGTCGGCGCAAACACTCCGCGAGCGTCTCACAAGGTGGTCTACTCGAACGCATGAGGTTCGGGCCACCGCGCCGCCCGAGGCGCGTCGTCGATCTGCTCAATCCCGCGGCCGTGCTGGCACCGGCGGCCAATGTGATCATGCAGTTGGCGTCGCCCGGGGTGGGTTACGGGGTGCTCGAGAGCCCGGTCGACAGCGGCAACGTCTACAAGCATCCGTTCAAGCGGGCCCGCACCACCGGCACGTATCTGGCAGTGGCGACGATGGGCACCGAGAGCGACCGCAGGCTGATCCGTGACGAGGTCGACCGCGTGCACGCGCTGGTGCGGTCCACCCCGTCAAGCCCGGTGTCCTACAAGGCTTTCGATCCCCGATTACAGCTGTGGGTGGCCGCGTGTCTGTACCGCTACTACGTCGACCAGCACGAGTTCCTGTACGGCCCGCTCGACGACGAGGCGGCCGATGCGATCTACCACGACGCCAGGAAGCTGGGCACGACGCTGCAGGTGCGCGAGGACATGTGGCCGCCGGACCGCGCCGCGTTCGACGAATACTGGAAACGCTCGCTGGACGAACTGCGCATCGACGAACCGGTGCGCGAACACCTGCACGGGGTGGCCACGATGGTGTTCCTACCCGCTCCGCTGCGGCTGCTGGCGGGCCGGTTCAACCTGTTCGCGACGACGGGCTTTCTGCCTCAGGAGTTCCGCGAGCACATGCAATTGCCGTGGTCGCGCCGTCAGCAGCGCACTTTCGAGACGCTGTTGACCGGACTGCGCGTCGTCGACCGCGTCGTCCCGCGCGATCTCTGGCTTCTCGGTTACCGGCTGTATCTGTGGGATATGCGGACCCGGGCACGCCTCGGCAGGCGAGTCGTGTGAACCGATCAGAAAATCAGGAGGCACCATGCCCTTTCCGTCACTGAACCACGTCGCGCTGACCGTGCGTGACCTCGCGGTCAGCGCGCCCTGGTATCAGGAGCTGATCGGGGCCGAGCCGGTCCTCGACGAACACACCGACACCGGATTCCGGCATATCGTCTGGCAATTCGACAACGGCACGCTGTTCGGCATCCACGAACACGACAAGTCGGTGCCCGACGAGCAGTTCACCGAATTCCACTCGGGTCTGGACCATGTCGGCTTCGGGTGCGCGAGCCGCAGCGAACTCGAGGGGTGGGCGGAGCGCCTCGACAAGATCGGCGTCGAACACGGGGACATCGTGGATGCGCCGTACGGTTCGGGGCTCAGCTTCCGCGACCCCGACGGCATCGCGCTGGAGTTCTTCGCTCCGCCGAGTTAACCGATACGTCGTTGAAAGTGCGTCAATCTGCTTGGTCGAACCGCTGGCGTTGCCGCACCCCGTAGGCGGCCGCCTTGACGGCATCGCCGTCCTCCATACCCGATCCCAGTGCACCGCCCAACGTGGCGACTGCCGCCACCAACCACGCCACCACCAACACGGTTGGGAATTCGACGGGATGGCCTATGTTTCGAGCGACCAAGTGCGGCGGGAGCGTCCACCAGGCCGTGAGCAGTATCAGGACGTACAGCCCGATATGGAAAATGGCGACGCCGATCGTCAAAGTGACGAGAGTCGTTGCGTTGTACAACACGGCTCTCTTACGTTCGCCGGCCGAATGCGGTCGTTCCCATAATTCGTGGTCGAGGATGAGCCACGCTATCAAAGCGGCGCTCGCCAACACGGTTGCCGCGGTCAGCCGCCAGGGGCCCATGGTGTCGGACAACTGCCAAATCGTCGGATAGGCAAGGCTCACGGCGCCGGCGGCGAACGCGGCCATCATCACCTTGGACAGGCCAGCGACCAACCGCCACGGGCGGTTGGCATAAACCATGCCGCTCAGGAGCCGGAGACGGGACAGCGCAGACGGCGCGACGTAACGGACCACGTCGTTGTCCTGAGTCCGCTTCAGCCGCTTCAGTGAAGGGGTGGGCTTGTCCGATTGACGCTCAATCTCGGCTACGACGGTCTGAGCGAGTTTCCTCATCCGGCGATCGATGAACACGCCGCCAACCCCGGGAATCGAAATCACTCCTAACCTGTCAGGCACGCTGATTTCGGCTATCACCGGCGTCTTCCCCTGCCGTCGGGGAAGATCCGTCAGGTAGATGACGACGTCCTCTGGGCTGTCACCCGGTTCGATGGTGCGGATCACCTGGGAGACTTCGGCGTACTCGTCGACCGGGTACGCGTGACGTCGCACCGACACATCCCACGCGTTGTCGGTCGGAGACTGTAACTCCAGCGCATTTCGCAATGAATCCGCCATACGCTCGGCGATTGCCGCCGGGGCGCCGGGATCCGCGATCAGCAGTATTGACGACGGCTCGTCGGGCATTCGAATCGCGTACCCGTGCGGCGAACGACCAAACGCGGGCGGGCGCGCCGAACGTCAGGCCGACGTCGCGGATTCGTGTGCTTTCTCCGCCGTTTCGGAGAACTCGCGCTGGATCTGGTCGTCCTCTCGGGCGGTCATCAGCGACACGGCGACGGCGACCGCGAGGCACGCGATGAATCCGGGGACGATCTCGTACATCGCACTCGACAGCGCCTCGGTCTGACCCCAGATGCCGACCACCACGGCACCGGCGATCATGCCGGCGATCGCGCCGGCCGACGTGAGTTTGCGCCAGAACAACGACAGGAGGATCAGCGGTCCGAACGCGGCGCCGAAGCCCGCCCACGCGAAGCCGACGAGATCGAGGATCGTGTCGTCCGGGCTGAGCGCCAACAGCACCGCGACGACCGCGACCGTCAACACCCCGAGCCGACCGTAAGCGACAAGCCGCGTCGGACTGGCTTCCTTGCCGAATGCCCGGTAGATGTCTTCGACCAGTGCCGACGAGCACACGATCAGCTGCGACGAGATCGTCGACATGATGGCCGCCAGCACCGCGGCGAGCACGACCCCCGCGACGAAGGGATGGAACATCACCTGCGCTAGGCGCAGGAATACGGTCTCCGGATTGTCCAGCGTCACGCCTTCTTTGAAGAAGTACGCCAGTCCCGCGAAGCCGGTGGTGATAGCGCCGAGGGAGGTGAGGATCATCCAGCTGATGCCGATGCGACGACCGGCCTTGGCGTCGGCCGAGGACCGCATCGCCATGAACCGGACGATGATGTGGGGTTGGCCGAAGTAGCCGAGCCCCCATGCCGCCGCCGACACGATGGCGAGGAAGCTTCCGCCGAAAAACAGTGATGTGCGCTGGATTTCGTCCCCGGGATCAGCGGCGTTGTGCGCTGCGTCGGCGGCCCGGACCAGATCGACAACCTCGCCCGGCCCGCCGGTGACGATGATCGCGACGACGGGGATCGTGACGAGCGCGGCCAACATCAGCAGCCCCTGGGCGACATCGGTGAGCGAGGCACCCAGGAAACCGCCGAACAGCGTGTAGCACAGGGTGACTCCGGCGACCAGCAGCATGCCCGTCAGATACGACGAGCCGAACGACGACTCGAAGAACACGCCGCCGGCAACCATGCCGGACGACACGTAGAACGTGAAGAAGACCAGGATGATCGTGCCTGCCGAAATCCGAAGAACATGCGACTTGTCGCGTAGCCGGTTCTCGAAGAAGCTCGGCACGGTGATCGAGTTGTTGGCGATCTCGGTATAAGCCCGCAGCCGCGGCGCGACGAACTTCCAGTTGAGCCAGGCGCCGATCACCAGGCCGATCACGATCCACGACTCGAGCAGACCCGAGGCGTAGATCGCGCCGGGAACCCCGAGGAGCAGCCATCCGGACATGTCGGACGCGCCTGCCGACAGGGCGGCGACGGTCGGGGTGAGCCTTCGGCCACCGAGCATGTAGTCGTCGAGATCGCTGGTCTGGCGGTAGGCGTAGAAGCCGATTGCGATCATCACGGCGAAGTACAGGCCGATCGCCATCATCTGGAACGCGGTGTCGGAGATGGGTCGTCCGTTCCGTCGAAGGGACCTACGGGCCATCCGATCGTATGAGAAATCCGGTGGGCGCGGACGGTATCGAACCGCCGACCGCTCGTCGGCGAAGGGACCGCATGACATGATCTTGATTTGCCACCTGCGTCGGCTCGCCTAAGAATTGTCATCCGCGAAAGTTGATCGCTCCGCCTTCGCGTCGGTCGGGTGTTAGTGTCCCGACATCCGGATTCATCCGGGTTCACGACGGGGGCTGGACATGTCCGCAGGCAATCAAGATTGGTCCAAGCCGGCCGCGATGGCCATCCCTGAAGAGGGTTACTTCGAGCTCAAACAGGGTCGTTACGGTCCAGTGTTCCCCCGGACGCCGGCATGCTATGGCTTCTCGATCATCGCGAAGGTCAAAGAAGGCCGCGAAGAAGCCGTCCGTGCCTACGGCAAGACCATCGAGGAGACGATCGCGGCCAGTCCCGATGCGCTGGCTCCGCTTCGTTTGCATTACCTGCGTTGGCAACTTTTCGACGTCGGCTCGGGACTGCATTTCCAATACCAGGGCATCTTCGACACCGACTTCGATAAGTACACCGAGGACGCCGTCCAGCTTTTCAGCGCCACGGGTATCACGACCGTGTTCACAAACCTTGAAGGGTTTCCCGAGGACTGGAAGGAAAATCCGGAGTCGTTCGTGAAATTCGTTCGTGAGCACCAGGTTCCGAGCTTCCTCGAGTATGGCGAGTACCCGTATGTGACCGCCGAGGAAATCAAGAAGGCGCTACGGCTCAAAGCCGCGTTCTCCACCATGCTCGATCAGATGCAGTAGTTGCCGTGGGCACGTCCGACCCTCTGGTCGCGGTCAGTCGCTATGTCGAAGCGTTCAATCGCGGCGACATCGCTGGCATGGAATCGATGTTCGACTCCGAGGGTGTGATTTTGGACGGCATGGCGCCGCACGTCTGGTTGGGTCCGTCAGCCGCCCAAACTTGGTACCGCGACGTGCTGATCGAAGGCGAACATCAGGGCGCGTCCGGCTACGCCGTCACCCTCGGCGAACCGCGGCATCACGCAGTAACCGGTGATCGCGCCTACCTCGCGATGCCGGCGACGATGACCTTCAGCCTCAAGGGCACCACGGTGACGCAGACGGACGCATTTTTCACAGCCGCCCTTCGCCGCGTGGGAAACGACTGGCGCATCACCGCCTGGTCATGGACGAAAGGCACGCGGCAGCAGTGACATCGACAACCAGTGCACTCGAACTCGACGACATTCAGCACATCCTGCTGACCCGCACTCCGGCTATCACCGGACGGTACGAATTCCTCACATTCGACACGCCCGCAAGCGGGCGGGCCTACGTCGCCGCGCTGCTTGACAAGGTCCAATCCGCCGCCGATGTCCGTACCACGATAGACACGTCGAACCGCTGGGTCACCCTGGCCTTCACCTGGCAGGGCTTGCGCGCACTGGGAGTTCCTGAGGACTCACTGGCCACGTTTCCTGATGCGTTCCGTGAGGGCATGGCGGCTCGTGCCGGCATCCTGGGTGACACGGGCGCGGCCGCACCGCAGCACTGGCTCGGCGGGCTCGCGGGCGACGATCTGCATGCCATTGCGATCCTGTTCTCGCGGACCGACGAGCAGTACCGAGTGTCTATCGCCAACCACGATGCACTCTTGGCGAGCTTGGACGGCGTACGCAGCCTCTCGCACTTGGACCTGAACGCGACTCCGCCGTTCAACTACGCGCACGATCACTTCGGCTTCCGCGACCGGTTGTCGCAGCCGGTTATGAAGGGCTCCGGCGAGGAACCGACACCGGGGTCCGGTGCGCCGTTGGCGCCAGGCGAATTCATTCTCGGTTATCCCGACGAGAACGGCCCCGTCGCCGATCTCCCCCAGCCCGAGGCCTTGTCGCGCAACGGCAGCTATATGGCCTACCGCCGGCTCGAGGAACACGTCGGCACGTTCCGTGACTATCTGCGCGCGAATTCAAAAGACGCCGACGAAGAAGAACTCCTGGCAGCGAAGTTCATGGGCCGCTGGCGAAGCGGCGCGCCGCTTGTCCTTGCGCCTGTCAACGATGATCCCGAACTCGGCGCCGATCCGATGCGCAACAACGACTTCAACTACAAAGAGATGGATCCGTTCGGGTACGCGTGCCCGCTCGGATCGCACGCCAGACGACTCAATCCCCGGGACACCGCCCACTATATGAACCGCCGGCGGATGATCCGCCGTGGCGCGACCTACGGTCCCGCGTTAGCCGAGGGCGCGCCCGACGACGGTGTCGAACGTGGTATCGCCGCGTTCATCATCTGCGCCGACCTGGTGCGGCAGTTCGAGTTCGCCCAAAACGTCTGGATGAACGACAAAACCTTCCACGAACTCGACAACGAACACGACCCTATCGCCGGGACGCAGGACGGGACATTGGACTTCACCGTGCCGAAGCGCCCCATCCGCAAGTTGCACAGGGGAATCCCGGCGTTCACCACCCTGCGAGGTGGGGCCTACTTCTTTCTGCCGGGTATGGGCGGCTTGAGGTACCTGGCAACGCTGGGAGAAGCATCATGACCACCGCTCGCACTTATAATCAAGGGCACGTCGCGCGCGCGCATGATGGCCGCCGACGGATCAGCATCTACTGGACGTGGAGCTACCCGTGGGAAGCGCAGCGCAGTCCCGGCGAGATATACAACCGCTTTTCCACCATGACAGAAGTGCGAAATGCGTTGTGGCCCAACTACGAGACGGTTGAGTACGACGAAGCCCACTTCCTGCAGGGCATCGCCGGAACTCTGGAACTGTTCCACCGGTCGACGCTGGCCTTCCAGGATCTCGCCGGTGAGACCACCGGCCATCCTGTGGCGGTGTTCCAGCGCATCGATCAAGCCGGTTATCAGCTGCCGATCGACGAACGCATCCTCGCCGACACCGACACACTGATGGTCTTCGGTCTCGACCACATCCTGTCGGAACAGCAGGCCACCGCAGACGAGATAGCCGCGATCAGGCAGTGGTTGCAACGGGAGGGCACCTGCCTGCTGCTGGCGCCGCACCACGACGTCGGTTTCACCGACGACTTCGACCAGCGCGCCGTGGAATTCGCCCACCACGGCGACCCGCTGGTACCCCGCCAACAGCGGTTCGGCCAATACACCCGCTCGCTGATGAAGGCGCTCGACGTACCGGTCCACAACACATGGGGTTTGCGCCCGGCGGTTGTCGAGGGAACCCGGGAGATTGCCCCGCTGAACGGATTTCGTGATCTTGACACCGCCCGACTGCTCGACAACGTTACGACCTTCAACTTCCACCCCCACCTACCGCACTACGAACTCACCGCACCCGAGAGCGACGGCCTGAGAGTGCTTGGGAGACAACGCGTGGACCCCACTAGACCGCACCCGTTCACCTCCGAGGGCAAGACCGAATTCAATGCCCTAATTTGGATGCCACCTGCGGGTGAGCGAGCCGGCGACATCGTGCTGATCGACTCGACACACTTCACCACCCTCTTCGGCGGCACCGACAGCCTGCGCAACCTCTGGCACAATCTCGCCGCCATGAGGTAAACGACCATGCAGTTAGTGGCCGGATGACCGGCCTGTTCGAAGTCCTCGAGATGGCCGTTCCAGTTGCGACGGTTGTCTTCGTCGTGTCGAGCATGATCTCGATGGGGCTTGGGCTCAAGATTGCGCAACTAGCGGCTCCGCTGAAGAATCCTCGCTTGGTGACGATGTCGGTGCTGGTCAACTTCGTCGCGGTGCCCGCCGGCGCGATCGGGATCACCCGGATACTGCGACTCGACGAGCCCTTCAGCATCGGGTTGCTATTGCTGGGTGTGGCCGCCGGCGCTCCGTTTCTCCCCAAGCTCGCCGAGATCGCCCACGGAAACTTGGCGTTCGCGGTAGCTCTCATGGTGTTGCTGATGATCGTTACGGTGGGCTATGTGCCGCTAGTGTTGCCTTTGCTGCTGCCTGGCGTCTCGGTCGATCCGGCAAGAATCGCGCGATCGCTCGTCTTGTTGATGCTTCTACCCTTGGCGATCGCGCTTGGCATCAACGCGAAGCGGCCCGCTATCGCCGCGCGCACGAAACCGCTGTTCGACCGGTTGTCGAGCCTCGGACTTGTGCTCGTCGTGGTCCTGTTGATCGTGGTCAACTTCAGCAAGGTGCTTTCGGTATTCGGCACCCGCGCCATCCTCGCAGGCCTACTCTTCATCGCACTCGGATACGCCGTGGGATGGGCAGCCGGCGGACCAGGCGCTGACAACCGCGTCGTGCTCGGGCTGGGAACAGCGCAGCGCAATATCGCCGCCGCGCTTGTGGTTGGCGGCCAGAGCTTCAGCGACCCCGGCGTGGTGGTCATGGTGGTCGTCGTCGCGATAGCCAGTCTTCTGGCCCTCCTGCCGTTGTCGCGCTTCTTGGCAGGACGACGTCAGTCACCGGAGGTGACCACGTGACCGTGAGCGAAAGAAGGGTGGGCGCGGACGGTATCGAACCGCCGACCGCTGGTGTGTAAAACCAGAGCTCTACCACTGAGCTACGCGCCCTTGCAGGGCAAGCTACACGGCCATGACCTGCGACGGGAAATCACCTCAGCCGGAGCGCAGCGCCGCCAGCGCCTCCGTCCACAGCGCCTGATCGCGAGCCTCGCCCGGCTGCTTCATTTCGGCGAAGCGGACGATCCCGTCGCGATCGACGACGAACGTGCCGCGGTTGGCGATGCCCGCGTCCTCGTTGAACACGCCGTACGCAGACGCGACCGCGCCGTGCGGCCAGAAGTCCGACAGCACCGGGAACGTGAACCCACTCTCGGTCGCCCACACCTTGTGGGTGGGCGGCGGCCCCACCGAGATCGCCAGCGTCGCGGTGTCGTCGTTCTCGTACTCGGGCAGCCGGTCGCGGATCTCGTCGAGCTCACCCTGGCAGATGCCGGTGAACGCCAACGGGAAGAAGACCAGCAGCACGTTCTTCGAGCCGCGGTAGTCGCTCAGCGTGACGGGCTGACCGTTCTGGTCCTTCAGCGTGAAATCGGGCGCCTCCGCGCCGACCGCGATCATCCTCTCCTCCCGGCGGCCTTCGACTTCGGCTGCACCAGCCGCGTGCCGATCCAATCGCCGAGGTTGGCCGAGGACGTCTGCATCAGGCCGGCGGTGGGCGCCGACTCGGCGATCTCAGCCGGTTGGACGTGGCCGGGCTTGCCGGTCTTCGGGGTCACCACCCAGATGACGCCGTCATCGGCCAGCGGGGTGATGGCGTCCATCAGCGCATCGACGAGATCCCCGTCGTCGTCGCGCCACCAGAGCAGCACGACGTCGATGACCTCGTCGGCATCCTCGTCGAGCAGCTCACCGCCGCACGCGTCCTCGATGTCGGCTCGGATGTCGTCGTCGACGTCCTCGTCCCAGCCCAGTTCCTGTACAACCTGATCTTTTTGGATGCCCAGTCTGTGGGCGTAGTTCGGGGCGTCATCCGCCGCGACCACGGTCGGTCCTCCTTCAGCCGGCTCGGGCGCACGATGCGCTCGGCGTTATCTTGCGCCCTATCGTCGCACGAAGCACTAGGCCCGCACGTGACTGGCGGCAAGGTTGGTCAATTATCAACGTTGGTCAGTACGCCGCGTCGCAGAGGTTGAGCGCGGTGGTCTTGGTGTCGTTGAGCCGGGTGATCGCGGAGTTGAACTCGTCGGGACCGTAGTTGCCGTCAATCGCCGTGGCCACATCCCTCGCGGCGTCGACCCAGCCGTTGAGCGCGTCCTTGAGTTCGGGGCCCACCGGGTCGGCGATGCTGCGCGCGACCATGTCGGCGCTGTGGTTCAGCGCGTCGATCGCCGGTCCGGCCTTGGCGGGCACGTCACCTGCGCTGCGGTTGAACGCGTCGACGTAGGCGTTGACCGCGGTGATCGCGTCGACGCTTGTCGAGCTCAGCGTCTCGCACGACGAGTGGATGGCCTCCTTGGTGATCGACGACTGCCGTTCGGACTCCCTGGCGCTGGAACTGGCGGCTGACTCCTCCAGAGACGCCGTCACCGACGCCCGGTACACCGGAGCCTCGGCCTTGTCGACCTGCGCGGAGCCCTCGGTGACGCTGCTGCAGCCCACGATGACCATGGCGGCGGCGGCCGACAGGCCGACTACGAGTGCGCCGATCCGCAGCGGTTTTTGCACCAGCGCACCGATCACCACGGCTGCAGACGTTACCGGTTCGGTCCGGCGATCGCCGGTTCATTCCAGTCGGCAGCCCCGCTGGTGCGTGTGGGGCAGGATGGGAGAAGGATGGGATCCGTCGCTCACGGTTCAAGGGCAGAAAACATCTGCGCGAGGAGCGTGAGCACCTCAAACCGCCTACCAAGGAGCGGAAGTTGACCACCGAGTTCGCGCGCCAGGACCTGGCCCAAAACTCCACCACCGCAGCTGAACACGACCGGGTAAGGGTGATCCGCGAGGGCGTCGCGTCGTACCTGCCCGACATCGATCCCGAAGAGACCGGCGAATGGCTGGAATCGTTCGACCAGCTGCTCGAACAAGCCGGCCCCGCGCGGGCACGCTATCTGCTGTTGCGCATGCTCGAGCGCGCAGGCGAACAGCGGGTGGCCATCCCGTCGCTGACGTCGACGGACTACGTGAACACGATCCCCACCGAGCTGGAGCCCTGGTTCCCCGGCGACGAAGACGTCGAACGCCGCTACCGCACGTGGATCCGGTGGAACGCCGCGATCATGGTGCACCGCGCGCAACGTCCGGGAGTCGGTGTGGGCGGCCACATTTCGACGTACGCCTCGTCGGCGGCCCTCTATGAGGTCGGCTTCAACCACTTCTTCCGCGGCAAGTCGCACCCCGGCGGTGGCGACCAGGTGTTCATCCAGGGTCACGCGTCACCGGGCATCTACGCCCGCGCGTATCTGGAGGGCCGCCTGAGCGCCGACCAACTGGACGGCTTCCGCCAGGAACACAGCCACCCCGGCGGTGGTCTGCCGTCGTACCCGCACCCGCGGCTGATGCCCGACTTCTGGGAGTTCCCCACGGTCTCCATGGGGTTGGGCCCGATGAACGCCATCTACCAGGCCAGGTTCAACCACTACCTGCAGGACCGGGGCATCAAGGACACCTCCGATCAGCACGTGTGGGCGTTCCTCGGCGACGGGGAGATGGACGAGCCGGAAAGCCGCGGCCTGGCCCACGTCGCGGCGCTGGAAGGGCTGGACAACCTGACCTTCGTGGTCAACTGCAACCTGCAGCGCCTCGACGGGCCGGTCCGCGGCAACGGCAAGATCATCCAGGAACTCGAATCGTTCTTCCGCGGGGCGGGCTGGAACGTCATCAAGGTGGTGTGGGGTCGCGAGTGGGACGCGCTGTTGCACGCCGACCGCGACGGCGCGCTGGTCAACCTGATGAACAGCACCCCCGACGGCGACTATCAGACGTACAAGGCCAACGACGGCGCCTACGTGCGTGACCACTTCTTCGGCCGCGATCCGCGCACCAAGGCGCTGGTCGAGAAGATGTCGGACTCCGAGATCTGGAACCTCAAGCGCGGCGGCCACGACTACCGCAAGGTCTACGCCGCCTATCGTGCCGCGATCGAGCACAAGGGTCAGCCGACGGTCATCCTCGCCAAGACCATCAAGGGCTATTCGCTGGGCGCGCACTTCCAGGGCCGCAACGCCACGCACCAGATGAAAAAGCTTGCGCTGGAAGACCTCAAGTACTTCCGCGACGCGCAGCGCATCCCGATCAGCGACGCGCAGCTCGAGGAGAACCCCTACCTCCCGCCGTACTACCACCCCGGCCCGGAGGCACCCGAGATCCGCTACATGCTGGACCGGCGGCGCGCGCTGGGCGGGTTCCTGCCCGAGCGTCGCACCAAGACCAAGGCGCTCACGCTGCCCGGCCGCGACACCTACAAGCCATTGAAGAAGGGTTCGGGCAAGCAGGAGGTGGCCACCACGATGGCGACCGTCCGGACGTTCAAAGAACTGTTGCGCGACAAGGAGATCGGCTGGCGCATCGTGCCGATCATCCCCGACGAGGCGCGCACGTTCGGCATGGACTCGTGGTTCCCGAACCTCAAGATCTACAACCGCAACGGTCAGCTGTACACGTCGGTGGACGCCGAATTGATGTTGGCGTACAAGGAATCCGAGGTCGGCCAGATCCTGCACGAGGGAATCAACGAGGCCGGCTCGTCGGGCAGCTTCATCGCGGCGGGCACGTCATACTCGACGCACAACGAGCCGATGATTCCCGTCTACATCTTCTATTCGATGTTCGGGTTCCAGCGCACCGGCGACAACCTGTGGGCGGCCGCCGACCAGATGGCGCGCGGCTTCCTCCTCGGCGCCACGGCGGGGCGCACCACGCTGGTGGGTGAGGGCCTGCAGCACGCCGACGGACACTCGCTGCTGCTCGCGGCGAGCAACCCCGCCGTCGTCGCTTACGACCCGGCGTTCGCCTACGAGATCGCCTACATCATCGAGAGCGGCCTGAGCCGCATGTACGGCGAGGACCCCGAGAACGTCTACTTCTATATGACGATCTACAACGAGCCCTACGTTCAGCCGCCCGAGCCCGAAGGCCTCGACGTCGAGGGCCTGCTGCGCGGGATCTACTGCTACCGCCCCGCACCCGAGAAGCGCTCAAACGCCGCGCAGATCCTGGTGTCGGGGGTGGCGATGCCCTCGGCCCTCAAGGCCGCCGAGCTGCTGGCCGAAGACTGGGATGTCGCCGCGGACGTGTGGTCGGTGACGAGTTGGGGTGAACTCAACCGCGACGGCGTCGAGATCGAGAAGCAGCGGTTGCGCCATCCGGACCAGCCAGCGGGCACCCCGTACATCACCAAGGCTCTCGCCGACGCCGAAGGCCCGGTCATCGCGGTGTCGGACTGGATGCGTGCGGTCCCGGAGCAGATTCGCGCGTGGGTGCCCGGCACCTACATCACGCTGGGCACCGACGGGTTCGGCTTCTCCGACACCCGCCCCGCCGCGCGCCGGTACTACAACACCGACGGCGAGTCGATCGCCGTGGCGGTGCTCGAGGGGCTGGCCCGTGACGGCAACATCGATCAGTCCGTCGCGGTGCAGGCCGCGGCCAAGTACGAGATCGACGACGTGCTGGCCGCGCCGGAGCAGACCTCGGATCCCGGAGTGGCTTAGGCCACGACATCGAGCCCGGAGTGGCTTAGGCCACGACATCGAATCCGGAGTGGCTTAGTTGGAGGTTTCCTCCATAGCGATGACGTAGCCTTTATAGGTGCCTGACAACCGGTTCGTGCCGCCGAAGTCGACGGTCGAGGTTCTCGAGACCGTGCCCGACTCCGTGCTGAGCCGGTTACAGCAGTATTCGGGCCGACTGGCCACCGAAGCGGTGCGCGTCCTGGAGCAGCGGCTGCCGTTCTTCGCCGATCTGGAGGCCTCGCAGCGCTCCAGTGTTCAGCTGGTCGTGCAGACCGCCGTCAACAACTTCGTCGAGTGGATGCGCGACCCGCAGAGCAACGTCGGGTACACCGCCGAGGCGTTCGAGGTGGTGCCCCAGGACCTGCGCCGCCGCATCGCGTTGCGCCAGTCGGTGGAGATGGTGCGCACCACGATGGAGTACTTCGAGGAAGTGGTGCCGCTGCTGGCCCGCGACGAGAAGCAGCTGACCGCGCTGACCGCCGGCATCCTGCGCTACAGCCGCGACTTGGCGTTCGCCGCGGCCACCGCTTACGCCGATCAGGCCGAGGCACGCGGCGCGTGGGACACCCGAATGGAGGCCAACGTCGTCGACGCGGTGGTGCGCGGCGACATCGGCCCAGAGCTGCAGTCCCAGGCCGCCGCGCTGAACTGGGACGCCACCGCACCCGCGACCGTCATCGTGGGCCTCCCCCAACCGGACCGGATCGACCTGGCCGCCGACGACGTCCACGATGTCGTGCGGCGCAACGGCCGGGCCGCGCTGTCGGATGTGCACGGCACCTGGCTGGTCGCGATCGTCTCCGGCGCGCTCTCCCCGACCGACCGGTTCCTGACCGACATGATGTCCGTGTTCGCCGACGGACCGGTCGTGATCGGCCCGACCGCCACCACGCTGGCAAGCGCTCACCGCAGCGCGACCGAGGCCATCGCGGGCATGAACGCGGTCGCGGGGTGGTCGAACGCGCCACGGCCGGTGTCGGCGCGCGAACTGCTCCCCGAACGCGCACTGCTGGGCGACGTGTCGGCGATCGCGGCGCTTGAGACCGAGGTGATGCGGCCGCTGGCCGACGCGGGCCCGGCGCTGACCGAGACGCTCGACGCCTATCTCGACTCCGGCGGCGCGATCGAGGCCTGCGCACGCAAATTGTTCGTTCATCCAAATACCGTCCGGTATCGCCTGAGGCGAATCGCCGACTTCACCGGGCGCGATCCGACGCTTCCGCGCGATGCTTACGTGCTGCGGGTGGCCGTCACCGTGGGGCGCCTGGGGCGCCAGCCATACCAGACGAACACAGCGAACATGATCAATCCGGCCCGTCCGGGGCTGCGACCAGCACAGCTCACCCCTGCGTCCGAGGGGGCTTAGATCGCGGCCAGATATCGGTCGAGTCGCATCACAGGCGATTTTGTGAGGTCTCCACAAAAACATAAGACGAGGTTCATAATCTCTTACACCGCGCAAAACCGTCTTCACAGTGTTCTCTTAAAGAGTGCTTGCACTTCTCGCGCCCGGACAGGGCTCTCAGACACCTGGCATGCTCGCCGCATGGCTGGAGCTGCCCGGCGCCGCCGAGCGTCTCGCCGGTTGGTCCGAGATCAGCGGGCTGGATCTGGCGCAGTTGGGCACCACCGCCTCGGCCGAGGAGATCACTGACACCGCGGTGACCCAGCCGCTGGTCGTCGCGGCCACGCTGCTCGCCCATGAGGAACTGACGCGGCGCGGCCTGATCGCCGACAAGCAGACCGTGATCGCCGGCCATTCCGTCGGTGAGATCGCGGCTTACGCGATCGCCGGCGTGATCTCCGCCGACGATGCGGTCAAGCTGGCCGCCACCCGCGGGGCGGAGATGGCCAAGGCCTGTGCGGTCGAGCCGACCGGCATGGCCGCCGTGCTCGGCGGGGAGGAAGCCGACGTGCTGGCCCGCCTCGAGGCGCTCGACCTGATCCCGGCCAACCGCAACGCGGCCGGCCAGATCGTCGCCGCCGGCGCGGTCGCGGCCCTGGACAAGCTGGTCGAGGATCCGCCGGAGAAGGCGCGCGTGCGCAAGCTGGCCACCGCGGGCGCCTTCCACACGCATTACATGGCCTCTGCGCTGGACGGTTACGCCGCCGCGGCCGACGGTGTAACGAGCACCGATCCGAACACGACGCTACTGTCGAACGCGGATGGCCAGCCGGTGGATTCGGCCTCCGACGCCATGAGCAAGCTGGTGGCGCAGATGACGCGCCCGGTGCGCTGGGATCTGTGCACCGAGACCATGCGCAAGCTCAATGTGACCGCGATCGTCGAGTTCCCGCCCGCCGGGACGCTCGCCGGGATCGCGAAAAGAGAACTTCGGGGGGTTCCGACGCATGCCGTCAAATCCCCCGCTGACCTGGACGGGCTCGCCGAACTCTCGTAGCGACCTCAGCCAGACACAACCACATAAAGATCGTCATTTCCCATCAGGTAACACCACTAATAGAAGGAGCCACCGTGTCCGCCAGTCAGGATGAAATCATTGCCGGTCTCGCCGAGATCATCGAAGAGGTCACCGGTATCGAGCCGTCCGAGGTAACCCCGGAGAAGAGCTTCGTCGACGACCTGGACATCGACTCGCTGTCGATGGTCGAGATCGCCGTGCAGACCGAGGACAAGTACGGCGTGAAGATCCCGGACGAGGATCTCGCCGGTCTGCGCACCGTCGGTGACGTCGTCACCTACATCCAGAAGCTCGAGGAAGAGAACCCCGAAGCGGCCGCGGCCATCCGCGCGCAGATCGAAGCCGATCGGGCATGAGTAGACCTTCCACTGCTAACGGCGGTTTCCCGAACGTCGTCGTGACCGCCGTCACGGCGACCACGTCGGTCGCGGCGGACATCGAGAGCACGTGGAAGGGCCTGCTGGCCGGCGAAAGCGGCATCCGCGTCCTCGAGGATGAGTTCGTCACCAAGTGGGACCTTCCGGTCCGCATCGGTGGTCACCTCGTCGACTCGATCGATGACCACATGACGCGACTGGACATGCGACGGATGTCGTATGTCCAGCGCATGGCCAAGTACCTCAGTGGCCAGCTCTGGGAGACCGCGGGCACGCCCGAGGTCGATCCGGATCGCTTCGCCGTGGTCGTCGGCACCGGTCTGGGTGGCGGCGAGAAGATCGTCGAGACCTACGACGCGATGAACGAGGGCGGCCCCCGCAAGGTGTCGCCGCTCGCCGTGCAGATGATCATGCCGAACGGTGCGGCCGCGGTGATCGGTCTGCAGCTGGGCGCCCGGGCCGGGGTCATCACCCCGGTCTCGGCGTGTTCGTCGGGCTCGGAGGCCATCGCCCACGGTTGGCGTCAGATCGTCATGGGTGACGCCGACATCGCGGTCGTCGGTGGCGTCGAGGGCGGAATCGAAGCGCTGCCGATCGCGGCGTTCTCGATGATGCGCGCGATGTCGACCAAGAACGAGGATCCCGAGGGCGCCTCGCGGCCGTTCGACAAGAACCGTGACGGCTTCGTCTTCGGCGAGGCCGGCGCGCTCATGATCATCGAGACCGAGGAGCACGCCAAGGCTCGCGGCGCCAAGCCGTTGGCCCGGCTGATGGGTGCGGGCATCACGTCCGATGCCTTCCACATGGTTGCTCCGGCGTCCGACGGTCTTCGGGCCGGCCAGGCGATGAAGCGTGCCATGGAGACCGCGGGCCTCGAGCCCAAGGACATCCAGCACGTCAACGCCCACGCCACGGCCACGTCGATCGGTGACGTCGCCGAGGCCAACGCGATTCGGTCGGCCGGAGTGGAGCACGCGGCGGTCTATGCACCGAAGTCGGCGCTCGGTCACTCCATCGGAGCGGTCGGTGCGTTGGAGTCGGCCCTGACCGTGCTCGCGCTGCGTGACGGCGTCATTCCGCCGACACTGAACTACGAGACGCCCGATCCTGAGATCAATCTCGATGTGGTTGCAGGCGAGCCTCGTTATGGCGACTTCCAGTACGCCATCAACAACTCGTTCGGCTTCGGCGGACACAATGTCGCCCTGGCCTTCGGGCGTTACTGAGCGGAAGGAACTCCTCAGCAGTAATGGCAGGGTTATCGACGGGGGCCGGTTTCCCCAACGTCGTCGTCACGGGTATCGCCATGACGACCGCCCTGGCCACCAGCGCGGACGACACCTTCAAGAAGCTGCTGGACGGCCAGAGCGGCATCCGCAAGCTCGAGGACCCGTTCGTCGAGGAGTATGACCTGCCGGTTCGCATCGGCGGTCATCTCCTCGAGGATTTCGACCATGAGCTGACGCGGGTGGAACTGCGTCGGCTGTCGTATCTGCAGAAGATGTCGATTGTGCTGGGCCGGCGGGTCTGGGAGAACGCCGGCACCCCCGAGGTGGATCCGAAGCGACTGATGGTGTCGATCGGCACCGGCATGGGCTCCACCGAGGAGCTGGTGTTCAGCTACGACAACATGCGCTCCAAGGGCCTGAAAGCGGTTTCGCCGCTGGCCGTTCAGATGTACATGCCCAATGCCGCCGCCGCCGCGGTGGGATTGGAACGCCAGGCCCGCGCCGGGGTGGTCACCCCGGTGTCGGCCTGCGCATCGGGTTCGGAGGGCATCGCGCACGCCTGGCGCAACATCGTGCTCGGCGAGGCCGACATCGCGATCTGCGGCGGGGTTGAGACGAAGATCGAGGCGGTCCCGATCGCGGGATTCGCCCAGATGCGAATCGTGTTGTCCACCACCAACGACGACCCGGCCGGCGCATGCCGGCCGTTCGACAAGGACCGTAACGGGTTCGTGTTCGGCGAGGGCGGTGCGCTGATGGTCATCGAGACCGAAGAGCACGCCAAGGCCCGCGGCGCGAACATCCTGGCTCGGATCATGGGGGCCAGCATCACCTCGGACGGCTACCACATCGTGGCGCCCGATCCGAACGGCGAGCAGGCCGGTCATGCGATGACGCGTGCGATCCAGCTCGCCGGGCTGCAGCCCAAAGACATCGACCACGTCAACGCACATGCCACCGGCACCAGCGTGGGCGACGTGGCCGAGGGCAAGGCGATCAACAATGCGATGGGCGGCCACAAGCCGGCGGTCTACGCACCGAAGGCAGCGCTCGGCCACTCGGTCGGCGCGGTCGGTGCCGTGGAGTCCATCCTGACCGTTATGGCGTTGCGCGAGGGCATCATTCCGCCGACGCTGAATCTGCGCAACCTCGATCCGGAGATCGATCTGGACGTGGTCGCCGGTGAACCGCGGTCGGGTAACTACCAGTACGCGATCAACAATTCGTTCGGATTCGGTGGGCACAACGTCGCGCTCGCTTTCGGGAAGTACTGACACTCCCCCGGAATCCAGCGCTACAGGAGGAATTGAATGACGACCATGGCGCCCGAGACAGTCGGTGAATCGCTCGACCCTCGAGACCCGTTGCTGCGTCTGAGCACCTTCTTCGACGACGGCAGTGTCGAGTTGCTGCACGAGCGTGACCGTTCGGGCGTCCTCGCCGCCGCCGGAACCGTCAACGGGGTGCGCACCATCGCGTTCTGCACCGACGGCACCGTCATGGGTGGCGCCATGGGCGTCGAGGGGTGTGCCCATATCGTCAACGCATACGACCAGGCCATCGAGGAGCAGAGCCCGATCGTGGGCATCTGGCACTCGGGTGGCGCCCGGCTCGCCGAGGGCGTCAAGGCGCTGCACGCGGTCGGCCTGGTCTTCGAGGCGATGATTCGCGCGTCGGGTTACGTCCCCCAGATCTCGGTGGTCGTCGGCTTCGCCGCCGGCGGCGCGGCCTACGGACCCGCCCTCACCGACGTGATCGTGATGGCGCCTGAGAGCCGGGTCTTCGTGACCGGCCCCGACGTGGTGCGCAGTGTCACCGGCGAGGACGTCGACATGGCGTCGCTCGGCGGCCCCGACACCCACCACAAGAAGTCCGGTGTGTGCCACATCGTCGCCGACGACGAGCTCGACGCCTACGAGCGCGGCCGCAGGCTGGTCGGATTGTTCTGCCAGCAGGGCCATTTCGACCGGGCCAAGGCCGAGGCGGGCGACACCGACCTGCACGCGCTGCTTCCGGCGTCGGCGCGACGCGCCTACGACGTGCACCCGCTGGTCGAGGCGCTGCTCGACGAGGGTGTCCCGTTCGAGGAGTTCCAGGCCAAGTGGGCGCCGTCGATCGTCATCGGCCTGGGCCGGCTGTCCGGCCGCTCCGTCGGCGTGATCGCGAACAACCCGCTGCGCCTCGGCGGCTGCCTGAACTCCGAAAGCGCCGAGAAGGCAGCGCGATTCGTGCGCCTGTGCGACGCGTTCGGCATCCCGATCATCAACGTCGTCGACGTTCCCGGCTACCTGCCCGGTGTGGATCAGGAGTGGGGCGGCGTCGTGCGCCGCGGAGCCAAGCTGCTGCACGCGTTCGGTGAGTGCTCGGTCCCGCGCGTCACGCTGGTGACCCGCAAGATCTACGGCGGCGCCTACATCGCGATGAACTCCCGCTCGCTGGGCGCGACGAAGGTCTACGCGTGGCCGGACGCCGAGGTCGCGGTCATGGGCGCCAAGGCCGCGGTCGGCATCCTGCACAAGAAGAAGCTGGCCGCCGTCGAGGATCCCGCCGAGCGCGAGGCGCTGCACGAGGAGTTGGCCGTCGAGCACGAGAAGATCGCGGGCGGAGTCGATTCCGCGATCGAGATCGGTGTCGTCGACGAGAAGATCGACCCCGCGCACACCCGCAGCAAGCTGACCCAGGCGCTGGCGGAGGCACCGGCGCGCCGCGGCCGGCACAAGAACATCCCGCTGTAATTGTGATTTCGGTGCGCTACCAGTCGCTCGGCGATAGTTAGCGCACCGAAACCGCGAATTCCTCGGCCGTGGCCACCACCCGCTCACGGTCGGCCTCGACCAGCCCGATGCGGGTGCGACGGTCCACGATGTCGTCGACGGTCAACGCGCCCTCGTGGCTGACGGCGTACTCGAACTCCGCGCGGATGACGTCGATTCCGTCGGCGACCGGTTCGGTCGGCCGCTCACAACCGGCGGCGGCGATCACGTTAGGTGCCTCGGCGCCGAATCGGGCCACCAGCGAACCGGGCAACTCTGCCGGATGCCGCAGCGTGGCAACGGGATTCGATGGCGCGCCCACCAGCGGCAGGTTGCGGGTGCGGCAGTGGGTCGCGCTCAGCCCGCGCAATTCGATCGCGCGGTCGAGCACGTCCTCCGCCATGAAGCGGTATTCGGTCAGCTTGCCGCCGATGACGCTGATGACCCCGGAGGGTGATTCGACCACCGCATGTTCGCGCGACACGTCGGCCGTGCGGCCTGCGCCGGTGTCGATCAACGGGCGCAGCCCCGCGTAGGCGCCGATGACGTCGGATGGGCGCAGCGCGACGTCGAGGGCGGTGTTCACCGTGTCGAGCAAGAACGTGACCTCGTCGTCCGTTGGTTGCGGCACGTCGGGGATCGCGCCGGGCGCGTCCTCGTCGGTAAGCCCGAGGTACACCCGGCCCAGCTGTTCGGGCATCGCGAAGACGAAACGATTGACCTCGCCGGGAATCGGGATCGTAAGCGCGGCAACCGGATTGCCGAACGCCGCCGCGTCGAACACCAGATGCGTTCCGCGGCTGGGTCGCAGCTTGATCGACTGGTCCACCTCCCCCGCCCACACTCCGGACGCGTTGATCACCGCACGCGCGGCGACGTCGAACGACTCACCCGTCAAGTGATCGGTCAGCCGAACCGACGTCCCGGTGGCCTGCGACGCCTCCACCCGCGTCAGCACCCGGGCGCCGTGCTGGGCGGCCGTCCGCGCCACCGCGGTGACCAGGCGGGCGTCGTCGATCAACTGCCCGTCGTAGGCCAAGAACGCGCCGTCGAGACCGTCGCGCCGCACGGTGGGCGCCAACTCGACGGCTCGCCGCGCGTCGATCCGCCGCGAGCGGGGCAGCACCGACGCCGGCGTGCCAGCGAGCTTGCGCAGCCCGTCTCCGGCGGCGAAGCCGAACCGCACCAGCGCCCGCGACGCGGGATTCATCGACGGGAGCAGCGGGACCAGCTGCGGCATGGCCTTGGCCAGATGAGGTGCGTTGCGGGTCATCAGGATTCCGCGTTCGACGGCGCTGCGCCGGGCGATGCCGACGTTGCCCGTGGCCAGGTAGCGCAGCCCGCCGTGGACGAGCTTGGAACTCCACCGGCTGGTGCCGAACGCCAGGTCGTGCTTCTCGACGAGCACGACGCGCAACCCGCGGGTCGCGGCGTCCAGCGCGATGCCGGTTCCGGTGATGCCGCCGCCGATGACGAGGACGTCGATGCGCTCGCCCTCGGCCAGCGCCGCGAGTTCGGTGGCGCGGCGGGCGGCGTTCAATGCCGTCGAGCCGGTCACGGCGCCAGGTATCCGTTCAGGGCCCGCGCCAACTCGGCGTTGAGCGCGTCCCGGTCCAGGAACTTCTCGACCATTTGCGCCGACTGGATCGTCGACTGCGTGATGAGCAGGCACATCGCGCCCATCTGCTGCGGATCGCCGGCCCGCACGCTGCCGTCGTCCTGGGCCGATTTGATCGCGTGGGCGAGCGCGTCGACCAGGATCATCTGGCTCGTGCCCAGCCGGTCGGCGATGTAGACCATCGCGAACTCGGGCGCATCGTGCAGCACCGACATGACGACCTCGTCGTTGCGCAGATGCTCGGCCACCGCGACCACGCGTTCGACCAATGCCGCGCGGCCGACCCCGACGTCCGGGATCGCATCGAGCACGCCGGCGATACGGGACGTCATCAGAGCCGCGAGCACGCCGTTGGTGTCCGACCACCGGCGATAGATCGTCGGTCGGCTCATCCGCGCACGACGCGCGATCTCGGTCAGCGTCACCCGTTTGACGCCGACGGCCAGCACGCACGCCGCGGCGGCCTCGAGGACTCGGTCCTCGACCGACAGCTCTGAGTTACGGATTGACGACATATGTAATACTGTAACGCATGACGCGTCCCGATGCTCGGCAGACCACCCTCCAACCCCCGATGAAGTGGAACGCTTGGGGCGATCCGGCCGAGGCGAAACCGCTCTCCGACGGCATCCGGGCGCTGCTCGAACAGGCGCTCGGGGTCGAGGCGTCGGCCCGTGAAGAGCTCCAGGCCGAGCAGGTGCGGTTGCGGCCGTCGGCGCTGACCGACGAGGACCGAGACGCGCTGGCCGCCATCGTCGGCCCGGGGCACTGCCGCGCCGACGACCAGGGCCGGCTGCTGCGGGCCGGCGGCAAGTCCACGCTCGACCTGCTGCGCCGCCGCGACCCCGGCGAACAGGACGCGCCCGATGCGGTCGTGCTGCCCGGTGATGAGGACGAGATCGGCGCGATCCTGCGCTTCTGCAGCGAGCACCGTATCGCGGTCGTTCCCTTCGGCGGCGGCACCAGCGTCGTCGGCGGACTGGACCCGATCCGCGGCGAGTTCCGCGCGGTGATCTCGCTGGACCTGCGTCGCCTCGACAAACTGCATTTCCTCGACGAGGTGTCCGGCGAGGCCGAACTCGGCGCGGGACTGAGCGGACCCGACGCCGAACGCCTGCTCGGCGCACGCGGGTTCTCGCTCGGCCATTTCCCGCAGAGCTTCCAGTTCGCGACCATTGGTGGCTTCGCCGCGACCCGGTCGTCGGGCCAGGACTCCGCGGGGTACGGCCGGTTCAACGACATGGTGCGCGGCCTGCGGGCGGTGACGCCGGTCGGCGTGCTGGACCTCGGCAGAGCCCCCGAGTCGGCCGCCGGACCGGATCTGCGGCAGCTGCTGATCGGGTCGGAGGGCGTGCTGGGCGTCATCACCCGCGTGCGGGTGCGGGTTCATCCGATCCCGACCGCCACCCGCTACGAGGCGTGGTCGTTCCCCGACTTCGCCACGGGCGCAGACGCATTGCGCGCAGTCGTACAGACCGGCACCGGCCCCACCGTGATCCGGCTGTCCGACGAGGCCGAGACCGGGGTGAACCTCGCGACCACCGAGAACATCGGCGAACAGCAGATCACCGGCGGGTGCCTGGCGATCACCGTGTTCGAGGGCACCGAAGCGCACGTCGCGAGTCGGCATTCGGAGACCCGCGCGGTGTTGGAGGCCGCGGGCGGCATCTCGCTCGGTGAGGAGCCCGCACGCGCGTGGGAGCACGGTCGGTTCGGCGCGCCGTATCTCCGCGATTCGCTGCTCTCGGCGGGAGCGCTCTGCGAGACGCTGGAAACGGCGACGAACTGGTCCAACGTCCCCGCGCTCAAGGCGGCCGTCACCGAGGCGCTGACCAACGCGCTGGCCGAAACCGGCACGCCGGCACTGGTGCTGTGCCACATTTCGCATGTGTATCCCACCGGCGCGTCGCTGTACTTCACCGTCGTGGCCGGGCAGCGGGGCAACCCGATCGAGCAGTGGCGCAAGGCGAAAGCCGCGGCGTCCGACGCGATCATCCGCACCGGGGCCACCATCACCCACCACCACGCCGTCGGCGCCGACCACCGGCCGTGGATGCGCGACGAGATCGGCGACCTCGGCGTCGCGATCCTTCGCGCCGTCAAGGACACGCTCGACCCGACCGGAATCCTCAACCCCGGCAAGCTGATCCCATGACGGCCGGCGGCCGCATCACGATGCTGACCAACCCCGCCTCGGGGCACGGCAGCGCACCCCATGCGGCCGAACGCGCTGTCGCGCAGTTCCATCGGCGCGGCGTCGACGTCGTCGCGATCGCCGGCACCGACGCCGGGCACGCGCGCACGCTCGTCGAGGGTGCGCTCGACCGCGGGATGGACGCGCTGGTCGTCGTCGGCGGTGACGGCATCATTTCCCTTGCGCTGCAGGTGCTTGCGCAGACCGACATACCGCTGGGCATCATCCCCGCAGGCACCGGCAACGACCACGCGCGCGAATTCAAGATCCCGACCCGCGATCCCGAGGCCGCCGCCGACGTCGTCGTCGACGGACTGGCTCAGGGGGCCGCCCGGACCATCGACCTCGGTCACATCCGCGGCGCCGACGGCACGCAGAAGTGGTTCGGCACCGTGATGGCCGCCGGCTTCGACTCGCTCGTGACCGACCGGACCAACCGGATGCGATGGCCGCACGGCCGCATGCGGTACAACCTCGCGATGGTCGCCGAGTTGTCGCAATTGCGGCTCTTACCGTTTCGGCTGTCGTTCGACGGCGAGGAGATGACGACGGAGTTGACGCTGGCCGCGTTCGGCAATACCCGCAGCTACGGCGGTGGCATGCGGATCTGCCCCGGCGCGGACCCGACCGACGGTCTGCTCGACGTGACGATGGTGGCGTCGGCGTCGCGCACCCGGCTGATCCGGTTGTTTCCCACTGTGTTCAAGGGCACCCACATCGACCTCGACGAGGTCCGCACCGCGCGGGCGAAGACCATCACCGTCGACTCCCCCGGCATCAACGCCTACGCCGACGGCGAGTACATGTGCCCGCTACCGGTCGAGGTGTCGGCCGTCCCCGGCGCGCTTCGGATCCTGGCGCCTCGCCGAACGTGAAACCAGATCGAAGAGTCGGTCGTTTTTCTTAACTCAGTGCACGCTCGGCGTGTGCTACCCGACTCCGTGCTGGATGTCGTCGGCTACCCGACTCCGCGGCTCAGCCAGCTGACCTCCGCGCCCGCACCCCCGTCGCGGTACGCCTCCAACGCCTCGTCCCACGCGGTGCCCAACACCGAGTCCAGTTCGGCGGCGAGCGTGTCGGCGCCGGACGCCATCAGCGCGCGCAACCGCATCTCGCCGACGATCACGTCGCCGTTGGCGCTCATCGATCCGCTCCACAGGCCGAGCTGAGGCGTGTGGCACCAGCGGTGACCGTCGACGCCGGGACTCGGATCCTCGGTGACCTCGAAGCGCAACACCGACCACGAGCGCAGCGCACTCGCCAGCGCGCCGCCCGTCCCGACGGGACCGACCCAATTGGTGACCGCGCGGAGCTGTCCGGGCATGGCCGGTTGCGGCGTCCACTTCAGGTTCGCCCTGGCCTGAAGGGTCGACGACAACGCCCACTCGACATGTGGGCACACCGCAGCGGGAGAGGCGTGGATGTAGACCACGCCCGTCGTCGCTTCGGCGAACTGGTTCGACGCACGCATTTGCCACTCCTTCGGCTCCACGAGGGACGTCTTCCCCAAGCGGCCTCTTGGACCCGAAACTTCCGCAGCAAAATATGTGTCGTGCGTGTCTATTGTGCCTTGTGAGGCGCCTGTTGCGCTAGTCTGCGGCAAATTCTCTCAGGACTTCGTCAGACAGGGCGCGCCACGGCTTGTACGCCCAGTCGCCGAAATCGCGGTCCGTGAGCACGACGAGCGCCAGATCGGCGGCCGGATCGACCCACAAAAACGTCCCTGACTGGCCGAAATGCCCGAAGGTGCGCTCTGAGTTCGCCTCGCCCGTCCAGTGCGGGGATTTGCCGTCGCGGATCTCGAAGCCCAGCCCCCAGTCGTTGGGCCGCTGCACCCCGAATCCGGGCAACACCCCGTCCAGGCCGGGAAACTGCACCGATATCGCCTCGGCATGCAGCTGCTCGGACACCGTGGCCGGCCGCAGGAGGTCCCCGGCGAAGACCGCCAGATCGGCCACCGTCGAGGTCGCGCCGTAGCCTGCGGCGGCCGCACCGCCGTCGAGCGCACTGTCGGTCATGCCGAGCGGTTCGAACACCGCTTCGGTCAGATACCGGTCGAAAGCGATGTCGGTCGCCTTCTCGAGCGTCTCGGCGAGCACGCCGAAGCCGTAGTTGGAGTAGACGCGCCGGGTCCCCGGTTCGGCCATCGTCTCCGCTGAGCGCATCGAGTACCCGGACGCATGCGCCAGCAGGTGGCGCACCGTCGCCCCGGGCGGACCGGCTTCGGTGTCGAGCTCGACGGCGCCTTCCTCGACACCGACGTGCACGGCTCGCGCGGCCAGCGGCTTGGTCACCGATGCCAGCGAAAAGCGGCGCCGTTGGTCGCCGTGCTCGGCCAGCACCCCGGAGGGCCCGATGACCGCAGCGGCCGCGTTGTCCACCGGCCAGTCGGTTATGGCATCCAGGGCGCTCATCGCGCCGAGCCTACTTGCGCGCTATGTAGTAACTGTTGATCGGATCCGACTCGATCTCGCGCACCTCGACGTGGTCGAAGCCGGCGTCCGAGAGCATCGACGTGGCGAGCTGGTGACCCCAGCACGTTCCCAGCCCGGCACCGTCGAGACCGAGCGAGACGGTCATGCAGTGCATCGTCGAAACGGTGTAGAGGTACGTGGCCAGCGGAACGCCGACGTTGTCCTCGAGCCGGCTCGAGGCCTTGACGTCGACCATGAGGAAGGTTCCACCCGGCCGCAGCGCCCGGTAGATGTTCGCCAAGACCGCCGCCGGTGCGGCCTGGTCGTGGATGGCGTCGAAAACCGTTATCACATCGTAACTTTCGGCCATGTCCAGTTCGGCGACATCGGCGGCGACGAAATCGGCGTTGGTCAGCCCGAGCCGGGCCGCCTCCGCACGGCCCGCGGCCAGGCCCTCGTCGCTGAAGTCGATGCCGGTGAACCGGCTCGCCGGGAACGCCTGCGCCATCAGGTTGATGGCGTGCCCGCTGCCGCAGCCGATGTCGGCGACGTCGGCGCCGGCGCGCAGTCGTTCCGGCAGCCCGTCGGCCATCGGCAGGATGACGTCGATGAGCGCGGCGTCGAAGACCTCCCCGCTCTCCTCGGCCATTAGAGTGTGGAACCGCGGATACTCGCTGTACGACAGCCCCCCGCCAGTGCGGAAGCAGCCGATGATCTTCTGTTCGACCTCGGCGAGCAGCGGGATGAACTGCGCCACCCGCGCGAGGTTGTCCGGTCCGGCGGCGCGGGTCAGCACCGCCGCGCGGTGCGGCGGCAGCGAATAGGTGCCCGCCGCCGGGTCATAGTCGACCACCCCGGCCGTGACGACGCCGCCGAGCCACTCCCGCACGTAACGTTCGTTCAGTCCCGCGGCCGAGGCGATCTGCGCGCTGGTGCCCGGCGCCGACGCGGCCATGGTGTCCCACAATCCGGTCTGATGCCCGATCGACATCAACAGCGCCAGGCTGGCGTTGTCGATGGCGGCGACCATCCGCGCGGCGAACTCCTCGGTGGTGTCGGTGGCTGGTCTGTGGTCGATATCCGTCATCGCGGTGTCCTTCCGGCGTGCTGACATTCCCATTGCACAACGGACCCCGGCGCCGGGAGGTTCAACGGCTAAATCAGTTCGATCGATCTCTTGGCAAGCCCCATCCAGTAGCCGTCGATCACCTGCCGCGCCCGCTGACCCGGGTCACCCGAAGCGCCGAGCGCGACGAACAGTGGCGACCAGTGCTCGATCGTCGGGTGCGCGTAGGGCATGCCCGGAGCGCGGCGCTGAAAGTCGATCAGTGCGTCGACATCGCCTGCGGCGAACGCCTCGGCGGCCCACCGGTCGAACTCCGTCGACCAGCCCGGCGGCTCCGCGGCCGGCGACGGGTCGTCCAGAAACGGCAGCCCGTGCGTGGTGAACCCGGATCCGATGATCAGCACTCCCTCATCGCGCAACGGTCGCAACCGCTCGCCGAGTGTCAGCAGCCCCTGCGGGTCGAGCGTCGGCATCGAGATCTGCAGCACCGGAACGTCGGCGTCGGGATACATGACCGTCAGCGGAACGTACGCGCCGTGATCGAGCCTGCGGTCGGGATCGTGGCGCACCGGCTGGTCGGACAGCAGCGCCTCGACGCGCGCGGCCAGCGAGACGGCGCTCGGCGCGTCGTAGGTGGTCTCGTAATAGCGGTTCGGGAAGCCCCAGAAGTCGTAGGTCAGCGGGGTCTGCGACGACGTCGATCCGATTGTGAGCGGAGCGGACTCCCAGTGGGCGGACACGACGAGGATCGCGGCCGGCCGCGGCAGCTCTGCCGCCCACGCCGCCAACTGGCTCACCCACAACTCGTCGTCGACGAGCGGCGGCGCGCCGTGGGAGAGGAACAGCGCGGGAAGCGAATCGGTCATATGACGAGTGTTCCCCGTCAGCCGTTAGGTTGTACGCATGAGTCAAACGGTGCGCGGAGTGATCTCACGCAAAAAGGGTGAGCCAGTCGAGGTCGTGGACGTCGTGATCCCCGACCCCGGTCCGGGTGAGGTGGTGGTCGACATCATCGCCTGCGGGGTCTGCCACACCGACCTGACCTACCGCGAGGGCGGTATCAACGACGAGTTCCCGTTCCTGCTGGGCCACGAGGCCGCGGGCACCGTCGAGGCCATCGGCGTCGGGGTCACCAACGTCGAACCCGGCGACTTCGTGATCCTGAACTGGCGCGCGGTCTGCGGCCAGTGCCGCGCCTGCAAACGCGGCCGTCCGCACCTGTGTTTCAACACCCACAACGCCGCGCAGAAGATGACGCTGACCGACGGCACGGAGCTGACCCCGGCCCTGGGCATCGGCGCGTTCGCCGACAAGACGCTCGTGCACGAAGGTCAGTGCACCAAGGTCGATCCCGCTGCCGACCCGGCCGTGGCCGGGCTGCTGGGCTGCGGCGTGATGGCGGGCCTGGGCGCTGCGGTCAACACCGGCGCCGTCGGCCGCGACGACACCGTCGCGGTGATCGGCTGCGGCGGCGTCGGCGACGCGGCCATCGCGGGTGCGCGCCTGGTCGGCGCCAAGCGCATCATCGCGGTCGACACCGACAACAAGAAACTGGACTGGGCGCGCGACTTCGGCGCCACCCACACGATCAACGCCCGTGAACTCGATCCGGTGGAGACCATCCAGGACCTCACCGACGGGTTCGGCGCCGACGTGGTGATCGGCGCCGTCGGCAGACCCGAGACCTGGAAGCAGGCGTTCTACGCCAGAGACCTGGCCGGAACCGTTGTGCTGGTGGGTGTTCCGACACCGGACATGACGCTGGAGATGCCGCTGATCGACTTCTTCTCCCGCGGCGGTTCGCTGAAGTCGTCGTGGTACGGCGACTGCCTGCCCGAACGCGACTTCCCCACCTTGATCAGCCTCTACCTGCAGGGCCGGCTGCCGCTGGACAAATTCGTCAGCGAACGCATCGGCATCGACGACGTCGAGGATGCGTTCCACAAAATGCACGGCGGCGAGGTCCTGCGCTCGGTGGTGGTGTTGAAATGAACGGCGGACCGATCGGCCGGGTGGTCACACACGGCACCTTCGAACTCGACGGCGGCAGTTGGGAAGTGGACAACAACATCTGGATCGTCGGCGACGACTCCGAGGTGGTCGTCTTCGACGCGGCGCACGACGCGGGTCCGATCGTCAACGCCGTCGGCGGCAGGCACGTGGTGGCGGTCGTCTGCACGCACGGGCACAACGACCATGTGACGGTCGCTCCCGAGCTGGGGCAGGCGCTCGACGCCCCGGTGCTGATGCATCCGGCCGACGACATGCTATGGCGAATGACACACCCGGACAGCGACTTCCGCACCGTCGCCGACGGTGACACCCTGCGGGTGGCGGGCACCGAGCTCCGCGCCCTGCACACCCCGGGCCACTCGCCGGGCTCGGTGTGCTGGCATGCGCCCGAGCTGAACGCGGTATTTTCCGGCGACACCCTGTTCCAGGGCGGTCCCGGCGCGACGGGGCGGTCGTTCTCTGACTTCCCCACCATCCTCGAGTCGATCTCGGGCAGGCTGGGGAAGCTGCCCGGCGACACCGTCGTCTACACCGGTCACGGCGATTCGACCACTATCGGCGACGAGCTCGTCAACTACGACGAATGGGTTGCCCGCGGGCACTAGCTAGTTCCCGCGCGAATCCGTGCCCCACTTCAGGATTCGGCGCTTCTCCGCCTCGAACTCGGCCTGGGTCAACGCACCCGAATCCCGAAGGGCGGCCAACTGCTTGAGCTGCTCGAACCGCACACCGGACTCGTCCGGCTGGTAGGCCGATGCGGAACTCGACACCGCCTGAAGCCTCGGCGGACCGTTCACATCGACGATCTCCTCCGGCGCCGGCGGCCGCGCGGCCTTGGACGACCGTGCCGACCAGAACAGGGCGACGATGAGCCCGAGTAGGCCGAGCGCGGCCAATCCGCCGAATGCCCATGCCAGCCACCCATACGTGCTGCCGTGCCCGAAGGCCAGCCGCGGGTTGATATAGCCGTTCACGCTGCCGTCGGTCGAGACGCGATAGGTACCCGCCTCGGCGATCTGTGCGACCCAGATCCGCACGTGTGTGTCGCTGTTCACGGTGGTTGTCCCACCGATACTTTCGACCATCGCCGGACGGGTGGCCCCGTCGGGTGCGTCGATGTTGACGCTGATCGCCGGGATCGGGAACCCACTCGTCGGCTGCCCGGTGGTCAGGGTGCGGAAACTGACCGTCACCTCGCCCGCGGGCAACTCGATGCTCTCCGCGCCCGGGATCGGAACCTCGCCGTAGGCGTCGAAATCGTCGAGGACGAACGCGTTGAGCACCAGGGTGACGATGAAACCGACGACGGAGACCACGAGCGTCAACACGGAGACGACGACGGCGACGCGCGGGCCGGTCCTTCCGCTCATGGGCAGAGTTTGACACGCCCGAGTGCACGTGGCGTGCTGTTGCGGCGGATAGGTCGACCTCCGTCGGCGTCGGCGGCCGGCGGGGACTACCGTCGGAGAAGACCGAATCTGTTGTCCGCACGTCACGGAGGTCGCGATGCCCGAATCCAGCATCGTCGTGCGGCCCGAGCCGATGGAGAGCGGGTCGTACACGGCCGGTTCGCGGCTACAGGCCGCCGGCCTGCAGGGCGCGATCAAGCTCTTCGAGGAGGCGGCCGCGGCCGTACCGATCCCGCGGCTGCCGCAACCGTTCGTCATCGCCGACTACGGCGCGTCGACCGGTCACAACTCGCTGTTGCCGATCTGCGCGGCAATCGCGGTGCTGCGCAAGCGGACCCGCACCGACCAGCCCACTCTCGTCGTGCACACCGATGTGCCGGAAAACGACTTCACCGCGCTGTTCCGCACGCTCGCCGAGGATCCGGACACCTATCTGAGCAAGGACTCCGCGGCGTTCGCCTCGGCGATCGGCCGGTCGTTCTACTCACAGATCATGCCGTCGAGCAGCGTGAACCTGGGATGGAGTTCGTGGGCGATCCATTGGCTCAGCCGTGTCCCGGCGCCGATTCCCGACCACGTGCACGTGGCCTACAGCCGCGACGAAACCGTGCGCGCCGCGTACGCCAGGCAGGCCGCCACCGACTGGCACGAGTTCATCGCGTTCCGCGGCCGTGAACTGCGCCGCGGCGGGCGTCTCGTCGTGATGACGACGGCGGTCGACGAGAACGGGGACATGGGTTACCGATCGGTGCTCAACGCGCTCGTCGACGCGATCGGCGAGTTGGCCGCCGAGGGGTTGCTGACGGCCGACGAGGTGCACCGGATGGGTATCCCGATCGTCGGCCGGCGGGAACAGGATTTCCTCGCGCCGTTCGCACCGAAGGGCCGCTTCGAACAGCTCGAGATCGAGCACCTCGAGATCTTCAACGCCGAGGACCGTTTCTGGCAGCAGTACCAGGTCGACGGCAACGCAACGACTTTCGGTGCGCAGTGGGCCTCCTTCGCCAGGGCCTCGGTGTTCCCCATGCTGGCGACCGCACTCGAGGGCGGTGCCGCCGACCCGCGGTCGGCTCAGTTCTTCGATCGCCTCGAGGCGGGTCTCGCGGCCCGGTTGGCCGCGGCTCCCGAGCAGACCCAGATCCCGATGGCGCACCTGGTGTTGACCAAGCGGCCGAGGACGCCCTGAGCCGTCAGCTCGCGATGCGCTCGCGAAATGTGTTGCGGTAGCTCTGCGGCGACACACCGGTCAGTCGCCGGAACTGCTCGCGGAAGTTCGCCGCCGAGGTGAAGCCCACCTCACGGCCGATGCGTTCGACCCCGTGGCCGGTGCTCTCCAACAGCTGCTGAGCGTGCCGGATGCGCACGCCGGTCAGCCACTGCATCGGCGTCTGCCCCGTCTCGGCTTGAAAGCGGCGGTTGAGTGTGCGCACGCTGAGCGCCGCGTGCGCCGCGAGGTCGTGCAGCGTGAGGTCGCGGTGCGCGTTGTTTTCGATCCACGCGAGCAGGTCGTCGAGCGTGGTCTGCTCGGCAATGCTGTTGACCACCGGGCGGTTTCGGACGATGAACTGGGCCTGGCCGCCGCTGCGGTGCAGCGGTGCGACCGCCATGCGCGCCGCGTCGGCGGCCACCGAACTGCCGTGGTCGAGCGCCACCATGTGCAGGCACAGGTCGAGCCCGGCCGATGCGCCCGCCGACGTGAGGATGTCGCCCTCGTCGACGTAGAGGACGTCGGGATCGAGATCCACACCGGGGTACCGCGCGCGGAACAGGTCGGCGGCCGCCCAGTGCGTGGTGGCGCACCTGCCGTCCAGCAGTCCGGCCTCCGCCAGCGTGAACGCCCCCGTGCAAATCGAGGCGATCCGCGCTCCCCTGCGGTGCGCGGATCTCAGCGCGTCGACGAGCCCGTCGGGCGGCGGGGTGTCCAGGTCGTCGCAGCCGGGCACCACGATGGTGTCGGCGCGCCGGAGGTCTTCGATGCCGTGGCCGCTCGCGATGGCGAGCGGACCAGCGGTGACGACCGGGGCCGTCCCGCACACCAGGACGCGGTATCCCGGATCCCCGGACGGCAACCGGACGCGGCCGAACACCTCGACCGCTGTACCCAGATCGAACGCGATGGTGTCGGGCAGCGCGACGACGGCAACCGTGTGCATGCCGCCACCCTAACAGGGGTCGGCAATTTTTAGACGTACTGCCGAGATTTTGCCATCATGGGTTCATTTCGTACGCACCGTCGTAGGCCCGCACCCGCTCCCACACCCGGTCGAACCGCGCGGCGGCGTGCTGCGGCGCGCGGATCGCGCCGAGCGCCCACGACTTCTGATCCGCCGTCGCGGTCGGTTTACCGTGCAGCGCAACGGCATACATGTTGAAGTCGCGGATCTGGAAGTCGAAGATCTGGTCGATCAGATCGCGGTCGAGGTCGGTCAGCGCAGCCTGCTCGAGGATCAGCTGACCGTAGACGATCAGCGAGAACAAGTGGCCGACGTTGAGCAGGAAGTCGAGGTCCTTCTGCTGTTCGGCGTCGGGGGCCGCGGTCAGCAGCAGGTCGCGAAACGCCTTGGCCTGGTCGTAGAACACCGCGACGTTCGGGATGTCGAGGGCTCGCTCGTACACCGGCGCCCAATCGGCGAACTGCACCTTGCCCGCGCCGCGGGTCGGTCCCTGGTTCCAGAAGAACGTGTCGTCGGCGGCGTCGTCGCGCGTCGGGATCTCCGGATACTGCGCGGGGTTGAGCATGTAGTTCGGCATGAACTTCAACACCAGGCCGACGTTGACGTGCACGGTGCCCTCGAGGCGGGGCAGCGTCCCGATGAGCTGGGCGACCTCGCGGAACATCGTGTTCTTCTCATAGCCCTTGGCGGCGATGACGTCGTGCAGCGCGCGCAGCACGGTCTCGCCCTCCATCGTCACCTTGGCCTTGGTCATCGGGTTGAACAGCAGATAGCGGCGATCGTCGAGGCCGGCGCTGCGGAAGTAGTCCACGGCGCGCCCGCTGAACAGTTTCATCGCGACGAGTCGGGAGTACGCGTCGACGAAATTCGCTCGCACGTGCGAGAAGTCGGTGACGGGGTTGCCGTAGAGGATGCGGTTCTGCGCGTGGGTGATCGCCTCGTAGAACGCGTGCTCGGTCATCCCGATCGAACAGGTGCACAGGTTGAACTTTCCGACGTTGACCGTATTGAGCGCGGCGGCAAAGGCTTCCACGCCGGTGTGCAGGATGTCCTGTTCGCGTACCGGGTAGTTCTCGAGCCGGAACGTGCTCACGTAGATCTGCATGTGCACGACGTTGTCGATCAGGTGGTAGTCCTCGTGGCGGCTGTCGACGGCGAAGAACACGTACGCATCCTGGCCCTCGATGTCGCCGCGACGGCCGAACACCGACACCATGCTGGCGACGTTGCCGTTGCCGATGTAGTACTTCTCTCCGGTGGCGCGGTACAGGATTCCGTTGGCGCGGTCCTCCTCGCCGGCGGGTGTGAGCACCATGTCGGTGTTGTAGACGTCGGCGCCGTGGGCTCGCTCGGACAGTCCGAAGGCCATCACCTCGCCCGCTTCGAGGTCGTCGGCGGCCCGCAGCTTGGCGTCCTTGTTCTCGCTCTGCCAGATCGGCCCGAGACCGAGGATCGTGACCTGTTCGGTGTACCAATAGGTCAGCCCGTAGAAGCCGAGGATCTCCGACAGCGCCGCGTTGCGGGCGGCGTCCCACCGCTTGTTCGGATCACCGTCGGCGAACTCCGACGGCGTCAGGAACGTGGCGAACAGTCGTTCGCGCCTGACGAATTCGATGAAGTCTGCAGGCCAGTTGGCGGACAGGTCGTCGTCGAGGATGCGTTTCTTGCCGAGGCCCTCGAAGAAGTCGATCGTGGCGCGCAGCAGCCTGCGGGTTTCGGTGTCGAACTGTTGCGGATCGTACGTGTGCGGGTTGAACAGCAAGCCGTCCGTCTGCGTCATTGCGCAAGCGTAGGGCGCGGATCGGCGCTACGGAGCCGGTTGACCAGGCAGCTGCGGGGCCGGCACCCACGGAAGACCGGGGATGGTCGGATACGGCGCCGTCGGGCTCCACGGCGGGGGCTGGGTGCTCGGCGGCGGTTCCGTCGTGGCAGGTGGCGGCTCGGTCGCCGGCGGGGGCTCCGACGTCGGCGGCGGTGGTTCCGGCGACGGCGGGGGCGGCTCGGGTGACTGGGGCGCCTCGGTGACCGTCCGCGTCACCTGCGGGGGCGGCTGATAGACGGTCTGCGGCGCCTGTGTCACCGGCGGGGGC
>NZ_CVTA01000025.1 GCF_001050035.1 Mycolicibacterium komanii
CCGGAAGCTAAGCCTGCCAGCGCCAATGATACTGCCCCACACGGGCGGAAAAGTAGGACACCGCCGAACACAAATTAGGATTACCCCCCACAATTGCGTGGGGGGTAATTCTATTTCGCGACAATCCATTACGTATTATCGCGAGACTCGTCCATCGGGTAGAAAGGCATACGTGGCTGAGGACAGAAGGGGCGGCACCGACGGGCGCCGTCCGCAGCGTTCGGCACCGCGCAGCTCCGGTCCGAACCGAGCTCGCAAGGCGCAACCCAAGCCCGACCGCGAGCCCCGTCAGTCATCGGGCCCACCGATACCCGACGGCATCGAGCCCAGGCAACTCGCGCCCGATGTCCGCGGCGAACTCACGACGCTGGACCGTTCCACCGCCGACTTCGTCGCCCGCCACCTGGTGGCCGCCGGCCAGATCATCGATGAGGATCCGCAGACCGCTCTCGAGCATGCGCGTGCCGCACGCGCCCGCGCCGCCCGCATCCCCGCGGTGCGCGAAGCCGTTGGCATCGCCGCCTACCACTGCGGGGACTGGACGCAGGCCCTTGCCGAACTCCGCGCCGCTCGGCGGATGGGCAGTCGATCATCACTGCTGGCGCTGATCGCCGACTGCGAACGCGGCGTCGGACGCCCGGAACGCGCGATCGAACTCGCTCGCAGCCCGGAAGCCGCTCAACTCACCGGCGACGAGGCTGACGAGTTGCGGATCGTCGTGGCCGGCGCCCGCTCGGATCTCGGCCAACACGAGCAAGCCCTGGCGCTCCTGTCGACTCCCCAGCTGGATGCGACGCGGACGGGACACACCGCGGCGCGGCTCTTCTATGTGTACGCCGAAACGCTTCTCGCCCTTGGTCGCAACGAGGAAGCGCTGCGATGGTTCATCAACGCCGCGAGAGCCGATCTGGAGGGTGCGACCGACGCCGAAGAGCGCATTACGGAGCTCTCCTGAGGTGACCGCACTCGCCGAAGAGCACGACTGCCTCCTCCTGGATCTCGACGGCACCGTGTTCCGTGGCCACGAGGCCACCGTCGGTGCGGTCGAGACCTTGGCGACTATCCGAGCCCGGACCCTTTACGTCACCAACAATGCCTCGCGTGAACCGACCGACGTCGCCGAGCATCTGAAAGCCCTGGGTTTCAGTGCCGTCGCCGACGACGTCGTCACCAGCGCACAGAGCGCCGCACGGTTGCTCGCCGCCCAATTACCCTCTGGTGCAAAAGTTCTCGTCGTAGGAACGGATGCGCTTGCCGCCGAGGTCAGCCGCGTGGGCCTCGAACCCGTCCGGCAGTGGTCGGACGAACCGGCCGCGGTCGTTCAGGGACACTCACCGCAGACCGGTTGGCCCGACCTGGCGGAGGCGGCCCTGGCGATCCGCGCCGGCGTGCTGTGGGTGGCGGCCAACGTCGACCTGACCCTGCCCTCGGAACGTGGCCTGCTGCCCGGCAACGGCTCCATGGTGGCCGCGTTGCGCGTGGCGACCGAGCGCGAACCGCAGGTGGCGGGCAAGCCGCAGCCGACCCTGCTCACCGATGCATTGGCCCGCGGCACATTTCACAGGCCGCTGGTGGTCGGCGACCGCCTCGACACCGACATCGCCGGCGCCAACGCCGCCGGGCTGCCCAGCCTGCTCGTGCTCACCGGCGTCAGCACCGCCGCCGACCTCATCCGCGCCCGGGTATCCGAACGGCCGACGTATCTGGCCGCCGACCTGCGATCGCTCGACGCCGCGGCCGACGCGCTGCGCATCGGAGACCACCCCGCCTGGCGCGTCGACGCCGACTCGTCGTCGGTGACCGTGCGCTCCACCGGCGACGACCCCGGGGATGCGCTATCGGTCGTGCGGGCCACCGCCCACGCCGCGTGGAACGCCGGCATCGACGGCCGGCCGGTGACCGTCAGCGCCGGTGACGACACCGCGCGCCAGGCCCTGCAGCGGTGGTCCCTGCTTCCCCAGCCGAATCAGCTAGCGTGAACCACGACATGAGTACCGACCCCGAACAGATTCGCGCCCGGATCGCGGAGTTGCTGGCAGATCTGCCCGACCCCGCGCAGGAGGGTGTCAACCTGGCCGACGCCGACATCGAACTGCTCGCGGCACGGCTGGAAGAGGCGCACGACGTGCTCGTGCAGGCGCTCGAGTCGGTCGAGAAGGGCTGAGCGCCGTGGCACGGCGCGCGCGAGTGGACGCCGAGTTGGTGCGACGGGGACTGGCCCGATCTCGCCAGCAGGCGGCCGAGCTGATCGGCGCGGGACGGGTGAGCATCGACGGAATGCCCGCCGCCAAGCCCGCCACCGCCGTCGCGATCACGTCCAACCTCACGGTCGAGGGCACCGATGAACGCACCTGGGTGTCGCGAGGCGCGCACAAACTGATCGGCGCACTGGACGCCTTCGGCGTCTCCGTCGACGGCAGGCGATGCCTGGACGCCGGCGCCTCGACGGGCGGCTTCACCGAGGTGCTGCTCGACCGCGGCGCCCGCGAGGTGATCGCCGCCGACGTCGGCTATGGCCAACTGGCCTGGTCGCTGCGCAACGACCCACGGGTCACCGTGATGGAACGCACCAACGTCCGCGAGCTGACATCCGACGCGATCGGCGGTGCCGTCGACCTGATCGTCGCCGACCTGTCGTTCATCTCGCTGTCCACAGTGCTGCCGGCGCTGACATCGTGCGCGTCACCCGACGCCGATATCGTTCCGATGGTGAAACCACAGTTCGAGGTCGGCAAGGACCGGGTCGGCGCCGGAGGTGTGGTCTCCGAACCGGCACTGCGCGCCGACGCCGTCCTCGCGGTGGCTCGCTGCGCCGCCGAGATGCGCTGGTGTCCCGTCGCGGTGACCGCGAGCCCGCTTCCCGGCCCGTCCGGCAACGTCGAATACTTCCTGCACTTGAGAAAAGACACCGGGCTCGCGGGCGACGAGCTCGAAGACGCCGTGCACACCGCTATCGCGGAGGGACCGCAGTGAACGCCGACCGCACGATCCTGATGGTGGTACACACCGGACGCGATGAAGTCGCCGAGGTCGCTCGACGCGTGCAGAAAACTCTCGGCGACAACGGGATCGGACTCAAGGTTCTCTCGGCCGAGGCCGTCGACCGCGGACCGGTGCACCTGTCGCCCGACGACATGCGCGCACTCGGCGTGGAGATCGAGGTGGTCGACGCCCAGGAGCGCGCCGCCGAGGGGTGCGAACTCGTCCTGGTCCTCGGTGGCGACGGCACGTTCCTGCGCGCCGCCGAACTCGCGCGCAACGTCGAAATCCCGGTGCTGGGAGTCAATCTCGGTCGCATCGGCTTTCTCGCCGAGGCCGAGGCCGACTCCATCGACACGGTGCTCGAGCGTGTCGTCAACCGTGACTACCGCGTCGAGGAGCGCATGACGCTCGACGTCGTGGTTCGGGTGGACGGGGAGATCGTCGACCGCGGCTGGGCCCTCAACGAAGCCAGCCTCGAAAAGGGACCCCGCCTTGGGGTGCTGGGAGCGGTGCTCGAGGTCGACGGTCGCCCGGTGTCGTCGTTCGGCTGCGACGGTGTGCTCGTGGCGACGCCGACCGGGTCGACGGCGTGGGCGTTCTCGGCCGGCGGCCCGATCGTGTGGCCCGAGCTGGAGGCAATTCTGGTGGTGCCGAACAACGCTCACGCACTGTTCGCCCGCCCGATGGTCACCAGTCCCGAGGCGGCCATCGCGATCGAGGTGGAAGCCGACGGGCACGACGCGCTGGTGTTCTGCGACGGCCGTCGCGAGATGGTGGTGCCCGCCGGGGGACGGCTGGAGGTCACCCGGTGCGGGACCCCGGTGAAGTGGGTGCGCCTGGACAGCGCACCATTCACCGACCGCCTCGTGCGCAAGTTCCGATTGCCGGTCACGGGGTGGCGCGGTCAGTAGTGCTTTCCGAAATCCGTATCGAGTCACTGGGTGCGATCAGCACCGCGACCGCCGAGTTCGACCGCGGTTTCACGGTGCTGACCGGCGAGACCGGCACGGGCAAGACGATGGTGGTCACCGGGCTGCACCTGCTCGGCGGTGCCCGCGCCGACGCCACCCGGGTGCGATCCGGCGCCAACCGCGCGGTGGTCGAAGGACGTTTCACCACAACCGAACTCGGTGACGGCGTGGCGTCGCACGTCGACGAGATCCTGGAGAGCTCGGGCGCCGAACGCGACGACGACGGCAGCGTGATCGCCGCCCGCTCGGTCAGCCGCGACGGCCCGTCGCGGGCCTACCTCGGGGGCCGCAGCGTCCCGGCGAAATCGCTGAGCGGCTTCACCGCCGAACTGCTCACGCTGCACGGGCAGAACGACCAGCTGCGGTTGATGCGGCCCGAGGAACAACGCGCCGCGCTCGACCGGTTCGCCGATGTCGAGACGCAGTTGAAGCGGTACCGGCGCATGCGCGAGGAGTGGCTGGCGGCCCGACGCGACCTGCTGGACCGAACACAGCGGGCGCGCGAGCTGGCGCTGGAGGCCGACCGGCTGAAATTCGGGCTCAACGAGATCGACGCCGTCGCACCACAACCCGGCGAGGATGATGCGCTCGTCGACGACATCCGGCGGCTCTCCGAACTTGATGCCCTGCGCGATGCCGCGCAGGTTGCCCGGGCCGCGCTGGCAGGCCCCGACGACCCCACACCCGACGCGATGTCGGCGACTCATGGTGTCGCACAGGCCAAGTCGGCGCTTGAGTCGACGGGTGACACCGCGTTGACCGCGCTGGCCAAGCAGCTCAGCGAAGCCGTTGCGGTGATCACCAACGTCAGCAGCGAACTCGGCACCTACCTGTCGGGGTTGCCGACCGACACCAGCGCGCTGGAGACGAAGTTGGCGCGCCAGGCCGAACTGCGTTCCCTCACCCGCAAGTACGCCGCCGACATCGATGGCGTTCTCGAGTGGGCCCGCGAGTCACGGGAGCGCCTGGCACAGCTCGACGTGTCCGAGGAAGCGCTGGCCGGTCTCCAGCGACGCGTCGACGAACTCGAGACGAAAGTCGTCGCCGCCGCAGCCGAATTGACGAAGGCACGCACCAAAGCGGCCAAAGGGCTGGCCAAGGCGGTCACCGCGGAACTGTCCGGGCTGGCCATGACCGGCGCGGTATTCACCGTGTCGGTCGGTCCGCTGTTGGCCCGTGCCGACGACTCGGCGCCCGTCGTGTTGCCCACGGGGCAGACCGTGCATGCCGGGCGTGACGGCGTGGACAACGTCGAGTTCGGGTTCAGCGCACACGGCACCGACGTGCTGCCGCTGCACAAGAGCGCCTCCGGAGGTGAGCTCTCGCGGGTCATGTTGGCGCTCGAGGTCGTGCTGTCTGCGTCGGCCGAGGGCACGACGATGGTGTTCGACGAGGTCGACGCCGGAGTCGGGGGACGGGCCGCGGTTCAGATCGGCCGCCGGCTGGGTCGGTTGGCCCGGACCCATCAGGTCATCGTCGTCACCCATCTGCCGCAGGTGGCCGCGTACGCCGACGTGCACCTCGTCGTCGGGGGAGACAGCGGGAAGAAGGCGAGCGGGGTGCGTCGCCTCGACGACGACGAGCGGGTGGCCGAGCTGGCGCGCATGCTGGCCGGGCTGGGCGAGTCGGACAGCGGGCGCGCCCACGCCCGCGAGCTGCTGGAGGCGGCGCAGAAGGAGCGCGCTGAAGGCGATTAGCCGCCCAGCACCGTGTCGACCAGTGCCCTGAGGAACTCGGGGTCGGCGGGTTCGTCGGTCGCCAGCCGCAGGTAGAACAGCGCGCCCGATAGCGCCACCGACGCCGCCTCGGGATCGACGCGCGCGGCAAACTCCCCGTCGCTGACACCCGACGTGATCGTGTCGGTGAGCCGGCGGCGTCGCTGCGCCGAATACGTGTGAAAGAACCGGCGGATCTCCGGCTCGGTCTCCGCGGCGTGCGCCAGGGCCGGGATACAGGCCGAGACCGCGGAGTCGCTCAAGGCGCGGGCGAGGTGCTCGAGCAGGATCTCGACCCTCTCGCGGGAGGTCCCCGTGGGTGCTTCGCGAGCCGGGTTCGGTTGGACGTTGAGGGTCTCGAGCGCATCGGCGATCAGCGACGCCTTGTCCGGCCAGTGCCGGTAGAGGGTGCTGCGGCCCACCCGTGCCCGGGTGGCGACCGACTCCATCCGAAAACCCGCATATCCGGCGTCGGCGAACTCATCGAGCGCGGCACGCAGGATTGCCCTGCGGGAGTGCTCGACGCGCGGATCGGCCTGGCGACTTTGGGACATAGGTGTATCATAACTGTTGGGAGGTGCGATTATGACAGGCACCAGTGTTCGCTACATCGTGGACGACGTCGACGCCGCCGTCCGCTTCTACACCGACCAGCTGCACTTCGAAGTGGCCATGCGCCCCGGACCCGGATTCGCCATGCTCCGTCGCGACGAGTTGCGGCTCCTGCTGAACTCGCCCGGCGGTGGCGGCGGTGCGGGGCAGTCGCTCAGCGACGGCAGCCGTCCCGCTCCCGGCGGATGGAACCGAATCCAGTTGGAAGTCAACGACCTTGACGACGCCGTGAGCCGGCTCGCCGAGGCAGGGGTGGCGCTGCGCGCCGATGTCATCACCGGCCGCGGCGGCCGGCAGGCCTTGGTCTGCGATCCGTCCGGCAACCTCGTGGAGTTGTTCGAACCGTTCCACTGAGGTGTTACGTGTGTGACAAAAGGGACAGATGATACGGCGCGCCTCCGACAGATAGTCCGCTGATCTCGACAAAATCGGCGCATGAAGATGTCAGCGCTGCTATCTCGCAATGCCAGCTCACGCCCGGGCATCACCGGCACGGCCCGGGTCGACCGCGACATCGACCGACTCCTGCGACGCATCACCCCGGGCGACATCGTCGTCATCGACGCCCTCGACCTGGACCGGATCACGGCCGACGCGCTAGTCGAGTCCGGCGTCACGGCCGTCGTCAACGCGTCTCCGTCCATCTCCGGGCGGTACCCGAACCTCGGGCCCGAGGTACTGGTCGCGAACGGGATCACGCTGATCGACGACACCGGCGAGGACGTCTTCAAGAAGGTCAAGGACGGGGCGCGGGTGCGGCTGCACGACGGCGGCGTCTACGCCGGCGACCGCTGCCTCGTGCAGGGCGCCGAGCGCACCGACCACGAGATCCACGAGTTGATGCACGAGGCCAAGAGCGGGCTGGTGGCCCACCTCGAGGCCTTCGCCGGCAACACCATCGAGTTCATCCGCAGCGAGAGCCCGCTGCTGATCGACGGGATCGGCATCCCCGACATCGACGTCGACCTCAACCGGCGCCATGTGGTGATCGTCGCCGAGGACGTCGACGCCGCGGTCGACCTCAAGGCGCTCAAGCCGTTCATCAAGGAGTACCAACCGGTGCTGGTCGGCGTCGGCACCGGGGCCGACGTGCTCCGTAAGGCCGGCTACCGGCCGCAACTCATCGTCGGCGACCCCGACAAGATGAGCGCCGAGGTGTTGCGGTGCGGGGCGCAGGTGGTGCTTCCCGCCGACGCCGACGGGCACGCCGCCGGACTCGAGCGAATCCAGGACCTCGGGGTCGGGGCCATGACGTTCCCCGCCGCGGGATCGGCGGCCGACCTGGCGCTGCTGCTGTGTGACCACCACGGTGCGTCGTTGATCGTCACCGCCGGCCACACCGCCAGCATCGAGGAGTTCTTCGACCGGGCGCGCCAGCAGAGCAACCCGTCGACGTTCCTGACCCGGCTCAAGGTCGGGGAGAAGCTCGTCGACGCCAAAGCCGTTGCCACGCTGTACCGCAGCCGGGTGTCCGGCGGCGCGATCGCGCTGCTGGTGCTCGCCGTGCTGATCGCGGTGATCGTCGCGCTGTGGGTGGCGCGCGTCGACGCCGCGATGCTGGACTGGATCGCCGATTACTGGAACCGCTTCTCGCTCTGGGTCCAGGGCTGGGTCACCTAGGAGCACCCCATGATATCCCTACGTACACACGCGATTTCGCTCGCGGCGGTGTTCCTCGCGCTCGCCATCGGTGTCGCCCTCGGTTCGGGTTTGCTGTCCAACACCGTGCTCTCGGGTCTGCGCGACGACAAGCACGAACTGCAGGAGCGGATCAACACCCTGACCGACGAGCGCAACGGACTCAACGAAAAGCTCGGTGCGGCAGGGGAGTTCGACTCGCAGATGTCGCCGCGCATTCTGCGTGACACGTTCGTCGACAAATCGGTGGTGCTGTTCCGCACTCCCGACGCCTCCGACGACGACGTCGACGCGGTGACGCGACTGGTCGGTCAGGCCGGCGGCATCGTCAGCGGGACCGTGGGGTTGACGCCGCAGTTCGTCGAGGCCCACGCCGCCGAAAAGTTGCTGTCGGTGGTCAACTCGCCGATCGTGCCCGCGGGCAAGCAGTTGAGCACGACGTCGGTCGACCAGGGCTCGCAGGCCGGTGACCTGCTGGGCATCGCACTGTTGATCAACCGCGATCCCAAGGTGCAGACCGTCGACGACACCCAACGCGAAACGGTGCTGGCGACGCTGCGGGACACCGGTTTCATCACCTACGGCGATCGGGTCGGCGCGGCCAACACCGCGCTGATCGTGACCGGCGGCCCCCTCGGCGACGATGCCGGTAACCAGGGCGCCACCGTCGCCCGACTCGCCGGCGGTCTGGCCCCGCACGGCACGGGCACGGTGCTGGTGGGCCGCGACGGCTCGGCGTCGGGCACCGCCGCCATCGCCGTGACCCGCTCGGACCCAGCGCTGGCCGCGGCGGTGACCACGGTCGACGACGTGGACACCGAGGCCGGGCGCATCACCTCGGTGCTGGCGTTGAGTGATCTGGTCAACGGCGGGCGGCCCGGCCAGTACGGCATCGGACAGGGGTCGACGTCGGTCACCGTCCCGCAGTGACGCTGGAGCCGTCGGCGCGTCACCGACGCTGCAGCCGTCGGCGCGTCACCGACGCGGCGTCGCCCTCGGTGTTAGGGTGGGGTTCCGTGGGTCGGCAGGCCCCAAACTAGGAATCAGCCTAGAAACGTAAGCCCTGCCCGTCGTCACGGAGGTGCCCTTAGTGAAACCCTTACGCAAGCACCCCCAGACGGCCACAAAACACCTTTTCGTCACCGGCGGCGTCGTCTCCTCGCTCGGTAAGGGTCTCACCGCGTCGAGCCTCGGCCAGCTACTCACCGCGCGCGGTCTGCAGGTGACGATGCAGAAGCTCGACCCCTATCTCAACGTCGACCCGGGCACCATGAACCCGTTCCAGCACGGTGAGGTGTTCGTCACCGAGGACGGTGCCGAGACCGACCTCGACGTCGGGCACTACGAGCGTTTCCTCGACCGCAACCTGTCCGGATCGGCGAACGTCACGACGGGGCAGGTGTATTCGTCGGTCATCGCCAAGGAACGGCGCGGCGAGTACCTCGGCGACACCGTGCAGGTGATTCCGCACATCACCGACGAGATCAAGGCCCGCATCCTCGAGATGGCCGCGCCGGACGTCGACGGCCGCCGCCCCGATGTGGTGATCACCGAGATCGGCGGCACGGTCGGCGACATCGAATCGCTGCCCTTCCTGGAAGCCGCGCGGCAGGTCCGGCACGAGGTGGGCCGCGAGAACTGCTTCTTCCTGCACTGCTCGCTGGTGCCGTTCATGGCGCCGTCGGGGGAGCTCAAGACCAAGCCGACACAGCACTCGGTGGCCGCTCTGCGCAGCATCGGTATCACCCCTGACGCGCTGATCCTGCGGTGCGACCGCGACGTTCCCGAACCGTTGAAGAACAAGATCGCGCTGATGTGCGACGTCGACATCGACGGTGTCATCTCCACCCCCGATGCGCCCTCGATCTACGACATCCCCAAGGTGCTGCACCGCGAGGAACTCGACGCGTACGTGGTGCGTCGGCTGAATCTGCCGTTCCGCGACGTCGACTGGACGCAGTGGAACGACCTGCTTCAGCGCGTACACGAACCGCACGAGACGGTGCGAATTGCGTTGGTGGGCAAGTATATCGACTTGTCAGACGCCTACCTGTCGGTGGCCGAGGCACTGCGCGCCGGCGGGTTCGCCCACCGGGCGAAGGTCGAGATGCGCTGGGTGGCCTCCGACGACTGCGAGGTCGACGGCGACGCGGCCGCGGCGCTGGCCGACGTGCACGGCGTACTCATTCCGGGCGGCTTCGGTATCCGCGGTATCGAGGGCAAGATCGGCGCGATCCAGTACGCCCGCAAGCGGGGTCTGCCCGTCTTGGGACTGTGCCTGGGCCTGCAGTGCATCGTGATCGAGGCGGCCCGTTCGGTCGGTATCGCCGAGGCCAACTCCGCGGAGTTCGACCCGACCACCCCGCACCCGGTGATCTCCACCATGGCCGATCAGCGCGACGCCGTCGCCGGGGAGGCCGATCTCGGCGGCACGATGCGTCTGGGCGCGTATCCAGCTGTGCTGGAACCAGGTTCGATCGTCGCCGAAGCCTATGAGGCCACGGAGGTGTCGGAACGCCACCGTCACCGCTACGAGGTGAACAACCAGTACCGGGACCGCATCGCCGAGAGCGGTCTGCGGTTCTCCGGGACGTCTCCGGACGGTCACCTCGTCGAATTCGTCGAATACCCGCGCGACGTGCACCGCTTCATCGTCGGCACCCAGGCGCACCCCGAACTCAAGAGCAGGCCCACCCGGCCGCATCCGCTGTTCGTGGCGTTCGTGGGGGCGGCGCTCGAATACAAGGCGGAGGAGCGGCTCCCCGGTATGGACATTCCCGAGCAGCGTTCCAACGGCGTCGAGCATGCCGACGAGGTCGGAGCCCTGCTGCAAGAGCCCGCGACCCGTGGCTGACCACGACTTCGAGACCGTCGCCTCCGAAACCCTCTACGTCGGGAAGATCTTCGCGCTGCGCGCCGACGAGGTCCGCATGCCCGGCGGACACACCGCCCGCCGCGAGGTGGTCGAGCACTATGGCGCGGTCGCGGTGCTCGCGATGGACGAGGACCGCAACATCGCGATGGTCTACCAGTACCGGCACCCGCTGGGGCGGCGACTGTGGGAGTTGCCCGCCGGCCTGCTCGACCTCGGCGGCGAGCCGCCCCACGTCACGGCCGCGCGCGAACTCAAGGAAGAGGCCGGGCTGTCGGCCACCGACTGGCGGGTGCTGGTCGACCTGGACTCGGCGCCGGGCTTCAGCGACGAGAGCGTGCGGGTGTATCTGGCCACAGGGCTCACCGACGTCGGGCGCCCCGATGCCCACGACGAGGAAGCCGACCTGACGCTGCGGTGGTATCCACTCGACGAGGCCGTGCGATTGGTGTTCACCGGCGAGATCGTGAATTCCATTGCGGTGAGCGGTATTTTGGCCGCCTACACCGTCACGGACCGGGACGCGCTGAGGAGCGTCGACGCGCCGTGGACCGACCGCCCCACCGCCTTCGGTCAGCGCCAGGGGCATCCGTGACGACCGCCACGTCTGCGCTCGAAGGTCAGGTTCAGGGCTATCTCGACCACCTGACCATCGAACGCGGTGCGGCCGCCAACACGTTGAGCTCCTACCGGCGCGATCTGCGTCGCTACATCGACCACCTGACCGCGCGCGGCATCGACGACCTGACCAAGGTGACCGAGACCGATGTCAGCGAGTTCCTGGTCGCGCTGCGCCGCGGGGATGCCGAGGCCGGTACGACCCCGCTGTCGGCGGTCTCGGCGGCGCGGGCGTTGATCGCGGTGCGCGGCCTGCACCGCTTCGCGGCCGCCGAGGGGCTGACCGAGCTGGACGTCGCCTCGGAGGTGAAGCCACCGACGCCGAGCCGGCGACTGCCCAAGAGCCTCTCGATCGACGAGGTGCTCGCCCTGCTCGACGCGGCGGGTGGTGACAGCGAGGCCGACAGCCCGCTCACGCTGCGTAATCGGGCGCTGCTCGAACTGCTGTACTCGACCGGGGCCCGGATCTCGGAGGCTGTCGGGCTCGACATCGACGACGTCGACACCCACGCGCGCTCGGTCCTGCTGCGGGGCAAGGGGGGCAAGCACCGGCTGGTCCCGGTCGGCAGGCCCGCCGTCACCGCGCTGGACGCCTACTTCGTACGTGGCCGCCCGGATCTGGCGCGCCGCGGACGGGGCACCCCCGCGATCTTCCTCAACGCCCGCGGCGGGCGGCTGTCGCGGCAGAGCGCGTGGCAGGTACTGCAGGACGCCGCCGAGCGGGACGGCATCAGCGCCGCGGTGTCACCGCACGTGCTGCGACACTCGTTCGCCACGCATCTGCTCGACGGCGGCGCCGACGTGCGTGTCGTGCAGGAGCTGCTCGGCCACGCCTCGGTGACGACCACGCAGATCTACACCATGGTCACCGTCAACGCGCTGCGCGAGGTCTGGGCGGGCGCCCATCCGCGGGCGCGCTGAGGGTCACCGAAACCAGCGCGGTCAGCCCCGGTATCGCGACTCGAGGACGAGGTCGGCGAGCATCGTCTGATACTCCGCGTGGGTCTTGTGCTCGACGGTGTCGAACAGCTTGCCCTGCTGCCGGCGCATGTACTCGCGGTACTTCGGCGCCCCCGGCACCTTGACGTTGTCCGCGACGACGACCGACCCGGGGTGCAGCCAGCCGCGGTCGAGGATGCTCTGCAGATCGGTCAGGTACGCGTCCTTGTCGTGGTCGAGAAACAGCACCTCGAGCAGGCCCGGGCCGAAACCGTGGTCGGAGGCCAGTGCTTCGAGCGTGCGACCTCCGTCGCCGATCGTGCCGACGACGCACGTGACGCGGTCGGCCACGCCGGCGTGCGCCCAGATACTGCGGGCGATCTCGGCGTTCGCCTCGGCGAGTTCCACCGAAAAGATCCGCGCCGACGGTGCCGCCCTGGCCAGTCGCAGCGCGCCGTACCCGCAGTAGGTCCCGAGCTCGAGCACCAGGTTCGGGTTCGCGCTGCGCACCGCGGCGTCGAGGATTGCGCCCTTCTCGTCGCCGACGTTGATCAGGAAGGACTTCTCGTAGGCGAACCGGTCGATCGTGGTGATGACGTCGTCGATGTCACCCTTCCGCGCGTTGGCCAGCACGTAATCGCGGGCCGCCGCCTCGCGGCCGTCGCCGATCTGGCCGGTGGTGAAGATGTTGCGTGCCCCGACGGCCATCCGCAGGAACGACCATCTCAGCAGCGGAATCCGTTGCTTCAAGCCCATGGCGTCAGCCTAGGACGCGGCGCGGTGCAATCGGCTGTCAAGTTGCCCGCGGGTCTGGCTGACCTGCGCCGTTCCTGTGGTTAAACTTGCCCGGATGTCCGCCATGCCCGTGAACTGCCTGACCAGCGACGGTCTGGTATGAGCGACGACGCAGGGGGCGGCGAAACGCCGGAAACTCTTGGCCTGACCGGCCGTCCACCGCGGAGCATCCCAGAACCGGAGCCGAGGACGACGCACGGCCCGGCCAAGGTCATCGCGATGTGTAACCAGAAGGGCGGGGTCGGTAAGACCACGTCGACGATCAACCTCGGCGCCAGCCTCGCCGAGTACGGCCGCCGCGTGCTGCTCGTCGATCTCGACCCGCAGGGCGCGCTGTCGGCGGGCCTTGGGGTGCCGCACTACGAACTCGAACACACCGTGCACAACTTGCTGGTCGAACCTCGGGTGTCGATCGACGACGTGCTGATTCACACCCGGGTCAAGAACCTGGACCTGGTGCCCAGCAACATCGACCTGTCGGCCGCGGAGATCCAGCTGGTCAACGAGGTGGGCCGGGAGCAGTCGCTGGCCCGTGCGCTGTACCCGGTGCTGGACCGCTACGACTACGTCCTGATCGACTGCCAGCCCTCGCTCGGCTTGCTCACCGTGAACGGCCTGGCCTGCAGCGACGGGGTGATCATCCCGACCGAGTGCGAGTTCTTCTCGCTGCGCGGCCTGGCGCTGCTGACCGACACCGTCGACAAGGTGCACGACCGGCTGAACCCGAAGCTGTCGATCAGCGGCATCCTGATCACCCGCTACGACCCGCGCACCGTAAACTCTCGCGAAGTCATGGCCCGTGTAGTGGAGCGCTTCGGCGACCTCGTGTTCGACACCGTCATCACCCGTACGGTGCGCTTTCCCGAGACCAGCGTCGCCGGTGAACCGATCACCACTTGGGCGCCGAAATCCGGTGGGGCGCAATCATATCGATCGCTGGCTCGCGAGGTCATCCACCGGTTCGGCGCGTGAATGACCCGGTGACGGAGACCGAGGCCGCGGTAACCCCGGATTCTGATGAATCTCCGCAGTCGGGTTTCCAGGTTCGGCTGAGCAATTTCGAGGGCCCGTTCGACCTGCTGTTGCAGCTGATCTTCGCGCACCGCCTCGACGTCACCGAGGTGGCGTTGCACCAGGTCACCGACGATTTCATCGCCTACACCAAGGCGATCGGCCGGCAGCTGGAGCTCGACGAGACCACCGCGTTCCTGGTGATCGCCGCGACCCTGCTCGACCTGAAGGCCGCTCGGCTGCTGCCGGCCGGCGAGGTGCACGACGAGGAGGACCTCGCCCTGCTCGAGGTCCGAGACCTGCTGTTCGCCCGGCTGCTGCAATACCGCGCGTTCAAACACGTCGCCGAGATGTTCGCCGAACTGGAGGCCGCGGCGCTGCGCAGCTATCCGCGCGCCGTCGCGCTGGAGGAGCGCTTTTCGCAGCTGCTGCCGGAAGTGATGATCGGCGTCGACGCCCAGGACTTCGCGCAGATCGCCGCGGCGGCGTTCACCCCGCGGCCGGTGCCGACGGTGAGCACCGAGCACCTGCACCATGCGGCGGTGTCGGTGCCCGAGCAGATCGGTAACCTGATGGCGTTGCTCCAGAGCCGCGGGATCGGCCAGTGGGCGTCCTTCCGGGATCTGGTCGCCGACTGCGACGCCCCGATCGAGATCGTCGGACGGTTCCTGGCGCTCCTCGAGCTCTACCGCGCCAGGGCGGTAGCATTCGAACAACCTGAACCGCTTGGTGTGCTGCAGATTTCGTGGACCGGTGAGCGGCCGACACACCAACAGCTGGCGGTGGAAGAAGAGCAGTATGGATAGCGAAGACCACGACAACCTCGACGAGGTCGCGACGGACCTCGACCACGGGGGCGTCGCGGCCGACGGTGCCGATCTGGGGATCGACGTCGCCGAACCGCCCGAGATGGAGGACGGCGAACTCGGCGCGGTGCTCGAGGCGCTGCTGCTGGTGGTCGATACACCGGCGACCGTCGAGCAGCTCGCTTCCGCGATCGAGCAGCCGCCCTACCGCGTCGCGGCCAAACTGCAGGCGATGGCGCAGGAGTACGCCGACCGCGACAGCGGCATCGACCTGCGTGAAGCCGGCGGTGGCTGGCGGATGTACACCCGGTCGCGCTACGCCCCCTACGTGGAGCGGTTGCTGCTCGACGGCGCCCGCTCGAAGCTGACCCGCGCAGCGCTGGAGACGCTGGCTGTGGTCGCCTACCGGCAGCCGGTGACGCGGGCCCGGGTGAGCGCGGTGCGCGGTGTCAACGTCGACGCGGTGATGCGCACGCTGATGGCCCGCGGCCTGATCACCGAGGCGGGCACCGATCCCGACTCGGGCGCCGTGACTTTCGCCACCACGGAACTGTTCCTCGAACGGCTGGGGCTGACGTCGTTGGCCGATCTTCCCGACATCGCGCCGCTGCTGCCCGACGTCGACGTGATCGACGACCTCAGCGAAACCCTCGACGAGGACCCGCGTTTCATCAAACTCAGCGGCGCCCCGGCGCCCGAACAGCCGCTGTCGTTCGACGTGGACACCGATGCAAATGGCTGAGTCCGAGGGCGTGCGACTGCAGAAAGTGTTGTCGCAGGCCGGAATTGCGTCGCGCCGGGTGGCCGAGAAGATGATCAGGGACGGCCGCGTCGAGGTCGACGACCGTGTGGTCACCGAGCTGGGCACTCGCGTCGATCCCGATGTCTCGGTGATCCGGGTCGACGGCGCGCGGGTCACGGTCGACGACACCCTGGTGCACCTGGCGATCAACAAACCCAAAGGCATGCACTCGACGATGTCCGACGACCGGGGCCGCCCGTGCATCGGCGACCTCGTCGAGCACCGGGTCCGGGGCAACAAGAAGCTGTTTCACGTCGGTCGGCTCGACGCCGACACCGAGGGGCTGATGTTGCTGACCAACGACGGCGAGCTGGCGCACCGGCTGATGCACCCGTCGTTCGAGGTGCCCAAGACCTATTTGGCCACCGTCCTGGGCGCGGTGCCGCGCGGGCTGGGACGCGAACTGCGCAACGGTGTCGAACTCGACGACGGGCCCGCTCGTGTCGACGACTTCGCCGTCGTCGACAAGGCTCCCGGCAAAACGCTGGTGCGGGTGACGTTGCACGAGGGCCGCAAGCGGATCGTGCGCCGGATGCTCGCCGCCGTCGGCTACCCCGTGCAGGAGCTGGTGCGGACCCACATCGGCACGGTCGCGCTGGGTGAGCAGCGTCCGGGCAGCATCCGGGTGCTGACGCAGAAGGAGCTCGGCGAGTTGTACAAGGCGGTCGGCCTGTGACGTCACTGGTGGTCGCCGTCGACGGTCCCGCCGGAACCGGGAAGTCAACGGTGTCAAGGGGTTTGGCGCGTGAACTGCACGCACGCTATCTCGATACCGGAGCCATGTACCGAATTGTGACGCTGGCCGTGCTGCGGGCAGGGGTCGACCTCGCCGACACCGAAGCCATCGCCGCAGCGGCAGCTGATGCCAAACTCGCGGTGGGCCACGACCCCGACGAAGACCGCTCTTACCTTGACGGAGAAGACGTTTCGGCCGAGATTCGCGGCGCCGCGGTGACCAAGGCGGTGTCGGCGGTCTCGGCGGTGCCCGCGGTGCGCACGCGGCTCGTCGACATCCAACGGCAGCTCGCCACCGGGCAGGGCAGCGTCGTCGTGGAGGGCCGTGACATCGGCACGGTGGTGCTACCCGACGCCGACGTGAAGATCTTCCTGACCGCGTCGGCCGAGGAGCGGGCGCGGCGCCGCAACGACCAGAACAAGACGGCCGGGCTGGCCGACGATTACGAGGCGGTGCTGGCCGACGTCAAACGTCGCGATCATCTGGACTCCACGCGAGCGGTGTCGCCATTGCGGCCCGCGGACGATGCCGTCGTCGTCGACACCAGCGCGATGACGCAACCCGAGGTGATCGAGCATCTGACCCACCTCGTGCGAGAGCGGGCGGGAGCGCAGCGATGAGCGAGGACGGCACCTGGGTCGACGAAAGCGATTGGGAGATCGCCGAAGATGTCGCGGAAGCCATCGAGGAGGCGGCGGCAGCGCCTCCGGTCGTTGCCGTCGTCGGGCGCCCCAACGTCGGTAAGTCGACGCTGGTGAACCGCATCCTGGGCCGGCGCGAAGCCGTCGTGCAGGACGTGCCCGGGGTGACGCGCGACCGAGTCTCCTATGACGCGCTGTGGCTGGGCCGTCGGTTCGTCCTGCAGGACACCGGCGGTTGGGAACCCGACGCGAAGGGCCTGCAGCAGCTGGTGGCCGAGCAGGCGTCGGTCGCCATGCGCACTGCCGACGCGATCGTCTTCGTCGTCGACGCGGTGGTCGGTGCGACCTCCGCCGACGAGGCGGCCGCGAAACTGCTTCAGCGTGCGGGTAAGCCGGTGTTCCTGGCGGCCAACAAGGTCGACAGCGAGCGCGGAGAATCCGACGCGGCGATGCTGTGGTCGCTGGGTCTCGGCGAGCCGCATCCGATCAGCGCCATGCACGGCCGCGGGGTGGCCGATCTGCTCGACACCGTGATCGAGGCCCTGCCCACGGTGTCGGAGATGTCGAGCGGCGGGGGAGGACCGCGCCGGGTCGCACTGGTGGGCAAGCCGAACGTGGGCAAGAGCTCACTGCTGAACCGGCTGGCGGGCGATCAGCGCTCGGTGGTGCACGACGTCGCGGGCACCACGGTCGATCCGGTCGACTCGCTGATCGAGATGGACGGCAAGCTGTGGCGGTTCGTCGACACCGCGGGTCTGCGGCGCAAGGTCGGGCAGGCCAGCGGGCACGAGTTCTACGCGTCGGTGCGCACGCACGGCGCGATCGACGCAGCCGAGGTGGCGATCGTGTTGATCGATGCGTCGCAACCGCTGACCGAGCAGGACCAGCGCGTGTTGTCGATGGTGATCGAGGCGGGCCGGGCGCTGGTGCTGGCGTTCAACAAGTGGGACCTGGTCGACGAGGATCGGCGGTATCTGCTGGACCGCGAGATCGACCGCGAGCTCGTGCAGCTGCAGTGGGCGCCGCGGGTGAACATCTCGGCCAAGACCGGCCGCGCGGTGCAGAAGCTGGTGCCCGCCCTGGAGAAGTCGCTCGAATCGTGGGACACCCGCGTGCCGACGGGCCGGCTGAACACGTTCCTCAAGGAAGTGGTCGCGGCGCATCCGCCGCCGGTGCGCGGGGGTAAGCAGCCGCGGATCCTGTTCGCGACCCAGGCGACCGCTCGGCCGCCGACGTTCGTGCTGTTCACGTCGGGCTTCCTGGAGGCGGGCTACCGGCGGTTCCTGGAGCGACGACTGCGCGAGACGTTCGGCTTCGAAGGCAGCCCGATTCGGATCAACGTGCGGATGCGCGAGAAGCGGGGATCGCGCTCACGGTGATGGGGATTTCGGTGCGTAATCAATCGCTGCGCGACCAGTACCGCACCGAAACCGCTTAGTAGAGTTGCGCCAGTGCCCGTCGTCGACATGGTCCTCATCGCATTGGCGGGCTTGGGAGCCGGCGCGATCAACACGCTCGTCGGCTCCGGCACCCTGATCACCTTCCCCACGCTGGTGGCGCTGGGATATCCGCCGGTGACGTCGACGATGTCGAACGCCATCGGTCTGGTGGCCGGCGGGGTGTCGGGTACCTGGGGATACCGCCGCGAACTGCGGGGGCAGTGGCACCGGCTGCGCTGGCAGATCCCGGCGTCGTTCGCGGGAGCGATGCTCGGCGCGTGGCTGCTGCTGCACCTGCCGGAGACGGTGTTCGAGCAGGTAGTGCCCGTGCTGCTGATCGCGGCGCTGATGCTGGTGGTCATCGGCCCACGGATCCAGTCGTATGCGCGGAGACGGGCCGAAGCGGCCGGGCAGTCCGCCGAGCATGTGTCGCAGCGGCGGATGGCCGCCGTCGTCTTCGCGACGTTCGCGGTCGGGATCTACGGGGGCTACTTCACCGCGGCGCAGGGGATCCTGCTGATCGCCGCGATGGGCGCGCTGCTGCCCGAGAACATGCAGCGCATGAACGCCGCGAAGAACTTGCTGTCGCTGGTGGTCAACGTGGTGGCCGCGGTGGCGTACACGCTGGTGGCGTTCGACCGGATCAGCTGGGCGGCGGCGGGCCTGATCGCGGCCGGCTCGCTGGTCGGTGGCTTTCTCGGGGCCCGCTACGGCCGTCGACTGTCACCCAACGCGTTGCGTGCGGTCATCGTGGTGGTGGGAATCATCGGTCTGTACCGATTGCTGACTGTCTAGAGCACTTCGGTACGGTGGCATGAAGCCGTCTGACCAGGAGAGGGGAGCGCCGGTGGCCGAACGCCGATTCCGCACCGCGCCGTCGGCCCTCTGCGCCCTCGAGCCGTTCTGGCCGTCACGGCGAATCATCGCCTTCGACGAGTGGTGTCGCGCGCGCATCTGATTTCGCGCCCACCTGTCCGTCCGTCGCGCTCATCGCGCTGACCACTTCCGAAAGCAGCCGAACGTATGCGTTCGCTTCTGATATTCACGCTCGTCGGTGTCGGAGCGCAGTTGGTGGACGGCGCGCTGGGCATGGCGTTCGGCGTGACGGCCTCGACGCTTCTGGTGTTGAGCGGACTCGGCGCCGCGCAGGCGAGCGCGGCCGTGCACCTGGCGGAGGTCGGCACAACGCTGGCGTCGGGCCTGTCGCACTGGCGGTTCAAGAACATCGACTGGTCGATCGTGCTGAAGTTGGGTCTGCCCGGTGCGATCGGGGCCTTCGCCGGTGCGACCGTGCTGTCGTCGCTGTCGACCGAGCACGCCGCCCCGCTGATGGCTGCCATCCTGGTCGCGATCGGGGTTTACGTGCTGCTGCGGTTCTCGCTGCGCAACCCTCCGGTGATGCGACACGGCGAGACGCCGCACACGGTGAAGTTCCTCAGCCCGCTCGGGCTTTTCGGCGGGTTCATCGACGCATCCGGTGGCGGTGGTTGGGGCCCGGTGACGACGAGCACTCTGCTGTCCCGCGGTAAGACCGCGCCGCGCACGGTGATCGGGTCGGTCAGTGCGTCGGAGTTCCTGGTGGCGGCGTCGGCGTCGGTCGGATTCGGGGTGGGGCTTCGCGAGGAGTTCGTGCAGAACCTTCCGGTGGTGCTCGGTCTGGCGGTGGGTGGGGTGGTCGCCGCCCCGTTCGCGGCCTGGCTCGTCAGCCGGATCCGGCCCGCACTGTTGGGTACCGCCGTCGGCGGTGTGATCGTGTTGACCAACAGCCAGAAGCTGGTGCACTACTTCGGTATCCAGTGGCCGTGGTCGACAGGGGTCTACACGCTGATCGTGATCGCCTGGGCTGCAGCGCTTTACGTGGCGTGGCGGCACCGCCGGCCGGTTGAGCCGGTACCGGCGACCGAGGAGGTCGAGGCGGTGCCGAGCGCAGCTCGGTAGGCGAATCTCCGCGAAGCGATCACGGCGTAGAACGATCGGCCTCCTCCCTTGAACCCCGGGGAATGTCTCGGGCGAGCCGGTAGTTCTGGTACGCCGACAACTGAATGGCGGTCAGTCCTCCGACGGTCGCCACTGGGATCAGGTAGTAGTCGAAATCTCCGTCGACGACGAAGAAGTAGTCGATCTCATCGGGGTCGTATGTCGTGCGCTTTCGGCCGGTGCTCGAGATCCAGACGGTCCACGAAGCACCCTGCTTCACCGTTGTCGTCTTGACCTGGATCCGGTGGGTGTTCCCGTCCCTCGAAACCAGAAGGTCGTATCGACACGGTTCCAGAGGCCACGAGACACACCACCCACAAAGCTCGAACCACGCTGCGGCCGTCAGAGACCCCGCGCGGGCGAGATTGCTCTGCTGCGGGTGCATGGTCGCGGTCACAGGCTGGGACGTTTTCGGCGTGCGGAGGTGTGCGGTGTCGAGGCCAAGCCGGGCCGCGTGGCCACGGATGGTCGTCGTGCTCGAACCGCCTGCCAGCCCGAGAATCTCAGCAACCTGGGTCCAGTTCGAGGCGGCGGTGACCGCCGCGGCGAGTTGCGCGTCGGTCCAGCGCCGCTGACCTGTGAAGTGGTTGTAGTCGAGCCCCAGACGATCGGCGTGAAGGCGGACCGAGCGCATGGCGGTGGATGAGGTGGCCGACAAGCCGAGTGCACGCAGAACGCCGCGCCATGATCGGGACGTGCGGATTGCCGCCGTCAGCTGCGGGTCCGTGTACCGCCGCATGACGCAACACTACCTAGTTGCGCTCCCATGATGCGCCGTGATTTGCGGTCGGGCTGACAGGATTTGAACCTGCGACCCCTACACCCCCAGTGTAGTGCGCTACCAAGCTGCGCCACAGCCCGCTCGTCCGCCGAGACATCTCGAGGGACGCGAGGGAACGATACCCCAGGGGTCGCCCGCGACACGAAACGCCCACGATTGCGGTGGCGCTCCGATTCGTTGAGCGCTGCGATCCAGGCGTCACCACATACCGCGGAGTGGCGGGCGGGACGCACCATCACCAACGCCCGGTCACCTTCTCCGCGATCTGTTTGGCGATCCGCACGGCCGAGTCGCCCGGGTTGGGACTGCAGGTGTTGACGTCGATGATGACGTTGTTCTCCAGCGCGATCGCGTGGCCACACGCCCACCCCGGTGCGGCGGCCTCCTGCAGCGTCGCGACGGTGCTCAGCACGTCGTCGGCATTGCTGATGGGCCCGACGGTCCACTTGGTCCCGCTCTGCAGGTGGGTGTATTCGTGGCAGGCCGGCCATTGCTCCGCGGAAGCATCGAAGAAGGCGCGGGCTTTCTTCACGAGCGGATACAGCACGACCGCCTGTTTCACGTAGTGGGCGAACTTGTCGCCGTCGTTCAGGCTCTGGTCCCGTTCCGCCTGGAACCCGCTCTCGGCATACACCGGCGCCTCCGCCGCCCCGTCGATGCCGAGGCACTCGCGTGGCTCCATCGTCGCGCTGTTGTCCGACATTGCGCTCGCAGCGCTGGTGACCTCCAGCGTCTGTGACCCCATCGCGACGTTCAGTTCTCCCGGGTTCAGGAGCAACTCATCCAGTTCGCGCTCCACGAGAGGCCGCGGTATCAGCGTCTGGGTGGGCGTGGGCGTGACCGCATTGCCGACCGAGCTCGCACACCCGGCGACCAGAAGACAGACCATCGCAGCACCGAATGCCCTCGCTGGTTGGCGCATGTAATCCTCCCCATGACCGCCGTGTCCAACCGATCACTCGCGAGGCGATGTCCCCGTGCATCGCTTCGCGTGAAGTAATCGTGCAGCAGGGTGGCCACCGACGGGAAGATGTCGTCCGGTGTTTCTGATAACGATGGACGCTGCATCTGGTAACGATTCATGGCCACCCCCGGATGTGCACCGTTACCGCGGGGGCACTCACCAACTGACTCAGACGTCGGAATCTACCCCGGAACCGTTGCTTGTCAACAGGATTGACCGATCAAGATGAGGATTCGTCCGAGTCGTCGCCGCCATCGCCGTCATCGTCGTCCTCGTCAGAAGAGTCCTTATCCTTCGATTCATCCTCATCTTCTGAGTCGGAATCGGAATCGGACGACTCCTCCCGATCTTTGGTCTGAGGGCTTTCGTCGAGCTTGTCTGCGAACTTGGTCAGCGCCCGCGCGAGTTGGCGCGCTTCGTGAGGTTCGAGCGAGTCGCCGAACAGCAGCTCCCCGCTGTCGTTCGCTCGCTCGACGTAGACCAGGTTGTCCTTCGCCGCGACGTTCCACTGGCCGGACTCGTGCTCTTGCTGCTCTGACATCGTTGTCGCCTCCCCTGTGAGCCTTTTGGCGGTAATACCCACGCCGGTCGGCCGTCAAGCTTCGGAATCTTCGACACCAGGCACGGACCCTTACCGCGGAGATAGGAAAACCTCTCCGCACATGCGCGGAATCTGACCTCGCGGCGATTACGCAGCCCCTGGTCGAATCGCAATCATTTCTCAACACCCGCACCGCCCCCGAGAGGAACACCCGACATGACCATCACCCGCCGCACGACCCGCATCCAGTACGCCGCCACCCTCATCGGCGCCCTCGCCGTCTTCGTCTTCGCACCGGCGACGGCCTACGCCGTCGACAACGAACCCACCCCCGGCGGCGGTGGCTGCACCTACACCGACTCCGACGGCTATCCCATTCCGATCGACGACGGCCAGGACGTCTTCGTCGACGGCAAGATCGTCTCCTGCCGCGGCGGCAAGATCGTGATCACCACCGCACCGCAGCGCGCTCAGACCGGCATCCGCCCGGGACTGCCCGCCGGCAAGCTGCCGGTGCTGGCCCGGCTGCCCTGACCCCCCCAACGATCGGCCCGCCACCCCAACGGTGGCGGGCCGATTCAGCGCGGTAGCGGCACCGATCCGCAGTACATTCCCCGCATGCCGACTTCGGCGCCGGCGAGGGCGTCGCAAAAGGGTGACGTGGCGGTCATCGGCGCGGGCCCCGGCGGACTCGTCGCGGCGCGGTGGCTGACCGCCCAGGGCTTCGAGCCGACCATTTACGAGCGGGGCGCCCAGCTCGGCGGGCAGTGGACCGGTGAACCGGGCTGCAGCGGCGTCTGGCCCGACATGCACACCAACACCAGCCGCATCCTGACCGCGTTCAGCGACCTCGACCCAGACGACGGTGCCGTTTTTCCTGCCGGCCGCGAGGTCCTTCGCTATCTGCACCGCTATGCCGAGATGTTCGATCTGACCCGACGGATCCGGTTCCTCACCCCGGTGACGAGCCTTCGTCGTGGCGACGGCGGCTGGCTGGTCACCGCCGCCGGCACCGAGCAGCGATACGAGCGGGTCGTCGTCGCCACCGGGCGCTTTCAGTCGCCCGCCATCCCGGCCGTCGACGGTCTGCCCACCTTTTCCGGCTCCGCTGGAGCCCGACCGACATTCCACTACCGCGGTCCCACCGACTACTGCGGTAAACGTGTCCTTGTCGCGGGCTGCGCCGTGAGCGCGTTGGAGATCGCCTCCGAATTGGCCCAACACGGCGTCGACGTCGTCGTCACTCAGCGCCGCCAGCGTTATGTCTTACCGAAGTTCGCCGCCGGTGTTCCGTCCGATCACCGGATCTTCACCCGCTACGGGGCATTTGCCGACGAGACACTGCCGGTTGCCGAGATAGACCGTCAGCTCAAAGAGATCGTCGTCGACGCCGGCGGAACCCCGCAGCAGTACGGCGCCCCGGCGCCCGATCCGTCGCTGTTCGCCGCCGGCATCACGCTCAGTCAGCACTACCTGCCCCTGGTGGCCGAAGGCCGGATCGGAGTGCGCCCGTGGATGACGTCGGTCAAGGGTAGGGTCGTGACGTTTGCCGACGGGCACGCCGAGTGGTTCGATGGCATCCTTTTCGGTACCGGATTCGACCTGTCGATGCCGTTCCTGGACAACGAGATCCGCGCAGTGCTTGACATGGACGCCGTGCACTTCGACTCCGATCGCTATACCTTCCATCCCGACCTTCCCGGCCTGGCGTTCATGGGGATGTGGGACCAGTCCGGCGGCTACTTCGTGCCGCTCGAGTTGCAGGCCCGCTGGGTCGCCTACACGTGGGGCGGCACGGTCTCCGCTCCGAGCGATGACGACCAACGCCGCGCGATCGAGGCGTACCGCTCGCGCCGAGGGCTGCCGCAGAAGACCCGGATGAATCTCGTGGCGTTGACGTTCGCCCGGGCCGCGGGCGTCGAACCGATGATCGACACTTGGCCGGAGCTCACCCGCGCGCTGCTCTTCGGGCCCCTCGCGCCGAGCTGCTTCCGCCTCGAGGGTCCCGATGCACTGGATGCGGCGGCGGCCCGGTTCGCCCGCGATGCCGCGGCCTTCGGCGCGATCACCTCACCTGCGTTCACCGAACGTGAGAATGCGTACCGCGCCTTGCTCGATGACGTTGCGCCACAGCATTTCTGACGCAGCAGATAGTTGCCTCGGAAAAATTCAACGTGGAAGCTTCGCGCCGAAGAGACGACAATCAAACGGCAGCACGGACGTAATGCCTCGGCTCTACGGAAGTGAGGTCTGCAATGTCGATCGCGGGCAGCGACGGCGCCGTCACACCCGATGCGATCATGCAGTTGGGAACGGCGTTCTGGGGGTCCAAGACGCTCCTCAGCGCGGTCGAACTGGGGGTGTTCGGCCTGCTCAGCCAGGCAGGACCCCTCACCGGCGACGACCTGCGCGACCACCTCGGTATCCACCCGCGCGGCGCACGCGATTTCTTCGACGCCCTCGTCGCGTTGAGAATGCTGGATCGCGTGGAAGGCCGGTACTGCAACACCGCGGCCACCGACCTGTTCCTCGACCCTGCGAAGCCCACGTACATGGGCGGAGTCCTGGAGATGGCGAACGCCCGTCTGTACACCTTCTGGGGATCGCTCACCGAAGCCTTGCGCACGGGGGAGCCGCAAAGTGAAGTGAAGAGCGGCGGCGCATTCTTCGAGGCCGTGTACTCCGACCGGGAGAAGCTCGCCCAGTTCACGACGGCGATGAGCGGACTCAGCCGCGCGGCCGGCGAAGCGTTGGCCGAGAAGTTCCCGTGGCGCACCTATACGAGTTTCGTCGACGTCGGATGCGCGCAGGGCGCCGTCGCGGTCGCGATCGCGCAGGCCCATGACCACCTGACCGGCAGCGGATTTGATCTGCCCCCGGTCGCGCCGGTCTTCAACGACTACGTCGCCGAACACCGCCTTGAAAACCGACTCCGGTTCGTTCCCGGAGACTTCTTCGCCGACGCCTTGCCAGCGCCGACGTGATCATCATGGGGCACATCCTGCACGACTGGGATCTCGAGAAGAAGTGCCTGCTACTGCGCAACGCGCATTCCGCGCTTCCCGACGGAGGGGCGCTGATCGTCTACGAAGCGATCATCGACGACGATCGGCGGCAGAACGCCTTCGGACTGCTGATGAGTCTGAACATGCTGATCGAAGACGTCGGCGGCTTCGACTTCACCGGCGCGGACTGCCGCCGGTGGATGGCCGACGCCGGCTTCCGCGACAGCTACGTCGAACCGCTGGTGGGGCCGGACTCGATGGTCGTCGCAATCAAGTAGCGCGTCGCGTAGTACTACTCAAGCCCGCCGGGCGACCGTCGGGGCATCCTGAACGCATGTCGCTCACCAAACCCCTGGCCGGCGCCGACGAACTGGCCGCCGACACCCCGGCGACGCGCGACCGCGCCGTCGACGTCGCCCGCCTCGGCGCGCTCCTCGTGGTCATGTTCGGTCATTGCGCGTTGCTGCTGGCCACCATCGACGCCGGCGGCGTGCGGATCGGCAACATCCTGGGTGAGATTCCGGCTCTGGCCCCGGTGACGTGGGTCGTGCAGGTCATGCCGCTGTTCTTCCTCGCCGGCGGGGCCGCCGGTGCCTATGGCTGGCATGCGGGCAAGTCCTGGGGGACCTGGCTGGTCGCCCGCGCGCAGCGGCTGTGCCGGCCGGTCTTCTGGTACCTGGCGGCGTGGGCGGTCGGGCTGCTTGCGGTGCGACTGACCCTCGGCGCCGACTCCGCCGCGGATCTCGGCCGTGAATCTGTCGCGCTGCTGTGGTTCCTCGGCGTCTACCTGGTGGTGCTCGCATTCGTCCCCGTCCTGACCCGTCTGTCCACGGGCCGCGGCGTCGCCAGCATGGTGGTCGGGCTGCTGGCCGCGTCGGCAGCGGTCGATGCCATCCGGATCTCCGCGGGCACCCCGATGGCCGGCGTCGCGAACTTCGTCATCGTCTGGCTCATCCCGGTGGTATTCGGCGTGGGCTATGCGCGACGGTTGATCAGCCGTCGCGCGGCGCTCGCGACGGCCGCGGCGGCGCTGGCCGCACAGATCGTGGCGGGAGTGGTTAGGCCCTACGAGATCTCGCTTGTCGTCACCGGAACCGAGCACCTGTCGAACGTCTCGCCGCCCACGCTGCTTCTCGGGCTGCACTGCACGTGGATGTCGGCGGCGTTCATCGCGTGCGCCGGGGCCATCCAGCGGTGGGCTCAGCGACCGCGAGTCTGGTACGTGGTCGCGGTCGGCAACGGGGGAGCGATGACGCTGTACCTGTGGCACATCGTGGCGATCGCCATCGCTGCGTTCTCTCTGCACGCGGTCGGTCTCGATGCGTATGACGTTGATGGACCGCACTTTTGGGCGCTACTAGCGCTGCGGGCGGTGGTGTTCGCCGTCGTCATGTTCGCCTTGTTCCGGCTCCTGTCGCCGCTCGAGCACCGCCGCCTTGCGTGGTGGGACGGCCCCGTCGAGGCCACCGGCGGGCGGTCGCTCGCCGCCGGTGTGCTGATCGTGCTGGCTGGTGTCGCGCTGGTGCTGCTGGCCAAGAACGGACTGACCGGAGCGCTGGGTTGGACGATGCTGGGCTGCTTTACGGCGTCGGCTGTTTCGGCGCGGGCCATGGCACGGGCTTAGGCCTGGACCTGACCATCTGGGGCCACCAGAACCAGCGGCCGAGCAGCGCGGCGATCGACGGCGTCATGAACGCGCGGATCACCAACGTGTCGAAGAGCAGCCCCATACCGATCGTCGTGCCCATCTGCGCCACCACGGTCAACTCGCTGACCACCATCGAGATCATCGTGAACGCGAAGACCAAACCCGCCGACGTCACCACCGATCCGCTGCCGCCCATCGCCCGGATGATCCCGGTGTTGATGCCTGCGGGCAGTTCCTCCTTCAACCGGGCGACCAATAGCAGGTTGTAGTCGGCGCCCACGGCCAACAGGATGATCACCGCCATGGCCATGACCATGAATTGCAGTTCGATGCCGAGAATGTGCTGCCACACCAGGATCGACAGGCCGAAGGACGCGCCCAGGGACAGCACGACGGTGCCCACGATGACCGCGGCGGCGATGACGCTGCGGGTGATGATGAGCATGATCGTGAAGATCAGCGCCAGAGCGAGGATGCCGGCGATCATCAGGTCGTAGTTGTTGCCGTCCTGCATGTCCTTGAACGCCGCGGCCGTTCCGCCGACGTAGATCGTCGACCCCTCCAACGGTGTGCCCTTGATGGCCTCCTTGGCAGCCTTCTTGATGGCGTCGATGCGTTTGATGCCGTCGGCGTTGAGCGGGTCACCCTCGTGCTGGACGATCATCCGCACGGCGTGGCCGTTGGGCGAGATGAAGTTCTCCATACCGCGCTTGAATTCCTCGTTGTCGAAGATCTCCGGCGGCAGGTAGAACGTGTCGTCGTTCCACGAGTCGTTGAAGGCGTCGCCCATCGCCGACTGGTTCTCGCTCATGGCGGCCTGCTGATCCTGCAGGCCGCCCTGGGAGGCGTGCATGGTCAGCATCATGGTGCGCATCGTGCGCATCGTCTCGATCTGCTCGGGCATCAGCGCCAGCAGTTGCGGCATCAGTGCATCGAGCCGCTCCAGGTCCGGGACCAGGTCCTGAACCTTATCGGTCAGCTTGTTGGTGCCGTCGATGACGTCGAAGATCGACCGCAGCGACCAGCAGACCGGAATGTTGAAACAGTGCGGTTCCCAATAGAAGTAGTTCCGCATGGGACGCAGGAAGTCGTCGAGATCGGCGATGTGATCCCGTAGTTCGGCGGTGTCGGCGGCCATGGTCTTGGTCTTCTCGACCATGCTGTGCGTGGTGGCGTTCATCTCGCCCATCAACGCCATCATGCGGGTCATGGTGTCGATGTTCTTGGCCATCTCGTCGGCCTGAACCAGCATGTCGGCCATGCGGTCCTGCATGTACTTGCGGTTCAGGTCCTGGTTCACGCCGCCGAGGCTCATCTGCGCGGGAATCGTGCTGAACTCGATCGGCTTGCCGTTGGGGCGGGTGATGGTCTGGACCCGCGAGATGCCCGGCACCCGGAACACCGCCTTCGCGATCTTGTCGATCACCAGGAAGTCCGCCGAGTTGCGCAGATCCTGATCGCTTTCGATGAGCAGCAACTCGGGATTCATGGTGGCGGGGGAGAAGTGCCGTTCGGCCGCGGCGAAGCCCTGATTCGCCGGAAGATCGGCGGGCAGGTACAGGCGGTCGTTGTAGTTCGGTTGATAGCCGGGCAGGGTCAACAACCCGACCAGCGACAACGCGACGGTCGCGATCAGCACCGGCCCCGGCCAGCGGACGATGACGGCGCCGATCTTGCGCCAACCACGAATGCGCATGGCGCGCTTGGGTTCCAACAACCCGAACCGGCTTCCGATGGTGATGACCGCCGGTCCGAGCGTCAGCGCGACCAACACCGCCGTGGTCATCCCGACCGCCAACGGGATGCCCAGTGATTGGAAGTACGGCAGCCGGGTGAACGTCAGGCAGAAGGTGGCGCCGGCGATCGTCATGCCCGACCCCAACACCACATGCGCGGTGCCGCGAAACATGGTGTAGAAGGCCGACTCCCGGTCTTCGCCCAGTGTCCGCGCCTCCTGATACCGCCCGATGAGGAAGATCGCGTAGTCGGTGGACGCGGCGATCGCGAGCGTGACAAGAAGGTTCGTCGCGAATGTCGAGAGCCCGATCAGCTCGTGGTAACCCAGGAACGCCACCACTCCGCGCGTGGCCGACAACGCCATGAAGACCATCACCAACTGGATGATCATCGTCACCACCGACCGGTAGACCAGCAGCAACATCGTGATGATGACGGCGAACGTGGCGAATTCGATGATCCGGATGCTGCGGTCGCTGGCGATCTGTTGATCGGCGTACATGGCCGACCCGCCGGTCACAAATACGTTGACCCCCGGCGGAGGAGGCAGATCCTCGACGATCTTCTTGACGGCCTCGGCGGACTCGTTCGACAACGCCTCGCCCATGTTGCCCGCCAGATACACCTGGACGTAGACGGCCTTGCCGTCGGCGCTCACGGCCGCGGCCTCCGTCAGCGGGTCGCCCCAGAAGTCCTGGATGTGCTCGACGTGGCTGTGGTCGGCTCTCAGCCTCTCGATGAGTTCGCCGTAATAGCGGCGCGTATCGCCGCCGAGTGGTTGGTCGCCCTCGAGGACGATCATCGCCGAGCTGTCGGACTTGAACTCCTCGAAGACCGTGCCGACGCGCTGCATCGCGATCACCGACGGAGCGTCCTTCGGGCTCATCGACACCGACCGCATCTGGCCGACGACCTCGAGCTGCGGCACCGTCACATTGAGCACCGCGATGAGCGCGATCCAGGCGATGACGATGGGAACGGACAGTCGCCGGATCCACTTGGCAAGTGGAGACCGCGCGGGCGGCGCGGCCTGATCGGTGGAATGCGCGGTAGAAGCGCTCACCAGGAATTCACCTCGGCGGAGCTCCTCCCTACGGTGTTAGGACCGCCTTAGTTACTACCAGATGAGGCGCCCCGACCGGTAGTCAGATCCGGCCCGCAGCGAACTCCGCAGCTTGGTTAACCAATCCCGCCTGAACATACGCGCCGTGGGCCCCCATGTCGCGTCCACCCTCGAAGCAGATCGGATCGTTGGGCACGCACATGTCGATGGTCTTGGCCGCGTAGTCGGGCCCCACCGAAGGCAGCGGTCCGGGCGACAGCCGGTCGGCAAAGCTGCTGCGCGGACCGCCGAACAGCGCGACCGCGGCGACATGCGGAGCGACCGCCGGCGGCATCGCGGCGGTGGCGACGTCCATCACCGCCGCGCCCTGGGAATAGCCGCCGAGCACCACCTGTGTGGCGGGGCAGCCGGCCGCCACCGCCTGCACGTGGGCGCGGGTGTCCTCGGCGCCCGCGCGGGTGCTCACCGCAAAGTCACGGCTGGCGGGGTAGTTGACGGCGTACACGCCGACGGACCGGTCGCCCAGGCGGGCGCGCACCGAGTCGACGAAGGCCTGTCCGATCCCGCCCACTCCGGGGGGTTCGGTGGTTCCGCGGGCGAAGACGACTTCGACGTCCGGGCAGGGGGCCGCTCCGGCGGTGGGAGTGACGGTCGGGGCGGACAGCATGGTTGTCGCGGCCAGAAGCACCGCGAGCCTGGCGAATGCACTCATACGGGTATGTCGCGTCGAGGCGCCCGGACGTGACACGCCGTTCACGGACCGCGCTGTGGCAAACGGATCTCGCCGCGGGTCGCCCGGTCGCCCGTGCTCTTCGAGATGCCGGGAGACCGGAAGCAAAATATGCTCGCTTCGCCGGTCCAGGCGGGAGAGGGAGGCAGCGTTGAAGACGGTGCTCGGGCTGTCGATGACGTCGACAGGTATCGCGTGGGTCCTCGTCGAGAACGGCGACCGCGGTCCGCAGACCCTGGACCACGATCACTTCACCGTGGTCGCAGACATCGCGACCGACGGCGACATCTCCACGCACGAGGCCGCGGTGCGTGGTGCACGGGCGATCGCCTCGGCCACTGGGCACCGGGTGGACACGATCGGCCTGACCTGGACCGCCGATGTCGCCGCCAAGGCCGAACTGCTCCGGAAATCGTTGTCCGCCAACGGCTTCGGAAAGGTGGTGCCGGCGCGGATGGCTGACGCCGCCCGATCGTGGGCGCGGGCGCTGGCCCCCGGCGAGGGGTTCGACGGGTGTGCGGTGTGCGTCGTGGAGTCCTCGGCCGTGACCGTGGTGTCGGTACTCGGCGAGGACGTTCGCACCGCGATCACGCACATGCGCGAGAGCGCGGACGGCCTCGCCAGGTGGCTCACCAGCTTCTTCGCCGACGAGGAGATGCAGCCGCAGCGGCTGTACCTGATCGGTGCCCGCGGGGACCTCGAGCTGATCTCCGGCCCGCTCGAGACGGCGCTCGGCATGCCCGTTGTCTCGTCGGATGACGTCCAACTCGCGCTGGCCCGCGGCGTCGCACTGTCCGGACCCGCGGTCGAGGCCGCCGCGACGACCGAGCCCGCGGCGAAGCCCACCGGGCTGCGCTCCCGACGCCGGTTGAGTTCACACCGCCGGGCGGCGATGGTCCTCGCGGCGGGTGTCGTCGCCTTGTTCGCGTTCGGCCCGGAGCTGGCCCGCTGGGACGCGCCGGAGACCAGGGTCAGCCCGTCGGCCGAGACGCCGATCGAACCGGCCGCCGCGGTGTCGGACTCGAGCCCGTCGATCAGCGTCCACGCGGTGCCGTCGGTGCCCGTCGTCCCGATCGTGGTGAAGCAGGTGATCGCCAAGCCGGTGACCGCGCCGATCATGCCGCCCGCGCCACCGACCGAGAAAATCGACGTCACAGTGGAGCCCGCCGCCGCGGCGCAAGTCATCGCTGCGCCGGCCACGGAATCAGTGGTTGAGGAGAGTCAGCCGCCAGAAGCCGTCGCCGTCGTGCAGGCGGCTCCGCCGTCTCCGCAGCTCACGGCTCCGCCGACGTACGTGCCACCACTGGATCCGGTCCAGCTGGCCTTGAGCCCGCTGTTCGGCGGGCTGCCCTGACCCGCGTTACGGCGTGGCGGTCCAGTTCCAGATCTCGGGCTGGCTCGGCGGGTAGTTCATGCACACCTCGGTGGCGTGTGCGACGACACCCTTGTTGTTGAAGAACAGCTTGGCCCAGTTGCCCCAGCGGGTGGCCATCTGCTCGTAGTAGACGTTGGTCGCGGTGTTCTCTGAATACTGGCGACGGCCGGCGTAGTCCAACGAGAAGAACCAGTAGATCCGGTCGCGGGCGCCCTTCTGCACATCGGCGGGCCGGTTGTGGTAATCGATCATGTAGCGCTCGAAGTAGAACGGATCCTCATCACGCGCGGCGGCCATGTACTGGTCGACCGTGCACGGGGTCCGCATGATCCGGTTGGGGATCGGGTAATCGTCTGTGGCGTCCGCGCCAGCGGTGGCCGGGAACAGCATCGCCGCGCAGCCCAGCGAGGCCAACGCAATCGTCGCTTTACGAAACACTTTTCGGGCTCCTAGCTCTCGCTGTGGTCACGGGCTTGGTCGAGAATCGGCAGACGGTCGGGGCAGTAGAAGCGCAGCGCGCCCGCCAGGAACTTCCACGCCTGGTCGGTGCTGTCCTGGCCTTTCGCCAGCTGTTTCTGAACGAACTGCGCCGAGGCGAAGGCGTCACGGTCGACACCCTTGCGTATCCGCTTGCACGTGATCTTGCCGATCCAGGCGTTGTAGTCCTTCTGCCCGTAGATCCCGTACGTGTGCAACTCGTTGGTGAAGTCGGTGTCGATGTCCTGCGCCTGAGCGGGGACCGCCAGCACGAGTGCTGCCGCCGCGGTGGCTACTCCAACAATCAGTCGTTTCATGACTGTGCTCCTTCCCCCCCTGACGGCGTCAGTTCCCTCGGTTTCGGCCACGGTACAGGCACTGGACGTTCTCGCACCCGCTGTGGCCACCAGAACCACTTACCCATGAGCGCCGCAATGGACGGCGTCATGAATGCCCGGATCACAAGAGTATCGAACAACAGGCCAAGTCCGATGGTCGTTCCGACTTGTCCGATGACTGTCAATTCGCTGACAGCCATCGACATCATCGTAAACGCAAAGACCAGGCCGGCTGAGGTGACAACGGAACCGCTGCCGCCCATCGCCCTGATGATCCCGGTTCTGATGCCCGCATGCAGCTCTTCTTTGAGCCGCGACACGAGCAGCAGGTTGTAGTCGGCGCCGACGGCCAACAGGATGATGATGGCCATCGCCATGACCATCCAGTGCAACTCGACGCCGATGATGTGCTGCCAGATCAGGATCGACAGGCCGAACGACGCGCCGAGCGAGATCACCACCGTGCCAACGATTACCGCGGCGGCCACCACGGCGCGGGTCAGCAGCAGCATGATCGTGAAGATCAGCGCGAGCGCGAGGATCGCCGCGATCATCAGGTCGTAGCTGTTGCCGTCGGACATGTCCTTGTACACCGCGGCGGTGCCTGCCAGGTAGATCTTGGAGCCCTCCAGCGGAGTGCCCTTGACGGCCTCCTTGGCGGCCTGCTTGATCGAGTCGATCCGCGCGATGCCTTCGGGGGTCATCGGGTCGCCGTCGTGGGCGACGATGAACCGCACCGATTTGCCGTCCGGGGAGATGAAGTTCTCCATGCCCTTCTTGAACTCTTCGTTGTCGAAGACTTCTGGCGGGAGGTAGAACGAGTCGTCGTTCATCGACGCGTCGAAGGCATCACCCATGGCAGTGGAGTTCTCCTGCATGGCTGCCATCTGGTCCTGCATGCCCTTTTGCGACGAGTACATCGTCAGCATCATCGTCCGCATCGTCTTCATCGTTTCAATCATCGGCGGCATGAGCGTGACCATCTGCGGCATCAGCTTGTCCAGCCGCTCCATGTCGGGCAGCAGGTTCTGGATGTCGTCGGTCATCGTGTCGATGCCGTCGAGGGTGTCGAACACCGAGCGGAACGCCCAGCAGATGGGGATGTTGAAGCAGTGCGGTTCCCAGTAGAAGTAGTTGCGGATGGGCCGGAAGAAGTCGTCGAAGTTCGAGATGTTATCGCGCAACTCGGCCACGTCGACGGTCATGTCCTTCATCTTCGTGACCATGCTGTGCGTGGTCGCGGCCATCTCCTCGGTGAGCTTGGACATCCGCTCCATGTTGGCGATGGTCTTGGCCATCTCGTCGGCCTGCACCAGCATGTCGGCCATCCGGTCCTGCAGGTACTTCTGGTTCATCTGCTGGGTGGTGCCCTGCATGCTGATCTGGAACGGAATCGAGGTGTGCTCGATCGGTTTACCGTCGGGCCGGGTGATCGCCTGCACGCGCGAGATCCCGGGCACCCGGAAGACCTGCTTGGCGATCTTGTCGATGACCAGGAAGTCGGCGGAGTTGCGAAGGTCGTGATCGCTTTCGATCATCAGCAGCTCGGGGTTCATCCGGGCCTGTGAGAAGTGCCGGTCGGCGGCCGCGTACCCCTGGTTGGCCGGCAGGTCGGCGGGCAGGTAGTTCCGGTCGTTGTAGTTGGTGCGATAGCCGGGCAGGGCCAGCAGACCCACCAGCGACAGGGCCACCGTCGCGACCAGGATCGGTCCGGGCCAGCGCACCACCGCAGCGCCGAGCTTGCGCCAACCGCGCACCCGCATCGCCCGTTTCGGTTCGAGGATCTTGCCGAACCGGCTCGCGAAGCTGATGATCGCCGGCCCCAGCGTCAGGGCGGCGAACACCGAGGTCACCATGCCGATGGCCAGCGGCACACCCATGGTCTGGAAGTAGGGCAGCCGGGTGAAGCTCAGGCAGAACAGCGCGCCGGCGATCGTCAGGCCCGAGCCCAGCACGACGTGCGCGGTGCCGTGGAACATCGTGTAGTACGCGGTTTCCCGGTCCTCGCCGAGCCCGCGCGCCTCCTGGTAGCGACCCGTCAAGAAGATCGCGTAGTCGGTTCCCGCCGCGATCGCCAGCGTTACCAGAAGGTTCGTCGCGAACGTCGAGAGGCCGATGATCTCGTGGTATCCGAGGAACGCGACCACGCCGCGGGCAGCGGACAGCTGCAGCACGACCATGACCAGCGTCAGCAGCACCGTGATGATCGAGCGGTACACCAGCAGCAGCATCGTGATGATCACGGTGAACGTGAGCGCCTCGATCATCCGCATGCTGCGGTCACCGGCGATGTGCTGATCGGCCGCGAGCGCCGCCGGGCCGGTCACGAAGACCTTCACGCCGGGCGGTGGCTGCATACCGGCGACGAGTTCCTGGACCGCTTCGACCGACTCGTTGGCCAGCGCCTCGCCCTGGTTACCGGAGAGGTAGACCTGCACGTAGGCGGCTTTACCGTCGCTGCTCTGCGCGCCCGAGGCCGTCAGCGGATCGCTCCAGAAGTCCTGGACGCTTTGGACGTGCTTCTTGTCGGCCTCCAGTTTGGAAACCATCTCGCCGTAGAAGGCGCGGGTGTCCTCACCGAGGGGTTCTTCGCCCTCGATCACGATCATCGCCGAGCTGTCGGAGTCGTACTCCTCGAAGACGTGCCCGACGCGCTTCATCGCGATCATCGACGGCGCGAAGTCCGGGCTCATCGAGACCGCGCGCATCTGCCCGACCGTTTCCAGTTGCGGCACAGCCACATTGACGATCGCGATGATCGCGATCCAGCCCAAAATGATCGGCACCGCAAAAGCGCGGATCGCGCGGGGGATGAAGGGCCGCTTGGCGTGCCGAACGGGAGGGAAGGCGTCCGTGGAAGCCTCGTTCGTCGGTGAGGTCATGCGGATTTCACGAAGCAGAAGGTTTGGGCGTTCACGCCGGTGGAGGTTCTTTCGTCTTTGATCTCGTCATCGACGGTGATGCGGCAGGTGATGCTCTGGCCGTCGCCTTGCGCAACGATGTTGGGTGCGGCCGACGGCGCTGTGGTCTGCAGCGTCAGCGTCCAAGGCAGCGATGCGCCGTCGATCCGTTGGGGCCTCGCGTCGAGGTCGAGGTAGTTGATGTCCGCATACGTGCCGGTGCCGAAGATCTCGTACTTGACGACCTTGGGGTCGAAGGGCTCGGGGTCTTCCGCGAAGACTCGGGGAGTGACGATGATGCCCTCGGCCCCGAAGAAGGTGCGGATGCGGCTGACCGTGAAGCCCGCGATCGTGACGACGACGATGATGACGATGGGCAACCAGATCTTCCTTGCGCGTCGGAGCATTACCGTCCCCGCCCGATGCAACCCATATCCGCCCTCAAGTCGTATTCGTCGCTGTGCATGTATCCGTGCGTCACTTAGCCCATATAAGTTCTCATTGAGCCCTAGGTTAACTCAAGTCAGAGTGCTGCTGGTCACCCGCGTCGACACGGTGTGATCCAGGTCACGATGGCTCGATTTCGAAGCGGTCGAGATAGCGTCCGATGAACGCCTCCGCCTCGGCATGACCTCGGGTTATGCCGAGCCCCCGCTCGAGCAGGACGATGCGGGCCAAGCTCGTCACGATCATAGACATCACGACGGGTGGGAACGCTTCCACGTCCGCGCCGTGCGCCTTCATCGCCGCCGCTACGACGCTTTCCTCGACGCCGCCGAACCTCTCGGCGTAGGTCGCGATCTCACTGCGAATGGCTTTGCGGTGGTTCGCCAGGGCCATGAATTCCATGAACAGCCGGGCACCGTGCGTGCTGTTGAGCCGCCACAGCGCGTGCAGGGGTTCATCGGCCTCCGCCGCTTCGCTCTGGCGGGCGAGATTGGCCTCGGCGCCTTCGCGCAGCACGGCCAGGAACAGATCATCCATGCTCGGGAAGTAGTAGTGCACGAGTGCGGGCTTCACGCCGGCCCGCGCCGCCACCCGCCGCGACGTGGCCGCTGCGTAGCCCTCTTCCAGCATGACCTGCGCGGTCGCCTCGATCAGAGCCGAGCGTGCGGCCGACTCGCGTCCACCCCTTGACCGCTCGCCGACGGGGCTGCTAGACATGGCGCCAGCTTAGATGTTGGGCGATCGCCCAACAAGCGAGGGGAGCTGCGAAGATGCGCAGCCCGCAGCCTCCTGAAGTAGGGGAGATCCGATGACCGCAGTTGATGAGAAGGCCCACGGCAGCGTCGTCTACTACGACCCGTACCGGGTTGACATCGTCGCGGACCCCTATCCCACGTACGCCCGGCTGCGGGAAGAGGCGCCGCTCTACTACAACGAGGGCTACGACTTCTGGGCGTTGTCACGCCACGAGGACGTCGAGCGGGCGCTGCTCGATTGGCAGACCTTCTCCAACAGCCGCGGCGACATCCTCGAGCTCATCCAGTCGGATTTCGACATGCCCAAGGGCGTGATGATGATGGAGGACCCGCCGGTTCACACCATGTTGCGAGGCCTCATGTCGCGGGTGTTCACGCCCCGCCGGATGGCCGCGCTCGAGGACCAGATCCGCCAGTACTGCGTCAACTGCCTCGATCCGCTGGTGGGCGCCGACCGCTTCGACATCATCGCCGAGCTCGCGTCGATGATGCCCATGCGGGTGATCGGAATGCTGCTCGGCATACCGGAATCCGAGCAGGTGTCGGTGCGCGACGCCAACGACGCGAGCCTGCGCACCAAACCCGGCTCACCGATGAAGGTCGTGCGCGCGGACAAGATCGCCGACGGCAGCATCTACGCCGAATACGTTGACTGGCGGGCGAAGAACCCCTCCGACGACCTGATGACCGCCCTTCTCAACGTCGAGTTCACAGACGAGAACGGGATGACCCGCAAGCTGACGCGCAAGGAGATCCTGCATTACACGCAGGTCGTCGCCGGCGCCGGTAACGAGACCACCGGCCGGCTCATCGGCTGGCTGGCCAAGGTGCTCGCCGAGCACCCGGATCAGCGCCGCGAGGTCGTCGAAGACCGGTCGCTGTTGCAGCGCGTCGTCGACGAGACGCTGCGATACGAGCCGACCGGTCACAACGTGGCGCGTTTGGTCACACGGGATTTCGAGGCCCACGGTCGAACCGTGCCCGCCGGTAGCGCGATCTTGCTGATGTTCGGTGCGGCCAACCGCGATCCGCGACGCTATGACAACCCCGACGTGTTCGACATCCGCCGGGACAACATCAGCCACATCACGTTCGGCAAAGGCGTGCACTACTGCCTGGGCGCCAACCTCGCCCGGCTGGAGGGGCGCGTCGCGCTCGACGAACTGCTTAACCGCTGGCCGGAGTGGGACATCGACACCGAGACCGCGCGCCTGGCTCCGACGTCGACGGTCCGTGGCTGGGAGCGCCTCGACGTCGTGGTGCCCTAGCCCGCCGACGTGTTGACGGGTTGATCGCACGCACCAGGTGCGGGCAATCACCCCGTCAAGCGAAGAAAAACCTGTTTGCGGCGACCGGATTCGGGGCAAGCTCGACGCATGAGCAAGATCATTTCGCGTGCCATGATCGTCGCCGCCACCGCCGGCCCGCTAGCTGCGTTCTCGATCGCCACGGCGGCATCCGGTGCGGCGCAACCCATCAACTGTCCGAACGGACAGTGGTGGGATCCGGTCGACAACGTGTGCCGGGGTCCGGTGGCGACCGCGCCGCTGGCGTGCGCGCCCGGCGAGTACTGGAACCCGATCACCAACGTGTGCCGACCGCTCGGGCAGTACTAGCGCAGGCGGGGTACCGCGCCCTCGCGATGACGGCGCGTCAGTCCAGCGCGTAATCGATGACGCCTCGGATGATTTCGCCGTTCAACAGGTCCTCGTACGCGGCGTTGATATCGTCGAGACGGTATCTGCGGGTGATCATCTCGTGGAGCTGGAGCCGGCCGGACGTATAGAGATTTGCCAGCCGGTCGATGTCGGCGCGCGGGTTGCAGGAACCGAACACGGTGCCGACGAGGTTCTTGTTCCAGAGGATGAAGTCCTGTAGCGCGATCTTCACCGATCGCGTTGTCTGAGCCGTCATCCCGGTCAGCACGCAGGTGCCGCCCTTGCGCGTCAGCTTCAGGTAGGCGTTGACGTCCTCACCCGCGATCAGCGATGGCGCCGCAATCACGCTGTCCGCCATGACACCGACGGTGAGGTCACGAACGAGGTCGAGCGCTTCGGTGAGCGTCGAAACGCTGTGTGTGGCACCGAACCGCAGCGCGGCCTTCTGTTTGAACTCGACCGGGTCGACGGCCACGATCTGCGCCGCGCCGTTGATCCGCGCGCCCTGGATGGCCGCGGTCCCGATGCCGCCCGCCCCGACCACCACGACGGTGTCCCCACCGCGCACGTTCGCGCGGTTCGCCGCCGATCCGTAGCCGGTGGGGACGGCGCACGAGAGCAGCGCGCTGGGGATCAGCGGCAGGTGCGGGTCGATCTTGACCAGCGAATGCGCCGACACCACGGTGTGCCGTGCGAAGGCGCCCACTTTCGACAGATGGCCGAGCGGACGGCCGTCGAGCGTGTGATGGCGGAACGTGTTGTCGGTCGGCATGCCGGGCACCATCGTCCCGGCACCCTCATCGCACAGATACTCCACGCCGGAGGCACACCACCGACACCGTCCGCACACCGCCACGAACGACAGCACGATGTGATCGCCGACCGCGAATTCGTCGACCCCATCGCCGATTCCGACGACGGTGCCGGAACCCTCATGCCCGCCGATCGTGGGGAACATCGGTGTCAGACCGTACTCGTGGGCGACGGCGTTGGAGACGGACATGTCGCCCTTGAGGATGTGATCGTCGGAGTGGCACAGCCCGGCGGCGGCCATCTCGACGAGCACCTCGCCGGCTCGCGGGGGGTCGAGCTCGAACTCCTCGACCGACCAGGGGCCGCCGACGTCGTGCAGGATCGCCGCGCGACTCCTCATCGCGTCGGGCGGAAGGTGACCGGCAGATGGATGGGGGAGCGGAACGGCAGACCGGCGAGCCGGGTGTCGTCGTCGATCTGTAACTCGAAATCGGTTGCGCGATCAAACAAACTCGTCAACATCACCCGGGTCTCCACGCGGGCCAGGTGCATGCCCAGACAACTGTGCAGCCCGCCCGCGAACGAGGTGTGCGCCCGCCGCGGCCGATGGATATCGAAGACATCGGCGTTCTCCCAACGCTTTTCGTCACGGTTTGCCGAGCCGATGCAGAGGTTGACCTGCGCGCCCTCCGGGATTGGAATGCCGTGAATCTCCACGTCGCGGGTCGTGCACCGCGGGACCGAAACCAACGGTGTCTCGAACCGCAGTCCCTCCTCGATGGCGGCGGGTATGAGTTCGCGATCGCGCTCGAGCGCGGCGAGCTGCTCGGGATGGGTCAACAGCAGGTACAACAGGTTGCCCGACGACCGGTACGTGGTCTCCAGCCCGGCCGGAAGCAGTAACCGCAGAAAGGCGATGATCGCTTCGTCGGTCAGCTTCTCGCCGTCGATCTCGGCGCCGACCAGATCGCCGATGATGTCGTCGGTCATCCGGCGGCGCCGCTGGTCGATCTGGGCCTGGAAGTACTCGCCCAGTGCGACCGAGGCCGTCAGACCCGCCTCGATGTCCTCGGTGATCGAGATCAGCTCGAACGACAGGCGGCGGAACAGGTCGAGGTCCTCCTGCGGGAGGCCCAGCAGTGCCGCCGTGACGCGGGTGGGGAACTCGAACGTCATGGCCTTGACCAGATCAGCCTCGCCGTCGTCGAGGAACTCATCGACCAGCCGATCGCAGATCGGAACGATCACCTCGGGTTCCCACTGCGCCAACGCGCTCTGCCGGAACGCATTGGAGATCAGGCCGCGGTGGTCGTGGTGCTGCTTGCCGTGCATGCCGAGGATCGTCGGCCCGAACACCAGCTCGATCGTCCGGTGGTAGACCTGCGAGCCGTAGACGTCGCAGTCCCGGAACGCGGCGAACACGCTGTCGTAGTCGAACAGGGTCCATTCCTCCGGCGGCAGCAACTCCGGCGGCATCTGCGAGGTGTCCATGATGGTGCCGCGCCAGACGGGATCGGTGTTGCGCATGTAAGCGAAGAAACCGTACGGATCGCTCGAGACGTCAGGGGCCGTCTGGTTCTTCGGACCGGTGCTGATCGTCACCTTGCCTCCCGGCAGCGGGGTTGGCGCTCTACCCGCCTATCTTTACTATTTTAGGTAATCTAGGTCAAGGGAACCGAGGGGACGTGATGCGGCGCCGACCGGTGTGTGCCATCGAGGACCTGCCGCCGGGCAGCATGAAATTGGTGCAGGCAGGCACGTTCGGCGTGGGCGTGTACAACATCGACGGGTCCGTGTACGCGATCGCCAATTACTGTGCACACGAGGGCGCGCCGCTGTGCGCGGGATACGTTCGGGGCACCACCGAGTACGCACCCGAACTTCCGGATCGGGTTCGCCATGTGCACAGCGGCCGTATCATCCGATGCCCTTGGCATCAATGGGAATTCGACATCCCGACCGGTGTCAACCTCGCTGACCCCACCAAACGGGTACGCACCTATGAGGTCGAGATCGCCGACGGACAGGTGTACCTGACCGTATGACCGTCATCGACGCATCCGTACAGCCCCACTGCCGGTACAACGCCGAGATCCGGCGCTACCTGGCCGACCCGCACAAGCTCCGCGCCATACCCGACGTCGAGCAGCAGTGGTATCAGGCGCCGGGCGGCGACTACCGGGCGGACCTGTACGGCGACGGCTACCCGGGGTCCGATCCCGACGTCGTGGCGCGTCACCTGTTCGGCGAGGGCGGGGCGGACTACGCCGTCCTCAATCCGTTGACCCGAGGCAACATCGCCGACTACCTGCTCAACAGCCGCGTCTGCGCGGCGGTCAACGACTGGCTGCTCGACCGCTGGCTCGAACCCGACCGCACCGGCCGGTTCCGCGGCACCATCCGGGTCAACCCCGAGGACGTCAGGGGCGCGGTCGCCGAGATCGAGCGGTTGGCGAACCATCCGAAGATGGTTCAGGTCGGTGTGCCGCTGCAGTCGCGCGAGCCGTACGGCAAACCGATGTTCGAACCGATCTGGGAGGCCGCCGCCGCGCACGGACTTCCGGTCGCTGTGCACATCAACGGGGGCAACGGCGTCGACCACGCGCCGACGTTCGCCGGGCACGCCCACACCTATCCCGGTTACGCATCGTTCATGCCGCTCAACGGTTTCGTGCATCTCGCCACCCTGATCATCGAGGGCGCGTTCGGCAGGCACGCCGGGCTGAGGTTCGTGTTCGCCGACGGTGGATACGACATCCTCACGCCGCTGATGTGGCGGCTCGACACGTTCTGGATGTCGATGCGCGACCAGACCCCGTGGGTGGACCGATATCCCAGCGAGTATCTGCGCGACCACGTGCGGTTCTGCACATCGGCCCTCGACGGCCCGACCGACGCCGGTCATGCCGAGCGGTGGATGGACTTCACCGACAAGGCCGACTTGGTGATGTACGGGTCGAGCTATCCGCACTGGTCGACGACCACGCCGGCGGACGCGGTGCGCGGGATGAGCGAAGGGCAACGCGAGAAGGTGTTGTGGCGCAACGCCAGTGAGCTGTACGCGCTGGATGCTCCGATGGAGGTGGGCGCGCCGTGACAACCGTCGAATCGGCCCGACAGGATGCCGCCGCGGACATCGCGGTCACGATCGTCGACACCGACGTGCACCCGATGCCTGTCTCGGTCGACGAACTCAAGACCTACGCCCCGGCGGCGTGGCGGGACGTGGTCTGGCCGACTGGCAACGCCGTGTCGCCGGTGCCGCACTTCTATGACACCCCCGACTCGTACAAGACCAACTCGCTACGCGTCGACGCCAAACCACCCGGCGGCGGTGTGCCGGGCAGCGACCCCGAGTTCGCCGCCAAGCAGCTGTTGGTGGATGCCGGCGTGAGCATCGCTGTGCTGGAACCGATGTGCGACGCGCAGCTACCGCAGGCCGAACACATGCTGAAGGCCACCTACAACGACTGGCTGGCCGACGTGTGGCTGGGCCCGGCCAACTGGCACGGCCGCTGGCGCGGGGCCATCAGCATCACCGCGCAGGACCCGCACGCGGCCGCTACCGAGGTCGAACGCTGGGCCGGGCATCCGTACATGGCCGAGGTGCTGATGACGCCGCAGACTCGCGGAATTCCTTTCGGCAGCCCGTATTTCGACCCGCTCTACGAGGCGGCGGCGCGCCACGGCCTGCCGGTCGCCACGCATCTGATGGGGCAAACGCCGTTCGAGCTGATCCCGATCTATCCGGTCGGCAACCCTGCACACTGGCACGATTTCTTCGCGTCGTGGCCGTTGCTGTACGTGTCGCATCTGATGAGCCTGGTGTTCGACGGCGCGTTTGACCGCCACCCGGACCTTCGCGTGGTGTTCGTCGAAGGCGGCTTCACATGGGCGATGCCGGTGATGTGGCGGATGGATCGCATTTGGGAAAAACGCAGATCCGACCTTCCGCACGTGAAACGCCGACCGTCGGACTACGTGCGCGAACACGTGCGCTTCACCACGCAGCCCGTGGAGGAGGTGCATGTCGGTGTGTACCGCGAGTACCTCGAGATGATGGATCTCGGCGACAACCTGATGTTCTCCACCGACTACCCGCACTGGAGTTACGACTCGCCACAGTGGGCGATCCGCCGATTTCCCGCCGCTCAACGCGAGCGGATCATGCGGGGCAACGCCACCGCTCTGTACGGCCTGCCGTCGACGGTCAAAGCGCTCTAGGCGATTTCGTCGCGCGACGTTGCGCTTCGAGCGGCACGATCGGCGGACGGGCGGACGGCCCCCTGGTGATCGCGTTCAACCGGATCTCGGGCAAGTCGACGGACGGGTCGACGGTGTCGAGCCAAGCCACGGCGTCGGCGACGTTCGCGGCGCGGATCGCGTACATCTCGAACGGAACGTCTTGCAGCATCTCGGTCTCGACCGGCCCGGGCGTGACCACGTGCACGTTGATCCCGTCGCGGTCGACCTCCTGTGCCAGGGCCCCGGCGAATGCGTTCATCCCCGCCTTCGCCGCCGAATAGGCGGTGCGGGCCCGCATCGGCTCGTGCGCCGCCGACGAGGAGATGAACACGAATCGGGAACCGGCGCGCATCCGCGGCAGTGCGGCCGACGTCACCACGAAGCAGGAGTCCAGGTTCGCCGACATGGTCGCGCGCCACTGCTCGAAAGTCTGCTTGCGGGCGTAGGTTCCGCCGAGGATGCCCGAGGCGTGCACGAGCAGGTCGATGCTGCCCGCGGCCTCGACGGCGGGTTCGAAACCCGAGGGGACGCTCGCGTCGGCGACGACGTAGCGCGCACCCATCTCCTCGGCGGCGGCCCGCAGCGGCGCCTCCCGGCGTGCCGTCAACACCACGTCGTAGCCGAGCGCGGCGAGCTTGCGGCCGCACGCCTTGCCGATGCCGCCGCTACCGCCGGTTATCAAAGCCGTACGCACATCGCGCCTCTCAACGCTTGCGCTGCGCCAGCGCCTGTGGCGACAGGGCGACGATCCGCTGTTCGGGCTCACCGGCCAGCAGATAGGTCTGGGTGTCGGCGACGTGGCGGGCGGCCAGCTTGCGAGCTCGTTCGGTGTCTCCGGCCTCGATGGCGTCGGTGATCTTCGTGTGCACGCTCAGCGCGATGCGGCGTTGCTTGATCGACGGGTACTCACCTTTGGCGGCGGTTTCGTTCGCCCACCAGTTCAGGTGGCCGGTCCACAGGGTTTCGAGGCTTCCGACCACCGCGACCATCGTGTGGTTGCCGCAGCCACGGACGATCTCGTCGTGGAACTGGCCACCGATCTCGGTGAACCGCGCGCCGTCCTCGATGTGTTCGGCCATCGCGGCGTTGAACTCTCGCAGCCTGGGGACGAGCGTCTTCGCGCGGTCCGGTCGGCGCGCCGCCAGTGCCGCGCACATCGGATCGAGTTCCTGCAGCGCGGTTCCCAGGTCGGCGAGTGGGACATAGTCGCTCTGCAGCAACAGACCGAGCATGTAGGCGGCGTTGGCCTTGGCCGGCGCGTGCACGACCGCGCCGCCGCGGTTTCCGCGCCGCACCGACACCAAACCCTCAGTCTCGAGGATGCGCAACGCTTCTCGTAACGACACCAGGCTGACGTTGAACTGCTCGACGAGCACTTCCTGACGGGGCAGCAGGTCGCCGTCGTTGAGTTCACCCTCGATGATCTGGCGGCGCAGTTCGTCGGCCACGATCTCGGCCGTGCGGCGCGCGCCCAGCCGGCGACGTGCCTCGGGGCCGATTCCCAGTGTTGTCATGTCTTTGCAATATTAACAGTGATAGCGGCCCACCTCCGGTGTCGATTCCGCGGATCGTCACTAAGATGGCGGCGGAACCGGGAGGTGTGCGTGGGCGGTGCGAGTGGTTCGGTATCCACCCCATTGCACGATGTGCGGGTCGTCGAGATCAGCGACCGGATCGCGGGGGCGTACTGCGGCAAGCTGCTGACCGACGCGGGCGCCCACGTGGTCAAGGTGGAACCGCCCGACGGCGACCCCCTGCGCAGGTTCACGGCCACCGGTGGCGAACTCCACGAGGACGCCGACGCGCCATTGTTCAGCTATCTCAACGCCGGAAAGCGCAGCGTCACAAGCATTTCAGACGATCTGCTGCAAGGCGCCGACGTCGTCGTGGTGACGGCCGACGAGCCCACCGCCCGCCGGTACGGCATCGACCCTTCCGGCCTGCTGGCCGCCGCACCTGGGTGCATAGTCGTCTCGATCTCGGACTTCGGCTGGACCGGGCCCTGGTCGCAGCGGCCCGCCACCGAATTCACCCTGCAGGCCGCCTCGGGGCTCACCGGTTTCCGCGGCGATCCCGCAGGCCCGCCCATCTCGATCGGCGGGGACCTGGGGGAGTACATGGGCG
>NZ_CVTA01000026.1 GCF_001050035.1 Mycolicibacterium komanii
ACCGAGGCACCCCCGCCGCCACCGCCGCCGCCGCCGACGACGACGACGACGGTCGTCACCACGACCCCGCCGACGACGACCACCACCACGACAACAACGACGACGACGACGACCACCACGACGACCACTCCGTCGACGACCACCACCACGCCGACCACGACGACGACATCGCCCACCACGACCACGACCACCATCGCGACGCCCACCACCACGCCGATGACGACCACCTATCTGACCGTGCCGTTCGTGCCGGTTCCGATCCCCATCCAGGTCCCGCAGAATCCTTACCAGCCGGTGCCGTAGGCGCGACTGTCGGATAATGCGGCGATGAACCGGTTACCTACCGTCGCCGCGGCTCTGGCCATTTCGGCTCTGGCGATCATGGCTCTGGCGATCACGACCATGGCGACATCGCCGACCGCGAATGCGACGCCCGCAGAGGGTGACATCGAGCGCACGGACCTCGCGGAGGGCACGACCGATGCGCCGATCGCGATCGTCTCCGTGGGCCAGCCGACGACCCTCTACGTGCAGAACCTCGTGCTCGCCCCGGCGTCGAGCAGCGGGTGGCACACCCATCCCGGCCCGGAGTACTCGGTGATCAACGGTGGCGAGGTGACCTTGCAGACAGCCGGCGGCGGTTGCGTTCCGGCGGTCTTCGGTGCCGGGCAAGCCATTTTCGTCCCCGCCGGCGTTCCACATGTGGTGTCCAACAAGGGGTTTGACCATGCAGACGCGACGGTGACTTATACGCTGCCCGCCGATCGTGCGGTGCGTGACGATGCGCCCGCCGCCTGCCCGTAGGGGCTAGCGGCCGTACGGATATTCCGGTTCGTGGAACCGGTTGATGATCGGGATCCGCTCGATGATGCGGTCGCGTAGGCGCGGCTTCTGCGGCGGCGGCACGTAGGCGGGCGCCGGCGGAGGCGCGTAGACCGGGGGCGGGGTGTAAGCCGGAGCGGCCTCGGCTGGCGTCGGCGGTGCGTAGGCCGGCTCGGGCGCGGTGTACTCGGCTGCCGGTGGAACGTAGGCCGGCGGTTCGTAGACGGGTGCCGCGGGTGGCGGAGGTGCGGCCACGGCGATGGTCTTCGCAACGACCGGCCTCGCCTCGGCCGGCGTCGTCGCCTTCTTTCCTTCGACCTTGTTCTCGATCTTCTGGGCCGCCTCTTCTGCGACGGTCACCGGGTCTTCACGCACGCCCTGATGCGCGGAGTCCCGGTCGCCGGTGAGGCTCAGGCCGACCGCCGCCGACGTCGACACCACGAACGCCACCACCGCCGCGGCGAGGACCGATGCCAACGCCCCGGTCTTCGACGGCGCCTTCGCGACCTTCGCGTCCAATCGGTTGACCGCGCGCGCCGCTGCCAGCGCCGCGCCGCGGGCCAAGGCCAGGTCGGCCTCCGCGGCGGAGAAGACCGGTGAGTCCGTCACGTCGCCGAGCGTGGAGGTGACCAGATCGACGTCGCGGGCCGAACCGACCACGAAGACCGCTTGCGGCCGCCATTCGTTGAGCTCGAGCATGGCGATCACGCTGCTGGGCAGCTCGACAACGTCGGCGCCGTCGAGGGGTCTGGCGATGCGGTCGACGGTCACGCCCTTCCCGTTGACCATCGCGACCACCGCGGCGTCGGGTTCCACGATGCACACCGCGACGTCGTCGTAGTCGGCGATCTCGGCGATGCCCGCGGCCAGCACGTCGCCCGCCTCCAGCTCGGAGATCGCGATCGCGTTGTCGTATCCGCGCGCGACGAGAGCGCTCAACACACCGGACGCGACCTCTTCTGCCTCGTTAGTCCAGGTGACGCCCATGGCGTGGATGGGGCTGTCGGCGACGTCGGCGAACGCCACATTGAGAAGATCGTCGGGATCGACCGCAGCGTCGAAGTCGAACGAACCGCGGTCGACGGTGGCGCCTTCCCCGGTGGTGCCCTCGACGAGGACCCACCGAACCGTGCTGGACGTCATCGACAGGCCGAGCACGAGGTCCATATCTTGTCCCCGTTCTTGCGGTGAATCAGGTCCCGAGATTACCCCTCCCGCCGGGGGCGTATATCAGGGCCGGAACGTCACGCCACCGTCCACGCTGATGGTCTGCGCGGTGATGAAGCCGCCGTCGTCGGAGAGCAGCAGCGCGGCCATCGCCGCGACGTCGTCGGGCGCCCCGAACCGGGACTTGATCATCTGCCGCGCGCGGGCCTGTTCGACGACGCCGTCGGGCATCGGTTGCTCATCGAACTTGTAGTGCCAGATCAAGCCGGGCGCGATCGCGTTGCATCGGATGCCCTTAGGCCCGTACCGGCGGGCGATGTGTCGCATCAGGGCCAACTCGGCGGCCTTGCTCATCGCGTAAGACACGCGCGTGCTCGCGCCGTTGTAGGCGTCGATGGAGGCGGTGAAGACGATCGAACCGCCGCCGCCCTCGACCATCGCCGGGATGGCGTGCTTGGCGCAGATGACGAAGCCACGAGAGTTCACGCGCATCACTTCGTCGAAGGCTTCCAGGGGTAGTTCCACCACGCCGCCGGGGAGATAGGCGTCGGCCGCGTTCGTGAAGTTCACATGCATGCCGTCGAGGCGGCCGAAGGTGTCGACGGCCAACGCGACCGCCGAGACGACCGACTGCTCGTCGGTGCCGTCGAGATGCGTCCCGCGGATGCGCTCGCCGGCTGGATCGATCTCGGCGACGACGCGTTGTACCTGGTCAGCGTCGATATCGCCGACCACGAGACGGGCTCCTTCGTCGGCGAACCGGCGCGCCAGACCGTTGCCGATGCCGCCGAGTCCGGCGACGATGATGACCTTGTTCTCGAGCAATCCCGTCACGTCCGGAGATGATCCTCCACGTCTGAGCGGCCACTTCGGCCTATCGCCTTGGATTGCGGCAAATGTAACGGTTTGATATACAACCCTGCGTGGGACGGCACTCCGTAGCCAAGAAGCGGCGCACGTCACCGATGGGCGTGGCTGCAGTGCTCGCTCCGGCTGCCCTCTTCTTCGCGGTCGGCGGAGACGTCCATCTTCAGGCCCGGCCCGCCCCCGAGAGCAAGCCCGTCGTCGAAGAACCCGCTGACGCGACACCGTGTTGTCTGGAGATCGTGGCGGCCCCGGCGATCGCGCCGGCTGCCATGATCGGGCATGCCAGTCTCGGCGTGGCGCCGGACCCCATGGTCGCGGCGGCCCGCTACCGCACCGTCGACCGTTCGCTCCCGGAGGGCATCGCGCCCGAGCGCGGCCTGCAGGTGAAGACGATCCTGGCGTCCCGGGCGATCAGCGAGGCCTTCCCCGAGATCAGCAATATCGGTGGGGTGCGCCCGGATTCGCTGCGGTGGCACCCCAACGGACTCGCCCTCGACGTGATGATCCCGAACCCCGGCAGCGCCGAGGGGATCGCGCTGGGCGACGAGATCGTGTCCTACGTGCTGCGGAACGCCAAGCGGTTCGACTTGCAGGACGCGATCTGGCGCGGCGTGTATTACACGCCCGACGGCGCTCAGCGGGGCGGCTACGGCCACTACGACCACGTCCACGTCACGACTCGCGGTGGCGGTTACCCGACGGGCGCCGAGACCTACCTGCGCTGAGGGCTGCTTCTAGCCGACACCGGGCCCTGCGCGGTGACCCCGCGGCTCGACACGTGGCTTTGAAGCCGCTGAAGCCCGTCGGCGAGTAGCCGGTCGAGTGCTTCACATCAATGAGCGCCTCGCCTGGGGCAGCTTGGCCGGCGAACACACCCATCAGCTCGCGGCATGTGTCATACACCGCTGGAGCGGCGGCCTCGCGAGTCATACGGTCGTCTACATTGCGATCCCATTTGTTCGACGCTTGCGGATGGGCATCGATCACCCGGCGAGCCACCGGTACGGCTTGTTGAGGTGCGACTGTCTCGGCGAGCCTCCCCCCGGGTCGGTCCGTGGTCTCAAAGTACGACGCCGACGCGCTGGCGGTTCACGATTTGCGCAGCGGCGACAACGAGTCGGACGGTAAGAGCAACGGGGGCGGCGAGGCCTGAGGCCGCCTCTCGCCGTCGCGGGCGCGCAGCCCTAGTGGTGCCCGCCGTCCTGCTGTTGGGTGTCGACAGCGGGCGGCTGCACGTTGGACACCCCGGGGGCAGCGGGTGCAGGCACACACGTCGGCGTCCCGTCGACGATGGATTCGCTTCCGCTGCACGCCGGTTCGGCGACCAATAGTGCAGGGCCGCTGCCCAGCGCGGTGATGACCGGGGCCGCGGCGAAGGCTACGCCGACGATCGCAAGGCCGACGCGTCGGCTAGCGGGATTTGATAGATCAAACACTCGACACCTCCTTCGACAGCCTCGGCGAGAAGGGCTCGGCGAATACGAGGCGCGCACTCCGAGGCTGGGTCGAGACTATCGCCGATGCGCTGTCAAAATGGCGGAATCGACGCGTACGTGACCCCGCCGCGGTCCAGTCCGAAGAGAGATCCATCAGCGATTCTCAATGCGTCGCCGGTGACAAGCCGTACCGGCGCACCACGTCGTCCATCCAGTCCGGTGTGCCGTAGGTCAGGCCGTACTTGGTCGCCAATTCTGTGAATTCAGCCGACACATGCAACGGCGCGCCGGGTGCGACCGCGGCTTGGCCGGACATGAGCAGCTCACCCAGTTCCCGGAAGTAGTTCTCGAAACCTCCGCCGGGAGTGATGACTTCGATGATCCGCCCGGGCTCGGTCCCGGCGTTCCACATGGCATGCATCTGCCCGCGCGGCTTGGTGATGTAACCGCCGGGGCCGAGCACCACTTCGCTGTCGTCGGATCGGAAGCCGATCTCGCCCGCGAGCACGTACGAGTGCTCGTCCTCGCGCGTGTGTCGGTGCGCCGCGGTGATCGCGCCTACCGGGAACGGATGCTCGACGATCGATACCATGCCGCCGGTGGTGCGACCGGTCAGCTTGAAGACCGCCCCGAAACCCGGAATGGAGACGAGATCGCCTTCGCCAGGCTGCATAACGGTCAGCACGGCGGGTTCTGTTTTCGCTTCGTGAATGTCCATTGCGAAATTCCTTCCCGCTATTCGGGCCAGCTGTTGGTCAAGATGAGGTCGACGAAGTCCTGACGCTCGAACGCCGGGTCGAAGTGCGCCAGCACGTCGTCGTTCATCGTCCCGAAAGTGGTGTCCGGTCGGTGCTTCATGCCGTCGTTGAAGGCGGCCAGGATGCGGTTCTTGAAGTCGGGACGTGGGTGGGCCGCCGTCACCGCGTCGACCACCTCTGGGGAAAGCTCCGCGCGGCCGATGCCGATGACATCCGTCTCGACGCCTGCGTTCACCAACGCGATTTCGGGATCGAGGAACTGCGGTACGCCCGGCGTGGTGTGCAGGGCGATGGCCAACCACACCTTGCGGGCGTCGGCGCTGTCGACACCATGCTGTAGGAGGAAATCCCGCGCCGCGTTGGCGCCGTCGACCTCGAAGCGCAAATCCGAGGTGCGGTAGCGCTCGGTGAGTCCGAGATCGTGGAACATCGCCGCCACGTACAGCAGCTCGAGATCGGGCTGCAGGCCCAGCCGGTTGCCCCTCAGCGCCCCGAACAGGAACACCCTGCGCGAATGGTCGAACAGCAGATCGTCCTCGGCATCACGGATGTGCTCGGTCGCCTCGCGCACCAGCGCGCTGTCGGGGATCGTTATGCCGGCGATCGACTGGATCGATTGGGTACTCATCATCAGCCTCCTCGGGTGGACTACTTCGTCTGAGTCAACGCAGGCGAGGAGTCGTGTGCACACGGTGATTGAGCCGTCCGCCCCACAAAATGCGACACAATGACGCTGTGATCTCGGGTGCCCGCTCGCTGGTGGTGGTGATCGTCGTGTTCGACGACGTGACCATGCTCGACGTTGCCGGAGCGGGTGAGGTCTTCGCCGAGGCGAACCGCTTCGGTGGCGACTACGACATCAGGATCGCGTCAGTGGACGGGTGTGACGTCGCGACCTCGGTCGGGATCCGCATGAGCGTCACCGACAGCATCGCGGCCATCGAATCGGCGGACACCGTCCTGGTCGCGGGCAGTGACAACATCCCGGCGCGGCCCATCGATCCTGCGCTCGTCGAGGCGGTGAAATCGGTGGCGGGTCGCACCCGGCGACTGGGCTCGATCTGCACCGGGTCGTTCATCCTGGCCCAGGCCGGGCTGCTCAGCGGGCGGCGCGCCACCACGCACTGGCGCGAAACCCGAAGGCTGGCAAGAGCCTTCCCCGACATCACCGTCGAGCCCGACGCCCTCTTCGTCCGCGACGGCGACGTGTTCACCTCGGCCGGGGTGTCGTCGGGCATCGACCTCGCGCTCGCGTTGGTGGAGCAGGACCACGGCGCCGACCTCGTCCGCGATGTGGCCCGCTGGTTGGTCGTCTACCTCAAAAGGGCTGGCGGACAATCGCAATTCTCGGCGCTCATCGAGACGAACCCACCGCCACAGTCCGCGCTCCGAGCCGTCACGGAAGCGATCGCCGCCAATCCCGCCGCCGACCACAGTGTGAAATCCCTTGCGGTGCGGGCTTCGTTGAGCACGCGTCAGTTGACGCGGCTGTTCCGCTCGGAACTCGGGATGACTCCCGCAGAGTACGTCGAGATGATCCGCATCGACGCCGCCCGTGCGGCGCTCGACGCCGGACGCACCGTCACCGATACGGCGCACCTCGCCGGGTTCGGCAGCACGGAGACTCTCCGGCGAGCGTTCGTCGAACACCTGGGGGTGTCCCCGAAGGCGTACCGAGACCGATTCCGTACCGCGATCCGAGGTTGAGGGGCTTCGTCAGCTGAGCTTCTTCAGCTGGAACGGGGTCTGGGTCACGATGCCGCCCGCACACCCGTAGTTCGAGTCCGACGTCAACACGCCACTGAGCGTTGCGGGATCCACCGACAGGTTGACCACGGCCGGTTCGTAGTGCCCGTCATCGCATGTGAGACCGCCCGGCTTGGACACCGTGAAGGTCCAGCGGCCACCGGTCAGCGTGGTGGGGGTGGTCCAGCCCTGATTGCTGGAGACCGTGCCCGTGCATCCGGCCGCGCCGCAGCTCGTCGCGAAGGTCCAGACGTTGTAGGGGTCGCCGTCGGTGGAACCGTAGGTTCCGTTGAGCAGCGGTGGGTCGGCGCTCGCCGGGCCGGCGAGCGCGATGGCCGCGATCGCCGAAGCTGCGACCGCGGTAACCAGGGTGTGCAGGGCCTTAGTCATAGTGACCGCAATTTAACGACCGTGTCAGCCCGGCGGTGGGCGGCGCGAGCGTGTGATTCCCGGTTGTGGCCATGATGACGCCGAATCGGGATCTACCTACTGCGCCGCCCGCGACCGCGCTACGGCCGCTGTCTGGCGTCTCCGCCGCTAGACCAACGCGAGCTCTGGTCGTTCGACCGCCGGGTCGCCGGCGTCGTCCTGACCGGGCTCGTGGTCGAGCACCTGGCGCTGGAACACCAGCAGGTAAGCGAAGTACGCCCCGCCCGCGACCAGCATGCCGACCACGATCAGTATCGGGACGAGCGTCGGTGCGGAGACGACCGACACGAACGCGGCGGCGAAGAGCCACACCAGCGCGGCGACCGCGACCGGAACCTCGAAGCGGCCGAGGTTGAAGGCGCCCGCGGTGCGCTCGAGCTTCCGACGCACCACCAGGTACAGCCCGATCGTCATCGCGTAGGGAATGTTCACCAGGATCGCGCCCGCGAGGATCAGCTGGAGCATGGCGTTGCCGTGGATGCCGATCGCCAGCGCGATGCCGAGCCCGAGCTGGAGCAGGGTGGCCGGAATCGGTGTCTGCGTCCGCGGATTCACCCGCTTGAAGACGCGGTGCCCGGGGCACCGCGGCGCCGAAGAACGCGATGGCGATCACCAGAAGGAAGGGCCGCTCCAGGCCGGGCCCGAACTGTTCGTGCATGATCTCGGCGACGGCCGAGTCGCTGGTGGATACCCGGTGCATGTCCCTGATCGACACGGTCAACGCGATGACGAGAAGCATCCCCAGAACGGCGGCGGTGACCACAGATCCGACGATCGCCCGCGGAACGTCGCGCAACGGGTTCTTCGCTTCCTCCGCCATGTTCGCCGCCGCATCGAAGCCGACGAGCGTCGACAGGCCCATGATCATCGCGGCCATCAGTCCACCGTGGAGCGCGAAGTAGTTAGGGGCGCCCGCCGCGATGCCCTGTGAGACGAGGTTGTGCGTCGAGCCGTGGCCGGTGAGCACGACCGCGACGACCAATGCGATACCGAGCACCACCACGATCGTGAGTTCGACACCCACCGCCAGAGAGTTGATCCAGCCGACGATCCGCGTCGACATCACGACGATGACGGCCTGGACCACCAGCAGCCCGACCGACATGATGCGCGCGGTGGACTCGTCGGGCGCCATGTTGAACAGCGGCATCAGGCACTGGGTTGCCAACGCGTTGTCGATCGCCGGCGCGCTGATCGCGGCGTTACACACCGCGACCCAACCGAACATCCAGCCGATCTTCGGGTTGGCCAGTCTGGACGCCCATTGGTAGGACGAGCCCGTGAGCGGGATGCGGGCCGCGAACTGCGCGTAGACCAGAGCCACGAGCACCTGGCCCACGGCGACGATCGGGAACAGCCAGATGCCCAGCGGCCCCGAGGTCTGCAGCACGTCGCCGTAGGTGGCGAAGATGCCGATCACGACGGAAACGGACGCGAACGAGATCGCGAACATCTGAAACGATCCGAGCGATCTCTTGAGCTCGGGCCGATATCCGAAATCGCTGGTGCTTGCTGCCTCGCGGGCTATCGCGGTCATGGGGTTCCTTCTCTCGAGTGGGTCGAGACAAGAATCGGGTTCGGTCCTCAACGGAATCTCAATGCGGCGCCCGCGGCGTTCCGCACAAAAAAACCGGCCGGCCCGTGGGTCACGGGCCGGCCGGCTGGGTGTGATGAGCTCAGTGATCGGGTTTGACCGTCGAAGACGACGTCTCCATGGACATCGGCGCCCGCGGATCCGCGGCCGGGTCGTCGCCGTCGTTGTGATCCGGCTTGCCGGTATAAGGGGCGAGCGGGGTTCCGGGGAACGCGGTGTGCGGCTGGTCCCCGACGCTGCCGGGCTTGGGGACGTTCACTCCGTTGCCGTCGCGCGCCGCGGCGAGCTGGGCGTCGAGTTCATGGCGGGCGTGCTTCACCGACTCCTCGGCCGTGTCCGTCATGACGGTGCCCCCGTTGCTCGAGGCTGCACCGGCGTCGGCGCTCGCGGTGGCCGCCGCGAAGGTCGCGAAAAGGGCGGCGAGGGCGAAGGTGAAGATCGCGGCTGCGGCGGCGATGCGGGTCTTGATCATCTTGGTTCCTTTTCTCGGTGCCGGTGTGGCTGTCGAGATAAAGAATCGAGCGCGACCCTCAACGAATCCTCAATGCCGGATCGAGGCTCGGTCGTCAGGGTCGAGCAGCGGCGATTTCGAAGATGAACCGGTAGCCGGCGATGCTGATGACATCGCCGTCGCGCAGCGTCGCGCTGCCGCGGATACGCTCGCTCGCGACTTCGACGCCGTTGCTCGACCGCAGGTCGTTGATCACGAAGTCGGCGCCGGTATCGATGATCGTCGCGTGGTATCGGCTCACCTTCGGGTCGTCGATGACGACGCTGTTGTCGCCGCGGCGTCCGATCCCCGTGATGACCGTCTCCAGCGGATAACACCGTCCCGCGACGTCGCGGAGCTGCGCCCGATTGGCCGACGCCTCCGCGCCGACGGTCGAGGTGTGAAGCTCGAGCATCGTCGCGGCCTCGGACGCGTCGCTCTGCGCGATCTGCTGGGCGTCCAACGGCTCTTGGCGCAGGATCCGTTCGTGCAGTGCGCGCAGTGTCGGGCCAGGATCGATGCCCAGGTCTTCAGACAGGGTGGACCGCACTCGGCGGTATGCGTCGAGCGCATCCGTCTGCCGCTCGGCCAGGTAGTAAGCGGTGATCAGCTGTCCCCACACCGGTTCCCGATAGGGATGCTCGCCGACGAGGTCCTCGAGCTCACCGATCACTGAATCCGCACGCCCGCAGGCGATTTCGGCTTGAGCGCGAAGCACGTGCGCTCCCACCTTGTCTTCGACGTGGGCGGCGGCGAACGGCTCGACGAAGCGGAAGTCGCGCAGGTCTTCGAGGACGGGACCACGCCACTGCGCCAGCGCGGCCGACAACCGGTCGCTCGCCAATGCGAACCGGCCGGCCGCGGCCGCCTGCACACCGGCGGCCTTCTCGGTGTTGAACCGGCCCAGATCACAGGCCGCGTCGGGCACGTTGATCTGGTATCCCGGTCGGGCACTGGCCAGAACGGCCTTCGGGTCGACCCCGGCCGCGCCGAGGACCTTGCGCAGGTTCGCCACGTAGACATGCAGATTGTGGATGGCGTCCGCTTCGGGCGCATCCTCGTCCCATATCGCAGCGATCAGCGAGTCCCTCGCGACGGGACGGTTCCGGTTGATCAGCAGCAGCGCCAACACCGCGCTCTGCTTGGGTGTGCCCAAGGGCACCGGCTGGCCGTTCACCTTGACCTGTAGCGGGCCAAGCAGGCCGAAGTCCAAGCCCGGCAATATCACTGACGCCACTCAGTCGACTCGAAGCTTCACCACCGGTGTGACGCCGGTATCGGTGACGTAGACGTCGCCGGCCGCGTCGACGGCCACACCCTGGGGATCGTTGAGCCCGACGAAGGGCAGCGGGATCGCCGCGGTCGCGTCCGACGACAGCTGAAGCACTCCGGCGTTACCGCGGTCGGTGATGTAGATGTTGTGCTCCGCGTCGACCGCAATCCCGTGCGGATCGTTGAGTCCGGTGATGGGTAGCTCGTTCGCCGCTGTTGCGTCGGCCCCCAACTCCAGCACTCGGTCGTTGTAGCCGTCGGTGACGAACACGTCGCCGTGCGGGTCGACGGCCACCCCTCGGGGATCGTTGAGACCGGTCAACGGCACCGGCGTCGCCGCGGGCGCGCCCACCGGGAGGTATAGCAGGCGGTCGTTTCCACGGTCGATGACGTAGACGTCGCCTGCCGCTCCGACGGCCAACCCGCGTGGATCGTTGAGGCCGCTGAACGGCAGCGGGATCGCCGCGGGTGCGCCCGCAGGCAGCCGCAGAACCCGGTCGTTACCCGAGTCGGCGATGTAGACATCACCCTTCGCGTCGACTGCCACATCTCGGGGGTTCTTCAGGCCGCTGAAAGGCAACGCCGTCGGTGTCGTCTCGCCCGCCCGCAGGACCAGCACCCGATCGGTGCCGATGTCGGTGACGTACGTGTTGCCTGCGGCGTCGACCGCCACACCGGTGGCCAGGTGCACGTCACCGAACGGCAGGGGAACTTGTGCTGAGTAACCCGGAGCGCCGGCGGCGGCGGAAGTACCGCTCTCGTCCCGTGACGATCGACCGAATACGAACACGGCAGCCACTGCGAGTGCCACGACTGCGACCGAAGCGGCTGCCGCGATGATTATCTTGCGCGAGAAGCGAGTTCGCCGCCGACGCCGGGCAACCGCGAGTTCGGCGGTCGGGTCGGTGGGATTACTCACCGCAGCGCGGGCAGCGACAGCCAGCTCCTGAACGGTCGCGAACCGATCGTCGGGATTCTTGGCCATGCCCTTGGCGATCACCGCATCGAAGGCCACCGGAACGCGCGCAGCGGTCTCGCTGGGCTTCGGCGGAGGAGTGTGCAGATGATGGGCGATGAGACCCTGCATGCCCATGTCACTGGTGAACGGTGGCTCGCCGGTGAGGCATTCGTACAACACGCACGTCAGTGCGTATACATCCACGCGGGAGTGGGTTTTGACGGCGGCGCCGATCGCTTCCGGCGCCATATAGGCTGCGGTGCCGATGGTTTCGCCGGCCTTGGTCAGCGTGCGGTCGCCGGAGGCGTGTGCGATGCCGAAGTCGATCAGATAGGCAAAATCGTTGGTGCACACCAGGATGTTCGAGGGTTTGACATCGCGATGCACCAAGCCGACGTCGTGGGCGGCCTGAAGGGCTCCGGCGATCTGCGCGATGATCGCGACCGCGCGAGTGGGGGACAGGGCGCCTTCCTGCTTGATCAGCGTGCGCAGGTCGATCCCGTCGACCAGCCGCATGTTCAGGAAGAGCCGACCGTCCACGTCGCCGAAGTCGTGGATCGGGATGATGTGCGGCTCGGTCAGCTGTGCGACCGCCTCGCACTCCCGCCGAAATCGTTCGCGCGACTCTTCGTCCTCGGCAGAGTGCTCCGGCAGCACCTTCAGTGCGACGACCCGATTGGTCTGCGAGTCGCGGGCCCGCCACACCTGGCCCATGCCACCCGCGCCCAGCATCGACAGCAACCCGTATCGGCCGAACTGCTTGGTCGGCGTTTCGCCGCGGCCGGCGTCGCCGCTGTCTCCGCCGCGGGTGGTACCCCCGCTGCGCGCGGTCTCGCCGCCGTCCTTGACCGTGTCATCCACGGTGTTGACGCCCCCGTCCCGGAGCGCCTACCGGCTCCACGGGTCAATTTAACCAGCAAACGTCAATAAGGCGGGCCTTGACCTTGCGGGCGACTGGCGGGGGCTGGAATCGTCGGGTGGCCGTCAGCCCGCCGTCACCACGGCGGGACGCACTTCCACGGGCTGTTGACGCACTTCCACGGGCTTTTCACCACTTTCCATGGTGTCCAGTGGGGTCGCCACGGTGACCAGTGAGGGGTTCCGTGCGGGCGCAGAGGTGCGTTGAGGTCTGCCGCGCTCACCGATGCGGGGGCGGGCACGGTTGATCCATTGTCTGCCTGGGCGGCGCCGGCGCCTGTGACGCTGAGTCCGGTGAGGGCTGCGCCGAGGGTCACGACTTTCCAGGTGGCCGGTCGTTCCACTTTGATCTTCCCTTCGCTTCCCGTTCGTACTGCTTCCCCGGCCCACGCTCCAGTCTCGCGCGGAATGCCAAGGGCTGCAAACCCTTATTTCGTGTCGGCCAGCCAATGCATGGCCACGTCCAGAAGCGTCACGGTGTGCCGGGGCCACTGCGGGTGCTGCAGGCGAAACGGCCCGGTCGCCAGCCCGACCAGCGCCGCAGCCGTCCGCTGCCGAAGCGTCCGAGCCGGGAGGTGCCGCTCGGCGTGGGCGAGGATCGCGTCCGCGTAGCGGGTTGCCGCGTCGCGGTCCGGATCGTCGAGCGCCAGCGCCGATAGGTGCGCCAGCAGCGTCGCCCACTCGTCGGACCGTTCTCCGGGCCCGGCGCTGTCGATGTCGAGAAGGGAGGTCACGACACCGTTGTCGGCGAAGAGTTGGCCTTCATGGAAGTCGCCGTGGACCGGCACCAGTTCCTCGCGCTCGACGTCGACCGACTGCAGGGCGTCCACCAGCTCGGAGAGCCGGGCGAGCACGGCGGGCTCGTCGGTGGCCGCGCACCGCAACGCGCCGGCGTGGTATTCGACCAGCTCCAGATGCGACGGTTCCCGATCGAGGGTCGTCAGTTCGTCGGGCAGGGCGTTCAGGACCGATTCGAGCGCCTCGGGCGAGGGCAGTGCGGCGTTATCATCGGCGATGAGGGTGTCCAGAGGGGTTCCCTGCGCTTCTTCCAGCACGATCACGCCGTCCGCGGTCGAGGCGAGGACCGGGGGCACGGGCACACGGCGGCCGGCGATCTCGTGACGACGGAGGAGATCCTCCACCGCCGACGGCCGCACGACCTTGACGAACCACCGAGAACGTCCGTCGTGCACCTCGAGAACGGCATGCCGCGACGGCAGGTATCGCAGTGGCCGGATGTCGAGGGTCGCCGACTCGCTCAACCCGAACTCGCGAAACAGTTCGGCCAGCTGGGTGGGGGTGCTCGCCGTCGGCAGTGCCGGTAGCGCGGGATCGTGGGGCCAGGCCCAGATCCCGACCTCGACCGGTTCGCCGTGGTACTCACCCGCGACGACGGCAGCGCCCTCCGGAATGCGCTTTCCGGTTGTGGCGCCGAGGAATTCGGTGGTGACGGTGGTGTCGGCGCGGCGTACGTCCGCCACGTACGTCACGATCGCGGCACCGGACGGGTCGACGTTGACTTCCGCTGGCCGCAGGTCTTCGAGTTGGCAGTCGTATTCGGCGACCGCGGCGGCGAGCACGTTCGGCCCTTCCGGACCGAGCAGGAGATCGAGCGCCGCGGTAGCCACTCACTCGAGGTTAATCCGGCCTGATCGCCAGGGTCTCCCGCGTAGCCTCCAATTTCGTGAATTGGTTGACCGTCATCTCCACCGGTCTGGTCCCGTTGGCCTCGGTTATCTCGACGGCAACCGTCGCTGTCTGGACGAAGCGAATCGACGCCCGGAACAGGCAACAAGATCGCGACCACGAGCGAATCATCGATTACGAGAAGCGAGCGGCAGACGACAAGAAGGCCGCTCTGAAGTCGCTCATTTCTGCGACGCATTACGTCAAGCGTGGAGCCCAGGTGTTGGGTTCAGACCACGATGCGGCCACCGCGAATCGCAGACGCGCCGAGACGCTCAGAGAACTCTACGAGTTCCGCATGCGCCTGGGTCTGGACGACGGGATCGCGGAATTGATGGTCTACGCTGCGCAACCGGTTCGGGAGTTGACAGACCTGCTGCTCGACGAATGGGACCGCCAGTTTCGCGAGCACGGTTACTCGCTGGCACAGCTCGATTCCTGTAAGAGACAACTAGCCCAAACCGTCGTCGACGCGCCGCCGCCCGACGACAAGACGGTCTATTTCGGTGGGTACCAGAAGTGGTCGGAGTTGAAGCGGGAGGAGTCCGCCTGGTTGGACCGTCTCGGCGACGAATCGGACCTCGACGTCGACGCATTGGTCGCTCTTTGTGACCGCACACTGAAAGCTGCCCATAAGGACTTGCGCGGCGGCTACGGCGCCGAGCACGACTAGGTGGCTTCGTCTGCCTACCCGGTGCAGCAGTTTGGATCGAGCACGAGGCACAGCGCGCCGAGGGCGTCTCGATGCGGTCGGTGGTAGACGTTCATCCCGCGCCTGACCGACGTCACTAGTCCCGCACGCCGGAGCTGGCCGATGTGGTGGCTGACTGTCGACTCCGTGAGCCCGAGGGCCTTTGCAAGATCGCCACTGTTCTCTTCACCCATCTCGGAGCCGAACAGGTGCGACATGATCTTCACCCGCGCCGGATCGGCGAGCGACTTCAGGCGAAGCGCCACGTGCAGTGCGTCTTCGTCGCTCATCGGTCCCGCGGCAACAGGTGCGCAACACACGGGCGCGGAGATATCGACTGTTGGTAAGGCCTTGGGCATGAGTCGAGTATGCCAGCTTCTTGACATATATCAAAAAGGTGGCGCATTATGGCGGCGGCGCTAGTTCGATATATGTCTCACAGGTAGGAGGATCGAATCATGTCCCGTGTCCAATTGGCTCTCAACGTCGACGATCTCGACGACGCCATCGTCTTCTACTCGAAGCTGTTCGACGCGCAACCGGTGAAGGTGAAGGAGGGCTACGCCAACTTCGCCATCGCGGAGCCACCGCTCAAACTGGTTCTGCTGGAGAATCCCGGCCGCGGGGGCACCATCAACCACCTCGGTGTCGAGGTCGAGACCAGCGAGAAGGTGCACGCCGAAATCGCACGCCTGTCAGGGGAAGGGCTCGTCACCGACGAGGAAATCGGCACGACGTGTTGCTTCGCCGAACAAGACAAGGTGTGGGTGACCGGCCCAGCCGGGGAGAAGTGGGAGGTCTACACCGTGCTGGCCGACTCCGAGACGTTCGGCGTCAGCCCACGACGGCCCGACGAAGACGCGGACGCGGTGTGCTGCGGCGGTGCAGCGACAGACGGCAAGGCCGACGCGACGACTTCCTGCTGCTGACCCCAATGTCACCACGGGTCGCAGGTTACCCGGCGTCCGTCGTCGAGAGCGGTTGGCGTTGGACGGAGCGCCCAAGGACGACCTTGACCGTGATGACGCCCAGCTTGGCCATTCCCAGGTACGTCGACGGATTGAACAACGTCGGCCACACGGTGCGGGTTCTGTGTTCGCTGACCGGCCGGTCGGTGAAGCGATCGCGCAGCCACCTCAGCGCCATGGGGGCCGACAGTGGGTGCAACAACAGATGACCGCAGAACCGGTCTCGGTGATACGTCACCGCTGCGCCAAGGCGTTCATACTCAGCCACCAACGCATCGATGTCGTCGACGCTGATGATCCCGTCGTGCACCGCCTGTATGACCAGGACGGCAGGCTTGGGCCTGGACTTGCCGAGCTTGGTCTCGTCGAAGATGTGGCGCACTTCGGGCAGGTCCCACAGCTCGTCGGCGGTCATGTCCACGTAGGACCCGATGTCGACATTGCGGAACTGCCAGACCGCCTCGGCCGTCGTCATTGTCTTCAACTTGTCGAGCAACGCCTTGCCCTCGGCGGTCGCATGCTCGTTCACGACGTTCCGCGCGCCGGGAAAGACTTCCGTCAGAGCGGAGATCATCAGGGCGGCGAGACCGGCGAAGAAGCTGCCGCTGAGACGGCGCGCGACACTTCCCGGGTCGCCGACGGGCGAGCCGAGAACGGCGCCGACGATGTTGAGTTCCGGTGCGTATCGATCGCACAGTTCGGCTGCCCACGCCGACGCCAAGCCTCCTCCTGAGTATCCCCAGAGACCCGTCGGCGCTGACGGGGACAATCCCAGGCGTTCGCACCGCGTCGCCGCGCGCAGCCCGTCCAGAATTCGGTAGCCGGGCTCGATGGGAGCGCCCCACATGCCATGGCAGCCTTCATGATCCGGTACGCAAACCGCCCAGCCTTCGGCCAGCGCTGCGATCACCAACAGGTATTCGGCTTGGACGAACGCGCCGATCGGTCGCGCGCCTTGCCGCATGGCGAATGACGGGAAACAGCGCGACGCCACGGCGTCGATCGCGCACTGATACGACAGGACCGGGCAGTCGACGGATGACTCGCGCTGCGCCGGCACGAAGACGGTCGTCACGGCGACTTCCGGTTCTTCGTGCAGATTTGTCGTGCGATACAGCAGTTGAGTGGCTTTCACCCGTTGACCGATCAGACCAAGGAATCCGATCTCGACGTCGCGGGATCGCAACACCGTGCCCGGTTCGGCTTGCTCATAGCCCTGTGGCGCGCGGTAGAAGGGATCGTCGTCGGGCGAAATGGGGCGTTCCCCGGGGCGCAGCCCGTCGTGTGGCGGGTTCGTGAATGTCCCTGGCGTGGCGGATTGGGTGTCCATCGGGTGGCGACCTCTCGCTTATCGCTGACGGCGCGCACCTACGACGCCTGCCGTAGGCATTACCCGCGGTACCGATTGATCAACCCTGCCCGCGCCTCGCGGTGGTCGACCGGGCGGTCGGTGTCAGTGACTATCCCGTCGGCATGTTCGCGAGTTCGACGGCCCGACTCAGCGTCTCACGGTCGACGATGTCGGCAGCATTCATCGGTCGGGTGAGGACGCCCGACTCGCTTGCGATGTCGATCATGAATTTCACGCTGTCGTCGGAGAGTCCGCCGTCGTCCGTCCAGAACGGATATTTCTGGATGAGTTCGAACAGCTCTCTGAGTGATTCTTCAGAGGGGGGCGGTTCGACGTATTCGTCGACTGCGGCTTGGAATAGGGCGAAATCGCTTTTCAGTGCCCTCATCGCGCGCAGCGTGGTGGCGCAGTACCTGGCGGCGAGTTCGCGGTTCTGAACGAGCCAATCCGCTCGGGCGGCCTGGGCTACCTTGATGAAACCCGGCGCGTTGTCGAAGAGGGTGGCGATGAGCACCGGTTGGTTCACCGTGGCTTCGGCACTGTCGTACTGCGTGTCGTGAATCACCGTTGCATCGAGCTCGCCGGACACCCATGCTGCCGTTCGGGCGCTTGAACTTTCGAGGATCCGCTGATTCGGAATTTCGTGGACGTCGCGGGCCTCGCCGATGCCGCTCAACAGCGCGTTGAGGACGATGGCTCCGGCGCCACCCGGGCTGTCGATGCCCACCCGGGTCGACGGTTCGAACAGCTGACCGGCGTTGTTCACGCCGTTGGCGCCGACCAGGACGAAGTCGTCCATGCTGACGTATGGACAGAACATCTTGACGTTCTCGCCCTGCTCACGTGCATCCAAGATCGCGGAGAACGACGTGGCCATGACCTGGGCGTTGCCGTCGAGCAAGGTCTGTACCGCGTTGGTGTGGGAATCGAACTTCATGACGTTCTGCTCGACGCTGATTGTCAGCCCGAAGTCACCTCCGTTGTGGCTTACGCCGTACACCAACGGGATCTGTGACGCCTGTGGCTGCGAACCCAGCACGATGCGGAGCGACTCGCCGGTGCTCGGCTCGGCCGGTTGGGCCGCGCTGGAGCCGCAGCCCGCGAGCGTGAGCGCGGTGACGGTGCCGACGGTGATCAAGCTCGTCGCACGTCGTCGGCATCTCGAAGTGGACATGGATCCTCATTCTCATTCGTCGTTGGATGGTCGAGCAGGCGAGCGTTGCTGCGGACTTCGCAGTTGCGAAGGCGGAATCCATGGCCTGGGTTGTGCTGACCTTACGCGGCGTAGGCGCGACGTGTAGTCGGGTGACGTGGAGCCGGTGACGGGAATCGAACCCGCGTTCTCAGCTTGGGAAGCTGATGTTCTGCCATTGAACTACACCGGCCTGTTTGAGCACGAAGGCTAACATCCGAGCGGCTACGCTCGTCGGGTGCTGCTCTCCGACCGCGACATCCGCGCCGAGATCGCCGCCGAGCGACTGGGCCTCGATCCGTTCGACGACTCCTTGGTCCAACCGTCCAGCATCGACGTCCGGCTCGACAATCTCTTCCGCGTCTTCAACAACACCCGCTACACCCACATCGACCCGGCCAAGCAGCAGGACGAGCTGACCACCCTCGTCCAGTCCGAGCCCGGCGAGCCGTTCGTGCTGCACCCCGGCGAGTTCGTGCTCGGCTCGACGCTGGAACTGTGCACCCTGCCCGACGACCTCGCCGGTCGGTTGGAGGGCAAGTCGTCGCTGGGCCGGCTCGGGCTGTTGACGCACTCCACCGCGGGCTTCATCGACCCGGGCTTCTCGGGGCACATCACGCTCGAGCTGTCGAATGTGGCGAACCTGCCGATCACGCTGTGGCCCGGTATGAAAATCGGTCAGCTCTGCCTTCTCCGGCTGACCAGCCCCGCCGAGCATCCCTACGGCAGCGCGCGGGCCGGGTCGAAGTACCAGGGCCAACGGGGTCCGACCCCGTCGCGGTCGTATCAGAACTTCATCAAGTCGACCTGACCGCGCTGTCGTGAGCACTCGGTAACTCGGCCGAAACACGAAACATTTCCGAAACACGCTCGCCCCGCGGCTGAAACGTCCGGCCTGAAAGCTCGTCCCCGATCGGGAGGAGCCCCCATGGACGCGATCGATCCGGCCGCGACGGCCTGGCTGCTGGCGGCGACGGCGATGGTGCTGTTGATGACGCCCGGTCTGGCGATCTTCTACGGCGGCATGGTCCGCACCACCGGCGTGCTCAACATGATCATGATGTGCTTCATCTCGATCCCGTTGTGCACGGTCGCCTGGCTGCTGGCCGGCTACAGCGTGGCCTTCTCCGATGACGCGGGTGGCGGCCTCTTCGGCAACCTGCGCCACATCGGAATGCTCGGCATCAACCCGACGACGCTGCACGGCAACGTCCCCGAGCTGTTGTTCGCCACCTTCCAGCTCACCTTCGCGATCGTCACGGCCGCGCTCGTCAGCGGCGCGATCGCCGACCGTGCCCGATTCGCCGCCTGGATGGTGTTCGTCCCGGTGTGGACCGTGGCCGTGTACGCCGTGGTGGCGCATTGGGTGTGGGGTCCCGGTGGTTGGCTGCTCGACCTTGGTGTACTGGATTACGCCGGCGGGCTGGTCGTCGAAATCGTCTCGGGTGCATCGGCTTTGGCGCTGGCGCTGGTGCTTGGCCCGCGTATCGGCTTCAAGAAGGACGCCATGCGTCCGCACAACCTGCCGTTCGTGTTGCTCGGCGCGGGCCTGCTCTGGTTCGGCTGGTTCGGGTTCAACGCCGGTTCGGCGCTGGGCGCGAACGGGACCGCGGCCGCGGTGTTCCTCAACACCCTGGTAGCCGGCTGCCTGGGCATGCTCGGCTGGATCGCCGTCGAGCGCATCCGCGACGGCAAGCCCACCACGTTCGGCGCCGCCTCCGGCGTGGTGGCCGGGCTGGTCGCCATCACGCCGTCGTGCGGGACGGTCAACACCCTCGGTGCGTTCATCGTCGGCGCCGCGGCGGGAGTGGTGTGCTCGTTCGCGGTCGGCCTGAAATTCCGGTGGGGGTATGACGATTCGCTCGACGTGGTCGGTGTGCACTTCGTCGGCGGCGTCGTCGGTGTGCTGCTGATCGGCCTGATCGCCACCGAGGTGATGACCGCCGGCCCCTCGGGCCTGTTCTACGGCGGCGGGCTGACCCAGCTCGGTAAGCAGTCGCTCGCGGTGGTGGTCGTGGCCATCTACGCGTTCGCCGCCTCCTACCTCATCGCCAGGGTGATCGACCGGGTGATGGGATTCCGGGTCAGCGCCGAGGATGAGACCACCGGCGTCGACTTCACTCAGCACGCCGAGACCGCGTACGCGGAAGGCGTGCACGGTCATGTGCCCACCCGGCGGACGTCGCTGGGTGGTCTCGGAGATCCGGAGAGTGCGTCGCGTGCGGAGACCAACGCCGCGGATTGAACGCACCGGAGCCGTTGCTCGTTGACGCGAGTAGGGTCCTAGATACCGGCGTCGGCATCCCCGTGCCGCTTGTCGAGCTGGCCGCGGCTGATCGTTCTCAGCAAATGCGGGTTCGGGCGTAACGCCCGTGCTGGTGGGGACGATTAAGTACTAGTCGGCGGCTTGTGCGGCGAGAGGGGCCGGTCGGCGGTATAGACGTTATAGCAAACTTATTGGAGGGGCAGTGGACATCGTACTGGGTGTGTCGATGACACCTATGACGGTCCGCATGGTGCTGGTCGAAGGCGAGAAGGGCGACGGGGCCACCGTCGACCACGACGTCTTCGATGTCAGCGGGAGCGACGGCTCAGCAACGTCGGGCGCGGCCGCCCAGGTGGTCGACGCGGTGCTCGGTACCAAGGAGAGCGCCGACGCGGGCGGTCATGATCTGAAGGCCATCGGCGTCACCTGGAGCGACCACGCCGAGGCCTCGCAACTGCGCGACGCGCTCGCTGCGCGCGACATCGATGACGTCATGCTCGTCTCCGACGGACACGCCGCCGCCGCGCTGGCCCAGGCCGTCGGGCGCGCGGTCGGCTACGACACCACCGCGCTGCTCTTCATCGATCGTGACACCGCCACGCTGTCGGTCGTACAGACCGATGACGGGTCGGTGGTCAAGGTGCTCAGCAGCAGCCTCCACAGCCAGGACGCGATGGCCGTGCTCGCGGACATGGCCGCCGCCGTCGACGCCCAGGACGACCCGCCGCAGGGCATGTTCGTCGTCGGCTCGGGTGTCGACGTCAGCTCGGTGAAGAGCCATCTCGAGCATCTGGTCAGCCTGCCGGTGCACGCCCCCGACGAGCCCGAGATGGCGCTCGCCCGCGGTGCGGCGCTGGCCGCGGCCAACGCGCCGGCGATGGAGGCGTCCACCGTCGGTCTCGCCTACTCGCAAGATCCCGACGGCACCACCGCGGGTTCGGTCTACGCCGGGCTCGCCGCGGCGGAGACGCAGCTTGCGCCCGTCGGCGGTGGCGGCGCCTACGGCGGCGACGAGCCGGGGGCCGGCCCCTCACCCGCGGCCGGCGACGATCGCAAGCCGTTCCTTCTCGTCGGCAGCGCGATGGCGTCGATCTTCGTCGTCGGCGTTGTGGCGCTGGTGATCTCGTTGGCGGTGAGCATCCGACCCACGGCCGATCAGCGGCCGAGCCCCGGTCAGAACGCGATCGTGCCGAGCACCGTCGCGCCCCCACCGCCGCCCGCGCCGGCGCAGCAGGCGCAGCCCGCTCAGGCGCCGCCGCCTCCTCCGCAGGCCGAAACCATCAAGGCGCCCGTGCCGGTGGTTCAGCAGCAGCCCGCGCCGCAGGCGCCGCGGACCGTCTACGTCGAGTCGCCGCCTCCGGCGCCCGCAGCGCCCGCGCCCGCTCCTCCCCCCGCGGCACCGCCGCCGGCGCCCGCACCCGTCGCGCCCGCGCCGGTGGTACCCGCCCCGGTTCCGGTGTACGTCCCGCCGGTGGTGACGCCGCCGCAGTACTACCCGCGGCCGCAGAACCCGTGGAATCCGCCGTGGTCGCCGCCACGATCGGTATGGACACCGCCGAAGCCCCCGTCGTGGACGCCGCCGTGGCGCGACGAGCCCGAGGCGCCGCAGCTTCCGAAGCCGCAGGTGCCGCCGTGGCAGAACGGCCCGGGTGGCGGTCCCGGATCCGGCAGCCATTCCGGCAGCGGGTCGAGCGGCCATCCCGGCAGCGGATCGGGCCGGTATCCCGGCAGCGGACCGAGCGACAGCGGTTCACGGGGCCGAGGCGGCTCGTCCGGTCGTGACGGGGTGTCGATCTGTGTGTTGAACATCTGTGCCGGCTAGCCACTTGTAACCTGCCGTTGGCCCGGCGCTCAGTGTCGCGTAGCGGTTAGCTCATTCGGGCTGCATATCAAGACGGTATGCGGTGCACCGTTTTCGGGACGGGTTATCTGGGAGCCACCCACGCGGCGGGGATGGCCGAACTGGGTCACGACGTGCTCGGCGTCGACATCGATGCCGGCAAGGTCGCCAAACTCGCCTCCGGTGAGATCCCGTTCTACGAGCCCGGGCTGCGAAAGGTGTTGAGCGACAACATCGCCGCCGGCCGGCTGGCATTCACCACCGACTACGACGCGGCCGCCGAATTCGCCGACCTGCACTTCCTCGCCGTTGGAACACCGCAGAGGAAGGGCGAGTACGGGGCCGATCTGCGCCACGTCCACGCGGTCGTCGACACGCTCGCTCCTCGGTTGCGCCGGCCGGCGGTCATCGTCGGCAAGTCGACCGTGCCCGTCGGCACCGCCGCCGAACTTTGGGACCGGGTGCGCGGGCTAGCGCCGGGTGTTGACGTCGAGATCGCCTGGAACCCCGAATTCCTCCGTGAGGGCTTCGCCGTGCAGGACACCTTGCGCCCGGACCGGATCGTGCTTGGTGTGCAACGGGATTCGAGTGCCGCCGAGGGGGCGATCCGCGAGCTCTATGCCCCTCTTCTGGCCCGGCAGGTCCCGTTCCTGGTCACCGACCTGCAGACCGCCGAGCTGGTGAAGGTGTCCGCCAACGCGTTTTTGGCCACCAAGATCTCGTTCATCAACGCGATCTCCGAGGTGTGCGAGGCCGTCGACGCCGACGTGACACTGCTCGCCGACGCTTTGGGTCACGACCCGAGGATCGGCCGCCGTTTCCTGAACGCGGGGCTGGGTTTCGGTGGCGGCTGTCTGCCCAAGGACATTCGCGCGTTCATGGCCCGCGCCGGTGAACTCGGCGCCAACCATGCGTTGACGTTCCTCCGCGAGGTGGACGCGATCAACATGCGTCGGCGTAGCAGGATGGTGGAACTTGCGACGGTCGCGTGCGGGGGATCGCTGCTGGGCGCGAACATCGCCGTGCTCGGCGCGGCGTTCAAACCCGAGTCCGACGACGTGCGTGACTCGCCGGCGCTCAACGTGGCCGGGATGCTGCAACTCAACGGGGCGACCGTCAACGTCTACGACCCGAAGGCGATGGAGAACTCCCGGCGCCAGTTTCCGACGCTGAACTATTCGACGTCGGTGTCCGAGGCGTGTGAACGCGCCGACGCCGTGCTCGTCCTCACGGAATGGCGCGAATTCGTCGAGTTGGACCCGGCCGGGCTCGCCGGCTCCGTGCGCGCGAAAGTCGTTGTCGACGGGCGTAATTGCCTCGACGTCGATCGGTGGACGCGGGCGGGCTGGCGGGTTCACTGCCTGGGGAGGGGCGCGACGGCGCACAGTCGGTAGGCTCGGCGGCGTGGAACCGATTCGTCCGGGTCGGCCGGGTGGACCGATCCGTCACCGGATCCGATGGCTCGCGGTGCACGGCTTCGTGCGCGGCGCCTCGACGTTGCTCGCCCGCCGCGGTGACCCGCAGGGCCGAATGATCGCCGATCCGACAGTGCGCGCCGACCCGGTGGCGTTCGCCGAGGAACTGCGCGCCCGGGGACCGCTGGTCGAGGCCGCGATCGTGCACCTGACTGTCGACCACGGGATCGCCGGCGACCTGTTGCGGTCTGACGATTTCGAGGTGCTGCCGATCGGCTCGAATCTGCCCAAGCCGGTGCAGTGGGTGGCCAACCGCACCAAGACCGATCTGCTGCATCCGCTCGAACCGCCGTCGATGCTGGCGGTCGAACCGCCCCAGCACACGCGGTACCGCAAGCTGGTGTCGTCGGTGTTCACCGCCAGAGCAGTGTCCGCGCTGCGGGAGCGGGTGCGGGAGACCGCCGAATCGCTTCTCGACGAACTCGCCGATGCCGGAACCGTCGACATCGTCGACCGCTACTGCGCTCAGCTGCCGGTCGCGGTGATCGGTGACATCCTCGGGGTGCCCGACGCAGACCGGGCGAAGGTCCTGGAGTTCGGTGAGCGTGGCGCCGCGAGCCTCGACATCGGCCTGACCTGGCCGCAGTACCGCACGGTTTATCGCAGCGTCGTGGGCTTCAACGAGTGGCTGTCGGGACACCTCGAAGGGCTGCGGCGCAACCCGGGCGACGACCTGATGAGCCAGTTGATCGCGGCCTCCGACGAAGGCGCCCGGCTCAACCAGCAGGAGCTGATGGCGACCGCCGGCCTAGTGCTCGCCGCCGGATTCGAGACGACGGTCAATCTGCTGGGCAACGGCATCCGGATGCTGCTCGACCGGCCGGAGCACCTCGAGACCCTGGCGCAGCGACCCGAACTGTGGCCGACCGCGGTGGAGGAGATCCTGCGCCTGGAACCGCCGGTGCAGCTGACGGCGCGCAGGGCGACGAAAGACACCGAGATCGCGGGCCAGCCGATTCCCCGCGGCAGGGCCGTGATCGTCTACATCGTCGGCGCCAACCGCGATCCCAACGTCTTCGACGACCCCGACCGCCTGGACCTCGAGCGGGACAACGCCGGCCGACACCTGTCGTTCTCCGGTGGCAGGCACTTCTGCCTCGGGGCGGCGCTGGCCCGCGCCGAGGGCGAGGTCGGCCTGCGGGCATTCTTCGAGCGCTTCCCCGAGGCGCGGCTGGCCGGTGTGGGCAGCCGACGCGAAACGCGGGTGCTGCGGGGGTGGGCGTCGTTGCCGATCGCGTTGGGCACGGCGCGCTCTCAGCTCAGTTCACCGTCCTGACCGGGCCTGTTCTTTCGGAAGCGGACACGCGGAAACGAGATCGCCTCGATCGGGGGTCTCGGCGTCCAGTTTTGAGTACGTTCGGGGCGTGGATTTCCGAGCCGCGCTGCTCGACCAGACCCGCGAATTCGGGGAACTGATCCGCAGTGCCGACCCCTCAACGCCGGTGCCGACCTGTCCCGACTGGACGCTCAAACAGCTCTTCCGCCACGTGGGCCGCGGAAACCGGTGGGCGGCACAGATCATCGCCGAGCGCCGGATGTCCGCGCTGGATCCGCGCGAGGTGCGCGACGGAAAACCACCCGACGAGCCCGAGGGTGCCGCCGACTGGTTCAACCAGGGTGCGCAGCTGGTGGTCGACGCGGTCGAACGCGCCGGTGCGGCCACCAGGGTGTGGACCTTCCGTGGCCCGCGCCCCGCAGGCTGGTGGATCCGCCGACGCCTCCACGAGGTGACCGTGCACCACGCCGACGCGGCTTTGGCGCTCGGGGGCGACTACGCTCCACCGCCGGAGCTCGCCGCCGACGCGATCAGCGAGTGGGTCGAGCTGATGATCGCCGCAGGTCCGCCGCCCGCGCTGGACCCCGGCAGGAGCATCCACATGCACGCCACCGACGAGGGGCTGGGGCCCACGGGGGAGTGGACCATCGTCCACGATGAGCTGGGCGTCTCGTGGTCGCACGACCACAGCAAGGCCGACGCCGCACTGCGCGGCAGCGCAACCGACCTGCTTCTGGCGATCACCCGCCGGCGGACGGTGGCCGACCTCGGTATCGAGGTGTTCGGCGACGCCGCGGTCTGGGAGGCATGGCTGGAGCGCACCGCCTTCTAGGCCGGTCGGGTCGGGGAAACCCCTACTGCCGGTAGCTCGCCAGGAAGTTGCCCAGCCGTTCGATCGCGTTGGCCAGGTCGCGGGCCCACGGCAGCGTCACGATGCGCAGGTGATCCGGCGTCGGCCAGTTGAAACCGGTGCCCTGCGTGACGAGGATCTTCTCCTGCAGCAGCAGGTCGAGCACCAACTGTTCGTCGTCGGCGATGTCGTAGACCTCGGGGTCCAGGCGAGGGAAGGCATAAAGAGCGCCTTGGGGTTTCACGCACGACACCCCGGGGATCTCGTTGAGCATCTGCCAGGCCACGTCGCGCTGCTCGAGCAGCCGGCCGCCCGGCAGCACCAGCTCATCGATGCTCTGATGCCCGCCGAGCGCGACCTGAATCGCGTGCTGCGCAGGCACATTCGGGCACAAGCGCATGTTCGCGAGCAGGCTGATGCCCTCGATGAAGCTCGCCGCGTTCTCCTTGGGGCCGGTGATCACGAGCCAGCCCGACCGATAACCGGCCACGCGGTAGGCCTTCGACAAACCGTTGAAGGTCAACGTCAGTACGTCGGGGGCCACCGACGCCATCGCGATGTGCTCGGCGTCGTCGTAGAGGATCTTGTCGTAGATCTCGTCGGCAAGGAGCATCAGCTGGTGCTTCCGCGCCAAATCCGCTATCTGCGTGAGGACTTCGCGGGTGTAGACCGCGCCCGTCGGGTTGTTCGGATTGATCACGACGATCGCCTTGGTGCGTTCGGTGATCTTCGATTCCAGGTCGGCGATGTCGGGCATCCAACCCTGCGTCTCGTCGCACAGGTAGTGCACCGGGGTGCCACCGGCCAACGAGGTGCACGCGGTCCACAGCGGATAGTCCGGCGCGGGGATCAGCACCTGATCGCCGTTGTCCAGCAACGCTTGCAACGTCATCTGGATCAACTCGGAGGCGCCGTTGCCCAGGTAGACGTCCTCGACGTCGAATCTCGGGAATCCCTCGACGAGTTCATAGCGGGTGAACACCGCGCGACGGGCCGGCATGATGCCCTTGGAATCCGAATAGCCCTGCGCATAGGGCAGCGCCTGGATGATGTCGCGCATGATCACGTCAGGCGCTTCGAAACCGAACGGCGCGGGATTGCCGATGTTCAGCTTTAGGATGCGGTGACCTTCGGCTTCCAACCGTGAGGCGTGCTCGTGCACCGGTCCGCGGATCTCGTACAGGACGTCCTGCAGCTTCGACGACTGCGTGAACGTGCGCTGCCGCGGTCCGTGTCCGGCGGCATGGATCGGCACGTGGTGGGTGGTCACGACCTCCATGCTCTCATTTCTGTCCAGCGATTAACCAAAATCGCCGGTCAACGGCTCAGCGCTTACCCGGGGGGCGTGCTCCCTTGGCGATCCCCAGACCCTTCACCGGTGGCGCTTCCGGCTTGTCGCCGTTGCCGCTGTCGGAAGGCTCAGGGGCAGCGCTGGTTTCGTTTTCGGCCTGTGGCTCCGGTTGGGCGTCAGCCGGTTTCGGCTGGGCAGGCGCCGCCGACTTCTTGGCACCCGGCCTGCGGGCGCCTGCCGCGATGCCGAGTCCCTTGACCTCGGGCTCGGGCTTGGTCTCCAGGCCGCGATCCGAGTCGGCGGTGTCGGTCTTGGCGCCCGGCGCCGCCTTGTCCGGGTCGACGTTCGGCGGCTGGGTGACGGTGGCCTCGCCCTCGTTCGGTGACGCCGGTTCGGCCTTCTTCTTCGCACCCGGCCTGCGGGCGCCTGCCGCGATGCCGAGTCCCTTGACCTCGGGCTCGGGCGTGGCTGCTTCCGGCTTGGCCTCCGCCTCGGCGGGTGCCGCCTGCGCGGCCTTCTTGGCGCCGGGTCGCTTGGCGCCCGCCGCGAGGCCGAGACCCTTCGCGGGAGGCGCTGCCGCAGCGGGCTTTTCGCCGGCCGCGGGCGCGGCCTTCTTGGCACCCGGGCGCTTGGCGCCGCCGGCGATACCGAGACCCTTGACGGGCTTGGTCTCCGTGACTTCCGTGGCGGTGGCCGTTTCGGGCTTGGGCTCCGGTTCGGCCTGCGGCTCGGGTTCGGCCTCGGCTGGGGCCTCCTTCGCGGGCGCTGTGGCGGCCAGCTTGGCCGCGCGCTCCTCGGCCTCCTTGGCGGCGGTGCCCTTCTCCGGCAGCGTGATGGTGCTCTTGTCCAGCGAACCCAGCAGCAGCTGCGCCACGTCCAGAACCTCGGCCTTCTCCACCTCACGGGCGGCAGAGACCTCGTCGACGCCGTCGGTGATCATCACGCGGCAGAACGGGCAACCGGTCGCGATCGTCGAGGCGGTGTCCATCGCCTCCTCGGTGCGCTCGGTGTTGACGCGCTTGCCGATGTGCTCTTCCATCCACATCCGTGCGCCGCCTGCGCCGCAGCACAGACCGCGATCCGCGTGGCGGGGCATCTCGGTCAGTTTCGCGCCCGAGGCCCCGATCAGCTCACGCGGCGCCGAGTACTCCTTGTTGTGGCGGCCCAGGTAGCACGGATCGTGGTAGGTGATGTCCATGCCGCCGTCGGCTGGGGTGACGGGGATGAGCTTCTTGTCGCGCACCAGCCGGTTCAGCAGCTGCGTGTGGTGCAGCACCGTGAAGTTGCCGCCGACCTGCGGGTATTCGCGGCCCAGCGTGTTGTAGCAGTGCGGGCAGGTGACGACGATCTTGCGGTCGACGCGCTCGACGCCCTCGAACAGCTCGTTGAGCGTCTCGACGTTCTGCGCGGCCAGCTGCTGGAACAGGAACTCGTTGCCGGAGCGGCGGGCCGAGTCGCCGTTGCAGGTCTCACCCTCACCGAGCACCAGGTACTTGACGCCCGCGGCGGCCAGCAGCTCGGCGACGGCCTTGGTGGTCTTCTTCGCGCGGTCCTCATAGGCGCCGGCGCATCCCACCCAGAACAGGTACTCGTATCCGTCGAACGACTCGACATCCTGGCCGTACACCGGCACGTCGAAGTCGACCTCGTCGATCCAGTTCGTGCGGTCCTTGGCGTTCTGACCCCACGGGTTGCCCTTGGTCTCCAGGTTCTTGAACAGCACACCGAGCTCGCCGGGGAACTCGGACTCCATCATCACCTGGTAGCGGCGCATGTCGACGATGTGGTCGATGTGCTCGATGTCGACCGGGCACTGCTCGACACAGGCGCCGCACGTCGTGCAGGACCACAGCACGTCGGGGTCGATCACGCCGCCCTGTTCCTCGGTGCCGACCAGCGGCCGGGTCGCCTGCTCCGGGCCCGAACCCAGGATCCGCTCGAAGCCGGACTCGGGAACGTGCTCGTGCGAATGCTTCTCGGATTCCTTCTCCCCGCGCAGTTCCTCACCGAGGCCGCCTTCGGGCGTGTTCTCCAGCGGCGATTCCTTGTCGCCGAGGATGTAGGGCGCCTTGGCGAACAGGTGGTCGCGCAGGTTCATGATCACGAGCTTGGGCGACAGCGGCTTACCGGTGTTCCACGCCGGGCACTGCGACTGGCACCGACCGCACTCGGTGCACGTGGTCATGTCGAGGTAGGCCTTCCACGTGAAGTCCTCGATCTTGCCGCGGCCCAGCACCGCGTCCTCCGGCGGATCCTCGAAGTCGATGCGCTTGCCGTCGTACTCGACCGGCAGCAGCGGCCCGAGCCCGTCGGGCATCCGCTTGAACGTGACGTTGATGGGCGCCAGGCCGATGTGCAGGTGCTTCGAGTGCAGCACGATCAGCAGGAAGATCAGCATCACCGCGATGTGCAGCAGCAGCGCGATGGTCTCGATCCACGCGTTGGCGGGCTCGCCCAGTCCGTGCAGCACCCAGCCCATGAACTGGGAGAAGAACGCGCCGTTGCCGTAGGGCAGTGCGCCGGTGTTCACCGCGGCCCCGCGCACCAGCGCGTAGGTCCAGATGACGTTGAAGATCATGAACAGGATCAGCCAGGCGCCGCCGGTGTGCGACCCGTAGAAGCGGGAGTCGCGGCCGTGCTGCTTGGGCTCCTGCATCACGCGGATGATCGCGAAGGTGATGATGCCGAGCAGCACCGCGACGGCGAAGAAGTCCTGCAGGAAACCGAGCGCGTCCCAGCGGCCGATGATCGGGATGTGGAAATCGTGGTCGAACAGCAGGCCGTACGCCTCGAGGTAGACCGACGCCAGGATGAAGAAGCCCCACATCGTGAAGAAGTGGGCGAGGCCGGGCAGCGACCACTTGAGCAGCCGTGTTTGCCCGAAGACCTCTTCGACCTGCGTGGTGATGCGCTTGCCGAGGTTGTCCTTGCGATTGTTCTCCGGGCTGGTGGGCGCCCCGGAACGGATCAACGTGGTGAGCCAGAGCACGCGTTTGGCGGCGAAGACCAGCACAAGGGCCGTCAGCCCCAGCCCGACGACGAGCCTGATCAGCATCTGCGTGTCCACCGCGCGCCTCCCGTTCCCAAGTTACCCAAGAGTAACTTATCGTAAGTTACCCATCGGTAACTTAACTCAGGGCCTGCTCAAGCCCGGGGGTCATAGTTGCATCTCCAAGGGAAACGCCGCTACGAAGGTTGTCCTAACTACGCACCGTCGGTCGGGCTGGACTCATCGGGCACGGTGTCGGTACCCGTTTGGCCGCCGCTCGAATCCGTGTCGACGGGATCCGGATCGGCGTCCGGAGCGCCGTTTCCGGGCCCGGGGTCGATCGGCGGAGGATCGGCCGACGGAGGGGTCTGCGGCTCGGGCGACGGGTCGATCTCCGGTTCCGGCGGCGGCGGAGCCTCGGGTTCGGCCGACGGCGGAGTGGTCGTCGTCGGAGGCGCGGTCGGGGGTGGCGGGCTCGGGGCCGCCTGTATCGCCGGCGCCGGGCGCGCGCTGCGCTGCGGGGGCGCCGACGACCGCTGCGCAGGTTGCACGACGATCGTGGTGAGTTGAGGGGCCTGCGGCGCCGGGGGTGCTGGAGTGGGAGCCGGCGCCGCAGGCGCGGGGGGTGGCGCGATGGTGCTGGTTGCTGCCTCGACCGGGGTGACGGTGTCATCGCGCAGCTGCATCACGACGAACAATCCCGTCGTGATCGCCGCGGCGGCCGCAGCGAGGCCGAACAGAACGAGCGGGGACCGCCGGGCCGGCGCGTCGTCCTGCCAGTCCTCACGCTGAAAGACGAGGTCGGGGCGGGACTCGGTGGCGGGCAGGGGCGCGTCGTCCTGGTCGTCTTGGGACCAGGCAAGCGCGCCGAAAGTGCTCGACGGCGGTCCGTCGATGCGGACGGTCGCTTCCTCGACTTCGGCGGGAGTCAGTGTCGTCGCGGGTTCGACGACGCGCCGGCGCGCCGCGATCAGGGCGGCGCCGCCGGCCGCGGCCAACTGCGGTTGCGGGATGGTCACCACCGGCGCGCGCAGATGTTCGGACAGTTTCTGGGTGAGCATCGGAATGCGGGCTCCGCCGCCGACCGTCGCGACCGCCGTGACGGCGGCCGCCGGAACGCCGTAGCGATCGAGAGTGTCGTCCAGGGTCGCGAGGAAGTCGGCGACCGGATGCTGCATCAGCTGCTCGAGCTCGGCGCGGGTGACGCGGATCTCCGCGCGGTACCCGGGCACGTCGACGGGGACCGCGGTCGCGGTGTGCGCCGATAACCGTTCCTTGGCGGCGCGGCATTCGTCCCGCAGGCGCACCAACGAGCCGACGACGGCGGTTCCCGATGGATCGGTGTCGGAGGGCAGCGCCGTCATCACGTGGGTCAGGAGCGCCTGGTCGACGAGATCGCCCGACAGGTCTGCGAACCGAACGGTCTCACCGACCACTGCGTGACCGGAGGAGGCGTTGGCCAGCGTGATGTTGGTTCCGGTGCCGCCGAAGTCGCAGAGCACCACGACGCCGCGGGAGGGCAGGCCCGGCTCCGCGTTCAGCGTCGCCAGGGCCGCGGTCGCATCGTTGATGACCGGTACATCGTCACGCAGGGCGCGGCGCACGGAGTCGGCGACAGACGGCCGCCAGTGTGCGGGAACGGCCACCGCGATATCCCTGTCGTCGTTCTTGCTGAGCCCCCGCAGCGCTTGGGCGAGGAGCCGCTCGGGTCGATGGGCTGAGCCGTCGGGGGCGATGAGCGGAACGGGATCGCCGATGCGGTCGACGAATCCGGTGAGTCGTTGCCCGTTGACCGTCAGCTCGGAGGGTCGGGTCACCGCGGCATGCCCGTCGCGGGTCGCGGTGAGGTTGGTCGCGCCGACCGAAACACCCAGCGGCCGGTCCGGAGATGCCTGGTGATTGATCATGCGATGACGCTATGGCGCTGCACGGGTGTGCGAATCCGGCGCCGATCCCGTCGTCTGCGGGCCCGGTTAGGGGATCTCCGTTAGGGGATGGCGACGGGTTGGGGGATCACGATTGCGGCGCCAGCATCGCCCGCAGCATCGACAACATCTCGGACCGGGATTCCGCGCCGAGACGACGGCGGATCCGGGCGACATGGTGCTCGACCGTCTTCGCCGAAATGAACAGCTGGGCTCCGATGTCGCGGTACGGCATGCCGAGCAGGAGCAGTTCGGCGACCTCGCGCTCGCGGTCGGACAGTCGCGACGACACAGCGCGTACCGCGCCGGCCCGCACGGCCTCGGGCGCCGCGGGCTGCTCGGCGCCGGGAGCCTCGTCGATTGCGACGGCCTGCTTCAGGTCGCGCGCGAGCTGCAGCATCGCACCCGACACCCGGCCGTCGGGAGCCTGCAGTGCGGCCTGACCGGCGAGGCGGGTGGCATCCCAGGTCAGGCCGACCTGCGCGAGTAGCCGCGCGGCGGTGGTGACCTCGTCGGTGTCGACGTGATTCGCCAACACCCGCAACCACGTGCGACCGGCGGTGGCCAGCGTCCTGGCGAAGGGGCTGCGACCGGCCGCCGCCGTCAGCGCCTGGCCGTGCGGTGCGACCGCGTCGGGCGCGTTGGCGAGGATGCCGGCGTGCACACCTGCCCAGTGCAGCGGTGCCGACCACAACACCGGGTCGCCGAGTGAGCCGAGCAGAGCGAAGGCCTCGTCGATGGTGTGCTGCAGCCGCTCGACCTGGTGCATCCGAGCGGCCGCCACCCACAGCTCGCCGAGCGGCAGCAGAGAGAAGAGGTCCATCGAGTACTCGGCCAGCACCTCCACCGCCGAGTACCAGTGCTTCTGCATGGCGCCGGTGTCGCCGCTGCGCCGGGCGATCGCGGTCTGCAGTGCGGCCGCCCACAATGCGTCGCGGCGATGCAGCGGGGCGGTGTCGGCGTCGGTGGCGGCGATCGCGACGTCCGACGTCGCCGCGGACAGCTGCCCGTCCTGCATGCGCACCCAACCCAGCAGCAGCCGATGCCTGCGGGCGACGAAAAGCGCGGCCTCCGAACCGTCGTCGAGGCCGGTGCGTACGGCGCGGCCGATGACGCTGCGGGCACGCACCGGATCGCCGCCGTGCAGTGCGGCCAGGGTCACCAGCGCAGCGGGCGTGTCAGGAGCGACGCCGGTGGTGGCCTGGTCGTTGGTGATCGCCTGGCCGAGTCGGGCGACGGCGGCGGGGTAGGGGGCGTCCAGCGACATCAGCAGCCCGTCGGCGAGGCTGCGCGCGGCGCGGGCCGTGGAGGTCGGCGGCCCACTGCTTTCGACGGACAACGCCGCCTGCGCGGCGGACAGGTCACCGGCGGCGATCGACACCACAGCGCCCGCAGCGCTGATGAACGCGTCCGGGTACGGCCCCAGCCAGCGGTACAGGTCCGCGGCCTGGGCGGCGCTGCCGTCGTGGACCGCGATGCTGGCGGCGATCCGGACCGCGGCGGCCTTTTCGGCGGCATCGTCGGAGCCGAGCAGCCGATCGGTGAGCCGGCCCGCGGTGCCGCAGTCGCCGGTCAGCGCCAGCGCGTCGGCCAGTTGTGAGCTCAGCGTGGTCGCCCCGGCTTCGACGGCCGCTCGGTAAAGCCTTGCCGCCCTTGCGGGTTGGTTGTGGCTGCGTGCCGCCATGTCGGCCAGCGCGGTGGCCAGGCGGTCGTCGCGCAACCCGTGCTCGGCCATCTGCAGCGCCAGGTCCGCCGAAAGCGTCGACGATTCGAGTTGTGACACCAGAAGTGAGACCTCGGTGTCGTGATGCCGTGCGGCGCCGAGGATTTGGGCGATGCATCGGTGCAGTGTGCGCAGAAAGGCCCGGCTGTGAGACGGCTCGATGAGGCCGGTGGCGCGGGCGCGATCGACCAACGCGTGCGCCGGCTCGGCGCCGATCCGCAACGCCGCCGCGACGTCATCCGGCCCGAGCTCTCTGCTCAGCGACGTCATCAAAAGCGTGTCCAGCAGCGCGTCGTCGAGGCGGCGGAGCCGTTCGATCATCGCGTACTTGACCGCGTGCAGGATGGCCGTTGCGGGTGCCTCCCCCTCCGGTGCCGCGGCGGCGGCGATCGCCGGTTGAAGCAGGAACGGCAGCCCGGCCGTCGCGACGACCAGTGACCGCACCATATCGGATGGTGGTGTGCCGCCCAGCTTTTCGGCGACAAGGGCCGCAACGTCGGCGGGCCCCAGCGAACCCAGGCCGAGGACCGGGTTCTCGCGTTCGATCGCTGTGGACAGAGCGCGCATGGCCGGCCGGTGTGCGACCGGCTCACTGCCGACGATCACCGTCGAATCCGGGTCGGACACCCGATCCGTGAGCTGGTCGAGGTCGTGGTCGTCGAGCAGCTGCACATCGTCGATGACCACCGCGGCATGCTCGCCGGTGCGCGGGGTGCGGGTGAGCACGGGTACGCCCGCGGCGCGCAGCGCGGTCCGGATGGCGGCCAGCACCGAGGTCTTGCCCGTACCGATGCCGCCCGACACGAGCAGCTTGAGCGGCTCGGTCGGTGCGGCCGTGAGCCTCGCGACCGCTTCGCGTGCGGGCGGCGGGATTTCGGTCCGCGGGTCCGACGCGGTCATGGCTCTACGGCTCGTCCTCGGCGGGGATGTCCGGCAGCGGTTCCACCGACGTGGGCGGCGGCTCGGTGGTCGTCGGCGGCTGCGTGGTCGTCGGCTGCGTGGTCGTCGGACGTGTCGTCGTAGTGGTCGGCGGTGTGGTGGTCGTGGTCGTCGTGGTGGTCGTCGTTGTCGTCGTAGTCGTTGTGCTCGGCGTCGTCGTGGTGGTCGTCGTTTCGGGAGGTGGCGGCGGCGGGATCACGCTCGTGGTGGCACGGCCGTCGTCTCCGGTGACCGTGACCGTCTGGGGCGCAACCGAAGTCGTCTGCTCCGGGGAGGGTCCGGTCTCGACCGTCGTCGCAGTCTCGGTGACTGGAGAGCTGTCACCGCTCGTGCTCGTCAGCGTGACCGCGAGCCCACCGGCGGCCAGCAGTGCCGCGGCGGCCGCCGCGCCGAACAGCACCACGGGCCGGCGGTACCACGCCAGCGGCACGGGCTCCGGCTCGTATTGCTCTTCCTCATGGGCGAATTCCATCGCCGGTCGCGCGCCGGTTCCGCCCGCTTCGAAGGTGTAGTCCTCGCCCGCGTACGGGACCGGTTCGTCGGCGGGGGAGTCGTCCTGCGACCACGCCAGCGCGCGGAACGTCGCCGAGGCGGCCCCGTCGGCGGCCGACTCCGAGGCCGCGACGCCGGCGGCACCTGCGGCCCATGCGGCGGCGGCCATGCTCGTCGGCGCCATCCCGGTCGGGGCATCCGCTGCGGGAGCCATCCCGGTCGCCGCGTCGGCGGCGTCGGCGATCAGCGCCGCGCCCGCGGCGACGTTCAGCTGCGACTGCGGCGTGGTGATGACCGGCGCGCGCAGACGGGTCGACAGCTGCTGAGTGACCAGCGGAATGTTCGCACCGCCGCCGACGGTCGCGACGGCCGCGACGTTCGACATCGGAATATTGTTGCGCTGCAACGCTTCCTGGACGGCGTTGAGCACCCCGTCGAGGGGTTCGCTGATCAGCTGCTCGAGTTCGGTGCGGGTCACCCGCACGTCGGAGGTGAACCCGGGCAGATCGGCGTGGACGACCGCTGCGGTGTCGGCGGAGAGCTGTTCCTTGGCCACGCGAGCCTCGTTGCGCAACCGGGCCAGCGAGCTGACGGCGGCGGTGCCCGCCGGATCGGCGTCGTTGGCCGCCGCGATGCCCGCGACGACGTGGTTGAGCAGGAGCTGGTCGATTTGGTCACCGGAGAAATCCGGGTAGCGGACCGTCTCCCCGACCGGAGCGAAGCCGGCACCGGCATCGGCGAGGCTGATGCTGGTGCCGCTACCGCCGAAATCGCACAGCACGACGACGCCGCTCGAGGGCAGGCCGGGCGCGGCCTGCAGTGCGGCGAGCGCCGCCGCCGAATCAGGCACCAGCGTGGGCGCCACCCCGCCGGGAGCCAGGCCGGGCGCGGCCCGCAGAGCGCCCCGCAGCGCACCCGTCGTCGCAGCGCCCCAGTGCGCGGGCACCGCGATCACGACCGGAGACCCGCCGCCGACCGTGCGGGCCATGGCGTCGAGGGCCTCGACCAGCACCCGCTCACCGCGATGCGGTGAACCGTCGGCCGCGACCAACGGCACCGGGTCGCCGACGCGTTCGACGAAGCCGCTCAGCACCATCCCCGGTTGGTTCAGGTTCGGGTTCTCGGCGGGAACGCCGACCTCCGGCGGGCGATCGTCGAAGACCGTGAGAATGGATCGCCGCATGACCGGGGGACGGCCGACCCGGGCCGCCACCAGGTTGGTCGAACCGATCGACAACCCGAGTGAGTCGCTCATCTCCACCTCTGTTTTTGGGTCAATTCGGACCCGGCCATCACGATAGCGGCTGGACCTCTCCGAATCCGGGACCTGCCCCTATTGGGAGGAAATCCCCTAACGGTTCGTCCCCTAACGACCCGGCCGAGCGGGTGGGTTTCACACCGATCACGAGGGCCGCCGCCGTCGATAGCATCGTGACAAGCCGCTTGGCTAGGTCATGTCTCTAGCCACTTATATCTGTTTGAGGGAGGGAGGGTGTTTCATGGCCAACGAGCTACTCGACTTCGTCATGTCGGTGGTGCGTGATCCCGACGCCGCCGCGCGTTTCGCCGCCGATCCGGATCAAGCCATTGTCGACGCCAATCTGACGAACGTGACCAGTGCCGATGTCCACGCCCTGATCCCTGTGGTCTCGGAGTCGATGTCGGCGCTGCCGACGACCGTTCCGACGACCGGGCTGGACGGCGGCATCGCCGAGGCCGCGAGCAACGTATGGAGCAGCGGTGCGGCCACCGCGGCGTTCGACGCCTTCGGAGACCATGTGCCGGCCAACGTGGTCGACGACGTCTCCACCGCGCTGATCTCCGACCCGGGGGTCTCCGACCTCGCCGATCCGGACGTCCCCGGCGTCGCCGGGGTCGACGACCCCTCGCTGCAGCAGCTGGACCACCCGGTGATCGACGACGTGGTCGAACAAGCGCCGACGATCGACGACTTCAGCGATGCGGTGGCCGACGTGCAGCAGCTCGATATCGACGCGGGCGGGTTCGACATCTTCGACTGAGCGCCGAACCAGAATGCGCGGTCCCCTGAGGGGGCCGCGCATTCGTCGTTTCTGCGGATAAATCACCAGTACAACGCGTCATCGCCGGCCGATCCCCGAGCCATCCCCTAATCCCCTAACGCGGCCCCTACACCGATCCCGGGATGGCGCTGGGCAGGGAGGGGTTGCGACCCCGTTTCTGGGGGCTCGCGGCGGCCATAACGTGGTCCTCAGTTCGCCGGACGGACCGGCGACCAGACCACAACGAAAACCCCGAAAGGATCCGACATGAACCTCATCGACTGGTTTCTGAACCTGTTCCGCGACCCTGTCTCCGCCGCTGCGTTCGTGGCGGACCCCGACCGCGAACTGCACCAGGCCGGCTTCGGCAACGTCTCCGCCGCCCAGGTACAGGCCGTGGCGGCCACCGTGGCGCCCGCCGCGGTGGTGCACGGCGGCGGAAACCCGGTGGTGGGTTTGCAGCAGGCGGTGGCTCAGACGCATGGGATTGCGTTCACCCCGCAGCGTCAGACCGA
>NZ_CVTA01000027.1 GCF_001050035.1 Mycolicibacterium komanii
TAGGGAGCTTCGGTCTCGTCGGCGGCGTCGACCTCGGCCGCAAGCTCGTGAATCGTGGGGTGCTCGAACACCATTCGCGCGGTGACGGCCACGCCCGCATCGCGGGCCCGTGCCGCGAGTTGAACCGCGAGGATGGAATCGCCGCCCAACTCGAAGAAGTCGTCGGTGCGGTTCACCGCAGGCACGTTGACGACGTCGGCGAGCAGGGTCGCCAGCACGCGCTCGGTTTCGGTGCGCGCGGGCTCGGCCGGTCCTGACGGCGCCGACAGGCGGCGCTGCGCGGTGACCTCGACGAACTCCAGGTCGCCATCGGCGGTCCACCGGCCCCGCCTGCCCGTCGCGCGCAGATCGGCCCCGGTCTCGTCGACGACGTGTTCGTAGACGTCGCCGACGACGCCGATCGCGACCGGATCGCGCCAGCCGTCGAGCACGCTGGCCGACGCCGCCGCGCTGAACCGCTGTACCAGGCGGCGCTCGTCACGGTCGGCGATCTGCACATCGCGCACCCGCTGACCCGGGTCGTCGGCGAACGCGGCCAGCACACGGTTCAGCCATCCGACGAACCGTTCGGCGGTGCTGCGCCGGTACAGGTCGGTGCGGTAGATGACGTGACCGCGGTAGCCGTCCTCGGCGCCGAAGAAGTTCACCGACAAGTCGGCATGGGCCACGTCGAACGGCGGCTCGAGCGCGGTGAACGTGGTGTCGCCGTCCGCCCGCGACTCGATCACCTGGCCGGCGGGCAGCGCCTCGCGCACGTGCACGACGACACCGAACAACGGGTTGCGCGACAACGACCGTGCCGGGCTGACCGCGTCGACCACCTGGTCGAACGGCAGATCCTGGTGGGCGTATGCCTCCAACGCGGTGCCACGGACCCGGCGCAGCACGTCACGCAGCGTCGGGTTGTCGCTCAGATCGTTGCGCAGCACCACGATGTTGATGAAGAAACCGACGAGCTGGTCGAGCTCGGCCTCGGTGCGGCCCGCGACCGGGGTGCCCAACGGAATGTCCGGGCGCTCACCGGCTTTGTGCAGTGCGACCGCGACGGCCGCCTGCAGCAGCATGAACTCCGTGACACCGAGTTGCGAGCTCAATTCGGCGAGCTTGCCGCGGACGGCGACGTCGATGCCGAACTCGACGGCGTCACCTTCGCCGCTCAGCACGGGCGGACGCAGGTAATCGGGTGTCAGGCCGGGGTCTTCGTGCATACCGGCCAACTGCTTGCGCCAGTACTCGCGTTGCGCCGCGATCGGCCCGTCGGTTTCGCCGAGCAGCGTCGCCTGCCACGCGGCGTAGTCCGCGTACTGGACCGGCAGCGGCGCGAATCCCGGCGCCTCACCGGCACGCCGGGCGCGGTACGCGGTCAGCAGGTCGGTGAACAACACCATGGCCGACCAGTGGTCGGCGGCAATGTGGTGGACCACCAGCGACACCACTTGCGCATCCGGCGTGGCGAGCACGGCGGCGCGCACGGGCGGGTCGGCTTCGAGGTCGAAGACGTGCCTGCGCTCCTTGCCGAGTTCGGATTCCAGCCAGACGTCGTCGGCGCCGTGGGCGCGACGCACCGCGACCTCGAGATCCTCGTTGACTACCTGGTATGGCGCACCGTCGATTTCGCGATACGTCGTGCGCAGCACCTCGTGCCTGCCCACCACGTCGCGCACCGCCTGCACGAATGCCTCGGTGTCACACGGTCCGTTGATGCGAGCCGCGAACGGGATGTTGTTGACCGGGCTGGGCCCGTCGATGCGGTACTGAAACCACATCCGCAGCTGCGAGGCCGACATGAGCAGCGGCCCGTCGTGCGGTACGGGAACCAGTCTGGGCCGGGTCGGGCCGGCGGCCGACGAGTCGATCCGCTGCGCGAGGGCGGCCACGGTGCCCAGTTCGAAGACCTCGCGCACGCCGATGTCGACGTTGAACGCACTGCGCACCCCGGCGACGAGTTTGGTGGCCAGCAGGGAGTGGCCGCCGAGATCGAAGAACGAGTCGTCGGCGCCGATGCGGTCGCGTTCGAGGAGTTCGGCGAACAAATCGGCGATCCGGCGTTCCGTGCCGTCGGCCGGTTCGCGGAACGCGGCGCCGGAGTCGATGTCGGGTTCGGGCAGCGCCGCCCGGTCGATCTTGCCGTGCGCGGTGATCGGGATCTCGTCGATGACGACGTAAGCGGCGGGGGTCATGTATTCGGGCAGCGCGGCAGCGACCCGGTTGCGGATCCGGTCGACGTCGACGGTTTCGATGTCCTCGGCAGGCGTGACGTAGCCGACGAGGCTCTTGCCCACACCGGGCAGATCGCTGACCACCACGACCGCCTGGCCGACGCTGGGGTCAACCGAGATCGCCGCCGCGACCTCGCCGAGTTCGATGCGGTACCCGCGGATCTTGACCTGTTCGTCGGCGCGCCCGACGAATTCGATGTCGCCGTCGCCGTTGCGGCGGGCCAGGTCACCCGATCGGTAGAGCCGACCGCCGGGATTGAACGGGTCGGCGACGAACCGCTCGGCGGTCAGCCCCGGCCGGTCGTGATAGCCGTGCGCGACATGTGTTCCACCGATGTAGATCTCACCGATCACCCCGACAGGAACGGGACGCAGGGCGTCGTCGAGCAGGTGGATCTGAGTGTTGATCTTGGGCTTACCGATCGGCACGATGCGGGTGCCCTGCTTGCCCTCGACCTTGTACCGGCTGGCGTTGATGACGGTCTCGGTGGGCCCGTAGAAATTGTGCAGCAGCGCGTCGAATGTGGCGTGGAACTTGTCGGCCAGCTCGCCGGGCAGCGCCTCGCCGCCGATGGGCACGCGCTGCAGGGTGCGCCACTGGTTGACGCCGGGCAGCGACAGGAACAATCCGAGCAGCGAGGGTACGAAATGCATTGAGGTGATGCCCTCGACGTGCAGCAGCTCGGTGAGGTACCCGACGTCGCGCAGACCGTCCGGGCGCGGGATCACCAGGCGGCCACCGCACGCGAGCATGCCGAAGATCTCGGCGATCGAGACGTCGAAGCTCGGCGAGGCGACCTGGAGCAGCCGCTCGTTCTCGTCGATCCCGTAGTCACCCTTGAACCAGACGAAGTACTCCGCGACGGGCCGGTGGGGCACCGGAACGCCCTTGGGCAGACCGGTCGAGCCCGAGGTGTAGATCAGGTAGGCGGTGCTGTCCGGGTCCAGCGGGCGGACGCGGTCGGCGTCGGTGGGGTTGGTGGCGGGGAACCCGTCGAGGTCGGTGACCGGTTCGCGGATGGTTAGCTTCGGATCGGAGTCCGAGAGGATGAAGGTCAACCGGTCCACGGGGTAGGTGGGATCGACGGGTTGGTACACCGCGCCCGCCTTGATCACGCCGAGTGCGGTGATCACGAGTTCCGGCGAGCGGTCCAGTAGCACCGCCACCCGATCCTCGGTCCCGATGCCGCGCTCGATCAGCCAGTGCGCCAACCGGTTCGCCGACTCATTGAGTTCGCGGTAGGTGTAGTTGCGTCCCTCATACACAACGGCGACCGCGTCGGGTGTGCGGGCGGCCTGTGCCTCCACCAGTGCCGTCATCGTGGACGGTTCGGTGACGAACTCCTCACCCGCCGAGACTCGGCGCAGCCATTCGACATCGTCGGGTCCCATCAGGTCGAGCTCGCTGATGGGCTCCTCGGGGCGTCGCAGCGCATCGTCGAGCAGCACCACGTAGTGCTCGAGCAGTTGGCGGACCAGCGCCGCGTCGAGGATCTCGACGAGGTATTCGGCCTCCACCACGATTCCGGGAGCGTCGAACTCCACCATGAAACCCAGAGGCAGCTGGGTGAGGTGCCCGCGCAGTTCCGCTCGGCGGCAGGTGATTCCGGGCGGATTGAATCCCTGACCGTCGGCGCCGCGGGCCCCGAAGGTCACCCGCGTCATCCGTTCGACGCCGTGCCGGCGGTCGGGGTTCAGTTCGCGCACCACCCGGTCCAGGTTCACGCGCTGATGCGTGAACGCGCCGACCGCGGTGTCGCGGGCGTCGGCGAGGACGTCGCGGAAGTTCCGATGGGCGCCTGCGCGCAGGCGCAGCGCCACCGTGTTGCCGTAGTAGCCGATCACGTCCTCGACGTCGGCGGTGCGGTTGAGCACGGGCGTGGCGACCAGGAAGTCGTCGGCGTGGGTGTAGCGCTGCAGCAGCACCCCGAAGGCCGCCAGCAGCACCATGTACGGCGTCGCGCCGGACTCCTTGGCCAGCGCCGCGACCCGCTCGACGGTCGCGTCCGGCAATTGCAGCGTCAATCGCTGCGACCGCCAGTTCGTCGGCACCGCAGAGCCGTTCGGGCCGGGCAGCTCGAGCGGCTCCGGCGGGTCGGCCAGCACGTCGCGCCAGTAGTCCAGGTCCTCGTCGACCGGGCCGAGGGCATGCGACGGCGGCGTGACCGCCGGTGCCAGCGCTTCACCGGTGTAGGCGCGGGTCAGATCGCCGAAGAAGACCTGCCAGCAGCCGTCGTCCCAGGCGATGTGGTGCGCGACGAGCAGCATGACGTGTTCGTCGGGCGCGGTGCGCACGAGCGTCAGCCGCAGCGGCGAGTCGGCGCTCAGATCGAACGAGGCGCCGAACTCGCGCTGGGCCAGAACCTCGAGACGCAGCCGACGCGCGTGCTCGGACAGCTCAGTGAGATCGTGCACGGCCCAGCCGGGCGCCAGATCGTCGTGAACGGTCGGTTGGGGTTCGCCGTTCTCGTCGACGGCGTAGGTGGTGCGCAGCAGGGGGTGGCGCGCGGCGACCGCGTTTACGGCGTCGTGCAGCCGGGCGACGTCCAGGTCGCCGGTGAGCCGGTAGGACAGGCAGATGTTGAGGATGGCGCCGGTCGGGTCGGCCGCTTGGACGAACCACATGCGGCGCTGCCCGTCGGACAGGCCGACCTGCTCCGCGGCCGAGGCGTTCTCCGTGCGCAGTCCCCGCTCGGCGAGCTTGCGGCGCAGCAGCTCTAGCCGGCGGTCTTGTACCTGCTCGCGGATGTCCACCGTGTCAGTCACGCGTTGTTCACCTTTTCTGATCGTTTCGTGCTGTCGAGGTTGGCGATGAGTTCGCCGCCGGTGATGCCGCCGAGCAGGACGGCCAGCGACACCTTGTGGCCGGTCGCGCGCTGCAGCCGCTTGCGGAGGTCGAGCGCCAGCAGCGAGTCGACTCCGAGGTCGAGCAGCGATGTGTCGAGGTCGATCGCGTCCGCCTCGAGGTTGAGCACCGCGCCGAGCTCGGTCCTCACCAGCGCGGTGGTGTCGGCGTTGGATTCGGTTGACGTCGTGTTCTTTTCGGCGGGGTCGTCGGTTCGGTTTCCCAGGAACACCCGCAGCCGGTTCTGGTCGGCGCTGAACAGCAGCGGGTCTTGGCGGTGGTCACGAAGGCTGGCCTCGACGGCCGCGTCCGGCGCCATCGCCAGCAGCCCGGACCGCTCGATCTTGGTCACCTCCGCTGCGCCGGCGATGCCGCTGCCGCGCCACAGCCCGTACCTGGCGACCACACAGTGGCGACCTTCGGCGCGCAGTTGGCCCGCCATCACGTCGAGCATCCGGTTGGCGGCCGAGTATGCGGCATGACCGCGGCCGCCCCAGACGCCGGACACCGAGGAACACAACAGGATTCGAGCGTCGGAGCGCACGGGCCAGAGCTCGGCCATCCTGGCCAGCCCGCCGATCTTGGCGTTCGCCGCGTCGGCGAACGCCTCGGGGGTGAGCGCGTCGTGGTCGGCGAACGTCGCCGCGCCCGCGGCGTGGATGAGCAGTGACGCGCCGTCGCCTGCGTACTGCTCGGCTGCCGCGGCCACCTGCTCGCCGGAGGTGATGTCGCATCGGGGCGCGACCACCTCGACGTCCCGTGCGATCGAAGTGAGCTCGGCACGGACGGCGTCGTCGACGCCGCCTCGGCTGAGCACCACGATGCGGCGTGCCCCGCGGGCGGCGAGATACCGCGCGAAGTGCAGTCCGACCGCGCCGTTGCCGCCGGTGATCACGACATCGTCGAGCACCCCGGGCTCCGAGAGCCACGACGGTGCGGGCTCCACAGACTCACCGACGGATCGAACGTAAACCTCTGGGCCCGAACCGTTGTCACGAACCGCCGCCTCGGCGGCATCAGAGAGAAGGGCGTCGACCGCCGTTGCGCTGAGCGCGTCGTCGGGGTCCCAGGACGGGAGGTCGAGGTGTCTGAACACCTGCTCGGGGCGTTCGAAGCCGAGGCTGCGGTGCATCGCGGCCAGCGCGGCCTGGGCGGGCAGGGCGACCGGCTCTGCGGGTTCGACGTGCTCGCCGCCGACGGTGACCAGGCACACCGCGCGGCAGTGCGGTCCTGCAGCGTCGACGTAGTCGAGAAGCCCGTCGCCGGCGAGCCGGGAGAGCTCGTGGGCGGCGCGTTCGACGCCGGGGTGGTCCAGCAGGGGGGCGACGGCGACGACCAGGTCGGCCTCGGTCGGCTCGACGATCCGGGAGCCGCTGCGGCGCAGCGCCGTTCGCAGCATCTCGGCGAGCGGACCGCGGGGACCGGCGAGGTCGACGACCGCGACCCGCTGACCGGGTGCGTCCGGGCTGATGGCGGTGGTGTCCCATGTCTCGCGGGCCACGGTGAGGCCGTATACCGGCGCCAACGGCCGCGGTTCGGCCCACAGCCGCAGCGCCCGCATCGGTGCATTCGGGAAGCCACGCAAGTGGGGCTGCGCGGAGATGTCGACCAGGTCGCCCCAGCGGAATTCGGGGTCGGCTGCGGCGACGGCAGCGATGTTGGCCGATACCGTGTCGACGAGCGGATGATCGCGATGCCCCGAACCGACGACGAGTGGGTCCTCCTCGGACAGCAGATCCCCCAGCGCGAACAGCAGGGCCGGATGCGCCGACATCTCGATGTACGCGGTGGCGCCGTGGCGCCCTGCGGCGGCGACGGCGCGATCGAATCGCACGGTGTTGCGCAGGTTCTCGTACCAGTAGGCCGTGAAGTCGGTGCCTGCGGGCACGACGTCCGCCGTGGTGGAGCCGATGAACTGGATCGGCGCGTCGGCGAAGTCGGCCTCCGGGAGCATGGCGAGCAGGCCGTCGCGCACCCGTTCCAGCGCGCTGGTGTGACCGGGATAGTTCACGTCGAGTTCGCGGGCGAACAGGCCCTGTTCGGTCGCGGCCGCGACGAGGGCGCCGATCGCTTCCCGCTCCCCCGAGATCGCCACCGACGCGTTGGCGTTGACCGCGGACACCTCGAGCCAGCCGGGGGTCGACTCCATCATCCGTTCGGCGTCGGCGAGCGAAACCCCCAGTGCGGCCATGCCGTAGTCGCCCGCGAGACGGTCGACGGCCTTGGCGCGGGCGATGACGACGGCGGCCGCATCCGGCAGCGCGATGCTTCCGGCGACGTAGGCGGCGGCGACCTCACCGAGGCTGTGGCCCACGACGAGATCGGGCACGATTCCGCATGAGCGCCACAGGTGCGCCAGCGCGACGGCGTGGGTGAACTGGGCCGACTGGATCTCGGTCTGCGACCACGTCCCGCCGGTGGTGTCGGAGGTCAGGTACGGCAGCGGTGAGGGCTGCCCCGCGGCGACGAACGCGTCGGCGCAGCGGTCGACGATCGTGCGGTATCCCGCAGATCGCCGATAAGCGTCCGCCCCCATGGACGGCCACTGATTGCCCTGGCCAGGGAAGACGAAAGCCCTTCGCACCGTGACGGATTGTGAGGATCGGGCGACCAGTGGGTGCGCGCAGCCGTCGGCGACCGCGCGGAGCCCGTCGGCCAGTTCGGCGATGTCGGCGGCGCGGACGACGGCGCGGTGCCTGCGCAGCCGGCGCGTGCGCAGCAGGGTCGCGGCGACGGCCCGCACGTCGGGTCCGCGGTCGAGGTAGCGCAGTATCGCCTCGGCATCGGCGGCGAGAAGTTCCTCGGCGTGCGCGCTCAACACGACGGGCACCCGGCCGTCGGGGAAACCGTCGGACATCACGCCGCCTCGGGTCGGGTCGCCGAAACCGAGACGATCACGTGGGCGTTGGTGCCGCTCATGCCGAACGCGGTGACCGCCGCGAACCGCTCACCGTCGACGTCCGCCCAGGGGGTCAGCTTTCTCGCTAGGCGCAATCCCTGGTTTTCCCAGTCGATTTCGCGGCTGGCTTCGTCGGTGTGCAGCGTGGCCGGGATCGCACCGTGTTCGGCGGAGATCAGCGCCTTGGCCAAGCCGAGACCGCCGGCGGCGGCCTGCGTGTGGCCGAGGTTGGACTTCACCGAGCCGAGAAGCGGCCCGTCGCCTGGCTCGGTGGCGCCGTAGGTTCCGGCGAGCGAGATCAGCTCCGTGCGGTCGCCGAGCCGGGTCCCGGTGCCGTGCCCCTCGACCATTCCGATGTCCTGCGGGCGCAGACCGCTCGCCTCGAGCGCCCGCGCGAACAACCGGGTCTGTGCCTGTCCGTTCGGTGCAGTCAGCCCCACTGAGCGGCCGTCCTGGTTCAGGCAGGTGATCCGTAGCTCGGCGAGGATCCGGCGGCCGTCGCGCAGGGCTCGCGACCGGCGCTGCAGGACGAACATGGCCGCGCCCTCTGCCCATACCGTGCCGCTGGCCTGCGCGCTGTAAGGCCGGCAGTGGCCGTCGTCGGACAGCGCGTGCTGTTTGGAGAATTCGACGAAGAAGCCGGGTGAGCCCATCACGCAGACTCCGCCGGCCAGCGCGAGGTCGCAGTCTCGCGACCGCAGCGACTGTGCTGCGGTGTGGATGGCGGTCAGCGTCGACGAGCACGAGGTGTCGATGGTCAACGCGGGCCCGGCGAGGCCAAGGGTGTAGGCGATGCGGCCGCTGATCACGCCGAGCGCGGTGCCGGACATCAAATGCCCGGTCAGATCGCAGAATTCGGCCAGGTCGGGGCCGTACCCCATCACCGAGGCGCCGACATAGCAGCCGGCGTCGTGGCCCACGAGGTCGTCGGGGTTGATGCCGCTGTTCTCCAACGCCCGCCACGCCACGCGTAGCGCGACGCGCTGCTGCGGATCCATCGCAACGGCCTCTCGCGGCGAGATCCCGAAGAACTCCGGATCGAAACTCGCTGCGCCGTCGAGGAACCCGCCGAGGTCGTGGATGTGCTTGAACCCGTCGCGCTGTGAGCCGTCGAGGATGTCGCGCACCGACCATCCGCGATCCCGCGGAAACGGACGAAGTCCCTCTCGTTCGTCGACCAGCAGGTCCCAGTAGTCGTCGGCGGTGTCGATTCCTCCCGGCGCCTCGATCGCCATCCCCACGATGACGATGGGATCGTCGACGCCGTCGGGTGCGCTAACCGGCATTGACCAACTCCGCGACGGCGTCGAGGTGGTCGTTGATGTAGAAGTGCCCGCCGTCGAACAGCGACAGCGTGAAGGCGCCCTGAGTGTGAGTTTCCCATCCTCGCAACATGGCTGGGCTGATGCGGTGGTCATCGCGACCACCGATCGTGTGGATGTCGGCAGCGAGGCGGACATCGGGTTCGCAGGCGTAGCGGTTGAACGCCACGTAGTCCGCGCGCACCGCGCGCACCAGCAGTTCTATGAAGTCCTCGTCGGCCAGCAGCCTGGGGTCCGTTCCGCCGAGGTCGACCATGTTGGCGACGACCTCGGCGTCGGCGGTCGGCAGTCTCGGTGAGGTGGCGATGGTCGACGGCGCCTGGCTCGCCGAAACCCACAGTTGACGAACGGGAACGCCATTCCGTTCTGCCACACGGCCGAATTCGAACGCGATCACCGCGCCCATGCAGTGGCCGAACAGTCGCAGCGGGCCCAGTTCGGACCAGTCCCCGGCAGCGAACAAGTCGGAGGCGAGATCCTCCACCGTCTCCGGCGCGGAATGGCTCAGCCGGTCCGCGCGCTGGGGGTACTGCACCACGTACGCGTCGTCACCGGCGCGGGCCAGCGCCGACGCGAACCCCCGATAGGCCGCCGCAGCGCCGCCGGCGTGCGGGAAGACGATGGTCGCATCGTGTGACGACTGCCCGGCGGACCGTTTGATCCAGGGCGCGAAGGTCAGCTGGCTCCGTTCGTCGATCATCGTGTCGGGAGACCCGGCAGGTGCGGTGGGCGGGCCTGCGATTGCGCGGTGAAAACACTCATGAATTCCTCCGTGTGATTTAGCGCAGGCTGTCCTAAGTCGGAAGTGAGGTTACCCTATCCTTCTCGAAGCGGACACGCCTACGTCGCCCCTCCGGCGCGGGTGTCGATCGGCTTCCCAGCCCCCACCGCACGGGCTATGACGTGCGCAGACGCATCTACGCTCCGGCTGAGGCCATCACCCAACCGCTTGCGGCCACACGCTGATTCCAGAACTGCGCATACTGCCCCCCGCGGGCCGTCAGTTCGGCGTGGCTGCCCTGGTCCTCGACCGTTCCGTCGGCCGACAGGACCACGATGTTGTCCGCGGCGGTGACCGTGGACAGCTTGTGGGCGATCACGATGACCGTGCTGCGCCGCGCCAATGTCCGGATCGATTCCGCGACGTGGTGTTCGTTCTCAGGATCCAGTGCGCTGGTCGCCTCGTCGAACAACACGATCGGGGCGTTCTTGACCAGCGCCCGCGCGATCGACACCCGCTGCCGTTCGCCGCCCGAGAGCGCCGAACCGCCCTCGCCCACCCGGGTCTGCCAGCCGTCGGGTAGGCGCTCCACCACCGACAGCAGGCCCGCGGTCCTGGCCGCCTCGACGATGGCGTCGTCGCCGGCGTCTGGCCGACCGATGCGAATGTTCTCCCACAGCGTGTCGTCGAACAGGTACACGTCCTGGAATACCAGCGACAGTTGCGCCATCAGATCCGCGGTGAGCTGGTCGCGGACATCCACACCGCCGACGCGGACCACGCCGGCGTCGACGTCGTAGAAGCGTGCGACCAGTTTGGTGATCGTCGATTTACCCGACCCGGACGGTCCGACCAGCGCGGTCAAGGTGCCGGGTTCAGCCACAAAGCTCACGTCGGACAACACTTTTCGGTCGGAGTAGCCGAACGCGACGTGATCCAGCTCGACGCGACCGGGCGTCGGAAGGGCACGTGCTGTCTCGGGCTCCGGCAGAGACGGGGTGTCCAGGATCGTCGTGATGCGCGCCAACTCCGCCGTCGCCAACCTGACCGCGGATCCGAGCTCGGCCAGCTGGGACAGCGGCGAGGCGAACCGGGCCGCGAGCCCGAGAATGGCGACCAATGTGACCGGGTTGACGTCCCCCTGCACCGCGACCCACACCCCCGCGGCGATCAGCGCCGAGAAAACCGCCTGCACGGCAACGCCGTTCAGCAGCAGCCCGGTCACCGACTGCCACAGGGCGGCGCGTCCGGCGCGATGCTGGGTTTTCAGCGCGTCGCCCAAGGGCGTGTAGTCGGCCCCGGTCCGGCCGAACGCCCGCAGCACCGGCTGGTAGCGCGCGAACTCGATCACCCGGTTGTTGACCTCGGTTGCCGCGTCGTGGGTCTGCTCCTCGGCGGTGGCGATCAACCGCGAGGCGTAGCGCCCGCACACGACCAGCAGCACACCGCCGGCCAACGCGACGAGCCCGACGCGCCAGTCGAAGTAGAACAGCCCGATCACGACCGTGACCGCGCTGACGGTATTGACCACCAGCGGGGTGACCAGGTTGCCGCCGCTGGTGCCGACGAACACCGTTCCCTTGACCGCGATTTGGGAGACCTTGCCGACCGTCTCACGGGTGAACCAGCCCAGCGGCAGGGTCACCATGTGATCGCCGAGCCGATGGTGCAGCAGGCGCATGGTGGTCAGCGCCATCCGGATGGCGAGTTTCGCCTGCAGGTAATTGAGCGCCGATGCGACCAGCACGGTGAGCGCCATGAGCCCCAACCAGCGGCCCGCGGCGGCGAAGTCGCCGTCGAATAGCGACACGGTCACCGGCACCAGGAGCAGCATCACCAGGCCGTGCAGGATGCCGTAAACGGTCACCACCGACAGGAAGCTGAACATCCGGCCCCGCTGTGGGCCGAGGATCTGCAGAAAGCCCCGGATCATCGCGCGACCTCCCATTCCTGCGCATTGCCTGCGGTATAGATCCGCCACATGCGCGCGTATTGCCCGTCGGCAGTGAGCAGCTCGTCGTGCCTACCCTGTTCGACGACGCGTCCCGAGTCGAGCACGACGATGTTGTCCGCGGAGACGATCGAGCCCAGGCGGTGCGCGATGACGAGCACGGTGCGTCCGACGATGAGCCGCGACAGCGCCTCTTGAATGAGGGCTTCCGAGTCGGGATCGGCGAATGCCGTCGCCTCGTCGAGCACCAGGATGGGCGTGTCGGCCAGCAGTGCACGCGCGATGCTCACGCGCTGCGCCTCGCCGCCGGAGAAGTGCGCATCCTCGTCGACGATGGAGTCATACCCGTTGGGCAGCGCCAAGATCCGGTCGTGGATGCGGGCGGCCTTCGCCGCGGCGACGACCTCGTCGTCGCCGGCGTCGGACCGGCCAAGGCGGATGTTGTCGGCGACGCTGATGCCGAGGAGTTGCACGTCCTGCAGGACGAACCCGACGTGCCGGTACAACTCTGCCGACGCGATTTCGCGCACGTCGACCCCTCCGATGCGGACCGCGCCCGCGGCGACGTCGTGAAACCGCGGTACCAGGGTGGCCAGGGTCGACTTGCCGCTGCCCGACGGTCCGACGAGTGCGGTGATGGTGCCGGCCGCGAGTGTGAGCGACACGTCGTGCAGGACGGTGTGCTCACCGTCGTACGAGAACCGCACACCGTCGAAGTCGACCGAATTGTCCTGCGGCACCGCGGGGTCACGCGGAACGGGCAGTGCGGGAGTGTCGAGGAGGCGCTGCAGGCGCCCGGCGGCGGCCGCGGCCTGCCGCTTGATGTGCGTGGAGTAGCCGACGGTCAGGACGGCGGCCGGGATGGTCACGGCCACCAGCGTCGAGCCCAGCACCTCGATCGGGCTGACCCAGCCGCTGCGGACGAACCAGTATCCGCCGGCGAGGTTGGCCAGCAGCAGCACCGGGGTGTCGATGAAGATCGACGACACCGCCTTGACCCGCACCAGCGGTCCGATCCATTCGGCGAAGCCGTCGTTGAACTCGTCGGCGGCGTCGGCGAAACGCTTGTGCGCCTTACCCGCTTGGCCGAAGGTCTTGACCACCGACACCCCGGCGATGAACTCGACGATGGTGGCGCTGATCCGCTCGACTCCCCGGTCGAGCCGTTCCATCTGGGTCCGCGAGTCACGGCCGAGCGCGAGGTAGACGCCGATGTAGAACGGCACGGTGGCCATTGCGAGCAGGCCCAGCCTCCAGTCGAGGTAGAAGCAGTAGATGAGTCCGAACAGCGGCGTGGCCAGCGCTCCGGTGTTCTCCACCGCGGAATGGGCGACCAGGAAATGCAATTCGCCGACGTCGTTCTGGACGGCCTTGCGCACCTCGCCCGACGACCTGCTGCCGAACCAGCCCAGCGGCAACCGGCCGAGCTTGTCGACGATGCGCAGCCGCAGCGAGCGCTGCAGGTCGACGTCGGCGAAGTGGGTGATCGTCAGCGCGGCGCCGCCGGCCAGCGTGCGCACCAGCAGCGCGACGATCACGACGGCGACGATCGTCCACAGCCTGGCGGTGTCGGGCGCGCCCTGCGCGAGCAGTTCACGGCCGATCTCCACGATCCCGATGAACGGCACGATCGTGGCCGCCGACGCCAGCAGCTGGTAGCGCTGCGCCCGCGACGACCGCGCCCGGGTGGGGGCGAGCAGCTGTTGTAGCGCGAGCTTGTCGTAGGTGGCCGCCCGCTTGGCCGCGTCGCCCGCGGGTTCGGGTGAATCCGTCTCGACAACGGGCGCTGGTTGCACAGCGGTCATGCACCCTCCAGGTCTCGGGGTAAGGGTCGCCTAACCCTACCGGTCGCGTGACGGCCGGCGGTCGCTACGTAACGTGAAGTGGTCGGTTACGGGCTCACTCCTCAAAGAAGGGTTCTTCATGGATCTGGCAGGCGTCGGTATCTGGAGTTCGCAGTTGCGCTACGGCGATCAGGGTCAAGCAACAGAGGCGGCCGCGGAGTTGGAGGAGCTCGGGTTCACCGCGCTGTGGATCCCCGACGTCGGCGGGCCCGTCCTCGATTCGGTGGAACACCTGCTCTCGGCGACCAAGCAGGTGGTGATCGCCACCGGCATTTTGAACCTCTGGATGCACGAGCCCGCCGATGTGGCCACCCGCTACGCGGCGCTGACCGAAAGCCACGGTGAGCGCTTCCTGCTCGGCATCGGGGTGAGCCATGCGCCGTTGATCGACAGCAAGGAACCGGGGCTGTACCGCAAACCGCTCGCCGCGACCCGCAAGTATCTGGACGGGATCGATGCGGCCCCGCAGCCGGTTCCCGTCGCCAACCGGGTGCTCGCCGCTCTGGGCCCGAAGATGCTCGAACTGGCAGCGACCCGCGCTCGCGGTGCACACCCCTATCTCGTCACCCCCGACCACACCCGGTATGCGCGCGAGCATTTGGGTGAGGGGCCGCTGCTGTTGCCCGAGCAGACCGTACTGCTCACCGCCGACCGCGACGAGGCTCGCTCGGTCGGAACCGATTGGCTGCGTTCGTATCTGGCGCTGCCCAACTACCGCAACAACCTGTTGCGGTCGGGGTTCACCGAGGACGACGTGGAGACGGTCAGCGATCGGTTGTTCGACGCGATCATCGCCTGGGGTGATGAGAAGACGGTGCTCAACCGCGTCCAGGAGCACCTCGACGCCGGCGCCGATCACGTGTGCGTGCAGGTGCTCACCGCCGATCCGCGGGAATTCCCGCACGATCAGTGGCGTCGGTTGGCCAGTGCCCTAGGCTGACGACTCGAGTTCGGAAAGCACGGCCGCGCTGTCCATCTGGGCCACCTCGAGGTAGACCTCGGCGACCGCATTGAGCCGCTCGCCGTCCGGTTCGCGGCTTAGGAGCCGTTCGGCGAGCTTCGCGACGCACCTGGTGGCGAACATGTCGGTGACCAACACCGTCGGGGTGTCCAGCCAGTCGCGCACTTGGGCGATCACCTGCGTCGCCAGTACCGAATCGCCGCCGAGGGAGAAGAAGTCGTCGTCGACCCCGATCCGAACGTCGTCATCGACGTCGAGCACGTCTGCGACGATCGCAAGCAGGGCCGACTCCAGCGGGATTTCCGGTGCCCGGTATGCCTGTGCCGCAGGCGGTTCGGCGGCGGCCAGCAGGCGCCCGACGGCCTTGCGGTCGATCTTGCCGTTGACGGTGAACGGTATCCGGTCGGACACCACGATGATCTTCGGGATCATGTGCACGGGCACGAGATCCGACATCCCCACGGTGACCGCCTGCGCGTCGACCGAGGGATCGTCGGTACGCACCAACGCCGCGAGCACGTCGCGCTCGCCGGGGACGACGGCAGCGACCGCGGCGTCGATGCCGCCGACCCGCTTGAGTGCGGCCTCCACCTCGCCGAGTTCGATGCGGTATCCGCTGATCTTGACCCGGTGGTCGACGCGACCGACGAACTCCAGCGTGCCGTCGGGCAGGTAGCGCACGAGATCACCGGTGCGATACCAGGTTCGGCCGTCATACTCGACGAATTTCTCGGCGGTCAGGTCGGGTCGCCCACGGTATCCGCGGGCGATGCCCCGGCCGGTGAACCACAGTTCGCCGGGCACCCAGTCGGGGCAGTCCGAGCCGTCGGCGGCCGCCACGCGGCAGGCGTTGTTCGGAAACGGCGTGCCGTAGGGCACCGACGTCCAGTGCGCGGGCGGGTCGCCGACCTCGCAGATCGTGCCGTGCACGGCGGTCTCGGTCGCGCCGCCAAGGCCCGCGGCGCGCACCGCGGGGGCCGAGTTCCGCAGGGCGCGAATCAGTTCCGGTCGCACCCAGTCGCCGCCGAGCAGCACCGCGCGCAACCCGGTCAGCCGATCGCCGCCGACCTCGAGCACCATGTCCAGCCAGCCCGGCATCCAGTTCAGGAACGTCACGCCGTGCTCCTGGATCAACCGGGCCCAGGTGTCCGGGGCGCGACGTTGATCCTCGTCGACCACCACCACCGCGCCGCCCGCACGCAGCAGCGCGAAGATCTCCAGCACCGACATGTCGGCTTCCAGCGACGCCAGCGCCAGACTGCGGTCGCCCGCGTGCAGTCCGAAGTGATCGGTGACGAACTCGATGGTGTTCATCACCGCGTCGTGGGTGAGCTCCACGCCCTTGGGCTCACCGGTCGAACCCGACGTGAACAGCACGTAGGCAAGCGCATTCGGATCGACCTCGGCGGGTAATGCGTCGGCGTCGCGAGCGGCCGCGTCGGCGACCGAGACGACCGGCACGCCGGTGTGCGTCGCCTCGGCGCCACCGCAGACGAGCACCGCGGCCACCCCGCTCGACTCGAGGATCCGCGCGGTGCGCTCGGCGGGTTGGTCCGCGCTGATCGGGAGGTAGGCCGCGCCCGCCGCGAGGATGCCGAGCACCGCGGGGATCTGTTCGGCGCACTTGGGTCCGATCAGGGCAACGAGGTCACCGGGTCGAACATCGTTGTCGCGCAACGTCGCAACGACGCCCAGCGCGCGGGTGCGCAGTTCACCGTAGCTCAGATCGCCGTCGCGGCTGAGAACCGCCGGGGCACCGGGGTTGTCGAGCGCGTTGCGGAAGAAGCCGTCGTGGATCGCCTCTCCGCTCGACGGGGCCGTGGTGCCGTTCACCGCCTGGCGCACGGCTCGTTGCGCCTCGGTCACCGCCGGCGGATCGGGTGCGTCCCATGCGGCGTCATCGGTCGCGAGCCGGGTGAGTTCGGCGAGGTGATAGGCGAACATCGCGTCGGCCACACCCGGACGGAATGCGTCGACGCGCACGTCCCAGTTGATCATCAGGCCGTCGGCCAGCGGGGTCGCCTGTGCGTCGATGAGCACCTGTGGCCCTTGCGAAATCGTCCACACAGGAGCGCCGAACTGGTCGGTCACCTCGCCGGCGAACAGATCGCCGAGCCCCAGCGCACTGGTGTAAACGATGGGTGCGAGCACCTGGTTGCCGCGGTGTCGCCCGAGGTCACGCAGCACCGACAGACCGGAGTAGCTCGAGTGCCGAGCAGTATTGTGCAGGGTCTCCTGTACGGCGCGCGCCCGCTGCGCGGGGGTGCGGGTTTCGGTGAGGTCGATGTCGAGCATCAACGAGGACGTGAAGCAGCCCACGAGCTTCTCGACGTCGGGATGGAACGGCTCTCGACCGAACATCGGCAGGTTGAGCAGGAATCGCGAGCTGCTCGACCACCGGGCCAACGCATGGGAATACGACGCCGCGACGGCCATCGCGGGCGTGATGCCGCGGCGGTGCGCGGCGGCGAACAGGGCGTCGCGGGTCGCGACGTCGAAGGTGTGCCACATCCGGACACTGCGCCGGGGGTCGGTCTGCTCGGCGGGCGGTACCAGCGGCAGTGCCGGCGCTTCGGGAAGATCCGGGATGCGTTCGGCCCACCACCGCACGTCTTCGTCGGACGGTCCGGGGTTCGACGCGGACAGCGCGGACCGGTATTCGCGGTAGGTGTAGCCGAGTTCGGGAAGCTCACCGCCGCGGTAGAACACCGCGAGGTCGGCCATGAACTTGCGGTAGCTCACGGCGTCGGCGGCGTTCATGTCCATGTCGACGTGCAGCCGGGTGCGCCCGTCGGGACGCAGCGACAGGCTCAGCTCGAGCACGTCACCGTCGAGGATCTGATGCGACTTCTCGTGCCGGATGGCCTCGAGGCGCTGTTCGGCGGCCTCCGGTTCCAAGTCGCGCAGATCATAGATCGTCACGGGCAGTCCCCGGTCACCGATGCGCTGCGTACCGTCGGGGAGGATCTCGACGCGCAACATCGGATGGCGCGCAACCAGTTTCGTCGCCGCGCCCTGCAGCCGCTCCGGGTCGACGCCCGCGCCGTCGAATTCGACGTACAGGTGGGCCGCCACCCCGCCGAGTTGCTGATCGTCGTTACGGCCCAACCACATCGCGTGCTGCATCGGCGCCAACGGGAAGGGTTCGCTCTCGTCGCCCTTCGCGGCGGGATCGGCCGCCCGCTCGGCGCCGTCCTCGCGGGACCTGTCGGCCACCAGCGCCGACCACGCCGCCACCGTGGGGTTCTCGGCGAGTGCGGCGAAGTTGATGTCGATACCCTGCTTCCGCCAGCGCCCGGACAGCGACATCATGCGGATCGAGTCGAGGCCGGAGGCGATCAGGTCGGCGTTCGGATCGACCTCGTCGGGGCTGACCCCGAGCAGTTCGGCGACCTCCTCGCGGACGGTGCAATCGGTCATGCGATCGGGAGAACCGGTCTCACCCACACCCACGCGCGTGCCTCCAAATTAGTACAGGCTGCCCTAACTAACCCGGGGCACGCTACCTTATATTCGACGCACCGAACACATCTACCCCACGAGGTCGCATCCTTTATGAGCACCGGTTTTGAGCAGCGCCGATCCGCACAACAGCCGCTCGACAACACCGGGTTCGGCGACCTCACGGCCGGTTTCGTGCCCTTTCCCGCCGACCGCGCCGACGAATACCGGCGCGCGGGCTACTGGACCGACGAACCGCTCGACTCGATCCTGACCGACGCGGTCGCGGCGTGGCCCGACCGAACCGCGGTGATCGACGGCGACGTCAGCTATACGTTCGCCGAACTGAACGCCCGGGCCGATCGGATCGCGGCAGCGCTGGCCGACCGTGGCATCTCCCCCGGTGACCGCGTGCTGCTGCAACTGCCGAACACCTGCGAATTCGCCGTGGCCCTGTTCGGGGTGCTGCGCGCCGGCATCGTCCCCGTCATGTGTCTGCCCGGTCACCGGTCGGCGGAACTGAGCCACTTCGCCGCGGTCAGTGGCGCGGTTGGGCTGACCGTGCCCGATGTAGTCGGTGGCTTCGACTACCGCGAGCTCGCCGACGAACTCGTCAGGGACAACCCCGCGATGCAACACGTGTTCGTCCACGGTGAGCCGGGACGGTACGAATCCTGGTCCGCGCTGGCCTCTTTCGACGGTCCGCGCACCGAGCGCCCACCCGTCGACCCCGATGCGCCCGCACTTCTCCTGGTGTCTGGCGGCACCACGGGCCTGCCGAAGCTCATCGCCCGCACCCACAACGACTACCTCTACACCGCCAGGTCCAGCGCCCGGGAGTGCCACCTCAGCGGCGACGACGTCTACCTCGTGGTGTTGCCCGCCGGGCACAATTTTCCGCTGGCCTGTCCCGGACTGCTGGGGTCGATGAGCGTCGGCGCCACATCGGTTCTCACCACCGACGCCAGCCCCGAGGCCGCGTTCGCGTTGATCGACCGGCACCAGGTCACCGTCACGGCGCTGGTGAACGCGCTGGCGAAGGTGTGGACCCAGGCATGCGAATGGGAGCCGGTGCTGCCCACGTCGCTGCGACTCGTGCAGGTTGGCGGTTCGCGGATGACGCCGCAGGAGGCCGAGTACATCCTGTCCGGCCTCACCCCCGGGCTGCAGCAGATCTTCGGCATGGCCGAGGGCATGCTGAACTTCACCCGCCCAGGCGATCCCGTCGATGTCGTCGTCAACACCCAGGGCAGACCGATGTCACCGCACGACGAGATGCGGGTCGTTGACGACTCCGGCGCGGAGGTGGCGCCCGGCGAGGAAGGCGAACTGCTGGTGCGCGGCCCGTACACGCTCAACGGCTATTACCGCGCCGACGAGGCGAACGCGCGCTCGTTCACCCCCGACGGTTTCTATCGCAGCGGCGACCGCGTGCGCATCTTCGCCGACGGTCCGCGCGCGGGCTACGTCGAGGTGACCGGCCGCATCAAGGACGTGATTCACCGCGGCGGTGAGACGGTCTCGGCGTCGGACCTCGAGGAGCATCTGTTCGCCCACCCGGCTATCTACGCAGCCGCGGCGGTGGCGCTCCCGGACGAGTTCCTCGGCGAGAAGATCTGCGCCGCAGTGGTGTTCAAGGGCGCTCCGATCTCGCTGGCGGAACTCAACGGATTTCTCGACGATCGCGGCGTCTCGGCCCACTGCAGGCCCGACGTGCTGGCGCCGTTGCCCGCGCTGCCCAAGACCGCGGTGGGCAAGGTGGACAAGAAGAAGGTCGTCACCTCGTTGCGCCGAAACTGAACTTCTGCAGCAGAATCCGCCGAGTTTTCGCGCAAATCTTCAGTTTCGGCGCGGACGCGCTCAGGACACCTCGACCTTCTCCGCGGTTTCCGCTGCGTCGAGCAGTTCGACCAGTCGTTCGGAAACCGCCGCCGCGGTGGGATATTCCCACAGCAGGGTCGGCGGCAACGACAGCCCGGTCTGCCTCTCCAGCTGCTTGAGCAGCCCGACCGTCATGATCGAGTCGACGCCGGTCTCCACCAGCGGCAGGCTCGTGTCGACGTCGGCCTCGGCCACCCCCAACTGGGCGGCCACGGCGGCGATGACGACCGCGATGATGCGCTCCGGATCGACGTCGACCAAGCTCACGCCCGGCGCGTCCTCGCTCGCACCCTCGGACTCCGTCGGCGCCACGTCGGCCAGCATCGGCACCGACGCGGCCGACGGAAGCAGCGGTAGCACAACGATGTTCGGGTCGTCGTGGCGCATCGCGAGGTCGAGCGCCCGCATCGCGTCGTCCGCGCCGACGGTGTCCATCCCCAGCGCGTCGAGTTGGGCCGCGACGAAGCCGGACGTCGATCCCATGCCCAGGCCACGCCACGCGGTCCAGGCGACGGCGACGGTGCGGTCGCCGAGAGACCGGCGGTGTCGCGCCATGGCGTCGAGGAACGAGTTCGCGCACGCGTAGGCGCCCTGGCCGGGGAACCCGGCGAGGTAGCCGCACGACGAGAACAGCACCAACCAGTCCAGTTGTTCGGGCGGGAACACCTCGTGCAGGGTCAGTGCGCCGTCCACCTTTGGACGCATCGCGGCGGAGAAGTCCTCGGGCGTCGTGTTGACCAGTAGAGCGCCCGCCTCGACGCCCGCCGCATGGATCACCCCGCGCACCGGCGGGAGGTCACGCAGCGCGGCGCGCAGTTCGTCTGCCGCCCCGGGCGCGGCGATGTCCAACGCCACCCCACGCACGGACACACCGCGCTCCTCGAGCGCCGTGACCGTGTGGACCAACTCCGAATCAGGTTGCCACGCAGAGCGATCGGGCATGCCGCGGCGAGAGAGTAGCACCAGCCTCCGCGCGCCGATGTCGGCCAACCGCTGCGCCATCCGCAGGCCCAGAGCGCCGGTGCCGCCGGTGATGACGTACGTGCCGCCGGCCGAGCACTGCATCGGCGTCCCCGTCCCCCGCCCCGCCGGCGCGAGCCGCGCCGACTGGGCGACACCGTCGCGGAACACCACGACCGGATGGCCCTGCACCGAGGCGAGGACGCCGACCGGGAGTTCGGCGGTCGCGATGTCGAGCACGCCGCCGAAGGTCTTCGGGTGTTCGGCCGCGGCGACCCTGGCCAGCCCCCACAGCGGAGCGTGCATCACGTTCGCGCCCTCGTGCACGCCCTGCGTGAGCACCCACATCCGCGCCTTGGCGCCCTGCTCGAGCAGCCCGCGCAACGTCTGTGTCACGACGGCCACCGACCGCTCCGGTGTGTCGTGCTGGTCCGGGAGCACCAGCACCACGGTGTCGCGATCCAACGACGCTGCGGCAGAGGCCAGTTCGGCGTCGTCGCGGTAGAACGCGTGTGGCACGTCGGCCGCCGACAGGTCACGGGCCACGAACTCGCGTGCGGCGGCGGCCCCGCCGACGACCGCGACCGCCCCCGGCCGGGCGTCGCCCTGCCATGGCACCGGCTGCCACGACAGGCTGTGCAGCATCCGGGAAACGTCGCTGCCGGAGGGGTTTTCGAGCTGCTCGAACGACATACCCATCAGCGTGGCGAGGACCTTGCCGGACTCCTCGGCGAGCACGACGTCGGTGGTGGTGGACCCGGGCCTGCGCCGAACATGCAGCAACGCCACTGCGGGCGGGCGGCCGTGCACCTGCACACGGTCGATATGAGCGGGCATCCGCAGCCGCGGCGGCCCGTCGAACACCGTCGATGCCGCCGACGTCGCCGCGTCCAGCAGGGGCGCCCAGGTGTCGGGCGTCGTGCGGTCGCTGCGGGCGGCGACCCTGGCGAGCAGTTCGCCATCGCCGCCGTGCAATTCGAGGATCTCCCAGTCGAACCCCATCGCGGCGACGCCGAGCGTGGCGAGCGTGTCGACGACGTGATCCGACGGCAGGGCCTCGCGGCACGCGTCGCGTGCGGCCGTTTCGTCGAGCACCCCGCCGAGGAGGTCTTCGATGTCGTCGTCGGCGGCGACCACCGCGCTGCTGTGGGTCAGCCAGCCGCCGTCGTCGGCGTCCTCGTCGTCGTCGACGAGACGCGTGGCCAGCGTCAGCCCACGGTCCTGCAGGACCACCTGGACGTCGCGGGCACGCCCCGGCGCGACGGGGGTGCGCAACCGGACGTCGACAAGGTCCCTGCTGGCACGGTCACAGGGCGTGTCGAGTTCGTCGGCCGCGCCCAGGAAGGTGTTGACGATGACGGCGGCGGGCACGATCTCGGTGCCCTTCACCGGATGGTTGCCCGGATACGGACGGGTGCCGAGGTCGACGCGTGTCTGCCACATCTTGGATGCCACCGCACCAGTCACCTCGATGCGGCCGCCGAGCAGGGTGTGGGTGTCGACGTCGTGCACGCCTCGGCCGCCCGGCGGCGGGGTGGGCGTGCGCCAGAACCGGCGGTGATGCCACTGGGTGACCGGCAGGTCGGCCGCCCACGGCGTGGTCGAGAGCCGGTGCTCGACCGGCGCGCCGTGGCAGTGCAGGGCGGCGACCGCCGTTGCCACCGAATGCATCTGAGGGCGGTCGCGACGCAGCAGGGGAACGACGGAGTGCTGGTCGACGCCGGTCGTCGTGAGCGTCTCGACGATCGAGTGTGCGACCACCGGGTGCGCCGACACCTCGAGGAACAGCCGGTGTCCGTCCTCGACCGCGGCCGAGACGGCCTCGGAGAACCTCACCCGGTCGCGCAGGTTCGCCACCCAGTAGTGCTGATCGCGCGGCGCCGTCGACCGGGGATCGGTCAATGCCGTTGTGTAGAGCGGGGTCCCGGGTACGCGGGACGCCGGCAGTTGCGCGGTGAGGCGACCGAGCTCTCCGGTGAGCGCATCCATCGCCGGACTGTGAAAGGCGACGTCGGTGTTGACGCGGCGCACCATCATGCCCTGGTCTGTCCATTGCCGGGCGACGTCGTCGACCGCGGTCACCGTGCCGGAGATCACCGTCGACTCGGGCGACGCGCTGATCGCCGCCACCACGTCGGCCCGTCCGTCCAGCCGCCGTTCGGCCTCGGCGAACGGCAGGCGCACGAGCGCCATCGCGCCCTTGCCCATGACCGATCGGAAGCCACGGGCGCGGTAGCACGCCACGGCGGCACCCACTGTCAGGTCGAATACGCCCGCGGTGACGCATGCGGCGACCTCGCCGACCGAATGCCCGATGACCGCGGCGGGTGCGACGCCGCGCGCGCGCAGCATCGCCGCCAGGCCCACCTGCATCGCGAACGTCAGCGCCTGCACCTGGTCGGTGCCGCCGAGCTCACCGGTGCTCAACGCCTCGCGCGCGGAGAAACCGAGCTCCGCGGTGAACACGGGATCGATCGTGTCGATCACGGAGGCGAATTCCGGGGCTGCGGCGAGCAGTTCGCGTCCCATCCCGGTCCAGTGCGAGCCGTGGCCGGAGAACACCCAGACCGCACCGTTCTTCGCGGCCGGCAGCACCGTGCCGGTCACCACGGACGGGTCCGGGACGTCCTCGGCCAGCGCGGTCAGCGCGGCCGCGACGCCGTCGGTGTCGTCGGCCACCACCGCGGCCCTGGCCGATTCGTGCGAGCGCCGCGTCCACAGTGTCGCGGCGACGTGCTCGATCGGCGCCGGGTGATCCCGCAGGTGTTCGGCGAGCGCGCCCGCCTGCGTGCGCAGCCGCGCGACGTTGCGCGCCGAGACGGGAATGATCGCCGGAAGGCGCTGCGCGACTTGCTCGTTCGTGGACGCGGGCGGCGCTTCTTCGAGCAGCACGTGGGCGATGGTGCCGCCGTAGCCGTAGCTGCACACCGCGGCGCGCCGCGGCGCACCGTCACCGTCCCACGGTTCGACCTGTGTCGGGACCCGCAGGCCGCTGTTGGCCCAGTCGACGGCCGGGGTCAGCGATGTGAGCCCTGCCGTCGGAGGGATGGTCCGGTGGTGCAGCGCCAGCGCGGCCTTGATCAGCCCCACCACGCCGGCACCACCCTCGAGGTGGCCGACGTTGGGCTTCACCGACCCGATGCGGCACGGCGCGTCGGACGGCCGGTCCGCGCCGTATACCGATGCGAGGGCCCGCACCTCGGTGGGGTCACCCGACGGTGTGCCGGTGCCGTGCGCCTCGATGAAGCCGACGCTTGCGGGTTCGACACCCGCGAATCGGCATGCGCGGCGGAACATGTCGGCCTGCGCGTCGCCGTTGGGCGACATGATGCCGACGGTGCGCCCGTCCTGCGCCACCGCGCCGCCGCGCACGACGGCGTACACGTGGTCGCCGTCGCGCAACGCGTCGGCGAGTCGTTTGAGCACCACCACGCCTGCGCCTTCGCCGCGTCCGTAGCCGTCGGCGGCGGCGTCGAAGGTCTTGCACCGGCCATCGGGCGCCGTCGCACCCGCGACGTCGAGCACGCGGGTCAGGCCCGGTCCGATCAACGCGCTGACACCGCCGGCCAGCGCCAGCGACGTCTCACCGGCGTTGAGCATCTGGCACGCCTGGTGCACGGCGACCAGCGAGGCCGCACACGCCGCGTCGAGCGCGACGCTGGGCCCGCGCAAGTCGAGCAGGTGCGAGACGCGGTTGGCGATACCGCACAGCGACGTGCCGATCCCGGTCCACGCTTCGATGCCGGGCAGGTCCTCCATGATGAGCTTGCCGTAATCGTCGGAGTTGACGCCCATCAGCACCGCGGTGTCACTGCCCGCCAACGACTTCGGCGGAACGCCGGCGTGTTCGAGCGCCTCCCAGCTGACCTCGAGCGCCAGCCGCTGCTGGGGGTCCATCAGCTCCGCCTCGCGCGGTGAGACGCCGAAGAATTCGGCGTCGAACCCGGGCAGGTCGTCGAGGAAGGTCCCCAGCCGCGTGACGTCCTTGAGCACCGAGGCGTTGCGCGGGTCGCGCTGCAGGTACGGTTCCCAGCGTTCGGAAGGGACCTCGCGGACGTCGTTGCCGCCGTCGAGGAGGAAGTTCCAGAACTGTTCCGGCGTGCCGATCGCACCGGCCACACGGCAACCGATCCCGATGATCGCGACCGATTCGGGGCGTGCGGAATCGTCGGGTGAGGCGGTATCGGTCACGTCAGCTTTGTCCTGAAGTCTGGATAGCCTTGCCTAAGAAGCCACACGCCATGGCGGCCATACTGGCATAACCGTGCTGATTTGTGGGACCTACGCAGGCGGCGCGAGCGTGGTGCCCGTCACGTCAAAAGGGCTTGCCGCGACGTCAATTCACGCCGCTGCGCGGTGCCGCGTCACAGGTTGCGGACGGCCAGCGGTTCGTCGCTGCCCGACACGCGGATGTCGATGCTGCGGATCTCGGAGGTGGGGATGCTCGTCGCCGCCGACAGCCCGGTCGCTTCGTCCCCCGCCGGACGCCACGACCCGACGGCCGTCTGCACGCCGTCGCGCGTCGTCACCACGATGTCGTAGCTCTCGACGTCGCGCGCCCAGTCCTTGGTGTACTCACACGCCCAGTTGAGCTCGGTGCCCCACTTCTTCTCGGAGACCGCCAATTGCGCGGTCAGGCCCTGGCGCTGACCGGGCTGCATCGGCTCGAGCGCCACCGTCTGCACCGACGGCGTGCGCGGGAACACCGTCGCACCGACTACGCCGCCGACGATCGCGAGGGCGGCCGCGACGGCCACCGTCGCCGCAAGCATCGTGCGGCGCGATCGTCGCTGACGCTTCGCCGCCGCCTGGGCCAGCGACGCAACGTCGGAATCGGCGGGTGCCTCCCCCAGATCGGTCAGCGCGAGGGCCTCATCGCGGCTGAGCGCACTCAGGATCGCCGGCATCTCTTCCAGCTCGGTCAGCTCGGCGGCGCGCGCCGGGTTCGCGGCGAGGTAGTCCTCGTAGGTGCGCCGGTCCTCCAGACTCATCGCGCCGAGCACGTACGCCGCATCCCATTCGGCGAGGTCGTCGTCGGGTGTCCGGCCGAACTCCTGGCTCATTGGACAACCCCCCTTTCCTGCAGCGCAATCCGCAACGCGCGCAACGCGTAATGAAGCCTGGACTTCACGGTGCCCGGTGCGATCCCCTCGTGCTGGGCGATGTCGGCGACAGTCTGCCCGAGGTAGTAGGCGCGCACGATCGCTGTGCGATGGTCAGCGCTGAGCGATTTCAGCGCGTCGGCTAGCACCCACTTGTCAACTGCGGGACCGATCGCGTCGAGCGAAGGCCGCTCGGGCAGGTCGTCGGTCTGCAGTTCGCGGCTGAAGCGCGCGCTGCGTCGGTCGTCGATGACGAGGTTTCGCGCGACGGTGAACAGCCACGCCCGCGCGCCGTCGCCCGGCTGTTGCAGGATCTCCGGTTTGCGCCACAGCCGCAGCAGCGCTTCCTGCACCACATCCTCGGCGAACGGCATGTCGCCGCGCGTGAGCCGCAACACGTACCGCAGCAGCGCCGGGCTGTGCTCGTCGTGGATCGCGCGCAGCAACTCGGCCTGCGCGGGGTCGGGTGTCATCGCTCATCCACCGCGGTCGTCATCGCTGATCACAACGACATTCACCGGTCAATGGTTCAACGCCCGAGCCGCGAACGTGCGCTTATGTGCGAGAAATCGACGGATTTTCGTGCACAAGTTCACGTTCGGCGACGTTCAGGCGAGCAGATCGCGCACCACCGCGTCGGCCAGCAGCCGGCCGCGGTCGGTGAGGACCAGCCGGTCGTCGGCCCGGCGCAGCAGCCCATCGGCCACCGCGACGGCGGCGCGGTCGCGTTCGGACGCGCTCAACACGCTGGTCGGCAGCCCGTCGCGCAGCCGCACCCGCAGCATCACGTCCTCCATGTGCATGGTGTCGGTGTCGAGGTGCTCGAAGTCGGCCACCGGCAGCCGGCCGTCGGCCAGCGTCTGCGCATACGCGTTGGGGTGTTTGGCGTTCCACCAGCGCACCGCGTCGACGAAGCCGTGCGCTCCCGGTCCGGCGCCCCACCACTCGCCGCCGTTCCAGTAACCGATGTTGTGCCGGCACTCGCCGCCCGGCCTGCTCCAGTTCGACACCTCGTACCAAGCGAAACCGGCGGCCGCCAGGCGTGCGTCGACCAACTCGTAGCGGCGGGCCAGCACGTCGGCGTCGGGCGGGGCGAGCTCGCCGCGCCGCACCCGCCGCGCCATCGCCGTACCATCCTCGATGACCAGCGCGTACGCCGACACGTGGTCGACGCCGGCCTCGACGACCATGTCGACCGAGCGCAGTAGGTCGTCGTCGGACTCCCCCGGCGTGCCGTAGATCAGGTCGAGGTTGACGTGCTCGAACCCGGCGGCGCGGGCCTCCCGGGCCGCGGCGAGCGCCCGCCCCGGCGAATGCGTCCGGTCCAGCGTGGCCAGCACATGCGCAGCCGCTGACTGCATGCCCAGCGACACCCGGGTGTACCCCGCGGCCAGCAACTGGTCGAACAACGCCGGAGACGTCGACTCCGGGTTGGCCTCCGTGGTGACCTCGGCGCCCGCGGCCAGCGGGAAGTGTGCCCGCACCGCGTCGAGGACCGCGGCCAAGCCGGGCCCGCCCAGCAGCGATGGCGTGCCTCCGCCGACGAACACGGTGTCGACCCCGGGGATGCGGCCCAGGTGCCGCGCCGCCAGCGCCAACTCCGCCCGCAGCGCGGTGAGCCAGCCGTCGGGGTTGGCGCCGCCCAGCTCGCCGGGGGTGTAGGTGTTGAAGTCGCAGTAGCCGCAGCGGGTGGCGCAGAACGGCACGTGAATGTAGACGCCGAACGGCCGCCCGGGCGCAGTAGTCATCGCCGGCAGCGCCGCCGGTGCGGCGTTCGGACTCCCTGCGGTTCGGACGGTCACCCAGCCAGTTTCCCAGACCGCGGTTTTGCTCACCGTGAGCGCAAATCTCGCCCGGTTAGGGCTGGTGCGGGTGTCCGTGGCACAATGGCGACGTGACTGCCGGCCGTATCTTCCCCCAGCGCGTATCGCTGGTGGCGCGTCGGCACGTCGACTTCAAGCGCGTGTGTACCTGTTGTTGTCTGCCCTGCGCTTGATCTAGGTCCCAGCCCACCCGTACGTACAGCTGGCCGCCGGATCTGCGCCGCCGGACAGCCACCCGGTGACCACGCGCGATTCGAAGGCCGGCTCCACCAAGGAGCCACCCCATGACCACCGCGGAATCCAAACCGAGACCCGCCAAGAAGACCCGCGCCGAAGGGCAGTGGGCACTCGGATACCGCGAGCCGCTCAACGCCAACGAGCAGTTCAAGAAGGACGACGACGCGCTCAACGTGCGCGCCCGCATCCTCGACATCTACTCCAAGCGCGGCTTCGACAGCATCGACAAGCAGGACCTGCGGGGCCGCATGCGATGGATGGGCCTCTACACCCAGCGTGAGCAGGGCTACGACGGCACCTGGACCGGCGACGAGAACGCCGATCTGCTCGAGGCCCAGTACTTCATGATGCGGGTGCGTTGCGACGGCGGCGCGCTGAGCGCCGCGGCCCTGCGCACCATCGGCGAGGTCTCCACCGAGTTCGCCCGCGACACCGCCGACATCAGCGACCGCGAGAACGTCCAGTACCACTGGATCCGGATCGAGGATGTACCGCAGATCTGGGAGCGGCTGGCCGCGGTCGGCCTGCAGACCACCGAAGCCTGCGGTGACTGCCCCCGCGTCGTGCTGGGCGGCCCGCTCTCGGGTGAATCCCTCGACGAGGTCCTCGACCCGAGCTGGGCCGTCGACGAGATCGTGCGCCGCTACATCGGCAATCCCGCGTTCTCCAACCTGCCGCGCAAGTACAAGACCGCGATCTCGGGTTTGCAGGACGTCGCACACGAGGTCAACGACGTCGCGTTCATCGGCGTCAACCACCCCGAGCACGGCCCCGGCCTGGACCTGTGGGTCGGCGGCGGGCTGTCCACCAACCCGATGCTCGCCCAGCGCCTCGGCGCCTGGGTGCCGCTCGAGGAGGTTCCGGACGTCTGGGAAGGCGTCACATCGGTCTTCCGTGACTACGGCTACCGGCGACTGCGCAGCAAGGCCCGGCTGAAGTTCCTGATCAAGGACTGGGGCGTGGAAAAGTTCCGCCAGGTTCTGGAGGACGAGTACCTGGGTCGCAAGCTGATCGACGGGCCCGCGCCCGAGCCGGTCAAGCATCCCATCGACCATGTCGGGATCCAGAAGCTCAAGAACGGACACAACGCGGTCGGCGTCGCCCCGATCGCGGGCCGCGTCTCCGGCACCATCCTGACCAAGGTGGCCGACCTCGCCGAGGCGGCGGGTTCGGACCGGATTCGGCTGACCCCGTACCAGAAGCTGGTCATCCTCGACGTCCCCGATGACAAGCTCGACGAGCTGGTCGCCGGACTCGACGCGCTGGGCCTGCCGTCGCGGCCGTCGGCCTGGCGCAAGAACCTGATGGCCTGCACCGGCATCGAGTACTGCAAGCTGTCGTTCGCCGAGACCCGCAACCGCGCGCAGGTTCTGGTTCCGGAGCTGGAGAAGCGGCTCGAGGACATCAACGCGCAGCTCGACGTGCCGATCACGGTCAACATCAACGGCTGCCCGAACTCATGCGCCCGCATCCAGGTCGCCGACATCGGGTTCAAGGGCCAGATGGTCGACGACGGTGACGGCAACTCGGTCGAGGGTTTCCAGGTTCACCTGGGCGGAAGCCTCGGGCTCGACAGCGGTTTCGGCCGCAAGCTGCGCCAGCACAAGGTGCTGGCCACCGAGCTCGGTGACTACATCGACCGGGTGGTTCGCAACTTCGTGAAACAACGCGAGCAGGGCGAGCGTTTCGCTACGTGGGCAATACGAGCAGACGAGGCGGATTTGCGGTGACGGATTTGATGAACGAGATCGAACTGCAGGCACTGGCCGAGCGCGGTGCCGCCGAACTCAACGGGGCGAGCGCGAACGACGTGTTGCGCTGGACCGACGAGCATTTCGGCGGCAATTACGTGGTGGCCTCGAACATGCAGGACGCCGTGCTCATCGATCTGGCCGCCAAGGTGCGCCCGGGGGTCGACATCCTGTTCCTCGACACCGGCTACCACTTCGTGGAGACCATCGGCACTCGCGACGCCGTCGAGGCGGTGTACGACGTCAACATCGTCAACGTGACCGCCGAGAAGAGCGTGGCCGAGCAGGACGAGTTGTTCGGCAAGAACCTGTTCGCCCGCGAGCCCAACGAGTGCTGCCGGATGCGCAAGGTCGAGCCGCTGTCCAAGGCACTTCGCGGCTACTCGGCCTGGGTGACGGGCATCCGCCGGGTGGAGGCGCCCACGCGCGCCAACGCGCCGCTGATCAGCTGGGACAAGGCCTTTGGGCTGGTGAAGATCAACCCGCTGGCCGCCTGGACCGACGACGACATGCAGGAATACATCGACACCAACGGCGTGCTGGTCAATCCGCTTGTCTACGAGGGGTATCCGTCGATCGGCTGCGCACCGTGCACGGCGAAGCCCGTCGAGGGCGCCGATCCGCGCAGCGGCCGCTGGGCGGGCACCGGCAAGATCGAATGCGGGTTGCACGCCTCGTGAGGTCGCAGTGACGCTCGTGCTCACCGCGCACGGCAGCGCCGACCCGCGCTCCGCCGCGGTGACGCACGCCGTCGCGGGCCGCATCCGGAGACTACGGCCCTGGCTCGACGTCCGTCCGGCGTTTTTGGAGCAGAACGGGCCCAGCCTGCTCGACACGTTGAGCGGCTTGCACTCCCCCGGCGTGGTGGTTCCGTTCCTGTTGGCCAGCGCATTTCACGCGCGCGTGGACATCCCGGCGGTCATCGGCGAGTCGGGGGCGATGGTCGATCGGGCCGAAGTGCTCGGTGAGGATCCGGCGTTGCTGACGGTGTTGCGCCAGCGGCTGGCCGAGCTCGGCGTCTCCCCCGACGACGAGGGCGTGGGCGTCCTCGTCGTCGCGGTCGGATCGTCACGCCCGGACGCGAATGCCAGGACCGCGACCGTCGCCCAGGTGCTGCGGTCCGGAACCCGCTGGGCGGGGGCCGAAGTCGCGTTCGCCACCGGGCCGTACGCCGATCTTCCCGACGCCGCCGGGCGCCTGCGCTCTCGCGGTGCCGAACGTCTGGTCATCGCGCCGTGGTTTCTCGCGCACGGCCGGATCACCGATCGAGTCGCCGAATACGCTGCGGCGCAAGGTATCGCGATGGCCGAGCCGCTCGGCTCGCACAACCTCGTTGCGGCGACCGTGATGGACCGCTACGACGCGGTCACCGCGGGCGCCGCGGCCGCCGCCTGACCGGGCGTCAGGGCCGAATCTCGAACACGTTGTTGAACGGTGTCTGCGCGGCCAGCCGGAACCGGCCGAAGCCGGCCTCGGTCACGACGTCGCGGATGCGGGCCGGACCCGCCTGAGTGCCCAGCGCCATGCCGACCGGCTGCGCCATCGACGACGGTGTGCACAGCAGCGTGGAGAAACCGTAGTACGCGCGCCCGATCGGGTTGAGGTTGTCTTCGACGCGGTCGCCGGCAGCCGGTTCGACCACCATCCACGTGCCGTCCTCGGCGATGACCTCGCGGATGTGGCGCGCTGCGCCGATCGGATCGCCCATGTCGTGCAGGCAGTCGAACATCGTCACCAGGTCGTACGGCCCACCGTCGAAGGCGTCCGCGGCCGCGACACGGAAGTCGACCGCTGAGGTCGCCCCCGTGCGCTCGCGGGCCACGTCGATGGAGCCGGCGTGACCGTCCACGCCGACGAACGTCGACGCCGGGAACGCTTGTGCCATCAGCAATGTCGAAGCCCCGTGGCCGCATCCGACGTCGGCCACCCTGACGCCGGACGTCAGTTTGTCCACGACGCCGTCCAGCGCGGGGAGCCAGTCGTTCACCAGGTGCGCGGTGTATGTCGGGCGGAAGAACCGTTCGCAGCCGACGTGGACATCGGCGTTGTGGTCGCCCCAGCCGACTCCGCGACCGCTCGACGCCGCCTCGACGATCCGGGCGGCGTCGGCGGCGGTTCCGTGGGCGATCTGGAACAGGCCGCCGACGAACGCCGGGCTGGTCTCGTCGGTGAGGGCGACGGCCTGCTCAGGGGGAAGCCGGTACCGGCCGGTCTCGGGGTCGTATTCGACGAACGACCCGGCCGCTTGCGCGTTGAGCCACTCGCGGGCGTAGCGCCCGTCGGTGCCGGTGCGCTCGGCCAGTTCGGCCGGGGTGCTCGGGCCGTGTTCGGCCAGTGACCGGTAGTACCCGAGGCGGTCGCCCATGACCACGAGGGCGCAATTGAGTGCCGCGCCCGCCTCTTCGACCGCGCGGAAGACGAAATTCATCAGCTTGTCCTGGTCGACCAGGGTCGGTGTACTCGAGGTGTTCATACACCCCACCCAACCAGGCGAATCGCCCGCGCGGAATGGGGCAATTGCCCCATTTCGATCGAAGAATCAGGCCTTCGTCAGCGCCTCGTCATCGGCCTTGTCAGCGGGCGGGACGTTCGTGCCGCCCGGCAACGAAGGCACCCGGGTGGCGCGGACGTAGACCGTGTCGCCCTCCTTGAGGCCGAGCGCCTCGGCGTCGCCCCGGGTGATCTGCGCGGTGAACGGTGTCTGATCGCTCGCACTGTGCAACTCGACGCGAACCTCGAATCCCAACATTACGATCCGGTCGATGACCGCACGCAGCACACCGGTGGCCTGTACCGACTCGTCGCTCGACGCGATCGCCATGTCCGGATTGCGGCCGACGCGGATGTCGTGCGGCCGGACCAGTGAACCGTTGAGCGAGGACACCGCACCGAGGAACGACATCACGAATGCGTTGGCCGGCGAGTCGTAAACCTCTGCGGGAGAACCGACTTGTTCGATGCGGCCCTTGTTCAGCACCGCGATACGGTCGGCGACGTCGAGCGCCTCGGCCTGATCATGAGTCACCAGCACCGTGGTCACGTGCACCTCTTCGTGCAACCGGCGCAGCCACGCCCGCAGATCCTCACGCACCTTGGCGTCCAGCGCGCCGAACGGCTCGTCGAGCAGCAGAACCTGCGGGTCGACCGCCAACGCGCGGGCCAGCGCCATGCGCTGACGCTGGCCGCCGGAGAGTTGATTGGGGTATCGGGTCTGGAAACCGGCGAGCCCCACCACTTCGAGGAGGTTGTCGACCTTCTCGGCGATCTCGTCCTTGGGGCGCTTGCGGATCTTCAGCCCGAACGCGACGTTGTCCCGCACCGTCAGGTGTTTGAACGCCGCGTAGTGCTGAAACACGAACCCGATGCCGCGCCGCTGCGGCGGCACGTCGGTGACATCGCGTCCGTTGATCGTGATGGTGCCGGTGTCGGGCTGGTCCAGGCCCGCGATGGCCCGCAACAGCGTTGACTTGCCCGAGCCGCTCGGACCGAGCAGCGCGGTCAGCGACCCGGACGGCACCTCGAAGTCGACGTTGTCCAACGCCGCGAAGTCTCCGTAGCGCTTGTTGGCCCCACGCACGACGATTGCGTCCGTCATCTGTTCCTTCTTCCTACGCCTTGCCCGCCCGGACCCGCCGCGCGTCGAGGACCAACTGCGCGACCAACACCACCACCGCCACGGCCATCAACAGCGTCGACACCGCGTAGGCGCCGTATTCGGCGCCGCGGGTGTAGCGGTCCGATACCAACAGTGTGAGGGTTTGCGAGCTCCCCGGCAGATTCGAGGACACCATCAGCACGGCGCCGTACTCCCCGAGCGTGCGCGCGATCGTCAACACGACGCCGTAGGTCAGACCCCACCGGATCGACGGCAGCGTCACCCGCCAGAACGTCTGCCACCACTGCGAGCCCAGCGTGGCCGCGGCCTCTTCCTGATCGGTGCCGATCTCGTGCAGCACCGGTTCGACCTCGCGGATCACGAACGGCACCGTCACGAAGACGCTGGCGAGCACGATGCCGGGAAACCCGAAGATGATCTTGAACCCGAGGTTGTTCTCCACAAAACCGAACAACCCGGCCGAGCCCCACAACAGGATCAGCGCGACACCGACCACCACCGGGGACACCGCGAACGGCAGGTCGATGACGGCCTGTAGCGCGCTCTTGCCGCGAAACTTGTTGCGTGCCAACACCAATGCGGTCGGAATGCCGAACAACACGTTGAGCGGCACCACGATCGCGACCACCAGAAGCGACAGGTTCAGCGCCGATATGGCCGCCGGGGTGCTGATCGATTCGACGAACGCGCCGACGCCCGGCGAGAAGGTGCGCCACAAGATCAACCCGACCGGCACGACGACCAGGATGACGACGTAGGCCAGCGCGAGGTAGCGCAGCAGGTGTTTGACGACGGGCGACAGCGTCATTGCGCCAGCTCCCGTCGGGCCGCGCGCGAGCCGATCGCGCGCAGGATGAACAGCACGACGAACGAGATCAGCAGCAGCACAATCGAAATCGCCGCGGCGCCGGTACGGTCGTCGTTCTCGATCAGGGTGCGGATCCACTGCGAAGACACCTCGGTCTCGCCGGGCACGGCGCCACCGATCAGGACGACGGAACCGAATTCGCCGATCGCGCGGGAGAACGCCAGGCCGGCGCCCGACAGCAGCGACGGCAGCAGCGCGGGCAGCATCACCCTGGTGAAGATGACCCAGTTGTTGGCGCCCAACGACGCCGCGGCTTCCTCGATCTCGCGGTCCAGTTCCAGCAGCACCGGTTGCACGGACCGCACCACGAACGGCAGCGTGACGAACAGCAGCGCCACCCCGATGCCCCACTTGGTGTGCTGCAGGTGCAGCACCACCGAGCTGGCCGTGCCGTAGAGCGCGAGCATGACCAGGCTGGCCACGATCGTCGGCAGCGCGAACGGCAGGTCGATCACCGAATCGA
>NZ_CVTA01000028.1 GCF_001050035.1 Mycolicibacterium komanii
TCGCTGGTGATCGTTGTATCGGTCACCTTGCTGGTCTCGCTGTCCATCTACGGTTCCAACGGCAACTTCAACCTGTCGGGATAGGTCGCGCCGATGAAGAGCAGTGTCGTTCGCCCCCTGACGGGTCTGGGCTTGATCGTGGCCATCGGCCTGATCATCGCCCTGGCCATCAGCCTGTTTCGGGGGGACTGGGCCGATACCGTTCCGGTGACGGTGGTTTCGGATCGCGCGGGCCTGGTGATGAACCCCGACGCAAAGGTGAGGATGCGGGGAGTCCAGGTCGGCCAGGTCGAGAAAATCGAGCAGCGTCCCGACGGCACCGCCGCGCTTCACCTGGCGATGGACAGGTCCGCACTGCGGCTCATTCCGGGCAACGTCGACGTCGACATCACCTCGACGACCGTCTTCGGCGCGAAGTTCGTCCAGATGAAAGCGCCGACGGATCCGTCGGCCGATCGACTTCGCGCCGGACAGGTCATCCAGAGCAAGCACGTGACCGTCGAGGTCAATACCGTGTTCCAACAACTGGTTCAGGTCCTCGACAAGATCGACCCCGCCAAGCTCAACCAGACGCTTGGCGCGATCGCGTCCGCCTTCAACGGCCGGGGCGAGAAGTTCGGCCAGACCTTGGAGGACTTCAACGCTCTGCTGGCGAAGATCGAGCCGAGCCTGCCGAACCTGGCGCACGACATCGAGGTCGCTGCGCCGACGTTCGCCGCGTACGGCGATGCGGCGCCGGATCTGATGTCGACGATCGAGAACACGACGGAGGTCAGCAACTCGATCGTCGATCAGCAGAACAACCTCGACGAGTTCTTGATCAGTGCAATCGGTTTGGCCGACATCGGCAACGACGTGATCGGTGGAAATCGGCAGGGCCTGACCGACGTGACACACGTCCTGGTGCCGACCCTCGAGATGCTCAACAGGAACAAGGCCTCACTGTGGTGCGGAATCGGCGGACTGGTTCCGTTCTCGAAGTCCGGGCCGCAGTACTCCGGCGTCCTCGTCAACGCGGGTTTGACGCTCGGCGTCGAGCGCTATCGCTATCCGCGTGACTTGCCGAAGGTCGCCGCCAAGAGCGGGGGCCGTGACTACTGCACGGAATTGGGGCTGCCGGAACTGCCGCCGGAGTTCGTGCCACCGATGATCGTCGGTGATGTCGGAACCAACCCGAACCAGTACGGCAACGCGGGCATCCTGCTGAACTCCGAGGGCCTCAAGAACTGGTTGTTCGGGCCCCTTCCCGGACCGCCGCGCAACACCGCGCAGATTGGGATGCCAGGATGACGCGTTCAACGGGCACGCTGATCAAATTCAGCATCTTCGGGGTGGTCATGATTGTGCTGACCGCCTTCCTGTTCGTGGTCTTCAGCGAGTCGAGAACCGGTTCGACAGACGGCTATTCGGCCGTCTTCGTCGATGCGTCACGACTGAAGGCGGGCGACAGTGTTCGGATCGCCGGAATCAGGGTCGGCACGGTGAAGAACGTGTCGCTGCAGGCCGACAGGAAGGTCCTGGTCAAGTTCGACGCCGACCGCAACACCAAGCTCACCACCGGCACCAAGGCGGCGATCCGCTATCTCAACCTGGTCGGCGACCGCTACCTGGAGCTCATTGATACGCCTGACTCCGCACGAATCCTGCCCGCCGGCGCCCGGATACCGGCCGACCGCACCGCACCCGCGCTCGACCTCGACTTGCTGCTCGGCGGCCTGAAACCCGTCATCCAGGGGCTCAACCCGGAGGATGTCAACGGGCTCACCAGCTCGCTGATCCAAATCCTGCAAGGCCAGGGCGGCACCCTGGAATCACTGCTGTCGAAGTCCTCGTCGTTCACCAATTCTCTGGCGGACAACAATCAGGTCGTCGAGCAGTTGATCGACAACCTGCGCGATACGCTCGACACCCTGTCCAAGGACGGTGACGAATTCACCGGCGCGATCGACAGGCTCAGCCAACTCATCGAGGGACTGTCCGCCGACCGTGACCCGATCGGCACCGCGATCGAATCCCTGGACAACGGAACCACCTCGCTCGCAGACCTTCTCAGTCGCGGGCGGGCACCGTTGAACAACACGGTCGACCAGTTGGCCCGGTTGGCCCCGTTCGTCAACAACGACCTGGATCGCCTCGACGCGACGATCCAGCGCCTGCCCGAGATCTACCGCAAGCTGGCGCGCGTCGGCTCGTACGGGGCGTTCTTCCCGTACTACATCTGCGGTGTCACGTTCCGGGCGAGCGACCTGGAGGGCCGCACCGTGGTGTTCCCGTGGATCCGGCAAGAAACCGGAAGGTGCGTGGACCAGTAATGCTCAAGTACCGCGGTGCACAGCTGATGAGGTCGGGCTTCATCGGCGTCGTCCTCATCGTCCTCGTCATCACGATCGGCCTGCAGCCGGAACGGCTCATCTCCTGGGCGACCTCGCTTCGCTACGAGGCGCTGTTCACCGAGGCGGGCGGCATCACCACCGGCAACGACGTCACCGTGTCAGGGATCAAGGTGGGTTCGGTCTCGTCGGTCGAACTGGTGAACGGAGACGCGCTGGTCGGGTTCACCATCGACGGCAAGTATGCGCTGGGCTCCGACACCACCGCCCACATCCGCACAGGGACGTTGCTCGGCGAACGCGTGCTGGCGCTCGAGTCCGACGGAAGCGGCAACCTGGACCGCACCAAGCCGATCCCCACGTCGCGGACATCCTCCCCGTACTCGCTGACCGACGCCGTCAGCGACCTGACGGCCAATACGGCGGACACGAACACCCAGACGCTCAACCAGTCGTTGGACACGCTGGCGGCCACGCTCGATCAGGTTGCGCCGCAACTCGGTCCGACCTTCGACGGGCTGTCACGGGTATCCCAGTCCCTGAACAACCGCAACGAGAGCCTCGCGGAACTGCTCAGGACCGCCGGCGACGTCACCGGGATCTTCGCCGAGCGCAGTCGGCAGGTCAACGAGCTGATCCTGAACTCGAACGATCTTCTTGCCGTCCTCAACGAACGCCGCTACGCGATCACCAGCCTGCTGCGCGCCACCTCGGCGGTGTCGCAGGAGCTGACCGGCATCGTGGCCGACAACGAAGCGGAACTCGCGCCCACGCTGAAGGATCTGAACACGGTCATCGCGATGCTGGAGAAGAACCGCGACAACCTCGCCAAGATGTTGCCCGGCGCGGCCAAGTACTACCTCACGCAGGGCGAGATCGTCGCCAACGGCGCCTACTACAACGCGCTCGTGCCCAACCTGATATTCGGTCAGATTCTGCAGCCGTTCCTCGATTACGCGTTCGGCTTCCGGCGCGGCATGAACGCCGGGCAGCCGCCGGATCAGGCCGGCCCACGGGCCGAATTGCCGTTCCCATTCAACGGAATTCCGCAGCCAGGAGATCTTCCCGATGATGGCAACCCGTAAGCGCCTGGTGGTCAGCACGGCGATCCTGCTGGCCATCGGTCTGGTCGCCGGCGCGGCGTTTTTGGTGCGCCAGGTGTTCTTCGGGCCGACCACGATCACCGCGTACTTCCCGACCGCGACCGCCATCTACCCCGGCGACGAAGTGCGGGTGTCCGGTGTCCAGGTCGGCACCATCGAGTCGATCACACCCGAGGGCACCCAAACCAAGATGACCCTCAAAGTCGATCGTGGCGTGCCGGTTCCGGCCGACGCCAAGGCCGTGATCGTTGCGCAGAATCTGGTGGCGGCACGTTACGTGCAGCTCACTCCGGCGTACCGCAACGGCGACGGGCCGACGATGAAGAACGGGGCGGTCATCCCCAGTGACCGGACCGCGGTGCCCGTGGAGTGGGACGAGGTCAAGACCCAGTTGATGCGGCTTTCCGATGAATTGGGACCGCAGACCGGTGTCTCGGACACCTCGGTGTCCCGGTTCATCGACAGTGCGGCGAACGCGATGGGCGGCAACGGCGGCAAGCTGCGCCAGACGCTGGCCCAACTATCCGGTGTGGCAAGGACTTTCGCTGAAGGCAGCGGAAACATTGTCGACATCATCAAGAATCTGCAGACCTTCGTCTCAGCGCTGCGCGACAGCAAGCAGCAGATCGTGATGTTCGAGAACCGGTTGGCGACGCTGTCCAGCGTCCTCGACAACAGCAGGTCCGACCTGGATGCGGCGCTGTCGAATCTCTCGACGGCGATCGGCGAGGTGCAGCGCTTTGTCGTCGGCACCCGGGATCTGACATCCGAGCAGATCCAGCGTCTCGGCAGCCTCACTCAGATCCTGGTCGACCACAAGTTGGCGTTCGAGAATGTCCTGCACATCACGCCCAACGCGATCGCGAACTTCCAGAACATCTTCTATCCCAACGGGGGATCGGTCACCGGTGCCTTCGCGTTGGTCAACTTCAACAACCCGGTGCAGATGATCTGCGGCATGGTCGGGGCCGTCGCGAACGTCACCGCACCCGAGACCGCGAAGTTGTGCGCGCAATACCTCGGCCCAGCGCTGCGATTGCTCAACGTCAACAACATTCCATTGCCGATCAATGCCTACCTGCGACCCGCGGTGACCCCGGATCGGCAGATCATCACCGATCCGAAACTCGCGCCAGGGGGCGCGGGCCCGGGTGACCCGCCAGAGCCGCCCCCCACGGTGTCGGCTTACACCGGTGTGGGCGATGTGCCGCCGCCTCCCGGCTGGAACCAACCGCCCGGACCGCCGGGGTTGTATACCGGGGGTGGACCCGATGCGCCCGCGATCCCGTCCCCGGCGCTTTTCCCCGGCGCGCCGATTCCCGGGCCGCCCAACGTGTTGAGTAACCTGCCGGCGCAACCGGAACCGCCGAAGTCCGTGGAGGGCATGCTGCTTCCGCCGTCGCCCGCGCCGGTCGCGCCGAACACACCCCTGTTGCCTGCAGAAGGGGCGCCGCCACGATGATCCGCCGAACCGTGAAGAGATGGTCGGTCGCCGGGTCCGCCCTGGCGCTGATCCTGACCGGCTGCTCGTTCCAAGGTGTGAATTCACTGCCGCTGCCCGGAGCGGTCGGCCGCGGCCCAGACGCCGCTACCTACCATGTCCAGGTCGCGAATGTCGCGACGCTGGAGGCGAACTCGCCGGTGTTGATCGACGACGTGGTCGTCGGCAGCGTCCGCAAGATGACGGTCGACAACTGGCATGCCGACGTCGAGATCTCGGTCAAACCCGACGTGACGGTGCCGGCCAACGCGGTCGCCACGGTCGGACAGACCAGCCTGCTCGGTTCGATGCACCTGGCCCTCAACCCACCGCTTGGTGAGAAACCGCAAGGCCGGCTGGCAGCGGGTGCCACGATCCCGCTGAGCGACTCATCGACCTATCCGTCCACCGAGCGGACGCTGTCGTCGCTGGCCACCGTGGTAAACGGCGGCGGGCTCGGTCAGATCGGCGACGTCATCCACAATTTCAACACCGCGTTGAACGGACGAGAACCGCAGATCCGCGAATTGCTGACCAGGCTCGACAATTTCGTCGGCGTGCTCGACAGTCAGCGCGACAACATCATTGCCTCGATCCAGCAACTCAACCGTGTCGCAGGCACATTCGCGGGTCAGCGGGAAAAGATCGACCGCGCACTGAAAGAGATTCCGCCCGCGCTCGACGTCCTGATCAAGGAACGGCCGAATTTGACCGCCGCGCTGGAGAAGCTCGGCCAGTTCGGGGATACCGCGGCCGGCCTGGTCAACGATGCCGGCGACGACCTGGTCAAGGATCTGGAGAACCTGGGGCCCACTCTCGGCGCGCTTGCCGACATCGGACCCGACCTGAACCTCGCGCTGTTGTGGGCGACCGCGTTCCCCTACGGGCCGACCTTCGCCGACCGGATCACCCGCGGGGACTACATCAACCTCTATGCGAGTTTCGATCTCACGTACCCCAGGGTCAAGCGGACGCTATTACTCGGTACTCGGTGGGGCGACGAGAACGCGAGGCTCATACCGGCACCGGGTGATCCGTATTACCTGAACTACTCCTACAGCCCGATGTCGCTCGGGGTCGCTCCACCGCCGGTGGAAGCGCCGCCGAGCGAGGGCACCCCGGCCCCCGCGGCTCCGCCCCCGGTGGCGCAACCGCTGTTGCCGGTGGCGCCGCCGCCGCCGGCAGCGCCGTGGCTGTCGCAGGCGACCACCACGACCGAGGTCTTCGCGGGTCCGTACGGTGCCGACGCGCCTCCGCCACCGGTCCCGGCGACACCGCCCGCGCAACCGCAAACACCGGGAGGGGGTGGCTGATGCTGACGCGCTTCGTACGAAACCAGTTGATCATCTTCACGATCGCATCGATCGTGGGTGTGACGGTGATGCTGTTCGTCTACATGCAGGTGCCGACCCTGCTCGGAGTCGGCCGGTTGACGGTGAAGATGGAGTTGCCGACGGCCGGTGGGCTGTACCGGTTCGGCAACGTCACCTACCGCGGTGTGCAGATCGGCAAGGTCACCGACGTGGCACTGACGGAGAACGGGGCTGAGGCCACGCTGTCGCTCGACACGTCGCCGAAGATTCCGGCCGATCTGCAGGCCGAAGTGCGCAGTGTCTCCGCCGTCGGCGAGCAGTACGTCGACCTGCGTCCGCGCACCGACTCCGGGCCTTACCTGCAGAACGGCTCGCGAATTCCCGTCGCGGACACCACAATTCCACAAGAGATCGGTCCGGTACTCGAAGGACTCAATCGACTGATCGGCAGCATCCCGTCGGATCGGATCGCCGATCTGCTCGACGAGTCGTTCAAGGCGTTCAACGGGGCCGGTCCCGATTTCCAATCGTTGGTGGATTCGGCGGCCAAGATCAGTGCCGAGGCCAACACCGTATCCGACCAGACCCGCGGTCTCATCGACGACAGTGGGCCCCTGCTGGATTCGCAGGCCGAGACCGCCGAGCAGATCCGCACCTGGGCGAAAAGCCTTGCGGGAGTGACCGGACAGCTTGGGCAGAATGATCCGCAGATCCGGACGCTGCTCCAGCAGGGACCCGGCTTCGCGCAAGAGGTTTCGACGCTGCTGAACCAGATCAAGCCGACGCTGCCGATCCTGCTCGCCAATCTCACCACCGTGGGCCAGACTCTGCTCACCTACAATCCGTCGCTGGAGCAATTGCTGGTCATCTTCCCGGGCATCATCGCCGCACAGCAGTCGTTCGGGCTTCCGCAGAACAACCCCACCGGCCTCCCGATGGGTGACTTCGCGCTCACCATCAGCGACCCACCGCCCTGCACGGTTGGATTCCTGCCGCCGTCGAGCTGGCGGTCGCCAGAGGACCTGACGTCGATCGACACCCCGGACGGGCTCTACTGCAAGTTGCCGCAGGACTCGCCGATCGCTGTGCGCGGTGCGCGCAACTACCCGTGCATGGAGCATCCGGGTAAGCGGGCGCCGACCGTCGAATTGTGCAACGACCCCAAGGGTTATCAGCCGTTGGCGCTGCGCCAGCACACGCTCGGCGCCTACCCGATCGACCCGAACCTGATCGCCCAGGGCATCGCGCCCGACGACCGGGTGGACTTCTCCGAGCGGCTTTACGCACCGGTGGACGGGACTCCGCTGCCTCCGGGCGCGGCGCCCGCGGGAACGCCGCCGGGTATGCCGCCGCCACCGCTCCCGGTGGCCGGCGGGACTTCACACGGCTCGGCGTCGGCACCCGCTGCTGCGCCGGCACCGATCCAGGATCCGGTGGCACCGCCTCCGCCGCCCGGCAACTCGATCAACGGCACGCCGATCCCGGCCCCGCCTGCGGCGGGTGGGGCGACGCCGGTGGCGCCGAGTGCGCATAGCGGCAACGCTTCCGGGGGGCCGTCGCTGGCTGTCGCGCACTACGATCCGGACACGGGTCAGTACATGACGCCCGACGGTTTGATGCCGCGGCAGACGAATCTGCCGAGCAATGAAGCGAAGTCGTGGAAGGACCTGATGCCGACCTGACCGGGGAAGTGACCCGGTCAGGGAATGGTGTGAAGGTGGGCGCTCAGATCTTCTGGACCTTGACAGGCATCTCGATCACGAGCGGCTGATTGGCGCCGCACGCGCCGCTCGGGCTCTTGGTCGAATCGCGGCCCATCAAGAACGTTGCGTTGTGCGTGACCCGCTGGTTGACGGTGGGATTCCAGCCCAACAGAATGAATTTCTGGTGACCTGGTGCGAAGCTGCCGTCGGGGCACGGCAACCAGTTGGGGACGTCGTGGTCGACGTACCAGTAGTCGTCGAGCCGGATCGTGCCGGTCCAGCCGAGATCGCTTTGCACGGTGCCGCTGCATTCGATCGGGCTGAAACACGTGGTGTTGATCGTCCAGGTCTGCTCGACCGTCTGCTGCTTGATGAAGACGTCGGCGCCACCGGGTCTCATACCGCGCTTCGCCCATTCCCCGTCGGACATCACGCGAAAGGTGCCGTTGAGCGCGACTTGATAGTCGTCGGCGAAATCGTCGGCGTGCGCCGCTGTCGCGGTGCTCAGACTTCCGGCCACAGCGATTGCGACCGCTCCGGCGGCCACGCCAAATCCACGCATGTAGGCAGCTTATCGTGGTCGGTAGCCGCCCTCTCCGAAAGGGAGAATTTCCTTGTGCGCGTATGGAACAATGTCCCCGTGCGTTCCCTCGCCGCAGTGTTTGCTGCCCTGGCTACCCCCGCGTTGATGCTCGCGGCGCCGACCGCCGAGGCGCAGCCGCCGTTGCCGCCGTTGCCGCCGCCTGGCGCGGAATGCAACAGCCCCAACTGCACACCGGGTATCCAGCCGGGCGTCGTGCTGGGGTCCTACTGCAACAACACGACGTACTACGTGTTCGGGGTGACGTCGTGGGGCCGGCTGGTGTTCTGCGGTTCTCCGCGCCGCTACGAGCCGCGCTGGTTCCGCTCACCCGAGATGCACGGCATCAAGCTCGAGAACGATCTGTGCCCGTCGCTGGACGGCGAGGTCGCTCAGGCGCCGGACGGTCTGTTCCTCACCTGCGTCTCCAAAGACGGCCGCAGCTATTGGGAGCGCGGGGACCTCTGAGACGGTCGGGACGAACTCCCGACTGCGCACAGATCGCCGAAACCACGGATCGTGTGATCTCTCCGCGGTTTCGGCGACCGTGACGATGCGATGAAGCTCAGCCGATCGGCTTGAACTCGATGTTGATTTCCGTGAGGCCGCGCAGGATGAACGTCGGCTCGTAGACGTAGCGGCGAGCGTCGATCGGCCCGTGCTTCTCCTCGCTCACCGTGATGTCGCCCAACCGGTCGAGGAGCCGTTCGACCGACACGCGGCCTTCGACACGGGCGAGCGGTGCGCCGGGGCAGGAGTGAATGCCGCGGCTGAATGCGATGTGCTCGCGAACGTTCTTGCGGTCCAACTGGAACTCGTGCGGGTTGTCGAAGCGCTTGGGATCGCGGTTCGCCGCGCCCGGGCTGACCATCACCGTCGTGCCCGCGGGTACCGGCGTCTCGCCGAGAGTCGTTGTCTTGCGGGCCATCCGGAACACGCTCTTGACGGGGCTGTCCATCCGCAGGCACTCCTCGACGAACACCGGGATCAGGCTGCGGTCGGCGCGCAACTGCTGCTGGATATCGGGCCGGTCGGACAGCACCCGCATCGCCGCGCCAAGCAGTTTCGCCGTCGTCTCCTGACCGGCGGCGAACAGGAAGGTCGCGGTGCGCACCACGTCCACCACCTCGGGTGTGGAGCCGTCCGGATACTTCGCGGTGGCGATCGACGTGAGGACATCGTCGCGAGGGTTCTCGCGGCGCTCCTCGATGTAGTGCGCGAACTTCTCGTCGGCCCACTCGAGGGGGTTGGTGGCGATCACCTCGTGGTCGAGGCTGCCGATGTTCGTACCGGGCCGCTCGGCGCCGAACGCCTCGCGGAAGTCGTCGTGGTCTTCCTCGGGCACACCGAGCAGGTCGGCAACGACCAACAGCGAGAACGGCTTTGCGTACGCGGCGAGGAATTCACACTTGCCGTCGGCGATGAACTCGTCGATGTGGCGGTCGGCCAGGCGCCACATGAAGTCCTCATTCTCCTTGAGGCGCTTGGGCGTCAGCAGTCGGGCCAGGATCGAGCGCGCGTCGGTGTGCTGCGGCGGATCCATCGTGACCATGTGCTCGAACATCGGAATCTCGGTCCGGTGCTTTTCGAGTTGTTCGCAGATGTCGTCGCCCTCGGGCGTGAACGGCATCGGGGTGAACGGGCCCATGACCGCCACGCAGGACGAGAAGTTCTCGCTGTCCTTGTAGACGCTGTTGGCCGCCTCCCATCCGGTGACCGCGAGCACGCCGTTGTTGATCGGACAACAGACGGGGTCCTTCGACCGGATGTGGTCGTAGTAGGGGTGCGGGTCGGGAACCAGGGAGGGATCGGTGAAGTAGTCAACCGAATCGAAATCAGTGGTCATGGTTTTCAGCCCTTCAGGGTCGACGCTGGCCCGCGTGATGGTGAGCGGACGCCGCCGCTCGCTTGCATCTCTGACTTAATATGCTGAGCACTTGCTTAGCATGGGGTTAAGGTCATGGTCAAGATCGGGAAGCGGGTCCCCACTACGATCGGCGTGTCGGAAGGGCGGGAAGAGAAGTGATCGGATGACGCGGGTTTCAGGTTCGGCACGACGCATCGGGGCGCCGGACGCGAAGAACCGCGGCGTGCTGCTCGACGCCGCCGAGCAATTGCTGCTCGAAGAGGGGTACGCCGCCGTCACTTCGCGGCGGGTCGCCGAGAAGGCGGGCCTCAAGCCGCAGCTCGTGCACTACTACTTCCGCACCATGGAGGATTTGTTTCTGGCGGTGTTCCGCCGCATGGCCGAGTTGGGCCTCAAGGCCCTCACCGAGGCGCTCGCGTCGCCTCAGCCGCTGTGGGCGCTGTGGCGGTTCAGCACCCAGCCGGAGGCCACCCGGCTCACGATGGAGTTCATGGGCCTGGCCAATCACCGCAAGGCGTTACGGGCCGAGATCATCTACTACGCCGAACGATTCCGCGAGGAGCAGAACAGGGCCATCGCGTCGGTCCTCGAGCGCTACGGCGCCGACGCCGAGGAGGTTCCGCCGGTGGTGTGGACGGTGTTCGCGACGAGCGTGTCGCAGGCGCTGGTGGTCGAACGGGCGCTCGGCATGACCACCGGGCACGCGGAGACATTCGCCTTCTGCGAGAAGTGGATTCGCCGCCTGGAGGGCGAACCGCTCACCCCCGGCTGAGAACGGCGCTCACCAACTCCGGATCGAGCAGAGCGCGCCCTTGGGGCCCTGGTGGGTGGCGACCACCACGCCGTCCACCGCGAGCACGCAGTGGATGTTCGGCTTCGCCTCGCCGGTCCCGCTGGTCGCTGCGACCATCGCCCACCGGTCGGGATCGGCGAGCTGGACGTCCAGGTTCCACTGCTGGTCCGGTCCGATCTGGGCCTCGGCCTTCGGGCTGAACTCGTAGGGGTTGTGGCTGTAGGCGGCCCAGTTCGGGGGATCGACGTCGCGGTAGTAGATGTCGACGTAGAACGGCTGCTCGGAGAACACCGAGTACTTGACGTTGTGCAGCACCGGCGGCGGCGGATCCTGCGCCACCGCCGGCGCGCTGACCGACAGCACGCCGCCGGCGGTCACCACGGTTGCCGCCACGAGGGACGGCAAAGCGATACGGACCGAGCGACCGAAGATCATTTCCGGATCTTAGAACGTTGTCCGCGACCCAGGTCGCGAATGGCGAACCGCATCAGACCGCGAGGATCGTCGCCGACGCGGTGCCGGGTGCGCCATACACCTGCGCCAGGCCGACTTTGGGCTCGCCAGGGACCTGACGGTCGCCGGCCTCACCGCGCAGCTGGCGGACGAGTTCGTGCACCTGTCGCAGCCCCGAGGCGCCGATCGGCTCACCGTTGGCGATGAGCCCACCGTCGGTGTTGATCGGCATCGACCCGTGGATCTCGGTGGCGCCGTCGGCAAGCAGCTTCTCCTGCTCGCCGTCGGCGCACAGGCCGGTCTCCGCCATGTGGATCACCTCGGCGCCCGCGTCGGTGTCCTGAAGCTGCGCGACGTCGACGTCCTCCGGGCCCAGGCCGGCCGCCTCGTAGGCCGCCTTGGCGGCGTACACGGTGGGGGAGGCGTCCTCGTCCAGCGGCGCCGACGTCGCGTGGACCTCGTAGGCGCCGAAGCGGCGGGTGCGAATCTCGGTGGCGCGCACGTAAACCGGCTTCTCGGTGAAGCGGTGCGCGATGTCGCCGCGGCACATGATCACCGCCGCGGCGCCCTCGTCGGGCGCGCAGAACATGTACTGCGTCAGCGGGTAGTTCAGCACCGTCGAGTTCAGGATCTCCTCTTCGGGGATCGCTTTGCGGCGGAACGCATTCGGGTTCAACGCACCGTTGCGGAAGTTCTTGGCCGCCACCTTGGCCAGGGTGGCCTGCGAGATGCCGTGCTTGTGGATGTAGTGGTTGGCCTTCATTCCGAAGAACTTCGTGGTGACGAACTGGCCGTTCTCGGCGTACCACTGCGGCAGCGCGAGTTTCGCCGGATCGTCGGTGAACGCACCGCGCGGATGCTTGTCGAGGCCGATCGCGATCCCGATGTCGTACTTGCCGAGGCGGATGGTGTCGGCGGTCTGCTGGATCGCGCTCGCGGCGGTGGCGCAGGCGTTGAAGACATTGGTGAACGTGATGCCCGTCAGCCCGACGAGGCGGGTTACCGCGTCGGGGTTGGACACCTCGTAGCTGCCGCCGAATCCGAACTGGATGTCCTTCCACTCCAGCCCGGCGTCGGTGAGCGCGGACTGGATGGCCTCGGCGCCCATCTCCATCGCGGTCTTGGGGAATCGGCCGAACGGGTGCAACCCGACACCGATGATCGCCACGTCGTTGGTCATCTCGATGCTCCTGTGTCTAGACGGGCTTGAAGGCGAAGGTGACGACCTCGTTGCCGTCGTCGTCGGTGGTGAACGGCACCATCGTCAGCTCGACCTCCATGCCGAATTCGAGCTTGGCCGGGTCGTTCTCGGTGAGCCGGCCCTCGACGCGGATGACGTCTTCGAGCTGAATCAGCCCGACGCCGAACGGCACGAAATCGTTTCCGGTCGGGCCCTTGTACGGGGCGCCGGGCGGGAAGCCCTGCGTCGTCCACGCGACGAGGGTGCCGCGCCGGGGCAGCTTGAGCTCGGACATCTCGCCGGCGCTGCACCTGGGGCAGCGCTGCTGGACCGGGAAGGCGGTGGCGCCACACGCGCCGCACCGGCTTCCGATCAGCTGCGGATTGTCATCGGGCCAGGTCGAGATTTCGGGCGCGAGCGCCACTTGCTGTGTCGGCACGCGCCGACGATAACTGGAAATGACGTTCTCGTCTAGAGAGAACCAGGGTCGTCAAGCGCTCAACTCGCTGCTAGCCTCCCCGGTGTGGACGCCGACAAAGCGCAGATCGCCGAGGTCTTGATTCGCTACGCGACGGGGATCGACTTCAAGGACTGGAAGCTGTTCCGCACGTGCTGGGCCGACGAGGTCGACATCGACTACGGCGATCTGGGGACTTTCACCGATCCCGACGCTTTCACCACGTTGATGGAGCAGATTCACGGCGGCATGGGGCAGACCTACCATCGCATCTCCAACATCGTCGTCGACGTGAACGCCGACCAGGCGACGGCGCGGTCCTATGTGCGCGCGGTGCTGCAGGCCGTGCCCGACGACGGCGGAAGCTGGATCGACGCTCTCGGCCACTACGACGATGAGCTCGTCAAGACCTCGGAGGGGTGGCGAATCGCCAAGCGCACCACGAACATCGCGCGGGTGATGAGCGCGGCCGGCGTCGCGCCGTGACAGTCGGGGACTTCGCCGAGCGGTACGGGCCCTGGGCGGTGATCGCCGGGGCGTCGGAGGGCATCGGGGCCGAGATGGCCGATCAGCTGGCATCGCGCGGGCTCGACCTCGTGCTGATCGCACGCAACGGAGCGCTGCTCGATCAGGTCGCCGCTGGGGCGCGTGAGCGGCACGGCGTTGCGGTGCAGGTCGTCGTCCAGGACTTGACCGATTTCGACCTGGTCGCGAAGGTGGCGGCGGCCACCAAAGGACTCGAGGTGGGGCTGGTCGTCTACAACGCGGGCGCCTCCGACCGCACGACGACGTTTCTCGAGAACGACCTGGAGTACTCGCTCAAACAGGTCGCGCTGGACTGCGTCGGGCCGATGGCGCTGGCCCGCCACTTCGGACCGGCGATGCAGCAGCGTGGCCGCGGCGGCATCGTGGTCGTCGCGTCGCTGGCCTGCCTGGCCGGGTCGGCCACGCTGGCGGTGTACTCCGCGGTCAAGGCGTTCCAGCACACGTTCGCCGAGGGGCTGTGGGCGGAGTTGCGGCCATACGGCGTGGAGGTGTGCTGCACTCCGCTCGGCATGACCTACACCCCGGCGCTCGCGCGGATGGGTGTCGACTACGACCCGCAGACGCAGATGCGCTCCGAGGACGTCGCCGCCGAGATCATCGCGAACATCGCAAACGGCCCCACCTACGTCGTCGGCGAGACCAATCGCGCCATGGCCGCGCAGGTGTGGACGGTCGACCGGCGCACGCTCGTCGAGATGATCAGCGCCGCCTCAACCGATTTCGCGGCCAAGAGAAAGGGCTGAGATGCGCGCGGTGGTGCTTCGCGACGGCAGGCTCGTCGTCAGGGAGACGGCCGATCCGTCGCCCGGGCCGGGGGAGTTGTTGATCAGGCCGCTGTCGGCGGCGATCTGCGCATCCGACGTGCACTACATGGACCATCCGAACTCGTCGCCGCGATTTCTGTGGGATCCCGACCGCGACACCGTGATGGGCCACGAGTTCGTCGGGGAGGTCGTGGGCCACGGGCCCGACTGCTCGGGTGACTTCCCGGTCGGAAGCCGGGTCACCAGCATGCCGATCCTGATCCGCGCGGGTCAGGAACCGCTGGTGATCGGGCACCATTCCGACGCTCCCGGCGCGTTCGGCGAGTTGATGGTGGTCTCGGAGATGATGTCGCGGCGGGTGCCCGACGGTGTGCCGAACGACGCGGTCGCGTTGGTGGACGCGTTCGCGGTCGGGGAGTACTACGTCCGGTGCTCGGGCGCCGGCCCCGGTGACCTGCCGCTGGTCATCGGCGCGGGCGCCATCGGGCTGTCCACCGTCGCCGCGTTGAAAGCGCGCGGCGTCGACTCGATCGTGGTGTCGGACTACAGCGACGACCGACTCGGCTACGCCGCGAAGTTCGGCGCCGATGTGCTGGTCAACCCGGCGCAGCGCGACCCCTACGAGGTGTGGCGGGAAACGTTCCGCAACAAGGGTTTCCAGACCACGCAGGTGGTCTTCGAATGCGTGGGCGTCAACGGTTTGATGCAGACGATCGTCGACAACTGCGAGTTCCTGGCGCGCGTGCACGCCGCCGGTGGCTGGTACGACGCGGGCACGATCGATTGCACGGCCGCCACCCACAAGGGCATGACGATCCAGTTCGGCGGCGGGCCTCATCCGCAGGACTGGTACGGCACCCTCGACGCGGTCGCCGACGGTCGCCTCGATCCGACGCCGAGCATCGGCGCGACGATCGGTCTCGACGAGGTGCCCGAGGCCATTGATCAGGCGCGCAGGGGGACCGGACCGCCGCGGATCGTGGTTCATCCGGGGGCGTCATGAGAATCCTTCCCGGCCCGATCCGCCAGATCGGCTACGTCGTCACCGACATCGACCGGGCGATCGCCGGTTGGCTCGAGCTGGGGGTCGGGCCCTGGTTCGTCATGCGGGATCTGACGCTGGCCGCGCGCTATCGCGGCGAGCCGTGCGAGATCACCCAGTCGTTGGCGCTGAGCAACAGCGGCGATATGCAGCTCGAGCTCATCCAGCAGCAGAGCGAGGCGTCGAGCGTCTTCACCGAGTTCCTTGACGCTCACGGCGAGGGTTTCCATCAGTTCGCCTATTGGGCAGACGATTTCGACACAACCATGCGGGGGATTGCCGAGGCGGGCTGGCCGGTTGTGTGGTCGGGCGGTGAGGACGTCGGCACCCGCTTCGCGTACGTCGAACCGCCGGCGGGCCGCGCCCAGGTCGCGCAGATCGTCGAGATCATGGAGCTCACCGACATCACCAGCGGAATGGCGTCGTTCGTGCGCGACGCCGCTGCGAACTGGGACGGCAGCGACCCGATCCGCGTTCTGGGCGGCTGACCCTTTCGCGGCGCGTGAGCGTGCGCAAAGTGCTGACAATGCGCGGCGTGTCGTGTGCAAACACGCGCGCTCGCGCAACGGGAGTTACTTGCCGCGGTTCATCGCCTTGTCGGCGGCGGCCCAGTGTTCGTCGGAGACCCACAGCCGCGCAAACGCATTCACGGCCTCGTCGGTCGAGGCGCCCTTCATCACGCGTTTGATCTCGCCGGCGGCCCGGTGGGCGAGCTTGCGGGCGATGGCGCGCCAGTCGTCGTCGAACGTCTCCCGCGCGAGCACCCGGTCGATCAGGCCGACGCGCTCGGCGTCGTCGGCCGACAGGATCGTGCCGGTGCCTGCCAACAGGAGCGCCTTGCTGTAGCCGACGATCTCGACGAGCCGCTCGGCGCCGCCCCAGGCCGGCATGATCTCGAGCGCCACCTGGTTGAAGCCGATCTTGATGTCGGAGGCGGCCAGCCGGATGTCGGCCGCGGTCGCGAACTCCGCCCCGCCGCCGAGCGCATGCCCATTGAGCACCGCGATCGTCACGCCGGGAAACGCGACGATGCGATCGCACACCGCGCGCATTCGCCGCGCCATCGCGGCCGCGTCGGCCTCCGTACGCAGCGCGGCAAGCTGTTTGAGGTCGCCGCCGGATACGAACGCCCTGTCGCCCGCGCCCTTGACCACCAGCGCCGTCGCGCCCGCGGCGCGGTCGAGCGCGTCGTCCAGCTGCTCCATGGTCTCGGGCGCGATGGCGTTGCGCGCCTGCGGCCGGTCGATGGTGATGACCGCCAAGCCGTCGTCCAACTCGAGGTCTACCATCAACCGTTCTCCATTTGCGATATTGGCATTCTCGGATTCAGAGAATAGCATCGCCTCGAGTTTCAGCAGCCGCCTGAGTGTGGGGAGTCCATGCGCAACATCCCGGTCGAGCTGACCAAACGCTACGAGGAGGAAGGCTGGTGGACCCCGGACACGCTCGGTGAGCTGCTGGCGCGCCATCTGGCCCAGAATCCGGACACCGGCTTCTGGGTGCACTCGGACGTCCGGCCGTACTCGGGCACGTTCGCCGATGTCGAACTGCGGGCCCGTCGCCTCGCGGCGGGACTGCACAAGCGAGGGGTCGGCCCGGGCGACGTCGTGGCGCTGCAGTTGCCCAACTGGATGGAGGCCGCCGTCGCGTTCTGGGCCTCCGCTTTCCTGGGGGCGGTCGTGGTGCCGGTCGTGCACTTCTACGGCCGTAAGGAACTCGCCCACATCCTGGCGACCGCGCGGCCGAAGGTCCTCATCACCGCACGGGAATTCGGCCGGATGACGTTTGCGCCGGACCTGGCCGCCGACGTCCCTATCGTCGCGCTGGTCGGTGAAAACTTCGACGAGTTCCTCGACGACGCCCCGATGTCGGGCACCTTGGCCGCCGACCCGGCGGGCCCGGCGTTGATCGCGTTCACCTCGGGCACCACGAGTAAGCCGAAAGGTGTTGTGCACAGCCATCAGACGCTGGGCTTCGAGACTCGCCAGCTGCTGGAGAATTACCCCAAGGACCGCGGCCGCCAGCTCACCGCGACGCCGATCGGTCACTTCATCGGCATGCTCGGTGCGTTCCTCATCCCGGTGCTTGAGGGCACCCCGATCGATCTGTGCGACGTGTGGGACCCGGGCAAGGTGCTCAAACTCATGGAGTCCGAAGGCATGTCGATTGGCGGCGGGCCGCCCTACTTCGTCACCAGCCTGCTCGACCATCCCGACTGCACCGACGCGCATCGCTCCCGGTTCACCACCGTCGGCCTCGGCGGATCCACCGTCCCGGCGGCGGTAACGCGCCGGCTCGCCGACATGGGGTTCTTCGTGTTCCGGTCCTACGGCAGCACCGAACATCCCTCCATCACCGGATCGCGGCCGACCGCGCCCGAGGACAAACGGCTCTACACCGACGGTGATCCGCGCCCCGGCGTCGAGATCAAGCTGACCGAGGACGGCGAGATCCTCTCGCGCGGGCCGGATCTGTGCCTGGGTTACACCGACGACGAGATGACCAGACGCGCGTTCGACGACGACGGTTGGTACCACACCGGCGACGTCGGGGTGCTCGACGAGGACGGCTATCTCACCATCACCGACCGCAAGGCCGACGTGATCATCCGAGGGGGAGAGAACATCTCCGCGCTCGAGGTCGAAGAGGTGCTGCTCGGCATGCCGAGCGTGGCCGAAGCCGTCGTAGTGGCAGCGCCCGACGACCGGCTCGGTGAACGCGCCGCGGCGGTGCTGCGCATCCGGGCGGGCTGCACCATGCCGACGCTCGAGGAGGTGCGCGCCCACTTCAAGCGGGCGGGTGTCGCGATCCAGAAGTGGCCGGAGGAACTGCACGCGGTGCCCGAGGGACAGGACTATCCGCGGACAGCGAGCGGGAAGGTGCAGAAGGTCGTCCTGCGTGAGCAGGTGCGGGCCAAAGCGCGGAAGTGAGTCCGCCGGCGACAACCATTTGGCCGAAGGCGCATTGCGCAGCCGACACTTATGAGAATAGGATTCTCCCGAGACGAAAAGGAGTGTTCCATGGGGCAACTGTCACATCGGGTCGACATCCCGTTCCCGCTGTTCGACGCGGACAACCACCTGTACGAGCCGCCGGAGGCGATGACCAAGTACCTGCCCAAGGAGTACAAGGACGTCGTCCAGTACGTCGAGGTCAACGGCCGGACCAAGATCGCCATCAAGGGCCAGATCTCCAACTACATCCCGAACCCGACGTTCTCCCACGTCGCCAAGCCGGGCGCCTGGGAGGAGTACTTCAAGTTCGGCAATCCCGAGGGCAAGAGCAAGCGTGAGCTGTTCGGTGAGCCGATGCGCTCGATCCCGGCGTTCTTCGAACCCGGACCGCGCCTGGAGCTCATGAACGAGCTGGGCGTGGATCGCTCGCTGATGTTCCCGACGCTGGCCAGCCTCATCGAGGAGCGGCTGCGCGACGATCCGGTCGCGATCCACGTCATCATCCACTCGTTGAACCAGTGGCTGGACGAGGTGTGGGGCTTCAACTACCAGAACCGCATCTTCGTCACGCCGGTCATCACGCTGCCGATCGTCGAGAAGGCGATCGAGGAGCTGGACTGGGCGGTCAAGCGCGGTGCCCGCGCCATCCTCGTCCGCCCGGCGCCGGTGCCCGGATTCCGTGGCCCGCGGTCGTTCGCGCTGCCCGAGTTCGACCCGTTCTGGGAGAAGTGCGTCGAGTACGACGTGTTCGTCGGTATGCACTCCTCCGACAGCGGTTACTCCCGTTACACCTCGGAGTGGGACGGCGTCGCTCAGGAGATGCTGCCGTTCCAGACCAACGCGATGTCGATCCTCAACGAGTGGCGCCCGATCCAGGATGCGGTGGCCTCGTGGGTGATTCACGGCGCACTGTTCCGGCACCCGAAGCTCAAGGTCGGCATCGTCGAGGCGGGTTCGAAGTGGATGTTCCCGCTGCTGGACTCCATGGCCGAGGTGTACAAGAAGGCCCCGGAGGCCTTCCTGGGCAACCCGATCGAGGAGATCAAGAACCGCATCTACGTCAGCCCGTTCTACGAGGAGGGCATCGACGACCTGATCAACCTGATCGGTGTGGAGCAGGTGCTCTACGGTTCCGACTGGCCGCATCCGGAGGGCCTGGCTGAGCCGACCCACTATGTGACCGCGCTCGAGCACCTGTCGGTCGAGGATCAGGCGAAGATCATGGGCGGCAACCTGGGTCGCCTCGTCACCGTGTGACCCAGCCGCAATCCTGGGAGACCATCCCCGGGATGGTCTTGAGCGCAGCGGACCGTTTCGGCGACGCGGAAGCGATCGTCGACGGTCCGTTGCGCTTGTCCTTCACCGAGGTCGTGCAGCGGATCCGTTGCGCGGCAGGCGCATTCACTGATCTCGGTATCGCCAAGGGCGATCGGCTCGCCATCTGGGCGCCCAACTCCGCCGACTGGATCGTCGCGGCCTTCGGCCTGCTGGCCGCCGGCGGCGTGCTGGTCCCGGTCAACACCCGGTTCAAACCGGAGGAGGCGGCCGACATCATCGTCCGCAGCGGCGCGAAGGCCGTGCTGGTCCAGAAGGACTTCCTCGGTCTGGACTACTCGCTGACCACAGACGCGCCGGTGATCGACATGGGGTCGGGCTTCCTTTCCTCGGGCAAGCCATTCGATTGCGTCGGCGAGCTGACGGGCGACGACATCGCCGACGTCATCTTCACCTCGGGCACCACGGGCAGGCCCAAGGGCGCGATGATGAACCACCGCCAGACGCTGCGCGCGTACGAGGAGTGGGCGACCCTCGCCGATCTGCGCGAGGGCGATCGCTATTTGATGATCAACCCGTACTTCCACACGTTCGGGCTCAAGGCCGGGCTCGTCGCGTCCTTCCTGCGCGGTGCCACGATGCTTCCCGTCGCCGCGTTCGACGTCGACGTGGTCGTCGAGCTCATCGAGCGCGAACGCATCACGATGCTGCCCGGCCCGCCCACGCTGTACCACTCGCTGCTGACCGTCGCCGACAAGGACCGGCTCGCATCGCTGCGGGCGGGCGTGACCGGCGCCGCCGACATCCCGGTCGAGCTGATCCGCCGGATCCGCGACGAGTTGCCGTTCGAAAGCCTGATGACCGGCTACGGGCTGACCGAGGCCGGCAATGTGACGCTGTCCCGCCCAGGGGACACCCCCGAAGACGTCGCGACGACGGCGGGCCTGCCGTGTGAGGACGTGGAGGTCCGCATCGGCGACGACGGCGAGGTGCTGGTGCGCGGCTACAACGTCATGCAGGGCTATCTCGACGACCCCGCTGCGACGGCCGACGCCATTGACTCCGACGGCTTCCTGCACACCGGCGATCTCGGCGAGTTCACCGACTCGGGCCGCCTGCGGATCGTCGGACGCAAGAAGGACATGTTCATCGTGGGCGGATTCAACGCCTACCCCGCCGAGATCGAGGGGTTTCTGCTCGAGCACCCAGGGGTCGCGCAGGCGGCGGTCATCGGGGTGCCCGACGGTAGGTTGGGCCAGGTCGGCAAAGCGTTCATCGTGCGCACCCCGGGTCACGACGACGTCACGGCTGAGGACCTCATTTCGTGGAGCCGGGAGAGAATGGCGGGATTCAAGGTGCCACGCTCTGTAGAGTTCCTCGACAGCCTGCCGTTGAACGCCACCGGCAAGGTGATGAAGGACCGCCTTCTGGAGAATCGCAGCTGAGCGTACGCGCAGGGCGTAAATAGCATTTCCGCAGGAAGACGGTGTTTGCCGGGCGATGCCCACGCAGGTATCGTCGCGGCGATACTCATAAATCGATAATGGCATTCTCACAAGTGGTGAAGCAGACAAGGAGGGCGCTGTGCCGTCATTCAGGCGCCGCGAGTCGGTGATCGACGCGGACCGCGTCGAAAAGCCGCCGCAGGACGACCCTGAGCAGCGGTCGGCGGACTCGGACGAGGCACTGCGCCTCGCCGAGGAGGCAGAGGCCGAAGCGGCCGAGGCGGAGGCGATCGCCGCCGCCGCCCGTGCTCGGGCCAAGGCCATCCGGTTGCGCAGGCAGGCTGCCGAGGCCAAAGGTTCCGCACCGACCGAAGAAGAGGTTGGCGAGCCGGCCGAGGAGACCGACGCCGCGACGGACACCGACGCCGCGACGGACACCGAAGCCGCGACGGACACCGAAGCCGTACAGGAGACGGCGGCCGAGGCCGATACCGACGCAGCGGAGGACGTAGCGGTCGACGATGAAGTGGCCGGTGAGGAAGCGGTCGCGACCGAGGAAGCCGAGACGTCGAAGCGCCGCCGGCTGCGGATGCCGCGGATCCGGTGGAAGATCGTCGCCGCGGCTGTCGCTGTTGTCCTGATCCTCGCGTTCGGCGCCGCGAGCGGCTACATGGTGTGGCAGCACCGGCTGGCGCAGCAGGAACAGCAGGAGACCGCCGAGTTCACCGCGGCCGCCCGGCAGAGCGTCGTGACGCTGATGTCGCTGGACTTCAATCGCGCCAAGGAAGACGTGCAGCGCATCATCGACAACTCCACCGGCCAGTTCAAACAGGACTTCGAGGCACAGGCCGAGGACTTCACGAACGTGGCCAAGGAGTCCAAGGTCGTCACCGAGGTCACCGTCAACACCGCCGCGCTGACGTCGAAGACAGACAACAACGCCACCGCACTGGTGTCGGCCACTTCGCGGGTCACCAACACCGCGGGCGCCAACCAGGAGCCGCGCTCCTGGCGCCTGAAGGTCGACCTGGTCCGCGAGGGTGACCAGATCAAGATGTCGAAAGTCGAGTTCGTACCGTGAGCACCGAAGCCAACACCGACGAGGCCGACGTGAAGACCACGGCCTCGGACGAACCGGAATCGACGGCCGTGGAACCGGAGTCGACGGCCGCCGAGGAATCGGACGCCACCGAGAAGGGCGACGAGGAACCCGCCGAGGACAGCAGTCCGAAGGTTCGGGGTGGCGTGCGGCGGCATGTCGGCGCCATCCTTCTGACGGTTTTGCTCGTGATCTCCGCAGGCGTGGCCGCCTGGTTGTACCTCTCCCAGTACCGACCGGACCAGCAGGTCAACGCCGACGCACAGAAGGTCGCACTGGAGGCGGCGAAGTCGGGCACCGTAGCGCTTTTGTCGTACGCCCCGGAGTCGATGGAGCAGGACTTCACGAACGCGAAATCGCACCTGACCGGCGACTTCCTCAACTACTACACCCAGTTCACCGAGCAGATCGTGACGCCGGCGGTCAAGGAGAAGCAGGTCAAGACCAGCGCGGCGGTCGTCGAGGCCGGTGTGGCCGAAATGCATCCCGACACCGCGACGGTGTTGGTCTTCGTCAACCAGACGACGGTCAGCAAGGAGAATCCCGACGGTGCCTTCGCCGCGAGCGCGGTCAAGGTCGGCCTGACCAAATCCGACGGCCACTGGCTGATCAACAAGTTCGACCCCGTGTAGCGTCGGCGCCGTGACGGCGCTCCCCGGCCAAGGCCTCGCGGCGGTCGTGACGCTGCCGGCCGCCGAACACGCGGCGGCATCGCTGCAACCTGTGGCGGGCCGATCGCCTCTGGCGCGCGTCGTGGACGACTGCCTAGAGGCGGTCGCCGATCCCACCGCGGTCGTCGTGGCGGTCGCCGAACATCTCACCGACGACGTGCGCGCGTCGCTCGTGCGCGATGGACTGGGCGTTGAGGTGGTCGTCGGATCCGCAAGCAGGGCGCAGTGCCTGACGGCGGCATTCGAAAGGGTTGTCGCCGAACCGGTTTCGGCCTCACACGTGCTCGTCTACGACATCCGGCAGCCGCTGACACCGTCGGACCTGGTGAGGCGGGTCGTCGAGGGTCTGACGCAGGGGGCCCCCGCCGTGCTGCCGGTGCTGCCGGTCACCGACAGCGTGAAGGTCGTCGACGAACACGGTGTGGTCACCGCCTCGCTGGATCGCTCGACCCTTCAGACCGTGCAATACCCGCGTGGGTTCGCCGCCGACCATCTCGGCCGGTTGCTCGAGGATTCGGTCGGCGAATTCGACGAGGCTGTCGAGGCGATCCGGTCGGCGGTGCCGATCGCCACCGTCGACGGTGACGCGGCGGCTATCGCAGTCGATCTCCCGCATGACGGTCCGTTCCTCGAGGCCGTCATCGCCGCTCGCCGCTGACCGTCCCCAAGAGGTGTTCGGCGGTCGCGATGTCGCGGGCGTAGGTCACCTTGATGTTGTGCAATTCGCCCGGAAATGTCTGCACCGCAACGTCGGTGAACGCCTCGACGCACGACGACGTATCGGTGCCCTCGAACCCGTGCCGTTCCGAGCTGCGGTATGCGGCGAGCAGTGGCGCGGCCCGGAACGCCTGTGGTGTTTGCACCCGCACGAGCGGCGATCCGTCAGCCGGCCGGTGCAACTCGGTGGTCACCGCATCGCGCAGCGGCAACGCCGGCACAGCGCCACCGGAGTCGCGCGCGACCGCGAGCGCGCGGGCGAACATGTCCGCACCGGCCACCGGTCGCGCGGCGTCATGGATGAGCACGACGTCGATGCGCCCCGCCTCGATATCGGGTTCCAGGTGGCGTAGGACGTTGAGCTCCGAACCGTGCCGACTGTCGCCGCCCTCGACGAGTTCGACTCTGGCACTGGGAAGTTCGTCCTCCACGATGGCGCGGGCCAGATCCTGCTCGCCGCGCCGGTACACCAGCACGATGCGCCCGACCCCCGGGACCCTCGTCAGGGTTTCGAGCGACCACGCGACCATCGGCCGACCCGCGACCAAAAGATAGGCCTTGTTGCCGTCGGCGCCGACGCGGGTTCCCAGCCCCGCTGCGAGCACGACGGCCACGGCAGACGGCGGGGTTGTGCGGTCCTGGACGGTCACCCTCGTATCTTGGCACTGCACGTCAGAAAGGACGGCGCCGTGAGCCAGACTCCGCATGAACCGACGACCATTCAGCACCGGGTGCGTCGCATGTCCGGTCGAGATCCCCACGAAGCGCATCGCGTGGCCACGCCCCTGGAACTGCTCTTCGACTTGACCTTCGTGATCGCGTTCGGTGTCGCCGCCCGCGAGTTCGCGCACATGCTCGCCGCCGAGCACGTCGCTTCCGGGCTGCTCGCGTTCTCGTTCGCGACGTTCGCGGTGTGCTGGGCGTGGATCAACTTCAGCTGGTTCGCGTCGGCCTACGACACCGACGACTGGGTCTACCGCGTCATGACGATGCTGCAGATGGTCGGCGTGATCGTCATGGCGCTGGGCTTCCCGCCGATGTTCGCCTCGATCGAACACGGTGTGCACGTCGACAACCGCGTCATGGTCGCCGGTTACGTGGTGATGCGTATCGCGTTGGTGGGGCAATGGTTACGCGCCGCGGCCCAGGACCCTGCGCACCGCTCCGCATGCCTGACTTACGTCGCCGCTGTCACGTTCGCGCAAGTGCTGTGGATCGTGAGCATCTTCCTCGACACGTCGCTGCCGGTGACGATGGCGATCGTGGCCGTGCTGATCGGAATCGAAACGCTGGGGCCGCTTCTCGCGGAGTTGCGCCGCGGCGGCACCCCGTGGCACGCCCATCACATCGCCGAACGCTATGGGCTGCTGACGATCATCGCGCTCGGGGAAGGTGTGGTCGGCACGGTGGCGTCGCTGACCGCGGTGGTCAACGCGCAGGGGTGGACCTTCGATGCCGTGTTCGTCGTGGTGGCCGGCGTCGGCCTCACCTTCGGGTTGTGGTGGATCTACTTCCTGACCCCGCAGGCCGAGCTCCTGCACGCCCGGCGCGAGAGATCCTTCTGGTTCGGCTACTTCCCGATCGTGACGCTGGGCGCGATCGTCGCGACCGGCGCCGGCCTGGACGCGGCCGCCCTCTACATCGAGCACCATTCCGAACTCTCCTCGGTGGGAACCGTGTTGTCGGTCGCGGTGCCGGTGGGGATCTTCGTCGTGTCCGTCTATCTGCTCAACACGTTCATGGTGGGCAAGGCCTCGATCCCGCATGTCCTGTTGATCGCGCTGACGATCGCCGTGCTGGCGCTGTCGGTGTGGTTGGCGGGCGCTGGAATCTCGATGGCGAACTGTCTTCTGGTCGTCACGCTGGCGCCGATCCTGACCGTCGTCGGCTACGAACTTCTCGGGCTGAACTACTGATTCACCGGCCGTTTCGCCACCTCATGGCCCGGGTAGCCGATTTTCATGCCGAAGACAACCAAGAGTGGCAGTGCCCGCAAGAGCGAGCTGCCCAGCACCCTGAAGAAGTCGTCCGCCAAGGCGCAGCGGACCTTCGCGAAGGCACACGACGCCGCCGCCGAGCAATACGGCGAGGGCGAACGCGCGCACCGCGTCGCCTACGACGCGCTCAAGCACAGCTTCGAGAAGGTGGGCGACCACTGGGAAGCGAAGTCAGAGAAGGGCCCGTCCGACGAGCGGGCGCGCAGCGGCGGCCCGAACGCCAAAGGTGAGAGCGCCGAGGGCGTGGACGCGAACGCCTCGAAGAAGCACCTGATGGAAGTCGCCCGGCGGCTCGACATTTCGGGACGGTCGACGATGAAGAAGGACGAGCTGGTCTCGGCGATCAAGAAGGCCAACCGCCGCAAGACGGCCCGCAGCCGCTGAATTCGCCCTAGTCGTCGCTGCCGGCGCGGGTGTCCAAGCTCTCCAGCAGCATCCGCTCCTGTTCGGCCCTCATCACCTTGCGGGCCTTGCCGCGGGTGATGAGGATCCCGAGGACGGCGAACGCCCAGATCGCGTACTGCACGGTCCAGGCCACCCGGAACGAGTCGAAGGAGAAGCCGCCGGCCGCGTCGAGGATGGCGCCCATCGACTGCATCACCAGCAGCGAGGCGATGAAGCCGCCCATGTTGACCAGACCGGACGCGGTGCCCAGCGTCGCGCTCGGATTGAAGGTCCTGGCGAAGTCGAAGCCCACCATCGAGCCGGGCCCGCCCACCGAGATGACCACGATCAGCGTCACGAGCAGCCACAGCGGCGCCTTGCCGGGCAGCGCCAACACCACCGTCCACATCAACGCGTTGCTCGCGATGATGCCCAGCACGAGCCGCGAGCGCCGGTGCGGGCGGCGCCCGGTGAAGATGCCGATCAGCACGCCGGCCGAGATGGCCGCCACCACCGACACCGTCAACATCAGCCCGGCGACGCCAGCCGACAAGCCCTGGGCGTTGGTCAGGTAGGGCACGCCCCACATCAACGCAAACGCCGTGACGGAGAACTGGGTGCCCATGTGGGTGAAGAATCCGAGCCGGGTGCCCGGCCGCAGCCACACGGTCTTCACGCTGGCCAGCGTCTCGCGCACCGAGACGGTCTGCACCTCGACCGCGTTGCCGTGCGGGGTGTTCTTCACCAGCGCTGCGGTCAGAATCATCGACAGCACACCGATGGCCGCCACCGACACATAGGCCGTCGTCCATCCCATCGCGTCGAGCACGGCGAAGAAGGGGACGGCCGACAGCACCTGGCCGAGCTGTCCGCAGATACCGGTCAGCTGGGTGACCAGCGGAACCTGACGCGGGGTGAACCAGTGCGGGACGAGCCGCAGCACCGAGATGAACGTGAAGGCGTCGCCGAGGCCCAACACGGCGCGCGCTCCGATGGCTGTGGGCAGCGATTCGGTGAACGCGAGCGTGAGTTGGCCGCCGGACATGAGCGCGGCGCCGACGAGGATCAGCGTCTTGGAACCGAAGCGGTCCAGCAGAACGCCGGCCGGTACCTGCGCGGCCGCGTAGACGATGACCTGCAGCACGACGAACGTCGAGAGCACGCTCGGGCTGGCGTGGAACCGGTCTGCCGCATCGAGGCCGGAGACGCCCAACGTGGTGCGGTCGAGAACTGCGACGATGTATGCGAACAGTCCGGTGGCCCAGACGATCCAGGGACGCACACCGAACCTTTCCCGCTGATGAGTAATAAGTCTGACTTTTCCATGTTTCCGTACCCGGGTGCGGCGGCGCCAATCCCGCGTCGGTGAGTTCGCTCACCGCGGTGAACCAGCGGGCTCGAAGAGTTGGCTGTAATCGACGGATCGTGCACGGTTGTCCGCATCTGGTTTGTGATCGACGCTGATAGAAGACGGTACGGCGCGGCCGCCGGTCGGCTGCGGCCGATGGGCTGAAAGTTCGCTCGCAAACGTTGCGGCGGTTACAGTGATCGAATGAAGCGTCGCGCTCTGCCGTCAGTCCGCGGGGCCGTTGGGGGTTGCGACGGTGGCTGAGTATCGCCTCAACGAGTTGGCGGAGATCTCGGGTGTCAGCCCCCGCAACATCCGCGCCTACCGGGAGCGGGGGCTGCTGGACCCACCGCGGCGGGTCGGCCGCTCCGCGTTCTACGACGACTACCACCTGTCGCAGTTGCGCACCATCAACCAGTTGCACCGACGGGGCTTCAACACCGCCCACATCGCCGAGTTCTTCACCAGCCTGCGTGAAGGCACCGACCTCGCCGACATCCTCGGCATCCAGCGCGCAGTGCTGGGCCCGAGAACCCAATCCGGCGGCGGGGAGGCTTCAGCGGTCGACGCGGTGGGGCTCGGCGCCGACAGCGACGAGGCACGGCGGCTGGTCGAGTACGGGCTCGCGCGGGTGGTCGACGCCGGCGTGGTGTTGACCGATCCTGCAGTGCGGCAAGTGGTTTCGCGCTCGTCGGACCACCTGGCCACCGTCCGCGCGCTGCTGCACATCGTCGAGGCCACCCGCGACGCGGTCGACGCGCTGGCAGCGCAATTCGTCGCGACCCTGGGCGAGTGCATGGCGGCACAGTTCGGCGCTGGCTACATGCCGACGCCGGACAACGTCGACGAACTCGCACGGGCGGCGCGTGACTACCGCGACCTGTGGACCAGCGTGGTGTCCGGGCGCCTGGACGCGGCGTTGCAGCGTCACGTGCCGGCGGCGGACTCCGAGCAGACTTCGCCGCTCACCCGGTGATCTGGCGCCACCGGGCGGCCCATTCGTCGTAATCGGTGCAATCGTCACCGCCGCCGTCGACGCACCGCTTTTGAGGCGTCGTCCAGTAGCGGATCTTCGCGGCGAACCTCGCGTCGGTGGCGTGGTAGATGTCGCAGAAGTCGCGCTCGCTGGTGTGATCGCAGGCTTTCGCGTTGGCGGGCGCCTCGCCGAAGAACTCGGCGGCCTCGGCGTTGATCTCCGGCGAGGAGATCCAGTTCATCCACTTGTACATGCAGTTCGGATGCGCTGCCTTCGACGAGATCATCCAGGTGTCCGACCAGCCGGTGGAACCCTCCTTGGGCAGCACGGTGTTGACCGGAACCCTGTTACGCGCCCCGATCGTGTTCGCGATCACCTGCCAGGTGGTGCCGATGACCGACGCGCCGGACTCGAACGCCTCCACCTCCTTGAGGTAGTCCGACCAGTACTGGCCGATGTTCTCGCGTTGTTTCTCGAGCAGCCGCACCGCGGCGTCCAACTGTTCGGGCGTCAACGAATACGGGTCGTCGATGCCCAACTCGGGTTGCTTCTTGGACAGATACAGCGCCGCGTCGGCGATGTAGATGGGCGAGTCGTATGCCGTGACCCTGCCGCGGTACCTGTCGGCGTCGTCGAAGACCGCCGCCCACGAATTGGGCGCGTCCCGCACGACCTCGATGTTGTACATCAGCAGGTTGGCTCCCCATCCGTGCGGGATGCCGTACATCTGTCCATCGACCGAGTTCCACGGTTGGTCCTTCAAGAACGGCGAGATGGAGTCGTAGTTCGGGACCAATTCGGTGTTCACGGGGGCGACGTCGCCGGCATAGATGAGCCGAAGCGTCGCATCGCCGGACGCCGAGACGCCGTCGTAGTCACCGCTGCGCATCAACCGGACCATGTCGTCGGAGGTGTTGCCCAACGTCACCTCGGTCTGGCAACCGGTCTCGCGTTCGAACGGCGTCACCCAATCGGCTTCGGCGTCGTGCGAACCGTCCTCGGCGTAGCCGGCCCAGGCGATCAGGTTCAGTCGCCCCTCGCCCTCGCCGACCGCGCCGAGCGGCTCGATTTCGGGCGGAGTCAGGCCGCCGGGGGAGCGCCGCTCCCCCGAGCAGCCGGACGTCAGCGTCAGGACGAGCACGGCACAGCTGAGGACGGTCAGACCGGTTCGCACGACGGTGGACGGCCAGCGCGCCATGGGTTCACTCCTCGTTCGATCGGCGGATCGTCGAACCGTGCTCCTGCGATGATTCCGCGTTTCGGCTTAGCTCGGCAACGCCGCGCCGACGGCATGTCCGTTGATGCAGCTGTGGCCAGTGACATTGGTGTGAAGGTTGTGACACTTGTCGTATCCTGTGGCTTGTGTCGATATCCCGGCGCGCCGTGCTGAAGGGCGCGATGGCCGCCCAAGCGGCGCTGGTCGTCGGCGCCGGCACGCAGGTCGCGGCAGCGCCCGCTGCGGCGGCGCCGCTGGGCATCCTTCTCGACTACGCGGCCGGTGTGCTGAAGGCCAGCGACATCCGTGCGGCGGGCGCGCTGGGCGCCATTCGCTACGTCTCCGACCGCCGGCCCGGCGGGGCTTGGATGCTGGGTAAGCCGATCCAGCTGGCCGAGGCGCGCGACCTGTATGCGAGCGGGCTGAAGATCGTGTCCTGCTATCAGTACGGCAAGAAAGACACCGCCGACTGGCTCGGCGGCCAGAACGCCGGGGTCGCGCATGCGAAGCGGGGCGCCGAATTGCACGTCGCCGCCGGCGGGTCCCAAGGCGCGCCGATCTACGCGTCGATCGACGACAATCCGTCCTACGACCAGTACAAGCAGCTGGTGGCGCCGTATCTGCGCGGCTGGGAGTCCGTACTGGGCAAGCAGCGCGTCGGTGTCTACGCGAATTCGAAAACGATCGAGTGGGCGCTCCAGGACGGCATCGGCACGTACTTCTGGCAGCACGACTGGGGATCGCCGGGAAGGGTCGCGCACCCCGCCGCACATCTGCACCAGGTCGAGATCGACAAGCGGTCAGTGGCAGGGATCGGCGTGGACGTCAACCACATCCTCAAGCCCCAATTTGGGCAGTGGGACTAAACCTTACCGATCAGTAAGTATCTTCAGCAAACTTTTCCGCGTGGCCGGGGCGGTCGAGAAGACAAATCACACGCTCGTGTCTCGTCTGGCCGCGACGACACCGCTGGTGAGACGCGTCGGAAATTTCTTTATAACGATTTGATAACAAAACTACCGTGATCAGCGCTGTTCTGCCTACTCGACCGTAACCACCTTCATGCAGGACGTTTGTCCCGAAAGCCTTCGGTCCGTGTCGAACTGCGCGTTATGCAACGGACGGTTACCCGAGCGTAGAACTCTTCAGTAACCATTTCGGGCGCGAAATGGAGGGCTCTTCTTATGACACTCTTAGTACGGCTGGAGTGCACGGAAGGCGGGTCGAAGGCAGTCGCGACACGACTCGGAACCGCCCGACCGGACCAGTCGGATTCGACGCCGAATCGCGTGGCGCCGCGGCAGGCAGCCGGGAGCCATCGGAGCTTCTAAGACGACAGCCGACGACGAGCATGACGCGGGACAGAGGAGAGAACAAGACGTGACGATCAACGAGCAGCACAGGGTGTCTACCGACCGCACCGCGGGAGCCGCCCTTGCCGGCAATCAGGCCCTCGTCGATCGACTGAACTCCGGTGAGCCCTACGCCGTGGCCTTCGGTGGCCAGGGCGGCTCGTGGTTGGAGAACCTCGAGGAGCTGGTCAGCTCGGCCGGCATCGAGTCGGAGCTCAGCGAGATCGTCGGGGAGGCCGCCCTACTCCTCGAGCCCGTGGCGCGCGAACTGGTTGTGGTGCGCCCCATCGGCTTCGAGCCCCTGCAATGGGAGCGTGCGCTCGCCGCCGACGAGCCCCTGCCCCCGACGAAACAACTCATCACCGCGGCCATCTCCGGCCCGGGCATTCTGCTGGCACAGATGGCCGCGATCCGCGCTTCCATCCGTCAGGGTCTGGACCTGTACGATGCGCCGCCGGTCGCGATGGCCGGGCATTCGCAGGGCATCATCGCCTGCGAATCGCTGCGCTCGCGAGGCGCCAAGGACGCCGAGCTCCTGGCGCTGCTGCAGCTGATCGGTGCGGCCGGGTCGCTGGTCTCCCGCCGTCGCGGCATGGTCGGCCGCGGGGATAAGTCCCCGATGGTCTCGGTGACGAATGTCGATCCGGACCGCATCGCCGAACTGCTCGAGGAGTTCTCCCAGGATGTGCGGACCGTGCTGCCGCCGGTGCTGTCGATCCGCAACGGCAGGCGTTCCGTCGTCATCACCGGCACCCCCGAGCAGCTGGGCCGATTCGAGCTCTACTGCTCGAAGATCACCGAGAAGGAAGAGGCCGAGCGCAAGAACAAGATCCGCGGCGGGGCGGTCTTCAGCCCGGTCTTCCACGGTGTGCAGGTCGAGGTCGGCTTCCACACGCCGCGGCTGGCCGACGGTGTCGAGGTGGTGGACCGCTGGGCGGCCAAGTGCGGTATCGACCCCGAGCTCGCCCACGAGATGACCGAAGCGATCTTCGTTCGCCCGATCGACTGGGTGGCCGAGGTGGAGAGGCTGCACGAGGCCGGCGCGAAGTGGATCGTCGACCTGGGCCCCAGCGATACCGTGACGCGGCTGACCGCCCCGATCATCCGCGGGCTGGGCGTGGGCATCGTGCCCGCCGCCACGCGCGTCGGTCAGCGCAACCTGTTCACGGTCGGCGCGGAACCCGAGGTGCCGCCTGCGTGGTCGAGCTACGCGCCCACCACGGTGCGGCTGCCGGACGGTTCGGTGAAGCTGTCGACGAAGTTCACCCGGCTGACCGGGCGTTCGCCGATCCTGCTCGCGGGCATGACCCCGACGACCGTCGACGCCAAGATCGTCGCGGCCGCCGCGAACGCGGGGCACTGGGCCGAACTCGCGGGCGGTGGGCAGGTCACCGAGGAGATCTTCGAAGACCGCATCGCCGAGCTGACCACCCTGCTCGAGCCGGGCCGCGCGGTGCAGTTCAACTCGTTGTTCCTCGACCCGTACCTGTGGAAGCTGCAGCTGGGCGGCAAGCGCCTGGTGCAGCGGGCCCGTCAATCCGGTGCGCCGATCGACGGCGTGGTGGTGTCGGCAGGCATCCCCGAGCTCGAGGAGGCCGTCGAGCTGATCGACGAGCTCAACACCGTCGGCATCAGCCACGTCGTGTTCAAGCCGGGCACGGTCGACCAGATCAAGTCCGTCATCAAGATCGCGGCCGAGGTGCCGAACAAGGACGTCATCGTCCACATCGAGGGCGGCCGCGCGGGCGGGCACCACTCCTGGGAGGACCTCGACGACCTCCTGCTGACCACCTACGGCGAACTGCGCAAGCTGCCGAACATCACGGTCTGCGTCGGCGGCGGCATCGGCACCCCCGAGCGGGCGGCGCAGTACCTGTCCGGGAGCTGGGCCACCGAGTACGGCTTCCCCGCGATGCCCGTCGACGGAATCCTGCTCGGCACCGCCGCGATGGCGACGCTGGAGGCGACCACGTCCCCGGCCGTCAAGCAGA
>NZ_CVTA01000029.1 GCF_001050035.1 Mycolicibacterium komanii
TGGCCGAGCGGCTGGGCTACCGCCTCGACTAGATGGCCGACCGCACCGCCGACCTCGCGGCCGCCGTGGCGGACGGCGACCGTGCCGCCCTGGCGCGGGCCATCACGCTGGTCGAGTCGACGCGCGTCGACCACCGCGAGCAGGCGCAGGAACTGCTGCTGAAGCTGACGCCGTACGCGGGAAGCTCGCTGCACGTCGGGATCACCGGGGTGCCCGGCGTCGGCAAGTCGACGACGATCGAAGCGCTCGGCATGTATCTGATCGAGCAGGGACACCGCGTCGCGGTGCTGGCCGTCGACCCGTCGTCCACGCGCACCCGAGGCTCGATCCTGGGCGACAAGACCCGGATGGCGCAGCTGGCCGTGCATCCCGACGCCTACATCCGCCCGTCGCCCACCTCGGGAACGTTGGGCGGGGTCGCCAAGGCCACGCGCGAGACGATCGTGTTGTTGGAGGCGGCGGGTTTCGACGTGGTGCTGGTCGAGACGGTCGGCGTGGGCCAGTCCGAGGTGACCGTCGCGAACATGGTCGACACGTTCGTGTTCCTCACCCTCGCGCGCACCGGCGACCAGCTTCAGGGCATCAAGAAGGGTGTGCTCGAACTCGCCGACATCGTCGTGGTGAACAAGGCCGACGGCGAGCACGCGATCGAGGCCAAGCGGGCCGCCCGCGAGCTCGCTGGCGCCATCCGCCTCATCTATCCGCGTGAAACCCTCTGGCGCCCACCGGTTCTCACGATGAGCGCGCTCGAGGGAACTGGTCTCGAGGAGCTGTGGGCGACGGTGCTCAAACACCGCGACGTGCTCACCGAGGCGGGGGAGTTCGAGAGCCGCAGGCGCGCCCAGCAAGTCGAGTGGACCTGGTCGATGGTGCGCGATGCCGTTCTCGACCGGGTGCTGTCGAATCCGAACGTGAAGCGGGTCCGCGCCGAGATCGAGCGTCAGGTGCGCGACGGCGAGCTGACCCCGGCGCTTGCTGCACAGCAATTGCTCGATGCCTCTGACGTGGGTGAACCTAACAAATAGGTAACGCCAGGTTTATTTGCCGGGGCTGCGAGTAAATTAAATAAATTGTGACGGGTGTCAACTACCGGGAGCGCAACGTCGCGCTTCCGCACGGTGTCCAGGGCGCGGCGGATTCCAACTTCGCGTGCACCCTGCGTGGTTTCTCGCGACTGTTCCCCGGCCGCCGGTACGGCGGCGGCGCGTTGTCGATCTACCTTCACGGTGAGCCTGTCGTCGACGTGTGGACCGGCTACTCGGACCGCCGCGGCACTCAGTACTGGAACGCCAACACCGGCGCGATGGTCTTCTCGGTCACCAAGGGCTTGGCGTCGACGGTCATCCACCGCCTGGCCGACCGCGGGCTGATCGACTACGACACCCCGGTCGCCGAATATTGGCCCGAGTTCGGCGTGAAGGGAAAGGCCGGCATCACGGTGCGCGAGCTGATGCAGCACCGCGCCGGGCTCTCGCACCTCAACGGGTGCACCAAGGCCGAGTTGCTCGACCACCGCGTCATGGAGCAGCGGGTCGCGGCCGCGTCCGTGAACAAGCTGCTGTTCGGCCATCAGGCCTATCACGCGCTGACCTACGGCTGGCTGATGTCCGGGCTGGGCCGCGCGATCACCGGTAAGGGCATGCGGGATCTGATCCGCGAAGAGCTGGCCGAGCCGCTCGACACCGACGGCCTGCACCTGGGCCGGCCGCCGGTCGACGCGCCGACCAGCGCCGCGCAGATCCTCGCCCCGCAGGGCGCGATGGCCAATCCCGTCTTCAACTTCGTCGCCCCGCGCGTTGCGGCGCTCGGCGTCTCGGGCATGTTCGGCTCGATGTATTTCCCCGGCATGAAGTCGGTGGTCCAGGGCGACACCCCGTTCCTGGACGCCGAGATTCCGGCGGCCAACGGCGTTGCGACCGCCAGAAGCCTGGCCAAGCTGTACGGCGCGATCGCCAACGGCGGCCGCATCGAGGGCAAGCAGTTCCTCTCCGAGGAGCGCGTCGCGATGTTGACCGGCCGGCCGAGCTACTGGCCCGATCGCAACATCGTCATGCCGCTGAGCTTCAACCTCGGGTACCACTCGCTGCCGGTGCCGCCGGGCCTGATGCCCGGCTTCGGCCATGCCGGGCTCGCCGGGTCGGTCGGCTGGGCCGATCCGAGCAGCGGGCTGGCGTTCGGCTTCGTGCACAACCGGCTGTTGACGCGGATGGTGCTGGACCAGGCGACGTTCGCCGGGCTCGGCATTTTGATTCGGCGCGATGCGGCGCGGGCCCGCAAGCGCGGTTATCAGACGGTGCCCGATCTGGGTGCGCCGTTTTGCGGAGTGTCCCGGCCGGTCGCCGGATAACGCTCGAGCTACGCGGTCAATGGGACGCGCTGCTGAACCACTTGGTCTTCTGGCGCCAGGACTCGGCCGAGGTCAGCGCGAAGCCGGCGCCGCACATGCAGGCGAAGACCCAGACCATCGTGGTGCCGCCGTCGTGTTGCTGCAGAGCCGGGATGTAGGCCGTGAGCAGCCGAACCACGCACGCGGCGATGCCCGCGGCGGACGAGATCAGGTAGACGTTGGCGATCTTGCGCGACCGCGGATCCCTGCGCAGCACCAGCAGGGCACGGCTGCCGTAGCCGAGCAGGTAGATCAGGATGCCGCACAGGATGAGCCAATACATGTTCAGCCAGAAGTCGGTCGGCACCTGGAAGAAGTCCGGCTTGAAGATCCGCGCACCGTTGCCCAGGGAGAACGTGACCAGCAGCAGCGGAATGCACAACGTCGCCGGGATCTCCACGTACTGCTTGAACGACCTCTGCAGCAGGTGGTCGTCCTGCAGCCGGCCCAGGGCGTTGTAGACGACGGCCGACGCCGCGACGATGTAGCAGTCGTGGCCGATGAAATCCTCGAGGTTCCACTTCCCGGTCAGCGCGTGCAGCGCGACCCCCAGCGTCTCCGACGCCCACGGGGACATCAGCAGCACCGCCATGCCCTGCAGGGCGATGTTGAGGGTGGCCGCCACCTCCCACCGGGACGACCACGTGACGCGGCGAATCCACAAGCTCCACGCGATACAGCAAAGCGTTATCGCTATGAGTGTCGCCAAAGCCATGAGGGTTGCCTTCGAGCCGCCGTGGTACTCAGCAAAGTGTACGGCTAAAGGGGCGGAGCGTCACTCCGCGGTCGCAGTTCGGAGAGTCTCGGGATCCGGGTGCGCGCCTTGGTTGTTTCCCGCACGGCGGTCTGTCCGGATCCGCCTGTGCGCTCGAGGTATTCGACATAGCTCAGGACTTCTTGCCTGGTCATCAAACCGAACCTGATCTGCAGATCGGGATAGTTCAGACCGAACCGGTCGGAGACCCGCCGCAGCTCCTCGGCGTCTGGATAGTCGGGCTCTTTGATGCGGCGGTAATACGTGCTGCTGGACGTGCCGAGCGCGTCGTAGATGTCCTTGGCCTCGATGTCCCCGTCGAGCAGGTAGTCGAGCAGTGCCTTGAGTTGTCTGCCGTTCTCGTCTGTCCGGGGCACTTACCCACTGTAAACCAACCTCCCGGGTTTGGGCAGTGCGGTCCGCAAACTGGAGGAGTTTGCCTAAATTGACACTGGCGTCACAGTTTTGGGAGGTGTCTCCCATTTTTGGGACACGTGGGCTATCTTTGGTCCCATGGTTGCTCCCTATCTGGCTTCGCCGACAGAGGTCCTGCGCCCGCTTGGCGAGTTTGCTATGGCAACGGTCCGTATCACGGATTACGACGCTGCGGACGCCGGTGCCTCCGCCAGCATGGCGAAAGTTTCCACACCCGCGAGCGATGAGCTGACCGCAGAGCTCGACGGCGCCACCGAATGGCTCGGCCTGCCGGCCGACGAGATCCTGGTGGCCGCCCTGAGCAGGACGATCGCCCGCACGCTCGGCGAGGGCCTCGTCCCGGTCGACATCGCCAGCGAGCGTGGCGCCCTGCTCGACGCCGTTCCGCTCGTGTGCGTGACGGCGCAGCGCGCAGGCGCCACCGAGGTGCTCGGCGCCGTGCATCACACGCTGGCCGCGGCCTCCGAACACGATGAAGCCGCTTCGCCAGAGGTGTACTTCAATTACATCGGCGAGCTGCCCGCGGAGACCGCGCCGGTGCAGGAGACTCCGCCGGGGCTCGGCCATGCGCTCGAGGTGCGGGTCTACCGCGCCGGCGGTGACGTGCGGATCGACTGGTGGTACGACACCAGCCGGTTCGAGGCCTACACGATCGAGGAGCTTGCCGAACAGTTCGGGCTCTCGCTCGTCGAGATGACCACGGACGCGCTGCCTCCGGCCTGACGTCTCGCAAGCGGTAAGATTCACCGCAACGGCTTGGATCCGGCCATCACCGGGGAGCTTTCGGAAGAACAGCCCGCCACCATCGCCCTTGGGCCGGTGCGGGCTCAGTAGAACCGAACGGGTGGGCCCGTCAGCGCCCTAATCGAGCGGCGCACATCTCCGGGTAGAGGTGCGCAAGCGGGGTGGTACCGCGGCGCTCGCGCACCAGCGCGGACGTCGTCCCCGTGCCTTGAACGACACCGCGGCCTCCGGCGAGGAGGCCGATACGAGGCACAGGAGCTATGACCGCCTACCCGAAGCCGGCCGCCGGGGCGCCCAAGTTTCCCGCGCTGGAAGACGAGGTCCTCGAGTACTGGGACCGCGACGACACCTTCCGCGCCAGCATCGCCCGCCGCAACGACGCCCCCGAGTACGTCTTCTACGACGGCCCGCCGTTCGCCAACGGGCTGCCGCACTACGGACACCTGCTCACCGGCTACGTCAAGGACATCGTTCCGCGATACCGCACCATGCGCGGCTACAAGGTGGAGCGCCGGTTCGGCTGGGACACCCACGGCCTGCCCGCCGAACTCGAAGTGCAGCGTCAGCTCGGCATCACCGACAAGGCACAGATCGAGGAGATGGGCATCGAGAAGTTCAACGACGCCTGCCGCGCCTCGGTGCTCAAGTACACCAACGAGTGGCGTGCCTACGTGACCCGCCAAGCCCGGTGGGTGGACTTCGACAACGACTACAAGACCCTCGAGCCCGAGTTCATGGAATCGGTGATCTGGGCCTTCAAACAGTTGTGGGACAAGGGCCTTGCCTACGAGGGCAACCGCGTGTTGCCGTACTGCTGGAACGACGAGACCCCGTTGTCCAGCCACGAGCTGCGGATGGACGACGACGTCTACCAGAGCCGGCAGGATCCCGCGATCACCGTGGGCTTCCTGGTCGACGGCGGTCCGCTCGACGGCGCGTATCTGTTGATCTGGACCACGACCCCGTGGACATTGCCGTCCAACCAGGCGGTCGCGGTGCACCCCGACGTCACCTACGTGCAGGTGAAGGCGCCCGACGGACGGCGTTTCGTCCTGGCGGAGGCCCGGGTCGCGGCGTACGCGCGGGAGCTGGGTGAGGAGCCGGAGGTGCTGGCCACCTACACCGGTCGCGACCTTCTCGAGACCCGCTACCTGCCGCCGTTCCCGTACTTTGCCGATGCACCCCGATCGTTCCGGGTGCTGCCCGCCGACTTCGTCAGCACCGAGGACGGCACCGGCATCGTGCACATGTCGCCGGCCTACGGCGAAGACGACATGCTCACCGCGCAGGCCGCGGGCATCGAGGCGGTCACGCCGGTCGATCCGCGGGGCCGCTTCGACGCCACCGTGCCCGATTACGTTGGACAGCACGTCTTCGACGCCAACCCGCAGATCATCCGCGACCTGAAGAACCAGTCCGGACCCGCGACGGCCCACGGCGCGGTGCTCTTGCGGCACGAGACCTACGAGCACTCCTATCCACACTGCTGGCGGTGCCGCAACCCGCTGATCTACCGCGCCGTGTCGTCGTGGTTCATCAAGGTCACCGAATTCCGCGACCGCATGGTGGAGCTCAACCAGCAGATCACCTGGTATCCCGAACACGTCAAGGACGGCCAGTTCGGCAAGTGGCTGGCCGGCGCCCGCGACTGGTCGGTCTCCCGAAATCGCTACTGGGGCACGCCGATTCCGGTGTGGAAATCCGACGATCCGGCCTATCCGCGGATCGACGTGTACGGCAGCCTCGACGAGCTCGAGCGCGACTTCGGGGTGCGCCCGACCGATCTGCACCGGCCCTACATCGACGAGCTCACCCGGCCCAATCCGGACGACCCGACGGGCAAGTCGACGATGCGGCGCATCGAGGACGTGTTCGACGTCTGGTTCGACTCGGGCTCGATGCCTTACGCGCAGGTGCACTACCCGTTCGAGAACGCCGAGTGGTTCACGGGCGGGGCGGGCGCCGACGAGGCGCACTTCCCCGGCGACTTCATCGTCGAGTACATCGGCCAGACCCGCGGCTGGTTCTACACGCTGCACATCCTGGCCACCGCCCTGTTCGACAAGCCCGCGTTCAAAACCTGTGTGGCACACGGGATCGTGCTCGGCAACGACGGCCAGAAGATGAGCAAGTCGCTGCGCAACTACCCGGATGTGACCGAGGTCTTCGACCGCGACGGCTCCGACGCCATGCGCTGGTTCCTGATGGCCTCGCCGATCCTGCGCGGCGGCAACCTGATCGTCACCGAACAAGGCATCCGCGAAGGCGTCCGCCAGGTGCTGCTGCCGCTGTGGAACGCCTACACCTTCCTCGCGCTGTACGCGCCGAAGAAGGGCACCTGGCGCACCGACTCCACCCATGTGCTGGACCGCTACATCCTGGCCAAGCTCGCCGTGCTGCGCGACGAGCTCACCGCGTCGCTCGACGTCTGCGACATCTCCGGTGCCTGCGACCAGCTGCGGCAGTTCACCGAGGCGCTGACGAATTGGTATGTGCGACGGTCCCGTTCGCGGTTCTGGGAGGAGGACCCCGACGCGATCGACACCCTGCACACCGTGCTGGAGGTGACCGCCCGGCTGGCCGCACCGCTGCTGCCGTTGATGACCGAGCGGATCTGGCGCGACCTGACCGGTGAGCGTTCGGTACACCTGACCGACTGGCCGGAAGAGGGACTGCTGCCAGCCGATGCGGAGCTGGTCGAGACGATGGACCTGGTGCGCGAGGTGGCGTCGGCGGGATCGTCGCTGCGCAAGGCCAAAAAGCTGCGCGTTAGGCTGCCGCTGCCGAAACTCACGGTCGCCGTGGACAATCCGCAGCGGCTGGAGCCGTTCACCGACCTCATCGCCGACGAGCTCAACGTCAAGGCCGTCGAGCTCACCGACGACATCGACGCCTACGGCCGGTTCGAACTCACGGTCAACGCCCGCGTCGCGGGTCCCCGGTTGGGCAAGGACGTGCAGGCGGCCATCAAGGCGGTCAAGGCGGGAGCTGCCGTCGTCAACGCCGACGGAACGCTGACGGCGGGACCGGCGGTGTTGCAGCCCGAGGAGTACAGCTCGCGGCTGGTCGCTGCCGATCCCGAATACACCGCCGCGCTGTCCGACGGTGCCGGTCTGGTGGTGCTCGACGGCACGGTGACCGAGGAGTTGGAGGCGGAGGGTTGGGCCAAGGACCGCATCCGCGAACTGCAGGACCTGCGCAAGTCGACGGGTCTCGACGTGTCCGACCGGATCAGCGTGGTGATCTCGGTGCCGCAGGAACGCCAAGCGTGGGCCCAGACGCACCGCGACCTGATCGCGCGCGAAATCCTGGCGACCACTTTCGATTTCGGTGATCCGGCCGACGGCAGCGAGATCGGCGACGGGGTGAAGGTCGCGATCGCCAAAGTCGTCACGTCCTAGCGAACACCACGCGCACGGTGCGCGCGAAGTCGCCGAACACGTCGGCGACGACGCGGCGCCGCCGGTAACCGATCGCGTCCAGCAACGGCCCGTGATCGGAGGAGACGACGAGCGTGGCCCCGATCGCGGTGAGCCACCACAGGCCGCGCGCGAGCACGCGCAGCGCGACACCGGTCCCGGCGAAACCCGCCCGCAGCCGGTGCTCCTGGAACCGCACGTGCTCGCGTTCGTCGGCGACGATGCGCGCGGCCACCGCCCGGGTGACGGGATCGGGACAGGCGCTGGCCAGCCCGCCGTAGTAGGACAGCGCGACGACCTCGGCCACGGTCAGCACCATCAGTTCGGTGCGCAGCCCCATCAGCCTGCGCAGCCGCACGAACACGGCGTCGGACCAGTGCCGTTGCATGGGCTGGCCGCCGAGGTAGCCGAGCAGGCGCAGCAGCAGCGCGGCGTGTTGCTGCTCCTCGGCGACGAAAAGCCGTGCGGCGCGGGTGTAGTCGTGATCGCCGGCGTCCTCGGCTTTGCGCAGCAGCTCGGCGCCGTCGCAGCTCTCACCGAGCTGGAACCGGCGCACCGATTCGATCAGCGGGCCGCGCACGACGTCGGGCAGCTCGCACCGGGCATCGAAGTCGATGGCGGCGTCGGCGCGGTCGTGCACGGCGCCGTTTCGTTCGAAATGGTCGATCCACGCCGCGAATTCACCCATCGGCGACCCGGGCGCCGCGGCCGGCGAACACCACGACATCCGCGGGGTGCAGCTGTCTGCCGCGCCGGTGTTCGACCTCGCCGTTGACGGTGACCAGCCCGTCGGCGAGCACCGATTTGGCGTCGGCCCCCGAGTCGATGAGCCCGGCCAGTTTGAGGAACTGGCCCAGCCGGATCGAGGCGTCCCGGATCGGGACATCGAGGGGTTCGGTGCCCGGGTCCGCCATGCAGGTCAGGCTAGCGCCTTAGCATCGGCAGCTGTGGACGCTCGCTGGGTTCTGCACCTCGACATGGACGCATTCTTCGCGTCGGTCGAGCAGCTGACCCGTCCCACGTTGCGCGGGCGCCCGGTGCTGGTCGGCGGGCTGGGCGGCCGCGGCGTGGTGGCGGGCGCGAGCTATGAGTCACGGGTGTACGGCGCGAAGTCGGCGATGCCGATGCACCAGGCCCGCCGGTTGGTCGGCACCGCCGCGGTGGTGCTCCCGCCGCGCGGCGTCGTCTACGGGCTGGCCAGCCGACGGGTGTTCGAGACCGTGCGGTCGATGGTGCCGGTGCTCGAGCAGCTGTCGTACGACGAGGCTTTCGGTGAGCCGGCCGAGCTGGCGGGCGCATCGGCGGGTGAGGTCGAGGAGTTCTGCCGGACGTTGCGGGCACGGGTGCTGGAGGTGACGGGGCTCGTCGCGTCGATCGGGGCGGGCTCGGGCAAGCAGACGGCCAAGATCGCGTCCGGGCTGGCGAAACCCGACGGGATGCGGGTGGTCAGCCGCGATGAGGAACGCACGCTGCTCGACGGCCTGCCGGTGCGCCGGCTGTGGGGGATCGGGCCCGTCGCGGGGGAGAAGCTGCACCGGCTCGGCATCGAGACCATCGGCGCCTTCGCCGCGCTGAGCGAGGCCGAGGCCGCCGACATCCTCGGCGGCACGGTGGGCCCGGCGCTGCACCGGCTCGCCCGCGGCATCGACGACCGGCCGGTGGCCGAGAACGCGCCCGCCAAACAGATCAGCGCCGAGTCCACCTTCCCCGAGGATCTGACCACCCTCGACCAGCTCCGCGAGGCGATGGGTCCCATCGGCGAGCACGCCCACCGCCGCCTGGAGAAGGACGGCCGCGGCGCGCGCACCGTCACGGTGAAGCTGAAGAAGTCCGACATGAGCACGCTCACCCGCTCGGCGACGCTGCCGTATGCCACCACCGACGCGGCCACGTTGATCGCGACCGCGCGCCGGCTTCTGCTCGACCCCGTCGAGGTCGGCCCGATTCGCCTTCTCGGCGTTGGGTTTTCGGGGCTCTCGGATGTTCGGCAGGAGTCGTTGTTCCCGGACCTGGAGCTGGCGTCCGACGACGACGTGACGCACACGGGGCTGCCACCGACCGTCACGGACCTCGCCGCCACCGCACCCGCATGGCGCATCGGCGACGACGTCACCCATCCGGACTTCGGGCACGGCTGGATTCAGGGGGCCGGGCACGGGGTGATGACGGTGCGGTTCGAGACGCGCACGAGCGGGCCGGGGCAGGCGCGCACCTTCCCGATCGACACGCCGGGTATCGAGCGGGCCAATCCGGTCGATTCCCTCGACTGGCCGGATTACGTCGCCGAGTTGGCGCGCTACCAGAGCTCCCCGTAGACGGCCGAGATCGTAAAGCCGTGATCGCCGTACGTTTTACAGGTCACGGTGCCCTGATGTCCGACACCGCAACTCGCGCCCCAGTTTTCGAGCCGGTAGCCGGCCGGCAGCACGTCGACGCCCTCGCGGGTGAACGTCGGTGTGGGGGAGTGCCGGTACTCGGCCGGGCCGCCGCTGGTCAGAAACGTCTGGTTGGTTCCGGGCGGGGCGTCCATCGGCACCCAGTCACAGCCGATCGGTCCGCCGTTGGGCCCGATGCCGCAGAACACACCGTCCGGTGTGCGGAAGAACACGTGATAGTTGGGCGGCGGTCCGGGCCGGTAGAAGCCCTGGGCGACGGGGTAGTCGTCGATCGCATCGGCTCCCGGCGGCGGCTCGGCACTCGCCACCGCCTCGGCGGACAGGGCCAGGGCCAGGACCGCGATCATCGTGGCGCCTCGGCGAATCAAGTTCTCGAAGTGCACGCGTCCACGTTGCCATGCGCGTCAACCCCAGCGGGCGATAGCCTCGTCGACGCCGATCCCGCTCGTGAGCGCCGCCATCAGCAGCACTCGCGCCTGCGCAGACCGTAATCGGCGCACCGGCACGGCGCCGGCGGCGACGAGGTCGTGGCCCGGCCCGTATGCGGGGCTGACGCGTGCTCCCGGCACGCGGGTGCACACCGCGACGGCCACTCCGGCGTCGCAGAGTCGGCGCACGCCGTCGATCACCGCCTCGCCGGCGTTACCCGCGCCCAGCGCCTCCACCACGATTCCGCGGGCGCCCGCGGCGACGCAGGCGTCCATCGCCACCGCGTCGGCACCCGGATAGGCCGCGACGATGTCGACCCTCGGGGCGGCCGCGGCCGACAGCGCACCGAAGTTCGGTCGCTCCTTCGTCGCCTGCAGGGTGAGTCCGCCCGGTGAGACATCGCCGATCACGGTGCCCGCGAATCCGCGCAGATCGCCGGTCGCCGCCTTGTGCAATCCGAGCGGCTGCCACACCGTGCCCGCGAAGGTGACCACCACACCGAGGCCCCGCGCCTGTGGGCTGCCCGCAATGGTCAGTGCATCACGGAGATTCGCCGGGCCGTCGGCGTCCGGTGCGTCGGCAGCGCGTTGGGCTCCTGTCAGCACCACCGGCGCGCTGCCGCGGTAGGTCAGGTCGAGCCACAGCGCAGTCTCCTCCATGGTGTCGGTGCCGTGGGTGACGACGACGCCGTCGGCGTCGGCCGCTGCGGTGACGGCAGCACCGATGCGATCCCAGTCGGCGGGGGTCAGCTGCGAGCTGTCGACCGCCATCACGTCGACCACCTCGACCTCGAGACCCGACGCGAGTTCGGCTCCGCTGCGGGCGGGTCGCTTGACGCCGTCGGGGTCCGCGGCGCTTGCGATGGTGCCGCCGGTGGTGACGACGACGAGGCGACCCATGGTGCGGAATTCTTCCCCATCGGGGTTTTGGGATGATGGTGCAGTGACTGACGACCCGGACGTGGCCGACAAGACGCCCGAAAAGGTGGCGCCGCCCAGGCGACGACTACCGCTGTTACTCGGCATCGCCGCCGCGGTGCTGGTCACCGACGTCGTCACCAAGGTTCTCGCGGTCAAGCTGCTCACTCCGGGGCAGCCGGTGTCGATCATCGGCGACACCGTGACCTGGACCCTGGTGCGCAACTCGGGTGCCGCGTTCTCGATGGCCACCGGATACACCTGGGTACTGACGCTGATCGCCACCGGCGTCGTCATCGGGATCGTGTGGATGGGTCGACGGCTGGTGTCGCCGTGGTGGGCCGTCGGGTTGGGCATGATCCTCGGCGGCGCGCTCGGCAACCTCATCGACCGCTTCTTCCGGTCGCCCGGCCCGCTTCAGGGCCACGTCGTCGACTTCCTCTCGATCGGGTGGTGGCCGGTGTTCAACGTCGCCGACCCGTGCGTGGTCGGCGGGGCGATCCTGCTGGTGGCGTTGTCGTTGTTCGGCTTCGACTACGACACCGTCGGGCGGCGGAAGGCCGCCGAGGACGAATAGATGGCCGATCGGTCCCTTCCCATCCCCGAGGGCCTGGCGGGAATGCGCGTCGACGCGGGTCTGGCACGTCTGCTCGGCTTGTCGCGCACGGCCGCCGCGGCGTTGGCCGAGGAGGGCGGTGTCGAGATCGACGGCACCCGCGCCGGCAAGTCGGACAAGCTGGTCGCGGGCGCCTGGCTCGACGTGCGGTTGCCCGAAGCCCCTGCGCCGGTTGAGAACACACCGGTCGAGATCGACGGCATGGGGATCCTGTACTCCGACGAGGACATCGTCGCGGTGGACAAGCCGCCTGGCGTCGCCGCCCATGCCACGGTCGGATGGTCGGGCCCGACTGTGCTCGGCGGCCTGGCCGCGGCGGGCTTCCGGATCAGCACCTCGGGCATCCACGAACGCCAGGGCATCGTGCACCGCCTCGATGTGGGCACGTCGGGGGTCATGGTCGTCGCGCTGTCGGAGCGCGCATACACAGTCCTCAAGCGGGCCTTCAAACAGCGCACCGTCGAGAAGCGCTATCACGCTCTGGTGCAGGGACATCCCGATCCGTCGAGCGGAACGATCGACGCGCCCATCGGCCGCCACCGCGGACACGACTGGAAGTTCGCGGTCACCGAGAACGGCAGGCACAGCGTGACCCACTACGACACCCTCGAGGCGCACCGCGCGGCGAGCCTGCTCGACATCGAGCTGGAAACCGGTCGTACACACCAGATTCGGGTGCATTTCGCCGCGTTGCATCACCCGTGCGTCGGCGACCTCACCTACGGAGCAGATCCCACGTTGGCCAAGCGGCTCGAGCTGGAACGGCAATGGTTGCACGCGCGCTCGCTGGCGTTCGCGCATCCTGCCGACGGGCGTCGCATCGAGATCACCAGCCCCTATCCGGACGACCTGCAACACGCCCTCGACGCACTGCGCAACCACGAACTGTGAGCGACACACGCAGACCCGGCTTGCTGTTCGGCGTCGGCGCCTATGCGTGCTGGGGGACGTTCCCCGCCTTCTTCCCGCTGCTGAAGCCCGCATCGGCCGTCGAGGTGCTGGCGCACCGCATCGTGTGGAATTTCCTGCTGATGGTCGTCGTGGTCGCCGCCGTGCGCAGGCTCGGCGACCTCAAGAAGATGACCGGGCGCACCTGGCTGCTGCTCACCGCCGCGTCGGCGCTGATCTCCATCAACTGGGGGATCTACGTCTATGCCGTCAACAACGGGCATGTGGTCGACGCGGCCCTCGGCTACTTCATCAACCCGCTGGTGGTCGTCGCGCTGGGACTGATCGTCTATCGGGAGAGGCTCAACCGCGCGCAGTTCGCCGCGTTGGCCGTCGCGGTCATCGGCGTGGTGGTGCTGACGGTGGAAGTGGGCGCGCCGCCGTACATCGGCCTCGGCCTGGCGCTGTCCTTCGGCCTCTACGGCGCGGTGAAGAAAGCGGTCTCGACCGATCCGCGCGTCAGTGTCGGGGTGGAGGCCGGCATCGCCACGCCGTTCGCGCTCGCCTACATCGCCGTCCTGCAGAGCACCGGGCACGGCACCTTTACCGGCTACGGCGGCGGGCACGTCGCGCTGATGGTGCTGTCCGGGCTGGTGACGGCCATCCCCCTGCTGCTGTTCGCCGCGGCCGCGCAGCGATTGCCGCTGGTGACGATGGGCCTGCTGTTCTACATCACCCCGGTGATGCAGATGAGCTGGGGCGTGCTCATCGGCAGGGAGCCGATGCCCCCGGCACGCTGGCTGGGTTTCGCCCTGATCTGGGTCGCGCTGCTCGTCTTCAGCGGCGACGCCATACGCCGGTCCCGTGCCGAACGAGAACTTTGCGAGTCTCCCAGTTGACCTTGATCTAGCAATGTCATAACGTTTGCTCGTGGTCGACGAACCCGGGTTGGCTCCAGCCGCCCGCGGACGCGGACGTCCCGCCGGATCGGACTCGGCCGAGACGCGGGCGGGCATCCTGCGTGCGGCCCGCGCGGTGATCAACGAGCGCGGGTACGAAGCGGCGACGTTCAAGGCCATCGCGGTGCGGGCCGGGATCAGCAGGCCCACCATGCACTACTACTTCGCCACCAAGGAAGACCTCTACGACAGCCTGCAGCGCGAGGCGTTCGCGATGGTGTCGGCCTCGATCGCGGCCGGGAAGCGCCGAGACACCTTGATGGAGCAGCTGACGGCGTTTTTCGCGGCCGCGGGGGAACTGGACCCTTCGGACGGCTCGATGATGCGGTTCGTCATCTCCTCGCGGCTCGAACTGCATCGACATCCCGGGCTGCGGGGCAGCGTCACGCCGGTCGCCGAGGCAGTGGCTGACTTCTACGCGTGGATGGTCGACGGTGCGATCCGCCGTGGCGAGATCCCCGGCGACGCGGATGCCGCCGCAGTGGTCAACATGCTCTCGGCGATGTTCTGGGGGATGGGGTTCTTCGGGCGGTTCGTACACGGCTCCGAACCGGGTATTGCGGTTGCCAAGCAACTCAATCGGCTGTTGCGGCGGGGCTTGCTCGGATCACCGCGGGGCCTGCCCGTCTAGGGCGCCCCGGGATTTCTTCGCGCGCCTCGAAGACACGCTTCTGCGACACGCCGGGAAGTGTCGGAATGCGGCCATAGACTGGCCTCCCTATGAGCCTTTTGGATTCGCGTTCGTTCGTGCACCTGCATAACCACACCGAGTACTCGATGCTGGACGGTGCCGCGAAGGTCAAGCCGATGCTCGCCGAGGCTCAGCGACTCGAGATGCCCGCGATCGGGATGACCGACCACGGAAACATGTTCGGCGCCAGCGAGTTCTACAACGCGGCCACCGACGCCGGGATCAAGCCGATCATCGGTGTCGAGGCCTACATCGCGCCGGCGTCGCGCTTCGACACCAAGCGCGTGCTGTGGGGTGATCCCAGCCAGAAGGGCGACGACGTATCGGGCAGCGGGTCCTACACCCACATGACGATGGTGGCCGAGAACGCGACCGGGCTGCGCAACCTGTTCAAGCTGTCGTCGCTCGCGTCGTTCGAGGGTCAGCTCGGCAAGTGGTCGCGCATGGACGCCGAGCTGATCGCCGAACATGCCGAGGGCATCATCGCCACCACCGGCTGCCCGTCCGGCGAGGTGCAGACCCGGCTGCGGCTCGGCCACGACCGCGAAGCGCTGGAGGCTGCGGCCAAGTGGCGGGAGATCTTCGGCCCGGAGAACTTCTTCCTCGAGCTGATGGACCACGGCCTCGACATCGAACGCCGCGTGCGCGAGGGGCTGCTCGACATCGGGCGCAAGCTCGGCATCCCGCCGCTGGCCACCAACGACTGCCACTACGTCACCCGCGACGCCTCGCAGAACCACGAAGCGCTGCTGTGCATCCAGACCGGTAAGACACTGTCGGATCCGAACCGCTTCAAGTTCGACGGTGACGGTTACTACCTCAAGACCGCGGCGGAGATGCGCGCGCTGTGGGACGGCCAGGTGCCAGGCGCATGCGATTCGACACTGCTGATCGCCGAGCGGGTGACGTCGTACGAGGACGTGTGGACGGTGCGCGACCGGATGCCGGTCTTCCCCGTCCCCGAGGGCCACACCCCCGAAACCTGGCTGCGCCACGAGGTTCACGAGGGGCTCAACCGGCGCTTCCCGTCGAGCGAGGTGCCGCAGGAGTACCTCGACCGCGCCGACTACGAGATCAAGGTCATCTGCGACAAGGGCTACCCGTCGTACTTCCTGATCGTCGCCGACCTCATCAACTACGCGCGGTCGGTCGACATCCGGGTCGGGCCCGGCCGCGGGTCGGCCGCCGGCTCGCTGGTCGCCTACGCGCTGGGCATCACGAACATCGACCCCATCCCGTACGGGCTGCTGTTCGAGCGGTTCCTCAACCCCGAGCGTGTGTCGATGCCCGATATCGACATCGACTTCGACGACCGTCGCCGCGGTGAGATGCTCCGCTACGCCGCCAACAAGTGGGGCAGCGACCGGGTGGCCCAGGTCATCACCTTTGGCACCATCAAAACCAAAGCGGCGCTGAAGGATTCGGCGCGTGTGCACTACGGCCAGCCGGGCTTCGCCATCGCCGACCGGATCACCAAGGCGCTGCCTCCGCCGATCATGGCGAAGGACATCCCGCTGTCGGGGATCACCGACCCGAACCACGAGCGGTACAAGGAGGCCGCCGAGGTCCGTGGCCTGATCGACACCGACCCCGACGTCCGCACCATCTACGAGACCGCCCGCGGGCTCGAGGGTCTGGTGCGCAACGCCGGCGTGCACGCCTGCGCGGTGATCATGAGCTCCGAGCCGCTGATCGACGCGATCCCGCTGTGGAGACGTCCGCAGGACGGCGCGGTGATCACCGGCTGGGACTATCCGTCGTGCGAGGCCATCGGCCTGTTGAAGATGGACTTCCTCGGGTTGCGCAACCTGACGATCATTGGTGATGCGCTGGAGAACATCCGGGCCAACCGCGGTATCGAGCTCGACCTGGAATCCGTTCCGCTCGACGACAAACCGACCTACGAGCTACTGGGCCGCGGCGACACGCTCGGCGTGTTCCAGCTCGACGGCGGGCCGATGCGCGACCTGCTGCGGCGCATGCAGCCGACCGGCTTCGAGGATGTCGTCGCGGTGATCGCGCTGTACCGGCCCGGGCCGATGGGCATGAACGCCCACAACGACTACGCCGACCGCAAGAACGGCCGGCAGGCGATCAGGCCGATCCACCCGGAACTCGAGGAACCGCTGCGCGAGATCCTCGCCGAGACCTACGGCCTGATCGTCTACCAAGAGCAGATCATGCGCATCGCGCAGAAGGTGGCCGGTTACTCGCTGGCCCGAGCAGACATTCTGCGCAAGGCGATGGGCAAGAAGAAGCGCGAAGTCCTGGAGAAGGAGTTCGAGGGCTTCTCCGAGGGCATGAAGGCGAACGGTTTCTCCGCCGCCGCCATCAAGGCGCTGTGGGACACCGTGCTGCCGTTCGCCGACTACGCCTTCAACAAGTCGCACGCGGCCGGCTACGGCCTGGTCTCGTACTGGACGGCCTACCTCAAGGCCAACTACCCGGCCGAGTACATGGCCGGGCTGCTCACGTCGGTGGGCGACGACAAGGACAAGGCCGCGGTATATCTGGCCGATTGCCGCAGGCTCGGCATCACGGTGCTCCCGCCCGACGTCAACGAGTCGCACCTGAACTTCGCCTCGGTCGGCGAGGACATCCGCTACGGGCTCGGCGCGGTGCGCAACGTCGGCGCCAATGTCGTTGCCTCGGTGATCAACACGCGCACCGAGAAGGGGAAGTTCATCGACTTCTCCGACTACCTGAACAAGATCGAAATCGGGCCCTGCAACAAGAAGGTCGCCGAGTCGCTGATCAAGGCAGGCGCGTTCGACTCGCTGGGGCACCCGCGCAAGGGGCTGTTCCTGATCCACACCGACGCCGTCGACTCTGTGCTCGGCACCAAGAAGGCCGAGGCGATGGGGCAGTTCGACCTGTTCGGCGGCGCCGACACGGCCACGGACGCGGTGTTCACCATCAAGGTGCCCGACGAGGAGTGGGAGGACAAGCACAAGCTCGCGCTGGAACGCGAGATGCTCGGCCTCTACGTCTCCGGTCATCCGCTCAACGGCATCGCCCACCTGCTGGCCGCCCAGGTCGACACCGCGATCCCAGCCATCCTCGACGGCGACGTCCCCAACGACACGCAGGTTCGGGTCGGCGGCATCCTGGCGTCGGTGAACCGACGGGTCAACAAGAACGGGTTACCCTGGGCGTCAGCGCAACTCGAGGACCTGACCGGCGGCATCGAGGTGCTGTTCTTCCCGCAGACCTACTCGACGTTCGGCGCCGAGATCGCTGACGACGCGGTCGTGCTGGTCGGCGCGAAGGTGGCGATCCGCGACGACCGGATCTCGCTGATCGCCAACGACCTTGTCGTGCCGGACTTCTCGAATGCGCAACTGGATCGCCCGCTGGCGGTCAGCCTGCCGACGCGACAGTGCACGGTGGACAAGGTGACCGCGCTCAAGCAGGTTCTCGCGCGTCATCCCGGCACGTCGCAGGTGCATCTGCGGTTGATCAGCGGGGAGCGGATCACCACGCTCGAACTCGACACGTCGCTGCGGGTGACCCCGTCGTCGGCGTTGATGGGCGACCTGAAGGCGCTGCTGGGTCCCGGCTGCCTGGGCGGCTGACGGTCAGTTCAGGACATTCACCGCCCGTGCGACGACGAGCCCGGCGGTGCCCAACGCGACGATCGCCTGCACGGTCATCATCATCTTGGCCCAGCGTGCGAGCGGCATGGTGTCGGTCGGGGAGAACGCCATCACGTTCGTCACGCTGACGTAGAGGTAGTCGACGAAGGTGGGCCGCCAATCCGGTTCGGCCACACCGGGAGTCGTCATCTGTGGGAACAGGAAGTCGGGATAGGGCCGCTCTCCGGCGTGACGGGCGAACGGCCCGCCCCTGTCCAGATCCCAGTACCAGATGCCGAACACGATCACGTTGGTGACGATGATCGACGCGCCGCTGCCGAGCAGCACCGCCGCGTCGTTGCTCTCGCCGCCGCTGAGGATGCCGACGGCCAACACGACCGCCGACAGCGTGTTGTCGAGCGTGATCACCGCGAGCAGAACCCAGGTGGCGTACCGGCCGAAGCGCGTCCGCCGCGTCATGACTCGCGGGTTGATCGCCAGCAGTACCAGCAGCAGGAGCCCCTCCGACACGAGCAGCGGCCACCGCGGAACCAGCGTGTAATCCTTCGGGATCGCCAGCTGCAACGCCATGACCGCCAGCACGGCGAGCAGCACGGGGATGGTGCTCTCGGGATCGCCGCGCCGCAGCCAGAGCGGCACGTGATGCTGATCCGGCGGTGACTCCATTAGGTCAGTGTGATGCGCCAGGATGGCCGTATGGAGTCACGACACGTCAGCATCCAGATCGCCGCGCCGCCCGAGGCCGTCTACGAGTTCGCCGCGGACCCGCAGACATGGCCGCGGTGGGCCGCCGGGCTCGCGGAGGGCGGCCTGCGCCAGACGACGAGGGGATGGGTGGCGGACTCGCCGATGGGCGAGGTGACCGTCGAGTTCTCGCCGCGCAACGACTTCGGCGTGCTCGACCACGTGGTACGCCTGCCGACCGGGGAAGCGGTCTACAACCCGATGCGGGTGCAGCCGTGGGGCGTGCCGGCCGACGGTGAGGCGCCGCGTTGCGAGGTGGTCTTCAGCGTGCGCCGACGAGAGGGAATGACCGACGAGGAGTTCGATGCCGACACCGATGCGGTGGCCGCCGACCTGGCGACGCTGAAACGACTGATCGAGGACTAGAGGCGCGACGAGCAGAGCGCGCTGAACGCCACCCAGGTGACGGCCCCCACCGCTGCGCCGGCGAGCACCGCCGTAGCGGCCGTCGCGGTCGCCATTCCGACCGCCAGCGCGACAACGACACCCAGCACGAGGGCGATCAGTTTGTACGCGGGCCACGGCACACCGGCGACCGGCACGTCGCACGTCACGCGTGCGGCCGCGGTGCGGAAGTTGCCTGCGGTGGTCATGGAAACACGATAGCTCGTAACTGAGTTTTCGACCAGCCGAAACGCCGGATCAGGTGAGCGGATGACTAGCGCGTCTAAGCTGGTGAGATGCCACTTTCCGGAGAGTATGTACCGAGTCCCTGGGACTGGGTGAGAGAACACGCCGACCAGATCGCGGAATCCGGCACCACCGAGGGCGTGGACCTGAAGGGCAAGCCCCTCATCCTTCTGACGACGGTCGGTGCGAAGACGGGCAAGATCCGCAAAACCCCGCTGATGCGGGTGGAGCACGACGGTCAGTACGCGATCGTGGCGTCGTTGGGGGGCGCGCCGAAGCACCCGGTCTGGTACCACAACGTCAAGGCCCATCCGCGGGTGGAGCTGCAGGACGGCCCGGTGACCAGGGAGTATGAGGCGCGCGAGGTCACCGGCGACGAGAAAGCGCTCTGGTGGGAGCGTGCCGTGGCGGCCTGGCCGGACTACGCCGAGTACCAGAAGAAGACCGACCGTCAGATCCCGGTTTTCGTGCTGACCCCGATTTCTTGAAAACCGCTGGTTGGTGGCACCATTGACAAGTGTCCGCTGAACTGAGCCAGAGCCCGAGGACGTCGCCGCTTCGTGCGGCCGATATCGACGAGGCCGCTCAGCGAATTGCGGAGGTCGTGGTGCGCAGCCCGCTCCAGCTCAGCGAGCGGCTGTCGGACGCGACCGGCGCGACGGTATACCTCAAGCGCGAGGACCTGCAGCCCGTTCGGTCCTACAAGCTGCGCGGCGCACACAACCTACTGATGCAGTTGTCGGCCGACGAGCTGGCCGCCGGCGTGGTGTGTTCGTCGGCGGGCAACCACGCGCAGGGTTTCGCGATGGCGTGCCGCTCGATGGGTGTCCGCGGCCGGGTGTACGTCCCGGGCAAGACCCCGAAGCAGAAGCGTGACCGCATCCGGTACCACGGCCGCGAGTTCATCGAGCTGATCGTCGGTGGCCGGACCTACGACGACGCCGCGGCCGCCGCGTTGGCGGACATCGCGCGCACGGGTGCGACCTTGGTGCCGCCGTACGACGATCTGCGGACGATGGCGGGGCAGGGCACGATCGCCGTTGAGATCCTCGACCAACTCGACGAGGAACCGAACCTCGTCATCGTCCCGGTCGGCGGCGGTGGCTGCGTCGCGGGCATCACGATCTATCTGGCCGAACGCACGAGCGGAACCTCAGTGCTGGGGGTCGAACCCGCGGGCGCGCCGTCGATGATCGCGGCGCTGGCCGCAGGTGAGCCCGTGACGATCAACGACGTCGACCAATTCGTCGACGGCGCCGCGGTGAACCGGGCGGGAACGCTGCCCTACGAAGCGCTGGCCGCCGCGGGCGACATGGTGTCGATGACGACCGTCGACGAGGGCGCCGTATGCACCGCGATGCTCGATTTGTATCAGAACGAGGGCATCATCGCCGAGCCGGCGGGCGCGCTGTCGGTGGCGGCGTTGCTGGAGACGGACATCGAACCGGGATCGACTGTGGTGTGCGTGATCTCGGGCGGCAACAACGATGTGTCACGATACGGCGAGGTGCTGGAGCGTTCGTTGGTCCACCTCGGCATCAAGCACTACTTCCTGGTCGACTTCCCGCAAGAGCCGGGCGCGCTCCGCCGCTTCCTCGACCAGGTCCTCGGCCCGAACGACGACATCACCCTGTTCGAGTACATCAAGCGCAACAACCGCGAGACCGGCGAGGCGCTGGTCGGCATCGAACTGGGTTCGGCGACCGACTTCGAGGGCCTGCTCGAGCGGATGCGCGCCTCCGACATCCATGTCGAGGCGCTCGAGCCGGGTTCACCGGCCTACCGCTACCTGCTCTGACGCAGTCGGATTCGCCCCGCAGCGGGTCGGTCGCTCTTACGATTTTCGAGTGACGACGTTCGCCCTGGTGCACGGGGCGTGGCACAGCGCCGGGTGTTGGAATCGGCTGGCTCCGATTCTGACTGGTACGGGCCACGATGTGATCGCGCCCGACCTGCCGAATGAGGATGGGTCCGCGGACTTCGAGGCCTACGCCGACGTTGTGTGCACTGCGCTACGCGGGTGTGATGATGACGTGGTGCTGGTCGCGCATTCGCTGGCCGGTGATCTGCACTGACGATCGCGTCGTGAACCCTGACTGGTCCAGGCGGATGGCTCATGACCTCGACGCGGACGTCATCGAAATCGGGGGCGGTCATTCGCCGTTCCTCTCGAGACCGCAGGCTCTTGCGGAGGTCTTGCTGGAGATCGCTCGGCGAAACTGAAGTTGTGTCGGACTTTTCGCGCAGAATCCGCGCGGAAGTTCAGTTTCGGCGGACGATTGCGAACGAGTGTCCCGGCACCCGCGTCGAAGTCGCACCCGCCTCCGGCTCACCCCATGCCAGCACCACTTCTCCGGTGACCGGGACGTCGACCGCGTCCGTGCCGAGGTTGCAGGCGATGGACAGCGACCCGCGGTGCATCACGATCCAGCGGCGGTCCTCGTCGTGGTCGACCTCGAAATTGTCCAGCCACGGGTCGGCGAGGTCGGGCTCGTTGTGCCGCAACGCGATCAGCTCCCGGTACACCCGACGCAAACGGCCGTGGTCACCGTCGTCGATCTCGTCCCACTTCAGCTTCGACCGCCGGAATGTCTCGGGATCCTGCGGATCCGGAATCGCGTCGGCGTCCCAGCCGTGCTCGGCGAATTCCCGCTTGCGCCCTTCGGCGGTGGCGCGGGCCAGTTCGGGCTCGGGATGTGAGCTGAAGAACTGGAACGGCGACGAGGAACCCCATTCCTCGCCCATGAAAAGCATTGCCGTGTACGGGCTTCCGAGCGCCAGTGCGGCCTTGACCGCGAGTTGGCCGAAGCTCAGGTTCTGCGACGGGCGGTCGCCGACGGCCCGGTTGCCCACCTGGTCGTGGGTCAGCGTGTACGCCAGCAGTCGGGTGGCCGGAATCGTGGCGGTGTCCAGCGGGCGCCCGTGCCTGCGGTGCCGGAACGACGAATACGTACCCGCGTGGTAGTAGCCGTTCTTCAGCGTGGTGGCCAGCACCTCCAGCGTTCCGAAATCGTTGTAGTAGCCCTGCTGTTCGCCGGACACGGCGGAATGGATCGCGTGGTGGATGTCGTCGTCCCACTGCGCGGTCATTCCGAGCCCGCCGCCGTCACGGGGGGTGATCAGCCGCGGGTCGTTGAGGTCGCTCTCGGCGATCAGCGACAGCGGCCGCCCCAACTCCGCTGCGAGCGCGTCGGTCTCGGCCGACAGCTCTTCGAGGATGTGGATCGCGGTGGTGTCGACGAGCGCGTGCACGGCGTCCAGGCGCAGGCCGTCGGCGTGGAAGTCGCGCATCCAGCGCAGCGCACAGTCGATGATGTAGCGCCGCACCTCGTCGGCGTCGGCGTCGGCGATGTTGATCGACTCGCCCCACGGGTTGCTGCCGGTGCTCAGGTACGGGCCGAACATCGGCAAGTAGTTCCCCGATGGACCCAGGTGGTTGAAGACGGCGTCGATCAGCACGCCGAGCCCGCGTTCGTGGCAGGCGTTGATCAGGCGTACCAGCGCGTCAGGCCCGCCGTAGGGTTCGTGCACCGCGTACCAGAGCACACCGTCGTAGCCCCACCCGTGGGTTCCGCCGAACGCGTTGACGGGCATCAGCTCGACGAGGTCGACCCCGAGGTCGACAAGGTAGTCCAGCTTGTCTATCACGGCGTCGAAAGTGCCTTCGGGGGTGAAGGTTCCGACGTGCAGCTCGTAGATCACCGCACCCTCGATCGAGCGGCCGGCCCAGTCGCCGTCCGTCCACGCCGACGGATCCGGTTGCCACAGCTGCGATCTCTCGTGAACGCCGTCGGGTTGGCGGGGGGAGCGGGGATCGGGAAGCACCTTCGGGTCGTCGTCGAGCACGAAGCCGTAACGGGCGCCGGGCGCGGCCTCGACCTCGGCGCTCCACCATCCGTCGTCGGTCCGGCTCATCTCGTGCAGCTCACCGTCGACGTCGAGGCGGACCCGCTCCGGCCGGGGCGCCCACACCCGGAATTCAGCCATCGACCCGCTCCAATAGCGCGACTGGTAATTCGGTGAAGAGCTCGGCGGCCAGCACCCGCCCGCTGTGTCGGCGCCCGCCGATGCGGTCGGACCACGTACCGGGCGGCAGTTCCAGTGCGGTGTCGCCCCAACCGGTTTCGGACAGCCGCACCGAATGCCGGGTGACAGCGGTCAGCGCGTCCTCACCACGCACGAACGCCACGAGGTGTTGCGCCGCCGGTCCGTCGGCCAGCAGCGGGATGTAGCCGCCCGCCGAGAACGTCGCGGGCCGGTCCCGCCGCACCGCCAATGCGGAGCCGACCACCCGCAGCTTCGGATGGCGCATGGCCTCCAACGCGTCGCGGCGAGCCGAATAGTCGACCGGCCTGCGGTTGTCCGGATCGACCAGGCTGTCCTCCCACAGCTCGGTGCCCTGATAGATGTCGGGGACGCCAGGTACGGTGAGCGCCAGCAGTTTCTGCCCCAGGGCGTCGCTACGGGCGTGCAGGTCGAGGCGCTCCACCAACGACGTCATCTCGGTGGCCACGGGGCCGTCGAACACGGCATCCAGCCAGGTGTGAACGGCGGTCTCGAACTCGGTGTCCGGATCGTTCCAGGTGGTGTGCTCGGCCGCCTCGCGGATCGCCTTCTCGGCGTAGGCGTGCACGCGCTGGCGCAGCTCGTCGGTGATCGAACCGTCGACCGGCCAGACGCCGAACACGTTCTGCCACAGGAACAGTCCCGTGCGGGCATCCGGCGGAGGGGTGCTCAGCGTCCACTTGCCGATCAGCTCCGCCCACAGCGAGGGCACCTGGGACAGCAACCCGATGCGTGCCCGCACGTCCTCGCCGCGCTTGGTGTCGTGCGTGGTCAAGCCGACCATCGCGGACGGCCACATCCGCGCGCGCACCGCGGCGCGCTGGTGGAATTCGGCGACGCTCACCCCGAAGTGATGTGGTTCGGAACCCACCTCGTTGAGCGAGACCAGCCGGGCATCGCGGTAGAACAGGCAGTCCTCCATCGACTTCGCCGTCGCCGCCCCGCACAGCTGCTGCAATCGGACCTCGGCCTCCGCGTTGACCGCCATCGCAGTGGCGATGAGCGCCAGGGGTGCCGCCAATTGCGGTTCGGCGGAGGCTGTTTCGGCGAGCGCGCTCGGCAGGACGCCCGACAGGGAACGGTAGTCGGAGCGGTACACGTCGATACGGCTGAGCAGAGCCGCGATCGCCGCGGGGAGATCGTCGTGGTCGGCACCGGTGGCGCCGACGATGGTGCGGCGCAAACGGGCCAGCTCGCTGCCCAGGGTCTCGGTCACCGCATTCGCCTTGAGGGTGCGGCCGAGCTCGGGCATCGCGCCATAGGCCAACCCGGTGGAGTCGAACAGGTTGGTCAGTGCCTCTGCGCCCGACGGATCGATGAACACCCCGCCGATCTCGCGCATCGCGTCGTACCCGGTGGTGCCGGCGACGGGCAGCGTCGGTTCCAGCGGCTCGTCGGCGGCCAGGATCTTCTCGATGACGATCCATGCGTCCGGTCCGGTCAGTTCGCGCAGCCAGGTCAGGTAGCCGGCCGGATCGGAAAGGCCGTCCGGGTGGTCGATGCGGATGCCGTCGACCAGGCCCTCGTCGAACCAACGCTTGACCTCGGAATGGGTGGCGTCGAAGACGGCACGGTCCTCCTGGCGCAATCCGGCCAGCGAGGTGATCGAGAAGAACCGCCGATAGCCGCAGATGCCGTTCTTCCAACCGATCAGGTGATAGTGCTGGCGATCGTGCACCTGGGGTCCGGTCCCGCTTTCGGTGCCGGGGGCGATCGGGTAGACGAGGTCGCCGAGGCGCAGCACGGGTTCGTCACCGCTGGCGTCGACCTCGAGATCGTTTGCGTCGTCGTCGGAACCGAGCACCGGCAGCACGACGCGCCCGCCGTCGAGATCCCAGTCGATGTCGAAAAAGGAGGCATAGGTCGACTCGCGCCCGTGCTTGAGCACGTCCCACCACCACGCGTTCTGCTTTGGCTTCTCGACGCCGACGTGGTTGGGCACGATGTCGACGACCAGGCCGATGCCTTTCTCGCGCGCGGCGTGCGACAACCGGGCGAATCCCTCGGGCCCGCCGAGTTCGGCCGACACCGTGGTCGGGTCGGTGACGTCGTAGCCGTGCGTGGAGCCTTCGGCGGCGGTGAGGATTGGCGACAAATACAGGTGGGACACGCCGAGGGCCGAGAAGTAGTCGAGAAGTTTCTCGGCATCGGCGAAAGTGAAGGCATCGCCGCGCATTTGGAGACGGTAGGTCGAAGAGACCGGCATCGCAGGCGTCATCACGCCGTCTTACGCATCACCAGAAGGGAGCGCGCCGGCAGCGAGATCTTCTCGCCGGCCTTGGCCACCAACTCGGTGGACCCGGTGGCGTCGGCGGTATCCAGCGCCGCGGTCCACTCTGTGGCGTAGCTGCCCGTCGGGGTGACGAAGTCCTGGGAATGGTCATGTGCGTTGAAGCACAACAGGAACGAGTCATCGACGACTCGCTCACCGCGTTCGTCCGGCGCAGAGATGGCATCGCCGTTGAGGAACACCGCGACGCATTTACCGAGCCCGGCGCCCCAGTCCTCGAGCGTCATCTCCTCACCGGCGGGCGTCAGCCACGCGATGTCGCGGACCTGGTCGCCGCTGCGGATCGGCTTGCCCTCGAAGAAGCGCCGCCGGCGGAACACCGGATGCTCCTTGCGCAGCTGGGTGACCTTGCGCGTGAACGCGAGCAGGTCGGCGTTCTTCTCGCACAACGACCAGTCCATCCAGGAGATCTCGGAGTCCTGGCAGTAGACGTTGTTGTTGCCGCTTTGGGTGCGGCCGATCTCGTCGCCGTGCGAGATCATCGGCGTGCCCTGCGAAAGCATCAGTGTGCCCAAGATGTTGCGCATCTGCTTACCGCGCAGCGCCAGGATCTCCGGATCGTCGGTCGGACCCTCCACACCGCAGTTCCAGGACCGGTTGTGGCTTTCGCCGTCGCGGTTGTCCTCGCCGTTGGCCTCGTTGTGCTTCTCGTTGTAGGACACCAGGTCGTTCAACGTGAAGCCGTCGTGGCAGGTGACGAAGTTGATGCTCGCACCCGGCCGCCGGCCGGTCGCCTCGTAGAGGTCGGACGAACCGGTCAGCCGCGATGCGAACTCGCCGAGGGTTGCGGGCTCTCCCCGCCAGTAATCACGCACAGTGTCGCGATACTTCCCGTTCCACTCGGTCCACAAACCTGGGAAGTTGCCGACCTGATAGCCGCCTTCGCCGACGTCCCACGGCTCGGCGATCAACTTGACCTGGCTCACCACCGGATCCTGTTGCACCAGGTCGAAAAACGCGCTCAGCCGGTCGACGTCGTAGAACTCGCGGGCCAGGGTGGCGGCCAGGTCGAAGCGGAACCCGTCGACGTGCATCTCCAACACCCAGTAGCGCAACGAGTCCATGATCAGCTGCAGCGTGTGCGGATGGCGGGCGTTGAGGCTGTTGCCGGTGCCGGTGAAGTCTTTGTACAGCCGTAGGTCGCCGTCGAGCAGGCGGTAGTAGGCGGCGTTGTCGATGCCCCGGAAGTTCAGCGTCGGACCGAGGTGGTTGCCCTCGGCGGTGTGGTTGTAGACCACGTCGAGGATCACCTCGATTCCCGCCTCGTGGAAGGACCGGACCATGCCCTTGAACTCGGCGACCGCGCCGCCGGCGTGTTTGTTTGCCGCGTACTCGTAGTGCGGTGCGAAGAATCCGAACGTGTTGTAGCCCCAGTAGTTTCGCAGTCCGAGGTCGACCAGCCGGTGGTCGTGGAGGAACTGGTGCACAGGCATCAACTCGATCGCCGTCACGTTCAGCGACTTGAGGTGTTCGATGATGACCGGGTGGCACAGCCCGGCATAGGTGCCGCGGAGTTCCTCGGGGATACCGGAATGGCGCTGCGTCATGCCTTTGACGTGGGCCTCGTAGATCACCGTCTCGTGGTACGGGGTGCGCGGTGCGCGGTCGGACACCCAGTCGAAGTAGGGGTTGATGACGACGCTGGTCATCGTGGAACCAAGCGAGTCGACGCGGGGCGGCGTTCCGCCCGATGCGAGGTCGTCGGCGTTCAGGTCGTAGGAGAACAGCGCCTGCGAGAAGGTGAAGTCGCCGTGGAACGACTTGCCGTACGGGTCGAGCAGCAGCTTGCTCGAATCGCATCGGTGCCCGGCCGACGGGTCCCACGGGCCGTGCACGCGAAAGCCGTAGCGCTGCCCCGGCGTTACCGTCGGCAGATAGCAGTGCCAGACGTAGCCGTCCACCTCGTCGAGGTTGACCCGCTCCTCGCGGCCGTCCTTGCCGATGAGGCACAGTTCGACGCGATCGGCGACCTCGGAGAAGACCGAGAAGTTCGTCCCCGCGCCGTCGTATGTGGCGCCGAGGGGATAGGCCGTCCCCGGCCAGACGGTGGGCACCGCCGCCGGTTCACCGCCGGGCATCACCCAACCCACCAACCGGTGGCGGCGGCGATCTGGCGGCCGAGTTCGGGTGCCATCGTGCGCATGTAGGTCTTCGAGATGTGATGCGCGTCGTGGTAGAGCAACACGTTCCCCTCCACGGCTCGGCAAATATCCTTGCGGCACACCGCATCACTCATGTCGAGCGGCTTGAGCAACGGAAACCGCTTGACGAAGTCGAGTGTCGGGTTGTGTTCCGAGAGTACGTCGGATCGGCGCGTTCCACAGGAGATAGCGTCGCCGCCGTCGGCGAGGCAGTCGGCGGCGAAGAAGGGCTCCCCGTTGCGCACCAGCCACGGCGTGTCACGCATGGCCAGGATCGGGATGTTGTTGTCGGACAGTTCCTGCCAGATGCCGACGTATGTCCCGGGCATCACATCGCCGGGCCTGATGTTCCACGGCCGCGTGGAGGTGGTGAAGACGTAGTCGGGGCGGTCGGCGATGAGCTTGTCCATCACCCGCTCGTTCCACTCGTGGCACTTCGGGTACGGGCGGTTGTCGCCCATCACCAGCGGCACTTCCTCGGTGGTGAGGGGACAGCCCATCTTCAGATACGTGACGATCTTGAAGTGGTGTCGCTTGCCGAGCAGGTCGAGCGCGGTGATCCAGTGCTCGGCGTGCGAGCCGCCGGCCAGCGCGATCGTGCGCTTGGCGGTCTTGTCGCCGTAGGTGCAGTTGACCACGTCGATGTTGTCGAAGTCGCTGATGCAGCCGTCCTCGGTGGTCTCCGGCAGATCGTTCTTGGCCTCCAGCACGGTCGGGCGCATCGGCAGCTTGGGCACCCTGGTCTTGCTCAGCAACGCGGCGGCGCCGGGATAGTCGTGCGTCGACAGCGCCACCAGCTCCGCGCCGTTCGTGCGCTGGATGAGCACATGCTCGCGCCAGGTGAACGACGTGGCGGTCAGCGCAACGCCCAGCAGCACGACCACCGAGCCCAGCACCACCGGCGGCCGGCGCCGTCGCGCCTTCTTCGGGGCGACGGCGCGCGAGGACGGGACGGTGCGGTACCGCAGCGGATTCTCGACGTACTTGGTGGTCAGCCACGCCAGCACCCCGGATACCAGCAGCACCACCGCGCCTTCGACGACCGAGGCGCGGCGGTGCCCGCTGTAGGCCAGCCAGAAGATCAGCAGCGGCCAGTGCCACAGGTACAGCGAGTAGGCCATCGCACCCAGCGACACGAACGGCTTCGTCGCCAGCAGCCGGTTGGGCAGCGGCATCCGGCCCGCGGTGTGCGGGTCGGCCACCCGGTTCGCCGCGGAGAGGATGAACAGCATGGTGGCGGCGACCGGAACCAGTGCCCACGGGCCGGGGAACTCCTTGACCCCGTCGATCACCGCGCCGCACGCCAGGATTGCCGCCAGCGCCACGACCGCCGCCGTCGTGCGCAACCACATCGGCATGCGCAGATGGGTGACGACGGCCCCGACGAGCGCGCCGAGCAACAGTTCCCACGCCCTGGCGAAGCTGTTGTAGTAGGCGGTCGCCTGGTCGGCGTTGTGGGCGTAGATCGCATAGACGAACGAGGCGATGGTCAGCACGCTGAGCAGCACGACGAACGCCGCACGCATGTGTCGTTTGAAGATGCGCCGAAACAGTAGGGCGGACAACAAGATCAGTGCCAGGAACGCAATGTAGAACTGGCCCTGCACCGACATCGACCAGATGTGCTGCAGTGGGCTGACCGCCTCACCCGCGCGCAGGTAGTTCGACGCCGAGTTGGCCAGTTCCCAGTTCTGGAAGTAGCCGAGGCTGGCCAGGCTCTGGTCGGCGAACGTCTCCCAGCGCGTCTGCGGCTGGATCGCGACGGTCAGCACCGCCGACGCGGCGAGCACGACGATCAGCGCCGGCAGCAGCCGCCGGATCAGCCGCGTCACCTCCGGACCCGGTCGTAGCGACACGCCCGGCGTCATCGCCGCGCGCAGCAGCCGTCCGCCGAAGAAGAAGCCGGACAGCGCGAGGAACACGTCGACGCCGCCCGAGACCCGGCCGAACCACACGTGGAAGACGGCCACGAGCGCGATCGCGATGCCCCGCAGTCCGTCGAGATCGAGCCGGTAGGCCGCGGAGTCACGGGTAGTGCTCGAGGCTTTCGCGGCGCGAGACGGTCGTCCCGAATCGGTGACGGGCGCCGACCGGGGAGGGGCGAGGGTCATCATGGTCGACGGATAATCTACCGAAGGTGCCAGCCATGACGCCTGCCGAGATCGGTGCGGTCGACGCCGCGCACGTCTGGCATCCCTACAGCACGATCGGCGCGGAAGCGCTTCCCCCCGTCGTCGCGGTGGGGGCTCACGGGGCCTGGCTGACCCTCCACCACAACGGCCGTGAGCTGCAGGTTCTCGACGCGATGGCGTCCTGGTGGACCGCGATCCACGGCCACGCTCACCCGGTGCTCGACGCCGCGATCGCCGACCAGCTCGCCACCATGAACCACGTCATGTTCGGCGGGCTCACGCACGAACCGGCCGCCCGGCTCGCGCAGTTGCTCGTCGAGATCACCCCCGACGGCCTGGACACCGTGTTCTTCAGCGACTCGGGCTCGGTGTCGGTCGAGGTGGCCGTGAAGATGGCGCTGCAGTACTGGCGCAGCCTCGGCCGCGGCGCCAAACACCGCCTGATGACGTGGCGCGGGGGATACCACGGCGACACCTTCACCCCGATGAGCGTGTGCGATCCGGACGGCGGCATGCACTCGCTGTGGACGGACGTGCTGATGGCGCAGGAGTTCGCGCCGCCGGTCCCGCGGGCCTACGACGCGGGATATGTCGAGGCGTTCGAGAAGCAACTGGCCGAACACGCCTCCGAGTTGGCCGCGGTGATCGTCGAGCCCGTCGTGCAGGGCGCCGGCGGGATGCGGTTCCACGACCCGCGCTACCTCGCCTCGTTGCGCGAGATCTGCTCCCGGCACGAGGTGCTGCTGATCTTCGACGAGATCGCGACCGGATTCGGCCGCACCGGCGAGCTCTTTGCGGCCGACCACGCCGGCGTGAGCCCCGACATCATGTGCGTGGGCAAGGCGCTGACCGGGGGCTACATCACGCTTGCGGCGACGCTGTGCACGGGTGAGATCGCGCACACGATCAGTTCGAACGAGCCGGGCGCGCTGATGCACGGGCCCACGTTCATGGCGAACGCGCTGGCGTGCAGGGTCGCGGTGGCCGCGGTCGAGGTGCTGCTCGGGCAGGACTGGCGGTCGCGGGTGCGGGAGATCGAGGCGGGACTGCGGTCGGGGCTGGCCGCCGCGTCGGGGCTGCCCGGCGTGGCCGACGTGCGGGTGCTCGGCGCGATCGGCGTGATCGAGATGGACCGACCCGTCGACCTGAAGGTCGCCACGCCCGCTGCGCTGGACCACGGGCTCTGGCTGCGCCCGTTTCGCAACCTCGTCTACGCCATGCCGCCCTATATCTGCACTCCCGCTGAGATCGACCAGATCACCTCGGGAATGGTCGCGGTCGCCCGCGCGCTGGGCTGAGCCGCCGTTTGTGCGCTCGTGCGCAGGTGCCCTAACCTGAACGCTGTTCAAGTCCGATGCTGAGGAGCACGGTGACGCGCGCAGGTCTCTCCCCGCTGGCGTGGCTCGACGATGTCGAAAGGCAGCGGCGTGCCGCGGGTCTGCGACGTTCGTTGAGGGCCCGGCCGCCGGTCGGCACCGAACTCGACCTCGCATCCAACGACTATCTGGGCCTGTCGCAGCATCCCGCGGTCATCGACGGCGGCGTCGCCGCGTTGCGGACCTGGGGTGCGGGTTCCACCGGCTCGCGCCTCGTGACGGGGAACACCGAGCTGCATGAGGGCTTCGAGCGGACGCTGGCCGACTTCGTGGGTGCGGAGTCGGCGGTGGTGTTCTCGTCGGGGTACACGGCCAACCTCGGCGCGGTGGTCGCGCTGTCGGGCGCCGGGTCGCTGCTGATCTCCGACGCCCTGACACACGCTTCGCTGGTCGACGCCTGCCGGCTGTCGCGGGCGCGGGTCGTCGTCACACCCCACCGCGACGTCGCCGCGGTGGAGGCCGCGCTGGCGGCGCGCGACGAGAAACGCGCGGTCGTGCTGACCGACTCCGTCTTCTCCGCCGACGGCGACCTCGCCCCGCTGCGCGCACTGCACGAGGTGTGCCGCCGCCACGGCGCGCTGCTGATCGTCGACGAGGCCCACGGCCTCGGGGTGCGCGGCGCGGGCGGACGCGGGTTGCTGCACGAGGTCGGCCTGGCCGGTGCGCCCGACATCGTGATGACGACGACGCTGTCCAAGGCGCTCGGCAGCCAGGGTGGCGTCGTGCTGGGCCCGACGGCCGTGCGCGACCACCTGATCGACGCCGCGCGACCGTTCATCTTCGACACCGGGCTCGCGCCGGCCGCGGTGGGTGCGGCCTGGGCGGCGCTCGACATCCTGATCGCCGAGCCGTGGCGTGCGCAGGCCGTCATCGATCGCGCCGCCGCGCTCGCATCGATCTGTTCGGCGCCGGAGCGGCCGGAGTCGGCCGTGGTATCGGTGATCCTCGGTGACCCCGACGTGGCGTTCGGCGCTGCGGTGGCGTGCATGGACCGCGGTGTGCGGGTGGGGTGCTTCCGGCCACCGACCGTGCCCGCCGGCACGTCGAGGCTGCGGCTCACCGCGCGGGCATCGCTGACCGACGACGAGATGCGTTCGGCGAGCGATGTTCTCGCCGACGTGCTGGCCGCCGTGCGCCGGTGACCACCCTCCTCATCACAGGCACCGACACCGGCGTCGGCAAGACCGTCGCCACCGCCGCGCTGGCGTGCCACGCCCGCCTGTCCAGCGTCGACGTCGCCGTGTGCAAACCGGTGCAGACCGGCAGCCCGCACGACGACGACCTGGCCGACGTCGGCAGGCTTTCCGGCGTCACCCGGCTGCACGGCGGGGGGCGGTATCCCCAGCTGCTGGCGCCGGCCGCGGCCGCCGGCCGGGGGGGGATGG
>NZ_CVTA01000030.1 GCF_001050035.1 Mycolicibacterium komanii
GCCAGCGCGGCCCCATCGCGTACCAGCCGGGTGCGGTGCGCCACCGTGGCCACCATGCGATACGACAGCGCCCCGGCGGCGAACACCGCGGCCACCGCGGGCAGGCGCTGGCGCAGGTCATCGGCGATCGAGAGTTGGTGTGAGGCCACCCCCAGCGACACGCCCTGGGCGGCGGCGACCTCAGCGGCCGCGATCGACCAGTTGTCGATGCACCACTGCTCACGATCGAGCGCCCCGGCCTCGCCGATCAACCGATCCAACACGTCCGCAGAAGCGGCCAACCGCCGCGCACATGCGGCGTTTTCCACCCGCGCCCACGCCCCCACCGCCCCCGCACCCCGGGACCGACCGGCCACCACCACCAACTCATCGAACATACGAACGAACGTAACCGCCCTCCAACCCGCCCCACTAGGGTCACAACCGCATCTGTGGATAAAACAGAACTTGGGGACAACCGCGCCCAACATGGCCTGAAGACCTGGGGATACCCGGTCGTTTTGTCGGCGTGAGGGCATCGTCGCGACCAAGGCGGATCGGCGTCGCACCTAGAGGGGGACTGGGCAGCGGCTTAACACATGGCCTAGATTTTGTTGCATGACTGCGTACGACGTCGGAGTGCTGATCTTGCGGGTGGTCCTGGGCCTGACCATGGCCGCCCACGGCTACAACAAGTTCTTCGGACCCGGAGGGCTCAAGGGCACCGCCGGGTGGTTCGACAGCATGGGGATGCGGCCGGGAAAGTTCCACGCCCGAGTCGCCGCAACGACCGAGATGGCCGCCGGCATCGGCCTCGCCGTAGGCCTGCTGACCCCGGTCCCGGCGGCGGGCTTCGTCGCGCTCATGCTCGTCGCTGCATGGACCGTGCATCGGCCCAACGGCTTCTTCATCGTCAAGGAGGGCTGGGAGTACAACCTCGTGCTCGCGGCCGCCGCAGTCGGCATCGCCACGATCGGCGCCGGCAAGATCAGCCTCGACCATCTGCTGTTCAGCTCGACGAGCTTCTACGACCTGCTGCACGGCTGGTGGGGTCTGGTCATCTCGCTCGGTCTCGGCCTCCTCGGCGGCATCGGCCAGCTGGCGATCTTCTACCGCCCGCCGGCCAAGACCGACGCCTGACGCCGGGCCCGTCGCGAACCGCACCTGCATAGCTAGAACACGTTCTAGTCTGTGTTCCCATGGGGTTCTTGAAGCAGGACGCGCCCGTCGTCGATTTCGAGGAATGGAGTAAGGGCACTCGCGCCGAGAAGATCGTGCCGATGGCCCGGCATTGGGCCGAGGTGGGATTCGGGACGCCCGTCGTCCTCCACCTCTTCTACGTCGTCAAGATCCTGCTCTACATCCTCGGCGCGTGGCTGGTCGCGCTCAGCACCACCGGCATCGACGGGTTCACCAACGTCGCCTCCTGGTACAACGAGCCGATCGTGTTCGAGAAGGTCGTGCTGTACACGATGCTGTTCGAGGTCGTCGGCCTCGGCTGCGGGTTCGGCCCCCTCAACAACCGGTTCTTCCCGCCGATGGGTTCGATCCTGTACTGGATGCGGCCGAAGACGATTCGGCTGCCACCGTGGCCGAACCGCATCCCGCTGACCAGAGGCGACACCCGCACACCGTTCGACGCGCTGCTCTACGGAGTGCTCCTGGTGCTGCTCGTCGTGGCGATCTTCTCCGACGGCACCGGGCCGATACCCGAACTCGGCACGACGGTCGGTGTGCTGCCGGTGTGGCAGATCGGCGCCATCCTCGGCGTCCTCGCCGTGCTGGGGCTACGCGACAAGGTCATCTTCCTGGCCGCGCGCGGCGAGGTGTACGCCTCGCTCGCGGTCTGCTTCCTGTTCGCCGGGCCCGACATCATCATCGCGGCCAAGCTGGTGTGCCTGACGATCTGGCTCGGCGCCGCCACCTCGAAGCTCAACAAGCACTTCCCGTTCGTCATCTCCACGATGATGAGCAACAACCCCGTGTTTCGGCCGAAGTGGATCAAACGCAGGTTCTTCGAACACTTTCCGGACGATCTGCGGCCAGGCCGGGCGTCGCGGTGGCTGGCGCATTTCAGCACCGCGATCGAAGGACTGGTCCCGCTGGTGCTGTTCTTCTCCCACGGTGGATGGCCGACCTACATCGCCGCGTTCGTGATGCTGGTCTTCCACTTCGGCATTCTGTCGTCGATTCCGATGGGTGTTCCGCTGGAGTGGAACGTCTTCATGATGTTCTCGGTGCTCGCACTGTTCGTGGGGCATACCGACATCGGCCTGAAGGACCTGCAGAGTCCATGGCCGATCGTATTGTTCGCCGTCGTCGCGGGCACCGTGGTGGTGGGAAACCTGTTCCCGCGCAAGGTGTCCTTCCTTCCTGGCATGCGGTACTACGCGGGAAACTGGGACACCGGGTTGTGGTGTGTGAAGCCGTCGGCGTCACAGAAGATAGAAGATAACGTGGTCTCGATCGCGAGCATGCCCCAGGCCCAGATGGAGCGGTACTACGGCAGCCCGGAAACCGCGCAGATGTACCTGTACATGGGATATGCGTTCCGCGCCTTCAACTCTCATGGTCGCGCGATGTTCACGCTCGCGCACCGGGTGATGGCGGGACACAACGAGGACGATTACGTCCTGACCGACGGAGAGCGCATCTGTAGCACCGCGATCGGGTGGAACTTCGGCGACGGACACATGCACAACGAGCAGCTGATCGACGCATTGCAGAAACGCTGCCACTTCGAGCCCGGTGAGCTGCTCATCGTGCTGATCGATGGCCAACCGATCCACAAGCAGCGCCAGGAATACCGCTTGGTCGACGCTGCCACAGGGGAATTCGAGCGTGGTTACATCAACGTCGCCGACATGGTGACACGACAGCCGTGGGACGACACCATCCCCGTGCACGTGACGTGGCAGAGGGACAAGGCCGACGCGCCCTAGCCAGCCCGTGACGCCTGGCTAGCCCATGACGTCGCGGACCTTGACGTCCTCGAGGCCCTGCAACAGCAGTTCCCGCGCGGTGTCGAGGTGCTTGCGCCAGTGCGCTTCCGCGGCCGCGCCGTCACCGGATCGCAGCAGCTGCATCAGCTTTCGGTACGAGCGCATCAACTTGTCGAAGTCGGCTCGGGAGACGGGACGGCGTTCCTTGAACAGGAATGCGTTGTGGCGCACCGTGATTTCGTGCAGCATCCCGGCGATGATGGACAGCGTCGCGTTGCCCGACAGCTCGACGACGCGCCTGTGGAAATCGCCCGTCGTCTCGGCCAAGGTGTCGTTCTTCCAGCCCGACGGCACGTGCTCTTCGAGCAGACGGTCGAGCTCGTTGAACGACTCTTCGGAACCGGATTCGGCCAGCAGTCGCACCGCCATCGGCTCGATTCCGGCGCGGGCGGTCATCAGGTCGGCGATCGTCGCGCCCGACAACTCCAGGAGCAGGCCGGCGGGACGCGCCACGATCTCCGGACCTGGCACCCGCACACGAGCGCCGGTGCGCGAACCGCGCCGCACCTCGACGAGGCGTTCGGACTCCAGGACCCGGACCGCTTCCCGCAGGGTCGGTCGACTCACCCCGAAGTGGGCCATCAGCTCGGCCTCGTTGGGGAGGAAGTCGCCGTCCTTGAGCTGGCCGTCGACCACCATCCGGCGCAGCGTGCCCGCGACGAGCTCGGCCGTCTTCGGAGACCGGACCGTCGTTCCGGCGCCGACGCCGTCCGGACCGATCATCGGCGCCAGCGGTGTACTTCGAGCCACCACATCTCCCCAAGCGATTCTGGCCGTCAGCCAGCTGTACAACTCAGTAAACCATGTGTGTCGGCCACTGAGAGCGAAGGACTCAGGGCGGCGCCGCGACGCGACACGCGGGAGGGACGAAACGTTATCCCGAATGACCAGGCTGTGCGACCCTCCGCTACGTTCGGCGGCACCCCTGACGGGCCATGAGGCGCCGTCCACCAACCAGTAGGTTGACCTAGTAAACCTTGTTCGTTTACGTTCGGGGGTGGACCCCCGCGTGTGGGTGAATCATCGAACTTCGAAGGAGAAGTGTCATGGCTGAAGCCGTCATCGTCGAGGCAGTACGGTCGCCCGTCGGCAAGCGCAACGGCGGGCTGTCCGGGGTTCACCCCGGTGAACTGTCGGCCCAGGTGCTCAACGGCCTCGTCGAGCGTGCCGGCGTGGATCCGGCCCTGGTCGACGACGTGATCTGGGGCTGCGTCATGCAGGCCGGCGAGCAGGCGCTCGACATCGCCCGCACCGCCGTGCTGGCGGCCGGATGGCCGGAGAGCGTGCCCGGTGTGACCGTCGACCGCCAGTGCGGCTCGAGCCAGCAGTCGGTGCACTTCGCCGCCGCCGGTGTGGTCGCCGGTCACTACGACGTCGTCGTCGCCGGTGGCGTCGAGGTCATGTCGCGCACCCCGATGGGCTCGTCGCTGGCCAACGGCGGCCATCCCTACCCGGAGGCGTTCCGCGGCCGCTACACCCAGACCCCGAACCAGGGCATCGGCGCCGAGATGATCGCCGAGCAGTGGGGCCTCGACCGCACCACGCTCGACCAGTTCTCCCTCGACTCGCACGAGAAGGCGGCCGCGGCACAGGACTCCGGCGCCTTCGACGACCAGATCGTCGGCATCAAGACCAAGGATGAGGACGGCAACGAGAGCGTCGTGCTCAAGGACGAGGGCATCCGCCGCGGCACGCCGATCGAGAAGATGGCTCAGCTGAAGCCGGCCTTCAAGGAGGACGGCGTCATCCACGCCGGTAACTCCAGCCAGATCTCCGACGGCTCGGCGGCGCTGTTGTTCATGACGGCGGAGAAGGCGAAGGAGTTGGGGCTCAAGCCGATCGCCAAGGTGCACACCGCGGTGCTGGCCGGTTCCGATCCGGTGATCATGCTGACCGCGCCGATCCCGGCCACCCAGAAGGCGCTGAAGAAGTCGGGCCTGCGGCTCGAGGACATCGGCGTGTTCGAGGTCAACGAGGCGTTCGCGCCCGTCCCGATGGCGTGGCTCAAGGACATCGGCGCCGACGAGAAGAAACTCAACCCGAACGGCGGCGCCATCGCGCTCGGCCACCCGCTCGGCGGTTCGGGTGCCCGCATCATGACCACCATGCTGTACCACATGCGGGACAACGGAATTCAGTACGGCCTGCAGACCATGTGCGAGGGTGGCGGCCAGGCCAACGCCACCATTCTCGAACTGTTGTGACGACCGAAGTGACGACACCCGCGGCGCTCACCGAGCGCCGCGGGAACGTCATGCTCATCACGATCAACCGTCCCGAGGCGCGTAACGCCGTCAACAGTGCGGTCAGCACCGCGGTCGGCGACGCACTGCAGGCGGCGCAGGACGATTCCGAGGTGCGCGCGGTGGTCATCACCGGTGCCGGTGAATCCTTCTGTGCCGGCGCAGATCTGAAAGCGATCGCGCGACGGGAGAGCCTGTTTCACCCGGAGCATGCCGACTGGGGTTTCGCCGGTTACGTGCAGCATTACATCGACAAGCCGACCATCGCCGCGGTCAACGGCACGGCGCTGGGCGGCGGCACCGAACTCGCGCTCGCCAGCGATCTGGTGGTTGCCGAGGAACGCGCGAAATTCGGTCTGCCCGAAGTCAAGCGGGGCCTCATCGCCGCCGCTGGTGGGGTGTTCCGCATCGTCGATCACCTGCCGCGCAAGGTCGCGATGGAGCTGCTGTTCACCGGCGAGCCGATGTCGTCGGCCGACGCGCTCAAGTGGGGCCTGATCAACCAAGTCGTGCCCGACGGGACGGCCGTCGAGGCGGCGCTCGCGCTCGCCGAACGCATCACCCGCAATGCGCCGCTTGCGGTTTGGGCGAGCAAGCGCGTGGCGATGGGTGTCGACGACGGCGTCATCACGGGCGACGAAGCCGGATGGTCGAGGACCATGCGAGAGATCTCGACGGTGATCCGATCAGAAGACGCCAAGGAAGGACCGCTGGCGTTCGCCGAGAAGCGCCAGCCCGTATGGAAGGCCAAGTAAGCGCCCTGACGAGCGCTTGCGCGAGGAAGAGTTAACACCGACGAGCGCTTGCGCGAGGAAGAGAAAACAGTGATGAAGAGAACGATCTACGAAGCCGAACACGAAGCGTTTCGGGAAACCGTCAAGGAGTACATCGAGCGCGAGCTCGTCCCCAACCACGAGAAGTGGGAGACCGAGCGCATCGTCGACCGGTCGGCGTACACCGCCGCCGGCGAGTACGGGCTCATCGGGTTCAACATGCCCGAGGAGTTCGGCGGCGGCGGCTCAGACGACTTCCGGTTCAACGCGATCATCGATGAGGAGATCGCCAAGGCCGGTGTCCACGGACCCGCGCTGAGCCTGCACAACGACGTCGTCGGGCCGTACTTCAAGGACCTGACCAACGACGAGCAGAAGCAGCGGTGGCTGCCGGGCATCGCCAGCGGCGAGACGATCATCGCGGTCGCGATGACCGAACCCGGCGCGGGCAGCGACCTGGCCGGCATCCGCACCTCCGCGGTGCGCGACGGTGACGACTGGATCATTAACGGCTCCAAGACATTCATCTCGTCGGGCATCAACTGCGACCTCGTGGTCGTGGTCGCACGCACCGATCCCGAAGCCGGGCACAAGGGCTTCTCGCTGTTAGTGGTCGAGCGCGACATGGAGGGCTTCAGCCGCGGCCGCAAGCTCGACAAGATGGGCCTGCACTCGCAGGACACCTCCGAGCTGCACTTCGAGAACGTCCGCGTGCCGAACGCCAACCTGCTGGGCAAGGAAGGTCGCGGTTTCTATCACCTGATGACCAACCTGCCCTCGGAGCGGCTGTCGATCGCCATCTCGGCCATCGCCGGTGCGCGCGCCGTGTTCGACGAGACGCTGCAATATGCCAAGGACCGCAAGGCTTTCGGCCAGCCGATCGGCAGCTTCCAGCACAACCGGTTCCTGCTCGCCGAGATGGAGACCGAGCTGGAGGTCACCGAGACCTACATCGACCGCTGCCTGCAGGGTGTGGTCGACGGTGAGCTGACCGCCGTCGAGGCGGCCAAGGCCAAGTGGTGGGCGACCGAGGTCGCCAAGAAGGTCGTCGACCAGTGCGTGCAGCTGCACGGCGGTTACGGCTACATGATGGAGTACCGCGTCGCCCGCGCCTACGTCGACGGACGGATCCAGACGATCTTCGGTGGCACCACCGAGATCATGAAGGAGATCATCGGCCGCGATCTGGGCGTCTAGCCGGCCCAGCCGGCGGCGTCCACGTCCGGCCTAACGCCAAAGCCCCCGAAACAACGGAGTTTCGGGGGCTTTCGCGTGTCGTGGAACGATCAGGCGGTCGGAGCCTCAGCCGGGGCCGGCTCGGCCGGTGCGGCCGGTTCGGTGGTCTCGGTGGTCGTCTCGGTCGTGGTCGTCTCGCTGGTCGACGTCGCAGACGGGGTGACCGCATCCGGCGGGGTGGCCGGATCGAGCACCGCGTCGATCAGGTAGATCCGGGCGTTCGCCGCCTGGATGCCACCGCAGACCACCTTGGCGGTGTCGTTGACCGTGACGTCGGCGTTCTCACCGGTCACCTTGATCTCGGCGCCCTGCTGCGTCGGCCGCTGACCCTTGACGTCCTTGGGTCCGAGGATCCCGAGGAAGACGTGGTAGTAGTCGAAGTCCGTCAGCGCGGCGGGGTTGGCCTTCAGCGCGTCCAGCTGCGCGGGCGGAAGCGCGGCGAACGCCTCGTTCGTCGGCGCAAAGATCACGTACGGGCCGTTCTCGAGGACGGGCACCACGTTCACGGCGGGATTGAACCCACCCGAGATCGCGGAGTAGAAGGTGCTCGCGTCCGGGATGGCCTGCAGGGCCTGACCTACGGGAAGGTTGTTCAGCGACTTCCAGTTGGGCACGGCCTCCTTGAAGGCGTCGCAGCCCTTGCCCTCCGGGTTCGGGATCTCGACCTCCTTCGTGGTGGTCGGCTCGGCGGGCTGCTCGGGCGCGGGCGGGTCGGCGTACGCGGTCACGGCCAACGGCACCGAAAAGGCGATCGCGGCGATTCCGGCGGTGGCACCAAGAGCTTTGCTGGTGCGAGTCTTCACTTACGGCTCCTCAGCTAGACAGGTCGAAACGCATGTTAAAGGCAGCGCTACGCGACTGCCAAAGTCGTCACCTCGCCAAACGGTCCCCGCATGCCCTCTGACCTGCGCGTTGTCAATCTGCCCACATAGTGCCCCGAATGGCCGCAAAAGGCCCATGCATACGATGGCCCGCATGCCCGAGCCGCTGATCATCCCCATTCGTGGTCGCCGACCATCCCTGCATGCCGAGGCGTGGGCGGCGCCCAACGCGAGCCTGATCGGGCAGGTGACACTCGCCGCGCGGGCCAGCGTCTGGTACGGCGCGACGCTGCGGGCCGAGGCCGAGCCCATCGAGATCGGTTTCGGCACCAACATCCAGGACGGGGTGACCATCCACGTCGACCCGGAGTTCCCGGTCTGCGTGGGCGACGAGGTCAGCGTGGGACACAACGCCGTGCTGCACGGCTGCGTCATCGAGGACGGAGCGCTCATCGGCATGGGTGCGGTCATCCTCAACGGTGCGACGGTCGGCCAGGGCGCGCTGATCGCGGCTGGTGCAGTGGTGCCGCAGGGCTTCGTCGTGCCGCCGCGCACACTCGTCGCCGGCGTCCCCGCCAAGGTGCGCCGGGACCTCAGCGACGCCGAGGTCAATCACAACCGGTACAACGCGCAGGTGTATCAGCATCTCATCGATCTGCACCGCGACGCGTCCGCCTAGATTCTCCGGGGTTCGATCCGGGTACAGGCCTAGCGTGAAACGTCTCCGCACCCTGGTGACCGGCGCGTCCGGTTACGTCGGCTCCCGGCTAGTCACCGCTCTGCTCACCGAGGGGCACGAGGTCGTCGCGGCAAGCCGAAACCCCGACAGGCTCGCCGATTTCGGATGGCAGGACCGCGTCACCGCCGTCGCGCTGGACGCGCACGACGCGAACTCGGCGCGTTCGGCGTTCGCCGACGCCGGCCCCATCGACGTCGTCTATTACCTCGTGCACGGGATCGGGCAGCCAGACTTCCGCGAAGCCGACAACCGCGCGGCCGCCAATGTGGCCCAGGCCGCCAAGGACGCCGGCGTGCGCCGCATCGTGTACCTCGGCGGGTTCGTACCCGACGGCGACGATCTCTCCGAACACCTGGCGAGCCGCGCGGAGGTCGCCGAGGCGTTGCACGTCGACGGCGGGCCCGACGTGGTGTGGCTCGGCGCGGCCATCATCATCGGGGCTGGGTCGACGTCGTTCGAGATGCTGCGCTACGTGGGCGATCGGTTCCTGATCATTCCCATGCCGGCGTGGTCGGCCAACCCGATCGATCCGATCTCGATCTGCGACGTGCTGCATTACCTCGTCGCCGCCGCGGACACCGAGCGCGTGCCCGCCGGGGCCTACGACATCACCGGGCCCGAAACCACGTCGTACGCCGAGCTGCTGCGGACCTACGCGCGGATCGCCGGCAAGTGGCGGGCCGAACTGCCGGTCAACGGCGTCGACACCGGGCTCGTCTCCTGGGTGACGGCGGCGGTGCTGCCGGTCCCGGGCGGACTGGCGGCCGACCTCGTGCAGTCGCTGGACCATCCGATGATGGCGTCCGAGACCCGGCTGCGTGAGTTCGTCCCGGACCCGCCTGCCGGGCTGATCGGCATCGAGGAGGCCATCACGCGGGCGCTGGCCAGCCGTCGGCCCCGGCCCGTCGACGAGCTGACCGACCCGCACCACCTCGCCGACACCGATCCCGGCTGGGCCGGAGGGGACACCCTGCGCCTGCGTCAGATGGCCGGTGCCGTCACACCGTCGATCGCGCGGCCCGCACTGGGCCTCATCTGCGGCGTGCCCGGGCCCGTCGCGGGCGCGGTGCGCACCGGGCTCGACACGCTGCTGCACTTCGTGCCGAAGGTCGTCCCGACGTGACGGAACCGACGCAGACGCGCCCGGGGTTGCTTGGGGAGATCCGCGACATCGTCGGCGCGTGCCCCGTTCCGCATCACGAGCCGCCCCGCGTCGTACGGCGCAGGCGCATCATCGTCGCGGTCGTGCTCATCATCGGCGCCGCGCTGCTCGGGTACTCGCTGACCCGGCCGCCCGGCGACCAGTCGTTCTACTGGCTGACGCTGGCGCTGGCCGGGGTGTGGGCGCTCGGCGCGTTGGTGTCGGGGCCCTTGCACATGGGCTGCATCCGCTTCCGTGACCGCAACCAGCGACCGGTGATCACCGGTATCGCAATGGGTTTGGGGTTGGGTGCGGTGTTCCTCGTCGGTGGTCTGATCGCACGCGAGATCCCCGGTGTGCGCGAATACATCACGCGCGTCTTGGAATACGCCGACTACGGACCGCTGGTGCTGGTCACGTTCATCACTGTGATCAACGGCCTTGCCGAAGAGATGTTCTTCCGCGGCGCGCTCTACACCGCGCTGGGCACCGTGAAGCCGGTGCTGATCTCGACCGTCTTCTACGTGATCGCGACCGCGGCCACCACCGGCAACCCGATGCTCGGCTTCGCGGCGATCATCCTCGGCACGGTCTGCGCGTTCGAACGCCGGGCGACCGGGGGCATACTCGCACCGATGCTGACCCACTTCTTCTGGGGCCTGGTCATGGTGCTCGCACTGCCGCCGCTTTTCGGCGTCTAGTCAGCGCAGGGGATGGGCCAGCTCGTCTCGGCGCATCCGGGCCGCCCACACCGCGAGGGCCGCGACCAGCACAGGCACGGTGCCCGCGACGAGGAAGATCGTCTGTAGCGAAACGACTTTCGACAGCGGACCGACGATCGCGAACGACACCGGCATGAACGCCAGCGAGACGAAGAAGTCGAGACTCGACACGCGTCCCAGCATCGCCGTCGGCACCCGTCGCTGCAGCAGCGTGCCCCAGATGACCATCCCCGTCCCGTCCGTGAACCCGATGACGAACGTCGCAACCGCCATCACGACGAACGAGGACGTGAAGCCGAACACGACCAGCGGCATGGCGCCCACGCTCCACATCGCCATCATCACCGACAGATACCGGCGCGGCATCCGGCCCGACGAGACCGTGAGCGCGCCGAGCGCGCTGCCCAACCCGAAGAACGCGAGGATGAAGCCGTACATCCGCGCGCCGTCGGCGAAGCGGTCCTTGGCGATGAACGGCAGCAGCACCTCGATCGGTCCGAGAACGACGAGCACGAAGATGCTCGCGAACAGCAGCGTCCACAACAGCCACGGGGTGCCGAGCACGAACACGAACCCGTCGCGCAGATCGCGCAGCACACGCGTGCGCTCCTGTACCGCAGGGGGTTTCAGCGCAGGCCGGGTCGCCACCAGCAGCGCCAGGCCGAAGGCGAATAACGAGGCGACCGCCACCGCCCCAACCGCGGGGAACGTCGCGCCGATGATGACACCGGCGGCGGCCGGGCCGATCGCACGCTGAAAGACCGGGCGCACCACGCCCTCCACGCCGTTGGCCGCGAGCAGCTGCTCCGGCGGAAGGAGCCGCGGCAGGATCGCGCTGTAGGCGGGAAAGAAGAACGCCGCCGCGGTTCCCAGCGCCGCCGCGCCCACCGCCAGGTGCCAGATCTGCAGCGCGCCAAGCAGTCCCAGGACCGCGATGGCTGACGAGGCGAGCACATTGACCGTTTCGACCGCGATGATGATCGACCGCTGAGGGAAGCGGTCAGCGGCGATCCCGCCGACCAACACGAACGCGACCAGGGCGCCGCCGAAGCAGGTCGTCACGATCGACAGCGACACGGGATCGTTGTTCAGCTCGATGACCTGCATGGCCAGCACCACCGCGAACATGCCGTCGGCGAAGATCGACAACGTCACCGCCGCGATCAACAGGCGGTACTCGCGGATGCGGAACGGTGCGAGCACGCGCCAACGACCGGCGGTGGACACCGGCTGTTGAATGTCGAATTGCGTACTCACCTGTCGATGGTGGCGGAGGCGCGGCCACCGAGTCCACCGATTTTCCGGGCGTGAGCGCTCGGCCCCGAAGTGCTCAGAAGTCGGAGAAGTTCGCCTTGCGGCGCTGCTGGAACGCGGTGATGCCCTCGATGAAGTCCGGCGAGCTCAGCAGCGACAGCTGGCCCTCGCGTTCGCGTCCCAGCGCGGGCTCGAACTCGGTGAGCGTGGCCGCGTTGATGGCGTGCTTGGTCTTGCGCAATGCCACCGCGGGACCGGACTTCAGCCTGGTGAGTACCTTGTCGACCTCGGCGTCGAACTCATCGGCCGGATACACCGCGGCCGCCAGGCCCCAGTCGTAAGCCTCACGCGCCGAGATCTTTTCGGCCAGCAGTGCCATCCGGGCCGCGCGGGTGCGCCCGACCGCCGCGGCCACCAGCGCCGAGGCGCCGCCGTCGGGCATCAGCCCGATCTTGGTGAACGCCAACATGAAGTACGCGTTGTCCGAAGCCAATACGACGTCGCACGCCAGGGCCAGCGATACGCCGACGCCGGCCGCTGCACCGTGCACCGCCGCGACCACGGGTTGGGGCAGGTTGACGATCGCGCGGACCGCGTCGTTGGCCGCGTCGAGCACCGAGGCCGGCCCGTCGACGGTCTTCTGCGCCTGATCGTCGCCGCCGATGCCGGCGCCCGAACAGAACCCGCGACCCGAACCACCGAGGCGTACCACCTTGACCCGTTGATCGGAGGCCGCCGTGTTGAGGGTGTCGGCGATACCGGCCAACATCACTCGATTCAGCGAGTTGAGGCTCTCCGGTCGATTCAGCGTCACCGAAAGCACGCCGTCGGCGAGGTCGATCGTCAGATCGTCGATACCCGCATACGTGGGTGCGCCCGAATCGAGGGTTGTCATGGCTGCACCCTAGAACCGGGCGACTTGGTTATACAAGTAAGCTATGTCGGCGATCCGGAAGCGATTGTCCAACGAAGGGCGGTAAGCATGGCGGGACCTCTGCACGGGCTGCGGGTGATCGAACTCGCGAGCATCGGACCCGGCCCGCACGCGGCGATGATCCTCGGTGACCTGGGCGCGGACGTCGTCCGCGTCGAACGCCCCGGCAAGCTCGGCGGGATCCCCACCAGCAAGCGCGAGGCCGCGCTGCGCAACCGCCGCTCGGTGGCCGCCGACCTCAAGAGCGACGAAGGGCGCGAGCTGGTTCTGCGCCTGGTCGCCAAGGCCGACGTGTTGATCGAGGGCCTGCGCCCCGGTGTCACCGAACGACTCGGCCTCGGTCCGGAGGACTGCGCAAAGGTCAACGAGCGGCTGATCTACGGACGCATGACCGGCTGGGGCCAGACCGGGCCGCGCCGCCTGCAGGCCGGCCACGACATCAACTACATCTCCCTCAACGGCGTGCTGCACTCGATCGGCCGGGCCGGCGAGCGTCCCGTCCCGCCGCTGAACCTGACCGGCGACTTCGGTGGTGGCTCGATGTTCCTGCTCGTCGGCATCCTGTCGGCGCTGTTCGAACGCCAGACGTCGGGCAAGGGCCAGGTGGTCGACGCCGCGATGATCGACGGCTCGAGCGTGCTGGCGCAGATGATCTGGGGCTTTCTGCAGGACGGCCTGTGGACCGATCAGCGCGGGGTCAACATCCTCGATGGTGGGGCGCCGTACTACGACACCTACACCTGCGCCGACGGCCGCTACATCGCGGTGGGCTGCATCGAGCCGCAGTTCTACGCCGAGTTCCTCAAGGGCCTGGGCCTGGAGAACGCCGACCTGCCCGATCAGAACGATGCGAGCCGCTGGCCGGAGCTGCGCGCGAAGCTCAGCGAGGTCATCGCGAGCAAGGACCGCGACCACTGGGCCAAGGTGTTCGCCGAGAGCGACGCCTGCGTGACGCCGGTGCTGTCATTCAGCGAGGTCGAGTCCGAACCGCACGTCACCGAGCGCAACACCTTCTATCGCGACGGTGACCACCTGCAGCCGATGCCCGCGCCGCGGTTCTCCCGAACCGTGCCGCCGGCGCCGACACCACCCGGCCAAGCCGGAGCCGACACCGAAGCCGTCTTACGAGACTGGGCCTAGAGAAAGGAACACCCTCAAGTGGAGATCAAGGACGCCGTAGCCGTCGTCACCGGTGGCGCATCGGGCCTCGGCCTGGCCACCACCAAGCGCCTGCTCGACCGGGGCGCGTCGGTGGTCGTCATCGACCTCAAGGGCGAGGAAGCGGTCAAAGAGCTCGGCGATCGCGCCCAGTTCGTCGAGGCAAACGTGACCGATCCGGAGCAGGTCAGCGCTGCGCTGGACGCGGCCGAGAAGATCGGCCCGCTGCGCATCAACGTCAACTGCGCGGGCATCGGCAACGCGATCAAGACGCTGAGCAAGGACGGCCCGTTCCCGCTCGACGGCTTCAGGAAGGTCATCGAGGTCAACCTGATCGGCACGTTCAACGTGCTGCGCCTGTCGGCCGAGCGGATCGCCAAGACCGAGCCGATCAACGGGGAGCGCGGCGTCATCATCAACACCGCGTCCGTCGCGGCGTTCGAGGGCCAGATCGGCCAGGCCGCCTACTCCGCGTCCAAGGGCGGCGTGGTCGGCATGACGCTGCCGATCGCGCGTGACCTGTCGCGCGAGTTCATCCGCGTAGTCACGATCGCGCCGGGTCTGTTCAAGACCCCGCTGCTTGGTTCGCTGCCCGAGGAGGCGCAGCAGTCGCTGGGCAAGCAGGTGCCGCATCCGGCCCGGCTCGGCGATCCCGACGAGTACGGCGCGCTGGCCGTGCACATTGTCGAGAACCCGATGCTCAACGGCGAGGTGATCCGCCTGGACGGCGCGATCCGGATGGCCCCGCGATGAGCGCTTGCGCGAAGAGAAGAGAGCACCGATGAGCATCCGGACGAAGTTCACCGAGACGTTCGGCATCGAACATCCCGTCGTGCAGGGCGGGATGCAGTGGGTCGGCCGCGCGGAATTGGTTGCGGCCGTGGCGAATTCGGGGGCTCTCGGTTTCATCACCGCGCTGACCCAGCCGACGCCCGCCGACCTGGCCAAGGAGATCGCCAAGTGCCGCGAGCTGACGGACAAGCCGTTCGGGGTGAACCTGACGATCCTGCCGACGATCAACCCGCCGCCCTATGACGAGTACCGGCAGGTGATCGTCGACTCCGGCATCAAGATCGTCGAGACCGCGGGCTCCAACCCGGCGCCGCACCTGCCGATGTTCCACGAGAACGGCATCAAGGTGCTGCACAAGTGCACCTCGGTGCGACATGCGGTCAAGGCCCAGAGCCTCGGCGTCGACGGCATCAGCATCGACGGTTTCGAGTGCGCGGGTCACCCGGGCGAGGACGACATCCCGGGCCTGGTGCTGATCCCGGCGGCGTCGGCCAAGATCGATATCCCGATGATCGCCTCCGGCGGGTTCGCCGACGCGCGTGGTCTGGTGGCGGCGCTGGCGCTGGGCGCCGACGGCATCAACATGGGCTCGCGGTTCATGTGCACGGTGGAGTCGGCGATCCACCAGAACGTCAAGGAAGCGATCGTCGCGGGCACCGAACTCGACACCGAGCTGATCTTCCGGCCGCTGCGCAACACCGCCCGGGTGGCCAGCAATGCGGTCTCGCGTGAGGTCGTGGAGATCCTCAACCGCGGCGGTCAGTTCGAGGACGTCAAGGATCTGGTCGCGGGCAAGCGCGGGGTGAAGGTCTACGAGGTCGGCGATCTCGACGCCGGCATCTGGAGCGTGGGCACCGCGATGGGTCTGATCAACGACATCCCGACCGTTGGGGACCTGGTCGCGCGGATCGTCGACGAGGCCGAGGAGATCATCAGCGGCCGGCTCAGCGACATGATCGCTGACGACGAAGAAGAGAACGTGGCTTAGAGAAGGGGATCGGATTCAGCGGGCGGGATCGCCAAGAAGCATCGTCGGACCAGGTTCGGGCTCTCTGGGGCCGAACCGTCGGAGCGAATGCGCGACCCCTCGGCGCGCGTTCGGGTCAGACGGCGGTGCGCAGGGGGTGCTCGTCGTCGAGCTGCTCCGAGGTGTCGCCCTCTACCAGGACATCGCCGTGGTAGAGCGCCTCGAAGTCAACCTTGATGACATCGGCACTGGTGTCGTCGATCCACATGTACTCGACAGTAAGTGTTACCTCTAAGGAATCTTTGAGTCACGATTCGGAATATGTTGGCAATCCTTACCCGCGGGTAGGGTCCGGCGATACCCGTCGGTAGCTTTCTGCCGGCCGGTTACGCCCCGGCCGTGAGGTGAATCGGGTTCGTGCCGAGCAGTGCGACCCAGGTCAGGATCGCCGCCGCGAAGGCCACGATCAGCAGGCCGACGGCGATGCGCCGTCCCCACGTCACGCGTCCCAGCACCTTTGCGTCGAGTGAGTACGCCCCCGCACCGAGAAACAGCAGCGCAGCGGCCCCGACGCCGATCATGAAGGGCACGTTGAACGGTTCGGACCAGAACGCGGACTGCGATACGTTGACCGCCCATGCGTCGACCATCGCCGCGACCACAGCGCACGCCGCCAGTGGAGTGAGCGCGCCGAAGATCAGGCCGAGGCCGCCGAGGGTCTCGGCCGCGGTCACCATGAAGGCCGCCAGTGCGGGCAGCCGCCATCCCGCAGCTTCCATGAATCCGACGGTGGCGCTGAAGTCGAAGAGTTTGATGAGCCCCGCCTGAAGAATCGCGGCGCCGACGCCGATCCTCAAGATGAGCAGGCCGATGTCCGTGGCGGTGTTGCGTGTGGTGGTGGCGGCCGTCGCCGCGTCCGTCGTGGTCATGCCGATTACGACTATCAGACGAGCCACAACTCATCGCGCGGACTCGCGGTGAACGCCGCGGGGCCCTGAATCGTGTCCGAAGCGGGCGTTGACGCGGCTGACTTACCGTTGTTAAGTTACCGGCGTTAGTCCCCCGAGCGAGAGGACGCGGAGTGCTGCAACGAATCGCACAGCTGGCCATAGCGGCACCCCGGCGCATCATCGCGATAGCCGTCCTCGTGATGGTGGCGTGCGCGATATTCGGGATCCCCGTCGCCAAGAACCTCTCGGCGGGCGGCTTCCAGGATCCGACGTCGGAATCGGCGAAGGCCACCCAGCTGCTCGTGGACAAGTTCGGCCAGGGCGACATGGAGCTGATCCTGTCCGTGCACTCCGACGAGGGCGCGCAGAGCCCGGTGGCCCGTGCCGTGGGCGAGGAACTCGTCGCCGAACTGCGGGCCGCGCCCTCGGTCGTCGACGTCACCTCGCTGTGGAACGCGCCGCCGACCGCCGCGCCCGCGCTGGTCAGCGAGGACGGCAACACCGGGCTGATCGTCGCAGGCATCACCGGCGGTGAGAGCGGTGCGCAGAAGCATGCGAAGGCGCTCACCGAGCGGCTCGTACACGACCGCGACGGCGTCACCGTGCGCGCCGGCGGCGAGGCCATGATCTACGTGCAGATCAACGGGCAAAGCGAAAAAGACCTCCTGAAGATGGAGGCGATCGCGATCCCGCTGTGCTTCCTGGCCCTGGTGTGGGTTTTCGGCGGGCTGCTCGCCGCTGCGCTGCCGCTGGCCATCGGCGGCTTCGCAATCCTCGGCTCGATGGCGGTGCTGCGGGCGGTCACCTACGTCACCGACGTCTCGATCTTCGCGCTGAACCTTTCCGTCGCCATGGGTCTGGCGCTGGCCATCGATTACACGCTGCTGATCATCAGCAGGTACCGCGACGAGATCGCCGACGGTGCGGACCGGGAGACCGCGCTGGTGCGCACCATGGCCACGGCGGGGCGCACGGTGTTGTTCTCGGCGCTGACGGTCGCGCTGTCGATGGTCGCGATGGTGTTGTTCCCGATGTACTTCCTGAAGTCCTTCGCATACGCGGGGATCGCGGTGGTGACGTTCGCGGCCGTCGCCGCGATCGTCGTGGCGCCGGCGGCGATCGTGCTTCTCGGCGAGCGGCTCGATGCGTTCGATGTGCGTCGGCTCGGCCGCCGACTCCTCGGCAGGCCGGAACCGGTGCGCAAACCCGTGGAGCAGACGTTCTGGTATCGCTGCACGAAAGTCGTGATGCGCCGGTCGATTCCGATCGCATTGGTGATCGTCACGCTGCTGCTGGTGCTCGGCGCGCCGTTCCTCAACGCGCGGTGGGGTTTTCCCGACGAGCGGGTGTTACCGCAGTCCGCGTCGGCGCGCCAAGTCGGAGACGATCTGCGCGCCAACTTCGCCGTCGACTCGGCTCGCAACGTCGCGGTCGTCATACCGGACACCCAGGGCGTCACGCCCGCGATGGTCGATCGCTACGCCGCCGAACTCTCCCGTGTCGCCGACGTTTCGTCGGTCTCGGCTCCCGGCGGCACCTTCGTCGACGGCGGACCGGTCGGCCCGCCGTCAGCGGCGACGGGCGTCAAGGATGGCAGTGCGTTCCTCACAGTCGCCAGCGCCGCCCCTCTGTTCAGCGACGCCTCCGAGGCGCAGCTCGACAGGCTGCAGGCGGTCGGCACGCCCGGCGATGTTCCGGTGTTGCTGACCGGCACGGCGCAGGTGAACCGCGACAGCGCCTCGGCGATCACATCCCGCCTGCCGTTGGTGCTCGGGGTGATCGGGGTCATCACGTTCGTGTTGCTGTTCCTGCTCACCGGTAGCGTGGTGCTGCCGCTGAAGGCGTTGGTGCTCAACGTTTTATCGCTGACCGCCGCGTTCGGCGCGCTGGTGTGGATCTTCCAGGAGGGTCACCTCGGCGCGTTGGGCACCACGCCCACGGGCACCCTCGTGGCGAACATGCCCGTGTTGTTGTTCTGCATCGCGTTCGGGCTGTCGATGGATTACGAGGTGTTCCTGGTTTCGCGGATCCGCGAATTCTGGCTGCAATCGGGTGAGGACGGGAAGCTCACGGCCCGCGAACGCAACGACGAGAGCGTCGCGCTCGGCCTGGCGAAGACCGGCCGCGTCGTCACGGCGGCCGCGTTGCTGATGTCGATCTCGTTCGCGGCGCTGATCGCGGCCGAGGTCGCGTTCATGCGGATGTTCGGTGTCGGGTTGACGCTTGCGGTGCTCGCCGACGCGACGCTGGTGCGGATGGGTTTGGTGCCGGCGTTCATGCATCTGCTCGGGCGGTGGAACTGGTGGGCGCCCAAGCCGTTGGCGAAACTGCACGAGCGGATTGGTTTGCGCGAGTCGGTCGAGACCGCACCCACCACCGCTGGGAGTTCGACCCAACCGGCGGGGACAAGATGAAACGGCGACGCGCGCCGCGCGGATCCGGCGAGCAGCTGCGCGAGGAGATCCTCGACGCGACAACCGACCTGCTGCTCGAGGCGGGCACCGCGAAAGAGGTCTCCATCCGGTCGGTGGCGCAGCGGGTGGGTGTGACCCCACCGTCGATCTATCTGCACTTCGCCGACAAGGACGCCCTGCTCGATGCGGTGTGCGCGCGGTACTTCGAAAAGCTCGATGAGGAGATGCAATCCGTGGCGGCCGGTCAGCCGTCGACCATCGAGGTGCTGCGCGCCCAGGGACTGGCGTACGTCCGGTTCGCGATGAAAACCCCTGAGCTGTACCGCATTGCCACGATGGGGGAGAGCCGGCCGGGCAGCGATGTGGACGTGGCGTTGAACAGCTCGGCGTTCGTGCATCTGCGCGCCGCGGTCGAGGGCCTGATGGCGGAGGGGATCTATGCGCCGGGTGACCCGACGGCGATGGCGCTGGAGCTGATGACCGTCGCGCACGGGGTGGCCGCGATGCTGATCTCTAAGCCGTACCTACCGTGGGGTGATGTCGAGGAGTTCGCCGACCGGGTGCTGTCGGCCGTGTGCTTCGGTCAGATCGCCCGAGGCGCCGTGGACCTCGACAGGCCACAGGAAGCCGTCGCACAGTTGAAAGGGGCGCTACATGTCGGACACGGTCGATAACCCGTTCTTCGCGCGGTTGTGGACGGTGATGTCCACCCACGAGACCGACGCAATCCGCCAGCTCAGGCGGGAGAACCTCGCCGGGCTCTCCGGCCGGGTGCTGGAGGTCGGTGCGGGGACCGGGACGAACTTCGAGTTCTACCCCGACACCGTGACCGAGGTGGTGGCCGTCGAACCCGAACGCCGTCTCGCCGAACACGCCCAGCGGGCCGCTGCTGCGGCGCGAGTGCCCGTCACCGTCAGCACCGACACCGTGGAACAGTTCATGGCTGCCGGCAACGCGCCGTTCGACGCCGTCGTCTGCTCGCTCGTGCTGTGTTCGATCGAAGATCCGGAGACCGTTCTGCGGCAACTACATTCGTTGATGCGGCCGGGCGGTGAACTTCGTTACCTCGAGCACATCGCCAGCGCCGACGGCCGCGGGCGGCTGCAGCGGATCGCCGACGCGACGGTGTGGCCGCGGCTGTTCGGCAACTGCCACACCCACCGCCACACCGAGGAGAGCATCGTGGGCGCGGGGTTCGACGTCGCAGGGTCGCGGCGGGAGTGGACGATGCCGCGGTGGGTGCCGCTGCCCGTATCCGAATTTGCGATCGGCCGCGCGGTCAGGCCCTAGCGATTTGTGTGCGATAACGAGCGCTGAGCGCAACAAAGCGCACACAAATCGCTAGTTAGGCGAGGGCGCGCCGGATCTCGGCGATCACTCGCTCGGGATACTGCGTGAGGTCCAACCACGTAAAGCGCAGAACACTCCACCCGAGCAACGCGATCTTGTTCTGCCGGTTGCGGTCTTTGACGAACACCTCTGCGTCGCTGTGGAATGCCCAGCCGTCGACTTCGATGGCGACTCTCTGCGCGGGGAATGCGACGTCGACCTTGTATCTGTCGACCGGATGGTTGGTGTACCAGCCGCCGATACCAGCCTCACGCAACAACTTCACGAGCAGGCGCTCAGCTGCCGATCGTGCGCCGTCTGACGCTGCCTGTAGCAGTCGTCTGGCGGCCGGCGACCCGTGTCGGCCCCTGTTTCGCAGATGCGCTCGCCACAGGTCGCGCAACTCGACAACGCTCTGCAGTGCTGAATCCATCAACACGACACCATCGCGTTCGCGGATCGCGGCTTCGACGACCGTCAGCGGAATCGCTGTCACTCTCAGCCCTTTGCGTTCAACCACATCCGATGACGCGAGGTCCCGCCTTCGCGTGCGGATTCCCGCGCGGTGTGGATGATGGCTCTCCCTAGGCACCGTCACCTCGACGATGTCGGGCGCAAAGCGGGTCATGCTGTGCCACCATGCGGCCGACAACCCACTGGCCGTCGCTTGTGGGCCGTAACCCCACACGGCCGCTCGTACCCGTGCGGCACCGGTGAACGGCCGATCGTCGACGAAGTACACCCCGGGCGAGCAGCGTCGCCACCGGCCAGCGCGAACTCGTCTACTGATTGCGTGTCTGCTCAGGCCGCATCGCTCGGCCTGAGCAAGCGTGATGACTCCGTCGTGCCGCCGCAGATGATCTTCGAGCACGTTGGAAAGGACGCCGTAGAACCACGTTCGGTTCCGCAATCTGCGATTTGTGTGCGTTCACGAGCGGTGAGCGCAACAAAACGCACACAAATCGCTCAGCCGAGCAGGGCCGGAAGCCGCTGCAACAGGTTCGGCAGCGCGTTGGCCGCCGTCTCGCGCACGGACGCCGTCGCGGAGTCCGACAGCGGGGTGCGTTCCGGGTTGACCTCGATGACCGGGATGCCCCTGGCCACCGCGATCTCGGGCAGGCCCGCCGCGGGATAGACGATCGACGAGGTGCCGACGACGATCACCAGGTCGGCGCCGCTGACCGCCTCGACCGATCGCTGCCACGCGTCGTCCGGCAGCGCCTCTCCGAACCAGACCACGTTGGGCCTGATCAGCCCGCCGCATACGCACCGCGGCGGGTCGACGGTCTCCACCGGTTCCGGCATGGCCGGCAGCTCGCCGGAGTACGCCCCCTGACAGCGGTCGCAGCGGAACTCGAACAGGCTTCCGTGCACGTGGTAGACCTTCTTGCTGCCCGCGCGCTCATGCAGGTCGTCGACGTTCTGGGTGACGACGTGCACGTCGGCGTAGTCCTGCCAGGCGGCTACCGCCAGATGACCGTTGTTCGGCTGGACCCCGCTCATCATGTAGTGGCGCCACAGATACCACGCCCACACCTTCTCGGGGTGGGCTCGCCACCCCTCCGAACTGGAGATTTCATAGGGGTCGACCTTCGCCCACAGCCCGGTTTCGGCGTCGCGGAAGGTCGGCACCCCGCTCTCGGCCGAGATACCCGCAC
>NZ_CVTA01000031.1 GCF_001050035.1 Mycolicibacterium komanii
GGCCCTGGGGGAGTACATGGGCGGGGTGTGGGCCGCCTACGGTGCACTGGCCCTCCGGCGGCGCGTGCGCGACGGCGGGCCCGGCGGGCACCTCGACATGTCGATGCTCGAGGCGATCACGCTGATGCAGAGCGGTGAGTGGCTGCACTCGGCGTTGTTGCGGGTCCCGCCGGTGCGGCGCTCGGTCGAGGTGCCGTCGATCGAACCGGCCCAGGACGGATATGTCGGCATCAGCATGGTGACGGGGCAGCAGTGGCTGGACTTCGCCGCGATGGTCGACTGCCCGGAGTTGACCGAGGTTCCTCAGTTGCAGTTCCAGATCGGCCGATGGGACTACCGGGACTGGATCCGCGAACGCATCGACCCGTGGATGCGGGAACGGACCGTCGCCGAGATCGTCGAACTCGGACAACTGTTCCGGCTGCCGCTGGCGCCGCTGGGCAACGGCGCGACGATCCCTTCGATGGATCACCTCCGCGAGCGCGGCGTCTACGTCGGCAATCCGGCCGGCTTCCGCCAGCCGCGGCCTCCGTGGCTGATGTCGCAGGCGCGTCCCGCCCCGGTCCGCACCGCACCCGAGGTCGGTGAGGCCGATGACGAATCCCCATGGGCAGCAAGACTATTCAGTGGCCAGAGCACTTCCGATCGTCCGCCGCTCGCCGGTGTCCGCGTCGTCGACTTCACCGCGTTCTGGGCAGGTCCCGCGGCCACCCATTCGTTGGCAGCGTTCGGCGCAGACGTCATCAAGGTCGAATCGATCCAACGACCCGACGGCATCCGGTACTCGGGCGGGATGCGCAAAGACGTCGACGACTGGTGGGAGTACGGCTGGGTGTTCCACGCGATGAACACCAACAAGCGCTCGGTGACCCTCGACATGCAGTCCGACGAAGGACTTCGGCTGGTGCGCCGCCTGATCGGCCAGGCGGACGTCGTGGTGGAGAACTTCTCCCCGCGGGTGATGGAGCAATTCGGCCTGGGTGCGTCGGCGCTGCTCGAACTGAATCCGCGCCTGGTCGTGGTCCGGATGCCGGCGTTCGGATTGACCGGACCCTGGCGCGACCGCGTCGGTTTCGCTCCGACCATGGAGCAGATCGCCGGACTGGCCTGGGTGACCGGGTTACCCGACGGCCCGCCGATCGCCCCGCGCGGGGCCTGCGATCCGCTCGCCGGCGCACATGCCGCCTTCGCGACGCTCGCGGCACTCGAGTACACCGACCGCACGGGTCGAGGACAACTCGTCGAGGTCCCGATGGTCGAGGCGGTGTTGAACGTCACGGCGGTCCAGACCATCGAATGCGAGGTATTCGGACGGGTGATGGAGCGCCGCGGTAACCAGGGCCGCGGGGACGCCTTGCAGGACGTGTATCGCTGTGCGGGGGAGGATGATTGGATCGCGGTGGCCGCGCGCGCGAAGTCCGAGCGTGCGGCACTGTCCGGTGTCACCGGCGGTGCAGCCATCGAGGGTTGGCTCGCGACCCGGGACGCCGAAGCCGCCGCGGAAGAGTTGGCCCGTGCCGGGGTACCCGCCGCGGTGGTGGTGTCGCCCTCGCTCGTCACCGAGAACGCGCAACTACGACGCCGCGGATTCTTCGAACGCCTCGACCATCCGAGCGCGGGGGAGAACCTTTACCCGTGCCCGCCGTTCGCCCGGCTGCCCGGCAGCACGCGCTGGCTGAGACGCCCGCCTCCGACACTGGGCGAGCACAACGCCGAGGTGCTCACCGCGCTGTGCGGGCTGACCGGGAGCGATCTGGACCGGCTCGAATCCCAGGGCGTCATCGGGTCCCGACCGAAGGGGCTCTAGAACTCAGCGGCCGCGCAACGAGATCGGCATCGTGTGGAAGATCGTCATGTTGTTCGTCAGGTTCGGATAGGCGACCTCGACCGGACCGAGCTCGATGTCCTCGGCGCGGCACAACACCTCGTCGAGCACGGCGCGGATCTCCGCGCGCGCCAACATCGCCCCGAGGCAGTGGTGTGGTCCGCCGCCGCCGAACGCCACGTGGGGATTGTCGGCGCGGCCGATGTCGAAGGTGAACGGTTCGGTGAAGACGTCCTCGTCGCGGTTCGCCGACCGCAGCATCGACACCACGCGCTCGCCACGCGGGATCGCGACGCCGTCGATCTCGACGTCGGCCTTGGTGACCCGGCTCCAGAATGCCACCGGGGTCGACCACCGCAGCACCTCCTCGACCGCCGTCTGACGCACCGACGGATCGGTGCGGTAACGCTCGATCTGCGCCGGATTGTCGACGAACGCCCGAATCCCGTACGCCAGAGCGTTCTTCGTCGTGTCGCTGCCCGCGAAGGCGATGACGAAGAAGAAGATGTCGAGTTCGGCCGCGGGAATCGACAATTGCTCACCGTTCTCGTCGGTCACGACCGCGGTGGCCAGCGTGCTCCAGATGTCGTCGGCGGGATGCAGGCGCTTCTCGGCGGTCAACTCCGCCGCGTAGGTGAATATCTTTCCGAACAGTTCGAGGTGTCGTTGTTCGGCTTCCCGGCCCGATCCCGCCGAATTCGCCTGCAGGATGAGGTCGAAGGTGTCGAAGATCTCCGGCCTGTGCTCTTCGGGTATCCCGACGATGTCCCCGATCACCGACATGGGCAACGCATCGGCGACGTCTTCGATCCAGTCGCCGCCACCGGACTCGAGGAGGTGGTCGATCATCGCCGCGGCCCGTCGGCGAATGTCGTGTTCGAGCTTCGCGATCGCCTTAGGCGTGAACGCGTGCGACATCACCCGGCGCCGCTTGAGCAGATCGGGCGGGTCCATGTTGATGATCGTCGGGAACGAGCCCACCGCGCCCACGCCTTGGATCAGCGGGCCCTCGGCGGCGGTGAACGATTCGGTGTCGCGGTGGATCCGGTGCGCGTGGTGCACCTTGGTGGTCACCCAGAAGTCGCGTTTGAGTGTCGCCGCGACCCGGTCGGTGAGCCCGTGCCGGAAGACCGGCCGCTCCCGGCGCAGCTCTGCGAACAGTTCGTCGGGAAAGCCGTTCTGCCACAACGCCGGATCCGAGAGGTCGACCGGAGTCGTCGTCGGCATGTGGTCTCCCTTTCCACGTTCTTGACCCAGAATGCCTAAAATAGTAAAAATAGGCAACGGACAGCGCCGCTGACCTCGGCTGGTGCGTGCGCGAACGGAGTTGCGATGACGGACACGGTCGACGATCCCGGCCTCGACCCGTCGGAGCGCGAATTCGGGCCCGGCGGTATCAGCCTGTCGACGTACCGCTTCCCGACTGGTTGGTTCATCGTCGGGTTCTCCTCCGAACTGGACGCCGGTCAGGTCAAGCGAGCCCACTACTTCGGCGAGGAACTGGTGATCTTCCGGACCCGGTCGGGCCGGGTCAACGTGCTCGACGCCTATTGTCAGCACTTGGGCGCGAACATGGGTGTCGGCGGCACCGTCTCCGGTGAGCACATCGTCTGCCCGTGGCACGGTTGGCACTGGACCGGCGATGGCACCAACGCGCTGATTCCGTACAGCAAGATCGGCTGCAAACAGAACGTGCGGATCAAGCGGTACCCCAGCACCGAGTGGTACGGCTTCATCCTGGTCTGGCACGAACGGCACGGGCGCGCCCCGTACTGGCAGCCGCCGGTGCTGCCCGAACTCGAGACCGACGAGTACTACCCGCTGCACCCGCACACCCGGATGGTCAACCGGGTCAAGGTGCACGCGCAGATGATCATCGAGAACGCGGCGGACCCGTACCACGTGCAGTATGTGCACAAGGCCGCCAACCCGGCCAACACCGCGTCGTTCGAAGTGTCGGGTTATCACCTGCACGCCACGGTGAACGGGAACTTCGGCGGAGGACGAGCGAAGACGTGGCTCACCCCCAACGGGCCCGTCGACGCGAAGATCATTTACGACAACTATTCGTTGGGCCTCGGGGTGGTGCGCTTCCCCTCGGAGTTGGTCGCCACCGTTCAGGTGACGGGCCAGACACCCGTTGACGAGGACTACACCGACTACTTCTACACCCAGGCGTCGATTCGCGAACCCGGCGACCGCGGTGACAAGCCGACCGGCCGGGCCGCGAAGTTTTTGCAGTTGCAGCAGGAGGTCATCAAGCAGGACTTCTTCACCTGGGAGAACATGAAATACCTGGAGAAGCCGAACCTCGCGCCGGAGGAAGCCCGCGACTACGCCGCGCTGCGACGCTGGGCACATCGCTTCTATCCCGGTGCCGAACCGACGCCGACCGACTTCGGGTACACCGCCGCGGGCGAGCCCGATCCCTCCGCCGCGGACGCTTGATGCCGAAGGATCGGCCGTGGCGCGTCGAGCCCGCCACGTTCGGCGTCGAGCGGTTCACGGTCGCCTCGGTTCTCGATCGACGTGCCGAACAGTTCGGTGACCGCACGATGATGTCGATCGACGGCACGCCGATCACGTTCGCCCAGATGCGCGATCGGTCTTGCGCGGCCGCAGCGATGCTCGCCGACCGCGGCATCGGCCGGGGCGACACGGTGGCGCTGTTCACGGGCACTTGCGCCGAGTGGGTGTATTTCTGGCTCGGCGCCGCCCGCCTCGGCGCGGTGAGCGCGGCGGTCAACGCGGCCAACAAAGGCGACTTCTTGGCAGGCGCGCTCAACGTGTCGCGGGCCAAGCTCGTGGTGACCGACGATGCGAGGCGCGAGCGGCTGGCCGAGGTGACCGAGCGGCTCGACCCCCCGACGGCGATCCTTCTGCTCGATGATTCGGTCGCCACGGAGCTGAGCGCGGCGCGTCAACGGACGGTCCCATCGATGCACACCGACGCCGACGAGGTCGGCGCGCTGTTCTTCACCTCGGGCACCACCGGCCCGTCGAAGGCGGTGGCGACGACGTGGCACTACCTTTTCGTCGCGGCGGCCACCGTCGCGTCGGCGTGGGAGTACGGACAAGGCGACGTGATCTGGACGGCGATGCCGCTGTTCCACCTCAGCGCAGCTCCGACGGTGCTGGCGCCGATGCTCCTCGGCGGTACCAGCGTGTTGGCGAGCGCATTCCACCCCGCAGACGTATGGGGTGAGATAAGTTCCTGCGGCGCAGCGGGGTTCGTCGGCGCCGGCGCGATGGTGTCGATGCTGTGGAACCTGCCTCCGACATCCCGCGACGCGCAGCTCGGCATCCGGTTCGTCTCCGCCGCACCCATCCCCGCCCAGCTGTATCGCGCGATCGAGGCGCGGTACCGCTGCCGCGTGGTGACGATGTACGGACTGACCGAGGCGTTCCCGATCGCGTACAAGGCGGTTTCGGACGACGGCGTGCCGGGTACGTCAGGACAAGTCAACCCGGCCTTCGAGGTGCGCATCGTCGACGGGGACGGGCGTCCCGTGGCCGCTGGTGTGACAGGTGAGATCGCGTGCCGGCCGCGGACTGCGCATGTTATGAGCGAGGGGTATGTGTCGTCCGCGCCCGGGCACCGCGGGCTGCCGATCGACCCTCACCCTGATTGGTTCCGGACCGGCGACCTCGGATTCCTCGACCACGATCAGAACCTGACCTTCGTCGACCGCGCCAAGGACTCGCTGCGCAGGCGCGGTGAGAACGTGTCCTCCGTCGAGGTCGAGCAGGCGGTCGCACAACACCCGGCGGTCGCCGAGGCCGCCGCGGTCGGGGTGCCCAGCGAGCTGGGCGAGGACGACATCCTCGTGGCGGTGACCCTGCGCCCCGGTGCGACGATCGACTTCTCCGAGCTGCTCGATTTCTGCGCCGCACGCATGCCGTACTTCTGTGTGCCCCGGTATCTCGAGGTGCTCGACGAGATCCCGAAGAACGTCATCGGGCGGATCCGCAAAGACCTCCTGCGCAAGCGCGGCCTGAGCCCGGCGGCGTGGGATCGAGAAGCCAACGGCTACCTGCTGAGTCGGTGAAGGAGTCAGACGATGCCTTTGAGCTACCAGGAGCAGTACGTGCTCGACGGACTGGCCGGGCGGGCGGCGATCCTCAACCTCGATGCCAGACACAACCGGCTGTTCACGAGTGGTGATCTAGCAGGTTGGCTCGCCACCTTCCGGCATTCCGGCGCGACGTACACCGTGGGCGAGGAGTCGTTCGCCAATCTCGCCGACGCGTTTCACGGCGGCGACGGACGCCGGCTGGTCACCGTCGATCACGACATCACTGTGGACGGCGTCGAAGCGACGCAGCACTGCGTGGCACTGCTGTTGCGCGACAACCAACTCGAGGCCACCGGCACCTATACGGACCGCCTCGTCTACGAGCGCGGGGGTTGGTACTTCGCCTCCCGCCGACTGGCCTGGGATTCTGTTCCTTGTCAGAGCGCGCTACCGGGGTGACCGGGCCCGTCCGCTTCGAGCTCGCTTACGGCACATACGACGACGCGCTGCAGATGGTGGGCACGCGCACGGAGCCGAGGTACGCCGGCACCGCGGTGAGCGCCTCCCGCATCCAGCACTTCGCCGCCATGGTCCGCGATTCGAATCCGTCCTACTGGGATGAGGATTTCGCCCGACGCGAGTGGGGTGGGTTGCTCGCGCCACCGGGACTGCTGATGGGCTGGCTGATCCCGCCACCGTGGCAGCCGGACGGTCAACCGCCCGTCGCCGCGATCGCGTTGCGCGTGCCGCTGCCCGGAACGACATTCATCAACGCCGCCAATGAAGCCGAATTCCCTTGCCCGATTGTCGAAGGTGACCGATTGAACGTCATCGAAGAGGTCGTTTCCGTCTCACCGCAGAAACGCACTCGCCTCGGCGTAGGACACTTCGTCGAGACGTGCGACGAGTTGCGCCGCGAGGACGGAACCCTGGTCGCGGTCAACCGCAACACCCTGCTCCGGTTCACTCCCGAGGAGCAGGCGTGAGGGCGGCCCCGCGCGTCGATTGGGAGCGAATCACGGTGCCGACGGACCTGTCCGAGGTGGTGGACGACATCGACTACGAACGCGTCGTGATGAACGCCGGCGCCACGTGGGATTACTTTCCCGCACACTATGATCCGCGTTACGCCCGAGACCACGGGCATCCGACCATCTTCGTCAACACCATGCACATCGCCGGATTCGTCGACCGTATCGCCACGGACTGGGCCGGCCCGTGCGCGCGCGTGGTGCGGCGCAAGCTCACCCTGCTCGGCTCGATCTATGCCGGCGATTCGATGGTGGGCCGCGGCCGCGTCGTGGCCAAGCGCGACGGCCGCCTGGTGGATCTGACGATCACGGTGTCGAATCAGCGCGGTGAGCTGTGCTGCCCCGCCGAGGTCACGCTCGACCTGTCAGGTTAGGTCCGGCAACTTGTCCGCGCTGACGGTGGTCTGCAACTCCACGTACTCGGAGAGTCCCTCTGCGCCGAACTCGCGACCGATTCCGGACTGCTTGAACCCGCCGAACGGCATCGTCGTGTCGAGGGTGTACATGTTGATTCCGTAGGTGCCGGTGCGGATCTCGGCGGCCACCTCCAGACCGTGCGCCACGTCGGACGTCCAGACCGAGCCCGCCAACCCGTACTCGCTGTCGTTGGCGATGCGGATCGCGTCGCGTTCATCGGTGTATTTGAGCACGGTCAGCACGGGCCCGAAGATCTCCTCGCGGGCGATGCGCATTTCGTTGGTTGCGTCGGTGAACAGCGTCGGCTGGACATACCATCCGCGGTCGAACGGTTTGTCTTTGCCGCCCAGCACCTTTCGGGCGCCCTCGGCCAGTCCGGCCTCGATATAGCCCTGCACCCGCTCTTGCTGGCGCCGCGCCACCAGCGGGCCGATATCGGTGGCGTCCTCGGCCGGATCGCCGACCTGAAGGCCCGACATCATCGCGGCCAGCGCGTCCACCACCTCGTCGTGGCGGCGTTCGCTCACCAGGATCCGCGTCTGCGCGACGCACGCCTGTCCGTTGTTCATCAGGCTGGCTGTCTTCAAATGCGCTACGGTGCGCTCGATGTCGGCGTCGTCGAGGATGATCGCCGCCGACTTACCGCCCAACTCCAGGCTGACGCGTTTGAGCTGCTCCCCGCACACGGCGGCGATATGCCGCCCCGTGACCGACGAGCCGGTGAAAGAGATCTTGTCCACACCCGGATGGCGCACCAGTCGCTCACCGGTGTCCCGGCCGCCGGGCAGGATGGAGACGACGCCCTCCGGCAGATCGACCTCCTCGATCATCTCCGCCAGCCACATCGCGTCGATGGGCGTCTCCGGCGCCGGCTTGACCACGACGGTGCAGCCCGCGATGAGCGCGGGAATCATCTTGGGCATGATCAGGAACTGGGGGACGTTCCACGGCACGATCGCGCCGACGACGCCGACCGGGGCACGCCGGATCTGGACATCGCCGAACAGGCCTGGGCGCCGCTCGACCCAGGGGAAATCCCGCGCGGTGGCCGAGATCAGATGCATTTGGGCGAGCGCACCGGTCGCCTGCCCCAATCTGCTGAAGCTGCGCGGCGAGCCCATCTCCGCGGTGATGAGGTCGGCCATCTCTTCGGTCTCGGCGGCGTAGACCGACGCGAGCTTGTCGACCTTTTCCATTCGCTCTTCGACGCTCATCCGCGGCCACGGGCCCTCGTCGAATGCCTTTCGCGCGGCGGAAACGGCACGGTCGACGTCCTCGGGGGCGGCCTCAGGGGTTTCGCCGATCTGCTCTTCGGTGTGCGGCGAGATGACCGCGATTCGTTGTCCGGTGGCCGGCGGCTCCCAGCGGCCACCGATGAAAAGCCGTTCGTACGTCAGCGATCTCATGACGGTGCCTCCTCGTCGACGAACGGCGTCGGCCCGCGAGCCACGTCATGGCGGCACCGCGTGCCCGCTAAGGTCGCTATTAGTGCAAACATAACAAAGAAGACATCTGAAATGGGCGCGTGATCGAGCGCCTGCAGCCTCGACGCGGTCCACGGGATCGCCGCCGGTCGACCTCCGCTGGCGCATTGTGGCGAAAACCGCTGGTGAGACAGTTTCGGGGCGTATCGTCCGGTCAGGGACGAGGGAGGTCGTCGATGTCGCGTATGAAGTGGCCACCAGTGCGACGGTTGATCCGATGGGGTGCCGCCACGGCGGCGGCCGCGCTGCTACCCGCCCTGGTCGCCGGAGGGCCAAGCCCTGTCGCACAGGCCTTTTCGAGCCCGAACCTGCCGATCGAACAACTGGATGTGCCGTCGGCGGCGATGAACCGCACCGTGCGCGTCGAGTTCCTCTCCGCCGGTACTGATTCACCCGCGCTCTATCTGCTGGACAGCATGGAGGCCGGCGACGACCTCAACGGATGGGACATCAACACCCAGGCCTTCGACTGGTACAACGGCTCGGGTATCTCCGTGGTGATGCCCGTGGGCGGCAAGTCGAGCTTCTACTCCGACTGGTATGCACCCGCGGTCGGCAACGGCGGGACCTACACCTACAAGTGGGAGACCTTCCTGAGCCAGGAGCTTCCGGCGTGGCTGGCCGCCAACAAGGCGGTACGGCCGACGCAAAACGCGGTGGTGGGATTCTCGATGGGCGGGTCGGCGGCGCTGATCCTGGCGGCCTATCACCCGCAGCTGTTCAGCTACGCCGGATCGCTGTCGGGCTTTCTGAACCTGTCGGCGCCGGACGGGCCGGGACAGGTCAGGGTGGCCCAGATGTGGAACGGCGGCTTCGACCCCGCCGCGATGTGGGGGCCGCCCGGCGATCCGGCGTGGGCCCGCAACGACCCCACCGTGCAGGCGGGCAGGCTCGCCGCCAACGGCACCCGCGTCTGGATCTACTGTGGCAACGGCACACTCACCGACCCGGCGCTCGCCAGTCCCGACGCACCCATCGCCGGGCTGGGCTTCCTCGAGGGCTTCGCGATCGACTCCAACCGAGCCTTCGTCGACGCCTACATCGCCGCCGGCGGGAACAACGGTGTCTTCAACTTCCCCGAAGGCATCCACAGCTGGGGCTACGCGGGCCAGCAGCTACTACAGATGAAACCCGACGTCCAGCGAGTCCTGGAGGCCCAGCCTGCCGACGAACGATGAAGCAGTGCAACGTGATCGGCGCACCTGGCTGATGTCCTCCACGCACCGGACCCTTCACGAGGACATACCCGCACCTCCCGCCGATGTCCGCGCTTTCTACATCGATTTCGACAATCTCTCCGCCGTGCACCCGCTCGTCGTGTCGGTGCGGTCAACCGGTCGAACGCCGGACGAGCACGGCTATCAACAGGATTACCGGATCGTCGACCGAATCCGGATGGGGCCGTTCACGATGCGCACGGCGTACCGGGCGCGGTTGAGCGTTCCGTGGGCCGGTGACGTGACGGCGGAGGCGCGGCAGTTCCCCGGCGTGCGTCTGCGCACGAATGTCGAGTTCGTTCCGACCGGCACGGGCACTCGAGTGATCGAACACATCACGATCGACGCCCCTCGCCCCCTGGCGGCGTTCACCGTGCGCGAGGCGACGAGCGCGCATCGCGAGATGCTCGCCGGCATGCGACGCCGGTTCGAGAACTAGCCCTCGTCGTCGGACGGAGCGGGGTCCGGCTCCGAATCCGTCTGGTTGGCGTCGAGCACGCTGACCGCGATGCCGTACGGCAGGAACCGCACCTTGCGGGACGGGTCGGTGTTGTTCTTGTTCGCTCGCAGGGCGTCCAGCTCCGTTGGATAGACCTGCTCGATGTGGGCCCCGCCGTCCGCGTCCACGGTGTAGATCGCCCACACCCCGTCACCGGTCTCGCCCGTGGTCTCTGGTTCACGCCGCGGCCGCGACGAGCGGGTGAACTCGTCGACCAGGTTGGCCCACCCGGCGCGTTCTCCCGAGGTGCTGAAGAACCTGCCGAGGCCGTCGAGCGCATCGCGCAACCCCTCACCCGCCTCGCGCACGACGCGGTCGAATTCCTCGGGGTCGAACCCGAACGGGCCGTTGCTGCTCATGGTGCATCCTCCTCGGCGCGGCGCCCCTGTGCGCGGCGGTAATCCCAGTGTGCCCGCCGGTGGGGAAGTAGTCGACTGAAGCGATGGCGAGGTGGTAGGCAACCTGTATGGCCATCTCACCGGCGGACGCGCTGGCCGCGGTCGAGCGGTCCCCGGCCGCCGTCGCGGTCCACGACCGCAACGCCTGGGTGGGCGCCTTCACCTTCGACGGCGTCGTCGAAGACCCGGTCGGTTCGCAACCGCACCGCGGCACCACCGCGATCACCCGCTTCTACGACACGTTCGTCGGCCCGCGCGACATCGCCTTTCACCGTGACGTCGACATCGTCGTGGGCGCCACCGTGATACGCGATCTGGAGCTCGAGGTGCAGATGGCGGCGGGGCTGACGCTACGAATCCCGACCTATCTGCGCTACCACCTCGAGGACGATGCGGGAGAGCTGAAAATCGCTGAGCTGTCGGCCTTTTGGGAACTTCCGACGATGGTCGGGCAATTCCTCAAGGGGGGCGTCCGCTCGGTTCCCGCCGGGCTCCAGCTGTCTCGGGGGCTGCTGATCAACCAGGGCGTGGTCGGTGCGCTCGGCTTCCTCGGCGGCTTCCGCGGGGTCGGCCCAGCGGGCAAGCGACGGTTCGACCAGTTCCTCGCCGCGGCCCACACCGGTGACGAGGTCGGGGTGCGTCGCTGGTTGGGCGGCGGCACGCGGATCACCGCCGGTGACCATGCGCCGATGGGCAGCACCGAGCTGTTGTCCCGGCTGACCGGCGCCCGCTCGCGCAAAGTCATCGCCTCCGGCCACAGCCTGGTCTGCGGCATCGAGGCCGCAGGCGCGCGCGACGTGCTCATTGCCGACGTGGCGGCGAAGCCGTTCGCGATCAGGCGAATCCGTTATTACACCGAGACCGGGGACTGAACCACCGAGACGTTTCGCCACAACGAGCCCGGGCAACCCGGCAACCATGCGACACACTGATTCACGCGAGATCGCGATCGCGGGCGTCGTGGTGGCCGCGGTGCTGGCGTCCTGCCTGATCCTGCCCACCATGGGGCGCCTCGCGACACTCGACGGGACGTGGACCGCCGCCGCGATTTTCGGGATACCTACCGTCGCGGTGCTGGTCGTCACCGGCTACCGGCACTACGGGCCTGCCCGCAGCGTGGCCGTAGCGGTCGTGGTCATGGGCATCGCCATGATCGTCAGCTGGGCGTTCTCGGTCTTCGTGGTGGCCGCCGCGATGAGCGGGTCGGCCACGACGCTGGCGATGGGGGTGTTGCTGTACGGGGTACCCGCCCTCGTGGTCGGGCTGCTCGGGCTTCTCGCGCTCAAGCTGGTCCCGGCCCGCCGACCGACGAGCAACCGTTTGGCCACCCCCGGCGCGTAACCCGGCCGCATGACTCCGCGTGAAGACGACGACAGCGAAGAGGGCGTCACCGACGACGGCCACGTAGCGGCCTCCCGGGCCGGCAAGGACGGCGACGACGACGACGGCACCTACGTGGGCCAAACGTTCTCCGACGACGCGATCGACGCGGAGGAGACCGGGGCCGAGGCGCGCAGCAACGACGGCCGCTGATCGGCCGGCACACGGGATCGCGGAACGGTCGCGGAAACATCGCGAGAGGCTTGCACGGGGTGTCTCGATTCGGTCGCAGCAGTCGCGTCGCGTGCGGCGCCCGGTGGGCGCGTGAGACGGTATGAGCATCATGCCTGACGACGACGAGATCACCGAGATCACCTACGAGGAATTCGGTCGCAGATTCTTCGAGGTCGCCGTGACCGAGGACCGCGTCGGTGACGCCATCGCCGAGATCGCGGGTGACGAGTTCGAGATGGGGCCCATCGCCCAGGGTCCGGGCAAGATCGCGAAGGTCACCGCGAGGGTCCGGATCCAGAAGCCGCGTTTGACCCGCCACGTCGGGCCGATGATCACCTTCGCCATCCGCATCCCACTGGAGATCGACATGATGGTCGATCTGCGCATCGACAAGCCGAAGTTCATGGTGTTCGGCGAAATCGCCCTGCGCGCCACCGCCCGGGCCGCCGAACCGCTGCTGCTGATTCTCGACGTCGAGAAGCCTCGGGCATCCGACATCTCGATCCACGTGACGTCGAAATCGCTGCGTGGCGAGTTGGTCCGCATCCTCGGCGGCATCGACGCCGAGATCCGGCGGTTCATCGCCGCCCATGTCGCGGGCGAGATCGACAGCCCGGCCTCCCAGAAGGCCAAGGTGATCGACGTCGGGTCCACCATCGACACCGCCTGGACGGGCGTCTGAGGGGTCCGCAGCGTAGGATTCCCGGGTGCTTAGCAAACCCGTGTCGGCGCTCGCGTTGACCACCGGACTCCTCGCCGCGGCGGCCGTCGTCGCCGCGCCCGCCCAGGCAGACCCCGTCGACGACGCGTTCCTCAACGCGGTGACCGAGGCCGGCGTCGTCATGAGCGATCCGAGCAGCGCCGCCGCCGTCGGTCAGCAGGTGTGCCCGATGTTGGCCGACCCGGGCCAGAACGCCGCCGACGTCGCCGCCAAGGTCGCCGACATGGGCGGTATGTCGCTGGGACCGGCGACCATGTTCACCGGCATCGCGATCTCGATGTTCTGCCCCGCGATGGTGTCCTCGATCGCCGACGGACGGTCACCGATCCCGCTGCCGTTCCTCGGTATCTAGGCCGCCACACCCTGCAACCGCGGTCGTTTCGGTCCGCGGCCGTCTCCGGTCGAGCGGCCCCGTAGGTGCCGCCAGAGCCACGGCAGCAACATGTTCTGCGTCCACAGCAACTGGGCGTAGGCCTGCGACCGCAGCGGGGGCCGGCGCGCGGAATCCGAGGGCAGCGTCCAGTCGCGGTTGCTGCCGGGCAACCCGAGCGCCTCGGCGGCGGCGGCCGCGAACAGAGCATGCCCCTTGGCCGAACCGTGCACGCGGTCGTCGCTCCAGGTGTCCACATCGGTCATCGACGGCGCCGCGAACAGATCGACCAGCCGGAATCCGTACCGGTCGGTGGCCGCCCGGATCGCGGCGTTGATCCGTTCGACCCGGCCGGCGATCACCCGCCCGATCGGAAGGATCCGGGCCAGGTCCGGAAAGGTGGTCGTCACGACGGTGGCGCCCGAGTCGGCGAGCCTGGCGTAAAGCTCCTCCAACTCCGCGATCGCCTGCGGGAAATGGCGCCCGGGGCGGGTGACGTCGTTCATCCCGATACACACGGTCACGAGGTCCGGCCGCATGGCCAACGCCTGCGGCAACTGGTCGTCGAGCACGTCGCGGATCTGCCTGCCCCGCACCGCGAGGTTGGCGTACGCCAGGCCCGGGTGGTGGGTGTCGAGCATCGCGGCGAGGCGGTCGGCGAATCCGACGAGTTCGCCGGAATCGTCGATGTCCCATAGGCCCTCGGTCTGGCTGTCGCCGATGGCGACGTAGCGGGTGTAGCGAACCACGCCTTCGCACTCTAATGACGCAGGGCCGCGATCACCTGTTCGGCGCCGGCGCTCGCCGCGAGTTCGCGGTGCCGTTCGGTCACCCGGGCGCCGCCGGCGCGCAACACCTCGGTGACCTCGGCGACGACGCCGGCCCGGTATGCGTCGAACTTCACCGCCGTGGCCCACCAGGCCAGCAGGGTGTCCAGGCCGCGCCCGGGGTCGGCGCCGAGCTCGACGAGCGCCGCGACGGTGCGTGGCAGCAGGAGTCGCGCGGCCCGGTCGATGGGTAACGTGCCGTCGGGCATCGCGGCGTCGACCGCCGCACCGGCCCGCGCCAGGGCCCGCACGACCTCCGGGTTGACGTTGTCGCCGTCGCCGCCGACGACGTGCATCGGTGTCGCCCCGTCGGAGTCGATCAGCGTCGGAGTGGCGCCGTTGACCAGGGCGTGGTTCAGCGCCACGGTGCGGCCCTCCCGCACGATCTCGTGCAGGATCGTGGTGTAGCGCTCGCCGCGCGCCGACAGTTCGATGCGGCGTCCCGCGTCGGCGCCCGCGTCGATCAATGCCACCGCGATACCCGACCCCGGCGAGCGCACCGCGTACCACAGCGGGGACGCACCGCACGCGTCCACCGGATCGGGATCCGCGCCCATCGCGAGCAGTTCGATGACCGCAGAGTCGCCGCGCTGGGCCCGGCGGAACAGGTCCAGGACGTCCGGGCGCAACGCCTCGGTCCATGCGGGTGGTTCGACGCCCAGTGCGGCCAGCACCTGCAGCGCGCCGACGCGTCGCGGGCCGAGGTCGTACCACGGCCACGGACCTTCGCCACGGGCGACGAAATCCGCCACCCGCATGCGCGATTCGGTGATATTCGACCGACCGCCGTCGCCGTAGTCGGTGCGGAACACCAGATCGGCGCCGTCCGACGAGATGACGACGCGCGCGGGCCCGTCCTGATAGCGGGCGAGTTCGGCCACAGCGAGGATTGTGCCCATACGCGAAGAGGGGCACCCGGTGCGGGTGCCCCTCTCGTGCCTGTCGCAGGACCGGCTACTTCACGTCTACGTAGACCGTGCGTTCCTCATAGGTGGTGTAGTTGTGGCTGCTGCCGATCACCGGCGAGCCCGCGTCGATCTTGGTGTGGCTGGGGCCCTTGCGGACCGCGACCACCTGGGCCTCGCTGAGCGGTGTGGTGCCGACCTGGGTCACGATGACGGTGTAACCCTCGGACTTCAGCTGGTTGATGGTGTCCTGCGCGTTCGACGGCCCCGTCGGTGCGGCGGCAACCGGTGCGGCCAGCCCGATCAGGGCGGCGGCCAGTCCGCTCGCGACGGCGGCGATACGTGTCCTTTTCATATTCCGTGCCTCTTTCTGCTGTCCTCGAGCCGGTTGATGCGGTTTCCGACAGGCCGTTTCGGGCTTCGGACGCATTCGCGTCGGCTCATCAGGCGCAACGGCCGACCTACCGCTTTAATTCCCTGGCAGGAAATTGCTCATGATTGGCAGTTTCTAAGCGGCACAACGATGTTCGCTCGCAGCGCAACGTCAGAGCAAGCGGCCCAACCGGTTCAGTTGCAGCGGGCGACCCACGGCGCTCAACTGACCGAGGATGTCCTCGAGCCGCGTGAGGGGAAGGTCCATCCGCCACTCCGCCACCGACGCCGAGAGCCTGACGACCCCTGGCGCGAAACTGATTTCGGTGAGTCGCACGCCGTGCGGTAGTTCGGGTAGGCGAACCGGATAGGCGGGGGTGCGGGCCGGCAGCGGGCAGCGCGTGCGACCGAAGGTGAGGCAGCGCGGCTTGAGCCAGAGCGTCGACCCGTCGAGCCGGGCGTCGACCTCGACGTGGCCGGCCCCGGGACGGCGCGCCAGCCGCAACCGCGCGACACCGTCGGCGCCGACCGCGCCCGAGAGCCTGGGCGCCGCCCAGCGGAACACGTCGTCGAGCACCGGCGCCGGCACCTCCAACGTCAGCTCGACCGGTGCGGCGACCAGGACCGGGGGAGCGGTGGGCCGGATGTGGACGTTGTGCAGGACCGCGGTCGCGTGGTCGAACTGCGCGCCGCTCCACCGGATGTCGCGGGCCGCCAGCCGCACATCGTTGAGTTGACCGACCGACAAGCCCCGCACGTCGAGGCGTGAGTCGAACTCGGTGACCGTCAGCCGCAGGTCTCCCTCGTCGAGCCGGACGCTGAGCCGCCTGCCGACCACCAGGCGGCGGATCGTCATGAACAGCGTGCGGTACGCAGCGGCCGCCCCGGTGCTGACCGGCGTCACCGCCGCCGACGACCACAACGCCGTCAGCATGTCGATGGGCCGGAAGGGATCGAATCGGCGCAGGGGTTCCGGGCGCGACATGCCTCCAGCATTCCCGCCTGGGCCGGTTCCGTACAGTCGGGCCCATGACCTCCGTGGTAATCGTCGGCAGCGGGTTCACCGGATTCGAATGCGCGCGCACCCTGGCCCGTAAGTTCCGCAGAAGCGGCTCCGATGTCGAGATCTCGATCATCTCGCCCGTCGATTACATGCTCTACACCCCGTTACTGCCGGACGTCGCGGGCGGTCTGGTCGACGCCCGCTTCGTCGCGATTCCGCTGGCCAATGCGCTGCGCGGGGTGCAGGCGATCCGCGGCCGCGTCGACGAGGTCGACTTCGCCCAGCGCACCGTCACCTACACCGACCCCGAGGAACGCTCGAGGGCGCTCCCGTGGGACCGGCTGGTGTTGACCCCCGGTTCGGTCACCCGGTTGTTCGATGTGCCCGGCCTCGCCGAGCACGCCCGCGGCCTCAAGTCGACGGCCGAGGCCCTGTACCTGCGCGACCACCTGCTCGAGCAGCTCGAATTGGCCGATGTCGACGACGACCCCGGCCGACGCCAGGCGCGGCGCACGATCGTCGTGGTCGGCGCGTCGTACTCGGGGACCGAGCTGGCGGTGCAGCTGCGGGCGCTGGCCGATTCGGCCGCCAAGCAGATGGGCTTCGACCCGCGCGAGGTGAAGTTCCTGCTGCTCGACCTCGCCGAGCAGGTGATGCCGGAGGTGGGGGAGAAGCTGGGCGCCGCGGCGCAGCGGGTGCTCAAGGCCCGCGGCGTCGACGTGCGACTCGGGGTCACGCTCAAGGAGGTGCACCCCGAACACGTTGTGCTCAGCGATGATTCGCTGGTCCGAACACACACCGTGGCGTGGGTGGCCGGGGTGACGGGTGCTCCGCTGATCGAGAAGTTGGGCCTGCCGACCGAGCGGGGCCGGCTCAAGGTGAACACCGAGCTCGAGGTCCCGGGGCATCCCGGCGTGTTCGCCGCCGGGGACGCCGCTGCGGTGCCCGACGTCACCCAGCCCGGCAAGATCACCCCGCCGACCGCGCAGCACGCCACCCGACAGGGAAAGGTGTTGGCGCGCAACGTCGCGGCGAGCCTCGGCATCGGCAAGCCGAAGGGGTACAAGCACCGCAACATGGGACTGGTGGTCGATCTCGGCCCGCGTAACGCCGTCGCCAATCCGCTCAACATCCAGTTGTCGGGTTTCCCCGCCAAGGTCGTGACGCGCGCCTACCACGTGTACGCGATCCCGCGCTTCGTCAATCGCTGGGCGGTGGCCCTGGCGTACCTGACCGATCTCGCCTTCGACCGGTCGGTGGTCTCGTTCGGCCTGTCATCGCGGGAGGACGCTCAGTTCTCGGCCAGCGAGGGCATCCCGATGCCGAAACCGGACTGATTCAAACCGGGTGATCCGGGGAACTGTAGCGGAATGGCTACGTATCGCGTGTTGAATCCCAAGGGCGAGGTCGTCGACACCAAGGACATCGAGAGTGCGGACAACGCCCACGCCTGGTTCGTCGACCAGAAAGCCGACCCCGAACTCGGGTGGCGCATGGAGGTCAAGAACGACGATGGGGATTGGGACTTCTTCGACAGCAGCGAGGGTGACCGCAAGTACTGACGCTTTCTCGTTCCGCGGGCGAGCGCTCGCGGATGGAGAGGATGGGGGAGTGCCGAGGCTCAGCGCGGGGCTTTTGCTCTACCGGGTGACCGGCGGAGTGGTCGAGGTTCTCATCGGCCACCCCGGCGGGCCGTTCTGGGCGCACAAGGACGAGGGGGCTTGGTCGATCCCCAAGGGCGAGTACGACGAGGGCGAAGACCCATGGACCGTCGCCTGCCGCGAATTCGAAGAGGAACTGGGTAAGGCGCCGCCGAGCGGTCCGCGCATCGAGTTCGCGCCCGTCAAGCAGCCCAGCGGCAAGATCATCACCGCGTTCGCGGTGCGCGGTGACCTCGACCTCGACGGCACGTTCTCCAACACGTTCACCCTCGAGTGGCCGAAGGGTTCCGGCACGATCAAGGAGTTTCCCGAAATCGACCGGGTCGGTTGGTTTTCCGCGGCACAGGCTCGGTCCAAGCTGTTGAAGGGTCAGCGGATCCTGGTGGACCGTCTGATGGAGGTAATCGCAGACGACGAACTGGCCGAGTCTCGATCGCATTGATCGTCAGCGCGCGGCCGTGGATCCGCCAGCCCGCCCGTGTGCGGAGATATTCGTCGTCGTAGCGCAGGTGCCACACGAGATCCGACGCCTGACCATCGCTGATCGTCCAGTGATGGGCGATGCAGGTGATCCGGCCGAGCGCATAGTCACGTTCGTCGGCCGCGGCGTACACCTCACCGACGATCGCATGTTCGGTCCTCGTCACGGCGGCCAGCGAGGCCATCGCCGCACGGACACCGTCGCGGCCGTGATGGCTGCGCACGGGCTCCAGGGACCGCGGAGGCTCGGGCAGCCGCAGTTCGGCGTTCTCGGTGAACAGTTCGGCGACGTCGTCGAACCGGCGGTCGTCGACCGCGGAGGCGTAGACGTGCACCAGGTCGGCCAACGCAAGCCGGTCGGCGGTGCGCAGCATCACGACGCCAGCCCCAGCCGCTGCGCGCACGCCGACAGCGCGTCGCGCGCTTCGTCGAGATCGGCCGTCGGGGGCATGGCCAGGATCAGCCGGTCGGCGCCGAGCGCCTCGAGCTTGGCCGCCCGGTCCCCGTCGATCTTGGTGACGAGATGTCCGAGCGAGAGTTCCAGCGCGGCGGGATCGCGCCCACACCGCTCGGCCTCCTCGCGCATCAGGGCGACCAGTTCGGTCAGTTCGGCCCCGCCGACGCCGAGCGGTTGGAAGCCGTCGCCGAGCCTGCCGGCCCGCCGCGCCGCCGCCCTGCTGTGTCCGCCGATGTGAATAGGGATGTGCGCCAACGGTTTCGGATAGCACATCGCGTTGTCGAAGTCGAAGAACTCGCCATGGAAGTCGGCCCCGTCGGGACAGTGTTGCCAGAGCAGCCGCAACACTGCGAGCTGCTCGTCGACGCGCCTGCCGCGGCTGCCGAAGTCGGCGCCGCATGCCTCGATCTCCTCCTTGAGCCAACCGGCACCCACGCACAACCGCAGCCGTCCGCCCGAGAGCGCGTCGACCGTCGCCACCCGCTTGGCCAGCACGACGGGGTGGTGGTTGGGCAGCACGAGCACGCCGGTGGCGAGCCCGAGTTGCCGGGTCTGCCCGGCCAGGAAGGCGAGCAGGTCGAGGGGATCGGGTACGGCGCAGTCGGCGGGCAGTTCGACCCGGCCCGACGGGTCGTACGGATAGATGCTGGTGTACCGCGTCATCAGCACGGTGTGTTCGACCACCACCAGCGACTCGAAACCGCACGCCTCCAGGTGCTGCGCGAACGCGGACATGAAGCCCGGGTCTGAGGTGACGCCGGCTGCCACGGGCGCGACGACGGCGAATTTCATGGCAGCGGGGGCAGACCGTTGCTTTCCCGGATGTCCCTGCGACATTCGCGGCGGGTCTGCCCGGTCTGCTCCATGCACACCCGAACGGGTGACTCCTCGGCCACCGGCAGCGGTGGGTCGGTCGCCTCGGTGGTGACGGTCGGACTCGGGACGTCGCCTTCGGTCAGCGACCAGATCGTGGCGCCGGTGCTCTGCAGCGTCGAGCAGTAGGCGGTCGAGCCGTCAGCGGTCTGGGCGGTGGCGCCCTCCGGGGAGCAGTTGGCCCCGATCACCGCGGCGGAGTCGGCGGCCGAGGTCGACGACGTGGTGGTGGTGTCGTCGTCCTCGGTCGT
>NZ_CVTA01000032.1 GCF_001050035.1 Mycolicibacterium komanii
GGGGCGTCCGGAGCCGCGACCGGCGCCATGCCGGTGCGCGCCTCGGCGGCCGACGTATACGCGCCGATCGCCGCGGCGCCCCTCGCCGCGTCGACACCGGGCCCCGTCGTGGCGATCACCGAGATGCCGGAGTGCTCGGCCAGCCGCCGTCGCACGAACGGAATAGCCGCACCGCCGCCGACAGCGACCAACGCGGCGACGTCCTGCCAACCAATCCTGTTGCGCTGCAACGTATTGTCCAGCGCAACCAGGACACCGTTGAGCGGTGTGGCGATGAGCGTCTCGAGCTCGGCACGAGTCACGTCGATCGCCGCGCGATGGGTCGGCAGCTCCGCGTCGACCTCGATCGACTCCACGAACGAGAGACGTTCCTTCGCGTCGCGGCACTGCTCGCGCAGCCGCGACAGTGATGCCACCGCGGCCGTGCTCGTGGGATCGACCCCGCCCGTCGCTGCGAGTCCGTCGAGGACGTGCGCGAGCAACACCTGGTCTATCAGAGCGCCGGAGAACTCCGTGTGACGCGTGGTCTCATCGATGGGTTCGAAGGCATCGCCGGCATCCGCGAGCGTGATGCTGGTGCCGCCACCGCCGAAGTCCACGAGAGCCAACACGCCCTGCGCGGGCAGGCCGGGCTGGTCCTGTAGCGCGGTGAGCGACGCTTTGGCGTCCGGGACGAGTCGCACCCGGGTGCCGTCGGCCCCCAGGACGGGGTGGCCTCGCATCGCGGTGCGCACGATCCGCAGGGTGGCAGGTCCCCAGTGCGCCGGAACCGCGACCGTGACGTCGTCGGTCGGCATGCCGCTGGTGTCCAAGAGCTCCGCCAACGTGGCGATCAGCAACCGGTCGGCCGAGTGCGACGATCCGTCCGCGGCGACCAGAGGCACCGTGTCCCCCACGCGCTCGACGAAGCCAGACATCAGCGCGCCGTCCGGCAGGGTGAATACCGAACGACGAATCACGGGTTGATTGCCGATGCGCACCGCGACCAAGTTCGTCGTCCCGATCGACAACCCCAACGGGTCGCTCATAACGGACCACACGATAGTCGTCCGGCCACCGCGAACCGGTCAGACACTCCGTGCGAACCCCGTTCGGCCGCCGTCGTTTTGGGGTCCACCAAACGGGTACCTGAAATGCCATGACATCTCTCTGGCTAGCAAACCGCGTCGAGCGCCCGGCTCCGGCCGATCCGCTGGTCGAATCGGACCGGTCCGCCGACGTCGTAGTGGTCGGGGCCGGCATCACCGGGCTCATCACCGCAGTGCTGTTGGCGCGTGCCGGCAAGGACGTGCTGGTGCTCGAAGCGCAACGCGTGGGGGCCGGTGCCACCGGCAACACCACAGCCAAAATCAGCCTGCTGCAGAGCACCAAGCTGTCGAAGATCGTGGCCAAGCACGGTGCGGATACTGCGAAGCAGTACGTTGAGGGCAACCGCGAGGGCCAGGAGTGGCTGGTCCAGCACTGTGAGGCGCACGGGTTGTCGGTGCAGCGCGAGGACGCCTACACCTATGCGCAATCCGAGAAGGGCGTTCCCACGGTGCGTGCAGAACTCGAGGCGTGCCAGGCAGCGGGGTTGGAGGTCGACTGGGTCGACGACGCCGACGTGCCGTTTCCGTTCCACGGCGCGGTGCGACTGGCCGACCAAGCACAGTTCGACCCGATGCCATTGCTCGACAGCCTGGTGGTAGAGCTCGACGAGCGCGGTGGACGACTGGCGCAAGGCGTTCGGGTACAGAAGGTTTCGAACGACGGCGACAAGCTCGCCCTCGGTGTGCGGACCACCGACGGCGAGGAATTCGACGTACACACCAACCAATGTGTTCTCGCGACGGGCATCCCGATCCTGGACCGCGGTGGTTTCTTCGCCCGGCTGAAGCCGCAGCGTTCCTACTGCATGGCCTACAAGGTGCCCGGAACCATCACCCGTGGCATGTACATCTCCGCGGATTCGCCGACCAGGTCGCTGCGTTATGCGCCGACGCCGGACGGCGACCGGCTCATCGCCGGTGGGGCCGGACACCCCGTCGGACACGAGAAGAGCCCCGCGTCGTCGGTGCAGGAACTCGACCAGTGGACGAAGTTGCACTTTCCCGGTGCGATGCAGACGCATTACTGGTCGGCGCAGGATTACTCACCGATCGACGAGTTGCCCTACGTGGGGCCGATCCTGCCCGGCAACGACAAGATCTTCGTGGCAACGGGTTTCGATAAGTGGGGTATGACCAACGGAACCGCTGCCGCGCTCGCGCTGTCGAGCCGCATCCTCGGGGGCAGGATGGATTGGGCCGAGGCGTTCGCCAGTTGGAGCCCGCACGAGTTGTCGGGCATCCCGAAGGCGATGCAGACCAACGCGCAGGTGGCGCTCTACCTGACGCGCGGGTGGATCACGCCCGTCACCCGCATCCTCAACCGCACTCCCGAAGAGGGCGGCGTGGTCAGTGGCCCACCGTGGGATTTGGAGGCGCGAAGCGTGGTCGACGGTCGCGAATATCGCGTCTCCCCGGTGTGCCCGCATCTCGGCGGCATCGTCAATTGGAACGACGCCGACGAGTCGTGGGAGTGCCCGCTGCATGGGTCGCGCTTTGCGCCCGACGGCACCCTGCTCGAGGGACCGGCGACCCGCAATCTCACTGCGGCGCAGTAGATATCGGCTTCTCCGGCAGGAACTTGCGGACGGCGACCGAACCCACGATGCCGACCGCGATCAGCGCTATCGCGACGGTGTCGGAGGTCGAATCCGACACCCAGCCGATGATTCCGGTGACGGTCAGGAACGGCGGAAGCCAGTCGATGGCGCCCGACCACGAGTCCGACTCCCCCGTCGCGTAGTCGGGATAGAACTCGGTGAACGACGCGGCGAAGACCAGCGCGCCGATGGGGATGATCCACGCTGTCCAGAAGTTGTCGTTGTCGCGCAGGACGGCGTCGCCGATCCCGCCCGAGATGGCCGACACCACGAACGCGGCCGCCCATGCTCCGGTGATCGCGAAGTTGATGCGCCGAAACGGCGGGGTGTCCCAATACTCGCGCGGGGTCGTGTCCTTCGCGTAGGCCATGGTGAACGGACGGCGGACGATCAGCGTGCCGACGGCGAACACGGCCAGCACGATATTGCTGAGTTCCCCGGCCCACAGCTGGAGCCAGTCGATCACCCGATCCGGCGCGAGCAGGCCGAGCACCGCGAGGACGCCGAAGTAGGCGATCGTCAGCGCCTCGAGGGAGTGGACGGGCACGCCGCGGCGGGTACCGACCCACAGCGTGAGTAGGGCGAGACCGAGCGCCGCCGAGGCGGCTTCCTCGAAACGGCCGGGACCTGCGACGATGGCCATGAGGATCCACGGCGCCAGCCCCGCGAACGGAGATTTGACATAGGCGTCGACGAAATTCATGTCCGGACTGTACGCGGTGCGGAGGTGTTGTGCTGCAATGTCGGGCATGGGTGACATCGATGAGATCCAGCAAGTGAAGTTCCGTTATCTTCGTGCGCTCGACACCAAGCACTGGGACGAGTTCGCCGACACGCTCACCGAGGACGTGGTGGGCAAGTACGGCGAGTCGATCGGCGAGGAGCACCACTTCACCAACCGCGACGAGTTGGTCAAGTTCATGCGGAACTCGCTGGGCCCCGAGATCATCACCGAACACCGCGTCACCCATCCCGAGATCACCGTCGACGGCGACGAGGCGACGGGCACCTGGTACCTGCAGGACAGGGTCATCGCACCGGACTTCAACTTCATGCTGATCGGCGCCGGCTTCTACCACGATCGGTACCGGCGTACCCCCGACGGCTGGCGGATCAGCGAGACGGGTTACGACCGCACCTATGACGCATCGATGTCGCTCGAGGCACTGAACTTCAAGGTGAAACCCGGTCGCGCACTGAACATCTGACTCACTGAGCGATCGCGATCAATGCGCCGGGCCGAAGCCAGCGCATGATCTCGACCAGTTTGTCGTCGTCGATGGCCACGCATCCGGCCGTCGGCCCGCCGTCGGTGGCGTGCAGGAAGAAGGCTCCGCCGTTGCCCGGGACCCGCGCCTTGTTCACGCCCATCACGACGGCGTGCACGTACTGCGGAATCTGGAGGTTCTCGGTGCCGCTGGCCGGGTCGGTGTCGAACGGGCACTGCGCCTTCTTGCAGACCTGCATGGTGTTGTAGGTCGGGCTCTTCATATCGCCGTCCCACCAATGGTCGGGTCCGACCTGCACGTACGGTAGGCCCCCGCCGGGGTTGGGCGCGGTGCCGAAAGCGAAGTCGAGCGTGAAAATGCCCATCGGCGTTTTCATTTCGCCATCATGGGTTTCCGGTGCCATGCCCTTGACGCCGATCCAGGCCGGGATGCCCGCCGCGACCGGTTGCCACCCCGCGCCGGTCCGTTGGTAGACGTCCATCTTGGCCTTCGAACCACCCACGCCGACAACGGAAATCACCTGGGTGGCGTTGCCGACCGATTGGGCGAACCAGGGAACGGTCTGCGCCTGGCCGACGGGCGCCCCGGCGAGGGCGATCAGTCCCGCGCACAGCAGGGTCAGCAGTCGGCGCACCGAAACATGCTAAGTCGCGGCGTGCTGTACTCCCCGTCCGCCACGCGGCCCCGTGACTGATCTGCAATGACACGATTATTTTTCGACCCCGGTGGATACGTTGGGGAGATGGACATTGCCCAGGTGGTCCGCCGCCCTGTCGGCTTTCGGCGAATCACGCACGGTCTCGGCGCGCTCGACCGGGAGATCTTCGACGCGGTCGCCGACTCCCCGACACCGCTGCTCGACACTTTCATGCCGCCGCTGACCCGGGCGGCCGACCACTCGAAGCTGTGGTTCGCGATCGCGGCGGCCCTGGCCGCGACGCGCAACCCGAGCGCGCGGCGCGGTGCGGTGCGCGGTGTGATGACGCTGGCGGCGACGAGCCTGATCACCAACCAGGGCGCCAAGCGCATCCGGAGACGGTCGCGCCCGCAGTTCACCTCCGTGCCGTTGGTGCGTCGCACACGCCGTCAACCGACCTCCAACTCGTTCCCGTCGGGGCATTCCGCGAGCGCGGCCGCCTTCGCGGTGGGCGTCGGGCTGGAGAGCGCCTCGCTGGGGCTTCCGCTGGCGCTTCTGGCCGGGCTCGTCGGGCTGTCCCGCGTGGCGGTCGGCGCCCACTACCCCGGTGATGTGATCGCGGGGTTCGGCCTCGGTGCGGCGGTGGCGGTGCTGGGCGGACGGATAGTGCCGCCGGCGGTGCCGACGCGGCTTCCGACCGCCGATCCGTTGCGGGTGGACACCCCGGCGCGGCCGGACGGGGCGGGTGTGGTGCTGGTCGTGAACCCGGCTTCCGGCAGCGGAACCGGAGCGGACATCATCGACGAGGTCCGAAATGCGTTGCCGCGCGCGGAGGTAGTGGAACTCACCGATGACGACGACATCGCGGACGTGGCGCGCTCGGTGGCGCAGCGGGCGGAGGTCCTGGCGATCGGCGGCGGCGACGGGACGGTGTCGTGCGCGGCGGCCGCCGCCATCGAAGCGGGGGTGCCGCTGGCGGTCTTCCCGGGTGGGACGTTCAACCACTTCGCGAAGGACATCGGTTGCGACAGCGTGGAAAAGACCGTCGAAGCGATTCGACAGGGCAGCGTCGCGTGTGTCGACATGGTGTGCCTCAACGAGAAGCAGATGGTCGTCAACACCGCGAGTATCGGCGCATACCCCGCGTTCGTCCGAACGCGGGAGAAGTACGAACACAAGATCGGCAAGCCGCTGGCCGGGCTCTACGCGATGTATCACACGTTGCGGCACGAGGACCCGGTTCGCATTCGCTACGACAACAAGACGTTGCAGACGTTCCTGTTCTTCCTCGGCAATTCGGCTTATCTGCCTTCGGGTTTCGCACCGTCGCGGCGGGACCGCATGGATGACGGCCTGATGGATGTCCGCATCCTGGAGACCGGTCACCGGTTCAGCAAGCTGCGCATCCTTTTCGCCGTCACGCTCGGCCGACTCGAGCGCAGCCCCTTGTACCACGAGATGCGGGTGCCGGAGTTCGAGTTCACCGCGGTCGACGGCCCGACGCTGCTGGCCCACGACGGCGAAGTCGGAACCGAGTGCACGACGGCGAGCTTCAGCGTGCGATACCGGGCGCTTCCGGTATTTCGTCCGCTTCCGTGACGGGGCGTGACGGCGCAACAAGCAGTAGCCAGAGCACGAAATACGCGTAGCCCAAGGCCCATCCGGCCACGACGTCGGACGGGTGGTGAACGTTCAGCACCACGCGGCCGATGCCGATGGTGATGACGACGATCGCCCCGGCGACGGCGAGGGCGGCGCGTGCGGAGGGGCGGGCGATGGGCAGTCCGATGGTCAGCAACGCGAGAACGGCAACGATCACCCCGAGGGCATGGCCGGACGGAAACGACGTCCCCAAGGCGGAGACGAAGGCGGTGGACGGGCGGGGACGATCGGCCGCGGCCTTGGCGATCTCGGTGACGAGTCCGGCCAATTCCACGGTGACGATCAGGAATATCGCGTTGCGGATCTTTCGGCGCACGAAGGCGACAACGATGAGGACAACGGTTACGAGGCGGAAGGCACCGGGGCCCAGGACGGTGCAGAAGACGTCCCACCCGTGCACCCAGCCCGGATGGCCGTCGCCACGGCGGTGGAAGGCGTCGAGCGCGGCGGAATCGATGTCGGCCAACCATGTCCAGTGTTGTGCGAAGCCGACCCACAAGACGGCGTACACCGCGACCGCTGCCAGCGCCGATATCACCAGCCAGCGCCTGTGTGATCCCATCGTCCACCTCTACCACGCGGATCGACGGGCCGTTAGGGTGACTGGCCATGGCGGTGTTCGTTCGCAAGCTGCTCCGTATCGGGGGGTTGCCCGAGGATCTTCGGGCAGAGGTGGAAGCCGAGGGCGTCCTCTTACTCGCCGAATACATCGCGGTGACCCGACGATTCAGCGGAAGGATTCCGGGACGACGGGCGAGCGCGAATGTCACGAGTTATGCGGGCTCGCTCGCGCTGACCAACCAGCGGGTGCTCGGCACGTTGTCGACGGTGCCGAAACTGGCGGGCCGCACGATCGACCAGCGCTGGGACGCTCCCCAATCGGGAAACGTCACTGCCGAACTCTCCGCGACGGGTTTACATCTCGATGTTGACATAGCTGCGGTGGATTCCCGTTTCAGCGGCCAACTTTCGTTGAACTACAAGGTCACCATCCCCGAGGATGTGCTCGCGCGGATCCCCCGGCGATCGCTGTCCTTCGACGTCCCGCCGGAGTACGTGTTCCGCGCGGTGGGGGTGCCCTACCACCCCTAAAGGCTGGGACTCGAACCGTCACCTAGAAGGGTGGGGGTTTGTTGCGTTCGTCGGCGTAGGGCTGGTTGCGGCGGCGTTCGTCGGTGATGGCGGTGTCG
>NZ_CVTA01000033.1 GCF_001050035.1 Mycolicibacterium komanii
GTGCCGCGGGTGCGCCGACCCCGCCCGCCGCTATGACCACGTCGCACAGCGGTTCGGCGAGGCCGGGCTGATCACCTACGCGCTCGACCTGCGCGGTCACGGCCGGTCCGGCGGCAAACGCGTCTATCTGCGCAACATCGGTGAGTACACCGGCGACTTCCACACCCTGGTCACGATCGCCGCCAACGATCATCCCCAGCTGCCGCGCATCGTCGTCGGCCACAGCATGGGCGGGGGCGTCGTGTTCGCCTACGGCGTCGACCACCCCGACGACTACACCGCGATGGTGCTGTCGGGGCCGGCCGTCTACGCCCAGGACGGGGTGTCGCCGGTGATGATCACCGTGGCCAAGCTCGTCGGCGGCATTCTGCCGGGGCTGCCCGTCGAGCAGCTGCCCACCGAAGCGGTGTCCCGCGACCCCGACGTCGTCGCCGCCTACATGGCCGACCCGATGGTGCACCACGGCAAGCTCCCCGCCGGCATCGCCAAGGCGCTGATCCAGGTCGGCGAATCCATGCCGCAGCGGGCTGCCGCCCTGACCGCGCCGCTGCTGGTGGTGCACGGCGAACAGGACAAGCTGATCCCCGTCGCGGGCAGCCGCCACCTGCTGTCCTGCGTCGCCTCGTCCGATGCGCATCTGAAGGTCTACCCCGAGCTCTACCACGAGGTGTTCAACGAGCCCGAGCGTGACCTCGTGCTCGACGACGTCACCTCGTGGATCGAGGCGAAGCTTTGAGAGCAGTTGTCGCCGCGGCGCTTTCACTGATCGTCGCGCTGTCGGCCTGCTCGACGACGGATGAGACGGAATGGGTCGACCAGGACGTCACCTTCACCGCCGACGACCTGACGATTCACGGCACCTACCGCCACGAGACCGCCGAGGTGGCGGGACCCGCCGCCCTGCTGATCTCCGAGAGCGGGGCCACCGACCGCAACGGTGACAACCAGGTCGCCGGACCCGTCGGGAACATGCGCCAACTCGCCGAACTGCTGTCCGACCGCGACGTGGCCAGCCTGCGCTACGACAAGGTGGGCACCGGCCGGACCGGTCTGGGCCCGTATGCCCAGCGGCCTACCGATGTGGTCAGCGGGGTGTACACCTCGGGCGCGAAGGCCGCGGTGCGCTATCTGGCCGACCAGTCGCGCACCGACGACGACCGCATCTCGGTCTACGCGCTCGGAGAGGGCACGATCCACGCGATGTCGCTGGCGGCCGGCGCTGAGGGTCCGAAGGTCCACTCGCTCGGCCTCTTTCAGCCCCTGACCGGCCGCTACCTCGACATCATCACGAACCGAGTGCGCGCCAACGCCGCACCCGAGGCGTTGACGGCGTGGCTCGCGGCTGTCGAACAGGTCCGCACGAGGGGAACGGTGCCACCGGACCTGCCCGAGGGCCTGAGCGCGCTGGTCAACCCCGGCAATGTGAACGCCGTCATCGAGGCCGACAAGATCGATCCGCTGACGCTGGCGGCGCGGGTGCCCGCAGGGACGCCGGTCCTGATGACGTGTTCGGACTCCGACGCCCATGCGTCGTGCAAATCGATCAGGCCGCTCGCCGACGCCCTGCGGCACACCGCGCTGACGCTCGTCGAACTCAAGGGCGTCAACCACGTGCTGCGCGACGACCCGAGCGACAGCGTCGCCAACTACGCCTCCAAAGATCCGCTTTCTCCACAGGTTGTCGAGGCGTTGGATCGCTTTGTCGCCGAGCAGCAATAACCTGGGCGCCATGAGTGACGACAAGATGCTGGCCCGCATCGCCGCCCTGCTGCGCCAGGCCGAGGGCACCGACAACCCGCACGAGGCCGACGCGTTCATGGCCGCCGCGCAGCGGTTGGCGACGGCCACGTCGATCGACCTGGCCGTCGCGCGGTCGCACTCCGATCAGCGCACAAAGGCGCAGATGCCGGTGCAGCGCACGATCACCATCGGCAATGCCGGCACCCGCGGCCTGCGCACGTACGTCCAGTTGTTCACCGTGATCGCGCACGCCAACGACGTGAAATGTGATGTGGCATCGAATTCGACATTCGTCTACGCCTACGGTTTCCCCGAGGACATCGACGCCAGCCACGCGCTGTACGCGAGCCTGGTGATGCAGATGGTCAGGGCCTCGCAGGCCTACATCGAGTCGGGTGCGCACCGGCCCACGCCGACCATCACCGCACGCATCAACTTCCAGCTGGCGTTCGGCGCCCGCATTGGCCAGCGTCTGGCCGAAGCCCGTGAAGAGGCGCGCCGGGAAGCCACGAACGGCCGCGAACGCGAGCCCGGCACCGCGATCGCGTTGCGGGACAAAGACCTCGAGCTACGGGACTTCTACCGCGAGACGTCGGAGGCGCGCGGGACCTGGCGGGCGACCAGTGCGACGGCCGGCTACTCCTCGGCCGCTCGCCGCGCTGGTGATCGTGCCGGCCGCAAGGCCAGGCTCGGGCCCAGTCCCGAACTCGCCGGTGCGCGTTCGGCGTTGCCCGGCAACGGGCGCGCCACCGGGCGGACGTGACGCCGCGCGACACCCAGAGGGCGAAGGTCTACGCCGCAGAGGAGTTCGTCCGGACGTTGTTCGACCGGGCCGCCGAGCGCGGCAACCGCGTCATCGAATTCTTCGGCACATCGTTGACGCTGCCGCCCGAGGCGCGCTTCGCGTCGATTGAGTCGGTGCAGCGCTATGTCGACGACGTGCTGGCGTTGCCGACGGTGCGGCAACGGTGGCCGCATCCGGCGCCACTGGGCGTGCGGTCCCGGCGCGGTGCCAGCGCGGCGCATTACGAGGTCGACGAGACCGGTGCGGTCATCGCGGTGCCTGAGGTCCAAACGCGCTGGGCGCTACGCGAATTAGTGGTCTTGCACGAGATGGCCCACCACCTCTGCGGGGTCGCGCCGCCGCACGGGCCGCAGTTCGTGGCAACGTTCTGTGAGCTCGCCGATGCGGTGATGGGGCCGGAGGTCGCCCACGTGTTGCGTGTGGTGTACGCGAAAGAGGGTGTGCGTTAAGGGGTCTGGTCGGTGATGTCGGTGATGTCGGTGATGTCGGCGACGGCGGCGTCGATGCGGTCACGGTCGGCCTCGAGCGCGGCGGTGGCCGCGGCGGTCGCCTTCTGCAGCGCCTCGTTGAGCCGTCGCTGCACCTCGTCGACGCCGAGGCCGAGTAGACCGTCCTCGATGACGGTGCCCGTCAGTTGATGGTGACCATTCAGCGTCACCTCCACGGTCTCCGCCTCGTCCGTGCCCGTGAAGGTCTGGGTGTCCATTCGTTGCAGCTGCTCGTCCATCAGCGACTGCAGCTGCTGCGCCTGCGCAAGCACGGCGGCGACCTCGGGATGCATCTCGTCGCTCACCGGTCGTCTCGATCGTCTCGGGCGTCGAGGACCTCTCTGCGCCTGCGGTTTCCGACAACCGCCTCGGTCCACGGCCGGTCCTCGGTGTAGAGCGTCTCGTCGGGGGCGAGCTTCGGGTCGCGCCGTTTCTCCTTGCCCTGCGGCGCGCCCCCGCCGTGGGCCATCGGGGCCATCCCACCGCCCATCCCGGACACCGTTCGGCCGTCCGCCGACGCTCCCGGCGCGGTACCCGCAGCGGCCGGGACAGCGGGCGCGGGCGCGACCGTCTCCGCCGTCACCGGCGCCGACATCGGTGTCGCGGGCATGCCACCGCCGCCGCCTCGACCGCCGCCGGCCCCACCACCGTGTCGCGCCGCGGCGGGCCGCACGCGCTGATCGGTCGACGGATTCGGTGCCGGCGAACCGGACGCCCCACCGGACGTGCCGGCGCCCGCACCACTTCCTCCGGACGGCGTCCCACCACCGGACGGCGCACCACCCGGCTGACCGGACGGGCGTTGGCCACCCGCGGCACCGCCGGGGTGCTGTTCGCCGAACGACGGCGCCATCTTCCCGGCCAGTCCGGCGGCATCGCTGTCGGGTGGTCTGCCGCCACCATCGAAACCCCCGGCAGCGCCGGCGTTGTCGGCGATCCGGCCCGACGGCATCTCGGGTCGGACCGGCGCGAACGTCGCGCCGCTCGCATAGTCCTGGCGCACCTCGTCGGACCGCTGTTGCAGCTCCTGCATCCGCTGCTGGATCTTCGCCATCTCGTTGCGCGTCGCGAGGGCGTTGCCCACAGTCGTCTGTGCGGCCAGCTCGCGCAGCTGCGTTTCCAGCGCGGTGTACTCGCCGTGGATGCCCGCATGCTCACTCGTCGCGGAGTCATGTGCCGCAATGATTTTCGCCGCCGCCTCGGCCAGGTCGCGCCAGCCTTCCGCGAGCTGTTCCAGCCAGCCGCCGAACTCGGCCATCCTGGCGTAGGCGGCGTCGGCGGCCCGACCCTCCCAGTCGCCACCCGGCGGCCGCGGCGCGTTGTCCCTGACGCGGGTGGCGGCCAGGCCCCACTGCAGCATCGCCGCCTTCAGCGACGCGCCGTCGTCGCCTGCGGTCAGGTCGACCTGTGTCCTGTGAACATCGCTGTAACCGGCGGCGTCGACGCGTTGCGGAGCTCCGACGGGATTCGGCAGCGGCGGCGGCGGTGTCGCCGGAGCAGGGACCGCGATCGCCTCGACGGCCGCCCGACGGGCGGGGTCTTCGATGGCGCGCCCGTTGGTTTCGTCGACGCGGGTGTAGGCGTCGGCGGCGATCCGCAGCGTCTCGGCGATGCGTTGGTTTTCCGCCTCCGCCCACCGCTGGAACTCCAGCAGCGACCGCGCGTTGGCGTTGAGGTTGGCGACGGCGGCGGCCGAGGACGGCAGCGCGTCGGGCGGTAGCACCGCTTCGGGGACGGGGTTGTGCCATGGCGCGCCGCGCATCTCGGCGGACTGCTTGGTGAGTTCGGCCGGCTCGACCCGCTGGACCTCGCCCATGGCTACCCCTGCGCCCGCATGACGGCTCAGCCCTCGAGAACCATCTGGTAGCGGCTCTCCTCACGCGGGTTGATCAGCCGTATCGGTAGCTGACGATGGCGTGGGGTCTCGATGTAGTTGCTACGCAACACGACTCGGCCGACGCCCGGGTGCGGGCCGAGGTAGGTCGTCGCATGCGGCCACACCACCTTCGCCTCGTCCCCGATCCTGGCGTTGACGTAGCCGGCGAACTCGTTGAACTGCGGGCTCAGCGTGACGACGGCGCCCGCCGCCGCGGACCGCACGATGAATTGGGTGAACAGCCGCGAGTCGCCGAGGTTGATGCTCGCGTCCACGTCGTCGAACGGCATGTAGACGGGATAGCGGTCGGCGGTCTCACCGACCAGCACCCCGGCCGAGCCGATCGGTAGCTCGTAGTGGCGGTCCGCGACGGGGCTGATCCCGTGCAGGGCCGCCCGCTGCCCACCGAACAGACACGAAAAGCCGCGCGGTGTCGTCGGATTCGCCAGCGTGGTCAGCAACACCGTCGACCGGGGCGCCTGACCGGGCCGTAGCCGAACTCGGGTGATCGTGTGATCGGCGCGCGCCGACCACCACACGTCCGGCCCGCCCGGCGCGGTGTAGGCGGCGGTGAACGTGCTGCGGCCCTTGATCGCCGACCACGCCTCGCGTTCGAAACTGATCTCGGTGGCACGATCCAGATCGTCGAAGCTCCGTGCCGGCCGGGCGTCGATTCCGTTGCTCGCCAACTGATCGGCGATTCGCGTCGCCGAGGCGACCAGGTAGCGCGCCAGCCCGGCGACACCCGACTCGCGCCGTTGCGACGACTTGCGGGTGCTCTCCGGATCGGCGCGCAGCACGATCCAGGTGCGTCGGTGCGCCGGCGCCGGATAGGGGCCGACCACCTGCTCGTAGAGCGAGATCAACGCTCCCGGAGCGGTTTTGCCGACCCGGTATCCCGACGACACCACGTCGGCCTCGAGATCGCTGCAGTGCGCGGCGACGAGCTGCTCGACGAGCCGGGTGTCGACGACGTCGTCGGTGAACGCCGAGCCGTTGACGATCACGGTCGGCGTGAACGGATGCGGCACCAGCTCGACCGCCGCCACCAGGTGGTCGTCCTGCCAACGCACCGCGACGTGGTCGCCCGGCATCACGGTGGCGCCCACCGCAGGTTCGGACGGCCGCTGCGGAACGTCGCGGTGGCGTCGTCGCCACGCGAACACCGCCGCCACCCAGCCGGTCAGCCGCAGGCCGCGGATAGTCACCACCGAACCGAGCGCGATCAACACGGCCAGCGTGATCCCGAGCCACAGCAGGTCGAGCTTGGCGAACAACAGGATGGCCGCGGGTATCAGCACCGCCGCCCAGATCGCGTGGCCCGTCGTGAAGCGCAGGCCGAACATGCCGAGGACCCTTTTCATCGGCGCCTCAACGCGCGACGAGCCAGTGCACCGAGTCCCAGGACGGCCGCGAGCACGGCCCCGCCGATGACCACCGCCGTGATCGGCCCGCGGTCGGGTGGGGGTGAGAACACCGGCGGCGGAAGCTCCTTTACCTGGTAGGGCACCTTCTCCGGACCAGCGGGCACGTCCCAGGTCAACGCCGCGACCGGGTCGACCGCCCCGGCGCCGACGTAGTTGTCGACGCCGCCACCCGGGTGACGTGCGGTCGCGGTGATGCGGTTCATGATCTGCGCTGGCGTGAGCGCGGGGAAACGTTGCTTGAGCAGCGCCGCCAGGCCCGACACATATGCCGCGGCGAACGACGTGCCGCTGATCGGAATCGGCCCGTCCTGGCCCTGCAACGCGTTGACCGGATTGCCGTCGTAACCGAGTGCGACCAGGTTTTCGGCCGGCGCCGCGGCGCCCAGCCACGGTCCCGACATCGAGAATGTGCTCGGCTGACCGTTCGGGGCGATACCGCCGACGGTCAGCACCAGCGGCGAATACCAAGCCGGGCTGACGATGGTCTGCACCTGCTTCCAACCGCGCGGATCGGTCGGGACCGCCGGGTCGGCCGGCGGGTTCTGCGAGCAATCCTGTCCGGTGTTGCCCGCGGCCACGACGATGACGGCGCCCTTGACGTTGACCGCATAGTTGATCGCCGCGCCCAGGCTGGTCTCGTTGATCGGACGGGTCACCTTGTAGCAGGCCGCTTCGCTGATGTTGATGACCTGCGCACCGAGGTTGGCCGCGTGCACCACCGCGCGGGCGAGGCTGCGCAACGACCCGGCGGTCTGCGTCGCGTTCGGATCGTTGGGGTCCTGGCGTGCGCCGACGGTCTGAAACGCCTCGGAGGTCTGCCGCAGCGACAGGAGGCGGGCGTCGGGGGCGACGCCGACGAAGCCGTCGTTCGGCGCGGGCCGCCCCGCGATGATGGACGCCGTCAGCGTGCCGTGCGCGTCGCAATCGGACATACCGTTGCCGGCCTGATCGACGAAGTCGCCGCCCGGTTCGGCGGGCACCCGCGGGGAGCCGACGACGCCGGTGTCGATCACCGCGACGGTGACACCCGCACCGGTCGCGAACTTCTGTGCCTCGGACAGCCGCAGGTAGTCGTTCGCCCACGGCCGGTCGGCGAAGTTCGAGTTCGGGAACGCGGTCGGCGCCGAGCAGACGCGGCGCTGCTCCATGGGCTGGTCCGGCCCGGTCTCATCGGGTGGCACGGCCGCGGGGTCGATGGTCGGCGGCTCGATCGCCGTCGCCGGAGGGGCGACGGACACTGCCAGCAGCAGTACCGCCGCCAGCGCCGCGACGCGCTCGAGGATGCGCCGCACGCGCTACGCACCTCCTCGGCGGGTGGACTGGTCGGCGGTGTGCTGATATGCCGGTAGCAAACTCCACGCCGGCCGTTGCGCGGCGCAAAGTCTCACGTCACGCTGATGAGCCGATTGCACGCAGCCAATCTTAAGGGGGCGCCCGGGCGGGTCATTCCACCAACTGGTGCCCGACGCCCGTCATTAGGGTTTGGATATGGCTCCCAAGTTCGCGACCGCCGACGCGGTCGACCTGCCCGAGCTGCTCGAGTTCGTCCGCCCGCGGCACCGGATGGTGCTCACGACGCTGCGCGCCGACGGGTCCCTGCACAGCTCGCCGGTGACGGGCGGCGTCGACGAGTCCGGGCGCATCGTCATCTCGAGTTATCCGCAGCGCGCCAAGTCGGCGAATCTGCGGCGCCGGCCGCAGGCGAGCGTCGTCGTCCTGTCCGATGAGTTCAACGGGCCCTATGTTCAGGTCGACGGCGACGCCGAGGTGATCGGTCTGCCCGACGCGGTCGAGCCCCTGGTCGACTATTACCGGGCGATCGCCGGCGAGCATCCCGACTGGTCGGAGTACCGCCAGGCGATGGTCGACCAGGGCAAGTGCCTCATCCGCATCACTCCGCGGCGGTGGGGTCCGATCGCCACCGGCGGCTTCCCTCCACCGGCCTAGGGGACCGCGGTGTCGAGGCCGTCGACGTCGAGCGTGATGGCGCCGGACGGGTCGGCCCGGAACTTCCCGCTGCCTGCCGCCTCCGCCAGCCCGCCGGTGCCCGACGCGATGCGTACGTCGCCGCTGGCGATCCCGTCGTGGTAGGAGCCGTCGTGCAGCAACACGAGCCCGCCGGTGGTGCCCGCGATGGTGCCGGTGATGTGTTCGATCCCGACGAAGAGCGCGCTCTTGTCGGGCGCGTAGGCCAGTAACCACTTCGTCGTCGACGTGCCCAAGATGTCGCCCTCGTAGCGCTTGGTCACCAGGGCCTCGGTGAGCTTGGTGGCCTCGTCGCCGTCCTCGAAGGGCGTCTCGTCCCAGCTGGCGATCTGGAAGGTCGCCTCGATGTGTCTGCTCATGACGGGCGGATACCCGGTCGCGGGACCGCAGAACCGACGGCCCGACAGGCACGACCCGCGACCACTGTGATAGTCAAGGCATCACGGTCGCGTTGCGTCCGCTAGCACGTCAAACTATAGTCTGGACACATGTCCAGAAGGTTCGGAGTTGTTGCGTGACACGATTTGTCCAGCTCACCGGCCCTGGATCAACCCGCTTCTGCGCATCGTTCTGAGTTGAACATGCGCATCGCCCTGTTGTCGTACCGAAGCAAGACCCACTGCGGTGGGCAAGGCGTCTACGTCCGATACCTGTCCCGCGGGCTCGCGGATCTGGGGCACGAGGTCGAGGTGTTCTCCGGCCAGCCCTATCCGGAGGAGCTCGATCCCCGCGTTCGGCTCACCGAGGTGCCGAGCCTGGACCTCTATCGCGAGCCCGACCCGTTCCGGATTCCGTGGCCAAACGAGATCAAGACGTCGATCGACCTCCTCGAGCTGCTGACCACCTGGACGGCCGGCTTCCCTGAACCGCGCACGTTCAGCCTGCGCGCGGCGCGCGTGCTCGCCGAACGTCGCGACGAGTTCGACGTCGTGCACGACAACCAGTGCCTCGGCACCGGGCTGCGCAAGATCGCCGGCCTCGGGCTTCCGGTCGTCGCCACGGTGCACCACCCGATCACCCGCGACAAGGTCGTCGACGTCGCGGCCGCCAAGTGGTGGCGCAAACCGCTGGTGCGGCGGTGGTACGGCTTCGCCGAGATGCAGAAGGAAGTCGCCCGCGAGATGCCCGAACTGCTGACGGTGTCCACCACGTCGGCGGCCGACATCGCCGAGGACTTCGGCGTCGCGACCAGCCAGTTGCACGTCGTGCCGCTCGGAGTGGACACCGCGATGTTCAAGCCCGCCGAGCGGCGGGTGCGCAACCGCATCATCGCGATCGCCAGCGCCGACGTCCCGCTCAAGGGCGTCCGGCACCTGCTGCACGCGGTCGCCCGGCTGCGCGTCGAACGCGACCTCGAACTGCAGCTGGTCGCCAAGCTCGAGCCGAACGGGCCGACCGAGAAGCTGATCGCCGAGCTCGGTATCTCCGATATCGTGCACAGCTCCAGCGGGCTGTCCGACGGCGAGCTGGCCGATCTGCTGGCATCGGCCGAAGTGGCTTGTATCCCTTCGCTTTACGAGGGGTTCTCACTGCCGGCGGTGGAGGCGATGGCCAGCGGTACGCCGATCGTGGCCAGCCGCGCCGGCGCGCTGCCCGAGGTGGTCGGGGCCGACGGTGAATGCGCCCGGTTGGTCAAACCCGCCGACGTCGACGAACTGACCGCGGTGCTGGGCGAACTGCTCGACTCGCCGCGTGAGCTGGCCCGCCTCGGCGCCAACGGACGCAAGCGCGCGGTCGAGGTGTTCAGCTGGCAATCGGTTGCGGCGCAGACGGTTGCCGTCTACGAGCAGGCGCGCGAACGGGTCGGCGCATGCTGACGGTCGACTTCGACCTGCTCGGCGTCGGCGCGGGCACGAAGGTGATCGATGTCGGCTGCGGCGCGGGGCGGCACAGCTTCGAGGCCTACCGGCGCGGCGCTGACGTCGTCGCTTTCGACCAGAACGCGGCCGACCTCAACGACGTCGACGAGATCCTGACCGCCATGCGCGACGAGGGTGAAGCCCCGGCGACGGCGAAGGCCGAGGCAGTCAAGGGCGATGCGCTCGACCTGCCCTATGCCGACGGCACTTTCGACTGTGTGATCGCGTCGGAGATCCTCGAGCACGTGCCCGAGGATGAGAAGGCGATCGCCGAACTGGTCCGGGTGCTCAAGCCGGGCGGGACCCTCGCGATCACGGTCCCGCGGTGGCTGCCGGAGAAGCTGTGCTGGGTGCTCTCCGATTCCTACCACGCCAACGAGGGCGGCCACGTCCGGATCTATCACGCCGACCGGTTGCGCGACAAGGTGCTCGCCCACGGTCTGCGACTCGAGCACACCCACCATGCGCACGCCCTCCATTCGCCGTACTGGTGGCTGAAATGTGCTGTGGGAACCGAGAACTCGGATCACGTCGCGGTGAAGGCGTACCACCAGATGCTGGTGTGGGACATGATGAGCCGCCCGTGGCTGACCCGGACGGCCGAGTCCCTGCTCAACCCGGTCATCGGTAAGAGCGTCGCGCTGTACTTCTCGAAACCGGTGGGCGCCGGTGCGGATTCCTGAGCTCGAAGGCGTCCCGGGCGTACCCGGGGTGCTGACGCCCGAACAATGCCGACAGACCGCGAAATCGATTGCCGCTACCCAGGAGTCGTCGGGTGCGCTGCCCTGGTTCGACGGCGGGCACACCGACCCGTGGGACCACATCGAGAACGCGATGGCACTCACCGTCGCGGGCCTGCTCGAACCGGCGCGCGCGGCGTTTGAGTGGTCGCGCACCCATCAGCGCCCCGACGGGTCGTGGCCCATCCAGTTGCGCAACGGCGTGATCGAAGACGCCAACAGCGACAGCAACTTCTGTGCCTACATCGCGACCGGCGTCTGGCACCACGTTCTGGTCACCGGTGACCGCGGCTTCGCGGAGACGATGTGGCCGGTGGTCACCAAGGCCATCGACTTCGTGCTCGGTATGCAGCTCGGCGGCGGCGAGATCGCCTGGGCGAGAAGTCCTTCGGCGATCGAGGCCGATGCCCTGCTCACCGGGTGCGCGAGCATCTACCACAGCATCCGGTGCGCCTTAGCGCTCGCCGACTACTTCGACGACCCGCAGCCCGAGTGGGAGGTGGCGGTCGGACGGCTCGGCCACGCGATCGCCCACCACCCCGAGGCGTTCACGGTCAAGGACCGCTGGTCGATGGAGTGGTACTACCCGGTGCTCACCGGTGCCGTGCGCGGCGCCGCGGCCCGAACGCGGATCGACGAGCGGTGGCGCGATTTCGTGGTTCCCGGGTTGGGCATCCGCTGCGTGGACGACCGGCCGTGGGTGACCGGCGCCGAAACCTGTGAGCTGGTCCTGGCTTTGGACGCCATGGGCGACACGGTGCGCGCCAGGGAGCAGTTCACCGCGATGCATCATCTGCGTGAGGACGACGGCTCCTACTGGACGGGTCTGGTGTTCGCTGACGGCAAGCGGTGGCCCGAGGAGCGCACGACGTGGACCGGTGCGGCGATGATCCTGGCCGCCGACGCGTTGTCGTCGACCACCGCGGCGAGCGGAATCTTCCGCGGCGTCGACCTTCCGCGCGGCCTCGAGGGCGAGTACGACTGCGAGTGCGCGACGAGCGACCGCTAGTTACAGCGGTTCGCCGACCACGCCGTCCGTCCGTTCTAGCACCCGCATGGATCCGGTCGCGGCGACCTCGCGAAAATCGTTGGTGTTCAACGCCCGCTGGTAGACGTGGAACGGTGCCTGCCCGCCCTCGTCGGGATTGGGGAACACGTCGTGGATGACCAGGGCCCCGCCGACCTCGACCCATTTGACCCAGCCGTCGAAGTCGCGCTGTGCGGCCTCCTCGGTGTGGCCGCCGTCGATGAACAAGAAGCGCAACGGAGTTCGCCATCCCCGGGCCACCACCGGTGACCGGCCGACGATCGCGACGACGTGGTCGTCGAGGCCCGCGGCGTCGAGCGTGTGCCGCGCCGTCGGCAGCGTGTCGAACAACCCGGTGACCGCGTCGACCATCGACTCGTCGTGGTACTCCCACCCGGGTTGGTGTTCCTCGGAGCCGTGGTGATGGTCGACGGTGTAGATCACGCCGCCGGTCTGCTGCGCGGCGGCGCCCAACAGCACGGTGGACTTGCCGCAGTAGGTGCCGATCTCGACGCCGATGCCGTCGGCGAGGTATTTCACAGCCGTGTCGTACAGGGCGCGGCCCTCGTCGGCGGGCATGAATCCGGTGACCTGTTCGGCCAGTGCGAAGAGTTCGTCTGTGGTGCGCATCGGTAACGAACCTACTCGGGGCGGATCGTTGCTGGTGCAGGGGTGTTGTAGTAGCGTCCGGACATGTGTCCGACACGGCTCTGGAGTCGACTCGGCGCCGTCTGACCGCCAAACAAGCGGACACCGTCGACCGCCTCGGGCGTGCCGCGGTCGAGCTTCTCAACCGCGAGGGTTTCGCCGGTCTCACGGTGCGACGGGTGGCCGCCGACGCCGGCGTCGGGGCGGCGACCGCCTACACCTACTTCTCGTCGAAGGAGCACCTCGTCGCCGAGGTGTTCTGGCGCAGGCTCGCGGCGTCCCCGCCCGCGGCGCACGAGTCCGACGATCCCCCGACCCGGGTCACCGAGGTGCTGCGGCACATCGCGCTGCTGGTCGCCGACGAGCCCCCGTTCGCCGGGGCGGTGACGACCGCGCTGCTGGGCCGCGACCCCGACGTCGAGGTGCTGCGGCTGCGCATCGGCCGGGAGATCCGCGACCGCCTCGCCGCGGCGCTGGGGCCCGACACCGATCCCGACGTCATCGACACGCTCGAGATGCTGTACTCCGGCGCGCTGGTGCGCGCGGGTATGGGCTATGCGTCCTACGCCGAAATCGCGGAGCGACTGGAGAAGTCGGCGCGGCTGATCCTGGGCTGAGCGCTCAGCGCGAGCCGAGGATCGCCACCGACGCCGTGATGGCCGGTTCGATGATGCCGCGCAGATCGCGCTGGTCCTCCACGAACAGCGCGGTCAACTCCCGCAGGCCGCCCAGGATGATGAGCGCCAACGGCCGTGAGAGCGGAGCCAGTCGAGCGCGCCGGAAGCCGGGGTTGCTGCTGATGTCGACGAGCATGTCGGTGAAGCGCTCCATGGCCTCGCGGTGCAGCGGCTGCGCTACCGCTCCGAGTGCGGGCGCCTCGCGGATCCACGCCAACGTGATCGCCTGCCGCGCAGCGATGTGCTCGACGTAGGCGGTCACCGCCGAGCGGATCTGCTCCTGCCAGTCGGCGTCGGGTTCGGCGGCCGCGCGGACGCTGGCGATCATCGTCTCGTTGTTGCGCCGCAACAGCTCGATCAGGCATTCCTCTTTACTCGCGAACTGTTCGTAGAACGTGCGCTTCGACGTCCGCGCGTGCCGAACGATGTCGGCGACGGTGGTGTCGCGGTATCCGCGGTCGTTGATCGAGGCGGCCATCCCGTCCAGCAGGCGGTCACGGAACGCGGTGTCGGCGGCGGTGTGCGCGCCGTTGTCCAGCGCAGTCGTCATACCGCCTCCTCGAGAGCCTTGCATCCCCTGGTACCAAGCGGTACCGTACTACACGAATCTGCGGTACATCGTAGTACCGGGGAACTGGCTGGGAGCGTCATGAGCGAAGCTTTGGTCGTCGAAACGCCCACACCCGCAGCGGCGGCGCCTGCCGCCGCGGTCAATCTGCCGCCGAAGCCGCCGATTCCAAAGCCGCTTCTCGCTCTCGCGTTCTCCGTCTCCCGGCGCTGGACCGTCGCACAGATCGCCCGCCACTACGGCCCCGTCTTCACCCTGAACCTCCCGGTCTTCGGGCGCACCGTCGTCATCGGCGACCCGCAGCTCGCCAAGCAGCTGTTCATGGCCAACACCGACGACGTCGGCAACATCCAGCCCAACCTGTCGCGGGTGCTGGGCCCCGGTTCGGTGTTCGCGCTCGACGGCGGTGAGCACCGCCGTCGCCGTCGCCTGCTGACCCCGCCGTTCCACGGTAAGAGCGTCAAGAACTACGAGAAGATCTTCGAAGAGGAGACGCTGCGCGAATCGGCGAACTGGCCTGAGGGCCAGGCATTTCCGACGCTCGAGCCGATGATGCGGATCACGCTGAACGCGATCCTGCGCGCGGTGTTCGGCGCCGACGGTGAACAGCTCGACGAACTGCGCCGCATCATCCCGCCGTGGGTGACGCTCGGATCTCGGGTGGCGTCCTTGCCTGCGCCGTCTCGCACCTACGGCCGGTTCAGCCCATGGGGCCGGCTGGCCGAATACCGCAGGCAGTACGACGAGGTGATCGAGAAACTGATCGACCGGGTGAGGTCCGACCCGCATTTCGACGAACGGGCCGACGTCCTCGCGTTGCTGCTGCGCAGCACCTATGAAGACGGTACCGCCATGTCCAACAAGGACATCGGCGACGAGTTGCTGACGCTGCTGGCCGCCGGTCACGAGACCACGGCCTCGACACTGGCCTGGGCGTTCGAGCGGATCACCCGCCATCCCGACGTCCTGGCCGCGTTGGTGTCCGAGGCGCAGACCGACGACAACGCCTACCGGCAGGCCGTGATCGCGGAGGTGCAGCGGTCGCGCACCGTGATCGACTTCGCCGGCAGGCATGTCTACTCGCCGAGATTCGAGCTGGGTAAATGGGTTGTGCCGCAGGGATACTCGATGCTGGCGAGCATCTCGCTGATGCACGACAGGGCGGCCGAGTTCCCAAACCCCGAGAGGTTCGACCCGCGGCGTTTCATCGACGAGCGGCCTCCGACGTTCGCCTTCATTCCGTTCGGCGGCGGCACCCGCCGGTGTGTCGGAGCCGTCTTCGCCAACGTCGAAATGGACATCGTGTTGCGAACCGTGTTGCGCCAATTCGTGATCGACACCACCACCGCACCCGACGAGAAGGTGCACTCGCGCGGCGTGGCCTACACCCCGAAGGACGGCGGGCGCATCGTGGCACACCGCCGGAAGAGTCCGCTCGCCCAGGAGGATCCGAGTAACCGATGACGAACGCGACCACCGCCGGCCAGCAGGCCGCGGTCACCCCCGGTAAGTTGCCGCCGGCGGTGCCGCTGCCCAAACCCGTCCAAATGGTGCTGATGGCGGGGTTCCGCCGCTGGTTCCTGGGTAAAGCGCTCAATCGCTACGGTCCGGTGTTCGCGATCAACGTGCCGTTCTTCGGGCGCAGCGTGGTGATCGCCGATCCCGCGCTGATCCGCAGCGTCTACCTCGCGAGCACCGACGACCTGATCAACGTGCAGCCGAACCTCAGCCGGATCTTCGGTCCCGGTTCGGTTTTCGCGCTCGACGGCGTCGAGCACCGCAAGCGGCGCAAGCTGCTCGCGCCGCCGTTCCACGGCCAGAGCATCAAGAACTACGAGAAGATCATCGAAGAGGAGACGCTCCGCGAGACCGCGACATGGCCCGAGGGCGTCGAGTTCGCCACGCTCGAACCGATGAACAGGATCACGCTGAATGTCATCCTGCGCACCGTGTTCGGCGCCGACGGGGCCGAACTCGACTATCTGCGCGAGATCATCCCGCCGTGGGCCAAGCTCGGTTCGCGCATGGCGACACTGCCCGAACCGTCGTTCGAGACCGGTCGTCACAGCCCGTGGGGCCGGCTGAAGACATTCCGGCGCAACTTCGACAAGACCGTCTTCGCGCTGATCGACAAGGCCGAGAAGGATCCCGCCCGCGAGGAGCGCACGGACATCTTGGCCTTGCTGTTGGGCAGCACCTACGAGGACGGCACCCCGATGTCACACCAGGACATCTCCGATGAGCTGCTCACTCTGCTGGGCGCCGGGCACGAAACCACGGCCTCCACGCTGGGGTGGGCGTTCGAGCGGTTGCGCCGCCATCCCGCGGTGCTGGCCAGGCTGGTCGAGGAGAACGACGCCGGCGGCAACGAGTACCGCCAGGCCTTCATCTACGAGTTACAGCGCAACCGGACGGTCATCGACTTCTCCGGACGCCACGTTCTCGCACCGCATTTCGACGTCGGCCAGTGGCGAATTCCGCACGGGTACACCGTGATGGTGGCCCTGGCCAACATGCACGCCAACCCGGAGGTCTTCCCCGACCCCGAGCGCTTCGACCCCGAGCGGTTCTTCGGTAAGCGTCCGCCCACGGCGTGGGTGCCGTTCGGTGGCGGCACCCGCCGCTGCATCGGCGCCGCGTTCGCCAACGTCGAGATGGACGTCGTCCTGCGAACGGTGTTGCGCCACTTCGTGATCGAAACGGACAACGAGCCCGACGAGAAGGTGCACTTCCGCGGAATCGCGTTCACCCCGAAAGACGGGGGCCGGGTCGTGGTGCGTCACCGCACCTGACGCGCTACTGGCTGGCCGTCTCGCGCTTGGGCAGCTTCCAGCCCGGGCGCGGGAAATGGCAGGTGTATCCGGTCGGATAACGCTCCAGGTAATCCTGGTGCTCGGGCTCGGCCTCCCAGAACTCGCCGGCGGGCGTGACCTCCGTGACCACCTTGCCGGGCCACAGCCCCGACGCGTCGACATCGGCGATGGTGTCCAACGCGACGCGCTTCTGATCGTCGTCGAGGTAGAAGATCGCCGACCGGTAACTGGTGCCGATGTCGTTGCCCTGACGGTTCTTGGTGGTCGGATCGTGGATCTGGAAGAAGAACTCGAGCAGCGCGCGGTAGTCGGTCTGCGTCGGGTCGTAAACGATCTCGATCGCCTCGGCATGGCCAGGATGGTTGCGGTAGGTCGGATGGTCGTTCTCACCGCCGGTGTAACCGACGCGGGTGGACACCACGCCCGGCTGCTTGCGGATCAGGTCCTGCATGCCCCAGAAGCAGCCGCCCGCCAGGATCGCCCTCTTGTGGTCGCTCATGCCTGCGCCTCCTCGTTCACGAACAGCTTCTTGTACTCGCCGTACCCCTCGGACTCGAGGTCGTCGAGATGGATGAACCTCAGCGAAGCGGAGTTGATGCAGTAGCGCAACCCGCCCTCTGAGCGCGGCCCGTCGCTGAAGACGTGCCCGAGGTGGCTGTCGCCGTGCGCCGAGCGGACCTCGGTGCGGATCATCAGGTGCGAGAAGTCGCGCTTTTCGACGACGTTCGCCGACTCGATCGGACGGGTGAAGCTGGGCCACCCCGTCCCGCTGTCGAACTTGTCCACCGACGCGAACAGCGGCTCACCGGAGACCACGTCGACGTAGATGCCGGGCTCGTGGTTGTCCCAGTACTCGCCGGTGAATGGCCGTTCGGTGCCGTTGCGCTGCGTGACCTGGTACTGCTCCGGCGACAACGCGTTCACCGCGGCCGGATTCTTGTTGTATTGCTTTGCCATAGTGCCTGTATAACCGCCGAACCGACCGCCGTGTTCCTGCTGTTCATTACGGTTGTGTGATGCGCTTGTTCATCGTTCTCATCGCCGCGGTGCTGGCCGTATGGGTGGCGCCGGTGGCATCCGCGGAGACCGCGGTGTTGGCTGAGCGGCCGGGCTACCCGGGTCTCGTCTTCGTCGACAACCCCGCGATCGTCGATCCTCACCCGTTGCGCGCCGAGTCGTACAACCGCGTCCCCGGCGACCGGGCCGTCGGGGTGCACTTCACGACGGGCACGCCGCAGTGTTACGGCGTGCACGCGACGGTGCAGGAGACCGCCGAAACCGTCACCGTCGAGCTCCTGGGCGGCACGCTCCCCGAAGCCGTCGGCCGACCTTGCATCATGATCGCGGTGTCCGGGATCCTCGACGTCCCGCTGCAGAACCCGCTCGGTACACGCCAGGTGCTCACCGCGTTCTGACCCCTCGACAAGCTCAGTAGAACGTGTTCTAGTTCTGGTGTGACGAGCAGCACCTTCAGCCGTGACGAACTCGCCGCGGCGTTTCAGAAGTTCGAGGCGACGGTCGACCGCGCCGCGCAGACCCGCGACTGGGATCCCTGGGTCGACCAGTACACCGACGACGTTCTCTACATCGAGCACGCCGCCGGGACCATGCGCGGTCGCGAACAGGTGCGGCCCTGGATCTGGAAAACCATGGAGTCGTTCCCCGGCAGCTACATGACGTCGTTCCCGTCGCTGTGGACCGTGATCGACGAGGCGACCGGCCGGGTCATCTGTGAGCTCGACAATCCGATGCGCGATCCCGGCGACGGCACCATCATCAGCGCCACCAACATCTCGATCGTCACCTACGCCGGCGACGGGCTGTGGCGTCGGCAGGAGGACATCTACAACCCGCTGCGGTTCGTCAAGGCGACGATGAAGTGGTGTCGGAAGGCCGCCGAGCTCGGCACGTTGCCGCCCGAGGCGGAGGAGTGGATGAAGCAGTACGGAGGAGGCAAGTGAGCAAGCTGGTCATCGGAGCCAACGGTTTCCTCGGATCGCACGTCACGCGCCAGCTGGTGGCCGACGGACACGACGTCCGCGTCATGGTGCGGCCCGACGCGAACACCAAGAGCATCGACGATCTTCCGGTCGAACGGTTCCTCGGCGACATCTGGTACAACGACACGCTGCGCGCGGCCATGACGGACGTCGACGATGTGTACTACTGCGTCGTCGACACGCGTGGCTGGCTGAAAGACCCGACGCCGCTGTTCTATACGAACGTCGAGGGCACCCGGAACGTCCTCGAGGTTGCGAAGGACATGAACCTGCGACGGTTCGTCTACACCAGCAGTTACGTGACGGTCGGCCGCAGGCGCGGGCACGTGGCGACCGAGGACGACGTGATCGTCGACAAGGGGCGGACGCCGTATGTGCGGTCCCGGGTGCAGGCCGAGGACATTGTGCTGCGTTACGCGCGCGAACACGGCATGCCCGCGGTCGCGATGTGCGTGTCGACCACCTACGGCAGCGGCGACTGGGGTCGCACCCCGCACGGCGCGATCATCGCGGGCGCGGCCTTCGGCAAGCTGCCGTTCGTGATGGGCGGCATCGAACTCGAGGCCGTCGGCGTCGACGATGCCGCGCGGGCAATGATTCTCGCCGCGGAGCACGGACGCGTTGGTGAGCGGTATCTGATCTCGGAGAAGATGATCACCAACGCCGAGGTCGTCCGCATCGCGGCCGAGGCGGCGGGTATGCCGGCGCCGACGAAGACGATCCCGCTGCCCGTGTCGTATGCGATGGCCGCGCTGGGCACCGCCAAGGCGCGGCTGACCGGCAAGGACGAGAAGCTGTCGCTCGGCTCGCTGCGCCTGATGCGCGCAGAAGCGCCGGTGGATTGCAGCAAGGCTCGACGCGAATTGGGTTGGCAGCCAAGGCCGGTCGAGGAGTCGATCCGCGAGGCGGCACGGTTCTGGGCGGGCCTTCGGGATGCGCGACGTACGAGCAAGGCGGGCTAGCGTCGAGGCATGCCCGACAAACTGCACGTCGATTTGTCCGGTGCCCCGCAGACCATGCTCGCGACGTTCTACGCCAAGGCGCTGGACGCGGACCTGCCAAAACCCGTTTTGGGCGACAATTTCGCGAAAGAGATCATCGACCGCATCGATTACGACTGGTCGAAAACATCCATAACCGCGGCCAATTCGCCGTCGGTGACGACACGCACTGCGCACTTCGACATGTGGGCGCGCCAGTTCTTGGCCGTACACCCTGAGGCGGTCGTGGTGCACCTGGGGTGCGGGCTGGACGCGCGGGTGTTCCGGATCGATCCCGGGCCAGGTGTCGACTGGTTCGACGTCGATTACCCCGAGGTGATCGATCTGCGCAGGCAACTCTATCCGGACCGCGATCACTACCGCGTCATCGCCGCTTCCGTCACCGACCCGTCGTGGGTGGCCGAGATACCCAGGGATCGACCGGTTTTGATGATCGCCGAGGGCCTGACCATGTACCTGGCTGAATCCGAGGGTGTCGCGTTGCTGCACCGCGTGGTCGACGGGTTCGGTTCGGGCGAGCTGCATTTCGACGCGTTCAACCGCCTGGGCATCCGGTCTCAGTTCTTGAACGCGGTGGTGCGGCGGGCGGGCGCGACGCTGCAGTGGGGCATCGATGGCCCCGACGACATCATCGAAGCGGTGCCCGGTGTGCGGCTACTGGCATGGGTGTCACCGTTCGACTCCCCGACGTTCCGCGACATCGCGTGGTACTACACCGTGATGGCGCGGGCGATGTCGACGCTGCCGTCGCTGCGATACATGGCGCAGTACCACCGCTACGCGTTCTGAGGGTTGCTCCCGAAACTGAAGATATGCGCGAAGCCTGCCGAATTTGGCGAGCAGAAGTTCAGTTTCGACGTCAGCGAACGCGAAGCTCGGCGATCACCTCGGCGTAGAGCCGCGCCTTGATCGCGCCGAACACCGGGCCCGCCTTGGCGGCCAATGCCTCGGCTCGGGCGACCGCCGCGTCGACCACCTCGCCTTCGCCTGCGGTGGCCGCGACGATTCCCGCCGCGCGGGCGTCTTCGCCGCCGTACCGCCGGGCGGTGGTCATCGCCTCGTGTGCGGTCGCGATCGGCAGGCGAGATCGGATGAGGGCGTTCATCCCCGCGGTGAACGGGATCCCGAGGTCGACCTCGGGCAGGCAGAAGAAGCCGCGATCGGCGCGCATGACGATCTGATCGTGGGCGAGCGCCAGCATCGCGCCACCGGCGAACGCGTGGCCCTGCACCGCGGCGATGATGGGCGCCGGGAACGCCAACACCCGTGCGAGCAGCGCGTGCACGTCGGCGAGGATGGCCTCGGCGGCATCAGGATTGGCCGCCATGTAGTCGAGGTCGAGCCCGTTGGAGTAGAACTTGCCGCTGCCCGTGGTCACCACGGCCTTCGGCCCGTCCGCCGCCTCCACCTCGTCGAGTGCCGAGTTTATGGCGGTCAGCCTGTCGGGGTGGAAGCGGTTCTCGTCTTCGCCGAGGGTCAAGACGTACACCGCGCCGTGCCGTTGAAGGTCAACCATCAGCCGATTACACCACCTGCTGCAGAATCGCATCGTGACCCCAGTGAACGGCCACGTCTCGCATTGGTTCGTCGAGCCTCCGGAGCCCAGGCCACCGCTGCCCGGCCACCGGGACGCCGACGTGTGCATCGTCGGGGCGGGCTACACCGGGCTGTGGACCGCGTACTACCTGAAGAAGGCCGACCCGTCGCTGCGCATCGCGGTGGTCGAAGCGCGGTTCGCCGGCTTCGGCGCCTCAGGACGCAACGGCGGCTGGCTGTCGGGGCTGGTGCCCGGCGACCGCGACGCGATGGCGCAAAGATATGGTCGCGACCGCGTGCTGGCCTGGCAGAGGGCGCTGAACGACAGCATCGATGAGGTCATCGCGGTCGCCGATCGTGAGGGAATCGACGCGGGGATCGTCAAGGGCGGAACGGTGGAGATCGCCCGGAATCGTGCGCAGGCCGGTCGCCTGGCCGCCGAGGTGGAAAGCGAGACCGCCTGGGGAGTCGACGGCGTCGAGCGGCTCTCGGAATCCGAGGTGGCCGAACGCATTCGGCTCGACGGTGTGGTCGCGGCTTATCACAACCCGCACTGCGCCCGCATACAGCCCGCCTGGCTGGCCAGGGGGCTGGCGGAGGTGGTGACACGGCTCGGGGTCGAGATATACGAGGAGACTCCGGCCGTGAGGATCGCACCCGGACGCGTCGATACGCCGTTCGGTGCCGTCCGTGCGCCGGTCGTGTTGCGGGCAACCGAGGGTTTCACCGCGGTGCTGCCCGGGCTGCGGCGACGGTGGCTGCCGATGAACAGTTCGATGATCGTGACCGAACCTATCCCCGAACGGGTTTGGGACACGATCGGCTGGCGCGGATGCGAGACGCTCGGCGACACGGCGCACGGCTTCTTCTATGCGCAGCGCACGGTCGACGACCGCATCGCGATCGGTGGACGCAGCGTGCCCTATAGGTTCGGGTCGAGAATCGACAGGGACGGGCGGGTGCCGCCGAAGACGATCGCCCACCTGACAGACGTGCTGCACGCGGCGCTACCACAGACGCGGGAGGTCCCAATCGCCCATGGGTGGTGCGGTGTGCTGGCGGTGCCGCGCGACTGGACGGCGAGCGTGAGCTTCGACCGGGCAACGGGTTTGGGTTCCGCCGGCGGATATGTCGGCCACGGCGTCACGGCGACCAATCTGGCCGGTCGCACGCTCACCGAACTCGTCCTCGGCAGGCGAACGCCGTTGACTGAGCTGCCGTGGGTCGATCACCGATCGCGCAACTGGGAGCCCGAACCGCTGCGCTGGCTCGGCGTGCGCGGCCTGTACCTCGCGTACAAAGCCGCCGATTGGCATGAGTCGCGCGGACGGGCCGCCACGTCACCGATCGCGCGGGTTGCCGACAGGATCGCCGGCCGCTCGCATTAGCCGCTGTCGACCTCAGAACGGTGCAGGGTCGACGTTGCGTGCCCGCTCAGCCTTGATGCGTGCGGCGAACTCGGCTGCGCGAGTGCGTTTTCGCCTCGGCATCTTCGCTGTGCGATTGGTCGTCGACGGTGCAATGTTCGGCGGCGGTGGGAGGTTGGCGGTGGTGGTGTCCCAGTCGAAGAACAACGTGCTACCGGGCTGGGTCGTATAGGTATGGCCACTCGGTGCGGTCCAAATGACCGCCCCGTCCGGGAGCTGGACATCGCGCCAGCCGTCGGGGCCGCCATAGAACGTCTTCATCATGTGATTCTTGCGGCACAGGCATTTGAGGTTCGACGGATGCGTCGGCCCGAGTGGCCACGGGATGGTGTGGTCGATGTCGCAGAGGTCGGCGGGCACATCGCATCCCGGTGCGCGGCAGTACATGTCGCGCATGCGGACGAATTCTGCCAGTGCGGCTGAGGGCTGATATCGCGGCTCGGCGACGACGCCGGGCGGCTTGACCGGACGTATCTTCGCGCCGCGGCTGATCAGCCAGGACAGAAGTGAGGTGGGTAAGGCACCGTGCCCGAGCAAAACCGCGGTGCCCCGCTCCTCCGCTACAGCGGCGTCGGATTCTTTTGCAACAGCGGCGCTCTCGATCGCAGCCCCGTCGGCGACCACGTGTATCACGACGTTCGACGCCTGCGGACCCGCCGCGGGACACGTCGGCGATCCGCAGGCACACGCCAGTCGGTCTTGGCCGGCCGCCAATGCGCCGACAGCGTCGGCGCGCCGCTCGCCCATGCTGCGCGGATCGCCGTCGCACACCCCGTTCGTCATCTCCTGGAGGCGACGTTCGAGTGCGGCGGCGTCGGTGACCAGCAACCTGCCCCACACCGAAGTGACACCGGCCGGGTCATCCATATCGCCGATGTGAAAGTCGCGGCTGCGCGCCCGCGTCTGGGTCTCCCGCACCGCGGCCGGGTCGAACCGGTCGACGAGCGCGTCGATCGCGTCGTCGAGCCGCCGCTCGGACAGCGGGCCCAACCGAGACGCCCGCCGGGCGAGTGCGGTGTCGATCAGCGCCAACGCCTCAGGGTCTTCGACCAGCATGGTGCGGTAGGTGATCGCCGAGACGATTCGCGCGCTGAGGCCGCCCCGCTCGAACAAGGCCGCCACCTGCGGCAGCCGTTCGCGCAACGCCTGTGCGATCCGCATCTGACCCGAAGCGCGCCGATGCCCGACCGTCATCGCCGCACCCACCTCGGCTGCCACCGCATCCCACGGATCGAACGCGTTCCGATTGCGATCGTCGTCGTCGCACACCTTGCGCCGGACCAACTCCGCGATTGCCGCGAGCCGGCGCGCCGCCGCCGCGGCCTCCGCACGAGCCCCCTCCGCGATGGCGGCGACGAGCGCGGCGTCCTCGACGTCCGCGAACTGCGCTCCGAACATGTGTTCGACTATGTCACGACCCTCTGACAAGTCCGGAATCCGAAGCAGCCCCCTGCGCGTTGGTGATGACATGAGCGATCGACCCGTACTCGAACCCACCGCTGAGCACCCCATCACCGTCGAGCCGACCGGCAGACACGTCACCGTCCGGGTGAACGGCGAGGTCGTCGCCGACACCGATCGGGCGCTGACGCTGCAGGAGTCGACATATCCGGCCGTGCAGTACATCCCGCTCGCCGACGTCGCGGACAAGCTCCGGCCCAGCGACACCCAAACGTACTGTCCCTTCAAGGGCGACGCCAGTTATTACCACCTCGTGACCGGCGACGGCGCCACCGTCGAGGACGCCATCTGGACCTACGAGAAGCCCTATCCGGCCGTCGGCGCGATCGCCGGACACGTCGCCTTCTATCCGGACAAGGCGGAGATCATCGTCGTTGGGGCATGATCTGTCGCCCAGGCATAGCCTTGGCCGGTGCACACCTCGGTCAGCGTCGCCTTCGGCGGCCCGGTCAGCCCCGCGCTGACCTTGGTGCCGCTGCGGCGCGGCCGCAAAGACCCGTGCTACTACGACGCTCCGGACGGCGCGATATGGCGCACCAGCCTGATGCGCAGCGGCCCGGTCACCGCGCGCCTCACCAAGTCCGCACCCAACACCGTCGACTGCGAAGCGTGGGGGCGGGGCGCGCGCGAGTTCGCCGAGACGCTGCCCGCTCTACTCGGCGCGTACGACGACAGCGCCGGCTTCGCGCCCACCGAACCGACGATCGCCGCCGCGCACCAACGCGTACGGCATCTGCGGCTGGGCCGCACCGACCGGGTGCTCGAAGCGCTGATCCCCGCGGTGCTCGAACAACGCGTCTACGGCAAGGACGCCCGTCGCGCATGGCGGCTGCTCGTCACGCAATACGGCGCCCCCGCGCCCGGACCGGCGCCCGCCCACATGCGCGTCCCTCCGCCCGGCGAGGTCTGGCGCCGCATCCCGTCGTGGGAGTTCCACCGCGCCAACGTCGATCCGCGCCGTGCGCGCACCGTCGTCGTGTGCGCGCAGCGCGCCGACTCGCTGGAACGGTTGGGCGCCAGGTCACCGGCCAAGGCCCGCGCCGCGATGGCCTCGCTGCCCGGTGTCGGCGAGTGGACGGCCGCGGAGACCAGCCAGCGTGCGTTCGGCGACGCGGACGCGCTCTCGGTCGGCGACTACCACCTGGCGAAGATGGTGGGATGGAGCCTGCTGGGGCATCCGATCGACGACCCGGCGATGGTCGAGTTGCTCGAACCGCTTCGACCGCACCGCCACCGCGCGGTGCGCCTGCTGGAAGTGAGCGGCCTGGCGGTGCTGCCGCGGTTCGGGCCGCGCATGGCGATCCCGAATCTGATCGAGATGTGACGCCCGCGACGGGGCTGATTACCGCACCAATGCATCGGGTAGTCGAACGGTCGACACTGAGCGTGCAAAGGAGCTTCAATGCCTAGGTCCAATTACACAGTCCCCGGAATGACTGACAAAGACGCCACGAAGGTCGCCGAACTTCTGCAGAAGCAGCTGAGCCGGTACAACGACCTACACCTGACCCTCAAGCACATCCACTGGAATGTGGTGGGCCCGAACTTCATCGGCGTGCACGAGATGATCGACCCGCAGGTCGAGTTGGTGCGCGGCTATGCCGACGAGGTCGCCGAGCGGATCGCCACCCTCGGCTTCTCGCCGAAGGGCACGCCCGGCGCGATCATCGAAGACCGCAGCTGGGATGACTACTCACTCGATCGCGACACAGTGCAGGCTCACCTCGCCGCGCTCGACCTGGTCTACGACGGGATCATCGAGGACACGCGTCAGAACATCGAAGAGGCCGAGGACGCCGACCCGGTGACCGAGGACATTCTGATCGGCCACGCCGCGGAACTGGAGAAGTTCCAGTGGTTCGTCCGTGCGCACCTGGAGAACTCGGGCGGTCAGCTCGCCAACAAGGGTGCGACCACCGAAAAGGCCGCCGCCAGCCAAGCCAAGAAGAAGGCCCCGGTCAAGTAGTCGTTTCAGGCGGACTCGACCGGTCGCCGCCGGCGTCGCGTTCGGCGCGCGCGGCGTCCCGGTCGAGTCGCTGCGCTTGGTAGATCGACACGTCGGTGCGCGACACCATCATGTAGGCGATTCCGACCGCGACCATCGCGCACGGGATCACCGAGAACGAGCCGGTCATCTCCGCCACCATGATCATCACGGCCAGTGGCGCATGCGCGACGCTTCCGAAGCACGCCATCATGCCGACGACGACGAAGGTGGCGGGGCTGTCGGGGATCCCGGGTGCCCCGACGAGATCGCCGAGCCGCCACAGCGCGGCACCGAGGAACGCGCCGACCACCACGCCGGGCCCGAAGATGCCGCCGGACCCGCCGGTGCCGATCGACAGTGACGTCGCCACGATCTTGGCCAGCGGCAGAATCAGCACGATCCACAGCGGGATCTCCATCAACGTCTCGGTCGTCGTCGCCTTCTGTGCCCAGCCGTAGCCGCTGGCGAGGATCTGCGGGATCGCCAGCCCCAGCAGCCCGACGGCCAACCCGCCCATCGCGGGCTTGAGCACCTTGTGGCCGGGCAGTCGCGCGGTCAGTGCGACGGTGCCGTAGAAGATGCGAGCGTAGAGGTATCCGACGCCGGCGGCGATGACGCCGAGCACGATGAACCAGCTCAGATCGAGCGGGCTGTGGAACCGGTAGTCGGCCGCGACGAATCCGAACAGCGGGTCGAAGCCGAGGATCGAACCGAGCACCGAGTAGGCGGTGGCCGACGTGATGAAACCCGGTATCAGCGCCTGATAGTCGAAGTCCCGGCGGTAGACGATTGAGGCCGCGAGCACGGCACCGCCCAGTGGGGCACCGAAGATGGCTCCGATGCCCGAGCCGATGCCCAGCGACACCGCGATCCGGCCGTCGTCGTCGGAAAGGTTCAGCCACTTGGTCAACAGGGATCCGAAGCCCGCCGAGATTTGCGCCGCGGGGCCCTCACGGCCACCGGACCCGCCCGATCCGATGGTCAGGGCGCTGGCGATGGTCTTGACGACGATGGCCCGGCCGCGGATGGCGCGGGGGTTGGTGTGCACGGCCTCGATCGCACTGTCGGTGCCGTGTCCTTCGGCCTCCGGCGCGAACTTCGCGACCAACAACGCCGATACGAGCGCGCCGCCACCCGCCACCAGGGGAATGGCCCACGGTCGGTCGAAGCCGGCCGAACCGGGGCCGCCGCCGTCGCCGTCGGGTTTGGGGATGCGGTACCCGGCCAGATCTCCGAGAAGGAAGTTGCCGGCGTAGTCGAGCGCCAGGTAAAACACCACCGCGCCGAGGCCGGCGATGACGCCGATTGCAATGCCGAGAATCAGCCACTTACGGATGTATCCGGATCGACGGATGAAACCGCCGAGGCCGCCGCCGGTTTCACGGGTCTCGGCCATGGTCTCCAGATGCTAGCGCGAATCTGCGCGGTATGCGGTCAGTCTCGCGATGAGCGCCGCGGTGCCGCCGGGTCCGACGGCTTGCGCCTCTGCGACGCCCGTCCTGCGACCTACGCGTAAAGCCGTTCCGACATAACGGGATTCGGTGCCGCTGTGGAAGGGCCGCATGAAATTGACCCGCAGGGAAGACGTGCGCAGCGGTTGGAAGGAACCGTCGGTGTTCAGCGCCGCGGACCCCACCAGTTCCAGCGCCATCGCGCTCACCCCGCCGTGCACGATGCCGATCTGATTGTTCAGCACGGCGTCCTCGTCCTGCAGCAGAACCTGGCCCGCACCGCCGCTCTCGGCGACCCGAACCGACATCCGTTCGGCGAGCGTTCCCGGCGGCAGTGGCCCCACCACGCCCTCGGGGAACGGCGGGATGTCGGGCGACGGGATGTAGAACGAGCGCACGGTGGCGGTGGCCAGCACGGTGTCGCGGTGCGAGAGTTCACAGGTCGCCAACGCCACGTCGCTCTTGGCGCCGAACGGTCGCGCGACCGCGACCACCGGCACATCCGGTGCGCGCGCGATGATTTCGGTGGCCTCCGGATCGGCCTCCAGGGACAGCTCGCTGGACACCGTCCATTCGTCGTCGGCCCGGCGGCGATGGTTGACCAGGCCGCACGCGTGGTCGACCAGCATCGCCATGGGCGCAACGGTCGGCGCGCCGGTCAGCGGGTTCACCATGCCGCCCACCGGAATCGATGCCACACACCGTCCTGGCTCGTCCTCGGACGTCACGATGCCGAACCGGCCCAACGGGGAGTTCAGTGGATGTGACATCGGAGTACAGCGTGACCGACAGGCAGTGGCCATATACCCCTAGGGGGTATAACATGGCCGCCATGACGCACGTCGAGCATGGCGCACACCATCCAGACGCGACGGCCGGTCATTCCGGGCACGACCACTCGGGCGGCCATTCCGGTGGGCACGACCATTCCGGCCACGTCGCCGAGTTCCGTCGGCTGTTCTGGAGCATGCTCGTGCTGGCCGTCCCGACGGTCGCGCTGTCGGGAATGTTCGCGATGATCCTCGGCTACTCACTGCCCGACATCCCCGGCGTCGAATGGGTGTCGCCGGTGCTGGGCACCGTGATGTACGTCTGGGGTGGCCGGCCGTTCCTATCCGGGGCTGTCAGTGAAATCCGTTCCCGCGCACCGGGAATGATGCTGTTGATCGGTTTGGCGATCACGGTGGCCTACATCGCGTCGTTGGGCGCCAGCGTCGGCGTTCTACCCCACGAGCTCGACTTCTGGTGGGAGCTGGCGCTGCTGATCGTGATCATGCTGCTGGGCCACTGGATCGAGATGCGCTCGCTGGCGCAGACCACGTCGGCACTCGACTCGCTGGCGGCGCTGCTTCCCGACGAGGCCGAACGCCTCGTCGACGGCGGTACCGAGACCGTCGCACCGGCCGAACTGCGCGTCGGCGATGTGGTGCTGGTGCGTCCCGGCGGCAACATCCCCGCCGACGGGCAGATCGTCGACGGCGCCGCGGACGTCGACGAGTCGATGGTCACCGGGGAGTCGCGCCCGGTGCGCCGCGAGGTGGGCGACCACGTCGTCGCGGGCACCGTGGCCACCGATTCGGCGCTACGGGTGGAGGTCACCGCGGTCGGCGACGACACGACGCTGGCCGGCATCCAGCGCTTGGTGTCCGAGGCGCAGAACTCGTCGTCGCGGGCGCAGCGACTGGCGGACAAGGCGGCCGGGTGGCTGTTCTGGTTCGCGCTGTCGGCGGGGATCGTGACGGCGGTGGTGTGGTCGTTCGTCGGCCTGCCCGCCGAGGCGGTCGTGCGGACCATCACCGTTCTGGTGATCGCCTGTCCGCACGCCCTGGGCCTGGCGATACCGCTGGTGGTGTCGATCGCCACCGAACGCGCCGCCCGCGGAGGCGTGCTGGTCAAGGACCGGCTGGCGCTGGAGAGTATGCGGACCGTCGACGCCGTGCTGTTCGACAAGACGGGCACGCTGACCAAGGGGGAGCCGACGGTCACCGCGGTCGCGACCGCGGACGGTCGGTCCACCGAAGACGTGCTGACGTGGGCGGCGGCGGCCGAAGCCGACTCCGAGCATCCGCTCGCCCGCGCGATCGTCGCCGCCGCGGGCGACCGCTCCTTGGCGCTGCCACCGGTCACGGAATTCAGCTCGTCGCCCGCGGTCGGGGTCAAGGCCACGGTCGACGGCCGCGACGTGCAGGTCGGCGGGCCGCGGATGCTGGCGGAGGCGGGCCTGACCGACCTGCCCGAGACCGGACAGTGGCGCGACGAGGGCGCGATCATCCTGCACGTCGTCGTCGACGGCGAGGCGGTGGGAGCGATCAAGCTGGCCGACGAGGTGCGACCGGAGTCCCGGGAGGCGGTCGCGGCGCTGCGGGGACAGGGCGTCGAAGTGGTGATGATCACTGGCGACGCGGAGGCCGTCGCGCGGTCGATCGCCGCCGAACTGCAAATCGAGCGGGTTTTCGCCGGGGTCCGGCCGGAGGACAAGGCCGCGAAGGTGGCCGAGCTGCAGCGTGAGGACCGCAAGGTGGCGATGGTGGGGGACGGCGTCAACGACGCCCCGGCGCTCGCCCAGGCCGACGTCGGCATCGCGATCGGCGCGGGCACCGACGTCGCGATCGCCTCGGCCGGGGTGATCCTGGCCGGCTCGGACCCGCGTTCGGTGTCGTCGGTGCTGCTGCTGTCCCGCGCGGCGTACCGCAAGATGAAGCAAAACCTTTGGTGGGCAGCGGGATACAACTTGGTATCGGTGCCGCTCGCCGCGGGCGTGCTGGCACCCGTCGGGTTCGTGATGCCGATGTCCGTCGGCGCGATCTTGATGTCGGCGTCAACGGTGGTGGTGGCGCTGAACGCCCAGCTGCTGCGGCGGCTCGACCTGCGCCCCGAGGCCAGCCTGAAGGGGATTTCCTAAGAATCTGGCTAGGCTTTTCGCAAACTTCAGAACTCGGGTCTAAGCTGGCAACAGCGCAGTTATGCGCACTTCAGCAAACGCCGTTCGGCGTCGGGAGGGAAGTGTGATGTATACCGCACCCCGCTGGAGGACTCGTGAATGCCTTGAAAAGTCCAGGGCGACAGTGCTTTCCGGTATCCGAAGGGCCGGCGGTCGGCAGGCCGGCCGCACCGTCCCGGTGGTCTAGTTAGGCTCTACTAAGTTGGCATGTCACCCGGTGTTTGTCATATCGTTTTCTCCACTCGGGGCAAGTGGAAAAAGGCCGGCGTTCGATGCTGCACGAAGGCACTCCATAGCCGGACCGGCGAGTTGCCGTTGTCTACGGCTGTCAGGCAGAAGCTTCGTAAGACGTGCGGAAAAGGATAGGTGGGAATGACGCCCAGGAAGCAAGGGCTGTACAACCCCGCGTTCGAGCACGACGCGTGCGGCGTGGCCATGGTGGCCGATATGCACGGCCGGCGCAGTCGCGACATCGTCGACAAAGCGATCACCGCTCTGGTGAACCTGGAGCATCGCGGCGCGCAGGGTGCGGAACCGAACACCGGCGACGGTGCGGGCATCATGCTGCAGGTCCCCGACGATTTCCTGCGTGCGGTGGTCGAGTTCGACCTCCCGGAAGCCGGCAGCTACGCCACCGGCATCGCATTCCTGCCGCAGTCGTCCAAGGACGCGGCGACCGCGTGCGAGGCCGTCGAGAAGATCTCCGAGGCCGAGGGCCTCGAGGTGCTCGGTTGGCGTGAGGTCCCGATCGACGACTCCGCGCTGGGTGCGTTGGCGCGTGATGCGATGCCGACATTCCGGCAGGTGTTCCTCGGCGGCGCATCGGGCATGGACCTGGAGCGTCGTGCGTACGTGGTGCGCAAGCGCGCCGAACACGAGCTGGGCACCAAGGGGCCGGGTCAGGACGGGCCGGGACGCGAAACCGTCTACTTCCCAAGCCTTTCCGGGCAGACCTTCGTCTACAAGGGCATGCTGACCACCCCGCAGCTCAAGGCGTTCTACCTCGACCTGCAGGACGAGCGGCTGACCAGCGCGCTGGGCATCGTGCACTCGCGCTTCTCGACCAACACGTTCCCGTCGTGGCCGCTGGCCCACCCGTTCCGGCGCATCGCCCACAACGGCGAGATCAACACCGTCACCGGCAACGAGAACTGGATGCGCGCACGCGAGGCGCTCATCAAGACCGACGTGTTCGGCCCGGACCAGGACCTCGACAAGATCACGCCGGTGTGCACCCCCGGAGCGTCGGACACCGCGCGGTTCGACGAGGTGCTCGAACTCCTGCACCTGGGCGGGCGCAGCCTGCCGCACGCGGTGCTGATGATGATTCCCGAGGCGTGGGAACGCAACGAGTCGATGGACCCGGCCCGCCGGGCGTTCTACGAGTACCACGCCTCGTTGATGGAGCCGTGGGACGGCCCCGCGTCGATGACATTCACCGATGGCACGGTGATCGGAGCGGTGCTCGACCGCAACGGACTTCGGCCGTCGCGCATCTGGGTGACCAGGGACGGCCTGGTGGTCATGGCGTCGGAGGCCGGCGTGCTCGACCTCGACCCGTCGACCGTCGTCAAGAGGATGCGACTGCAGCCGGGCCGCATGTTCCTGGTCGACACCTCGAAGGGCCGCATCGTCGAGGACGAGGAGATCAAGGCCGAACTCGCCGCCGAACAGCCGTACCAGGAGTGGCTCGACGCAGGCCTGTTCCACCTCGACGAGCTCCCGCCCGGCGACTACGTGCGCATGCCCCACCACCGGGTGGTGTTGCGCCAGCAGATTTTCGGCTTCACCTACGAGGAGCTCAGCTTGCTGGTGGCGCCGATGGCGCGCACCGGTGCCGAACCGCTCGGGTCGATGGGCACCGACACCCCGATCGCGGTGCTCTCCCAGCGTCCCCGGATGCTCTACGACTACTTCCAGCAGTTGTTCGCCCAGGTGACCAACCCGCCGCTGGACGCCATCCGCGAAGAGGTGGTGACCAGCCTGCAGGGCACGGTCGGCCCCGAGGGCGACCTGCTCAACCCGAACGCCGACTCGTGCCGCCAGATCGTGTTGCCACAGCCGATCCTGCGCAACGCCGAACTGTCGAAGCTGATCTGCGTCGACCCCGACCACGAGATCCGCGGGCACAAACACGGCATGCGCGCCGCGGTGATCCGCTGCCTGTACCCGGTCAACCGCGGTGGGCAGGGTCTGAAGGAAGCGCTCGACAACGTGCGCGCGAAGGTTTCCGAGGCGATCCGCGAGGGCGCGCGCATCATCGTGCTCTCCGACCGCGAATCCAACGAGCAGATGGCGCCGATCCCGTCGCTGCTGTCGGTCTCCGCAGTGCACCACCACCTGGTCCGGGAACGCACCCGCACCAAGGTCGGGCTGGTCGTCGAGGCCGGTGACGCCCGCGAGGTGCATCACATGGCGTGCCTGGTCGGTTTCGGCGCGGCCGCGATCAACCCGTACATGGCGTTCGAGTCGATCGAGGACATGGTCGACCGCGGCGTGATCACCGGCATCTCCAGCGACCAGGCCAAGGCCAACTACGTCAAGGCCGCGGGCAAGGGCGTGCTGAAGGTGATGTCGAAGATGGGCATCTCCACGTTGGCGTCCTACACCGGCGCGCAGCTGTTCCAGGCCATCGGCATCAGCCAGAAGGTGCTCGACGAGTACTTCACCGGGCTGCGCTGTCCCGTCGGCGGCATCGAGCTCGACGACATCGCCGACGACGTCGCGACCCGGCACTCGCTGGCCTTCCTCGACCGGCCCGACGAGTGGGCGCACCGCGAACTCGAGGTCGGCGGTGAATACCAGTGGCGCCGCGAGGGTGAGTACCACCTGTTCAACCCGGACACGGTGTTCAAGCTGCAGCACTCCACCCGCACCGGCCAGTACGACATCTTCAAGGAGTACACCAAGCTCGTCGACGACCAGAGCGAGCGGATGGCCTCGCTGCGAGGGCTTCTCAAGTTCCGCGAGGGGCAGCGCCCGCCGGTCCCGCTCGAGGAAGTCGAGCCGGCAAGCGAGATCGTCAAGCGGTTCTCGACCGGTGCGATGAGCTACGGCTCTATCTCCGCCGAGGCGCACGAGACGTTGGCCATCGCGATGAACCGCCTTGGCGGGCGGTCGAACTCGGGTGAGGGTGGCGAGGACGTCAAACGCTTCGAGCGCGACGAGAACGGCGACTGGCGCCGCAGCGCGATCAAGCAGGTGGCGTCCGGCCGGTTCGGTGTGACCAGCCACTACCTGAGCAACTGCACCGACATTCAGATCAAGATGGCCCAGGGCGCGAAACCCGGTGAAGGCGGCCAGCTTCCGGGCGGCAAGGTGTACCCGTGGGTCGCCGAGGTGCGCCACTCGACGCCGGGTGTCGGTCTCATCTCACCGCCGCCGCACCACGACATCTACTCGATCGAGGATCTCGCGCAGCTGATCCACGATTTGAAGAACGCCAATCCGCAGGCGCGCGTGCACGTCAAGCTCGTCTCGGAGAACGGGGTGGGCACGGTGGCCGCCGGCGTGTCGAAGGCACACGCGGACGTCGTCCTCATCTCCGGTCACGACGGTGGCACCGGCGCGACGCCGCTGACATCGATGAAGCATGCCGGCGCGCCGTGGGAACTCGGTCTGGCCGAGACCCAGCAGACGTTGCTGCTCAACGGTCTTCGCGACCGCATCGTCGTTCAGGTCGACGGTCAGCTCAAGACGGGCCGCGACGTCGTGGTCGCCGCCCTGCTGGGCGCCGAGGAGTTCGGTTTCGCCACCGCGCCGTTGGTGGTGTCGGGCTGCATCATGATGCGCGTCTGCCATCTCGACACCTGCCCGGTCGGTGTGGCGACCCAGAACCCGGTGCTGCGCGAGCGGTTCACCGGCAAGCCCGAATTCGTCGAGAACTTCTTCATGTTCATCGCCGAAGAAGTCCGGGAGATGATGGCCCAGTTGGGCTTCCGCACGGTCAACGAGATGGTCGGCCAGGTCGGCGCGCTCGACACCACGAAGGCCGCCGAGCACTGGAAGGCCTACAAGCTCGATCTCGCGCCGGTGCTGCACGAGCCCGAGTCGGCGTTCATGAACCAGGACCTGTACTGCAGTTCGCGTCAGGACCACGGCCTCGACAAGGCGCTCGACCAGCAGCTGATCGTGATGTGCCGCGAGGCGCTCGATTCCCAGACGCCGGTGCGGTTCTCCACGACGATCGCCAACGTCAACCGGACCGTCGGCACGATGCTCGGCCACGAGGTCACCAAAGCTTATGGCGGGCAGGGCCTCCCGGACGGAACCATCGACATCACCTTCGACGGCTCGGCGGGTAACAGCTTCGGGGCGTTCGTCCCGAAGGGGGTGACACTGCGGGTCTACGGCGATGCCAACGACTATGTCGGCAAGGGTCTTTCGGGTGGACGGATCGTGGTGCGCCCGTCGGACAACGCGCCCGATGACTATGTCGCCGAGGACAACATCATCGCGGGCAACGTGATCCTGTTCGGCGCGACCAGCGGCGAGGTGTTCATCCGCGGCCAGGTCGGCGAACGGTTCGCGGTGCGCAACTCCGGTGCGCGCGCGGTCGTGGAAGGTGTGGGCGACCACGGCTGTGAGTACATGACCGGTGGCAAGATCGCGATCCTCGGACCGACGGGACGCAACTTCGCCGCGGGCATGTCGGGCGGCATCGCTTACGTCTACGACCCCGACGGCGCGCTGCCGGACAATCTCAACGGCGAGATGGTGGAACTCGAGGGCCTCGACGAGGAGGACCTCGAGTGGCTCGCGGGCATGCTCCGGGCCCACGTCGACGCCACCGATTCCGCTGTCGGAGCACGCATCCTCAACGACTGGGACGACAACGTGAAGCACTTCACCAAGGTGATGCCCCGCGACTTCAAGCGGGTGCTCGAGGCGATCGCGGAGGCCGAACGGACCGGCGCGAACGTCGACGAAGCGATCATGGCGGCCGCAAGTGGCTGATCCCCGCGGTTTCCTCAAGTACACCCAGCGCGAGACGCCACAGCGGCGGCCCGTGCCGATCCGGTTGCGCGACTGGAAAGAGGTCTACGAGGACTTCTCCCACGACACCCTGCGCGAGCAGGCGACCCGCTGTATGGACTGCGGGATTCCGTTCTGCCACAACGGCTGTCCGCTGGGCAACCTGATTCCCGAGTGGAACGACCTGGTGCGCAGCGACCGCTGGCGCGACGCGATCGAGCGGCTGCACGCGACCAACAACTTCCCCGAGTTCACCGGCCGGCTATGCCCGGCGCCGTGTGAGGGCTCGTGCGTGCTCGGCATCAACCAGGATCCGGTAACGATCAAGCAGATCGAGGTCGAGATCATCGACAAGGCCTTCGACGAGGGCTGGGTCACGCCGCTGCCGCCGGAGGTCAAGACCGGCAAGAAGGTCGCCGTCGTCGGCTCCGGTCCCGCCGGGTTGGCCGCCGCTCAGCAGCTCACCCGCGCCGGGCACACCGTCACGCTGTTCGAGCGCGACGACCGCATCGGCGGCCTGCTGCGCTACGGCATCCCCGAATTCAAGATGGAGAAGCGCCACATCGATCGTCGTCTGGAGCAGATGGCGGCCGAGGGCACCGAGTTCCGCACGGGTGTCAACGTCGGAGTCGACATCACCGCGCAGCAGCTGCGTCAGGAATTCGACGCGGTTGTGCTTGCCGGCGGCGCCACGGCGCGACGCGACCTGCCGATCCCGGGCCGCGAGCTCGACGGCATCCACCAGGCGATGGAGTACCTGCCGTGGGCCAACCGGGTGCAGGCCGGCGACCCCGTCACCGATGAGAACGGGCTGCCGCCGATTCACGCCAAGGACAAGAAGGTCGTCATCATCGGCGGCGGCGACACCGGCGCCGACTGCCTGGGCACCGCGCATCGCCAGGGCGCGGCCAGCGTGCACCAGTTCGAGATCATGCCGCGACCGCCGGAGACGCGTGCCGACTCGACGCCGTGGCCGGTCTACCCGTTGATGTTCCGGGTGTCCTCCGCGCATGAAGAGGGCGGCGAGCGCGTCTACTCGGTCAACACCGAGGAGTTCGTCGGCCAGGACGGGCACGTCACCGGGCTGCGCGGCCACGAGGTCGAGATGAAGGCGGGCAAGTTCGAGAAGATCGAGGGCTCCGAGTTCGAGCTGGAGACCGATCTGGTGCTGCTCGCGATGGGCTTCACCGGGCCCGAGCGCGAAGGCCTGCTCACCGACCTGGGCGTCGAGATCAACGAACGGGGCAACGTCAGCCGCGACGCGGACTTCGCGTCATCGGTGCCCGGGGTGTTCGTTGCCGGCGACATGGGGCGCGGGCAGTCGCTGATCGTGTGGGCGATCGCCGAAGGCCGCGCCGCAGCGGCCGGAGTCGACCGTTACCTGATGGGGCACTCCGCGCTTCCGGCGCCGATCAAGCCGACCGCCGTTCCGCAGCGATGAGCGCTCGCGCGAAGAGCAGACTGCAGCGATGACGCGTTAGCCGGCCGCGACACGCGGCGCAATCAGCGGATATCGCGGCCGGGCGCGCGACAGTAAGAGCGGTGATCGGCCGCTATCGAACTGACCGCGCCGGGCTCGAGCTCAACCGGCGCAACTTCATCGCGGCCCTTTCTGTCGCCACCCTCGGCGCCGTGGGGCTGAGCCGATGCACCACCGATGGTCAGCCGCAGGTGACCGGGGTAGCGGCCGAGGCGCCCGAACCCGTCGGCCTGTTGCCGCCGCCACCGAAGTCGGCGCGGGTCGCGTTGCCCGACGATGGGGTGCTGAGCAGTTTGCCCGGCAACGGTGACCTTCTCGCGCTGACCGTCGACGACGGTGTGAGCAGTGACGTCGTGCGCGCCTACACACAATTCGCCAAGGACACCGGGATACGGCTGACGTACTTCGTCAACGGCGTCTACCGTTCCTGGACCGACCACGCCGACCTGCTGCGGCCGCTGGTCGACGACGGCCAGATCCAGCTGGCCAACCACACCTGGTCGCACCCGGACCTCACCAAGCTGCCACTGGCCGAGGTGGCCGAGCAGTTGCGGCGCAACCACGAATTCCTCTGGAAGACATACGGAGTCGACGCACGACCGTATTTCCGCCCGCCCTACGGCGCGACCAGCCCGCACGTCGACAAGGTGTCGAGCGACCTCGGCTACACCGTCGAGACGTTGTGGTCGGGCACGCTGGACGACCACGAGTGGATTCCACCGGCCGAGGTCGTGCGCATGGCCGACGAACACTTCACCCCGCAGAAGATCGTCATTGGCCACCTCAACCACCCGCCGGTCACCGAGGTGTTCGGGCAGTTGATCGACATTGTCGAGGCGCGCAGGCTGCGGACCGTGACGCTCGACGACGTGTTTCTCCGCCCTGGGGCGTAGTCACATCTGTCACTCCAGCAACTCTAAAAACATCCGACTATTCGTCGGCGCGCCTACCACAGTTTGCCCGGGGACGGGGTTCTAATGACTTCATGAGGGCACTGCGGTAAGGTTAGCCCCCGGTCAGCTATCGGTTTCGACACAGGAGTCAGTTCCGTGTATGTCAACCCGCTATCCCGGTCTCGGGTGAGCCGAATCGCCTGGTCACTCCTACGTCATCCCCTGAAGAGCCGCGAATTTCCGGCCAAGGCCGAGCGCCTCATCACCGCCGACGAGCTCCGTCTGTACGGCGTCTAGCGAATTGAACGGGGTGGTTTCCCTCCCCCCGTGTCACCTCCGACCCGCGTTTGCCAAATCGTTATATTTTCGTGACCGTCAGAAACTGCGGCTAACTCCGTAGCCCGGACGCGAGGATCGCGTCGGCCAATGGTTCGAGCACCGCGGGATCGTGCGGCGGCGGCAGGTAGATGATCGCCAGATCAAGCCCCTCCGCCCCGAGGGCGGCGGCCTCCTCGACGGCCTTGGCGTAGTTGTGGTCGGGGTCCAGCCGGACGTGCGCCGACAGCATGATCTCCTTCGGGTCGCGCCCGATGTCCGCACAGTGGCCGGCCAGCACATCGCGTTTGCGGGCGAATTCCTCCGGCGTTCCGCCGACGAAGTTCCAGTGCTGGGCGTACTTGGCGGTGATCCTCAGCGTGCGCTTCTCGCCGCTGCCGCCGATGCAGATCGGCGGGTGCGGGCGCTGCGGGCCCTTCGGCTCGTTGCGGGCGTCCTTGAGTTGGTAGAACTTGCCGTCGAACGACGTGGTCTCCTGGCTCAGCAGGCTGGTGATGATTTCGCACGCCTCCTCGAACCGGTCGAACCGCTCCCTGATCGAACCCAGCTCGATCCCGTACGCCCCGGACTCCTCCTCGTTCCAGCCCGCGCCGATGCCGAGCTCCAGCCGGCCGTTGGACACGATGTCCAGTGCGGCGGCCATATTGGCAAGCACCGCGGGGTGGCGGTAATGGATACCGGTGACCAGCACGCCGACGCGCAATCGCTCGGTCGCCTGCGCGAGCGCGGTGAGCGTCACCCAGCCCTCCAGGCACGGGCCGGTCGGGTCGGAGAAGATCGGATAGAAGTGGTCGAACGTCCAGCCGGACTCGAAGACGTCGATCTGGTCGGCGGCCTTCCACAGCGCGAGCATGTCGGCCCAAGTGGTGTCCTGCGGCGATGTCTTGAAAGCGAATCTCACTGAATCGAGATTAGTCCCGATTGGCTGTGACCCCGCCGTCTATTCGGCTTCGCCGCTCCGGCGGTCTATTCGGCTTCGCCACTCCGGCGGTCTATTCGGCTTCGCCGAATTCGTCGAACCAGTAGGCGAGCTTGCCGCGGCGGCTCACCGCGCGCAGCCGGCGCTCGGCGATCGCCCGCGTCTTGGTGGTCGTGACGATGAGCAGCTCGTCGCCGATCGCGATTCGGGTGTCGGGCTGCGGGACGAAGGTGCGGCCGTTGCGGATGATCAGCGTGATCACGCTCGGGTCGGGCAGCCGCAGTTCCAACACCGTCACGTTGTGCAGCCGCGACGGCGCCTGCACCGTCATGGTCAGCAGTTCGGCGTCCAGCACATCGAGCGGAGCCGATTCCACATGGATCTCGCGGGTCGCCTCCTTCGGGATCAATCCCAACCGGTGTGCGACGAAGCGCAGGCTCGGGCCCTGCACCAGCGTGAAGACCACGACGAGGATGAACACGATGTTGAGCAGCCGGACGCTGTCGGGCACACCGCCGACGATCGGGAACGTCGCCAACACGATCGGGACGGCGCCGCGCAGGCCCGCCCACGACACGAAAACCTGCTCGCGCCAAGGTATTCGGAACCAGACGAGCGACAAGAACACCGACAGCGGTCGTGCAACGAGCAAAAGCACCAGGCCCGTCACAATGCCGGGGATCACCTCGACGCCCAGATCGCTGGGATCGACGAGCAGACCGAGCAGAACGAACAGACCGATCTGCGCCAGCCAACCGAGACCTTCGGCGAACGAGCGCGTCGCGGAACGGTGCGGGAGGCCGGTGTTGGCGAGCACCACGGCGGACACATACGCGGCGAGGAATCCGCTGGCGTGTGCGCTGCCGGCGGCGGCGAACGCGACCATTCCGAGCCCGAATGTCGCCAGCGGGTACAGGCCCGACGCCGGAAGCGCGATGCGACGCAGCGCGGCCGAGCCCAGAAACCCGACACCCAGGCCGATCGCGGCGCCGACCACCAGCTCGTAGACCAGTTCGGTGACGGCGTGCACGGGCGAGAGCTCGAGCGGTGCCACGCTGAACATCAGCACCAGGATGACGGCCGGGGCGTCGTTGAAGCCGGACTCGGCTTCCAGCAGGCCGGCCACCCGGCGGGGCAGCGGCACCACGCGGAGCACGGAGAACACCGCGGCCGCGTCGGTGACGGAGACGACGGCGCCGAGCAGCAGCGACAGCTGCCAGTCGATCCCGAGCAGCACGTGCGCACCCGTGGCGGTGACAAGCATGCTGACCGCGACCCCGAGGGTAGCGAGCGCACCCGCAGGCGCGAGCAGACGGCGGACGTCGGAGAACCGGGTCGTCAAACCGCCCTCGACGAGGATCACGGCCAGCGCCACTGTGCCCAAGTGATCGGCGAGCAGGTAATTGTCGAAGTCCAGGCCGAGCCCGTCCTCGCCGACGATGACGCCGACGCCGAGGAACAGCAGCAGGCTGGGCAGGCCGACGCGGCTGGCGGCCCTGGTGGCCACGATGCTCGCCAGCAGCACCACCCCAGCGAGCAGCAGCACGAGATACAGCTGCTGCAGGGTCATTTCCTCGCCGTTCCGAACCGGGTGGGTGGTGTGAGGTGCAGTAAAACACCTACCACGGGTGACGGCCCGTCAGTCTCACCCGGTAGGTGCGCGCAATGCGGTCGCGATGGGTCAGTATGGGTGCGTGATACGGCTCCCGTGGCGGCAACCCGACGCGCCTCAGCGTGTCGAGGAGCGTCAGATGATGCGAGTCGGCATCGCCGGAGCCGGGGCGGTCGGCCGCTCGGTGGCTCAGGAGCTGATCGACTACGGCCACAAGGTTCTGTTGATCGAACACAGCGTGCGGCACTACGAACCGCAGTCGGTCCCCGATGCGGAATGGCTGCTCGCCGACGCGTGCGAGCTGTCGGCACTGGAGGAGTCCGGGCTGCAGATCTGCGACGTGGTGATCGCGGCCACCGGAGACGACAAGGTGAACCTGACGGCGTCGTTGTTGGCGAAGACGGAGTTCGGCGTCGGCCGGGTGGTGGCTCGCGTGAACGACCTTCGCAACGAGTGGTTGTTCACCGAGGCGTGGGGCGTGGACGTGGCGGTGTCCGCGCCGAGCGCACTGGTCGCCGCGATCGAGGGTGCGATCGACATCGGCCACGTGGTGCGGTTGATGCAGTTGCGCCACGGCCAGGTGAGCTTGGCGAAATTGACGCTGCCCGAGGGCGATCCGCTGGTCGGCCAGCGGATGCGCGAGCTGCCGCTGCTGGAGAACACCGCGCTGGCGATCATCATCCGCGACAGCGGGATCGTACTGCCCCAGCCCGACGACGTGCTCGAGGCCGGTGACGAGATGCTGTTCCTGACCGGCGGGTCGACGCACGGCGAAGTCGCGGCCCTGGTGCACGGGGCGATCCATTCGACGGGCGTCAGAGCGCCCGAGAGCTGACGTGCGTCCGAGCGTGATCGATCGCCTCGTCGAGCGAGTCCATCAAGTGGTTCTCGTGGCGGAGTGAGTCGAAAACGCCGACGTTGGCGAGCAGGCTGGTGTGTTCGGGCCGGACACCTTTGATGATCACCGTGATGCCGCGCGACTCCAACTCGGTTGCGATCTGCGCCAACGTGTTCGCGCCGGTGGCGTCGAGCATTCCCAACTGGCTGAGCCGAATGATCACCACCGAGGTGCGCGCCTCGCCGGTATCGGTGATCTCGTTCGAGATGCGTTCGGCCACTCCGAAGAACATCGCTCCATCGAGTCGCAGAAGTGCGATCTGGTCGTCGCCGGGCCGACGAGGGCCGGGAAGCTCCTCCCGGGTGACGCTGCTCCGTCGAGCGACGCCGCGCAGCGCGAAGAACGCCGCGACCACCACCCCGATCTGCACGGCCTCGATGAGGTCGAAGCACACCGTGATCGCGGCGGTGAGTACGAAGGTCACCGCATCCGAGCGGGTGGAGCGCAGGATCTTGCGTACCGTCGACACCGAGATCATCCGGAACGACGTGACCATGAGCACGCCGGCCAAGGCGGACAGCGGTATCGCGGACACGGGCCCGGTGGCCAGGTAGACGACCGCGAGAAGGACCAGCGAATGCACGATGGCCGCGACCCGGGTTCGCGCACCGGACCGCACGTTGACCGCGGTGCGGGCGATGGCTCCGGTTGCGGGCATGCCACCGAACGCGCCCGACGCGACCGACGCCAGGCCCTGGCCCACCAGTTCGCGGTCGGGATCGTATGGACCCGTCGGCGCCATGGTGGCGGCCACGCGCGCCGACAGTAGAGATTCGATCGCGGCGAGCGCCGCGATGGCCAGTGCGGCACCGACGAGGGTGCGCATTGCGGCGAGGTCCACTTGCGGTAGGACAGGCGCGGGAAGATGCGACGGTAGCCCGCCGATGCTGGCAACCGGAATATCAAGGGCCACAACGGCTACCGTCACGACGATCACGGCGGTCAGCGACTCTGGAATGCCGCGGTGCAGGCGCGGCAGCGTCACCATCAGCGCCGCGACAACGGCCACCACCGCTAAGGTTCGCGCAGCCGACGGCCAATCCGCTTGTCGGACAACGCTCCATGCGACGGACAGCGTGCGGCCGCCGGCCGGGCTTCCTTGGCCGAATGCGGCGGGCACCTGCTGAAGAAAGATGATGGCGGCGATACCCAGCGTGAACCCCTCGATGACGGGCCAGGGGATGAAGGTGACCGCGCGGCCCAGACCGGTGATGCCTGCGGCGAGCACCAGCAGCCCGGCCAGCACGGTCACGAGGGCGATGCTGCCCAGGCCGTACTGGGCCACGATCGGCGCGAGTACGACGGCCATTGCGCCCGTGGGCCCGGACACCTGCACGTGCGATCCACCGAAGACGGCGGCCACCAACCCGGCGACGACGGCGGTGATCAAACCGGCCGCAGCACCGACGCCCGAGCTGATGCCGAACGCCAGGGCGAGCGGTAGGGCGACGACGCCGACCGTGATTCCGGCGACGACGTCTCGCCGCCACGATCTGGGCAGTTCGGCGTAGTCGCGGCGGTTCGGGAGCAGGCGGGCGAGGTTCACTTGTCGTGCCCCAGCGGGGGCAGGGTCTTGAAGGCCTCCAGGTGATCGCGGTGGGCGCCGAGGACGTCGGCGAGGAAGGCTCTCGCGATGACCAGCAGTTCGGAGATCTTCGGGTGCGCGAGTTCGTAGATCACCGAATTGCCGACGCGCTGTGCCGAGACCACGTGATGACGCTTGAGCACCGCCAGGTGCTGGGACAGCAGCGTGGGCTCGAGGTCGGTTTCGGTAAGCATCTCGCTGACCGAGGTCGGCCCGTCGTGGGCCGACAAGATCTCGAGGACACGGATGCGCGCCGGATGGGCCAACGCCTTGAAGAGGTTGGCTTTGATCTCGTAGAGCGGCAGCTCGGGGCTACCGGGGAAGCGGTGTGGCATGGGTCTCAGCACTTGATGGATTGAGGAAATTCGCAATCCACTCTAGCGAGGTCCGGACCGAAAGAGCAAAACGGGCACACTGGTGTCATGGACCCCGTCATCGCCCTTCGGCAGATCGCCTATTACAAGGACCGTGCGCGCGAAGACCCGCGCCGGGTGATGGCCTACCGCAACGCCGCCGACGTCGTCGAAGCACTTTCCGATGCCGAGCGCGACCGCCACGGCACCGGGAACAGTTGGCAGTCGCTACCGGGCATCGGTCCCAAGACCGCGAAGGTCATCGCGCAGGCATGGGCGGGACGTGAACCCGATGTGCTGGTCGAACTGCGTTCCAACGCAAAGGATCTCGGCGGCGGGGACATTCGATCGGCACTACGGGGCGATCTGCACGTGCACTCAAACTGGTCGGACGGGTCTGCGCCGATCGAGGAAATGATGTCGGCGGCAAGGGATCTCGGACACGAGTACTGCGCGTTGACCGATCATTCGCCGCGGCTCAGGATCGCCAACGGCCTGTCGCCCGACCGGCTGCGGCAGCAGCTCGACGTCATCGACGAACTGCGCGAGACGGTCGCGCCGCTACGGATCCTCACCGGCATCGAGGTCGACATCCTCGAGGACGGCTCCCTCGATCAGGAGGAAGAGCTGCTCGAACGGCTCGACATCGTGGTGGCCAGTGTGCATTCGAAACTGGCGATGGACGCGCCTTCGATGACGCGTCGCATGCTCAAGGCCGTCGCCAATCCCCACACCGATGTGCTGGGGCACTGCACCGGCCGGCTGGTCACCGGCGGGCGGGGGATGCGGCCCGAATCGAAGTTCGACGCCGAAAAGGTGTTCACGGCCTGCCGGGATCACGGCACGGCCGTCGAGATCAACTCCCGGCCCGAGCGCCGCGACCCGCCGACCCGCCTGCTCAAGCTCGCGCTGGACATCGGTTGCGTGTTCTCGATCGACACCGATTCGCATGCGCCCGGGCAGTTGGAGTTTCTCGGATACGGCGCGCAGCGTGCGCTGGACGCCGAGGTGCCGGTCGACCGCATCGTCAACTCGTGGTCGGCCGATCGCCTGTTGGCGTGGGCTGGATCATGAAAATCGTCCGCGGTTAACCGACCCGAACGGGGTACAGGGTGTCTGTGAGACGAAAAATCGGTGAGACGGCCGCGGCACTCGGCGCACGTGCGGCGGAGCTCGCGAGCGCCGCGGGCGAGACGGCTGGGCGCATCGTGCGTCGCGTCAGCGGAGAGTCCGAAGACCAGGGTGCGCCGGCCCCGACGCCGCAGGAAAAGGTGCCGGCCAAAAAGGCGCCGGCCAAAAAGGCGCCGGCCAAAAAGGCGACCGCGACGAAGGTGGCCGCCAAGAAGGTGCCGGCGAAGAAGGCCCCCGCCAAGAAGGCTCCGGCCAAGAAGACGGTTCCGAAGATGCCCGCCAACAAGGCGGTGTCCAAGGCTCCGGTGAAGAAGGCGACGGCCAAGAAAGCCCCCGCCAAGAAGGCGCCTGCGAAAAAGTCTGTGCCGCCGATGAAGTCGGCGAAAACCGGGGCGACCAATCCGCCACCGGAGCCGCGGCGGGCGGCCAAGAAGGCGCAACCTGCCAAGGCGAAGAAGGCCCAGCCGCGCAAGGGACGGCCCGGTTCAGTCGGGTAGCTGGGGCATCTCGAGACCGGGGTCACGGCCCAGCTGGGCCCACACGTCAGTAGGGGAGACGCCGCGCGTCACCGCCGCATTGCCGTAGCGCCGACGTACCTGATCCACCGCGTCGTCGACCGCGCTCGTGTCGTGGCTCTCCTCGAAGGGCAGCTCGAGCTGCTGTGCGCCATCGCGATCGATGTTGGACACCGCGAACCCGACGAGGGTCAGGCCGCGCGCGGCGATCAACGGCGCCGCGGCGGCGACGAGACCACGCGCGGCGTGCAGGATCACCTCCGTGGACGCCGTGGCGCGCGGCATCGTGTGCGAGCGCGTGGCGCGGCCGAAGTCGTCGAAGCGTAGGCGCAGGACGACGGTGCGCCCGGTCCGGCCGGCCCTGCGCATCCGGCGGGTGATGCGGTCGATCAGATTGACGACGACGGCGTCGACCGCCTGCGCCGACATCGTGTTGCCGCGGCGACCCAGCGCCCGCTGCGCACCCACCGAGCGGCGACGCACGCCGGTGACCACCCGCCGCCGATCGATGTTGTGCGACAACGCGAACAGCCGGCTGCCCGTCGCGCCCCCGACGAGGGAGCCCAGGGTGGACTCGCTCAGCTCGGCGACGTCGGCCACGGTCTCGATGCCGTAGGAGTGCAGCTTCTCTGCGGTCTTGGCCCCGACGCCCCACAGCCGACGCACGGGCAGCGGATGCAAGAACGCCAGTTCGCGATCCGGTGGGACCAGCAGCAGCCCGTCGGGTTTGGCTTCCTGGCTGGCGACCTTGGCCAGGAACTTGGTGCGGGCGATGCCGACGGTGATGGGCAGGCCGACCTCGTCTCGGACGCGCTCGCGCAGCCGGGCGGCAATCTCGACCGGGGTGCCCGACACCCGCCACAGCCCCGACACGTCGAGAAACGCCTCGTCGACCGAAAGTGGCTCGACCATCGGGGTGGTGTCTCCGAAGACCTCGAAGACCGCGGCGCTGGCCTGTGAATATGCCGACATCCGCGGAGGCACGACGATCGCGTGTGGGCAGAGGTGGCGTGCCTCGCGTCCGCTCATGGCGGTTCGCACGCCGTAGGCCTTGGCTTCGTAGCTGGCGGCGAGCACGACCCCGGCGCCGACGATCACCGGTTTGCCGCGCAGCGCCGGGTCGTCGCGCTGTTCGACCGAGGCGTAGAACGAATCGAGGTCGGCGTGCAGGATGCTCGCCGAGCCGGCCCCGGGACCAGTGGACACGAACATATGTTCGCATCGAGGACCGACTAGTGGCGAGCCTTGCCGTAGATGCTCGTGACCCAGATGTGGGCGAGGGTGTCGACGAGCTGCGCGGGGTCGACGGCCGGTTGCTCCGACGAGAAGGCCGCGAGCATCGTGCGCTCGTTCATCAGGTTCAGCGACGTCGCGAGATCACGCGCGGGGATGGTCTCGGGCGCCTCGCCGCGTGCGCGCTCGGTCTCGATCGACGCGGTGGTGTGGTCGATCCACTTCTGCATGAAGCTCGACCACCGTGTGCGCACGTCGGGGTTGGTGGGCCGGGCGGCCGCACCCGCGAGCGTGACGGCGCGGTGTGACCCGAAGGTGCGGAACAGCGCGTTGATGGCCCGCCAGACCCCGGCGGGATCGACCGCGGTGTCCATGCCGCCCATCGCGGCGTCGGCGTTGCGGTCGGCCTCGTCGATCACCTGCTCGACGAGCGCGCGAAGCACCGCGTCCTTCGACGGGAAGTAGAAGTAGAACGTCGGGCGGGAGATGCCTGCGCCCTTGGCCAGGTCGTCCACCGAGATGTCGGCTAGCGAGCGCTCCTCGAGCAGGGCCTCGAGCGTGGAGAGAATGGCCTGCTCACGGTCGTCGCCGGAGGGCCTGCCGGAGCGGCGCCCCCGCGGTCCGCGAGACTGGCTGACGGTGGTCACAGACGATGACTTTACACGGTGTCGAGTTTCTCGACACACCGTTGACTAACTCGACACAGCGTTGATACGCTCCGGTACCATGAGCGAACACCTCGACGTCGTCATCGTGGGAGCCGGGATCTCCGGCATCAGCGCCGCCTGGCACCTGCAGGATCGCTGCCCGGGTAAGAGCTACGCGATCCTGGAGCGCCGGGAGAACCTCGGCGGCACCTGGGACCTGTTCAAGTACCCCGGCATCCGATCCGACTCGGACATGTTCACGCTGGGCTTCCGGTTCAAGCCGTGGACGTCGGAGAAGGCGATTGCCGACGGGCCGTCGATCATGGCTTACCTCAAGGAGACGGTGGCCGAGTACGGCATCGACAAGAACATCCGCTACAAGCACCGGGTGCTGTCGGCGAACTGGTCGGACCAGGACAACCGCTGGACCGTGCGCGTCGACCGCGATGGCGAGGAAGCGGAGCTCACCGCGTCCTACCTGTTCGCCGCGAGCGGCTACTACAACTACGACGAGGGGTATACCCCCGAGTTCGTCGGCCGCGATGACTTCGAGGGCACGATCATCCACCCGCAGCACTGGCCCGAAGACCTCGACTACGCGGGCAAGAAGATCGTCGTGATCGGCAGCGGCGCGACCGCGGTCACGCTGATTCCGGCACTGGCCAATTCGGGGGCGGGCCACGTGACGATGCTTCAGCGGTCGCCGACCTACATCGGCGCGCTGCCCGACGTCGACCCGTTCGCCGTTCAGACCAAGAAGGCGTTGCCTGAGAAAATGGCGTACGTGCTCAACCGCTGGAAGAGCATTCTGTTCCAATCGGCGCAGTACCAGATCAGCAGGCGCTTCCCCAATTTCATGCGCAAGCAGCTGATGACGATGGCGCAGCGCCGGCTGCCGGAAGGCTACGACGTGCAGAAGCACTTCGGTCCGCGGTACAACCCGTGGGACGAGCGACTCTGCCTGGCGCCCAACGGTGATCTTTTCAAGACGATCCGCCACGGCAAGGCCGACGTCGTCACCGACACCATCGAGCGGTTCACCAAGACCGGTATCAAGCTTGCTTCGGGTGAGGAGCTGACCGCCGACATCATCATCACCGCAACGGGTTTGAACCTGCAGCTGTTCGGTGGTGCGGAAATCATGCGCAACGGCGAGCCGATCGAGCTGAACGAGACCATGGCCTACAAGGGCATGATGCTGACCCATATGCCGAACATGGCGTTCACCATCGGATACACCAATGCGTCGTGGACGCTGAAGGCCGATCTGGTCTCGGAGTTCTTCTGCCGGGTGCTGAACTACATGGATGCCGAGGGATTCGACCGTTTCGAACCGCAGCACCCCGGTAACACCGTCGACGAGCGTCCGCTGATGGACTTCACGCCCGGCTACGTCCTGCGCGCACTGGATTACCTGCCGAAGGCCGGACACGTCGCGCCGTGGCGACTCAAACAGAACTATCTGCTCGACCTGCGGTTGATCCGTCGCGGCAAGGTCGACGACGAGGCGCTGGAGTTCAGCAGACACCAAGCGTCGGTGAAGGCTTCGGCTTAATTCGCGGTTGAAGGGGAGCCCCCGTCAGGGGGCGACGACCACGATGCCGTCGTCGTCGCTGTAGACGATGTGGCCGGGCTCGAACACGACTCCGCCGAATTCGACCGCGATATCACGTTCGCCTGCACCGGTTTTCGTGCTCTTCCGCGGATTGGTGCCCAGCGCCTTGATGCCGATGTCGAGGGTGCGCAGGGTCGCGGAGTCGCGGACGGCGCCATTGATGATCAAACCGGCCCAGCCGTTGTCGACGCCGAGGCCGGCGATGACGTCGCCGACCAGCGCGGAATGCAGCGAGCCGTCACCGTCGATGACGAGTACCGCGCCGTCGCCGGGTTCGGACAACACCGACTTCAGCAAGGCGTTGTCCTGGAAGCACTTCACCGTGACGATCGGACCGGCGAACTCGGCATGCGCGCCGAACTGGCGTAGTTGCAGATCGCAGCTGCGCACGTCGGGGCCGATGTCGTCGACCAGGTCGGCAGTGGGGCGGGGTTCGATGCTCACCGGTCGATGCTAAGGGGAAGGCCGCCGCCGCGCGCACGGCATCCCCGGCCGTCGCGAACGCGGCCGCCATCCCGTCGCCCATACGAGAGAACACAAAGCCGTTGTGCTCGGCGATCGTCTTCTCCAACAGCTCGTCGTGACGAACCATGGCGGCCTTCATCACCTCGGGGTCCTGTTCCCACATTCGGGTGGACCCTTCGAGGTCGGTCATCAGGAACGTCACCGTGCCCGACGGCGGTTGCCCAGTCATGCTCCCAACCCGGTTGATGGCGGATAGGCGAAGCGTAACTTTCGGGAAGACCGTCCGGGCCGAGTTGATCAGCGACCGGGATTGGCCACGATGATGTCGTGAACGAACTGCGCCAGCCCTGGCTCGGCGTCGTCGTAGTAGCGCCGGAACCGCTCGTCGGCCAGGTACATCTCGCCCAGGCCCACGTGCATCTGGTGATCGCAGTCGTAGAACCGCTCGATGTTCGCGCGATGCCACGCGGCCAGCTCGTTCGCGCGTCGCGTTCCGGGGGCGACGCCGTGCCTGTGGGCCTGCGCCAACGCCGCCAACAGCGCGTCATTGTCGGCCTTGAACTCGATCCAGTCCTGCTTGGTCATCCGCGCCGTCCGCTGCTGCGATTGATTCCACGCGTCGGTGCCGCCCCACCGCTTTTCGGATTCCGCGGCGTGGTCGTCGAACACGGCGCTGCCGAAGATCTCCGCCTGCTCCTCGGCGGTCAGTTGAATTCCGTTGCGGTGTCCACTCATCAGTTCCTCCACTGCTTTGATCATGTGCTGCAGCCGGTCAGAACGCTCCAGCAGGAGTTGGTGCTGACGCCGTAGGTGCTCGAGCACGTCCGTCCCGCCGTCCAACAGGACGCGGATCTCCTCGAGGGGCATGTCGATCGCCCGGTACACCAGCACCAAATGCAGCCGCTCGATGTCGGCATCGGTGTAGCCGCGGTAGCCCGCCGGCGTGCGCACGCTCGGCACCACCAGACCGATGTGGTCGTAGTGGTGCAGGGTGCGTACCGAGACACCCGTTAGCGCGGCTACCGCGCCGACGGTCATGGCGTCCATAGCGCCACTATCGACCCTGACGCCGCGTCAGGGTCAAGCGGTTGTTCAGTCCTCGTCGCCGCCGCGGCGGATCAGCAGCACGACGATGATCGCCAGCACACCCGCCGCGATCGCCACCGCCACCGGCAACCGCGAGGGCTCCGGCCCGACCAACGGCGCCGGTTCCGGCCCCGACACGGGGTTGGCGGCGCTGGCGACGGTCGACTTCGCCTGTGCGGCGGCTTCTTTCGCCGCCGACTCGAGGCTGCTGTCGTCGGCGGTCGATTTCGTCGGGGGCGCTGTCTTCGGCGGAGCCTTCTTCGCCGGCTCCTTTCGGGCGGCGGGCGCCTTCTTGGCGGGCGTCTTCTTCACCGGTGCGGCCTTCTTCGCCGCCTTCTTGGCCGGGGTCTTCTTGGCCGCCTTCTTCGCGGGAGTTTTCTTGGCGGGCGTCTTCTTGGCCGGCGCCGGAGGGATCAGCGGGTCCGGCGAGGTGCTCGCCGACTCCGCGGCAGCGGGCTGCGGGGTCGACTCATCCGCCGGTGGTTTGCCCTGCGGCTGTTCGTCGGGTCGGCCCTGCTGGTCTGCCATCGGGCTGCTCCTTTGCAGTGTCTCGGCGCCAGGCCGGCCGAGCGGGCGACCGGCAGTCGAACGGTCCCATCATGCCAGGTCGGCTATGGCGCTAACCCGTGACGGCCAGACCGGCCGCCAGCACCAGCGCGACGATCATCAGCGCGGTCTCGACCTGCGCCCTGACGCGCGACACCACCGCCGTCGCGCGATGCGACCGTGCGGCGGGCACCCACATCGTGCGGTTTCGCCAGCCGAGGACGACGAGAGCGACCGTCGTCGCGATCTTGGCCGACAGCAGCCGCCCGTAGCCGGTGGCGTACAGCTCCGTCGGTGCGCCCAACCGGATCGCGGCACCCGCCACCCCACCGACGAGCAGCACCAGCACGCAGACCAGCGACAACTGGGAGAAGCGCGGCAGCATCCTGGCCCATTGACCCCGGTGATCGACGGTGAGTACCAGTGCGGCCAGCGTTCCGCACCAGAGCGCCGCGGCCAGGGTGTGCAGGGTGACCGCCACGCCGCCCAGTGCGCTCTCCGCGAAGTGCCCTGTCAGCTGGCGTGCGGCCACACCGACCGCTGCGGCGCCGACCATCACGACGTTCCACGGGGCGGTCCGCGGCGCGGCGAGCGCGGCCAGACCGACGGCGGCCGCGACCACGACCGCGAGCACGCCCGACCGTCCGGCCGCGGTCGCCGTCGCGAAGTCCAGCGTGGTCTGCACGCCGAGCCGAAGCACCGGCAGCCCCGCGGCCCGTGCGGCCTCGACGAGCAGCCGGGCCAGCTCGGCGAGCAGCCACACCGCCGCTGCGACCGCGATCGGGCGCGACGAGCGGACCATCAGCTCGCCGCGGCGACGCTCACTGTCGAGCGTCGGCACCACGGCCAGGCCCAGGGTGACGACGCCTGCGCCGTCGGCCAGGGCTCGCACCGCGATCACGCCCAGCGAGCCCTGCGGATGGGCCAGCGCCCACGCCAGGACCGCCGCAGCGGCCGCCAGCAGCACCCCGACGGCCATCGTGCGTGCGCGAGTCACGGGCGCCGCCGCACCGCCCACACCGCGCCTGCACCGATGATGACGACCGCGCCCACGAAGAACGGCCACACGGGGATCCCGTCGTCGGCCGAGGTTTCAGCCGGGGCGGCGGCCGGCGGTCCCGGCGTCCCGGTCCCCTGCACGCCCAGCTCGAACGACCACGATCCGTTGACCACGTGCCCGTCGGCCGAGGTGGCGCGGTAGTTCACGGTGTAGCGCCCGGACGGCCCGAGCGGTCGCACGCCGACGCTCAGGACGGCGCCCTGCACCTGCGGTTCGCCGGTCGACCACAGGTTGCCGTCGGGGCCGACGACGGTCATCGCCGCGAACTGCGACTGCATCGCCTCGCTGAACGTCGCCGACACCGTCGTCGGCGTCTCCGTCAGCCGAGCGTTCTCGACCGGGTCCGTGGCGATGCGGGTCGCGTGCGCGGACGCGGTGCCCGCACCGGCCAGCGCGGCGGCCACCCACGCGATCACGAGGACACCGGCGGCAAACCTTCTCATGCGCGCCGCCTTGGAATCAGTGCCACGACGAGCGCGATGGCGGCCACGCCGAGCGCCCCGCCGGCGAGCCACCGCGTGCCGGTGTCGGTCGTCGGCGGCGTACCCGCGCCGGTCAACTCGAGCGCCGGTGCGGGGTGCTCGGGTTCGGTGCCGTCGGTTGTCGCGGGCTGGCTCCAGTGCACGACGGTGCCGTCGTCGTAGGTCTGGGTGGCGGGGAAGCTCACCGAGTCGTCGTCGGGCAGCTTGACCGAGGCGCGGAACAACGCGAACTGGTCGGGCGAGATGCCGGTTCCCGGCGCCGCCGTCCAGGTGATGGAACGCACGGTGCCCGCGGCCGCGTCGCGGTCGAGCCGCGCCGTCCACCCCGGCATGACCTCTGTTCGCACCGACGTCAGGTTCGGTAGCTCGACGGTCAATTCCGTTGTGAGGGAACCGGTGTCGGATTCACCGGGGACCCGGAACGTGAGCATCGCGTAGTCGCCGGGATCCGCATGGTCCGCGTCCACCCGGACGTGGGCCGACGCGGTGCCGGCAAGCGCGATTGTCGACGCCGCTGCGGCGACGGTGATGAGGGCGCGCAGGGGCGCCCTGGTGATGGTTCTCATCGAGGGGCTTTCTGTGTCGTGGGGAAGTCGATCAGCGGGCGAGGCTGACCGGCGGGCCACGATGAGATACCGACGCGGCGAGAAGCAGCGCGGAGCGAAGCGGTTGTTCTGCACGATGAGCTCTGCGGCGCGCCTGCGGCGGAACCGGTGCGCACACGATCCGCACCGCAACCCACACCGCCCGCGACACCGCCCGGCACAGACGGTCGCCGGCCGCGATCAGCGCCGCACCCACACCGACGGCCAGCACGTGCGCGGCCACCATCGCCGTGCTCAGCGGCGCGTGGGTGTGCCCGGACACGCCCAGCAAGATGTGACCGACGACCTGCCCCGACGCCAGGATTCCCAGCAGCACAGGGGTTTCCGAGGCCCGTGACAATCCGGCGGTCAGCGCGCCGACGGTCGCCGCGAGGATGGCCAACGCAACCGTTGCCGCCCCGGTCGGTAACTCGGCGCCGCCGTATCCGTGCGCGGCGGCGGCGAGGGTCGCCGTCAGCAGCCCCGAGGCCACACCACGAAGGCGTGCCGCGAAGCCGGTGGGCGACATGGACCGCTCAGCTCACGCCGAGCCGAGCCATCAGGTCGGCGTCGATTCCGTCGAGTTGCTGTTCGATCGAGGCGTGCGCCGCCTTGCGCCGCGCCGGCGGCATGTGCTCGGCGGCGGCCACCGCGGCGGACAGGTCGCCGAGCCGCTCGGTGATCGCACCGACGAACTGTTTGGTCTCGGCGTCCTTGGGCTTCTTCTCGGCGACGAGACGCAACGACTGCTCGGCGCCCGCGATGCGGGCCGACAGCTGGGCGCCGTAGCCGTTGAACTGACCGACCTGGCTGAGCGGAACGCCGAGCCGGTCCGCGCGGCGCTGGTCGAGGTAACCGCGCGCAGAGATCGACGCGCGGTAAGCGACCGGCACCACGATTGGGGCGAGCAGCCGCGTCACCGTCAGCAGCCGCCGAATCCGGCCGGGGGAGAACAGCTTGCCCTCGCGCGCGGCCTTCAGTTGGGTCTCGGCGACCTTGAGCGCCGCCCGGTCACTGTCGCGCTGCGCCTTGAGCTGCGCCTTCAGCGCCCTGGTCTCGGCACGGTTGGCGGACTTGATGCGACGGGCCTCGTTCTTGGCGGCCAGCTTGGCCTCCAGTTTCGCCTTGGCCTTGATCGCGCGGGCCTCCGCCCTGCGGGTGGCGCGGGTTTTGCGTCGCTTGAACAGGCTCATCCCGGCATGCCTCCCAGTGGTGTTCTCGGCCGCTGACGTCGTCGCTGTGCGGGTTGTCGGTGCAGCACAACCCTATCGTTGCGAGCCTGCGGGCTGCGGGCGGCTCGATGCCCGCGGGGCCGCTGCGGATACGCCTTGGCTGGACCGCGCATTGCGGGCATGCTTGTACAAAACCGCAAGTTCGCGAACTTGACGCCAAGAAGCCGCCCGTCCAGACGGCGGGCAGCGCATAGTGGACTGGTCGGAAGGGGGATCCATGCCAGCTAATCGCCGTGTCACCCGAGCGGTGGGGGCCGTGCTCGAACTGGCGCCGCGGCACGGGGAGGTGTCGCTGACCCGGCTCGTCGAGGCGGTCAGCGAAGACCGCCAACGACCCATCGAGCTCAAGATGGCCGAGCTGCCGCCCGGTGTCTGTGGGCAGTGGCGTCAGTACAACGACCACGACGTCTTCCTGATTCAGAAGGGCCTGCCCGCGTGGGACCGGACGCTGGCCCACGAGCTGGGGCATCTGGTGCTGGGCCACGACGGCATCCCCGTCGCGCAGGCCGCCGAACAGAGCACGGAGTTCGCCAGCTCCGATCTCATCAGCTACATGCTCAATCAGCGGACCGGTTGTATGGGGCCCGCCGGTGAGGAGGCCGAGCAGGAGGCGGAGGATTTCGCGGCCCTGCTGCTGTACCGCCTCGGCAGGCTCCCGTCGGACCGTTCGTCGATCGTCCAGGTGCGGCTCGGAGAGGCGTTTGGTTGATCGTCTGGGTGATCGCCGGTCTGCTCGGACTGGCCACCGGCCTACGCATCGGGTGGGCGCTGGTCAATAAGCAGAGCCTGGTGAGCACCGCGATGATCCTCGCGTTGGCCAGCCTGGCGCTGATCGCCGCCCTGAACTGGCAGCCGCTGACGCTGCTGATCGACCGGCTGCTGCACTGGCCCAACATCTCGCTGGGCTTGTCCCAGATCGCGCTCGTCGCCTGTGCCGCGGGCAGCTGCGTGATGATCACGTCCGCGTCGTCGGTGCGCAAACCGGCGACGATTCGCAGGATCGCCATGGCGCAGTACGCCGTCGCTGCGGTGATCGCCGTGGTGACGGCGCTGGCGTTCTTCGCCGCGGGACGGCAACCCGAGATGTCGGCCCAGGAGTTCCTGCAGCGCAATCTGAGCGACGGCGGGAACTCGCTGCCCTGGCTGCTGCCGCTGCTCTACGTGCTGCTGGCGTTGTCGCTGGTCTCCTGGGCGGGGCTGCGCTATTCGAACCGCAGCCGCCGTGGGCGGGCGCTGTTCGTGTTCACGCTCGGCATCGTGCTGATCGCGGTGGCGGCCGCCTTCTTCTTCCTGCGCGCCGTAAACCGCAGCGGACCGGTCGGCGTCGGCGCCGCGGCGACGCTGTTGGGCTGCGCGATGGTGGTCGTCGCCGCGGGATCCCTGCTGCCCAGCATCGAGGACTGGTTCGGTGCTCGTCGCGAACTCCGGGCGATCCAGCCGATACTCACCGAACTGGGCCGCAGACACCCCGACATCGGTATCGGGGTCCGGCCGCGCGGTCCGCTGGTCTTCCGGGTCGCCGAGCGGATGTCGTTGATCTCCGACGCCCTCTACCTGGAAGCGACGGCCGCCGAGTACCGCCGCAAGCTCCGGGTGGATCCCGCCGGCTCGGTGACCGGTGACGACGCCGAGGACGACGTCGAGCTCGAATCGCCGCCCGTCCCGCCGCAGGAACAGGCGAAGGCGATAGCCGAATGGATCCATTCCGGAATCGACGGCGCCGCGGAGGATCAGCGCGTCGACTTTCCCGGTCTGGGCTGGCTCAACCAACCCAGCGAGTACTCAGACCGCGAATGGATTCTGGAGATCGCCGAGCAGTACCGCGCATTGACCCGCCGCGGTGGCGCGGCGGGTCAAGCAGCGTAGCTGGTCTGGTGGCCGCGCTTCGCCAGGTGGGGCGGAGCGGGCCGGGTCGGGCTAATCGTCGAGATGCTCGCGGCGACGCAGCTCATCGACCTTCTGGGCGATGTCCTGCTGGGCCTCCGGCGACAGGCCGACGGTGCGTGCGGCAATACGCCGGACGCCCTCGTCGCGCATGCTGGCGAGCCAGGTCAGCTCCTTGTCGAGCTTCTCGTAGTACTCGTCGTCGGTGAAGTAGGCCGGCTTGATCCGGAAGAAGTTGGCAAGAGCTGCCATGGTCGCTGCCGAGGGGTTTGTGCGGTTGCCGGAGCGCAGCTGCGAGAGGTACGGAGCGGACATGGTGACGCCCTCGGCCTTCAGTGCCGCGATCACCTCAGCGGAGGTGTGCGGGCCGCGTCCCGGCGGGTAGACCGTGTCAAACAGCCGGTTCAGGCGAGCGGCGAACGTCGTGCTCATCGATATGACCTCCACATGCATTGGACGAGCGGTGTACAAGCGGCGTATTTGCTGATCATCGTAGCGAGTGTTGTGGCCACAACCAAGTGCAAACCCGGGAAAACTTGATTAGCTCCCTTGTCGGCGCTCACTACGTTGCCGGCTCGGACATTCGAGGACGCTCGGAACGTGTGCCGACGCCTCTACCATACGGTGCGACGAAGCAAACTACAGCGACTCCGTCGAGCTAGTTTTGCCAGGCCGCCGGACCGCGCGGTCGGCGGCAACCCGCTGAGCGCCTCCGGCAACATCGTTTGCATACATTCGGGCGGTTCGCGGCGTTTGCCAAATAATTTACGCGTGGTCGCGGGACGCTCCCCGATCGGGGGCCGAACGCGCAGGTGACGTCAGGTCGGCCGGACCGACGGCGCTTCTGCGGCGGCCTCCGCGGGCGCCGTGCGGCGCCGGATGAGCCACGCCACCAGCACGGCCACGGCCACGGAGGCGGTGACCCCGACGGCGACCCAGCGCAGTCCGAGCGCACCGTCGAACAGCATCCACAGCCCGAACAGCAGGAACAGGACGCTCGCCAGGCCGTGCAGGAACGCTTCGGGCAGTCGCTTGTGCATCAACCGGCCGGCCGCGATGGCGGCGCCGTCGGCCAACACCATGCCCGCCGTCGCCCCGATCCAGACACCGGCCCAGTTGCGGTCGCTGGCCAGGGCGACGGTGGCCAGCATCGTCTTGTCGCCGAGTTCGGCGAGGACGAACGACGAGACGATCGCCGGGACGACGAAGCGCGGCTCGGCGATGCGGATCTCTTCGTCGTCACCCTTCTCGCGCCACGTCCAGACCGCGAACAACAGGAACGCGATGGCGGCGACGAATGCGATCGGGCGTTCGGGCAGTGTCATGCCGAGGAAGTGCCCGACGGCCACCGACAGGCCGTGCACCAGCATTGCGGCGATGGCGACGCCGGAGAGCACGACCCACCATCTGTGCCGCAGCGAGTAGGTCATGGTGATCAGCTGTGATTTGTCGCCGAGTTCGGCGACGAACACCACGGCGAGACTGACCAGGATGGCGGCGAGCACTCGGACGACCCTTTCGACGCGTCGCCGACGATGCGGAGCTCTCCGCCCGCCGGCTTCGGTCGAAGGTCTCGCCCACCACACGTGGTGTGGTCCGCCGGCCGGGCTTGCGCCAGTATGTCGACACGACGATTGGGGGCTACTCCCCTTCGCTTACTGAACCGACCTTAGCCGCGGGTTCGCGGATGCGCTACCGCCACAGTGTTTTCGGGCAGCCGAATCCGCCGTTCAGGGACCCGAATCGAATGCTTCGAAAGCCCTTATGCCGCAAGCAGCATCGCGAGGATCGCGGTATCCGGATGGCTGATCGGGTCGACGCCGACACGGCTCACCATCGAGGTCACCGTCCCGTCCGCCTCGGCTTCCACCCACGCGGCGCGGTGCTCGAGGCCGAGGTGCGGGAGCCCGGGCAGCAGTACGCAGCCGGACGCCGCGCCGTTGCACTCCGGCAGCGACGGCGTGGTTTCCGAAGGAGGATGCAGCATCAGCAGGGCAGGCGGTTGGTGCTCGGCGAAATAACCTGGCGGCACCGCTGATTCACCCACCACGGTGCCCTCGGCCAGGACCAGGCCGACGGTGTTGGGCTCTGGCTCGTCGGGCAGCTCTTCGCGGGCACCGAATATCGTTGTCGTGGACAGCAATCCGGGCAGTGACGCGACGCGGACGGCGACCATGAGCAGTTGCGCCCATTCCTTGGTCGAGTCCGGCCATCGGCCCGAGATGACGAAACCCTTGAGTGAGCCGCGTGAATGAAAGGGGGCGACTTCGATCGCCTTACCCGATTCCCTCTCCATATCGCCTCCGCGCCATCGGTGTTCGGACGCCGGCCCCAGCCGACTGATGGCCCGACACGCCAGTGGGTCGATTTGCTCAGCATGCGGCAGAACTCGGCTGGCACGCAAGAGGACACGACTGCTAACGGCCGGATTCGCGTCGGGCAGTCCACAGCACGCGATACGACCCGGCTGCCGTGACCCAGCCGAAATCATGCGAGTCCGCGGCGCCGGGGGCGCGCGGATTGTCCGAGCGGGCTTCGAAGATCACGTCGCGGCCCGCGCCGTACACGTCACCGACCCGCTTGACGAGCCACCGCTTCGATTGACGCGGATCCCGGAACACCCTTAGCTGGCCCTGCCGAATGCGCCCGCCCCGCATGGCCAAAAGCCCGTCGCCCGGTTGAACCGTCGGGCGCATCGAGTCGTCCACCACTCGGAACAGTCGCAGCGGCCAGCGTCGCGGTGTCTGGTTGCGGCGCACCCCCAAAGGGTAAGTTAGGAGCATGCTGCATCGATTGTTCAACAACGCAACCCCCGCCCATGCCCATTGCGATCTGTACTGCGGCGTCTACGACCCCGCGCAGGCCAAAATCGAGGCGCTCTCGTGCTTGAAGACGATTCAGAAGTATCACGACTCCGACGATGAGCACTTCCGCACGCGCTGCATCATCATCAAGGAGCGCCAGGCCGAAGAGGTCAAGCATCACCTGATGGTGTTGTGGGCCGACTTCTTCGCCAAGGACCACTTCGAGCAGTTCCCCAACCTGCACCAGCTGTTCTGGGACGGAGTGCACGGCGCCGGCGACGTCAAGAAGTCACTCGACGTCGCGGTCGCCGAGAAGCTGCTCAAGACGATCGACGAGATCGCCGACATCTTCTGGCAGACCGACAAGGGCAAGCAGATGGGTGTCTATCCGCCCGCCTGACACACCTGCTTGACACCGAAGAGCCGCCGAGTCATCGACCGGCGGCTCTTTCGTATCCGAGATTCGAGGCGGGCGTCCGTCAGTACAGGACGATGAGTGCAAGCACGACCAGGAGCACCAGCGCGATCACGCCGGCGCGCAGGAACGCCATCAACTGGGTGCGGGTGTAGGCGGTCGGCGTCGAGGACTGCCACTCCGTGGGCGGCATTGCCGAACCCGAACCCATCGAAGATGTCATGAACCCCTCCTGACCTGCATTTTTAACGGCTTCCCCCGGTGAGATCGATCACAGCTTGCCAGCTGTGACGCCGATCATAACCCCTGATGTGTCGCCGGGAAAATCGGCTCGCTCGTGCCGCCGGCGCCCCCGCGAGCACCGCCGTTGCGGTTAGTTCGGCTAGGGATTTCGCTCGCCAGTCGAGAATCTGTTGATGGGAGCGCCGGATCGCCGACGGCTTATCCACAGTTTTCCTCAGGGAAAACACAGATTCAGCGGCTCACGGCGGGTTCTTCGACGTGGAGGGCCTGTGGATGAACCTGTGGAAATTGTGGATAGGTCGGCATTGCTGTCGGCGCGCAACGCCCGACGGCATGTCAGCATTGAGGCATGGACGAGGCTGAGTTCGCGCAGGCCGACATCGCCGAGGTGCCGACGACCTTCGGACCGGAAGCGATGCTTCTCGATGTACGTGAGGACGACGAGTGGGCTCGCGGTCACGCACCGGACGCGCGGCACATCCCCATGGGCCAGATCCCCGCGCGCCTCGCGGAGATCGACTCCGAGGCCCAGGTGTACGTGATCTGCGCCGCCGGCGGGCGCTCGCAGCGGGTGGCGCAGTACCTGGCCAGGAACGGCTACTCGCCGGTCAACGTCAACGGCGGCATGTTCGCCTGGGCCGGGTCCGGCCGGCCGGTGATCACCGACGACGGTGGCCCGGGCGTGGTCTGACGGATCGTCGCTACCCTGGTCGAATGGTCGGGCGAGGAATGCCGATCCTGCGCAGGCGAGGAGCGAGATGATCCCGCGTACGCAAGGAGCGAGATGACCCCGCGTACGCAAGGAGCGAAATGATCCAGGTGTGTTCCCAGTGTGGAACCCGGTGGAATGTGCGCGACCGACGCCGGACGTGGTGTCCGCGCTGCAACGGTTCGTTGATGCCGCCGACTGCGCCCGCACCCGCCGCGGACACCCAGTGGAGTGCCCGTCCGCCCGGTCCCGCCGGAGCCGCCCCGGGCCCGGGGTCGCGGCCGCAGCCGCCGCCCGGCTATCGCTGGGTCGCCGTGCGGCCAGGCGCACCGCCGCATCCGCGGCGTCCCAGGCGCGTGCTGGGCCCGACACCGCGCTACGCGACCATCCCGCGTTGGGGCCTCGTCGACCAGATCGCACCGGTCGACCAACAGCAGGAGCTGGCGCGCGGCGGGCCGTCGTCGGGCATGCTGCGCGGCATCCTGTGGCTGACGATGGCGGTCCTGGGCGCTGCGGCCCTGATCCACCTGGCGCGCTACGTGCTGTTGATCGTCAACCGGACGGTGTTGCTGCATCCGTGGATCGCCGCGATCGCGACGTGGTTCGGCGTCGTGCTCAGCGTCGTCGCCGCGTTCATGGTGGTGGGCAGCCTGATTGTGCTGACCAACTGGCTGATCGCGCGACGGGCCGCCGCATACGCCTTTCGGGGAACCACCGACCCCCGACCGTCCTGGCGGCTGCAGGCCGGCTGCCTGCTCCCGTTCGTCAACCTGTTCTGGGCCCCGGTGTTCGTCATCGAGCTGGCGGGCGTCGAGGAACGGCTCGGCCACCTGCGCCGGCCGATCGTGGTGTGGTGGCTGGCGTGGATCGTCAGTTACGCGGTCTCGATCTGGTCGATCGCGACCAGCTTCACGCGTGACGCGCAGGGCATCGCCGACAACACCATGACCACGATGATCGCGTACCTGCTCGCGCTGGCGACGCTCCTGCTCGCGGAGAAGGTCGTTTCGGGCTTCGAGCGGCGCCCGGTCGAGCGGCCGAGCAAGCGCTGGGTGATCGTCCCCGACGACGGCTCGCGCGTCGAGGATCAGCCCGAGCCCGAGGTTGCGGTTGAGTCCCGAGGGCAGGACCCGGCAGCATAGGTCGTATGACAGGCGACTCCGAAGCCGCCGACACCGCGGCTTCCGGACCGACGCTCGGGGGCCATCCATTCGTCGTGGCGCACCGTGGCGCATCGGCCCACCGTCCCGAGCACACGCTCGCGGCGTACGAGCTCGCGCTCCAGGAGGGCGCGGACGGCGTCGAATGCGACGTGCGGCTCACTCGTGACGGCCACCTGGTCTGCGTGCACGACCGCAGGGTCGACCGGACGTCGAACGGAACCGGCCTGGTCAGCGACATGACGCTCGCCCAGCTGCGCGAGCTGGACTTCGGCTCCTGGCATCCCAGCCGGAACGCCGTTGAGCCGCAAGGCGATACCGGGTTGCTCACCCTCGAGGGGCTGATCACTTTGGTGCTCGACTGGAACCGGCCGGTCAAGCTGTTCATCGAGACCAAACATCCCGTCCGGTTCGGCGCTCTGGTGGAGAGCAAGGTGCTGGCCCTGCTGCATAAGTTCGGAATCGCCGCACCGGCATCGGCAGACCTGGCGCGCGCGGTGGTGATGTCGTTCTCGGCCGCCGCGGTGTGGCGGATCCGCCGCGCGGCACCGATGTTGCCGACGGTGTTGCTCGGCGAGACGTCGCGGTATCTCGGCGGTAGCGCGGCGACCACCGTGGGCGCCACCGCGGTCGGCCCCTCGATCGCGACGCTGCGCGAGCACCCGGAATTGGTCGACCGCGCCGCCGCGCAGGGCCGGGCGATGTACTGCTGGACCGTCGACCATTTCGAGGACGTGCAGTACTGCCGCGACGTGGGGGTGGCCTGGGTCGCGACAAACCATCCCGGCCGCACCAAGGATTGGCTGCAGAACGGTCTGGCGGGCGCGGGGCGCGACTAGTTAGAGGCTCCGCCCGCGGCCTTCGGCGCCGCGCTGTCCGCCGCCGCCGAGCCCAGTTCGCGCGCGACGAAATCCTCGAGATGGAACAGGTTGGCGCCGGCCCGGTCGGCGATGCGCACCAGCGTCGTCATCTGCGCGACCTCCTCGACCTGCTCGCCGAGGAACCACTGCATGAACTGCTCGCCGAGGTAGTCGCCCTCGTCGCGAGCCACGCCGGCCAACCGGCTGATCTGCTCGGTGACCGTGCGTTCCTGGTCGAGGGCCAGCGCGAGCGCGTCGCGCGGTGTCGCGAAGTTGTTGCGTACCGGGTCGACGCCGGGGATCTCGACCTCGACGTCCCGGTCGAGCAGGTACTGGACCAGCATCATCGCGTGATTGCGCTCTTCGACGGACTGGCGGTAGAAGTGATTGGCCAGCTGCGGGAGGTCCGCGCCGTCGAAGTGCACGGCGATCGCGAGATATTGCTGCGCGGCCCCGAATTCGTTGCGGATCTGCTCTTGCAGAAGGGCATGGAATTTCGTGTCGGACGCTTCGGCGGTGGTCATGGCCGCCACGATATTCCAGGTCAGGCGGCATTGTCAGTTGAGGTCGCCCTAACACAGGCGAGCTTGGCCTTATTGAGCACAGCCTTTGTGACGGCGCTTACAGAACCGGAAATGAGTTTGCTGTAGGGGTGCTCACGGCTGCGCGTCGAGGACTTCGACGGGGATGGGGGCGTCGGAGCGCAACGCCTCGAACAGCGCGCTCGAAAGGGCGTCGTCCCACACCACGACCGAACCCACGTCGCCGCTGGTGTATTCGCCGATGGGCACGGTCGTGGTGAGCACGTCGCCGTGCATGGCCCAGGCGAGGCGGGCCAGGTTCCACACGTGGTCGTCCTCGTTGACGGTGACGGTGCGGGTGGCCGCGCGCGCCATGGGATACCACCGCAGCGGGTTGAGCAGTACGGACGGGCTGGTGGCGCGATGCAGCAGGGCCTTCATGAACTCCTGCTGGTGGCGCATGCGGTCCAGGTCGGCGCGCGGCGTGGCCCTCGAGCGGACGAATCCGAGCGCGCTGCGGCCGTCGAGTTCCTGGCATCCGGCGGGCAGTTCGATTCCGGCAAGCGGGTCGCTGATGGGTTCGTCGGGGCACACCTGGACACCGCCGACCGCGTCGACCATGGTGGCGAACCCGCCAAAGCCGATCTCGGCGTAATGGTCCATCCGCAGGCCGGTCGCCTCCTCGACCGTCTGGGCGAGCAACTGGGCGCCGCCCAGGGTGAACGCGGCGTTGATCTTGTCGCTGCCGTAGCCAGGAATCGACACGTACGAGTCGCGGGGGATCGAGACCATCGTCGCCTTGGCGCTCGAGGCGATGCCGGGGATGTGCACCACCAGGATGGTGTCTGTGCGACCGTCGCCGAGGTCACCTCCGGTGGTCCACTCCGCCTGTTGTTCGGCAGTCAGGTCCTGGCGACTGTCCGACCCGACCAGCAGCCACGTGGTTCCCGCGCCCGCCGCGGGACGCTCGGGGTAGTCGACCAGCGCGGCGAGGCGCTGCAAGGACGAGTCGATCCAGAGCCCGCCCGCCACCACGCCCACGATGGCCAACAGCACGATGACCACCAGCAGGCGTCCCCAATTCCGTTTGCGCCGTGCGCGTTTCGGCTTCGGCGGGGCAGGTGCGGCCGGTAGTTGGGGTCTCGGCGGATCACCTGTGACGGCTCCCGGCGCGGCCGCGGGGGCGGTTCGAACCCGCGGGGTGGTTGCCGGTTGTCGGTCACCTACAAGAATCTACGTCGCAAGCGCGGTTGTTCACCGCAACCAGCCCAGATGACCTGCGGCGAGCGCATACCCGACGAACGCCACGGCGTCGATCAGCGCGTGCGCGACGATCAGCGGCCACAGCCGGCCGGTGCGCAGATAGACGTATCCGAACACCACGCCCATCGCCAGGTTGCCCAGGCCGGCGCCGAAGCCCTGATAGAGGTGGTAGAGACCGCGCAATGCGCTGGTGGCGACGACGGCGGTCACCGGGCTCACCCGCAACTGCCGGAGTCGGGTGATCAGATACCCGACGACGATCACCTCTTCGGCCCACGCGTTCGCCAACGCGGTCAACAGCAGGACCGGTATCCGCCACCAGGTGTCGTACAGCTCGGCCGGTTCGACGTTCGCGTTCATGCCGAGCAGCCGCGCGATCTGATACAGCGCGAGGCCGGGCACCCCGATGAGCGCCGCGAGGCCGACCCCGCCGAGCAGGTCGGGCCGCCACCGGGGCCGACCCAGCCCGATCGAGCGCAGCGCAATTCCGCTGCGCCACAACAGGTATATCGCCAGCGCGCCCCACGCCGACAGCTGAAACACCCAGACGAGGTTGAGTCCGAGGTCGATGAGGTCGAACGGGGACCGGCGCGGATTGAGCGCGACGACCTGTCCGGACAAGCCGAGCAGTACGGACTCGATCAGGTTGAGCAGCGCGCTGTAGGCCGACAGGCCGAACGTCACCGCCAGCACGACGACGACCTCGATGCGCAGGGCCCGGCGGGCTGGGTCGGTGAGCTCGTCGGGGGCGCCGGTCACCGGAGCAACGGTAGTGCGGTCAGAGCTTCCGCGCGCGCAGCCCGTTGAGGAACGGGCAGCCCATCAGAACGCGGATGGCCTGGCTCAAGCCGGTGACGTCGTCGACGGGCCGGGTGAACGGCAGCCGCACGTCGTGGTCGCCCTCGTCGGTCTCCACCCGCAGCTGCACGCCGTACCGGTCCAGGCCCAGCGGGCGAACACGACCGCGGCGCAACGACATCGGGAGCCGGCTGGCCAGCCGCTCGACGACATCGCGATGTGCCGACTCCATGTGCTGCAGCCAGCACGACTCCATCGCGCAGAACGGGTCCGGCCGCGCGTCCAGCAACGTGCTCAAGCTGACCGACTCGGCGCCCGTGGAATCGGCGACGACGACGGAGTCGATCTCCAGCCGCAGCAGCGCGTACCCCTCGTCGCCGTCGGCGGGCGCGGAGTTCACCTGCAGCAGGGCCGGATTGGGGTCCTCTGAGGCGATGAGGTCGAGGAGGGCCGACACCTCACCCGCGGGGACGTCGTGCAGACGTCCCTGGATCCACACCAGCGAGCGAACCGGTTCACGCAGTGGCAGCGGCGCGTAGTCCGTCATCTCCAGCACGGCCTGCACACCGCCGACTCCGGCGCCGACGGCCGCGGCGGCCACGGCGCTGTCCGCCGGGACGGTGATCGCGAACGAGCCGTCGTCGAGCAGGTGGTGAACGGGGGTCTCGGTCGGGCCGCCGTTCTCGCAGCCCTCGACCGCGAGCATCGCGCCGCCCGCCTTGGCGCACGCGCTGCGGATCCGCTCGGCCGTTGTCGGTGCCGTGACCGTTGTCGTCATCGCGCCTCCTTCGAGATAAGGTGAGCCTAACTTAACTACTCATCGACGGATCTCGCAAGGCTTTCGCGCAGCGGAACGGCATTACCACACTGACCCGATAGTGTTGACCTGTGCCGCGCATCGCTTATCTCGGGCCCGAAGGGACGTTCACCGAGGCGGCGCTGCTCAAGATGTCGGGGGGCGGCATGCTGCCCGGCGGGGTGGGCGCCGACGAGGTGACCCCGGTTCCATGCGAGAGCACCATCGGCGCGCTCGCCGCGGTGCGCGACGAGCGCGCCGACTACGCCTGCGTGCCGATCGAGAACTCGATCGAGGGGTCGGTGCTTCCGACGCTCGACGGGCTGGCCACCGGCACACCGCTTCAGATCTTCGCCGAGTTCACGCTCGACGTGTCGTTCACGATCGCCGTGCGCGATGGGACGGCGGTCGAAGAGGTCGCGACAGTCGCCGCCTTTCCCGTCGCGGCCGCACAGGTGCGCAACTGGCTCGCCGAGCATCTGCCGTCGGCGCAAGTGGTGCCTGCAAACTCGAACGCCGCGGCGGCCAACGACGTGGCCGAGGGGCGCGCCGACGCGGGAGTGAGCACCGCGCTGGCCACCAAGCGCTACGGGCTCGCGGCGTTGGCGACCGACGTCGTCGACGAACCCAACGCGCGCACCAGGTTCGTGCTCGTCGGACCGCCGGCCCCACCGCCGCAGCGCACCGGCGCCGACCGCACCTCGGTGGTGCTGCGGCTCGACAACACCCCCGGCGCGTTGGTGTCGGCGCTGACCGAGCTCGCCGTGCGCGACATCGACCTGACCCGCATCGAATCACGGCCCACCCGAACGGAATTGGGCACCTATATCTTCTTCCTCGATTGCGTCGGCCACATCGACGACGATGCGGTGGCCGAGGCACTCAAGGCGCTGCACCGTCGTTGTTCGGATATGCGATTCCTCGGTTCATGGCCGACCGGAGCGGCCGCGGGCGCGGCGCCTCCCGGTCTCGACGAAGCCTCCCGCTGGCTGGCGCGCCTCAGGGAGGGCAAGCGTTGAGCGGGCGCCTGGTGCTGGTGCGTCACGGACAGTCGCTGGCCAACGTCGACCGTCGCCTCGACACCCGACCCCCGGGCGCCGAGCTGACCGACCTCGGCCGCGAGCAGGCGCGGTCGTTCGCGCGGTTCATCGGCGGCCAGCCCGCCACTCCAGCGCTGCTGGCACATTCGGTGGCCCACCGGGCGCGCCAGACCGCCGAGGAGATCGCCGGCGCGTTGCGGCTGCCGCCCGTCGAACTCGGCGGCGTCCACGAGGTTCAGGTGGGTGATCTGGAGGATCGCAACGACGACGAGGCGATCGCGACGTTCGAGAGCATCTACCAAAAGTGGCACGACGGCGATCTCGACGTGCCCATGCCCAATGGCGAGACCGGTAACGACGTGCTGGAACGGTACGTGCCAACCATCACCCAGCTGCGCATGCGTCATCTCGACGACGACTCCTGGCACGGCGACATCGTGGTGGTCAGCCACGGCGCCGCGATCCGGCTGGTGTCCTCGGTGCTGGCCGGGGTCGAGAGGAGCTTCGTGCTCGACCACCACCTCAGCAACACCGAAGCCGTCGTGCTCGCACCGATCACCGACGGCCGGTGGAGCTGCGTGCAGTGGGGCTCGTTGACGCCGCCGTTCTACCCCGAGCCCGACGTACGCCCGGTCGAGGACGCGCTGCGCTCAGCCGACCCGATGGGCTGACACCGAAACGGCGCAGACGCAGCCGATCGCCTCGCAGTCGATCACGAACGCGTGCGCGACTTCCGGCGTCACACAATCCGGTTCGGTGCACTCGGCCCGATACGAGACGTGGTGGATGACGGTGCCATGGCAGTGCTCGAGGCCCGCCCCACAGTCCCGGCACTCGGTCATGGCCCCTTGATAGCACCAAAGGGCGACAAAGCGTGGTTGCCGCGCGGTGGTTGTGCGGGCTATCCCCAGCCGAGTTCGTGTAGGCGTTCGTCGTCGATGCCGAAGTGGTGGGCAACCTCGTGGATGACGGTGATCGCGACCTCGTCGACGACATCCTGTTCGCTGTCGCAGTGCTCCAGCAGCGCCTCGCGATAGATCGTGATGGTGTCGGGCAATGAGCCCGCGTACCACGAATCGCGTTCGGTCAGCGCGACGCCGTGATAGAGCCCGAGAAGGTCGGGCTCCTCGTCGTTGCGGGCCTCGACCAGGACGACGACGTTGTCCAGCGCGTCGGCGAGCTTCGGCGGGATCAGATCGAGCGCCTCGGAGACGAGTTCGTCGAACCGTTGTGGGCTCATCCGAACGGCCACGCGGTTACTGACCCGGTGGTGGCGGCGGTGGGACCGGCTCAGGCGCGGGTGGCGGCGGAAGCGGCGCACCGGGCGGCGGGGGCAGCGGTGCGTCCGGCGGTGGCGGCGCACCGGGAGCGGGCGGGGGCGGCCCGCCCAGGAACGTGTTGCCGGGAGCGGGCTCGGGGGCGGCCGGTGCACCGCCCTGGTGGACGTCCGTCGACTGCTGACCGTGGGTAGACGACTGGTCGCTGTCGTCGCTCGAGCTGCTTCCGCTACTGCTTCCGCTGCTACTGCTTCCGCTGCTGCTGGAGGTCTGCCCGCTGGTCACCTGCGATGAGCTCGGCGAATCGTCGTCGGTGATCGGGATCGGCGGGAAGTTCAGCCGCTCCTCGGTGATGTCCGGCGGCGGCACCGGCGGCTGCCCGTTGATCAGCAGCGGGCCCTTGGCGCTGTTGAGCAGCGTCGACCAGCCGCCGTTGCCCAACGTCGCGCCGATGCTGCACGACACCTGGCGGCTGCCCGCCGACCAGCTCGGCAGCGAGATCGTGCTGTAGATCAGCGTCAGTGTGGTGCTGCGCAACTCGATGGGCGCCAGGTAGGCGTCCGTCATGCGGGTGCACGCGTCCTTGATGAAGCCGTCCTGCTCGGTCTCGGGTGGCAGGCCGCCGGGGAACTTCTCGGCGAGGTTCACCGCACCGGTGACCTCCATCGCGTGCGGCGCCGCACAGTCGACGGGGATGTCGGTGGGCTGGTTGGTCGTCGGGTCGATACCCAGGCAGGTCCCGGCCGGCCACACCTTGGACTGGTCCACCTCGCCGACCTTGCCTGCGAATGCCAACTGCTGATTGTTCGGGCCGGGCAACTGCAACCCGCACAACATCCGGCGCTCACCGGACTGGCGCCAGGCCTTGTCACCCGACCACAGCATGCTCACGGTGAACCGGCTGTTCGGGTCGAAGCGCGGGCCGAGGTAATTCTTCACCGCCGTGGAGCACTGCTCCTGGCTGATCTGCTGGATGCGGGTGCTCGACGGCGGCGCCGCCTCCGGCCCGTACTCGCTGCCGGGGAAGGTTCGCATGTCGACCGACTCGGCGACCTCGAACCGGTGCTCCTTGCCGCAGTCGACGATCTCGGCGGCGTCGGGCGTGCGTTCGGGCCAGTTGAGGCAGTCGCCCGCCTTGGCGTGTTCGAAGGTCGCGTTGCCCCGCGGGCCGAGGGAGATGGTGCTCGCGGTCAGCCCGCTGGCGCGCTCGGTCTGCGGCAGGGCGGTGATGAGCCCGGCGATGAGCAACCCGCCGAGCGCGGTCAGCACGAGCGCGCGGCGCGTCGGCGTGGCGTGCAGACTGGTCCACCACGCCACCCGCTCCGACGAGTGGGTGTCGCCTCGTTGCGGATCGGCGTGTTCGTCCTCGCCGATGGGGCGATCGGGTGCGTCCAACATCTGCTCCATTGTGACAGGCGTGTCAGGTGCTGTGACAAGTGATGCAGTTGTAAAGTTATGCGGTTGTGCTGGCCAGGGGGATGGACCAGTAGGGTTGCGCCCGTGATCGACCTCAAGCTGTTGCGCGAGAACCCGGATGCGGTCCGTGCCTCGCAACGCGCCCGCGGAGAAGACCCCGGCCTCGTCGACGCGTTGCTCGAGTCCGACGCCGCCCGCCGCGCCGCGGTGTCGGCGGCCGACAATCTGCGTGCCGAGCAGAAGGCCGCGAGCAAGAAGGTGGGCAAGGCATCGCCGGACGAGCGGCCTGCACTACTCGAGCAGGCCAAGCAGCTCGCCGAGAAGGTCAAGGCCGCCGAGGCCGAACAAGCCGAAGCCGCGCGGGCGTTCACCGCGGCCCACATGGCACTGTCGAACGTCATCATCGACGGCGTGCCCGCGGGCGGCGAGGACGACTTCGTCGTGCTCGACACCGTCGGCGAGCCGCCGCGCCTCGACAACCCGAAGGACCACGTCGAGATCGGTGAGTCGCTGGGGCTCATCGACCTCGAACGCGGCGCCAAGGTTTCCGGAGCGCGCTTCTACTTCCTCACCGGGGCGGGAGCCCTGTTGCAGCTGGGCCTGCTCCAGCTGGCGGTGAAGTTGGCCACTGCGAACGGCTTCACGTTGATGATCCCGCCGGTGCTGGTGCGCCCGGAGGTGATGGCGGGCACCGGGTTCCTCGGCGCGCACAGCGAGGAGGTCTATCGGATCGAGGCCGACGACCTGTATCTGGTCGGCACCTCGGAGGTCCCGCTGGCCGGCTACCACGCCGACGAGATTCTCGACCTGTCCGGCGGACCGTTGCGCTACGCGGGCTGGTCGTCGTGCTTCCGGCGCGAAGCGGGCAGCCACGGCAAGGACACCCGCGGCATCATCCGCGTGCACCAGTTCGACAAGGTCGAGGGCTTCATCTACTGCAAACCCGAGGACGCCGAGGCCGAACACGAGCGGCTACTGGGTTGGCAGCGCCAGATGCTGGCCGAGATCGAGGTGCCCTATCGCGTGATCGACATCGCCGCGGGTGACCTCGGATCGTCGGCGGCGCGCAAATTCGATTGCGAGGCTTGGGTTCCCACGCAACAGACCTACCGCGAGCTCACCTCGACGTCGAACTGCACGACGTTTCAGGCGCGCCGGCTCGCGGTGCGCTACCGCGACGAGAACGGCCGCCCGCAGACCGCCGCGACGCTGAACGGGACCTTCGCCACGACGCGGTGGCTGGTGGCGATCCTGGAGAACCATCAGCAGCCCGACGGCAGCGTCCGGGTGCCTGCCGCGTTGGCGCCCTACGTCGGCACCGATCTGCTGACGCCCGCCAAGTAGTCCTCGCGCCGGAGCCGGGTGTTTCGCGTGCCCACACACGGGTAAAGCGATCGCATCCCGACTCTAGGAGGCACGCCGTGAAGGCGATGGTTTACCGCGGCCCGTACAAGGTACGGGTGGAAGAAAAGGACATTCCGCCGATCGAGCATCCGAACGACGCGATCGTTCGGGTGACGCTCGCGGCCATCTGCGGATCGGATTTGCACCTCTACCACGGCATGATGCCCGACACCCGGGTAGGAATGACCTTCGGCCACGAGTTCATCGGCGTCGTCGAGCAGGTCGGCTCGTCGGTGCAGAACCTCAAGGTCGGCGACCGGGTCATGGTGCCGTTCAACATCTTCTGCGGTTCCTGCTACTTCTGCGCCCGCGGGCTGTACTCCAACTGTCACAACGTCAACCCGAACGCGACGGCCGTCGGCGGGATCTACGGCTACTCACACACCTGCGGTGGATACGACGGTGGACAGGCGGAATTCGTCCGGGTGCCGTTCGCCGACGTGGGCCCGACGCTCATCCCGGAGTGGATGGCCGACGAGGACGCGTTGATGTGCACCGACGCGTTGGCCACCGGCTACTTCGGCGCACAACTCGGCGACATCGTCGAGGGCGACGTGGTCGCGGTGTTCGGGGCCGGACCGGTAGGCCTGTACGCCGCGAAGTCCGCATGGCTGATGGGGGCGGGCCGGGTCATCGTCGTCGACCACCTCGAGTACCGGCTGGAGAAGGCCCGCACCTTCGCGCACGCGGAGACCATCAACTTCGCCGAATGCGACGACATCGTCGTCGAAATGAAAAAGACCACCGGCTATCTCGGCGCCGACGTGGCGATCGACGCGGTGGGCGCCGAGGCCGACGGCAACCTGCTGCAGCACGTGACCGCGGCCAAGCTCAAGCTGCAGGGCGGTTCGCCGGTGGCGCTGAACTGGGCGATCGACGGCGTCCGCAAGGGCGGCACGATCTCGGTGATGGGCGCCTACGGACCGATCTTCTCCGCGGTCAAGTTCGGCGACGCGCTGAACAAGGGGCTGACGCTGCGGATGAACCAGTGCCCGGTCAAACGGCAGTGGCCGCGGCTGTTCTCGCACATCCAGAACGGCTACCTCAAACCCAATGACATTGTGACGCATCGTATTCCACTCGAGCACATCGCCGAGGGCTACCACATCTTCTCCGCCAAGCTCGACGACTGCATCAAGCCGGTCATCGTGCCCAACGCCGCCTGAAGGGGATCACCATGACCTACACCGCCGACCACCCACCCGTGCCCACTTCCGACGATCTGCGGGCGCGCATCCCGGGTTGGGGTGCCGACCTCGACCCGGCCGACCGGCCGTCGGTGCCGAAGCTCAAGGCGATGGACACCGGCGCCCGCTGGGACTTCCCCGAGCGTCAGCCCGAGAAGTGGCCGCGCGAGCGCTCCATCGAACATCAGTTCCTGACACCGGTTTTCGGCACGTCGACGCCGCCGCGTGGACTCTCGGGCGCGATTCGGCGCTACTCCTACCGGAAGTACAGCGAGGGCCGTGCCGCGCACTGGCTACTGTTGATCCTGGCCGACCGCGTGGACGCCGTCGAGCACCACCTCCAGTCGCTGGTCAGCCTCCGACCCGACAACCCGATCACCGAGACCGGGGTCAAGACAGAGTTCACCCACAACGGCCTGGCCGCGCGCGCGAAAAGCAAACGGGCGGACGCCAATCACATGTGGTTGGACCCGGTCCTGGTGGCCGGTCCGTGGGTGGCGACGGCGGGAGTGGGGCTGCTGGCGGCGCGACGGTTGCGGCGAACCGGCCGCTAGTCCTTGAGCAGTTCGTCGAGCACCTCGATGAACTGGTCGGGGTGCTCGGGGGTGAACGCCGGACGCCAGCGGTTGCCGTCCACGTCGAGGGTGACGAGGGTGGCCTTCAGCGGGCGTCGCACATCCAGAGGCAGCCAGCGCTGCAGATCCGAACTGCCCCAGAAACGGTAGCGGTGCATCCAGTGCAACGGTGATGCCGTGTATCCGCGGATCGCGCGCAGCGGGATGACCTTCGAGGTGCCCGACGGGAAGTGGTAGCGGCGCAGCGTGACCGCCTCCCGGTCCACCTGAATCATGCCGTCGTCGTAAAGCTGTTGCGGGGCACTCACTTCCGTTCACTCCGCAGCTCGTGTCCCTTGGTGGTCAGGCAGCGGCCGTTCTGCAGGTTCCACTGCCACCCGTGCAGATTGCAGGTCAGCGTCGACCCCTCGACCACTCCGAACTTCGACAGGTCGGCTTTCAGGTGCGGGCACCGGCGCTGGATCTCCCAGCCGTCCAACGTGATCGACGCGGTGTCATCGTGGGCCTCGGCGAACCAGCCGTCGGCGTACGCGATCCGCTCGTCGGTCAGGCACTTGAAGAAGGTGTAGAGGTACTCGTTGTACCCACCGACCCGCCACGCCCGGAACCGGGTGGACAGGAAGATGGTGTTGACCCAGTCCGGTTCGTTGTCGCGGAGCACGGTGCGCACCAGCTCCGGAGGTATCGCGAAGCCGTAGCGGAACTTCTCCTCGGGGATCGGCTCGCGCACAACCCGTTTCGGGAAGTCGAGCACCACCGTTTCGGCGCCGAGTCTCAGCTCGACCGGGTAGCCGATGCCGTCGCAGATCTGGTCGCTCTGGATCATGATCGGCTCGAACGCGGTGCGCAGCGGCTCCAGCAGCGGTTCGCCCGCCGCATCGGCCCAGCTCGCTTTCTCCGCGGCCAGCACCGGCGCCATCCGCTCGGCATAGTCGGCGATGTAATCGGCCTTGCCGGTGGTGAAGATCGATTCCACCTCGTCGTCGGGCAGCGGGTGCGTCAGCGAATCCAGTTGTGGGCCGGTGAAAGTCGCCGTCGAACCGGGGATCATCAGGAGTCCGCCATCGTGGCCGTGCGTGCGCATCTGGTCCAGGAACACCATCTGGTCGGGGAAGATGTTGGCCGGGTCCCCGTGGTCGTCGTTGAGGTCGCGCAGCTCCGGGTCGAGGAAGCAGGGCGGACCCGCGGATGGAATGACCCAGGTGGCGCCCACCTGAGCGATGTACTGCCGGCACCGGTCCATCTGGCGCTGACGCTTCTGGACGCCGAACGCCTCCTTGGCGCGCGCGGGCATGTCGTAGACCATCGGATACCAGATGGCACCGGAGTACTGCAGCATGTGGACGTCGACGTGACCGAAGTCGGCGTGCACGACGTCGAGGTCGACCGGGCGTGCATCGTTCATGTTGAACGCGACCGTTTCACCGTCGTCGACGACGAGGCCCGAGTCGCCGATCGGGCCGTCCGCAGGGGCGCGCAGCGCGATGATCATCACACCGAGGTCGCCCTTGGGACCCGACACCGTGTGGCGCACCGAGTCGGTGGTCTCGAAGAACTTGTGGAACCCCAGCTTCTCGAGCTCGCGGCGCAGATCGGGCACCGGGTAGTCCGGCAGCAACACCACCGCGTCCTTGTTGACGTGCTCGCGCAGCAGTTTGGGGTCGAAGTGGTCGCGGTGCAGATGCGAGACGTACAGGTAGTCGCAGTCGCCGAGCGCATCCCAGTCCAGCCCGCTGTTGTCGGGGAACGGAAACCAGGACGCGAAATACGCCGGATTGACCCAGGGATCACACAGGATGCTCCCGGCCGCGGTGTCGATGCGGAATCCCGCGTGGCCGATGCTCGTGACCTGCACAAATACCCTTCCTGCGAATGTGGCTGCCCGCGGCGAGTCTATCCCGCCGACAGACCCTCCTCGTCGCACGCGCGGCGCACCCCCACCGCCCGCTCCCGCGCCCCACCGCGCGCGCCGTCGGCACGGGTTCGGTGGTCGCGGCCGCGCGACTAGGCTGCCTGATGTGGAACCCGTATACGGCACCGTCATTCAGCTGGCGCGGCTGATCTGGCGCGTACAGGGACTCAAGTTCACCGTCACCGGTGTGGAGAACCTGCCCACCACAGGCGGCGCGGTCATCGCCATCAACCACACGAGTTATTTCGACTTCACCTTCGCCGGGTTGCCCGCCTACCGGCAGGGCCTTGGGCGCAAGGTCCGCTTCATGGCCAAAAGGGAAGTCTTCGACAACAAGATCTCCGGCCCGATCATGCGCAGCCTGCGCCACATCGAGGTGGACCGCGACAGCGGCGCCGACTCATTTTCCCAGGCCTGCCTCAAGCTCAAGGAAGGCGAACTGGTCGGCGTCTATCCCGAGGCCACCATCAGCCGCAGCTTCGAGATCAAGGAGTTCAAATCCGGAGCCGCCCGCATGGCGATCGCCGCGGGCGTGCCGATCGTTCCGCACATCGTGTGGGGTGCGCAGCGGATCTGGACCAAGGGCCACCCGAAGAAGATGTGGCGACCGAAGGTGCCGATCTCGGTCGCGGTCGGCGAGCCGATCGAACCGACCCTGCCCGCGGCGGACCTGACGGCGTTGCTGCACTCGCGGATGCAGCACCTGCTGGAACGGGTGCAGGACGAGTACGGCCCGCACCCCGCCGGTGAGTTCTGGGTGCCACACCGGCTGGGCGGGGGCGCGCCGACGCTCGCCGAGGCCAACCGCATGGACGCCGAAGAGGCGGCCGAGAAGGCCGCGCGGCGCGCCCAACGTCCCGATCCCAGCGGGGCACCGGGGTAGCGCCCATGGAGCCCGTCTTCTACTCGCTCGAGGTTCTGGTCAAAACGGCGGTCAGGATCGACGGACTCAAGATCACCTACCGCGGCCTGGAGAACATCCCCGCCAGCGGCGGCGCGGTGATCGCGATCAACCACACGAGCTACGTCGACTGGCTGCCCGCCGCGCTGGCGGTGCACTACCGCAAGCGACGGCTACGTTTCATGATCAAACAGGAGATGCAGGAAGTGAAGGTCATCAACTTCCTGATCCGCCACACGGGCACGATCCCGGTGGACCGGCACGCGGGCGCCGGGGCGTACACCGTGGCGGTGGAACGTCTGCGCGCCGGTGAGCTCGTCGGCGTGTATCCGGAGGCCACCATCAGCCGAAGCTTCGAGCTCAAGGACTTCAAGACCGGGGCCGCGCGCATGGCCCGCGACGCCGACGTGCCGATCGTCCCGCTCATCGTCTGGGGTGCGCAGCGGATCTGGACCAAGGACCATCCTCGCCACCTCGGCCGCACCAAGATTCCGATCACGGTGCAGGTGGGTAACCCCATACGGGCCGGCGAGACGATGGAGCAGACGTTGCAAGACCTGCGTTCGGCGATGACCGAACAGCTGCACGAGGCGCAGCGCGACTATCCCCACCCGCAAGGGACGTACTGGGTGCCGCGTCGCCTCGGCGGCTCAGCGCCGACGCTGGACGAGGCGAAGGCGCTCGACGACGCGGAACTGGCCGAGCGCGCCCGCAGGCGTGCGCTGCGGGAAGCGAAACGATGACCCTACCTCTGCTGATCGCCTCCGATGTCGACGGCACGCTGCTCGACGACGACGAGAAAGTCTCGCCGCGCACCAAGGCGGTGGTGACCGCCGCGGTGGAGGCGGGAACGAAATTCGTGCTCGCCACGGGCCGTCCGCCGCGATGGGTGCAGCCGGTCGTCGACGCCTTGGGGTTCGCCCCAATGGCGGTGTGCGCCAACGGTGCGGTGCTCTACGACCCGGCGACCGACCGCATCGTGTCTGCGCACACGCTGAGCGCCGAGGTGCTCGGTGAGCTCGCCGACATCGCCACGCGGGTCATCCCGGGAGCGGGCCTGGCCGTGGAGCGGGTGGGCCACAGCGCGCATGACGCCGCCACACCGCAATTCGTCAGCTCGCCCGGTTACGAACACGCGTGGCTCAACCCGGACAACACCGAGGTGTCGCTCGAGGACCTGCTCAGTGCGCCCGCGATCAAACTGCTCGTTCGCAAGGCGGGCGCGCGCAGCGCCGACATGGCCGCCGCGCTCGCCGAACATGTTGCGGGCATCGGGGACATCACCTATTCGACCAACAACGGCCTGGTCGAGGTGATGCCGTCGGGCATCAGCAAGGCCACCGGGGTTGCCGACGTGGCCCGGCCCCTGGGCATCTCCGCCGAGGAGGTCGTCACGTTCGGCGATATGCCCAACGACGTGCCGATGCTGGAATGGGCCGGGCTGGGTGTCGCGATGGGTCACGCTCATCCTGAGGCGCTGGAGGCGGCCGACGAGGTCACTTCGACCAACAACGATGACGGCGTCGCGCGCGTGCTCGAGCGATGGTGGATGTAGCCCTCAGGGGCTGATCGGCGGTGTGAACCGCTCGAGTTGCACGGGCGAGGCGTCGACCGCGGGCTTGGGCAGTTCGACCGGAATACCGTCGAAAACCCGTGTCACCGAGCCTTTCTCACGATCGAAGTTGAGCGTTCCGTGCTGGAAGTTCTGCACGATCCACAGCGGCTCCTGGATTTCGCCACTGGTGGGCAGTCCGAGCGCTCCGCGTTCGAAACCGAGTGCCCCCCAAGCCTTGTAGATCTCGCCGGTGACCGGTTCGGCGCCGCTCTCCGGCGACCAGTAGATCGCGCCGCGTTCGAAGGTGACGTAGCGGGCGCCGCCCTCACCGGAGGCCTCCAGCGACGTCGGCCTGCCCAGCGGGCTGTTCATTCCGCCCATCGCTTCCCACTTCGCGAAAATGGCGCCCCCGCGCAGTGATTCGGACAAGTCGTCGGGGCCCGGCGGCTGGTTGAAGCGGGCGGCGATGTCGCGGATGTGGTCCATCAACAGGTACGCCGCGTTACCGGGGCACTCCGTGGCGCCGACGTCGCGGTGGGTGAAGATCGCGGGCAAAAGCGGCGTCGCTCCGGTCGGGAACTTCGAGAACGACCCTCCGGCCGAGGCCAGCACGACGGTGCCGCGCGGGTCGACGTGGTCGAGGCCGAGGCGCCAGCCCAGCAGGCGTGCCGTCGTGCGCAGTTGAACCGGAGTCGGCGGCACCACCTCGAAGTTGCCCATCATCGCCACACCCCAGGTGTCGCGGTTGAACCCGCCGGTGTGCGCGCCCTCGACGGGTCGGGTGATGCCGCCTGCGCGACCCTCGAAAACCTGCCCGAACTTGTCGACCAGTGCGTTGTACGCGATGTCGCACCAGCCCAGGGTGCGGGTGTGGTACTCGTAGATCGAGCGGATAATACCCGCCGAGTCCTCCGGCGCGTATTCGTTGCTTCCGGCGGTGTGGTGCACGATGCCCGCTCGAATTCCCAAGTCGAACTGGGGATTTCCGCATCGCATCGATTCGTCGGCGCCCCACTGCGCCCGATTGATGATGTTCGGGGGCACGCCGGGAGCGTTGACCGCCGACGGTCGGGGCAGCGTGTCGACCGGCGGTGCCTGCGGCGGGCTGATCAGCACGGCGTTGAGGTTCTGGCCGAACGGCTGCTCCGTGTTCGCCGGGACGTATCCCAGGCCCTCGACGGGTTTGGGCGTGGCTTCGGGGGTCTTGGGGGCATCGGGTGGCCGGGTCACCGCGATCTGCACCGTGGTGGTGCGGCCCACGAACACCGGCTCGGTACCGGCCGGCCCTGCCGACGGGGTGTCGGGTCCGACTCCCTCGAGGGGTTCGGCGTCGTACCACGGCCCCCAGCTGCCGTCGGCCTTCTTTGCCCGCACCCGTGCGGTCGTGCCGGTGAAGTCCTGCGCCGTCAGCGCCACCATCGAGAACGGGGTGTCCTGATGGATCTCGCGGATCGTCTCGCCGCCGCCGAGACCGGTGAGCGGGCGCTGCGCCAGTTGTGGCGCCTCGACCGACGCGCCGTCGTCGTGGTCACCGGGCAGACCGAACAGCGCCATCGGCAGCGCCACGACTGTCGCCGCAAGCGCGGTGAAAAGCAGCGACGATGCGGGACGGCGAGTCGGCACGGACTGATGTTACGTATGTGCCAGGTGGTGCTAGTGGTGCGACACGGTCCGAAGCCCGACTAATCGACGCCAGACCGTCACCGGCACCGCAGAGCCGTCGAGGCTTCTGCGGTGCCGTTTGGTGACAGGTTTCAGGCGCCGGGGGCGGGCGCCGGTACGGGAGCCGGGACCGGAGGCGCAGCCGGCGGCTTGGCCGCCGACATGATCGCCGGCATCACCATGCCCTTGAGCAGGTCGATCGCCTGGCCGGCGCCGAGCTGATCGGCCATGGAGGACAGTTCGCCGATGATGCCGCCGCTGCCGGATGTGCCGGTCGCCGCGGGCATCGTGGCCAGCGAGGGGTCGCCGAGGATCGGATACGTCCCGGCGGCCGGGTCCAGGCCGATCGGCGCCGCGATCGGCACCTCACCCGGGGCGGGCAGGCCGGAGGTCGACGAGATCGGCGACGCGCCGAGCGCCGGATCGGTCAGCGCCGGCGGGGTCGACAGGCCCGGCGTGGTCAGCCCGGCGTCACCGGTCGGGCTGGTCAGCGACGGAGTCGACAGTGCCGGGTTGGTCAACGCGGGGTTCGACAGCGCAGGATCGGTCAGCGAGGGGGCGGTCGCGGTGGCCCCCGGAACCGTGGCGCCCGGCACGCTCAGGCTCGGAGAGGTCAGGCCGGGGGTGCTGAGGCCGGGCGCGGTCAGGCCGGGCGACGTCAGCTCGGGCGTCGTAAGGCCCGGCGTGGTCAGACCCGGAGAGGTCAGCGTGGTGGGCGAGCTCGAACCCGTTCCTCCCAGGATGCCGGTCGGCATCGGGGGCATGTTGATCCCGAACTGCGAGAGGCCCTGGCTCAGGGCGGACATCAGCTCGTTCGGCAGATCCGTGATCGTCGCCGCCTGGACGAACTCGCGGTGCTGAGCGGCCGGCTCGGTGGCCTCCGTCAGCTCGGTCACGGCGACTACTGCGGCGGGACTCGCGACTGCCAGGGCCAGGACTGCGCTCGTGGCTGTCGACAGCCTGCGTCGACGTCGGTTCGGCACGGAAGTCTCCTCAATACATGGGCTACGACTACTAGTTCGTCGCTTCGTGGTTCGGCTAGGCGATTCAGGTGAACAGCCCAGGTCCTGCGCTGTCGGCGGTCGAAGCCGACGTGATCGACGGTACTGATGTGACTAGTGAGGCGAAAGTGACGATATGTAATCGTGAGCCGATCGCAATATTCGGCTGCTGTCGGATTCGGGCCGCGCGGTCACGGTCGGATACCCTTGCTGCCGATGACAGCTCGCTCTGACCTTATTGTCGTCGGCTCCGGATTCTTCGGCCTGACGATTGCCGAGCGCGTGGCAACCCAGCTCGACAAGCGTGTTCTCGTCATCGAGCGACGCCCGCACATCGGCGGTAACGCCTACTCCGAGCCCGAGCCGCAAACCGGGATCGAGGTGCACAAATACGGCGCGCACCTGTTCCACACCTCCAACAAGCGGGTGTGGGACTACGTACGGCAGTTCACCGAGTTCACCGGCTACCAGCACCGCGTCTTCGGCCTGTACGACGGGCAGGCGTACCCGTTGCCCATGGGACTCGGCTTGGTCTGTCAGTTCTTCGGCCGCTACTTCACGCCCGACGAGGCCCGCGCGCTGATCGCCGAGCAGGCGGCCGAGATCGACACCGACGAGGCGCAGAACTTCGAGGAGAAGGCGATCAGCCTGATCGGCCGCCCTCTCTACGAGGCGTTCTTCAAGGGCTACACCGCCAAGCAGTGGCAGACCGACCCCAAGGAACTGCCTGCGTCCAACATCACCCGGCTGCCGGTCCGCTACACCTTCAACAACCGCTACTTCAACGACACCTATGAGGGGCTGCCGGTCGACGGCTACACCAAGTGGTTGGAGAACATGGCGGCCGACGACCGCATCGAGGTCCGGTTGGACACGGACTGGTTCGACGTGCGTGACGAGCTGCGCGCCGCGAACCCGGACGCGCCGGTGGTCTACACCGGACCGCTCGACCGGTACTTCGACTACGCCGAGGGCCGGCTGGGGTGGCGGACCCTCGACTTCGAGTTGGAAGTCCTCGACACCGGGGACTTCCAGGGCACACCGGTGATGAACTACAACGACATCGACGTGCCCTACACCCGGATCCACGAGTTCCGGCACTTCCACCCCGAACGCGCGTACCCGACCGACAAGACGGTCGTCATGCGCGAGTTCTCCCGGTTCGCCGACAACGACGACGAGCCCTACTACCCGATCAACACTGAAGCCGACCGCGCGTTGCTGGCCGCTTACCGGGCCCGGGCCAAGGCTGAAGCCGCTTCTGCGAAGGTGTTGTTCGGTGGCAGGCTGGGGACCTACCAGTACTTGGACATGCACATGGCCATCGCCAGCGCGCTGAGCATGTACGACAACACGCTCGCTCCGCACCTGCGCGACGGCGTGCCACTGACCGAACCGGGCCCAGAAAGCAGTAGCGCATGAGCGAGATCCCGTCCGGCGCACTCGACTCCGCGGAATCGAAGGCGGTCAGCCTGCTGGCGCGCGTGATCCTCCCGCGTCCAGGCGAACCCCACGACGTCCGCAAGCTTTACATCGAGGAAGCGGAGACCAACGCCAAGCGCGCGCACGCGCCCAGCCGCACCGAGCTCGAGATCGGCACCGAATCCCAGGTGTCGTTCGCGACCTACTTCAACGCGTTCCCGGCTAGCTACTGGCGACGCTGGTCGATCCTGCAGTCGGTGGTGCTGCGGGTCGAGCTGACCGGCAGCGCGCGCGTCGACGTCTACCGATCCAAGGCCACCGGCGCGCGGATCACCGTCGGAGGCGCTCCGGTCGTCAGCGAGCGCGAGGGCGAACCCGCCCACGTCGAGTTCGAGATCGACCTGGGCCCGTTCGAGGACGGCGGCTGGATCTGGTTCGACATCGCAACCGATTCGGCGTCGACGTTGCACCACGCCGGTTGGTACGCGCCGGAGCCCGCGCCGGGCCGGGCCAACGTCGCCGTCGGCATCCCGACCTTCAACCGACCCGCCGACTGTGTCAACGCGCTGGCGGCGCTGACGTCGGATCCATTGGTGGACAAGGTGATCGGTGCGGTCATCGTGTCCGATCAGGGAACCAGCAAGGCCAAGGACCATTCGGGGTTCGAGGAGGCGGCGGCCGCTCTCGGTAATCGGCTGACGATCCACAACCAGCCCAATCTCGGTGGCTCGGGCGGCTACAGCCGGGTCATGTATGAGGCGCTGAAGAACACCGACTGCGAGCAGATCCTGTTCATGGACGACGACATCCGCATCGAGCCCGACTCGATCCTGCGGGCGTTGGCGATGAACCGGTTCGCGAAGACGCCGACCCTGGTCGGCGGCCAGATGCTCAACCTGCAGGAGCCCTCCCATCTGCACGTCATGGGCGAGATGGTCGACGCCGAGAACTTCATGTGGACCAACGCGGTCAACACCGAGTACGACCACAACTTCGCCAGAGACAGTCTGGCCGACGAGGATTCGCCGCGCAGCAAGCTGCTGCACCGCCGCATCGACGTCGACTACAACGGCTGGTGGATGTGCATGATCCCGAGGCAGGTCGCCGAGGAACTCGGCCAGCCGCTGCCGCTGTTCATCAAGTGGGACGACGCCGACTACGGCCTGCGGGCCGGGGAGCACGGCTACCCGACCGTCACGCTTCCCGGTTGTGCGATCTGGCATATGGCGTGGAGCGACAAGGACGATGCGATCGACTGGCAGGCGTACTTCCACCTGCGCAACCGCCTGGTCGTGGCCGCGCTGCACTGGGACGGCAACGTCCGCGGGCTGATCGCGAGCCACCTGAAGGCGACGCTCAAACACCTGCTGTGCCTGGAGTATTCGACCGTCGCCATCCAGAACAAGGCCATGGACGACTTCCTGGCCGGGCCCGAGCACATCTTCTCGATCCTCGAGTCCGCGCTGCCCGAGGTGCGCAAGATGCGCCAGCAGTATCCCGACGCGGTGGTGCTGCCGAGCGCGGCCGAGTTGCCGACGCCGTCGGACAAGCGCTGGCGCAGGAAGGTCAAGATCCCCACCAATCCGCTGGCGATCTCGACGCGGCTGTCGCGCGGCGTGGTTCACCAACTGCGGCCGCACGATCCCGAGCACCATCGCCGTCCGCAGATCAACGTCGCCACGCAGGACGCCCGGTGGTTCTCCCTGTGCCGGGTGGACGGAGTCACGGTGACGACGGCGGACGGCCGCGGCGTCGTGTACCGCCAGCGCGACCGCGAGCAGATGTTCCATCTTCTGCGGGAGTCGTTGAAGCGCCAGGCGATCCTGGCGCGCAGGTTCAACAAGATGCGCAAGGTCTACCGCGAGGCGCTGCCGACTCTGACGAGCAAGCAGAAGTGGGAGACGGTCCTACTGGAGTCTTCTGCCAATGGATGACACGCCGCGCGGCGAGGAGGCCGCGTTGGTCGCGGTGCAGTCCGCGCTCGGTGACCGGCCGGGGGTCCTGCCGGCCGCGCGGGCGTTGTCCCATTTCGGCGAGCACAGCCTGGGTTGGCTCGTGATCGCATTGGCCGGAGCGCTCTTTGCGCCCGAGCGACGGCGTGCGTGGCTGACGGCGGGAGCCGGCGCGTTCATCGCACACGCCGCCGCGGTCGTGATCAAAAGGGTGGTGCGCCGCGAACGGCCGCACCATCCCGCGATCGCGGTCAACGTCGGAACCCCGAGCCGCCTGAGTTTCCCGTCCGCACACGCGACATCGACCACGGCGGCGTCCGTGCTGATGGCCAGAACCACCGGCCTGCCGCTACCGGCACTGCTCGTACCGCCGATGGCGTTGTCGCGGTTGGTGCTCGGCGTGCACTACCCGAGCGACGTCCTCACCGGGGTCGCGGTCGGGGCGGTCGTCGCGAAGGTCGTCGCCACGGTGGCCGATCGCGCCGAAGGGAACTCATGAGCATCTCCAGTGACAGCAGCGCAGAGAGCGTACGGCCAATGGGTGAACAAACGGCACAGCAGAAGGGCCCGCCGCGCAACGTCGCGACCGGCCTGATCAAGGCGATCCGGCCGCGACAGTGGGTGAAGAACCTGCTCGTGCTCGCCGCACCGATCGCCTCCCTCGGCGGAGACGTCGAATATGACTACGCCGGCGTCGCGGTCAACATCCTGATCGCGTTCGTGACCTTCTCGCTCGCCGCCTCGTCGATCTATCTGGTCAACGACGCCCGCGATGTCGAGGCCGACCGCCAGCACCCGACGAAGCGGTTCCGTCCCATCGCCGCCGGCGTCGTCCCCGAATGGCTGGCCTACTCGACATCGGTGGTGTTGGCCGCTGCCGCCCTCGGCCTTTCGCTGCTGGCCTCGGTCAACTTGACCGTGGTGATCGCGGTGTACATCGCCATGCAGCTGGCGTACTGCTTCGGCCTCAAGCACCAGGCGGTGCTCGACATCTGCATCGTCTCGTCGGCGTACCTGATTCGCGCCATCGCAGGCGGCGCGGCCGCGGGCATCCCACTGTCGCAATGGTTCCTGCTGGTGATGACGTTCGGCTCACTGTTCATGGTGGCCGGAAAGCGTTACGCCGAACTGCAACTCGCCGAGCGCACCGGAGCCAAGATCCGCAAGTCGCTGGAGAGTTACACCGCGTCGTACCTGCGCTTCGTGTGGACGCTGTCGGCCACCGCGATGGTGCTCTGCTACGGCCTGTGGGCCTTCGAACGCGACGGTGCCACGGCGTCGTGGTACGCGGTCACCATCATTCCGATCACCATCGCAATCCTTCGATACGCGGTCGACGTCGACGGCGGATTGGCGGGGGAGCCCGAGGAGATCGCCCTCAAGGACCGGGTACTGCAGCTGCTGCTGCTGGCGTGGATCGGGACCATCGGTGCCGCCGTCTTCCTCAGCTGAGAAGGTGCGCCCGCCCGCCGCGGGCCGGGTGTTCGACGAGATCGGGCGTAGCCTTTCCCGCTGGCCCGCTTTCCGGTACGACAACACGGTTCGGATCAGCCTGTGGGTCAGCGTCGTGGTGGTCGCGGTGCTGTTCGGCTGGGGCGCCTGGCAACGACGCTGGATCGCCGACGACGGCCTGATCGTCCTGCGGACGGTCCGAAACCTTCTGGCCGGCAACGGGCCGGTGTTCAACGCCGGTGAGCGGGTGGAGGCCAACACCTCGACGGTGTGGACCTATCTCGTCTATCTCGGCGCGCTCGTGGGCGGCTCCGTGCGGCTGGAGTACGTGGTGCTGGTGCTGGCGCTGGTGCTCAGCCTGCTCGGTGTGGTCTTCATGATGCTGGGCACCGGCCGGTTGTACGCGCCGAGTCTGCGGGGCCGACGCGCGTTGATGCTGCCCGCCGGGGCGCTGGTGTACATCGCGCTCCCGCCGGCGCGCGACTTCGCCACCTCCGGACTCGAAAACGGTTTGGTACTGGCGTATCTCGGCCTGCTTTGGTGGATGATGGTGTGCTGGTCGCAGGAACCACGCAGCCGCCGCACCCCTGCCGCACCCGGCGTGCGTGGTGGCGTACCGACGATCCGCAGGCAGCCCCTCGCCGCGCAGGCCCCGCCGCCTGCGACAAGCCCGAACAGCGGAACCTTCGATGTGGCACTGGCTTTCGTGGCGGGCCTGAGCGTCCTGGTGCGCCCCGAACTGGCGTTGATCGGCGGGCTGGCCCTCGTGATGATGCTGATCGCGGCGCGCGACTGGCGCCGGCGGCTGGTGATCGTCGTCGCGGGCGGCCTGCTTCCGGTGGCGTACCAGATCTTCCGGATGGGCTACTACGGGCTGGTGGTTCCCGGTACCGCGCTGGCGAAGGACGCGACCGGTTCGAAGTGGTCGCAGGGCTTCGTCTACCTGGCGAACTTCAACCAGCCCTACCTGTTGTGGGCGCCGGCGATTCTGCTCGCCGGGCTCGCCGGGGTGGTGTGGGTCATCCGCGGGCGTCCCAGGCCGAACCGCGGCGTGGTGGGCTCGGGTCACGGTTGGTTGGCGCGGTTGGTGCAGAGCCCCGCGGCGGTGGTGGTCTTCTTCCTCGTCAGTGGCCTGTTGCAGGCGATCTACTGGATCCGCCAAGGCGGTGATTTCATGCACGGCAGGGTGCTGCTGACCCCGGTATTCGTGATGCTGACGCCGATCGCCGTGATCCCCGTCGTGCTGCCGGACGAAACCCGAATGGCCCGTGGCGCAGGCTATTTGTTCGTCGGCGCCACCAGCTTGCTGTGGCTGGCCGTGGCGGGATGGGCGCTGTGGGCGGCGAACTCGCCAGGCATGGGTCGCGACGCCACCCGCGTCACGTACTCGGGAATCGTCGACGAGAGACGGTTCTACTCTCAGGCGACGGGACACGCACATCCGCTCACCGCGGCCGACTATCTGGACTATCCACGTATGCGCGCGGTGCTCGAGGCGCTGGACAACACGCCCGACGGTGCGCTGCTGCTGCCATCGGGAAATTACGATCAGTGGGATGTGGTGCCCGCACTGCCGCCGCCACCCGACGCACCGAAGGACTACAAGGGTCCGCACACGGTGTTCTTCACCAACCTCGGCATGTTGGGCATGAACGTGGGACTCGACGTTCGGGTCATCGACCAGATCGGCCTCGCCAATCCGCTTGCGGCACATACCGCTCGGCTCGAGGACGGCCGTATCGGCCACGACAAGAACCTGTTTCCCGACTGGGCGATCGCCGAGGGCCCCTTCCTCAAGGAGCCGCCGTTCCTCCCGGGGTACATCGACGAGGACTGGGTCCGACAAGCAGAGGCGGCGCTGGAGTGTCCGGCGACCGACGCGATGCTGACGTCGGTGCGGGGGCCGATGGGTCCGCGGCGGTTCCTGTCGAATCTCTTGCACGCCTACCAGTTCACGCAGTACCGGATCGACCGCGTGCCCCTCTACGAACTCGCGCGCTGCGGGTTGCCCGTGCCGGAACGCGTGAACGAGCCGTACACGGGGATGCCCGCGACGGGTCCGTAACGCCGCGACCCCTCTCGGCCGATAGATAGACGCGGATCGCTCTTTCGCGGCACCCGAGACACGAACGGATGGACCAACCTGTGCGAACTTGGCTTCGCCGCGTACTGGCGGCGGCGGCCGCGGCCGCGGCGCTGCCGGGTGTGATCGCCGCGGTCGACACGACGCCGCAGGCGAACGCGTTCTCCCGCGAAGGTCTTCCGGTCGAGTACCTCGACGTCTACTCGCCGGCGATGGGCCGCATCGTCCGCGTCCAATTCCAGCCCGGCCGAAGCGAATCGGACGAGTCGAAGGCCGTCTATCTGCTCGACGGCATGAGGGCGCGCGACGACTACAACGGCTGGGACATCGAAACTGCCGCGTTCGAGTGGTTTTTCGACTCCGGGGTGGCCACCGTGATGCCGGTGGGCGGTGAGGCCGGCTTCTATACGGACTGGTATTCGCCGTCGAGTCTCAATAACCAGGCTTATACCTATAAATGGGAAACCTTTTTGACCGATGAGCTTCCCGCCTGGCTGGCCGCCAACAAACACGTCTCCACCACCGGCAACGCGGTCGTCGGTGTGTCGATGTCCGGCAGTGCGGCGCTGATCCTCGCCGCGCACCACCCGGATCAGTTCGGGTATGCGGCGTCACTGTCGGGATACCTGAACCCGTCGGCGCCGACCGTGCAGCAGGCGATCCGGGTCGCGATGCTCGACGCCGGTGGTTACAGCGTCGACAGCATGTGGGGCGCGCCGTGGGACGGGGCATGGAAGCGCAACGACCCGACCCATCAGGTCGCCAAGCTGGCCGCCAACGGCACCCGCCTGTGGATTTACTGTGCGCCAGGCGAATCCACACCACCCGCGGTGGACGCCGACCCGACCGCCGCCAGCCTCGACGCGTCGGCTCCGAAGAGCAACAAAGACTTCCAGAAGGCCTATGAGACGGCCGGAGGAAACAACGCCACGTTCGAATTCCCGGCACAGGGAAATCACGCGTGGCCGAACTGGGGTGCGCAACTGCAAACCCTGAAACCAGACCTGGTCACAACACTCAAGGGCGGAGGCGCGTGACCAGGGTCGACATCTCTCGAATGGGAAGTTCACGCCGACGTGTGGTTGACTGCACGTGTTACGCGGCTTGCCTGTGGGGCGGTTCCGCGTGCGGCATACAACAGATGGGATAGATGAAGCATGAAGTTCGTTGGCAAGATCCGGGGTGCCTGGGTCCGCCGGCTTGCGGGAGTCGCGCTTGCGGCCGCCGTGCTGCCGGGCTTGGTGAGCGCCATCGGAGGCTCGGCCACCGCGGGGGCTTTCTCTCGTCCGGGTCTGCCGGTCGAGTACCTCATGGTTCCGTCCGCAGGGATGGGCCGTGACATCAAGGTGCAGTTCCAGAACGGCGGTCCGAACGCGCCGGGCGTCTACCTGCTCGACGGGCTTCGCGCGCAGGATGACTTCAACGGCTGGGACATCAACACCGCGGCGTTCGAGTGGTACCTGGACTCCGGCCTCGCCGTGATCATGCCGGTGGGTGGCCAGTCCAGCTTCTACAGCGACTGGTACAAGCCGGCCTGCGGTAAGGCCGGTTGCTCGACCTACAAGTGGGAGACGTTCCTGACCCAGGAGCTGCCCGCGTACCTGGCGGCCAACAAGGGTGTGAACCCGAACCGCAACGCCGCAGTCGGGCTGTCCATGGCCGGCTCGGCCGCGATGACGCTGGCCATCTACTACCCGCAGCAGTTCCAGTACGCCGCTTCGCTGTCGGGCTTCCTGAACCTCTCCGAGGGCTGGTGGCCGATGCTGGTCGGCCTGTCCATGGGTGACGCCGGCGGCTACGAGTCCGAGGACATGTGGGGCCCGTCGAGCGATCCCGCGTGGAAGCGCAACGACCCGATGGTCAACATCGACAAGCTGGTCGCCAACGGCACCCGCCTGTGGGTGTTCTGCGGTAACGGTAAGCCGGCCGAGATCAACGGTCAGGTCGCCGGAGACAACTTCAACGCGAAGTTCCTGGAGAGCTTCACGCTGCGCACGAACGAGACGTTCCAGGAGGAGTACCTCGCCGCGGGCGGTAAGAACGGTGTGTTCAACTTCCCCGCCGGTGGTACGCACGACTGGCCCTACTGGGGTCAGCAGCTCCAGCAGATGAAGCCGGACATCCAGCGTGTGCTCGGCGCGACGCCGCAGCCGTCGACTCCGATCGCCACGCAGGCGTCGGTGGAGACGACCGACGCCGGTAACTGACCGGTGCGGCAATAACTTCATAGTCGACGGCGGCGATCCTGCGGGGTCGCCGCCGTTGGCCATTTTTGCTCCTCACGTCCGCGGTGGCCATTTTTGCTCCTCACGTCCGCGGTGGCCTTTCTTGCTTCTCGCGTCCGCGGGGCCTTTTCCGACCACGCCCCCGCCGGTGTGTGATTGACTACCTCGCGCGGGGACAGCAGACCGAGGTGAGGTGGGCGAGCCGATGCAGGGGATCTTCCGGGCGATCTTGACCGTGGCTCTGGCCGCGGGTCTGTGGTCCGCGGGCACGGCGGTCGCGCCGTCGGCCGAGGCGCAAGTCGAGATGCTGATGGTGCCGTCGGCCGCGATGGGGCGCGACATCCCGGTTGCCTTCCAGGGCGGCGGCCCGCACGCGGTGGTGCTGCTCGACGCGTTCAACGCCGCGCCCGACGTGAGCAACTGGGTGACCGCGGGCAACGCGATGAACACGCTGGCCGGCAAGGGCATCTCGGTCGCGGCGCCCGCGGGCGGTGCGTGGAGCATGTACACCAACTGGGAGGCCGACGGCAGCCGCCAGTGGGAGACCTTCCTCGCCGACGAGCTGCCGAACTGGTTGGCCGCCAACAAGGGGCTGGCGCCATCGGGCCACGGCATCGTCGGAGCGGCGCAGGGCGGCTACGGCGCGATGGCGATGGCCACCTTCCACCCGGACCGCTACCGCTTCGCCGGGTCGCTGTCCGGCTTCCTCACCCCCGAACGCACCGGCGTCGACGGTGCGATCACCGCCGGCCTGGCTCAGTTCGGCGGCGTCGAGACCCGCAACATGTGGGGCCTGCCACAGCTGGGCCGGTGGAAGTGGCATTCGCCGAACGTCCATGTGCAGTTGCTGGCCGACAACAACACGCGCCTGTGGGTGTGGAGCGCTCCCGTCGGAGGATGCCCCGACCCGCCCGCGATGATCGGCTACTGCGACATCGCGCAGGGTACGAATCGCGAGTTCTACCAGCACTACCGCTCCGTCGGCGGCAAGAACGGGCACTTCGACTTCCCGACGAGCGGTAGCCACGACTGGGGTTCCTGGAGCGGTCAGCTCGCGGCGATGAGCGGCGAATTGGCGGCCACCATCGCATAGCCGGCGGCCCGATTCGAGAACCGGGGCCGCCCGTCGGCAGCCGGTACCTTGGAGGGGTGCAACGCTCGGTACGAACGACGGCGGCAGGGTCGCTGCTGATAGCTTCGGCGACGGCGTTGCTGACCGGCTGTTCCGGTCACGACGTCATGGCGGCCATGGGGCTGCCGACGTCGGAGGCGGCGCCCGCGCCCGGCGCGCCCGGTGAGACGACCCCGGTTCCGCCGTCGGCGACGGGGCACTCCAACACGCTCGTCCTGACCGATCGGCAGGAGGGTTATCTCGACGCCCTGGCCGCCGCGGGGGTGACGCGGTCCAGCGACCTGCTGGCACTTCGAATCGGCTCGTATGTGTGTCAGGCCCGTGCCGCCAAGCACGACGACCAGAAGGTGTGGGATTCGGTCTACCCCCTCGTGCGCGGTGATGCGAGGGATCAGATCTCCGGTATGGCGCCGACCGCCGACGTCGACACCGCCACGGCCGATTACATTCGCATCGCAACCGAACGACTCTGCTAGCAGGAGCCCAACCGATACATGGCCACAACCAACCGGCGGAAACGCCACCGCATCCTCGCGCTCATCGCAGCCGCCGCGATGGCGCTCGTGGTGGTGCTGCTGATCGTGATCGTCGTCGTGATCCTGCGCAAACCCGAGGGGCCGACGGGTGTCCCGCCGACGGGCGTGCCACCGACCGGCGCCAGCCCGACCAAGAAGCCGCGCCCGGAGTTTCAGGACGCGAGCTGCCCCGACGTACAGCTGATGTCGATTCCCGGCACCTGGGAGTCCTCACCGCAGCTTGATCCGTTCAACCCGACGCAGTTTCCGATCGCGCTGCTGCTCAATGTCACCAACCCGGTCCGCGGGGCGTTCGGGAACGACCGCGTCGAGGTGTTCACCGTTCCGTACACCGCGCAGTTCCACAATCCGTTCTCGCAGGACGGCCAGATGAGCTACAACGACAGCCGCACCGAAGGCTTCAACGCGGCGGTCAAGGCGATGACGGACATGAACGAGCGGTGCCCGCTGACCAGTTACGTGCTCGTCGGGTTCTCGCAGGGCGCGGTCATCGCCGGGGACATCGCCAGCGACATCGGCAACGGGCGCGGCCCGGTCGACGAGGACCTGGTGCTGGGTGTGACGTTGATCGCCGACGGCCGGAGGCAGAGCGGCGTCGGCCGTGACGTCGGCCCCAACCCGCCGGGCCAGGGCGCCGAGATCACGCTGCGCGACGTGCCCATGCTCGACGGCATGGGCCTGGCGATGACGGGCCCGCGGCCCGGCGGTTTCGGCATGCTCAACGACCGGGTCAACGAGATCTGCGCTCCCGGCGACCTGATCTGCTCTGCGCCGCCGGAGGCGTTCAACATCATGAACCTGCCCAAGACCATCGACATCCTGCTCGGCGGTGCGGGACAACCGATTCACGCGCTGTACGCCACCACGCAGTTCTGGAATGTCGACGGTGCGTCCGCCACGCAGTGGACGCAGGGTTGGGCACAGGAATTGATCGATAACGCCCCGCACCCGAAACATGGCTGACCTGTTATGCGACCTGATTTGGACTGCGACCTCCAGTCACCTAACATTAAGAAAAAACTAAGAGCAGTAAGCGGATAGCCGACCGGTACGATTTCGCGGGGTCCTCGAGGCGGCTCCGAAATCATGTGCGATCGGCATCGAGAAGCGTGTGCCGCTGACAGGAGAGTGCAATGGGGTTCCATAACCCGTTCATCAAGGACGGACTGATCAAGTTTCCCGACAACGGAAGCCTGGTCAAACACGTCGAACGATGGGCGAAGGTGCGTGGAGACAAGCTCGCCTACCGGTTCGTGGACTTCTCGACGGAACGGGACGGCGTCGCGCGCGATCTGCACTGGGCCGACTTCGGCGCCCGCAACCGGGCCGTCGGCGCTCGCCTCCAACAGGTCACCCAGCCCGGCGACCGCGTGGCGATCCTGTGCCCGCAGAACCTCGACTACCTCGTCGCGTTCTTCGGCACGCTGTACTCCGGACGTATCGCCGTGCCGCTGTTCGACCCGAACGAGCCGGGTCACGTGGGCCGCCTGCACGCCGTGCTCGACGACTGCGAGCCGTCGGCGATCCTGACCACCACCGACGCCGCCGAAGGGGTGCGCAAGTTCTTCCGCACCCGCCCGACCAATCAGCGTCCCCGCGTGATCGCGGTCGACGCGGTGCCGAACGAGGTCGGCGCCACCTGGGAAATGGTCGACGTCGACGAGCACACCATCGCCTACCTGCAGTACACGTCGGGCTCGACGCGGGTCCCGACCGGTGTGCAGATCACCCACCTCAACCTGGCCACCAACGTCGTGCAGGTGATCGAGGCGCTCGACGGCCAGGAAGGCGACCGCGGTGTGTCCTGGCTGCCGTTCTTCCATGACATGGGCCTGATCACCGTGCTGCTGTCTCCCATGCTCGGCCACTACATCACCTTCATGACGCCCGCCGCCTTCGTGCGCCGGCCCGGCCGCTGGATCCGCGAACTCGCCCGCAAGGAAGGCGACACCGGCGGAACCATCTCGGTGGCCCCGAACTTCGCGTTCGACCATGCCGCGGCCCGCGGTGTGCCCAAGGACGGCGAACCGCCGCTGGACCTGTCCAACGTCAAGTGCATCCTCAACGGCAGCGAGCCGATCTCGGCGGCCACCGTGCGGCGCTTCAACGAGGCGTTCGGCCCGTTCGGGTTCCAGCCCAAGGCGATCAAGCCGTCCTACGGTCTGGCCGAGGCGACGCTGTTCGTGTCGACCACGCCGATGGAGGCCGAGCCGACCATCACGCCGGTCGACCGCGACGAGCTCAACCAGGGCCGCTTCGTTCCGGTGGCGGAGGATTCTCCGAAGGCCGTGCCGCAGGCCGGCGCGGGCAAGATCGGCGTCGCCGAGTGGGCGGTCATCGTCGACAACGACACCGCCACCGAGCTGCCCGACGGGCAGATCGGCGAGATCTGGATCAGCGGTCAGAACATGGGCACGGGCTACTGGGGGAAGCCCGAGGAAACCATCGCGACGTTCCAGAACATCCTCAAGTCGCGGACCAACCCGTCGCACGCCGAAGGCGCCACCGACGACGCGACCTGGGTGCGCACCGGCGACCTCGGCGCCTACTACGACGGTGAGCTCTACATCACCGGCCGCGTCAAGGATCTGGTGATCATCGACGGGCGCAACCACTATCCGCAGGACCTGGAGTACTCCGCGCAGGAGGCGACCAAGGCGCTGCGCACCGGGTTCGTCGCGGCGTTCTCGGTGCCCGCCAACCAGCTGCCGGACGAGGTGTTCGAGAACGCCCACTCCGGCCTCAAGCGCGATCCCGACGACACCTCCGAACAGTTGGTGATCGTCGGTGAGCGGGCACCCGGCTCCCACAAGCTCGACATGGGTCCCATCGCCGACGACATCCGCGCCGCGATCGCCGTGCGCCACGGCGTCACCGTTCGCGACGTGCTGCTGACCCCCGCGGGCGCGATCCCGCGCACCTCGAGCGGCAAGATCGGCCGTCGAGCGTGCCGCTCGGCTTACCTGGACGGCAGTCTGCGCAGCGGGAAGATCGCCAACGCGTTCCCCGACGAGAGTGACTGAGACCAACTCGAATATGGCTGATACACAAGACGATTCGCAGCAACCCGAGATGCCGTCCGGCGACGACATCCAGCTGGCACCCGAGAAGCCGCTGAACGCACCGGATCCCGATGTCGCCGCCGGAGCGGCTCCGAGAACCGACATGACGGTCAACGAGATGCGCGAGTGGCTGCGCAACTGGATCGGCAACGCCACCGGCCAGTCGCCCGACTCCATCAGCGAGTCCGCGCCGATGGTCGAGCTCGGCCTCTCGTCGCGCGACGCCGTCGCGATGGCCAGCGACATCGAGGACCTGACCGGTGTCACGTTGACGGCCACCGTGGCGTTCCGCCATCCCACCATCGAGTCGTTGGCCACGGTCATCGTCGAGGGAGAGCCGGAGCCGGACGACATCGGCGACGACGACGAGGACTGGGCGCGCACGCGCGACGTCGACGACATCGCGATCATCGGCCTGGCCACCCGTCTCCCCGGGGACATGAACACCCCCGACGAGACGTGGCGGGCGCTGATGGAGGGTCGCGACGCGATCACCGACCTGCCCGAAGGCCGCTGGGAGGAGTTTCTCAGCGAGCCGCGCATCGCCGAGCGGGTCGCCAAGGCCCGCACCCGCGGCGGCTACCTCTCCGACATCAAGGGCTTCGACGCCGAGTTCTTCGCGCTGTCGAAGATGGAGGCCGACAACGTCGATCCGCAGCAGCGGATGGCGCTCGAATTGACCTGGGAGGCACTGGAACACGCCCGCATCCCGGCGTCGAGCCTGCGCGGCGAGGCGGTCGCGGTGTTCGTGGGTTCGTCCAACGCCGACTACCAGAATCTGGCCCTGTCGGACCCGAGCGTCACCCACCCGTACGCGATCACCGGCAACTCCAGCTCGATCATCGCCAACCGCGTCTCCTACTTCTACGACTTCCGCGGCCCGTCGGTTACCGTCGACACCGCCTGCTCGAGCTCGCTGGTCGCCGCGCACCAGGGTGTGCAGGCGCTGCGTGCGGGTGAGGCCGACGTCGCGATCGTCGGCGGCGTGAACGCGTTGATCACCCCGCTGGTCACGGTCGGTTTCGACGAGGTCGGCGGCGTGCTCGCGCCGGACGGCCGGATCAAGTCGTTCTCCCAGGACGCCGACGGTTACGCCCGCTCCGAGGGCGGCGGCATGCTCGTGCTCAAGCGGGTCTCCGACGCCCGGCGCGACGGGGACGAGATCCTCGCCGTCATCGCCGGCAGCGCGGTCAACCACGACGGCCGGTCCAACGGCCTGCTCGCGCCGAACCCGGACGCGCAGGCCGACGTGCTGCGCAAGGCGTACAAGGACGCCGGCATCAACCCGCGCCTCGTCGACTACATCGAGGCGCACGGCACCGGCACCATCCTCGGCGACCCGATCGAGGCCGACGCGCTGGGCCGTGTCGTCGGCAGGGGCCGCGCGGCCGACAAACCCGCGCTGCTGGGCGCCATCAAATCCAATGTGGGACACCTGGAGTCGGCCGCCGGCGCGGCGAGCCTGGCGAAGATGACGCTCGCGCTGCGCAATGACAAGATCCCGCCGTCGATCAACTACAGCGGCCCCAACCCCTACATCGACTTCGACGGTGTGCACCTCAAGGTCGCCGACACCGCCACCGACTGGCCGCGCTACAGCGGATACGCGATCGCCGGTGTCTCCGGGTTCGGTTTCGGCGGCGCGAACGCCCACCTGGTGCTGCGCGAGGTGCTGCCGTCGGATCTCGCTCCGCCCGAACCGGAACCGGAACCCGAGGTCGAAGAGGCGAAGTCCTCGGAGGCCAATGCCGTCTATGTCGGCGGCGTGCGGATGGACGAGTACGGCGAGTTCATCGACGACGAAGACGATGCGCTCGACCGGCCCGCCCACACCCAGGATGACGAGCCCGAGCTGCCCGGCCTCACCGACAAGGCGCTGCAACTTCTGGAGGCTGCGCGCGAGGAGATGGAAGCCGGCGAGCAGCCCACTCCGGTTGTGCCGCTGGCTGTTTCGGGGTTCCTGACGTCGCGCAAGAAGGCGACGGCGGCCGAGCTGGCCGACTGGATCGACAGCCCCGAGGGGCGGGAGTCGTCGCTGGAGTCCATCGGGCGCGCGTTGTCGCGGCGCAACCACGGGCGGTCCCGCGCCGTGGTGCTGGCTCACGATCACGACGAGGCCGTCAAGGGCCTGCGCGCGGTGGCCGAGGGTAAGCAGCACCCGAGCGTGTTCAGCGCCGACGGCCCGGTGACCAATGGGCCGGTGTGGGTGTTGGCCGGTTTCGGCGCCCAGCACCGCAAGATGGGCAAGAACCTGTATCTGCGCAACGAGGTGTTCGCGGAGTGGATCAACAAGGTCGACGCCCTCATCCAGGATGAACGGGGCTATTCGATCCTCGAGCTGATCCTCGATGACGCGGTCGATTACACGAATGAGACCTGCGAGTACCCCATCGAGGTCGTCCAGACAGTGATCTTCGCCCTGCAGATCGCGCTCGGCGAGTTGCTCAAGCACCACGGCGCGAAACCCGCTGCGGTGGTGGGCCAGTCGCTCGGTGAGGCGGCCGCTGCTTACTTCGCAGGCGGCCTGTCGTTGGAGGACGCCACTCGGGCCATCTGTGCACGTGCTCACCTGATGGGTGAGGGCGAGGCGATGTTGTTCGGCGAATGGATCCGGTTGATGGCGCTGGTCGAGTATTCGGCCGACGAGATCGAAACCGTCTTTGCCGACTTCAAAGATCTCGAGGTGTGCGTGTATGCCGCGCCGACGCAGACCGTCATCGGCGGACCACCCGACCAGGTCGACGCGATCATCGAGCGCTGCGAGCAGGAGGGCAAGTTCGCCCGCAAGATGCAGACCAAGGGCGCCAGCCACACCTCGCAGATGGACCCGCTGCTCGGCGAACTCGCCGCCGAACTGGTCGGCATCGAACCGCACCCGACCAAGATCGGGTACTTCTCTACCGTGCACGAGGGCCGCTACATCCGGCCCGGGGAGACCATCCACGACGTCGACTACTGGAAGAAGGGGCTGCGCCACAGCGTCTACTTCACCCACGGCATCCGCAACGCGGTCGACAACGGACACACGACCTTCCTGGAGCTGGCGCCGAATCCCGTCGCGCTCATGCAGGTTGGCCTGACCACGGCGGCGGCCGGCCTGCACGACGCGCAGTTGATCGCGACGCTGGCGCGCAAGCAGGACGAGGTCGACTCGATGACCGTGGCGATGGCGCAGCTGTTCGTCCACGGCCACGATCTGGACTTCCGCACGCTGTTCCCCCGCCGCAACAAGGGACTGGCCGGGGCGCTGGACTTCGCGAACATCCCGCCGACCCGCTTCAAGCGCAAACCGCACTGGCTCGACGCGCGGTTCACCGGCGACAGCTCGGCGGTGATGCCGGGCAACCATGTCGCGACGCCGGACGGCAGGCATGTCTGGGAGTACGCGCCCAAGGGCGAGACCGACCTTGCGGCGTTGGTGAAAGCGGCTGCGGCATCGGTCATTCCCGACGCCAAGCTGGTCGCCTCCGAACAGCGCGCCGTGCCCGGTGAGGGCGCGCGGCTGGTGACGACGCTGACCCGCCATCCCGGTGGGGCCGGCGTGCAGGTGCATGCGCGCATCGACGAGTCCTTCACGCTGGTGTACGACGCGGTGGTGAGCCGCACCGGTGCCGCGGGCGCTCTACCCGTCGCGGTGGCCACCGGAGCGGCCGTGGCAGGCGAGGTCCTTGCGGAAGACGCCGCTGCACCCGATGTCGCCGCTGACGCGGCTCCGGAGATCCTGCAGGACAACCTGACGGCGGGCGCGGGTCTGGCCGCCGGCTTCGCGAAGTGGTCGCCGGACTCGGGGGAGACGATCCACGATCGGCTCGGCGCGATCGTCGGCGGCGCAATGGGTTACGAGCCCGAGGACCTCCCGTGGGAGGTGCCGCTGATCGAGCTCGGCCTGGACTCGCTGATGGCCGTGCGGATCAAGAACCGGGTCGAGTACGACTTCGATCTGCCGCCGATCCAGCTGACCGCGGTGCGCGACGCCAACCTGTACGCGGTCGAAAAGCTGATCCACTACGCGATCGAGCACCGCGACGAGGTCGACCAGATCGCCGAGCACCAGAAGACCAAGAGCGCCGAGGAGATCGCCGCCGAACAGGCCGAGCTGATGGGCGGTGCGACCACCGTCGCCGAGCTCGAGCAGGTGCTGGCCGAGAAGACCGGCATCGCCTCGGAGGTCACCAGCGCGGGCACCGCGACGGAATCCGATCTCCCGGCCGGTGCGGCTCCAGCCGCCGACATCCCCGCCCCGCCGACGGACCCGAGCGGCCCGGCGGTACCGCCGCCGCCGACGGACCCCAGCGGACCGACGCCCGCGACCGGTCCGTCGCAGGCCACGGTCGCGGCGGCCTCCAAGGTGCTCACCCAGGAGGCGGTGACCGAGGCGCTGGGCTCCGACGTGCCACCGCGTGACGCCGCGGAACGCGTCACGTTCGCGACGTGGGCGATCGTGACCGGCAAGTCGCCGGGCGGCATCTTCAACGAGCTGCCCGACCTCGACGAGGCCACCGCGACCAAGATCGCCGAACGGCTGACCGAGCGCGTCGACGAGGGCACCATCACCGTCGACGACGTGCGCTCCGCGAAGACCATCGAGGAGTTGTCGACCACCGTCCGCGATTACCTCGAGGGCGGCAAGGTCGACGGGTTCGTGCGGACCATCCGCGCGCCGCAGGAAGGCTCGGATCACATCCCCGTGTTCGTCTTCCACGCCGCGGGCGGTTCGACGGTGGTGTACGAGCCACTGCTCAAGAGGTTGCCCGCCGATACGCCGATGTACGGCATCGAGCGCGTCGAGGGCTCGATCGAGGAGCGGGCGCGCGAGTACGTGCCGAAGCTGTTGGAGCTCAACGGCTGGAGCGACGACAAGCGCGGTCGGCCGTTCATTCTGGCCGGCTGGTCGCTGGGTGGTGTGCTGGCCTACGCGTGCGCGATCGGTCTCAAGCAGGCCGGCGCCGACGTGCAGTTCGTCGGTCTCATCGACGCGGTGCGTCCGGGTGAGGAGATCCCCCAGACCAAGGAGGAGACCCGCGCCCGTTGGGACCGCTACGCCCGCTTCGCCGAGCGCACCTTCAATGTCGAGATCCCCGAGATCCCGTATGAGGAGCTCGAGGCGCTCGACGACGAGGGCCAGGTGCGCTACGTGCTCGACATCGTGAGCCAGAGCGGGGTGCAGATCCCCGGCGGCATCATCGAGCACCAGCGCACGTCGTACCTGGATCAGCGGGCCATCGACACCGCCGAGATCAAGCCGTACGACGGCAAGGTCACGCTGTACATGGCCGACCGCTACCACGACGACGCGATCTACTTCGAGCCGCGCTATGCCACCCGCAAGCCCGACGGCGGCTGGGGCGAGTTCGTCTCCGAGCTGGAGGTCGTGCCGATCGGGGGTGAGCACATCCAGGTGATCGACGAGCCGTACATTGCGAAGGTCGGAGCTCACATGAGCGAGGCGATCAACCGGATCGAGTCTGAGGAGAAGCCGTCGAAGTGACCACAGAAGCTACTCCCATCCGAACCAAGACCACAGCAGAGCTGCTTGCCGAACTGCGCGAGAAGCTCGAGCAGGCCAAGGAGCCCGGCGGGGAGAAAGCGGTCGCCAAGCGGGAGAAGAAGGGCATTCCGAGCGCCCGCGCCCGGATCCACGCCCTGGTCGATCCGGGCAGCTTCCTGGAGATCGGTGCGCTGGCGAAGACTCCGGGTGATCCGAACGCGTTGTTCGGCGACGGTGTGGTGACCGGTCACGCCAGGATCAACGGCAGGCCGGTCGGCGTGTTCAGCCACGACCAGACGGTGTTGCAGGGCTCCGTTGGTGAGATGTTCGGCCGCAAGGTGGCCAAGCTGATGGAGTGGGTGGCCATGGTCGGCTGCCCGATCATCGGTATCAACGACTCGGCCGGCGCGCGCATCCAGGACGCGGTGACGTCGCTCGCGTGGTACGCCGAGCTGGGTCGCCGCCACGAGATGTTGCGCGGTCTGGTGCCCGAGATCTCGCTGATCTTCGGCAAGTGCGCGGGCGGTGCCGTGTACTCGCCCATCCAGACCGACCTCGTCGTCGCGGTCCGCGACCAGGGCTACATGTTCATCACCGGACCGGACGTCATCAAGGACGTCACCGGCGAAGACGTCACCTTCGACGAACTCGGCGGCGCCGACGTTCAGGCCGAGCGCGGCAACATCCACAAGGTGGTGGATTCCGAGGCGGAGGCGTACCAGTATGTGCGCGACTACCTTCAGTTCTTGCCCGCCAACACCTTCGACGACCCACCGATCGTCAACCCGGGTCTCGAGCCCGAGCTGACCCCGCACGACTACGAGCTCGACACGATCGTGCCGGACAGCGACAACATGGCGTACGACATGCACGAGATCCTGCTGCGCATCTTCGACGACGGAGATGTGTTCGAGATCGCCGAGCAGCGCAGTCCGTCCATGATCACCGCCTTTGCCCGAGTCGACGGCCGCCCGGTTGGGGTGATCGCCAACCAGCCGATGCACATGTCCGGCGCCGTGGGCAACGAGGCGTCCGACAAGGCGGCCGGTTTCATCCGGTTCTGCGACTCGTTCAATCTGCCGTTGGTCTTTGTGGTGGACACTCCCGGGGCGATGCCGGGCGTGGAGGAGGAGAAGCGCGGCATCATCAAGCGCGGCGGCCGCTTCTTCAACGCCATCGTCGAAGCCGATGTGCCCAAGGTGACCATCATCGTGCGTAAGGCCTACGGCGGCGGTTACGCGGTGATGGGGTCCAAGCAGCTGTCGGCGGACCTGAACTTCGCGTGGCCGACCGCGCGCATCGCGGTGATCGGCGCCGAAGGTGCCGCGCAACTGCTGGTGAAGCGATTCCCCGATCCGACCGCACCCGAGGTGCAGAAGATTCGCGCGGACTTCATCGAGGGGTACAACCTCAACATGGCCACTCCGTGGATTGCCGCCGAGCGCGGCTACATCGACGGTGTCATCGAGCCGCACGAGACGCGGCTGCTCATCCGCAAATCGCTGCGGCTGCTGCGCGACAAGCAGCCCACCAAGAAGGTGCTACGCAAGCACGGCCTGACACCGCTTTAATCTCGGCGAACCCACCGGACGATGACGGTGCCGTCCTCGCCGAGCAGCACATCCTTGCGCTGCATACCGAGCTCGACATGCTCGGCCGTGGCGGCGATTCGCCGGGCGGGACCCGCCACCATCATCGGGCTGGTGGTGAGGCACAACTCGTCGATCCCGTCGCCGGCGACCAGGTGAGAGAACAGCGTCGGCCCGCCCTCCACCAGCACCCGGTTCAGACCCACGTCGTCGAGGGCGTGACGGATTGCGGCAGAGGTGATCTGACCGTCGGCCATCTCGCACACCACCGCCCCTGACGTGTCCAGCGCCCGCCGCGCCGACCTCGTGGCACTCGCAGAGACCAGCACGATCGGCGGAACCGCCGCCGTGAGCAGATGGGCCGGGATCACACCGCGACTGGACACGACCACCAACCGCAATGCACTCGCCAGGCCGTGCGCAAGGCGCCATGCTTGCGCGTCGGCGTCGACGCGAAGATCGGCGTAGGGTTTGGACGCCGCCGTGGTGGCACCGACCACGATCACATCGGCGACTTCGCGTAAGCGGGTGAACACCCGGCGGTCGGTCGGTGTGCCCAGCTTGCGGCCCGCGCCGTCGAGCGTCACCGCACCATCGATGCTCGCGATGAAATTAGCGCGAAGCCTTGGCCCGGAGGGGTTTTCGGGATAGGCGAGCAGATTGCGCAGGGCGTCGTCGGTGAACGCCTCGACCTCGTGCAACCTCGACGGTGGTCTTGCGGCGACAGCGGTCATGGCGCGGTGCTCACATTTCTCTCGGGGTGGCTCACGGTTCGGACGGTCCGCGGGAGGCCGGTGAAGAAGAACGCCGCGATCGCGCCGATCCCCGCCGCCGTCGCGGGCAGCAGCATGGAGTGCGACATCGCGTCCACGGCCGGAGTCCCAGACAACTCGAGCGCGTGCTCCGATGCGTCGTGGGACTCGATGTCGGCCGCGGCGGTCAGCAACGCGGCGATGCTCGCGCTGCCCAATGCCGCCCCGACTTGGCGCGTCGTATTGAAGACGGCCGAGCCCGCGCCCGCCAGGTCGTCGGGAAGTGTCCGAGATGCGATGACCGCCAATGGTTCCCACGTGAGTGCACCGGCGGCGCCGATCAGGATGAGGGGCAGCGTCAACCGCCAGACCGGCGCCGACTGGCTCATCTCCCGCGACAGCCAGATCAACGCGACCGCCGTCAGTGTGAAGCCGGGGCACACGACGCTCCGTGGTGAAACGCGGTCGACGACCCGACCGACGATCGGGGCGAGGAGCCCGGTCGCGAGCGCCATCGGTGCGGTCACCAGGCCCGCCTGCGTCGCGGGCATACCGCGCACGTCCTGCAGATAGAACATCAGGGGGACCGCGAAAGCGACGATGGTGAAACTGATCAACGCGATGCCGGCGTTGGACAGAGCAAAGTCGCGGTGGCGGAACAGGGTCAGGGGGACGAGCGGCTCGGAGCGCTGAATCGCTTGCCACATCACGAAACTCGCGAGGAGGGCGCATCCGCCGGCGATCGCGGCCCACGTCGTCGGACCCCAGTTGTGGTGACGTCCCTCCTGAAGGGCGAACACGATCAAGCAGATGCCGACCCCGGAGAGCAGCACCCCGAGAACGTCGAGGTGATGAGGACGCGCGGGAAAGGCGGGGATCAGGCGTAGCGCCAGCACAAGGCCCACCACGCCGATGGGGATGTTGATCAGGAAGATCCACCGCCAACCCAGTCCGTCCACGAGCAGGCCGCCGGCCAGCGGGCCGACCAACAGGCCGACGCCCGCAGTCGCGCCCCACAGGCTCATCGGGACGCCGCGCTGCTGGGGCGGGAAGATACGGGTGACCGCGGACAACGTCTGCGGTGTCATCAGGGCCGCACCCATCCCCTGGGCGACCCGTCCGGCGATCAGTGTCCCGATCGATTCGGACACGCCGCACCACAGGGAGCCCAGCGTGAAGACCGTCAGACCGGCGACGTACATGCTCTTCGGGCCGAAGCGGTCGCCGAGGCGGCCACCCACCGGCAGCAGGGCCGCGAAGACCAGCAGGTAGGCGCTGGTCACCCAGATGACGGCGTGGTAGGACGCCTCGAAGTCCTGTTTGAGGATCGGGTTGGCGACGGCCACGATCGTCGAGTCGACGATGATCAGGAAGAAGCCGATCATCATGGCCCACACCGCGCGCAGCGACGGCCTCCCGGTCTGCGCGTCCGGCGTGGGCACCGCGATCACCTCTGTAAGAGCAGATGCAGCGCCTCGGCCCGGGACGCCGGATCGGTCTGGAACTGGCCGCGGACCGCGGACGTCGTCGTGACGGCGCCCGGCTTGCGCACACCGCGCATCGCCATACACAGGTGCTCGGCCTCAATGACGACGATCACGCCGCGCGGATTCAATTTGTTCATCAGCGCTTCGGCTATTTGCCCGGTCAGTCGTTCCTGTACCTGAGGACGCCGGGCATAAAGGTCGACGAGTCGCGCGATTTTCGAAAGGCCGGTGACTCGGCCGTCGTCACCGGGAAGGTAGCCGACATGGGCGACTCCGTGGAAAGAAACCAGGTGATGTTCGCACGTGGAGTACATCGGAATTTGCCTGATCAGCACGAGCTCGCCGTGGTGCTCGTCGAACATCGTCGCGAGAACGTCCTCGGGATCGCTGTACAGACCTGCGAATGTCTCTTGGTAAGCCCGCGCGACGCGGGCGGGAGTGTCGCGCAGCCCTTCGCGGTAGGGGTCCTCACCGATCGCGACGAGCAGGTCGAAAATGGCGGCTTCGACCGCCGCCTGATCGAATACACGGGTGCGTGGCAGTTGGCCGTTTCCGGCCTGCGGCGCTTCCGGCGTCTGCAACATGAATGCCTCCCTGCCGCATGAAGAAAGCGCCACAAAGTAGTTTGCTGCTGGAATCCTTCAGGCAGCTTTATTCACTAGTAGCAGAGCCTTTACCTTGCCGTCAGTTGATTTGGGAAATTCAGATCGACGGGAACGTGAGCCATTCGTCGAACATGAACGAGTCACCGCGGGCGACAACGGTCGCGCCGCCGTGGCCGGGATAGTGCGCGGGCACCACCGCGGCACGCCGTCGCGACGCCTCGGTGAGGATGCGTTTGCGCGTCACCGCGGCTGCACTGAAGTCCTCGTCCCAGCCGCATGGGTCGTCCGGCCGCAGAACCTGGATGGGGCAGTGGGTCAGATCGCCGACGAACACCGCGGGCCGTCCGGCGTCGAGCCACACCACCGACGAACCGGGTGTATGTCCCGGCGCAGGGCGCAGCCACAGCGACTCGCTGAGCCGATGGTTCCCCGACCACAGCTCGATCTGCTCCTCTACCGGAGACACGCTGTCCTCGAACACCGTTCGAACATGCTGCTGGACGGATGCCTCTTCCTCGGTGCGGGCCGTGTTCGACTGCGCGGGGCCCCCGGGGCCGAAGTGCCGGTAGTCGGCCTCGGATACGAGGTACCGGGCGTTGGGGAAGGTCGGCACCCAGGAGTCGTTGTTTCGCACCGTGTTCCAGCCGACGTGATCGAAGTGCAGATGCGTGTTGACGACGACGTCCACGTCGGCGGGGTCGAAATCCGCGGCCGACAGCGACGTCAGGAATGCGGTCTGCAGCTCGGAAAGCACCGCCATCCGCGGCCTACTCTTACCGTTGCCCGCGCCCGTGTCGATCAGCACCGTGAGGCCGTCGACCTCGATCACCCAGATCTGCAGTGCGATGCGCCATCCGGCATCGGTCCAGTAGGTCGGCGTGAACTCGTCGGCATGCTCGTCCCAGGCCTCTGCGGGAGTGTGCACAAACACCGACTTCGGCAAGGTGTCGACCTGCCACTCCACCGCACGTGTGAGTGTCGCGGCGCCCCACCGGATCCGGTCCACGGCTCACAGGTTAGAGGAATGCGTCACGGCTTGATGCGGATGTGACCCGGGCTGTACAGCCCGCTGTGCGTGGCCGTGCCGAAGTCCAGCGTCGCCGGCGTCGCACCCTGCGCGCCGGGCGTCATCTCGAACCGGCGCAGCGAACCCCAGTCGCGGCCCCAGTCCTGCGACAGATACGTCGCCATCACGTGCGCGCGCATCAGCAGATCGGTGATCCCGAGCAGCCCGCCGTTGAGGCCGTCCTGCCAGGTGTCGGTGTCCTTGCGCTTGGCGTTGTAGTCCGGAGTGATGCGGAACTTCGGAATCTCGGTGACGCCGTTGGCGTGCAACATCGGCTGCTGACACGGGAACGCCAGGCCCACGGCCCAGTCCATCAGCACCGGCTGCTCGGACCCGACGTACTCCTGCACCGATCGCAACTCGGGCACCCGCGGCGGCGTCACCGCCAGCCAGTCACCCTGGGTGAGCGAACGATCCTCGGCGACAACGCGAACCGCGACGGCGTCAGACGGTATGTCGGCGCGGGGGAAGCGCAGATTGCGCCACGACGGAATCGGCCCGAGGTCGTAGGGCACCATCCGGCCCGCGGGCACCAGCGCGCCGTCGGGACCGCGTCGTGCGTACTCCAACTCGACGGTCTCACCCTCGGTGCGCCCGTTGAACACGCTGTCGCCCGTGATCGTCCCGGCGGCGGTGACGACCACTAGCGGATGCCCGTCGTCGGCCGCGGGCAGCTCGTACCACGCCGACGCCAGCGTGCTCTCCTGCTGCGGCCCTTCGACGTAACTACCCGCCAGTGGCACCTTCTTCGGGTCGAGCCCGTATGGCAACGGCACGGTGGAGCCGTTGATCCCCGGGGTCTTCAGCTTGGTCGGCTGATCCCAGTCGTAGTCGGTGCCAGGCATCGGCAGGTTGACCCGGATCGCCTCGGCAACAATCTTTTCCGGCACGCCGTTAGCGGTGAATCCGACGGGTCCGACACCGCCCAGCGGCCCGAGCGGTCCGTAGTCGCCGGGCAGCGGCGTCAGGAAGCCGTCGTTGGCGTTCGGTTCGACGAGCACGTCGTCGGCCAAACCGCAGCCGCCGGTGAACGCGCGCAGGTTGGCCCACGCGTTCGAGTACGTGGGGTACTGGCGCACCACGCCGACGAGCATCGACCCGACGAACACCACCACCATGAAGCCCGCGACGACCGGGATCGGCGCCGCCGTCAGCGCCCGTGCGATGCGGCCTTCGCCGCGGGTCCTCGACGAGAAGTGCAGCCACGCCGCCCATATCGCCGCGATCGCGAAGAGCGCGAAGAAGAACGTGCTGACCGTGATACCGCCGAGCTTCGGCTCGTCGTTGTTGAACGGAACGCCGTAGCTGGACACGTACCACCAGCCGTTGGTGGTCGCGAAACACAGTGCGATCACGAACAACACGGCCGCCAGGAACGCCATTCGGTTGCGCGACCAGGCCAGCACCTTCGGTGATGCCAGCACCGTCGCCAGCGCCGCCATCGCGGCGCCCACGGCGGCGAACAGCCCGAAGTGATGCACCCACTTGGTCGGGGTGAACATCAGGAAGAACACCGTGCCGAGAATGATCCCCATCAGCCGCCACGCCGGACCCCGCGCCACACCGGGCACCCGGCCCCGCCGGAGCATGATGAACATCGAGGCGAACAGCGACAGCGCGGTGATCAGAAAGCCGAACCGGCGCGACAACGATCCGTCGACCGTCGGCAGTATCAGGTAGTAGTAGCGCAGGTTCTCGGTGTACCACTCCTGGTTCGGACCGATCGCGGTGCGAATCCTGGTGGCTTCCAACATCGTTGCGATGGTTTGGTCGAAGAACACCACGGTCAGGATCACGGTGCCCGCGGCCAGCAGCGGCAGCAACAGCGGCCACAGGCCCACCGCCTGACGCCGGCGCACGAGGATCCGCAGCAGCGGGCGGCCGCCGGCCACCAGCGCGGCCACCGCGATCAGTCCCGTCGGCTGGATACCGAGCGTGAACGCCGCCGTGATGATCGCGAACGCCGCGGGGGTCAGCCGTCCGGAGGTGATGGCCCGCTCGATCAGCACGTAGGTGATCAGCGCGCCGGTCGCGATCTGCCCCTCGGGGCGCAGGCCGTTGTTGAACGGCATCCATGCCGCCAGCAGCACCAGGCCGGCGGCCCACAGGGCGGGCTTGCTCGCGGCGACGGCGGGGCCCAGGCGCGGCAGCACCTCACGAGACAGCAACAGCCAGCACAGGATTCCGCACACCAGGTCGGGCAGCCGCATCCAGATGCTGGCGTCGCTGACGCTGGTCATCATGGCCAGCAGGTTGTAGTACCAGCCGAACGGATCCTCGGGGCTGCCGAACCACCGGAAGTAATTCGACATGTAGCCGGCGTGGCCGGCCACCCGCGCCATGCCGAGGATGTAGCCGTCGTCCGACGAGTTCGCCCCCATCACGTGCCAGACCGCGAAGCCGCCGATGACCACGACGTCGGTGGCGGTGAACGTGCGCCACCGCTGCGGGATCAGCCGGCGCATCCGCCTGCCGTCCATGCGGTCAAGCCGCCACAACGCGAGCAGCGCGATCGCCGTCGACACGATCGCCAGCACCATCGCCGTCAGCTTTAACGGCGTTGGCTCGGTGGTGAATCGGGTGTCGATCTCCGCGGACAGGCTCAACCCCGGCGGTGCGGGTCCGGTCAGATCGGTGAACACCCCGACGATCGCCGGACGCAGATTCGGATCGGGGAAGCCCGTGTACTGCGGCGAGCCGTCTGCCCTGGTCAACCCGACGAACGTCGCGAAGGTGCCCTCCTCCGACGACGTGATCTCGATGCGCGAACAGCCGGGTGCGCCGTCGGTTCCGACCACGCGAGCCCGGGGCACGCTGGCCACCACCACATTTCGGTCGGTGATGTCGACGCGCTGCGTGTTGACCGTGACGAACAGGCTCTGCAGCGCGGCTTGCTTACCGTCCTTGGGTGCGGTGCCCAACACCATTCCGCCGCGCGGCGGCATCGAGCGGATCACGTCGCACGGCACCGTCACCGTCATCCGCACCGGAGTCTGCGTGATCAACGGCGCGGTGACGCTGTTCAACTCCCCCTGCTGCGGCCAGTTCAGCGTCGCGGTGGTCTGCTCCACCGGCAGCAGCGGAGTGGCCACCGACAGCACGAAGCCGATCAACCCCGCAATCGCCGCCACCCAGCGGGCGATCTTCACGTCGGAACTCGATGTCTGGGTCATGGCAGCGCCCTGATGGGTCCGTTTCGGCTCCAACCGAACACGCGCTCCGTTCCTTGTTCGACGACGGCGTCGGGCGCCTCGGATTCGGGCGCCACCCGCAGGTAGCGCTCGATCGAACCCCAGTCGCGGTACCAGTCGTCACGCAGGTAGGTGGGCACGGTCGCGGTGCGCAACAGCGCCTGGATGAACAGGAACGGGCCGCCGTCCTGGGCGGACTGCCACTGGTTCGACGACACGACCACCTGCTTGAGGTTCGGAAGGATCCGGTACTCCGGAAGTTCGGCAACGCCGAGATGTTCGGAGAACGGACGCTGGCACGGGAAGTTCGCGGCCGTCGCGATGTCCATCAGCACCGGCGTCTGCGAGCCGAGGAACTCCTGCGCCGTCACCAGCACCGGTGCCCGCGGCGGGGTGAAGGCGAACCACTGGTCAGTGGACAGGTTCGGGTCGTCGGCGACGATGCGCGCGACGTTCGCCTCGGGCGGCGCCGATGTGAGCGGGAAACGCAGGTTACGCCAGGCCTTTTGGGGTCCGGGGCCGACGTCGATCGGTTGCACCTCGGCCAGCGGCACATAGCTGCCGTCGGGACGGTGCTCGCCCCACTGCAGCTTCAGTGACTGTCCGTAGTTGAACGACCCGTCCTCCTCGTAGAACCAGATCGCGCCCGCGGCGGCGACGGTGACCAGCGGCCGGTCCGGGGTGCGAGGCGGCAACTGGTACCACGCCGAGGTGACCTTGGCCGCGACGGTGTTCTCGTCGTAGCTGCCCATTACGGGGGTGCGCTCGGGGTCGAGCCCGAACGGCAGGAACACGTTCGAACCGTTCACCCCGACGGGTCCGTAGCCCCCGCCGGTGCCCGCGGCGAAACCGATCCCGATGTTCGGTTCGTTCGGCGATCCGTCGGAGTTGACCGTGCCGGGGTTGGCGGTGATCGGCTCGGGCGGTTCGAGGGTGTCGCTCACGCCGTTGGGGGTGAAGCCGACCGGGTCCTCACCGCCGAGCGGACCGTACTCACCGAAGCGCTGGCCCGGAACCGGTTGCAACATACCGGCATTCGTGTCGGGCTCGACCAGCACGTCGTCGGCCATCGCGCAGCTGGTGTCCGAGAGCCCCGACTTCAGTGCCGAGACGTTCGCCTTGGCGGTGGTGTACACGGGATAGCGCTGCACCGCGCCCTTGGTCATGGAGCCGACCTCGAGCACCACCATGATCGTCGCCACCACGAGCAGCGGCGTCGATGCCAGTACGCGGTTTCGCTTGGTGTTGGCGACCTCCGTGTGGCCCGCGTAGTCCATGCGGAAGTGCAACCACCCGGCGAGCAGGCCGGTGACGATCGCGAGTGCGAGGAAGATCCCGGTGACGGGGATGCCGGCGATCACCGGCTGCTTGTCGAACCACGGCACACCGTAGTTGCCGACATAGAACCAGCCGTTGATTCCCGATGTGGCCCAGGCCAATACGAACAGCAGCGCGGTGACGTAGAGCGCGAGGTTCCGCCGGCTGTGCAACCCGACGCGGGAGAAGGCGAATGCCGTCACCGCCCCGAGCGCACCCGCCAGCCCGGCGAACGCGCCGAACTGCACCGCCCACTTGGTGGGCGTGAACGTCAGCAGCAGAAGGCCGATCGCCGTCGATCCGATCAGCCGCCAGACCGGGCCGCGCGCCATGCCGACCACACCGCCACGCCGCAGCAGCACCGCGAGCATGCCGAACAGGCACAGCAGCAGCACCAGCACCGCGAAGCGCCGGGTCAGCGACGAGTCGACGCTGTCTTCGACGGTGAGGAAGTAGTAGCGCAGGAACTCCTGGTACCACGCGATGGTCGGGCCGACGACGTACTTGATGCGGGCCGATTCGGCCACGGTCGCCAGCGTCTGATCGCGGAAGACCACCACGAATATCAGCGCGAGCGCACTCAGCAGCGCGGCCAGCGGCGCCAGGACGCCGTCGACGGGACGGCGGGCGCGCACGGTCCGCACGATCGCTCGGGCCCCGACCAGCAGCGGTGCGACGGCGATCAAACCCTGGGGCGCCAGCGTGACGGAAAGGACCGCGACGATGACCGCCAGCGCGGCCGGCCATGTGCGCCGGGTGGCGACGGCGTTCTCCACCAGCACCCACACGGCGACGGTGCCGAACGCGATGAGCGGTTCGGGGCGCAGGCCGTTGTTGAACGGCAGCCACGCCGCCAGGAACACCGCTCCGGCCGTCCACACCGTCACGCGGTTGGCCGCCAGCCCGCGGCCGAGGCGCGGGACGATGCAGCGGCTGACGATCAGCCAGGCGCCGATGGCGGCCAGGGTCGCGGGCAGGCGCATCCACACGCTCGCGGTGCTGACCGAGGCGAACGCCGCCAGTAGCGATTGGTACCAGTCGAACGGGGCCTCCGAGGCGCCGAAGAAGCGGTAGTAGTTGGCGTTGTAGCCGGCGTCGGCGGAGACCCGAGCGATGGTGAGGTTGTAACCGTCGTCCGACGACAGGGCGCCGATGACATGCCACAGCAGCAGCGTGCCGACGACCCCGAGGTCGGCCATCCAGTGCCAGAAGCCCACGCGCCAGAAGCGGCGCCAGGCGCGCGGCACGCGGCGCCCGCTGCGGAGCCCAATGTCGCCGCCGGAGCGGCTCCGGCGGTCCAGCACCGCCAGCGCGACGATCGACGCGAGCACACACGCGACCCCGAGCACCATCACGGCCAGCTTGAGCGCGGTGGGCGAGGTGATGAAGCGGGTGTCGACGTCGATGCGTGCCGACAACCCTTCCTGCGCGGCCACCTCCATATCGGTGAAGACGCCGGCGACCTGTGGCTTCTCCTCGGCGGGCAGGGTGCCCGCGGAACCGGGAAGGCCGATGAAGTCGGCGCCGACCTCACCCGGGTTGGCCCAGATGTGCAGCGTGCTGCAGGCGCCGTCCTCCACGGCGGGGCGCGGTGCGACCGCGGCGACGGAGTCGCGGAACGCCACCACGACGACATCGCCGGTGGCGCGCACGAACAACCCGTTGCGGCTGGCGTCGATCCCGCCCGGCGGGACGGTGGATAGCACCAGGCCACCGTCGGCGGGCAGCGTGGCGACGGCCCGGCAGGGGATGGAGACGTCGAGCGCGGCGGGCGCACCGGAGACCAGCGGGGCGGTGATGTCGCTGACGAAACCGTCGGGTCCGGCGCCCTGCGGCCAGAGGATGGTGGCGGTTGTCTGCTTGACCGGCAGCAGCGGGACTAGCCCGCACAGCAGCACACCGGCGATGCCTGCGACGACGGCGATCAATCGCGCGATTCGATGAGCAGGCACGAGCGTCGATGGTAGGCGACGAAATCTGTGGAGTCGGTGACGCCAGGCCGATATGCCTAGAACTGCTAGGGTATGACCTAGAACTGCTAGGTATCGGAGGCGGCGGCGTGCACATCGACAAGGACCTCGTTGCCGCCTCCGCCACTCCGTTGGTGCTCGGCATCCTGGCCGAGGGCGAGTCGTACGGCTACGCGCTCATCAAGCGGGTCAACGAGTTGTCGGGCGGCCGGATGCAGTGGACGGACGGCATGCTCTATCCGCTGCTGCACCGGCTGGAACGCCAGGGAAACGTCTCGGCGGACTGGCGGGTCTCCGACGGCGGGCGGCGCCGCAAGCACTACGCCATCACGGCCGCGGGACGCGAGGTGCTCGCCGAACGGCGCCGGCAGTGGACCGTCGTCGCCGAGGCGCTCGACCGCGTATGGAAACCGTTGTCCGCCGACGTCGCGCCGGGGTGGGCGTGATGCGGGCGGACACCGAACTCGAATCGCAGATCGCGCAGTGGCGCGGCTACGTCCAGCGGCATCGCGCGATCGCCGCGGCCGACGTCGAGGAGATGGAGGATCACCTCCGCGAGCAGATCGCCGACCTGTCGCGCGCCGGGCTCTCCGATGACGAGGCGTTCCTGGTCGCGGTGAAGCGGATGGGCAACGTCGATGCGATCAGTCGCGAGTTCGCCCGCGAGCACTCCGACCGCTTGTGGAAGCAGCTGGTGCTCGTATCGGAGGACACCGGGACGGCCCGGTCCAACCGGGAGCTGCTCGTCGTCCTGGCCCTCGGGATCGGTGCGGGCGTCGCGGTGCGGCTGGGTTCGGCGCTGCTCGACGACGACCTGACGCTGTGGCGCAATGTCGCGTTTTTTGTGTTCCCGTTCCTGGCAGGGTATTTCGCGTGGAAGCGACGGCTGCCGTGGCGGCAGTGGGCCGTGCTCGCGGTGCCGGCCGTCGCGCTCGCGGTCGCGATCAACACGTTCCCGTTCGGTGACGACGCCTTCGACGACCGCGACACCGAGGCGCTGGCCGGAATCCATGCGCCGATCGTGCTGTGGCTGTTGGTCGGTTTCGCCTACGTCGGCGGTAGATGGCGATCCGATTCGCGCCGAATGGATTTCATCCGGTTCACCGGTGAATTCGTCGTGTATCTGACGCTGCTGCTGATCGGCCTCGCGGTGCTGTTGCTGCTGACCGGCGGTGCGTTCGACGCCGTAGGTGTGGACGCCGAGGAGTTCGTCGGCGACTGGGCGTTGCCGGTCATGGTGCCGTTGGCGGTGCTGGTCGCGGCGTGGCTGGTCGAGGCCAAGCAGAGCGTCATCGAGAACATCGCGCCGGTGCTGACGCGGGTGTTCACGCCGCTGACCATCGTCATGCTGCTGGCGCTGCTGGTGGCGTTCGCGACCGCGGGCAGCGTGATCGGCGTCGACCGCTACCTGCTGATCCTGATGGACCTCATCCTCGTGCTGGTGCTCGGACTGCTGCTGTACGCGATCTCGGCCCGCGACCCGCTCGCCCCGCCGACCGTATTCGACTGGCTACAACTGGTTCTCGTGCTCAGCGCGCTGGCGGTCGACGTGTTGATGCTCGCCGCCATGCTGATGCGCATCGCCGAGTTCGGCTACAGCCCGAACAAGGTCGCCGCGCTCGGCATGAACCTCGTGCTGCTGGTCAACCTGGTCTGGTCGGCGTGGCTCGTCGTCGGCTTCCTGCGGCGACGGCGGCCGTTCGGCGACGTCGAACGTTGGCAGACGCGCTACCTACCGGTGTACGGGGTGTGGGCCGCAATCGTCGTGTTGGCGCTGCCGCCGTTGTTCGGATTCGTCTAACGGGTTGATTCCACGCACCAGGTGCGTGCGATCCACCCGTGAAGGGGTTATCCACAGCCGCGTCGGTAACGACTGGTCGTGATTCGGTGTCTGGGTCACGCTTGTCCGCGTGACGCGCTGGCATCTCGGACAGGTCGCGGACCTCACCGTCGCGCAGGACGGAGTCGTCGCGCGCCGCCAAATGCTCTGCGCCGGGGCCACCGATTTCGACATCGCCCGACTGGTGCGCCGCCGCGAATTGGTCCCGTCATGTCGAGGCATATACGTCAATCACAGCGGTCACCTCACCCAGGCGCAGCGGCATTGGGTCGCGGTGCTGGCGTATTGGCCGGCGGCGCTGGCGCATGCATCGGCGCTGCCCGATCCGCCGACGACGGTCGTGCACATCGCGGTCGACCCGTCGCGCCGCCTGCGGCCCCTGCCCCGCACCGTGCTGCATCGGACGCCCGACTTCGCACATCGCGCCGATCTCTTTCGCAACCCCCCGGCGATTCGGGTGGAGCACGCGCTGATCGACGTGGTCAGCGGCGAGCTGCGCACAGAGGACGTCGCGGCGGTGTTCGCCGAACTGGCGCGCGTGTGCGCGACCTGGCGCACCACCCCGCAGCGGCTGTTGCAGGCGTTGGAAACCCGGCGACGCGTTGCGGGTCGACGCACCCTGGAGGCGATGCTGACCGATCTTCGCGATGGCGCGTGTTCGGTGCTGGAGCGCGGTTACCTACATCGGGTCGAACGAGCTCATGGGCTGCCGAGAGGAAGGCGTCAGGCTCGCAGCACCGCGACCGGCCGGGCCACTTTCCAGGATGTGAGCTACGGGCGCCACGGGGTCGTCGTCGAGCTCGACGGTCGCGCGTTTCACGATTCGCCGCGCGACCGCGACCGCGATGCGCTGCGTGATCTCGCCGAGTTGAGCCGGTCGGATCTGGTCACGACCGGCTGACCTACGGACTGGTCTTCGGCGATGCGTGTCGCACCGCCCGGCTGATCGGCGGCGTGCTCAGGCGCCGCGGCTGGACCGGTCCGGGGCGTACCTGCCCCGCATGCCGTCCCGCGATCGCACTAACGGGTTGATTCCACGCACCAGGTGCGTGCGATCAACCCATGAAGCCCCGGAATCAGGACAGCCGCAACGGCGCGGGGCTCCAGAACCCGCTGCGCGTCTCCCGGCCCAGGTCCAACCGGGCCTCCGCGGCGTTCGGGTACCACGGCGTGAGTTGTTGCAGTGAGCCCCAGTCGCGGAACCAGTCGTCGTCGAGATAGGTCGGCACCGTCGTGGCACGCACGAGCAGTTCGGTGATGCCGAGCGGACCGCCGCCGAGGTAGTCCATCACCGGCGAATTCGCCTCGGCGCCAAAGCGATCGGGCAGGATCCGCCACTTCGGCACCTCGACGACACCGTTCTGATGTCCGAACGGCCGCTGGCACGGGAACGCCAGGCCGACCAACCAGTCGAGCAACACGGGATCCGACGACCCGACCACGTCCTGCAGCGTGCGCAGCTCCGGTATCCGCGGCGGTGTCACCGCTATCCAGTGCTGCGGGTCGAGGTCGTCGTCGGAGGCCACCAGCCGGACCTGGGTGGCCTCGGGCGGTATCGCGTCCAGCGGAGCGCGCAGGTTGCGCCACGCCGGAGACGCGCCGACATCGGCGAACCCGATCGAGCCGCCCGGCTCGTCGGCCGCGGCCTGTTCATCGGTGGCCCACTGCACGGAGACCTCACCGGCGTCGAAACGCCCTGCCGCCGAGACGACCAGCAGAGGACCGGCGTCGTCGCGCGAGGGCAGGCGGTACCAGGCCGAGCGCAGCTGCGCCGGCTGCTGCGTGCCGGGGCGCCAACTGCCCATCACCGGCGTGCTCGCCGGATCGAGCTTGTACGGCAGCCGCGCCCGCGAGCCGTTGACACCCGCGGCGGCCGTCGTGCCGCCCTCGGTCCCGCCGTTGCCGGCCTGATCGTCTTCGTTGTCGGTGTCGGCGAAGTTGGTCGACGTGCCCTGCCCGCTCATCGTCTCGTCGGCGGAGACGTCGGTGGGAATTCCGTTGGGGTCGAACCCCTGTGCAGTACCCGCGCCGAGTGCCTCGCCGACCGGTGTGTCGACCGGCCTCAGCATGCCGACGTTGGGGTCCTCCTCGACGAGGACGTCCTGGGCCATCCCGCACGTCTTACCGGTAAGGGCTTCGAGGTTGGACCGCCCCACGCTCCACGCCGGGTACTGGTCGACCATGGCCAGCGTCAGCGAGAGCACCTCGAAGACCACCAGGACCCAGGTCGCAACCGCCAACGGCGCCTGCAGGATTCGTTGCCAGCGTCGCTGCGGACCTGGCGGTGACGAATCGCGGCCGGAGAAGTGGAACCACGCCGCGGCGATCAGCGCCAGCACCGACAGCCCCAGCAGGAACGTCGAGAAACCGAACTTCCATTCGGGCATCGCATTCGACCACGGCACACCGAAGTTCGACACGTACCACCAGCCGTTCACGGTGGCGAACGACAACGCCATCGCGAACAGCACCGCCGCGCCGAACACCGAGCGGTTGCGCCGCGACCGCATGGCCGTGGCGGTTACGGCGACCGCCGCCAGCGCACCCAACGAACCAGCCAGCCCGGCGAACACGCCGAAGTGATGCGTCCACTTGGTCGGCGTGAACATCATGGCCAGAAACGAGATCACCGTGATGCCGATGATGCGGCGACTGGGTCCCAGCGCGGTGCCGGGAATCCTGAACTTGCGCAACGACATCGCGACCGCGACGGCCAACGAAATCAACAGCATGAGCACCGCGAAGCGGCGCGCGACCGAACCGTCCGGGCTCAGTGTGAACAACCGCTCGTAGCGGATGTGCTCGTCGAACCAGCTCAGGCTTGGCCCCACCGCGGACTTGAACGCGCTGGCCTGCAGTTCGGCGGTCAGGGTCTGGTCCCGGAAGATCAGGATGATCGTCACCGTCGCCGCGGCCAGGATCGGTGCCAGCAACGCGAGGTATCCGAAGCGGGAGACATGCGCGGCGACAATGGTTTTCAGCGGACCGACGGCCACCAACAGGGCGCCGATCGCCGCGATACCGGTCGGGCCGGAGAACAACGTAAGGGCGCCGATGATGATCGCGATCGCGACGGGCAACAGCCTGCTCGTGGCCACGCCCCGCTCGACCGAGCACCACGTCAGAAGGATGCCCAGCGCGATGATCGGTTCGGGCCGCAGCCCATTGTTCAGCGGCAGCCAGAACGCCAGGAACAGGCCCGCCGCCGTCCACGCCGCCGCCGGCGTCGACTTCACCGCATGGCCGAGTCGCGGGATCACCTCGCGGCTGATCACCCACCAGCACGCCAGCCCCATCAAGAGCGTCGGCAGCCGCATCCACACGCTGTGCGTGCTGACGTGCGCCCACAGCGCCAGCAGGTCGTAGTACCAGCCGAACGGCGATTCCGGGGTGCCGAACCAGCGGTAGTAGTTCGCCATGTAGCCGGCGTGCTCGGAGACCCGCGCCATCGTCAGGATGTAGCCGTCGTCGGCGGTGTTGGCGCCGACGAAGTGCCACCACACCAGCACCGCGGTGACCACGCCGTCCAGCGGGCGCAGCGTCCACCACCGCGGGGGCAGGAACCGTCTGACGCCGCGGCCGTCGGCGACGTCGAGAAGGTGGAGCGCGACCAATGCGATGAGGGTCAACGCCACCCCGACGATCATCGCCAGCGTCTTGAGCAGCGTCGGTGAGGTGCTGTACCGGGTGTCGAGCGTGGCCGAAAGCTCCAGGCCCGGCGGCGCCGGACCGCTGAGGTCGGTGAAGACGCCGACGATCTGCGGCCGGAAGTCGTAGCCGCCGCGTTCGCCGCGCAACGGTTCGCCGGGATCCTCGCTGGGAATCCGCCCCGGCCCCTGCACGAGGCCGACGAACTCCCCGGTCACCTTGTCGGCGTGTGCGGTGAAGGTCAGCCGCTGGCACTGCGGGCTGAGCACCTGATCCAGCGGCGCGCTGACCACCGGGGTGTTGCGCACGATCACCAGCAGGTCGTTGTTGACCCGCTCGATGAGCAGGCCGCGGTCGATGGCCTTGGGCGCCTGCTTCGGAACCGTCGACAGCAGCACCGAGCGGCCGTTGGCCAGCCCGGCCGCCGCGCGGCACGGCACGCTGATCTCGAGGTCGGTCGCGACGTAGCCGATGAGCGGCGCGTCCACGCTGCGCAGCACGCCGTTCTGCGGCCAGTTCAGCTGCGCGGTGGTCTGCGTGACCGGCATCAACGGCGTCGCGATCGCCAGCAGTGCACCGAGCAACCCCGCGACGATGGCTACCAGCCGCACCGTCCGATGGTTCGCCCCGACCCCGGCTTCACCGACCACGGCGTTCGATCCTAATTGGGCTTCCGGATCGCCAGCACGAACGGGCCGATGCTGGAGACCTCGAAGCGGGGGTCGTCGAACAACGCCTCGTCCAGCGCGACGTGGTAGCGCCGGACGTTGGGTTGATTGGGATACACGTCGGAGGCCAGCCGCAACGTGTAGGTGTCGTCGGCGCCACGGCGCATCAGGAACACCGTCGGCGGCTCCCACGGCAGTGAGTCGAGCACCTCGATGAACTTGTCGGCCTCGGTCAGCGTGGCCCAGCCCTCGATGGCCTCGGCGCGCTTGTCGAACTGTGCGAGCGGGTTCGCGTAGTGCGAGGTGAGGCCCTGGAAGCCGTAGTACGGGTAGTAGGACAGGAAGCTGTAGTCGGCGGTCAGCACGACGGTCTCGTCGCGGGGACGCCCGGTCACCTCGGTGATCTTGGCGTCGATCTCCCGGTAGTAGCGCTCGGCGCCCGGCGGTCGCCGATCGGCGCGCTGACCGTAGCCGTCGGTGTCGGTGTAGGCGACGACGATGTCGGAGCGCAGCACGTCGGGGATGTCCTGGCTGTACGTGACGGCGCCGATAACGCCCAGCGCGGCGGCGGCGGCGATGACGCGTCGCGTGTTCTCGGGCCGCACGCGCGCCGCGACGGCACGGGAGACCTCGATGAAGCCGAAGGCACCCGCGGCCGTCAGCAGCACCGTCAGCGTCGGATTCAGCCGGAACGACAGCAGGGTGGTGCCCGCCAGCGTGGTCAGCATCGACAGCAACGACCACGCGTAGACGGCGAGCACGGCGATCGCAAGTGCCCCCGCGCGCGTCGACGAGCGCGCCCGCCAGACCAGCCACAGCGTCCCGAGCATGCACAGCGCCCCGAGCAACGTGAAGTGCAGCATCGGGAACTCCAGCTGCGCGCCGTCGGACGGCAGGTAGTGCTGGGCGGTTCCCGAGTCGGCGGGCTCGCCGGACGTCGCGGCGAGCAGGTACGGCGCCCAGCCGATCAGCGCGATGGCGCCCGAGATCACCGCGATGACGGCCAGCCGCAGCAGCGGGTCGATGCGCCTGCGCGCGACCGCCAGCAGCACGCCCATGATCGCGAGCGTGAAGGCGGCGTAGGCGAACAGCAGCGTGTACGACAGCGCGGCTCCGCCGAGGAACAGCCCGGTGCCGACGACGGCGGCCCACCCGGCCCGGGTCCTCCCACCCGCCGCCCCATGCGGGTCGCCCCCGCGCAGCCCCGACCACGCCAGCACGAACACCGGCGGCAGCAGGACCGCGATGATTGCGGCGTAGGGCTCGGCAGGGGAGTACGCGAGGGTGGCGGCGGTGGTGGCGGTGGTCACGACGAGCGCGTACTCGAAGCGAATCATGGCCGCCCACAACACGAATGCCACCGCAATCGCGGCGGTGATCGAGATGATCGCCCACGGTTTGAACATCTCCCACGCCGGCGTTCCGGTCAGCGCGGCCAGGCGACCGCCGATCCAGAACCAGCCGGGCGGATAGAACGGCGGCAGGCCCATGTAGGTCATGTCGCGCAGCGCGGCGCTGTCGGTGAGGCGAGTGAGGTACTCGGTGCGGAACTGCTGATCTACCGAAATGCCGTACAGGTAGAGCTTGGTCGCCCCGAGCGGCATCGCCAGCGTCACCACCGAGAACGCGGACAGGAACAGCGTGGCCGCGGCCTTGCCCAGCAGGCGACGGCCCCTCCGCCATACCCATCCGCTCGCGAACAGCCCTGCCAGGCAGGCGACCTGGCCCACCGTGGTCAGGGCGTGCAACTGGTTGGAGGAGTTGTAGGCGGGCCACTCCACCCGCGCGATCGCGGCCAGGGACACCACGGCGACGACGACCGCCACCGCGGCGGCCGCCACCATCTGGCCGGCGACCTTGATGGGCAGGGCCGGCGAGCCGTCACGCATCAGATGGGTAGCTTGCGGAAGATCGGCCGCGGGATGTGGCGTAACACCATCATCACGTACCGGAACGCTCCCGGCGCCCATACCAGTTCCTTGCCCTTGGCCGCCGCCGTGACAGCGAGTTCGGCGACGTCCTCCTTGTCGACGGTGAACGGCGCCTCCTTGGCGCCGGTGGCCTTCCAGTGCTCGATGGTGGTGGTGGTGCGCACCTGACCGGGGCGGATCACGAGAACCCGAACACCATACTCGCGCAACGCTTCTCCCAAGCCGAGGTAGAAGCCGTCGAGTCCGGCCTTGGTGGAGCCGTACACGAAGTTGGACCGCCGCACCCGCTCGCCGGCCGCCGAGCTCATCGCGATGATTTGTCCGAAGCCCTGAGCCCGCATCTTTTCACCGATCAGCACACCGACCGAAACCGCTGCGGTGTAGTTGATCTGGGCGATCTGCACGGCCTTGGCCTGGTCATGCCACAGCTCCTCGGCGTTGCCGAGAAGGCCGAAGGCCACGATCGCGACGTCGACATCGCCACCGGCCCATGCCTTGTCGATGACGTCCCGGTGACCGGCGGTGTCGCTGCCGTCGAAGTCGATCCACTCGACGGACTTGGCCCCGGCCTCGGTCATCGCGGCGATGGCCTCGTCCCTGTGCGGATGGCCCGGCAGGTCGGCGAGGATGATCCGGGCATGCGCGTTGCGCAGATAGCGCGCGCAGATCGCCAGTCCGATCTCCGATGTCCCGCCGAGCAGCAGGATGGTCTGGGGGTTACCTACGGCATCGAGAACCATCTACAGCAGCTCCAAGCGTCGGGCCATATCGGATGCGAAGACGCCGCTCGGGTCGGCCTTGCGGCGCACGGCGATCCACTCGTCGATCCGGGGATACATCTTGTGGAACCTCTCCGCGCTGACCCGGGAGTCCTTCGCGGTGTACACCCGCCCACCGAACTCCATGACCCGCTCGTCGAGTTCGTTGAGGAATTCGTTGACCCCGGGTCTGTTCGGGAAATCCATCGCCACGTTCCAGCCCGCCATCGGGAAGCTCAGCGGCGCCCGGTTACCGGGGCCGAACAGTTTGAACACGTTGAGCGCCGAATAGTGTCCCCGCGTCTGGATCCAGCGGATGATCGCCTTGAACTCCTCGAGGGCGTCGGGCGGCACCAGGAACTGATGCTGCGCGAAACCCGCTGGGCCGTAGGCGTTGTTCCACCCGCTGACCAGATCCAGCATGTGGTAGAACTGCGACAGATTCATGATCTTGCCGGTGTACGTCCCGCCGAGGCGGTAGTACACCTCACCGATCGCCATGAACGAGAGCTTGTTCATGGCGCTGATCGGGAAGATGTTCGGCACCGAAAGCAGTTGCGGGGCATCGAATTTCAGTGGTTCCCTGGCCAACTTCGGCGGAAGCTGATCGAGTGTCGCGAGGCTGCCACGGCTGATCGCGGCCCTGCCGAGTTTGGGTGGCGGGCTGATCAGGTCGAACCACGCGCTGGAGTATGTGTAGCGGTCCTCGCTGCCGTCGAGGTGGGCGGCGACGGTCTCATCCAGGTCGTTGGTGGAGACGCCGTCGGCGATGAAGTACGCGGTTTCGGTGCGTGTCATCGCGATTCGGGCCCGCAACACGATGCCGGTGAGGCCGTTTCCGCCGACCGTCGCCCAGAAGAGTTCGGCGTCCGGCCCGTCGGGGGTGAGGGTGTGGACCTCCCCGTCGGCCATCAGCAGATCCATCGACAGCACGTGGTTTCCGAAGCTGCCGGCGCTGTGGTGGTTCTTGCCGTGGATGTCGGAGGCGATCGCCCCGCCGACGGTGACCTGACGGGTGCCGGGCAGGACGGGCACCCAGAGCCCGAACGGCAGCGCCGCCTTCATCAGCCGATCGAGGCTGACGCCCGCATCGACGTCGGCCACGGCCGTCTCGGCGCTGATCGAATGGATCTTGTGCAGCGCGGTCATGTCCACGACCAGGCCGCCGCCGTTGCATGCCTGGTCGCCATAGGAGCGGCCCAGCCCGCGGGCCAGCACGCCCCGGTGCAGGAACGACGGGCTCGACGCGCTGCGGTCGGCGGCCTCGCGGACCGCCCGCGCGATCAGTTCGACGTCCGGGGTGCTCAACACCTGCGCGACCGACGGTGCGGTGCGGCCGAAGCCGCTCAGGGCACGCGAGGTCGTCGGCAGGTTCTCGGACATCGAGACGAGGGTACCGTGCCCCCGTCGGCGCCCCGGTGCGCCGCAATTCACCCGGTGACGGCCGCGCCGGGCTAACGCAGGCGGAAGATGACCGCGCGCTGGATGACGAAGTTGATCACCGTCGCGGTGCCCTGGGCGATCACGAATGCGACCACAACAGCGGTCGGCGTGTAGTCGAGCAGGTCCAGGAACAGGTGGTTGAGCCCGACCTGCACGACGAACGTCGTGATGTAGAGCGCCCACACCGCGGCCAGCCGGGCGTGGCTCGGCGGCGCCTGGAACGTCCAGCGGCGGTTGAGCATGTACGCCGTCGTGGTGCCGGCGACCCACCCGAGCGCCTTGGCCAGGTCCGGCTGCATGCCGCCGACCCGGTAGAGCAGCACGTAGAGGCCGAAGTCGACGACCGCCGAGAATCCGCCGGTGACGACGAACCGCCAGATCTGGGTGCCCAGGCTCAAGGCGGGTTGCATCGGGGGCTCGGCCACCCGGGCAGCTTACGGTGAAACGCGCGTCAGCCTGATCAGCGGGACAGCCCGCTCGATGCCAGAACGCCGCAGAGTGCCTCGACGGCCGCGGCGAACGCATGCTCGGCGGGCGTGCCGAAGCCGATGATGACCCCGTCGAGCTGCGGTACCTCCGGCCCCGCGAGCGGATGACGCATGAGCGAAAGCCCTTGCAACGCAATGCCTGCCTCACCGGCGCGCTGCACCACCTCGTGCTCGGCGCCGTCGGGCAGGGTCAGCAGCGTGTTCAGCCCGGCGTTGAGCCCGCTGATCCCGATGTCGAAACCGCCCAGTGCCTCGACGAGGACGTCGCGGCGCCGCCGGTACCGGATCCGCATACGCCGGATGTGCTTGTCGTAGTACCCGCTGGTGACGAATTCGGCCATGGTCAACTGTGCGATGCCGTTGACGTAGAACTGGTCTCCGCCGTAGGCCTCGATCACCGCGTCGACGAGGTCGGCGGGCAGCACCATCCAGCCCAGGCGCAGCACCGGTGACAGGCTCTTGCTGGCCGAGCCGAGATAGACCACACGGTCGGGGCTCAGCGCCTGCAATGCGCCGACCGGCTGGCGGTCGTAACGGAATTCACCGTCGTAGTCGTCGTCGATCACGTAGCCGCCGGTGCGCTGCGCCCAGTCGACGACCGCGGTGCGCCGCGACGGATGCAGCGGAACACCGAACGGATTGTGATGGGCCGGGGTGAGAAGCACCGCGGGGGTGTCGAGGCCGTCGAGATCGCCGACCACCGCGCCGTGCTCGTCGACGCCGATCGGGACGGTCGGCACGCCCAGCGCGGCGATCGCATCGCGAAACATGAAGAGCCCGTACGCCTCTACCGCGATCGGGCGGTCACCATGAAGCACTCGGGTGAGCACTTCGACGCCGTGGCGGACGCCTGCGCAGATGACGACCGACTCTGCTGAGGTCCTGACCCCGCGCGCACGCGTCAGGTATTCGGCGATGGCCTGCCGCAACTCCGGGCGGCCGCGCGGATCGCCCATGCGCAGCGCCTCGGTCGGCGCCGTGGTCAGCGCGCGACGGGTCGCGGCCACCCATTCGGCGCGGGGGAACTCCGCGACGTCGGGTGAGCCCGGCCGCAAGTCGTGGCGCGGTGTGGACCGCACACCGCGCGGTGCGGCCGGGGCCGCGGCGCCCGCGGTGTTGACTACCCACGTACCCGCACCCTGCCGCGACGCGAGCCACCCCTCGGCCACGAGTTCGGCGTACGCCTCGGCCACCGTGTTGCGGGCCAGACCGAGGTCGGCGGCAAGGCTGCGCGACGGCGGCAGCATCGTGCCGGGGCTCAGCCGCCCCGAGCGCACCGCGTCGCGCAGTGCGCCGAGCAGCAGCTCCCGGGCGCCGCGCGCACCCGGGGTGATCCGCTCGCGCAGGTCCAGATGGAGGTCGCGAGTGGGCGTATTGGCCCACGAAGTCATGAGCCAATTGAACCATGACGATGGGACATTGCGCACTAGCGTCGAAGGTATGACACAGACACTGGACAGAGAAACCGTCGACAGAATCAAGATCTACAAGACGTCACCGGAGCTGCTCGAGGCGATGCTGACGCTGAGCAGGGTGGCGGCCCAGGACGTCGAGATCGAACTCGGCGAGCTGATCAAGATCCGCGCGTCCCAGATCAACCACTGCGCGTTCTGCCTCGACATGCACCTGCGCGACGCCCGCAAGCACGGCATCGGCCAGCAGAAGCTCGACCTCATCGCGGCCTGGCGGGAGGCCGGCGAGCTGTTCTCCGAGCGGGAGCGTGCGGCGCTGGCACTGACCGAGGCCATCACCAACCTGCACGACGGGCACGTCCCCGACGAGGTCTATGCCGCGGCCGCCGAGGTCTTCACCGAACGCGAACTCGGGCAGGTCATCGCGATGGCCGTCACGATCAACGCCTGGAACCGGATCAACGTGACCATCCGGCAGGCGCCGCGGGCGGCGCTGGGCTGACCGGTCCTACACCCAATACGCGACCCGGGCGCGGTACTGGCGCATCGCGAACGCCGCGAAGATCCAGCCGACCACCGTCAGCACGATCACCACAAGCCAGTGCCGCAGTTCCTGGTCGGCGCCCAGCAGGGGGGCGCGGACGATGTCGAGGTAGTGCAGTAGCGGATTGAGCTCGACGACCTTGGCGTACTGTTCCGCGCCCTGCTGCTGCAGGGTGGACTCGTTCCAGATGATCGGCGTCATGAAGAACAGCAGCTGCACCAGGCTGACCAACAGCGGGCTGATGTCGCGGTAGCGGGTGGCCAGGATCCCGAAGCACAGCGACACCCAGATGCAGTTGAGCACGATCAACCCGAGCGCCGGGATCACCGCCAGGTCCGTCCACTTCCACGGCTTGGGATAGATCATCGCGATGATCACGAAGATGATCATGTTGTGCGCGAACAGGATCATCTGCCGCCACACCAACCGATAGACGTGCACCGACAGCGGCGTCGGCAGCTGTTTGATCAGGCCCTCGTTGGCCACGAACACGTCGGCGCCCTCGAGGATCGCCGCGTTGATCAGGTTCCACACAATCAGCCCGAGGGTCACGTACGGAAGATGTTCGGACAGCTCGAGTTTGAACAATTTCGAGTAGAGCAGGCCCATCGCGACCGCGGTCGCGCCCGTGGCGATCGTGATCCAGAACGGACCCAGCACCGAACGGCGGTAGCGCTGTTTGATGTCCTGCCAGCCGAGGTGCAACCACAGTTCGTGCTTGCCGAAGCCGGCGACGAGGTCGCCCCATGCCCGGCCCATCGTCCGCGACTGCGCGGCGGCGTCGGTGAAAGTCACGATCCGAGCCTCCCGAAATTCTCCCTGCGACCCATGCGGCGCAACCGAATCCACTCCATCAGCCCGGCAGGGTCGCGGCGCGACACCAGGAAGAACCAGCCGAAGCGGGCCCACTCCTGAAACTGCAGTCGGCGCAGCCCTGGCTGCGACAACAGATAGCCGCGATTGCGGTAGGTGTAGAAGCGTTTAGCAGCGTTGTCCGGATACTGCGTGTGCATCCGGCCGCCGAGGATCGGTTTGAACTCGTCGCCGCCCTGCGGATGCAGGTACACCGCGTCCAGGCAGGTGCCGAACGGCAGCCCGGAGCGGACCAGCCTGCGATGCAGTTCGGTCTCGTCGCCGCGGACGAACAATCGCAGGTCCGGTACGCCGGTCACCTCGAGCGTGGAGGCGGCGAACAGCGCGCCGTTGAACAGCGAGGCGATGCCGGGCAACATTCCCCCGCAAGCGGGAGGTGCCCCCACGCCCGGTTCGGTGCGCAGCTCGTCGACCCGGCGGCGCCACACGAGGCCGCGACGCAGGGGGAACGCCAGTCGACCCGGGTCGGTCATGTCGCAGACCATGGGCGACACTTCGGCAAGGCCGTGGCGCGCAGCACATTTCAGGAGCGTGCCCAGCACCTCCGAGTCGGCGGGACGTCCGTCGTCGTCGGCCAGCCACACCCAGTCCGCGCCCAACGCCAGGGCGTGCAGCATGCCCAGCGCGAAACCGCCTGCGCCACCGAGGTTTCGCTGTGATCCGAGGTAGGTCGTTGGAACCGGCTGTGCGGCGACCAGCTCGGCGACGCGGGGATCGGCGTCGTTGTCGACGACGATCAGATGGTCCGGCACCCGGGTCTGCGCCGACACCGACTCCAGTGACTTGGCCAGTTCGTCGGGACGACGGTGGGTGACCACCACCGCGCACACGGTGTCCGTCATCCGCGACGCGTCTCTTCGAGCACTTCTCGGACGGTCCGGGCGGCGTCCTCGCCCTCGTAGGCGCGCACGACGTCCTCGATGTCGCCGGTCAACTTGATCGTGCCGTGGTCGATCCACATCGCGGTGTTGCAGAGCCGGGCCAAGAATTCGTTGGAGTGGCTGGCGAACACCAGGATCCCGGAGCGCGATACCAGCTCGGCCAACCGGGTCTGCGCCTTCTTCAGGAAGTCGGCATCCACCGCGCCGATGCCCTCGTCGAGCAGCAGGATCTCGGGGTCGATGCTGGTCACCACGCCCATCGCGAGGCGCACCCGCATACCGGTGGAGTAGGTGCGCAACGGCATCGACAGGTAGTCACCGAGCTCGGTGAACTCCGCGATCTCATCGACCTTGGCCAGCATCTGTTTGCGCGTCTGCCCCAGGAACAGCCCGCGGATGATGATGTTCTCGAAGCCGGAGATCTCCGGATCCATCCCGACGCCCAGATCGAACACCGGCGCCACCCGGCCGCGGACGGTGGCCACCCCGCGGGTGGGCTCGTAGATGCCCGACAGCAATCGCAGCAGGGTCGACTTGCCCGCGCCGTTGTGCCCCACCAGACCCACGCGGTCACCGAGTTCCAACGACATGGTGATGTCCCGCAGCGCCTCGATGACCACGACGTTGGAGTCGTTGCGCCCGATGGCGCCACCGGCCTTGCCGAGGAACGCCTTCTTCAGCGAGCGGGACTTCGCGTCGAAGATCGGGAACTCGACCCACGCGTTGCGGGTCTCGATGTGCGGGCTCAACGGCTGTCCCTACAGGTACTGCCCGGTCCCCGGATGGGACGCGCCACCGCGCACCGCCACCCCGGGTGGCAGCGCACCCTGGCCCCGCATCTGCTCCAGCTGCTGGCGGGCCGCCATCTGCTGAGCGAACAGCGCCGTCTGGATTCCGTGGAACAGGCCCTCCAGCCAGCCCACCAGCTGCGCCTGCGCGATCCGCAGCTCGGCGTCCGACGGCACCCCTTCTTCGGTGAACGGCAGCGTGAGCCGCTCGAGCTCGTCGCGAAGTTCGGGAGCCAGGCCTTCCTCGAGTTCGGAGATGCTCGTGCGGTGGATCTCGCGGAGCCGGGTGCGGCTGGCGTCGTCGAGCGGCGCCGCCCGCACCTCTTCGAGGAGCTGCTTGATCATGGTGCCGATGCGCATCACCTTCGCCGGTTGCTCGACAAGGTCGGTCAGCGACTTGCCGTCCTGCTCCTCGTCGCTCTCGGCGCCGGTGCGCTCACCGCTGATGATCTCGATGTTGTCGTCGTCGGTCATACTCCCTGCGTTCCCTCTAATCTCCACGCCATTCGTCGCTGGGGTCCGGCGATCCCGCCCTCGATCGCGAACCATCTAGCGAGATTAGTCCCGTCGCGCGCAGGGCGGTCGCCGCGTCGTGCACGGGCAACGTCACGCCCGTCACCGCAAACCCGTCGGTGAATCATCTCGGACCACCGAGCAAACGCCGCCACGTGCGACCAACAGTTGAAACAAACGTCTTCGTTAACCCGTTGTCGCGAGCGGCCGGCGCTGTCGGGCTGACCAGCAACGACAACGGGTTTAGCCCTCCGTACGCCAAGGTCACTGGACTAGTATGGCTGCCCAGCAGACCCAGTCCGACATGGCGGGTCGGGCCGACTATCGGCCAGAATCGTGTCGGTTTGTGAACTCACGGACTTTCGAAGGTGGGCTGGCATGGCATACGACGTCGCCCGGGTGCGCGGTCTGCACCCGTCCCTGGGCGACGGATGGGTGCGCTTCGACGCCCAGAACGGCATGCTGTTGCCCGATGCCGTCGGCCGCGCGGTGTCCACCGCGTTCCGCGGGTCGATGCCGACGCCGGTGGGTCCCCACCCGTCCGCGCAACGCAGCGCCGCCGTTCTGGAGGCCGCGCGGCTGGCCGTGGCCGACCTGGTCAACGCCGATCCCCGCGGCGTCGTCCTGGGCGCCGACCGGTCGATCCTGCTGACCTCGCTGGCCGACGCGTCCTCATCGCGCGTCGGACTCGGTTACGAGGTGGTGGTCACCCGTCTGGACGACGAGGCGAACATCGCACCGTGGCTGCGCGCCGCCAATCGTTATGGCGCCAAAGTGAAATGGGCCGAGGTCGACATCGAGACAGGCGAGCTGCCCAGCTGGCAGTGGGAGAGTCTGCTCACCAGGCCGACCCGGTTGGTCGCAATCACTTCGGCCTCTTCGACTTTGGGCACCGTGACCGACCTGCGCGCAGTGACGAAGCTGGCCCACGATCAGGGTGCGATGGTCGTCGTCGACCATTCATCTGCCGCCCCCTACCAGTTGATCGACATCGACGAGATCGACGCCGACGTGGTGGCGGTCAACGCGCTGGCGTGGGGTGGTCCCCCCATCGGCGCCTTGGTCTTTCGCGATCCGTCGCTCATCGATTCCTTCGGCTCGGTGTCGCTCAATCCGCTCGCGACCGGCGCCGCGCGGCTCGAGGTCGGTGCGCACCAGTTCGGCCTGCTCGCCGGCGTGGTGGCCAGCATCGAGTACCTGGCTTCCCTCGACGAGAACGCGCACGGCACCCGCCGGGAACGCCTCGGGATCTCGATGCACTCGGCGAACGCCTACATGAGCCGGCTGTTCGACTACCTGCTGATCTCGCTGCGTTCGCTCTCGACCGTCATGGTCATCGGTCAACCCGAATCGCGGATCCCTGTACTGAGTTTCGCGGTCAACGACGTGCCCGCCGATCGTGTGGTGCAGCGCCTTGCCGACAACGGGATCCTGGCGATTTCGAACGCGAGTTCGCGGGTGCTCGACGTGCTCGGTGTCAACGATGTCGGCGGCGCGGTGACGGTGGGACTTGCGCACTACACCACCACCGCCGAGGTCGATCAGCTGGTTCGCGCGTTGGCATCGCTCGGTTAATCAGCAACGCGCAGAAGGACTTTCCCGGAAACCTCGCCGGACTGCAGCAGCTCGTGCGCCGCACCGGCTTCCTGCACCGGGTACTCGGCGCCGATGATCGGCCGTACCTGACCGCTCTCGATCATCGGCCACACGTTGGCCACCACCTCGGAGACGACGTCGCTCTTGCTGCCCCGGCCGCTGACCGGACGCGCGCGAAGCGCCGTCGCGATGACGCCGGCCCGCTTGCCGAGCAGCTTTCCGATGTTGAGCTCGGCCTTCACCCCGCCCTGCATCCCGATGATCACGAGCCGGCCGTCGGGAGCGAGCGCGTCGATGTTGCGGTCGAGGTAGGCCGCGCCCATGATGTCGAGGATGACGTCGGCGCCGCCCTCGGCGTTGACCCGCTCGACGAAGTCCTCATCGCGGTAGTTGATCGTCACCTCGGCGCCGAGCTCGGCGCACAGATCGAGCTTGTGAGCCGAGCCTGCCGTCACGGCCACCCGACAGCCGAGCGCGCGTCCCACCTGCACGGCGTGGGTGCCGATGCCGCTGGCGCCGCCGTGCACGAGGACCAGTTGGCCTGACGACAGGCCCGCCGTCATCACCAGGTTGGACCACACCGTGCAGGCCACCTCCGGCAGTCCAGCGGCCTCGTGCAGCGACACCGACTCGGGAACCGGCATCACCTGGCCGGCCGGGACGGCCACGTACTCGGCGTAGCCGCCGCCCGCCAGCAACGCGCAGACCTGTTGGCCGACCGCCCATTCCGACACCTGGCCACCGACCGCGGCGACCGTTCCGGAGACCTCGAGCCCGAGGATCTCGCTGGCGCCGGGCGGCGGGGGATATTTGCCCGCGGCCTGCAGCAGATCGGCGCGGTTGATACCCGCCGAGGCCACCTTGACCACCAACTCGTCGTCGCGGGGCGCGACGTCGGGAACTTCTTGCCAGCTCAATCGGCCTTCCGGCCCGGCCACGATCGCATGCATTCAAATAACGCTACTAGCCTGCGAGAACACTCTGACGAATCGGTCGCCAGCAATGTCATCGCCGTTTACTATTGCCGCATGGAGGGGATTATTGCGGGTCGTACCGCGGGGGATATGCCTGGGCTGGACATCGCCGAACAGCGATCCTGGCAAAATTTTTTGGACGCCGCTCTGCGGCTGTACGCGACCTTGAACCGGTCGCTGGTGGATAAGCATCACCTGACGCTCAACGACGTCAGACTGCTGGACATCCTGGACAAGTCGCCGACGGGGTCGGCCCGGATGGGCGACCTCGCCGAGGCGTTGATGTCGTTGCCCAGCCGGGTCACGCGGCAGATCCGTCGCCTGGAGATGCAGGGCCTGGTGAAACGCGGGGCCAGCCCCGACGACGGCCGCGGCGTGCTCGCCAGCATCACCGACGACGGGCGGACGGCGGTGCGCGACGCGATGACCACCTACGCCGAGAACGTGCGGGCGCACTTCCTCGACCGGCTGTCGCGGCCCCAGGTCGCGGCGATGGGCGAGAACTGCAGGCGGATCAGCGTCGCGCTCAAGAACGGGTCGACGAACGCCAAGCTCGGCCGGGTCTGAGGGATTCCCCGTCGCGGCGGTCAAAGCCGCCCCGTACTCTTGTCGGCGGTGGCGTGGCAGAGCGGCCTAATGCACTCGCCTTGAAAGCGAGAGACGGCTAACACCGTCCGGGGGTTCAAATCCCTCCGCCACCGCTCACGAGATGCGTTGGGCGATGCGCGCCAGCAGCCGCACACCCGAATCGATTTGTGACTCAGTGAGGTTGGCGTAACCGAGCAGCAGTCCCGGCGGCGCCGACGCGGGGTCGGCGTAGCACGGCGCGAGCGGTTCGACCCGCACCCGCTGCTCGGCCGCGCTCCGCACAAGCTCGCCGACCGGGAAGCCGTCGGGGAAGCGCACGGTCAGGTGGACACCCGCGGCGGCGCCCAGCACTCTCGCCTGCGGCAGGTGCCGGGCCAGCGCTCCGAGCAGCGCGTTGCGCCGGGTCAGGTAGCGGCGGCGCATCTGGCGCAGGTGCCTGTCGTAGCCTCCCGACCTCAGCAGCTGCGCGAACGCCAGCTGGTCCATCACCGAACTTCCCGTGTCCGCAAGGCCTTTCGCCGTTCTCACCGCGCCGACGAGGTGCGCGGGCAGCACCATCCAGCCGATGCGAAGACCGGGCGCCAGGGTCTTGCTCGTCGAGCCGATGTAGACGACGCGGTCAGGCGCGATTCCCTGTAGTGCTCCAACGGGTGCACGGTCATAGCGGTATTCGGCGTCGTAGTCGTCCTCCACGACCAGGTTCCCGGCTCGCGCCCAGTCCATCAACTCGGTTCGCCGGGCCGCCGACAGCACGACCCCGGTCGGGGACTGGTGCGCCGGCGTGGTGAGCACGGCGTCGGCGCCGGTGGCGGCCAAGGCGCCGACGTCGAGCCCGTCGTCATCGACTCGAACCGGATGCGGCTCGATTCCGTTGTCGCGCAGAACCATCCGATGAAGCCAGAATCCGGGATTCTCCATGGCGAGCGTCGACGCCGACAGCGATCGGGCGAGCAATGCCACGGCCTGGGTCGCTCCCGAGCACAGCACGATGTGCTGTGGGTCGGCCAGCACACCACGAACGCGGCGCAGATAGTCGGCCACTGCGGCGCGGGTCGTGAGCAGCCCTTGGGGCGCCACGTAACCGAACGCGTCCGCCTCGATCTCGGCCAGTCCCTGGCGCAGCGCCCGCAGCCAGGCGTCGCGCGGAAAGCTCCGCAGATCCGGTGAGCCCGGCAGGAAGTCGATGTCGTAGCGCGCCGTCGGGATGTCGTCGCCGCGCGGCGGCGCCTCGACCGTGTCGACGGTCGCCACCACCGTGCCCGATCCGTGCCTGCTCAGCAGGAAGCCCTCGGCGATTAGCTGGCTGTAGGCGTCGACGACGAGTCGGCGTGACACCCCCAGGTCGGCGGCGAGCACACGGCTGGAGGGCAGCCGCGTTCCCGGTGCGAGGCGTCCCGTCCTGATGGCGGCCCGCAGCCCGTCGGCCAGCTGGCGGTGCAGGGGATCGGTGGCGTCCCGGTCCAGCTCCACAAGAAGCTCCGGGCCGAAAGTGGTACCCGATTCTGCCATCAAAGTGGTGCCTATCTTGAGGCCAGTAACGAACTAGCGTGACGGTATGACAACGACGCCGACGCGCACAAGGGCCGGTTTGGTCGAGGTGACGCTGATCGTGTTCGGGCTCTACGCCCTCGCTGTGGGGTTGTTCATGATGTTCGCCCCCGGCGCGTTCTTCGACACCCTGGGCTACTTCGGTGTGCGCAACGACCACTACATCTTCGACAACGCCACGTTCGAAGTGCCGCAGGGGCTCATGCTGCTCGCGGCGGTGCGATGGCACAGCTGGCGCACTCCGGCGCTGGCGTTCGCGACGGCGCACTGGGCGCTGCACGCGATCAGCCACCTCATCGACCCGCACCACGGCGCGGGTGACTGGATCGGCTGGCTGGAGGCGGGCGGTCTGGTGCTCACCACCGCGATCCTGGCGATTGCCCTGCGCGCCAGCGTCATCACCGATAGGAGGCCATGATGCGAGTTCTGGTAGCCGGCGCGACGAGCGTGCCGGGTCTTCCCCTGTTGCGCGAGCTGAACAACCGCGGCCACGAGGTCATCGGGTTGACGCGGTCGTCGTCAAAGACCGACGCGATCGCGGCTGCGGGTGCCAGAGCCGTCGTCGCCGACGTGTTCGACCCCGACGACATCGACAAGGTGGTCGCCGACGTCGGCCCCGAGGTCGTCGTGTCACTGTTGACCACGCTGCCGAAGCGAGGACCCATGCGGGTCAAAGACTTCGAACCCGCGAGGAAGCTGTGGGGGACAGGTGCGCCGAATCTGCTGGCGGCCGCGCAGCGTGCCGGTGTCCGGCGCGTCGTCGCCGAATCGGTGATCTTCGCGTACGGCTACCCGACCACCGGTCCGGCGATCATCGACGAATCAGACCCCTATCCCGGTCCGCCCCCGAAGGGCGGCGAGGGCATGCTCGGCGCGATGCGGGCAATGGAACAGACGGTGCTGACGTCGAGCGACCACAGCGACACCGAGGGAATCGTGTTGCGCTACGGCGCCTTCTACGGCCCGGGGGTACCGCACGACGAGATGTTCGCGCGGATGGCCAGATGGCGGGTCCGGCTCGACATGGGTGGAAACGGCATCGCGTCGTGGATCCACATCGACGACGTCGCGAAGGCCACCGCGAACGCGCTCGACCGCGGGCGGGACGGCCAGATCTACAACATCGTCGACGACCGTCCGCAGTCGTTCAACGGCTACCTCCAGGAGATGGCCGAGAAGTTGGGACGCCCTCGGCAGCTACGCATTCCGCGTGCGCTGCTCAAGGTCGCTGCGCCCTACGGGGTCACCGCCTTCGGCGACACCTGGTTGCCGCTGTCCAACGCCAAGGCCAAGGCCGAGCTCGGATGGACACCCATTCCCCGAGTCTGACTAGGCGTAGCCCAGCGCCGCGTTCTCGGCTCGGATGCGGACGTTGAGCACCAGCGCGTTGGCCGCGGTGAAGACGATCGCGGTCAGCCACGCCGAATGGACGAGGGGCAGCGCCGCGACCTCGACCACCACCGCCGTGTAGTTCGGATGGTGCAGCCATCGGTACGGGCCGCGGTCCACGAGCGGTGCGCCCGGGATCACGATGAGCCGCGGATTCCACCGCTTGCCCAAAGTCGCCACGCACCACCACCGCAACGCCGTGCTGGCGCACACGACGGCCACCATCGGCCAGCCGAGGATGGGGATGAACGGCCTGTGCAGCGCGGCCACCTCGACGATGCACGACACCAGGAGCAGCGTGTGCATCGACACCATCACCGGATAGTGGCCCTGCCCGAATTCCCTGCCGCCGTTGGCGAGAGACCACCGAGTGTTACGTCGTGACACCGCCAGCTCGACCAGCCGCTCGAGGCCGATTGCGACGATGAACAAGTAGTACGCCATGTCCGGTCCTCACCACTTCAACAGAAGCAGCTCGAAGCTGAACCCCGGCCCCATGGCGAGCAGCACGCCGAACGATCCCGGGGCGGGCGGCGAGGCGAGCGTGCGGTGCAGCACGTCGAGCACCGACGCCGACGAGAAATTCCCGTTCTCCCGCATCGAGTTCCGGCTGTGCGTGTTCGCCTCCGGCGGCAGGCCGAGCGCGGTGTCGATCGCGTCGAGCACCTTGGGGCCGCCGGGATGACAGATCCACGTGGAAATGTCCGCCACCGTGAGCCCGTGGTCGCCGAGGAACGCGGTGACCTCTTCTGAGAGATAGTTGGCGGCCATGTGGGGGACCTCGCGACTCATCACCAGCCCGAAGCCTTCCGACGAGATGTTCCACCCCATCACGTCGACCGTGTCCGGGAACAACCGACTCCTGGTCGCGAGCACCGCGGGTGCGTGCGCGATCGTCGGGGGAACGCGGTCGGCGCCCGAGACCACCACGGCCGCCGCGCCGTCGCCGAACAGGCATGCGCCGATCAGCGCCGGAATCGACGTGTCATTGCGCTGCAACGTCAGTGAGCACAGTTCCACCGAGAGCAGGACCGCGACGTCGGAGCGAAAGCCTCTCAGATAGTCGTGCACACGAGCCATACCGGCTGCGCCTGCGACACAACCCAATCCGAACAACGGGATGCGTTTGACGTCGGGCCGCAACCCGATTCGCGACGCCACTCGCGCGTCGATGGTGGGCACGGCGACGCCGGTGCTGGAAACGAACACGATGGCGTCGACCTCCTCGGGGGTGACGTGGGCAGCCTCGAGCGCCGATCGCACGGCCTGCTCACCGAGATCGGCGGCGACCTCGATGTAGGCGTCGTTGGCCTCAGTGAACCCCGAGAGTTCCGGATAGCGGGACAGCGGCAGAGAGAGACTTCGACTCTGCACGCCACTGGTCGCGGCGAAGCGGACGAACTCCGGGCCGCCGACGCTGGTGAGCATCTCCGCGACGTCGGCCTGTTCGTAGCGATTCGAGGTGAATGCCACCGCTGTGCCCCCGATACGGGGTGCACCGATTCGTTGAACCGCGTCGCTGTCAAGCGACGCGAAGTGAGTTGTATCAGTCATGTAGTGCTGAACGCCGCTGCAGGCAGAATCGTTGCCCGAGGTGACGCATCGCACAGCGAGTTGTGCTGAAATCCCTTGCGGCCGAAGGGATTCTGTACGCCTAGTTCCTGATGGAAAGCCGGGAAACCGGTGGGAATGTGCTGGGAGTCAACGCTATTCGCCGGTGAACTTCGGAGGCCGCTTCTCGAACATCGCCTTGACCGCCTCGCCGAGATCCTTCGACGGCAGGAACGCCGAATTCCACGCTGCTACATAGCGCAAACTCTCCGACACCCTGGCGATGCGCTGCTGGTCGAGCACATCCTTGATGCCGTGCACGGTCAGGGGCGGGTTGGCGGCGATCTCGGCGGCGGTCGCGTGCGCCGCGGCGAGTGAGGCGTCGGCGTCGTCGTACACGTCGTTGACCAGACCGATCTTCTCGGCCCGGGCTGCGTCGATGTCCTTACCGGTCAGGGTCAGCTCGCGCAGGTGCCCGTCGGAGAGGATCAGCGGCAACCGGGCCAGCGAGCCCACGTCGGCGACGATCGCCAGCTTCACCTCGCGCACGGAGAACTTCGCGTCGGCGCTGGCGTAGCGGATGTCGACGGCGCTGATCAAGTCGACGCCGCCACCGATGCACCAGCCGTGGACCGAGGCGATGGTGGGGGTGCGGCAGTCCGCGACCGCGTTGATGGCGCCCTGCATCTTCTGCAGCGTGGTGTGGAACTCGAGGCGGCCCTTGGCGCCGGACTCCAGGCCGGGCAGGCTGCCGCCCATCGCGACCAGGTCGAGCCCGTAGCTGAAGTTCTTGCCCGACCCGGTCAGCACGATGGCGCGGACCTCGGGATCGGCGTCGAGCGTGCCGAACACGTCGGGCAGCTCGGCCCAGAACGCCGGGCCCATGGCGTTGCCCTTGCCCGGCCCGATCAGCGTCACGCGTGCGACGTGATCGGAGATGTCAACGGTGACGGATTCGTAGGTCTCGCCCATGGGCCAACACGCTAGTTGGTCGGCCCCGCGCTCACCCCGGCGGCTTGCCCAGCAGAACCTCGTTCACCGTGGCGCTGGGCAGGAACTGGCACGCGGCGTCGACCAGCATCTGTCCGATGCCCTCGCCGTCGGGGCCGAGCGGGTTGCCCTCCTGGTTGAGGATCTCGCGGATGACGGCAACCTGGGTCGCTTCGTCGAGCCCGTTGTACTCGTCGCATTTCATCGACAACGCGTTCGGCGGTGCCGGGACCACCGGGACGTCGGTGTTGCGTGTCGGCAGCGGAATGTCGGGCAGCCCGATGTCGGCAAGCCCCGGAATCGACGGAGACGTCGGCCGTGTCGGCGAGGTGGTCAACGGTGGCCCGGGTTCGGTCGTCATCGCGACGGATCCCTCGGTGGTGCGCGAGCATCCCGCCGCGACACCGGCCAAGACCAGCACCGCCGCCGCCACTCGCACGTGCGTCCTCATCTCGGCAACGATAACGCCCCATCGCGACGTAGCGTGGCGTCATGCCCGATGACTTGCGTGCAGGACCCGAATCACCGCCGACCGACGAACTGCGAGGTGCGGAGAAATCCTTCGCCGTGCTGCAGCACGTGCTGCACGGCATCGCCGCCGACGATCTGCACAAGCAGACGCCGTGCCGGGAATTCGACGTGGCGGCGCTGACCGACCACCTGCTCAACTCGATCGCGATTCTCGGCGCGATGGCGGGCGCGGAGTCACCCGAGCGCGACCGCGACGCCCCGATCGAGCAGCAGGTGGTGTTCGCGGCGCGCTCGGCGCTCGACGCCTGGCAGCGGCGCGGGCTGGACGGCACCGTGGAGTTCGGCGGCAACGAGGTGCCGGCCCGGGTGATGGTCGGCATTCTGTCGCTGGAGTTCCTGGTGCACGCGTGGGACTACGCCGCGGCGGTGGGACGCGAGGTCACCGCACCCGAGTCGTTGTCCGACTATGTGCTGGACCTGGCGCGCAAGATCATCACCCCGGAGGGGCGCGCCAACGCCGGCTTCGACGACCCGATCGATGTCGGCGCCGACGCCGATGCGCTGACCCGGCTGCTCGCCTACACCGGCCGCCAGGCCTAGCGCTACACCCGCTCGAGGTAGAAGTACAGGTGCCGGTCCCCGTCGAGCGCGCCCTTGCCGTTCATGATGCCGACGACGGCGCTCTCGTCGACGACCTTGAAATGGTCGTGCACCGGCGCGCCGTCGTAGACCATCGAGGCCGTCACCTCGCCGCGGAACTCCTCCATCCACAGGCTGGCCTCGCCCTTCATGGCCTCGGTGTTGGAGAACCTGTTGCCGTCGGCGTCCAGGCACACCAGGGGCTTGGCGTCGGTCGCGGAATGGAAGGTCTTGCCGAACCAGTTGAGGCGCTGCATGAACCCGTTGGCCTTGTGACCGGTGTGGAACTCGCCGCCCTTCCACTCGCCGATCATGAAGTCGATGGTGGCCGGGGTGAGCGTCGCCCAGAACTCGTCGAGCTCGGCGTCGGTGAGGGTGTCGGTGCGCTGCTTGAGCGCATCGAAGGTTTCGCGGGCGTCGCTCATGGCGGTCCTATCCATCGGCGGGCGAACTCGAGAAACGCGTCGTTCTCGTGCGTGGCCGCGACGGTGACGCGCACCCCGTCGTCGCCATAGGGCCGCACGATGATGCGGTTGTCCGCCGACGCCTCGGCGAACTCCTGCGCGCGCCCCTGCAGTGGCAGCCAGACGAAGTTGGCCTGCGAGTCGGGCACGGTGTAGCCGGCGGCGCGCAGTGCGTCGGTGACCCTGACGCGTTCGGCGACCACCGCGTCGGTGCGCTCGAGCAGCTCGTCGGCGGCATCCAGCGAGGCGATGGCGGCGGCCTGCGACACGCTGGTCGCGGTGAACGGCACGTACACCTTGCCGAGCGCCGTGATGAGATCCGGGTCGCCCACCGCATAGCCCACCCGCAGGCCCGCCAGGCCGTAGGCCTTCGAAAACGTCCGCAGCACAACCAGGTTGGGATGCGAGCGGACCAGGCCGAAGCTGTCGGGAACCATCGGATCGCGGATGTACTCGACGTAGGCCTCGTCGAGCGCGATCACGATGTGCGGCGGCACCGCGGCGACGAAGCGGGCGAGCGCATCGGGTGCGACGACCGTCCCCGTCGGGTTGTTCGGATTGCACACGAAGATCAGCCGGGTGCGGTCGGTGATCGCGGCCAGCATGGCGTCGAGGTCGTGCGTGTGGTCGGTCAGCGGCACCGGAACGGGCGTGGCGCCCGCGGTGCGCACCTGCAGCGGATAGATCTCGAAGCTGCGCCACCCGAACAGCACCTCGTCGCCGACGGTCGAGGTGATCTGGATCAGCTGCTGGCACAGGCTGACCGACCCGCAGCCCACCGAAATGTGCTCGGGGGCGAAGTTGACGTGCTTGGCGAGCCGCTCGCGAAGCTCGACGTAGCCGTTGTCGGGGTAGCGGTTGATGTTGCCGATCGCGTCCTCGATCGCGGCCCGCACGCTCGGCAGCGGGGGATGCACCGTTTCGTTGCTGGCGATCTTGATTGCGCCCGGAACCGTCCTGCCCGGGGTGTAAGCGGGCAGATCAGCCAGTTCGGGACGCAGCCGGACGTTCACCGCACCAGTTTATGGGTCGGCCCAATGCGCTTTGCCTCGCGCGGTAGGCCATGTGTACGCTGTCGGATCGGCGGTAATCGTCAGGAGGCGTGCCAGAGCGGCCGAATGGGGCTCACTGCTAATGAGTTGTCGCCCTCAAAGGCGACCGGAGGTTCAAATCCTCTCGCCTCCGCCACGGCTGACTACGTCAGCCGAACAATTGAACACTGAAGATCGACCATGCGCCCGTAGCTCAACGGATAGAGCATCTGACTACGGATCAGAAGGTTAGGGGTTCGAATCCCTTCGGGCGCGCTCTCTCATCCTCCGAGCGCGCGCTTGTTCGCGCCGTTACTCGCGATATGCGCACACATCCGTACGTTCGGCGCGGCCCCGGTCGCGCCGATTGCGGCGCCCACTAGATTGGGAACAGTGCGGCTGTTGTTGATCGCCGATACTCACGTCCCCAAGCGCGCCAAGGACCTGCCCCCGCGGGTGTGGGACGAAGTGACGAAAGCCGACGTCGTCGTGCACGCAGGCGACTGGGTGGACCCGTCGCTGCTCGACGCGCTGGAGGTTCGCGCCAGGCGTCTGGTCGCCTGCTGGGGCAACAACGACGGTGCCGAGTTGAGGCGCCGGCTGCCCGAACGCGCCGATGTCACGCTCGACGGGCTGCGCTTCACCGTCGTGCACGAGACTGGCGCGGCGACCGGCCGCGAAGCCCGCATGGCCAGGGCCTATCCCGACACCGACGTGCTGGTGTTCGGTCACAGCCACATCCCATGGGACACCACCGCGAAAACCGGCCTGCGACTACTGAATCCGGGCTCTCCGACCGACCGGCGCCGCCAACCGCACTGCACGTACATGACCGCGACGGTGCGCAAGGGCACGCTGTCCGACGTCATCCTGCACCGGCTGGACCGCCATGCGTGACCGCCCGGCGCGGGTGACCGACGTGCACGAGATCGCCGCGGCCATGCCGCACGTCACGCGTATCGAGGGTCCCAAGGGCAACGCGATCTATCAGGTCGGCGGCAAGTCGTTCGTGTTCTTTCGCACGCCGCAGCCCGACGCCGAGGATCCGGAGACCGGCGAACGCTACGCCGACGTGATCATGATCTGGGTCGAGTCGGAGATGGACAAGCTGGCGCTGATCCAGGACCCCGAGTCACCGTTCTTCACCACTGACCGCTTCGAAGGTCATCCCTCGGTGCTGGTGCGCGCCAGCCGATTACGCGAGATCGGCAAGGTCGAGCTGACCGAGCTGATCCAGGACGCGTGGCTCTCTCGCGCTTCCAAACGCCGCGCCGACCGGTGGCTGGCCGAGCAGGGCTAGCTCCTGACTATCTGGTCGGCACGTTGGCGTGCTCTGCCCCGCAGATGAACACGGCCATCCGGGCCGGCGTATCGCCCGGGTTCTTCCACCGGTGCCGGGTCCCGTTCTGCACGACGGTGTCGCCCGGGTGCAGGGTCATTTCGGCGCCGTCGTCGAGCTCGAGCACGACCGTGCCCTCGAGCACCACCTCGAAGTCGACCGTGTCCGTCGTGTGCATGCCCGGATCGGTGTAGTCCATGTAGCCGAGCATGCCGGGCAGCTTCTCCTCCATCTCCAGCATCGCCTCGTCGATGTCGAGGGCCTCCGGGGCCTGGGCGCCGTGCGACGGCGGCAACGTCAGCATCGCGAACCGAAAACCGCCGACGGGCGGAAAGTAGTTGTGCCACTGCGGCATCGAACCATCGCCGGGAAACCGGCAGGGCTCGTCGCCACCCCACAACAGGTGGTTCTCGAAGCCCGGCATCAGCATCGTCTCGATCGGTGCGACCTCGTCGTCGCTGACGAACACGGACTTGCCTGACGGATCGTGACCGGTCACCACTCGGCGTACATGCATGGGCTCAGTGAACCAGCCCCGCGCCGACGCGGGGATGAATATCGTGACGCCATGCAGCAGAAACCTCCCTCGGCCGTCATCCAGTCCGCCCACCGGGAGCACCTCACGGCGCTACCGTTCGACGACACCGCGGACTTCACCGATGCCGACCGCGGTTTCATTGCGGCGCTCGAGCCGTGTGTGATCAAGGCCGCCGACGGCCGGGTGGTCTGGGACAACGACACGTATGCCTTCCTCGACGGCGATGCCCCGGCGTCGGTGCACCCCAGCCTCTGGCGCCAGAGCGGGCTGTGCGCGAAACAGGGTCTCTACGAAGTGGTCGAGGGCATCTACCAGGTGCGCGGATTCGACCTGTCCAACATCACCTTCGTCGAGGGCGACACCGGCGTGATCGTGATCGACCCGCTGATCTCCACGGAGACCGCGGCGGCGGCGCTGGCGCTGTACCGCGAACATCGGGGCGATCGTCCCGTGGCCGCCGTGATCTACACCCACAGCCACGTCGACCATTTCGGCGGCGTCCTCGGCGTCACCTCACAGGCCGACGTCGACGCCGGTCGCGTCGCGATCATCGCGCCCGAGCACTTCACCGAACATGCCGTGCAGGAGAACGTATATGCGGGCACCGCCATGGGCCGCCGCGCGAGCTACATGTACGGCGCGCTGCTGGCTCGCGGGCCGCAGGGGCAGGTGGGGTGCGGGCTCGGGCAGGTGACGTCGACGGGCGAAGTGGCGCTGATCGTTCCGACGGTCGACATCCGCGAGACCGGCGAGACCCACACCGTCGACGGTGTCGAGATCGAGTTCCAGATGGCGCCCGGCACCGAGGCGCCCGCCGAGATGCACTTCTACTTCCCGAAGTACCGCGCGCTGTGCATGGCCGAGAACGCCACCCACAACCTGCACAACCTGCTGACCCTGCGCGGGGCGCTGGTGCGCGACCCCCACGGATGGGCCGGTTACCTGACCGAGGCGATCGACGCGTTCGCCGACCGCGCCGATGTCGTGTTCGCGTCCCACCACTGGCCGACCTGGGGGCGCGACCGCATCGTGGAATACCTGTCGCTGCAACGGGATCTGTACGCCTATCTGCACGACCAGACGCTGCGTCAACTGAACCAGGGCTTCACCGGCATTGAGATCGCCGAGGACTTCACGCTTCCCCCCGCGCTGCAAAAAGCCTGGCATGCGCACGGCTACTACGGTTCGGTCAGCCACAACGTCAAGGCTGTCTATCAGCGGTACATGGGCTGGTTCGACGGTAATCCGGGGCGGCTGTGGGCGCATCCACCGGAGGCCGCAGGCCCCCGCTACGTCGAGGCGATGGGCGGACTGGACCGCGTGGTCGAGGTCGCCCGCAAGGCCTTCGACGAAGGCGACTACCGTTGGGCAGCAACCCTTCTCGACCACGCTGTGTTCACCGACGAGCAGCACGCCGAAGCGCGTGAACTGTACGCCGACACCCTCGAACAACTCGCCTACGGCGCCGAGAACGCGGTGTGGCGCAACTTCTTCCTCTCCGGTGCGACGGAACTGCGCGAGGGCAATTTCGGCACTCCCACCCAGACCACGTCGTCGTCGATGGTCGCGCAGCTGACCCCCGAGCAGATCTTCGACGCGCTGGCCATCACCGTGAACGGTCCGCGGGCATGGGATCTGGACCTCGCCATCGACGTCACCTTCGGCGACACCGCAACCAATTATCGGCTCACGCTGCGCAACGGGGTGCTGGTGCACCGCAAGGTGGCCGCCGACGAAGCGTCGGCTCAGGCGACCGTGAACGTGGCCAGCAAGCTGCGGCTGCTTGCGCTCGCCGCGGGCGACGACAGCTCGCCCGGTCTGGACATCTCCGGCGACACCGGCGCGCTGCAGTCGCTGATCGGCGCGCTGGACCGCCCGGACCCGGCGTTCAACATCGTCACCCCCTGACCCCCTCCCGCCGAACGTGGGTTACCCGCACGTCTAGAGGCCGAAAAGCGTGCGGGTAACCCACGTTCGCGGAACTAACGATCAGGGCATGCCGCCGTCGACGCGGATGATCGAGCCCGACGTGTAACTCGACGCGTCCGACATCAAATACAGTGCGGCGCCGACGATCTCGGGTGGCTCGCCGAGCCGCTGCAGCGCGAAGTGCTGCGCGCCCTTCTGCGTCGCGGGAATGTCCCACGCCTTGCTGATGTCGGTGAGGAACGGGCCGGGCATCAGCGTGTTCACCCGCACGGTCGGGCCGTAGGCCAGCGCGAGCCCCTCGGTCAGCGCGTTGAGTCCCGCCTTGGCCGCCGAATAGGGCAGCTGCTCGGGGCGCGGGCGGCGCGAACCGCTCGAGCTCACGTTGATGATCGAGCCGCCACCGTCGGCGATCATGCGCTCACCCACGAGCGCGGACAACCGGAACGGGCCCTTGAGGTTCAGGTTGATCACCGAGTCGAACAACTTCTCGGTGACCGAGGGAAGCGACTCGTACAGCGGCGACATTCCCGCGTTGTTGACGAGCACATCGACCTTGCCGAAGCGCGCGTAGGCCGCGTCGACCAACCCGTCGAGCTCATCCCACCGCCCGACGTGCACCTGGTAGGGCAGCGCCGCCCGCCCGGTCGCCGCGGCGATCTCCTCGGCCGTCGCCACACACGAGTCGTACTTGCGGCTGGCGATCACGACGTCCGCACCGCACCGCGCGGCCGCCATCGCCATCTCCTTGCCCAACCCGCGGCTGCCGCCGGTGACCAGCACGACCCGGTCGCTCAGGTCGAACAGTTCGGCTGCGAAATCCTTCCCGGAACCCATGGCCATATGGTGGCACGGTGCAGTTGCTCATCATTCGACATGCGTTGCCGCTCCGCAGCGAGCCGGGGCAGGGCTCCGATCCCGACCTCTCCGAAGAGGGCATCGAACAGGCCAAACGGCTACCCGAAGCGCTCGCGCGGTTTCCCATCGCGCGGTTGGTCAGCAGCCCGCAGAAGCGCGCCATCCAGACCGCGGGACCGGTCGCCGAGGCGCTGGGCCTGTCGATCGACATCGACGACCGGCTGGCCGAGTACGACCGCGACCTCTCGCACTACACGCCCGTCGAGGAGATCTCCGAAGAGGACATGCGCCGGTTGGCCAACGGCGAGTTGCCCAGCGGCGTCGACCAGTCCGAGTTCATCGCGCGGGTCAGGGCCGGGGTCGACGACATCGTCTCCTCCGCCAAACGTGAGGACACCGTCGCGCTGTTCAGCCACGGCGGCGTCATCAACGCCCTGGTCCACCACGTCATGGGCACCGAACGGCTGTTGTGCGTGCAGGTCGACTACGCCGGCATCACCCGCCTGCTGTGGTCGTCGACGCGCGAGGCGTTCTTCGTCGCCGGCATCAACTCGACGGAGCACGTATGGGACCTGCTGCCCAGGAATCAGCAGTGGTAGACATTTGCGAATGACCGCTGAGCCGCGCCCGCCCAAGCCCGCCCGACTGGAGGGGCTCGACCTCGACGCCCTGGACCGTCATCTGCGCTCGGAGGGCATCGTCCGCTCCGGTGACCTGCGCGCCGAGCTGATCTCCGGCGGCCGCTCCAACCTGACCTTCCTGGTGTGCGACGACCAGTCGAAGTGGGTGCTGCGCAGGCCTCCGCTGCACGGCCTGACGCCGTCGGCGCACGATATGGCCCGCGAGTACAAGGTCATCTCCGCTCTGCAGAACACGGCCGTGCCCGTGCCGCGCGCGGTGACCATGCGCAACGACGACTCGGTGCTCGGCGCGCCGTTCCAGATGGTCGAGTACGTCCCCGGGCGGGTGATCCGTCACGCGGCCGAACTCGAGGCCCTCGGCGACAAGGCCGCCATCGAGGCCTGCGTCGATGCGTTGATCAAGGTGCTCGCCGACCTGCACGCCCTCGATCCGGAAGAGGTCGGCCTCGGCGACTTCGGCAAGCCCACCGGGTACCTCGAACGGCAGGTGAAGCGCTGGGGCGGGCAGTGGGAGTTGGTGCGCCGTGAAGGGGACGAACGCGACGACGACGTCAAGCGACTGCACACCGCGCTGGGAGAGGCGATCCCGGCGCAGAGCCGCAGCGCGATCGTGCACGGCGACTACCGCATCGACAACACGATGCTCGACGCCGACGACGGAACCAAGGTGCTGGCGGTTCTGGACTGGGAGATGTCGACCCTGGGCGACCCGATCAGCGACGCCGCGCTGATGTGTGTGTACCGCCACCCGATGTTCAACATGGTGCACGCCGACGCGGCGTGGGCGTCACCACTGATTCCCCCGGCAGACGAACTCGCACAACGGTATTCGGTGGCCTCCGGTCAGCCGCTGGACCACTGGGAGTTCTACATGGGCCTGGCGTACTTCAAGCTGGCGATCATCGCCGCGGGCATCGCCTACCGCGGCCGGGTGGGCGGCGCGCCGTCCGAGTTCGTCACCATGGTCGACGACGCGGTCGCGCCGCTGATCGACGCCGGGCTCGAGGCGATCCGCTAGCGCAGCGCGGCCCTGTAGTTCTTCTTCGCCGCGCGGCGCAATTGGACCATGCGCGCCATGCCCGCGAGCGCGGCGATCAGGCCGCCGCACACCGCGGCGAGCAGGATCGCCACCCCCAACGGCAGCTGCCAGCGCCAGCCGAGGAACGCGAACTGCGCCGACTCGGTGTTCTGCGCGATGAAGATCAGCAGCACGATCAGGATGAGCAGGCCGCTGATGACCGCGGTCCACAACGCTGCGGCCCGGGTGAAGTGAACCTTATTGACCGACGGCGGGGTGTGCTCGGCGATCTCGTCGTCCGTCGGCGGAACCGGCGGCCCGGGGTTGGGTGGACCGTAGGGTTCCGGCTCGTTCTGCGCTGACGCCCCATACGGATCGGTACTCATGGCTCCATCTTTGCCCTTTCGGATGCCCGGCAAACGGCGTTTGACGTGGCCCGTCGAATCGATGCCCAACAAACCGCGCGTAGCTGCGGTGATGTCGATACTGTCGGATCCATGACCTCGATGCCGCGGCGCCGGCGCCGGCCGCTCGTCGTGGTGGTGGCGGTTCTCGCGTTCCTGATGAGCACGGCCTGCGGAAGCTCGAACCCGCTCGGGGGCGGCGAGATCTCCGGTGACCTCAAGACGATCGCGGTGGGGTCGGCGGACTTCACCGAGTCGAAGATCATCGCCGAGATCTACGCCCAGGCGCTGGAGGCCAACGGCTTCACCGTGCGCCGCCAGTTCGGGATCGGCAGCCGCGAGACCTACATCCCTGCGGTGCAAGACCACTCCATCGACCTGATCCCGGAGTACACGGGCAACCTGCTGCAGTACTTCGACGAGGACACCACCGCCACCACCCCCGACGCGGTCCTGCTCGAACTGTTCAAGGTGCTGCCGGGAGACTTGTCGATCCTGTATCCGTCACCCGCCGAGGACAAGGACACCCTCGCGGTGTCCGAGGCGACCGCACAGCGGTGGAACCTCAAGACCATCGCCGATCTGGCCAAGCACTCGCCGGAGGTGAAAGTCGGTGCGCCATCGGAGTTTCAGACCCGTGTGACCGGTCTGGTGGGGCTCAAGGACCGCTACGGCCTCGACATCGCACCGGCGAACTTCGTCGCGATCAGCGACGGCGGCGGCCCGGCGACCGTCCAGGCTCTCAACAGCGGGGCGGTCACCGCCGCGAACATCTTCAGCACCTCGCCGGCGATCGAGCAGAGCAGGCTCGTCGTGCTCGAGGATCCGGAGAACGTGTTCCTGGCGGCCAACGTGGTGCCGCTGGTTGCGTCGCAGAAGATGTCCACCGATCTCAAGACGGTGCTCGACGCGGTCAGTGCGAAGCTGACCACCGAGGCCCTGATCGAGCTCAACACCTCCGTCGAGGGCAACCGGGGCGTCGATCCCGATGAAGCGGCGCAGAAGTGGATCGCGGACAACGGATTCGACAGGCCGGTGCAGACGCGATGAGCGCTCGCGCGAAGAGGGCCCACGCCCGAAGGGCAGGGGACAGACAATCATGATCGAGTTCTCCAACGTCACCAAGCGCTACCCGGACGGCACCGTCGCCGTCGACGACCTCACGCTGGAGGTGCCCGAGGGAACGCTGACGGTGTTCGTCGGCCCGTCCGGCTGCGGCAAGACCACCTCCATGCGCATGATCAACCGAATGATCGAGCCCAGCTCGGGCACCCTGACCGTCGACGGCCGCGACGTGACCAAGGTGGATCCGGTCAAACTGCGGCTGGGCATTGGATACGTGATCCAGAGCGCGGGGCTCATGCCGCACCTGCGGGTGGTCGACAACGTGGCCACCGTACCGGTGTTGCGGGGCGAATCACGGCGCAGCGCACGGCGATCGGCGCTCGAGGTGATGGAACGCGTCGGCCTCGACGTCAAGCTCGCCGATCGCTACCCGGCGCAGTTGTCGGGCGGTCAACAGCAGCGGGTCGGGGTGGCCCGTGCGCTGGCCGGCGACCCGCCGATCATGCTGATGGACGAGCCGTTCAGTGCCGTCGACCCCGTCGTGCGCGAGGACCTGCAGGCCGAGATCGCCCGCCTGCAAAGCGAATTGCGCAAGACCGTCGTGTTCGTCACCCACGACATCGACGAGGCGGTCAAGCTCGGCGACCGGGTGGCGGTGTTCGGGCGTGGCGGGGTGCTGCAGCAGTACGGCGACCCCGCGTTCGTGCTGTCGAACCCGGCCAACGAGGAGGTGGCGGCGTTCGTCGGCGCCGACCGCGGCTACCGCGGGCTGCAGTTCTTCCACGCCTCGGGCCTACCGCTGCACGAGGTCGGCCACGTCGACGAAAACGACGTCGATGCACTGGACTTGGGTCCCGACGACTGGAGGCTGGTCACCAGGGACGACCGAAAACCGTACGCGTGGATCAACGCCGACGGTGTGGCGCTGCGCCGCAGCGGAAAGCCGCTCTACGACAGCACCATCGGCGGCGGATCGCTGTTCCGTCCCGACGGCACGCTGCGCAGCGCGCTCGACGCGGCGCTGTCCTCGCCGAGCGGGCTGGGGGTCGCGGTCGACGGCGACGGGCGGTTGATCGGCGGGGTGAGGGCCGACGACGTGCTGGCCGAACTCGAAAAGCAGCGCCGGGTCCCGGAGTTGGGCTAACGGATGCGGTATCTGCTCAACCACCTCGATGACCTGTGGGCGTTGACGGTGATCCACCTGCGCCTGTCGCTGATCCCGATCGTGCTCGGGCTGATCATCGCCGTGCCGATGGGCGCGGCGATCCAGCGCACCACCACGCTGCGACGCCTGACCACGGTCACCGCGAGCATCGTCTTCACCATCCCGTCGCTGGCGCTGTTCGTCGTGCTGCCGCTGATCATCCCGACCCGCATCCTCGACGAGGCGAACGTGATCGTGGCGCTGACGCTCTACACCGTCGCCCTGCTGGTGCGTGCGGTACCGGAGGCGCTGGATGCGGTGTCGCCGACGGTTCTCGACGCTGCGACCGCGGTCGGCTACCGGCCGCTGACTCGAATGGTGAAAGTCGAACTACCCCTTGCCGTTCCGGTGCTGATCGCCAGCCTGCGCGTGGTGGCCGTCACGAACATCTCAATGGTGTCGGTCGGTTCGGTGATCGGCATCGGCGGGCTGGGCACCTGGTTCACCGAGGGCTACCAGGCCAACAAGAGCGATCAGATCGTCGCCGGCATCATCGCGATCTTCGTGCTGGCGATCGTCATCGACACGCTCATCATGCTCCTCGGTAGGGCACTCACCCCGTGGACGCGTGCGGCGCGCGGGCCTCGGACATGGGGCCGGGCGAGGGCGGTGTCATGACGGGGCCAATGGATTTTCTGCGGGAGGCGCTGGCCTACCTCTTCACCGCCGCCAACTGGGGCGGGCCCGCCGGGCTCCTGGCCCGCACTCTCGAACACCTCGAGTACACCGTGGTGGCGCTGTTCTTCTCGGCGCTGATCGCGATTCCGATCGGGATGCTCATCGGCCACACCGGGCGCGGAACGTTTCTCGTCGTCACCGGTGTGAACGCGCTGCGCGCGCTGCCGACACTCGGGGTGCTGCTGCTCGGCGTGCTGCTGTGGGGGCTGGGGCTGGTGCCGCCGACCGTCGCGTTGATGCTGCTGGGCATTCCGCCGATTCTGGCGGGCGCCTATGCCGGCATCGCCAACGTGGACCGGACCGTCGTCGATGCCGCGCGCTCGATGGGGATGACAGAACGACGCATCCTGCTGCGCGTCGAGACCCCGATCGCGTTGCCGTTGATCCTCGGCGGTTTGCGCACCGCCACGCTGCAGATCGTGGCCACCGCGACGGTCGCCGCGTACGCCAGCCTCGGCGGTCTCGGACGCTATCTGATCGACGGCATCAAGGTGCGGCAGTTCCATCTGGCATTGGTCGGCGCGTTGATGGTGACGGCGCTGGCGTTGCTCCTCGATGCGGCGCTCGCGTTCGCGGTTTGGCTCTCGGTGCCGGGCACCGGGCGGCTCAGTATCCGGGGACGACGCATGCCGCAGCCGTTCCTCGGTGACGAAGTCGTTCTCGAATCCCGCCCCGGCGCAACATCACAGCGCGCCCGAAAACCCACCGACGATGCACGTTACGAACGAGGGGACCCTTCGCATACGGTATAGGGGTGAGTGAAGCAGGCGGCTCCGAGAAAACATGGCCGGCGATTCTGACCTGGCGGGCACACGACGTCCCGCGGATGGAATCGGTCCGGGTGCATGTGTCGGGCAACCGCATCAAGGCGTACGGCCGGATCGTGGCCGCCGCGACGCCGTCTCATCCCGCGTTCTCCGCCGACTATGACTTGGTGACCGACGAAACGGGCGGCACCAAACGACTCTCCATGACCGTCACGCTCGCCGAGCGCGAGCGCCAACTCTCGATCGCCCGCGACGAAGAGAACATGTGGCTGGTTCAGCAGCACACCGGTGAGTCGCGCCGCGCCGCCTACGACGGCGCGCTCGACGTCGACGTGATCTTCAGCCCCTTCTTCAACGCGCTGCCCATCCGGCGCAGCGGGCTGTATCAGCGGACAGATTCGATCAGCTGCCCGGTGATCTACGTGCGGCTCCCCGAACTGTCTGTCGAGACCGCGGTGATCAGTTACAGCAGCGCCGAGGACGGCATCAAACTGCACTCGCCCGTCGCCGACACCACGATCACCGTCGACTCGGACGGCTTCATCCTCGATTACCCAGGACTGGCAGAGCGGATCTGATCACCCCGCCCGCGCGTCCCTCGGCGGCCAGTTCCTCGCGCCACCGGTCCTCGCCGATCACGACCGTGACGATCTCCGGCCTGCCGAAATTGTCGTAGCGGATGCGGGCGGCGTGTCCGGTCTCGATGAGGTCGGTCAGCGGTTTGTGCGCGGCCAGCGCGTCGCGTGCGCGATTGAGCAGTTTCAGGGCGCGGTCGAGCACCGGCAGGAGTTCGCCGGCGTTGGCCTCGCACATCGCCCGCACCAGGTCGGGCGCGGTGGCGGCCACCCGGGTGCCGTCGCGGAACGACCCGGCCGCCAGCGCGAATGCCAGCGGCACCTCTCCGGCGGTGGCGGCCAGGGCCTCGGCCAGCAGGTGGGGCAGATGCGAGATCGTCGCGGCGGCCGCATCGTGTTCGTCCGAGCGGGCGGGGACGACGACGGCGCCGCAGTCCAGCGCCAGGTTCATCACCAGATTCCAGACCTGCGGGTCGACGTGTTCGTCGACGCTGATCACCCATGGCGCGCCCACGAACAACCGGGCGTCGCCCGCCGTCCACCCCGAATGCGCGGTGCCCGCCATCGGATGGCCGCCGACGAAGCGCTCCAGCAGGCCATGTGTCTGGACCTCCTGCAACACAGCGGATTTCACGCTCGTCACATCGGTCAACGGACAGTTTGGGGCCGCCTCGCGGATGTGGCCGAGCATCTGGCCCAGCGCGGGCACCGGTACCGCCAGGACGATCAGCGCGTCGTCGGCCGCCGCCCGCTTCAGCACGGCGTCGAGGTCTTCGGAGGCGTCGAATCCGTCGGCGGTCGCGGCCTGGACGCCCTCCAGGGACCGGTTGTAACCGAACACCTCGCGACCGGCCCCCGCGGCCGCGCGCATCACCGAACCGCCGATCAGCCCCAGGCCGAGCACGCAAACCGGTGTGTTGGTCACCCACCAAGGTTGGCACATCGAGGGCCATCGACCGACGTCAGGCTTGGTGTCGATTCCTGGTCAAGGCCATGGTCGGCGACTACCGTAGGCCGACATGGGAGCACAGCGTGCGCCGGCGAGGGAGCAGTCCACGGACACTCCCGACGGCTTCGGCGTTGCCGTCGTCCGCGAGGACGGTAAGTGGCGATGCGCGCCGATGCGCAGGGCGGCCCTGACCAGCCTCACCGCCGCCGAGCGGGAACTGCGCGAAATCCGCAGCGCGGGAGCCGTGTTCGGGTTACTCGACGTCGACGACGAGTTCTTCGTGATCGTGCGTCCGGCCCCTTCGGGCGCGCGGCTGTTCCTCTCGGATGCCACCGCCGCGCTGGACTACGACATCGCCGCCGAGGCCCTGGAGATGCTCGACGCCGACATCGAGCCCGAGGAGCTGGAGGAGGCCGAACCATTCGAGGAGGGCGATCTGGGCCTGCTCTCCGACGTCGGGCTGCCGGAGGCCGTCCTCGGCGTCATCCTCGACGAATCCGACCTCTACGCCGACGAACAGCTGGGCCGCATCGCGCGCGAGATGGGTTTCGCCGACGAGTTGTCGGACGTGCTCGACCGCATGGGTCGGTGATCCCCGACGCTCCCCGACGATGAGGCGCTGATCCGCGCTGCCCTCGCGGCCGCCGCGGCTGCGGGTCCGCAGGACGTACCGATCGGCGCCGTCGTCGTCTCGGCCGACGGCACCGAACTCGCCCGCGCGGCCAACGCGCGCGAAGCGCTCGGCGACCCCACCGCGCACGCCGAGATCCTCGCGATCCGGGCCGCGGCGAAAGAACTCGGCGACGGCTGGCGGCTGGAGGGCGCGACGCTGGCGGTCACGGTCGAGCCCTGCACGATGTGCGCGGGTGCGCTGGTGATGGCGCGGGTGGCGCGGGTGGTGTTCGGCGCGTGGGAACCCAAGACCGGTGCCGTCGGGTCGCTGTGGGACGTGGTGCGCGACCGGCGCCTGACGCACCGGCCCCAGGTGCGCGGCGGTGTGTTGGCCGACCAGTGCGCGGCGCTGCTGGAGGCGTTCTTCTCCCGGCAGCGATTGGAGTAGACCGGTGCCCGCCCGGTAAGCTGCCACACGGTGGCGTGTCCGAGCGGCCTAAGGAGCACGCCTCGAAAGCGTGTGACGGGTAACCCCCGTCCGAGGGTTCAAATCCCTCCGCCACCGCCACAACGATTCAGGCACTATTGTCAGGATCTGTCACTGAAGCAGAGGTCGAGGCGACCGCGGTGACCAACCCGGAAGATTGGCATATGCGCGCGCTTCATGACCAAGACCCCTCGGCCTCGGCCGGGGGCGGTGCTGCGCTGCGCCCGTTTTCGGTGCTCCTCATCGAGGACGACCGCGGTGACGCCATACTGGTCGAGGAGCTGATCGCCGACGCCGACTCCAAGATCAAAGTGGTGTGGGCGGCGACGATGGAGGACGCCGAACAGCAGCTCGAGGTTTTCCGGCCCGATTGCGTGCTGCTCGATCTGAACCTGCCGGACGCCGACGGCATCAAGGCCCTCGACCGGGTCGCTAGGCGCGACATCACGATGCCGATCGTCGTGCTGACGGGTCTCAACGACGAGCACTTCGGGATCTCCGCGGTGGCCGCGGGCGCCCAGGACTACCTCGTCAAGGGCCGCGTCGAACCGGAGACACTGCGGCGCGCGCTGCTGTACGCGGTGGAGCGCAAACGCGCCGAGCTGACCTCGGTGGAACTGCACGCCAGTGAACTGCGCGCGATGGAGAACGCCCGCCTCGAACGCGGCCTGCTGCCGTCGCCGCTGCTGTTGGACGCACCCGGGGTGGACATCGTCGCCGAGTACCGGCCGAGCCGGCAGCACGCCCTCCTCGGCGGCGACTTCTACGACTTCGTGCAGACACCCGACCGCACCGTGCACGTCATGGTCGGCGATGTCGCAGGACACGGTCCCGACGAGGCCGCGCTCGGCGTGGCGTTGAGGATCGGTTGGCGCGCGCTGACGTTCGCCGGACTGCGCGGCAACGAGCGCATGCGTCAGCTCGAACGGATCCTGAGCACCGAACGACCGGGATCGAGCATCTTCGCGACCGTCTGCAGCGTGGCGATGTCCACGGACAACCTCAGCTTCAACGTCGTGTCGGCCGGTCATCCCGGGATGCTGCTGCACGGAAACAACACCGTGGAGTGGATAGAACCCAGGGTCGGACCCGCGCTCGGCCTTTACGGCCGCGAGTGGCCGCTGAATCTCTTCGAGCTGCCGCCCGGCTATGGCCTGTTACTGCTGACCGACGGATTGTTCGAGGGGCGGTCGGGCCGCGGGACCGAACGCCTCGGCGAGGCCGGCCTGCTCGAAGTGGCCCGGGGCTACGCACACCTTCCCGGCCGCGAGTTCGTCCGCGCGCTGATCGACGACGTCGAGCGCCGTGCCCAATCGGTGGGCGGCATCAGCGACGACATCGCGGTGGTGCGGGTGGAGCGGACGACCACCGGATGAGGGGTCGCCTCACCGTCCAGGGGTGGCAGAACGCGGTGCTGTCGCTGATGGGCATCGTCGTCATCGGTGGTGCGATCGTCGGTGCGCTGCTGTTGAACCGCACCGACGAGGTCTCGCGCGAGTTGAACCTCGGCATCCAGCCCGCCCGCGTCGCCGCCTACCAGCTGCAGGCCGCACTGCGCGACCAGGAGACGGCTGTGCGCGGATACGCGATCGCCGCCGATCCGCAATTCCTCGAGCCGTATTACGAAGGCCAGCAGGTTGAAAACGACTCCGTGCGGCAGATTCGGGACGGAGTCGGTCACCGGCAGGAGCTCATCAACGATCTGGACGCGATCGAGAAGGCGGCCAACGCGTGGCGCACCACGTACGCAGACCCGCTGATCGCCTCGGTCACGCCGGGAGCGCCCAGAGTCCTGGACGCCGCGACCGCCGAACGCGGGAAGCAGGGATTCGACGCCCTACGCGTGCTGTTCGACGACCAGAATCGCGACCTGACGCAGGCCCGCCAGGACGCGGTCGACGAACTCGCCGCGGTACAGAGGTGGCGCGACACCCTGCTGATCTCGATCCTCGTGGCGTTCTTCGTCGCGGGTGCGGTGCTGGCGCTGCTCGTGCGCAAGGCGGTCACCCGACCGCTGGAGAAGCTCGCCGCGGCGTGCCGCAGGATCACCGAGGGCAGCTTCGACGAGAAGATCTCGGTCCAGGGGCCGCGCGATATCCAGGCCATCGCCGCCGACGTGGAGGACATGCGCCAGCGCATCGTCGACGAGCTCGAGGCGTCGCGTTCGGCCAGGGAGCAGCTCGGCGAGCAGGCGCTGGAACTGCAACGCTCGAACGCCGAACTCGAGCAGTTCGCCTACGTCGCGTCGCACGACCTGCAGGAGCCGCTGCGCAAGGTGGCCTCGTTCTGCCAGCTGATCGAGAAGCGCTACGGCGACAAGCTCGATGAGCGTGGCGTCGAGTACATCCGGTTCGCCGTCGACGGCGCCAAGCGGATGCAGGTGCTGATCAACGACCTGCTCACCTTCTCGCGCGTCGGCAGGCTGGGCTCGACCGAAGCCGATGTCGATCTCGACGCGGTGCTGAGCGACGCGATCGAGAACCTGGCCGCCGCGATCGAGGAGTCCGGCGCGGAGGTGGTCCGCACCGGGGAGCCGCTGCCCACCGTGAAGGGCGATCCGACCCTGCTGACGATGTTGTTGCAGAACCTGATCGGCAACGCGGTGAAGTTCCGCAAGCCCGAGGTCGCGCCGCGGATCGTCATCGACTGCACGGTGGGCGATGGCACCCGCGAGGGCGCTTGGCTTTTCACGGTCACCGACAACGGGATCGGCATTCCCGAGGAATTCGCCGAGAAGGTCTTCGTGATCTTCCAGCGGTTGCACGGTCGCGACGTCTACACCGGAACGGGAATCGGCCTGGCACTGTGCAAGAAAATCGTCGAACACCACGGCGGTAACATCTGGATCGACACCGGCTATGCCGAGGGCACTCGATTCCGCTTCACCATTCCCTGCGTCGTCGACGACCCTGTCGAGGCCGAAATGGAAGGATCAACCGCATGACATTGGACGGCCGGGCGATCGACGTACTGCTCGTCGAGGACGACCCGGGTGACGAACTGATCACCCGAGAAGCGTTCGAGCACAACAAGATCAAGAACACCCTGCACGTCGCGCACGACGGCGAGGAGGGGCTGGACTTCCTGTACCGCCGGGGCAAGTACGCCGACGCGCCGCAGCCGGACCTGATCCTGCTGGACCTGAATCTGCCCAAATACGACGGCAGGCAGTTGCTCGAGCAGATCAAATCCGACGCCGAACTCAGCCACATTCCGGTGGTGGTGCTCACCACCTCGTCGGCCGAAGAAGACATTCTGCGTAGCTACAAACTGCACGCCAACGCATACGTCACCAAGCCGGTCGATCTCGATCAGTTCATGAACGCCGTGCGCCAGATCGACGAGTTCTTCGTTCAGGTGGTGCGGCTACCCAATTCTTGACCGCCGCGTTCGGCGTCGGCCACGTCGAAGTCCATGCGCACGGTTGTGCCCGCCGACGATCGAGTCACCTCCACGTCGTTGCCCAGGGCGCGGATGATCGGCAGACCCCGGCCACGTGTCGTCGGCTCCGTGCTCGGCGTCCGCCATTCGCCGTGATCGGAAACACTCACCACAATCCGGCCGTCGTCGACGTTCGCTTCGACCACCATCACGCCGTCGGCGGAATTCAGATAGGCGTGTTCGACGCAGTTGGTGGCGGCCTCGTTGACGGCGAGCACGATGTCGGAGCCCACAGCGTCGGGCACGCCGATCGGCTCCATCCAGCCGACAAGCCGGCGACGAATCTGTGCCAGTCGATCCGCGGTGGCCGGCACTTCGATCCGCAGAGGGTCTGCCGGCCGCAGACGCACATCGATTACCACGCCCGTGGTTGTACCCCGCTTGCCCCGATTCATCACGTTCGCCGCGCATACGCTCTGGTCTCAAAACCGTAGCGAGGCGCAGATCACAACCGACAGACGATGAGAGGTAGAACATGCCGGTGCTGACGCCGCAGCACGAAGACTTTCCCCGCTGGTACCAGGACGTGCTGAACAAAGCGAAGCTCGCCGAGAACGGACCCGCGCGCGGCACCATGGTGATCCGGCCGACCGGCTACGCGATCTGGGAGCGGATGCAGGCCGACCTCGATGCGCGGATCAAGGGATCGGGTGCACAGAACGCGTACTTTCCGCTGCTGATCCCGATGAACTTCTTCGAGCGCGAGGCCGAGCACGTCGAGGGGTTCAGCCCGGAACTCGCCGTCGTCACCCATGGCGGTGGCAAGGAGTTGTCCGAGCCGTTGGCGATCCGGCCGACCAGTGAAGCCGTCATCGGCGAGTACATGGCCAAGTGGATCGACAGCTACCGCGACCTGCCGCTGCTCCTCAACCAGTGGGCCAACGTGGTGCGCTGGGAGATGCGGCCCCGAATCTTCCTGCGCACCACGGAGTTTCTGTGGCAGGAAGGTCACACCGCGCATGACAGCGAAACCGAGGCGCGCGATTACGCCCGCTTGATCCTGCACGACGTCTACGAGCGGTTCCTGCGCGAGGTGATGGCGGTGCCCGTGATCGTCGGGCGCAAGACCGCCAAGGAACGCTTCGCCGGCGCCGCCAACACCATGACGTGCGAGGGCGTCATGCGCGACGGTAAGGCCCTGCAGATGGCCACATCACACGAGCTCGGTCAACGGTTCGCCCGAGCCTTCGGCATCGCCTACTCCAGCGCCGGGGGCTCCTCCGAGCTCTGCTGGACCACGTCGTGGGGTGCCTCGACCCGAATGCTCGGCGGACTGATCATGTGTCACGGTGACGACTCCGGGCTCGTCGTGCCGCCCAGGCTCGCCCCGGTGCAGGCGGTCGTGGTGGTGGTCAAGGACAACGGCGACGGCGGCGTCGCCCGGGCCGCCGCCACGCTGGCCGACGAGCTCCGCGCCCGCGGCGTGCGGGTGCGGTTGGACGACGATGTCGAGGCCGCGTTCGGTTGGCGGGCCACCGACTGGGATCTGCAGGGTGTGCCGATCCGCATCGAGCTCGGCCCCCGCGATCTCGACAAGAACGCGGCGATCCTCTACCGCCGCGACACCCGCGAGAAGACCGCGGTCAGCCTCGACGACGTCACCGAGGTGGTGTCCGAACTGGTCGAGGGAATTCAGGCGGACATGCTCGCCGCGGCGACCGCGCGCCGCGACGCGGCCGTCACCGACTGCGCGACGATCGACGAGGCGCGCGAAGCCGCGCAGACGGGCGTGGCCCGGCTGCCGTGGGACAAGGTCGGCGTATCCGGGGAAGAGGAACTCGCCGCGGCGGGTCTCACGGTGCGCTGCCTGCAACGCGGTGACGGCACGCTGCCGGAAACCGATGACGACGCCGACGCCTTGGCTTACGTCGCACGGGCCTACTGACGAGCGTCAGTCGTAAAAGATCACCTGGTAGTCGGGCGTCCACGCGCCGCCCTTGCAGCTGAGCGGAACGCCGTCGGGTGACTGGGCCACCCCGGTCGCATCCCCGCACGGCAGTCGGTTGGTGCGGATGCCGATCAGCGGCGGCGACGAGATCCAGGTGCTGCGCGAGTTGCATGCCAGCGTGTTGCCCGACGCGTCGATACCGAAGTTGTAGCGGGTGTTCTGCACGCAGTGAGTGCCCTCCACCGCGGTGCGGTCGACGTAGGGAACACAGTCGGCGCCGTCGCAGTAGCCGGGCGACGCCGGCGCATTCGCGGCGGTCATCAGGGGTGCGGCGACGAACCCGCACGCGAGCGCAGCTGCAGCCATGAGCCTCATAGCTGGCTAGCCTAAGTGCCCCGCATCGACGGCGGGCACGGAATAGGCTCTTAACCCATGAAGCCGGTTCTGGTTGTCCTGGCCGCCGCTGCGGGTGCGGCGGCGACGATCTCCGCTCCCGCGGCCAACGCCGATGTGGTCGCGTATCTGGTCAACGTGCACGTGCGGCCGGGTTACAACTTCCCGAACGCCGACGCCGCGATCGGCTACGGCAGGACGATCTGCGACCGGGTGGCGGGCCAGATGAGCTACGGCGAGCTGGTCAACCAGGTGACCGCCGACTTCCACACCGCCGACAAGTACCAGGGCATGTACCTGATCAACCAGGCGGTCAACGAACTGTGCCCGGCGCAGATCTGGCAGCTGCGGCAGTCGGCGGCCGGCTACACCGGGTGACAAAAGCCGGATGACAAACGCCGGATGAAAAACGCCGGATGAAAAACGGCGGCGCCCCTGTCGGGACGCCGCCTTCTCTCACGCTTGATGACCTGACTACGGGCAGGTGACCTCGATCTCGAAAGGCTTGTTCACCGGCTGCAGCGGGTTGGCCATGTCGACGCCCGTCGCGGTGCCGGAGATCTTGTAGGTCTTACCGTCCTTCTCGGCCTTGGCTTCGCCCTGGCCGGCTCCGCTCTGGAAGCCCAGCGTCACGCCGTTGACGTTGCCCAGACCGACGGACTGCACGGTCGGTTCGTCACCGGAGCTGACGACGGCGCCGATACCCGTGGTCGCGTCGCCGATCGCGATGTTCGTGTTGCCGCCCATATCGCTGCACACGACGGTGCCCTGGACGGCCTGATCCTGACCGTCGATCGTGACGGTGGTCTTACCCTCCGCGGATGCGGCCGTCGATGTCTCACCCGATGTTTCCGACTTCTTGTCATCCGAGGAACAGCCGGACAGACCGGCGATGAGGATCGCCGCGCCGCCGACGGCGACCAGGAAACCACGCTTCACCCTGTTCTCCTTTGTGTAGTGACCCGTCAAGATCGGATCATCAAAAGCAGTATGGTTCGCGGCAAACCCGCCATCCGCGATTTCGCCGAAATTGGCGTCCGCCGGGATCGCTCAGCAGGACACGCGGATCGCGAACGTGCCGGACGCGCGGAAGCTCGGATTGTCGGTATCGAAGCCGTCGGCGGCGCCCGAGATGTCATAGGTCCGGCCCGTCATCGAGATATCCGCAGCCTCGGCGGTGTCTCCCACGCCGGCCGTGTAGCTGCCGGTGAAGCCCCCGACGTTGTTGATCCCGACCGACTCGACGGCCAACTCGTCCTTGTTCGAGACCATCGCCGTGATGCCCGATGTCTGGTCACCGGTGGTGATCGTGGTCAGGTAACCCGTGGTGCTGCACTCCACCGCGTCGGTGGTGCCCGCGTCTTGGCCGTTGACGGTCACCTGAGCCGTGCCCGCGACCAGCTCACCCTTCGGGGGCTTGTAGTCCGGCGGACTCGAACAACCGGCCAACCCCGCCACGATCGCGGCGGCGCAGCACGTCGGGACCCACCGATTTTTCACAGTGCAGAATCTACGACGTGGTCGTGCCGAAATCTCCCGCTCCGAAAGAGTCGTCGGCCCCGTTTTTCAGCGTGACCGCCGAACTCTCCGGCCGGGCCGGCCGCACCGGCGTGATCCGCACCCCGCACGGGGAGATCCACACGCCGGCGTTCATTCCCGTCGGCACCCAGGCGACCGTCAAGGCGGTGCTGCCCGAGACGATGAGGGAACTTGGTGCGCAAGCCATTCTGGCCAACGCCTATCACCTGTACCTGCAGCCCGGTCCGGACATCGTGGACGAGGCAGGCGGCCTGTCGGCGTTCATGAACTGGCCGGGCCCGACGTTCACCGACAGCGGCGGATTTCAGGTGCTGTCCTTGGGGGCGGGGTTCCGCAAAGTGCTCGCGATGGACACCGAGCGCGTCGAGGCCGACGACATCATCGCCGAAGGCAAGGAGCGACTGGCCAACGTCGACGACGACGGGGTCACGTTCCGGTCGCATCTGGACGGCTCGGAGCACCGGTTCACCCCGGAGGTGTCGATCGGTATCCAGCATCGGCTGGGCGCCGACATCATCTTCGCGTTCGACGAGCTGACGACGCTGGTGAACACCCGCGGATACCAGGAGCGGTCGGTCCAGCGCACGCACGACTGGGCGGTGCGCTGCCTGGCCGAACACCGACGGCTGCAGGCCACGCGGCCGGACAAGCCGAGGCAGGCGTTGTTCGGGATCGTGCAGGGTGCGCAGTACGAGGACCTGCGGCGGCAGGCCGCGCGCGGGCTCGTGTCGATCGGCGACGGCGCCGGGCCCGCGGAGGGTCTGGAGTTCGACGGCTACGGAATCGGCGGTGCCTTGGAGAAGCAGAACCTGGCCACCATCGTCGGGTGGGTGTGCGACGAACTGCCCGCCGACAAGCCGCGGCATCTGTTGGGCATCAGCGAGCCCGACGACCTGTTCGACGCGATCGCCGCCGGGGCCGACACCTTCGACTGCGTATCGCCGTCACGGGTCGCACGCAACGCAGCGGTGTACTCCACGACGGGGCGCTTCAACATCACCAATGCGCGGTTCCGCCGCGACTTCACGCCGATCGACGCCGAGTGCGACTGCTACACCTGCGCCCACTACACCCGGGCCTATCTACATCACCTGTTCAAGGCCAAGGAGCTCCTGTCGGCGACGCTGTGCACCATCCACAACGAGCGGTTCGTGGTCCGGCTCGTCGACCGGATCCGGACCGCCATCGACGCGGGCGAGTTCGACGAGCTGCGTGCCGACGTGCTGGGCCGGTACTACTCAACCGGTACCTAATCGGCGGTTTCGGTGCAGTAACCGTCGCTCAGCGATCGATTTCGCACCGAATCCCGTACTTTCCTAGCCATGCGAATACTGCTCATCGGCGCCGGCGGTGTGGGCGCGGCGTTCTGCTCGATCGCCGCGCGGCGCGACTTCTTCGACACGATCGTCGTCGCCGACTACGACGAGGCCCGGGCGCGGCGGGCCGCCGAGGCGGTGGGTGACGCCCGGTTCGTCGCCGCACGGGTGGACGCCACCTCCGCCGACGCGGTCGCGGAACTCGTCCGCACTCACGGCATCACCCATGTGATGAACGCCGTCGACCCGCGCTTCGTGATGCCGATCTTCGACGGCGCCCTCGCCGGTGGCGCCGACTACCTCGACATGGCGATGAGCCTGTCGCGGCGTCACCCCGAGCAGCCCTACGCGCTCACCGGAGTGAAGCTGGGTGACGAGCAGTTCGCCGCCGAACAGCGGTGGCGCGATGCCGGTCGGCTGGCGCTGGTCGGCATCGGCGTGGAGCCGGGCCTGTCGGACGTGTTCGCGCGTTACGCCGCCGACCACCTGTTCTCCGACATCGACGAGCTCGGCACGCGGGACGGGTCGAACCTGACCGTCGACGGTTACGACTTCGCACCGTCGTTCTCGATCTGGACCACCATCGAGGAGTGCCTCAACCCGCCGGTCATCTGGGAGGCCGACCGCGGCTGGTTCACTACCGAACCCTTCAGCGAGCCGGAGGTATTCGACTTCCCCGACGGCATCGGCCCCGTCGAGTGCGTGAACGTCGAGCACGAGGAAGTGCTGCTGATGCCGCGCTGGGTCAAATGCAAACGGGCGACGTTCAAGTACGGCCTCGGCGAGGAGTTCATCGATGTCCTCAAGACACTGCACAAGCTCGGGCTCGACCGCACCGACACGGTGGACGTCGGGGGCGTCGAGGTCAGCCCCCGCGACGTGGTGGCGGCGTGCCTGCCCAACCCCGCGACGCTCGGACCGAAGATGCGCGGGAAGACCTGCGCGGGCCTGTGGGTGACGGGAACCGGCAAGGACGGCAACCCCCGGTCGACCTACCTCTATCACGTCGTCGACAACGAATGGTCGATGGCCGAGTACGGGCATCAGTGTGTGGTCTGGCAGACCGCGATCAATCCGGTTGTGGCCCTTGAGCTTCTGGCCGACGGCACCTGGAGCGGCAGCGGTGTGCTCGGACCCGAGGCGTTCGACGCCGTGCCGTTCCTGGACCTGTTGACGACCTACGGCTCACCATGGGGCCAGAAGGAGCTCGCCTAGTCCCGCCGAACGTGGGTTACCCGCACGCCTGAGGCCCGTTTTGCGTGCGGGTAACCCACGTTCGGCGCGGTGACAGGTAGGTTCTCGCCATGCCAACCGAACTCACCGCCGAGCAGGCCGCCGCACGACTCGCGACCGACGACACGCTGGGAATCCCGCTGGGGCCGGGCCAGCCACCGGCATTACTACGCGCGCTCGGCGAGCGCGACGACTGGACCGACCTGCGCGTCTACGGTGCGCTACTCGCGGTCGGCACCGAGCTGTTCAGCCGCACCGGCGTGCACTACCTGTCGGGCTTCTACGGCCCGCTCGAACGCGCGCTGCGCGACGCGGGCGCCGACGTCGAGTTCACGCCCGCCGACTTCCGCCGCTTCGGCCCACTGCTCGAACAGCAGGCGCCGCGCGTGGTGACGACGGTCGCGACGCCGCCGGACTCCGACGGCTGGTGCTCGCTGTCCCTGCACGCCGGCGGTACGGTCAACGAATTGCACCGCGCCGGAGCCGATCCCGAGCGGTTGCTGATCGTCGAGGCGTCCTCGGCCTATCCCCGAACCTACGGGCTCGGCGACGAGCACCGGCACGCGCTGCACGTCGACGAGATCGACATCCTCGTGCACTCGTCCGACTCGCCACTCGCCCTCCCGGGAGCGGAACCGACCGAGGTCGACAAGGAGATCGCGCGCCACGCCGTCGCCTTCATCCGGTCCGGTGCGACGCTGCAGACCGGGATCGGATCCATCCCCAGCCAGATCGCGGCCCTGCTGGCCGAGGGCGACGGCGGCGAATACGGTTTGCACAGCGAAATGTTCACCGACGGCTGCATGCGACTGCACCGCGCAGGCAAGGTCACCAACACCGGCAAAGGCATCTACGACGGTGTGAGCGTCACGACGTTCGCGTTCGGCTCACCCGATCTGTACGCCTGGCTCGACGGCAACCGCGACGTCGCGTTCCTGCCGGTGGAGATCGTCAACGCCCCGGAGGTGATCGGCGCCAACCACGAGATGGTGTCCATCAACGGTGCGCTCGCGATCGACATCCAGGGGCAGGTGGTCGCCGACACGATCGGCGGCAACCAGTTCAGCGGTATCGGTGGCGCAGAGGATTTCGTGGCTGGCGCCGGTCTGGAGTTGTCGGACCGCTCGCTGATCTGCCTGCCGTCGACGTACGAGAAGGACGGCGAGCTGCAATCTCGGATCGCGCCGTGGTTCGGACCTGGCGCGGTGATCACCACGCCGCGACACCACGTCGACGTGATCGTCACCGAGTACGGGGCCGCGGAGTTGGAGGGCAGGACGGTGCGCGAACGCGGTGAGGCGCTCGCCGCGATCGCCCACCCGCAGTTCCGCGACGACCTTCTCGCGGCGGCCGAACGCGCATCGAAGGGCCGCTCGCCGGTCCCTACAGCGGGTTGAGGATCCGGTCGAGGAACTGGCGGGTGCGCTCCTCCTTGGGATCGCCGATCACTTCGGCCGGCGGACCCTTTTCCAGGATCACCCCGCGGTCGGTGAACAGCACCTGATCGGAAACCTGTCGGGCGAACTGGATTTCGTGGGTGACGATCACCAGGGTCCAACCCTCGACGGCGAGATCCCGAATCACCGACAACACCTCGCCGACCAGTTCGGGATCGAGCGCCGAGGTGGGTTCGTCGAACAACACCACCTTGGGCCGCAGCGCCAGCGCCCGCGCGATGCCGACCCGCTGCTGTTGGCCGCCGGACAACTGGAACGGGTACTGATCCTTCTTGTCCACCAACCCGACCTGTTCGAGCAGGGCGACAGCGTCGGCCTCGGCCTCGGCCTTGGGTCGCTTCTGCACGACCACCGGGCCCTCGGTGATGTTCTGCAACACGGTCTTGTGCGGAAACAGGTTGTGGCTCTGAAAGACGAACCCGCTCTGCGCCCGATACTGCCGCAGCCGGTCCTTGGACACCGACCCGGAGAAGTCGATCTCGACGTCGCCGACGCGGATGATCCCGGCGTCGGGCACGTCGAGCGCGTTGAGCGCGCGCAACAGCGTCGTCTTACCCGACCCGGACGGGCCGATGATCGTCGTCACCGAACCCTGCGCCACCTCGAACGAGACGTCGTTGAGAACCTTGTTGTCGCCGAAGGCCTTCCGTACGCCCTGCGCGCGAACCCGCGATTGCGTCACTTTGCCACGAACCTTTCCAGCCGACGCTCGAATCGACTCTGACCGAACGAGAGCACCAAGCAGATGATCCAGTAGTACAGCGCGGCGGTGCCGTAGAGCGCGAAGAACTCGAATGTCGGCGCCGCGATGTTCTGCGCCGTCCGGAACAACTCGGTCACCAGGATCGTCGACGCCAGCGACGTGTCCTTCACCAGAGAGATCAGCGTGTTCGACAACGGCGGCACCGCCACCCTGGTTGCCTGGGGCAGAATGATCCGTCGCAGCGCGCCAACGTAATTCAGACCGATCGTTTCGGCAGCCTCCCACTGACCCTTGGGGATGGATTGGATCGCCGAGCGGATGACCTCGGCCGCATAGCCGCCGACGTTGAGGCTGAACGCGATGACCGCGGCGGGGAACGGGTCGATTCGCACGCCGATCTGCGGTAGCGCGAAGAACACGATGAACAGCTGAACCAGCAGTGGCGTCCCGCGGATGATCGAGATGTAGAACCGTGCCACGCCCGCGACCACGATGTTGGACGACAACCGCGCGAGCGCCACCACCAACGCGATCACCAGACCGATCGCGAAGCTGATGACGGTCAACGGGATCGTCTTCTCGATCGCCGCGCGCGCCAGCGGCCACAGGTTGTCGAGGATTAGTTGCCAGGTGCCCGTCGGCGCCGCCCGCGACAGGTCGACGTCGAGGTATTTCTTCGAGATCTCGGTCAACGTCCCGTCGGCCCGCAGTTCCTCCAGCGCCTTGTTCAATTCGGGCAGGTATCCGCTGTCCTTGCGCGCGGCGAACGCCTGCTCGCTCTGTTCACCCGTCTTGGCCGCGACCTTGATCGGGGCGTCGGGATGTTCGGCCTGATACGCCAGCACCGTGATGCTGTCGTTAACGACGACGTCGACGCGGCCGTCGTTGAGCACGCTGATCGCCTGGGAGAAGCCGTCGACCGAATCGATCTGCGCGCCCGCATCGCGCGCGACCGTCGCCCAGTTGCTGGTCGGGCTCTGCGCGGCCCGCTTGCCCTTGAGGTCGGCCAGCGATCGGATCGAATCGTCGTCGGCCCGTGTCACGATCACGCCTTCGGCGATCGAATACGGGTCGGACAGGTCGTATTTGGCCTTGCGCTCGTCGGTGATCGTCACCTCGTTGGCGACGACGTCGAACCGGTTGGCCTCCAGGGCGGCGAAGATCGAATCCCAGGACGTCTCGACGAACTCGATTCGCACGCCCAGCTTTTCGGCGACCGCGCGGGCGACGTCGACGTCATATCCGGCGAGCTGGCCGCCCTGTCGGGGGTCGTGGAACGAGTACGGCGGGTACACGCCCTCGGTCCCGACGCGCAGCACTCCCGCCGACTTGATTGGGTCGTCGCCGGTGTATTCCGGTGAGCCGCACGCGGCGGCGCCGAACAACACCGCCGCAGCGAGGAGGAGGGCGGGCAGTGCCCGCCTGAGGTTTCGGTGCACCGGCGGAACCTAATCCACGCGGCGCGGCTCGGGGAAGTGTTCGGCTCAGGCGGGGCGATAAATCCACGGCCGTCGCGGTAACCGCTGCGGGTCGAACTCGGAGAGCATGCCCTCGACGTTGTGGGCGCGCCAGCCCAACGACTCGCTGATCTGCGCGAGCGCCCGCGGCACGCCGATCTCGGCGAGCGTGACCGCCCCGTCGCGCTTGGCCAGCCGTGCGCCGTCCTCGTTGAGCACCAGCGGAACATGGGCGTAGACCGGCTCGGGGTGGCCCAGCATGCGGGCCAGGTATGCCTGCCGCGGCGACGAGGGCAGTAGGTCGTCCCCGCGCACCACCTGATCGACACCCTGGCTCGCGTCGTCGACCACGACCGCGAGGTTGTAGGCGGGGACACCGTCACCGCGGCGCACCACGAAGTCGTCGACGATGCCGGTGTACTCGTCGTGCAGCACGTCGTGCACGGTGTGCACGATTGCGTCGGTGCGCAGCCGCAGCGCGGGCGGCCGGCCCGTTTCGGCCCGTCGCACCGCGCGCTCGGCATCGGTCAGGTCGCGGCACGTGCCCGGGTAGGCGCCCTGCGGCGCATGCGGTGCCCGCGGCGCCTGCGCGATATCCCTTCGGCTGCAATAACACTCGTACAACAACCCGCGGCTGTCCAGGTCGGCGATCGCGGTGTCATAGCGCTCGTGATGTTCCGACTGCCACTCCACCAGGTCCCACGTCAGCCCGATCTCGGCCAGGTCGTTCAGTTGCCGCTGCGCGACGTCGGCGAACGTGCGGTCGTCGAGGTCGTCGACGCGCATGAGGAACCGCCGGCCCGTCGAGCGAGCGAACAGCCACGCCAGGATCGCGGTGCGCAGGTTCCCGATGTGCAGATCCGCCGAGGGGCTCGGCGCGAACCTGCCTGCGGTCATGACCGCAATCTAACCGGGCATCGCTTGGACCGCTGCTGCCCACCGACCGCGCCCGACCTGAGCCGACGCTTTTTAACAGTTCTGTCAATGTTGCCTTGGGAACGGCGATTCCGGGTATCCCCCGGCCTGCGCTGGTAATTTGCCTGTGCACCGAGAAACACGGCCGATACCGCGCTCTCCGGCAGGCCGTGCCCGACGGACGCGAGGAGGCCCGCACGTGGATCCCGATGGTTCCACCAGCCCGCAGCATCAACCCGAACACGAGGTGCCCTCATCGGGTGATGTGAAGAAGGCGATCGCGGCCTCGGCCGTCGGCAACTACACCGAATGGTTCGACTACGGGCTGTACGCGTACGGGGTTTCGTACATCTCCTCGGCGATCTTCCCGGGCGAGGGAACGTCGGCGACGCTGCTGGCCCTGATGACGTTCGCGGTCTCGTTCCTCGTTCGCCCGCTCGGCGGGTTCGTCTGGGGCCCGCTCGGCGACCGGCTCGGCCGGCGCCGTGTCCTGGCCATCACGATCCTGGTGATGGCCGGCGCGACGCTGTGCGTGGGACTCGTGCCGAGCTACGCGACGATCGGCGTCTGGGCACCCGTCCTGATGGTGATTCTGCGAATGATCCAGGGTTTCTCGACGGGCGGGGAGTACGGCGGCGCCGCCACGTTCATGGCCGAGTACGCGCCGACCCGGCGACGCGGCGTCCTGGGCAGCTTCCTCGAGTTCGGCACCCTGGCCGGTTTCTCGACGGGTGCGCTGATGATGCTCGGGTTCTCGCTGGTGCTCTCCGACGACCAGATGGACGTGTGGGGCTGGCGGCTGCCGTTCCTCGTCGCCGCGCCTCTCGGCCTGATCGGGCTGTACCTACGTACCCGGCTGGACGAGACCCCGGTGTTCAGGGAGCTGGAGGATCAGGGCGAGCGGGAGGAGAACATCTTCGCCGCGTTCCGGGACCTTCTCGCCGAGTACTGGGGGCCGATCCTGCGCCTCGGCGGGCTGGTGGTCGCCCTCAACGTCGTCAACTACACGCTGCTCACCTACATGCCCACCTACCTCGAGCAGTCGATCGGCTTGTCCACCGACATGTCGCTCGTCGTACCGATCATCGGCATGCTCTCGATGATGGTGTTCCTGCCGTTCGCGGGCCTGGCCTCGGACCGGTTCGGGCGCAAACCGGTGTGGTGGATCTCGTTGATCGGCTTGTTCGTCGCCGGGATCCCGATGTTCATGCTGATGTCGACCGGCGTCATCGGCGCCATCATCGGCTTCGCGGTGCTCGGGTTGCTCTACGTGCCACAGTTGGCGACCATCTCGGCGACGTTCCCGGCGATGTTCCCGACGCAGGTGCGCTATGCCGGCTTCGCCATCGCCTACAACGTGGCCACTGCGTTGTTCGGCGGAACCGCGCCGGCGGTCAACGACTGGTTGGTCAATGCGACGGGCGACAACCTGGTGCCGGCCTACTACATGATGGGCGCCTGCATCGTCGGCGCGATCGCACTGTTCAAGAACCCCGAGACCGCGCGGTGTCCGATCAACGGAACCGAGATTCCGGGCACGCCGGAAGCGCCGCCGCAAGAGGAGTACGCGCTCGAGGGCAGCCGCTGATTCAGAGGACGGCGCTCACCGCGTCGGACCAGATGCCCGCAGCCTCGTCGATCTGCTCGGCACTCACGACGAGCGCTGGGATGAACCGCACGACCTGTCCCCATGCGCCGCAGGTCAGCAGCAGCAGCCCTCGGCGGGCGGCCTCCTGCTGCACGGCGAGGGCCGTCGCTCCGTCGGGTTTGCCTGCGGCGTCGCGGAATTCGGTGCCGAGCATCAGCCCGAGGCCGCGCACGTCGGAGATCGCGTCGAACTTGTCGCCGATCGTCTGCAACGCCTCGCGCAACTGCGCGCCGCGTTCGGCGGCGTTGTCGACCAGGCGCTCGTCGGTGATCACATCGAGAGTGGCCACCGCCGCGGCGCACGCCACCGCGTTCGCGCCGTACGTGCCGCCCTGCGAGCCCGGCCATGCCCGCTCCATCAGCGCCGCCGGCGCCGCGATGCCCGACAGCGGGAAGCCCGATGCGAGCCCCTTCGCGGTGATGAGGATGTCCGGACGCGCTTGCGCGGTGACGAAGTGCTGATGACCCCAGAAGCGGCCGGTGCGCCCGAAGCCGGTCTGCACCTCGTCGACGACCAGCAGGATGCCGTGCGCGTCGGCGCGCTCGCGCAGGCCGGCGAAGAACCGTTCGTTGGCCGGCACGTAACCGCCCTCGCCGAGCACCGGCTCGACGAAGAATGCGGCGGTGTCGGCCGGCGCGCTGATCGTCTGCAGGAGGTAGTCGAGCTGGTTCAGCGCGAAGTCGGTGGCCTGCTCGACCGGCCATCCGAAGTGGCCGGGGTCGGGAAACGGGGCGACGTGCACGCCCGCCATCAACGGGGAGAAGCCCGAGCGGAATTTGGTGCCGGAGGTGGTCATCGACGCAGCCGCGACCGTGCGGCCGTGAAAGCCGCCGTGGAAGACGACGACGTTCGGCCGGCCGGTGGCGTGCCGCGACAGCCGCAGCGCCGCCTCCACCGCCTCGCTTCCGGAGTTGGCGAAGAACAACCGGTCCAGCCCGGAGGGCAGCACCTCGCCGAGGCGCTCCACCAGCGTGAGCAACGGGCGGTGCATCACGGTCGTGTACTGGCCGTGGATCAGCGCGCCGACCTGGCGTTGCGCGGCCTCCACCACCCGCGGGTGGCAGTGCCCGGTGCTGGTCACCCCGATACCCGCGGTGAAGTCCAGGTAGCGGCGGTCCTGTTCGTCGAAGAGCAGCGCCCCTTCGCCGCGAGCGGCCACGACGCCGGTCGCCTGTTTGAGGATCTGCGAGAGCTGCGGGGCTTGAGAGGCCGAGGTCATGGCATGATCCTCAGCGGCGCGCTGTAGATTGTCAACAATCCGACCATTCGAGGAGGCGTGGTGGATCGCGAACGGCAAGTGATCGATGCGGTGAACAAGCGGCTGTTCGTCGACGGCAAGTGGGTCGAGGCGAGCGAGGGGCGCACCTTCGATGTCACCGATCCCGCGACCGGCCGGACGCTGTGCGCGGTTGCCGATGCCACCCCCGCCGACGCCCGAGCCGCCCTGGATGCCGCAGTCGCCGCGCAGCGCGATTTCGCGGCGACGGCGCCGAGGGCGCGCGCCGACATGCTGATGGCCGCCTTCGAGCTGCTGCACGCGCGTGTCGACGACCTGGCGCTGCTGATGACGCTGGAGATGGGTAAACCGCTGGCCGAGGCGCGCGGTGAAGTCGCTTATGCCGCAGAGTTTTTCCGCCACTTCGCCGAGGAGGCCACGCGCATCGACGGCGGTTATCAGACCGCGCCTGCGGGCGGTGCGCGTTTCCTGATCGCCCGCCAGCCCGTCGGCCCCTGTCTGCTGATCACCCCGTGGAACTTCCCGATGGCGATGGGCACCCGCAAGCTCGGACCCGCGATCGCCGCCGGCTGCACCAGCGTGATCAAACCGGCGCACCAGACCCCGCTGACGATGCTGGCGTTGATGGGCATTCTCGACGAGGCCGGGGTGCCCCCCGGGGCCGTCAACTGCATCACCGCGATGGACGCCAACGCTGTGACGGAACCGCTGATCCGCTCCGGGCTGGCCCGCAAACTGTCGTTCACCGGGTCGACCCGGGTGGGCCGCATCCTGCTCGAGCAGTGCGCCCAGAAGGTGTTGCGGACGTCGATGGAACTCGGCGGCAACGCTCCGTTCATCGTGTTCGCCGACGCCGACCTCGACGAGGCGGTGGAGGGGGCGATGGCGGCCAAGATGCGCAACATGGGCGAGGCCTGCACCGCCGCGAACCGGATCTTCGTGCACGCGTCGGTGATCGACGAGTTCGGCAGGCGGCTCGCCGGGCGGATGGGTGCGCTGAGCGTGGGCCGCGGGACCGAGGAGGGGGTCAAGGTCGGTCCCCTGGTCGACGAGGCCGCGCTGCACAAGGTGCAGGATCTGGTCGACGACGCGGTGGGCCGCGGTGCCCGCGTATTGACCGGCGGCACACCGGTTTCCGGCGACGGCTACTTCTACCAGCCGACCGTGCTGACCGGTGTCCCGCGCGACGCCCGGATGTCGGGTGAGGAGATCTTCGGCCCGGTCGCGCCGCTGACACCGTTCGAGACCGAGGAGGAGGTCGTCGCCGCCGCGAACGACACCGAATACGGCTTGGTCGCTTACGTTTTCACCAACGACCTACGGCGCGCCCTGCGGGTGGCCGAGGCGCTGGAGACCGGCATGGTCGGGTTGAACCAGGGCATCGTGTCCAACCCGGCGGCACCGTTCGGCGGCGTCAAGCAGTCCGGCCTCGGCCGCGAGGGCGGCTCGGTGGGCATCGACGAATTCCTGGAGACCAAGTACGTCGGCATCGCCCTGTAGCGGTCAGGCGCCGCGCGACACCCGCGCGATCAGCCGGTCGACGGCGTCCTCCATGTGCGCGATCAGCAGCTTGTCGGAGAGCTGCACGTCACCGGCCCTGATCGCGCTGGCCAACGCCTGGTGCTCGACGACGCGGTCGCTGGGATTGTCGTAGGTGTCGGCCAGCGCGTGCACGCACATCCGTGTCTCGACGAGATACGTCTGGTGCATCCGCGACAGCCGCGGGCTGCCCGCCAGCTCGACCAGTCGCTCGTGAAAGCGGATGTCGGCCTCGCTGCCCTCCTCGACGTCGGCGGCCGCCGCCATCTCCTCGACGATCTCCAGCAGTTCGTCGCCCGCCGAGGCGTAGTCGCCCTGCAGGATCCGGCGGGTCGCGGCGCGTTCGATGGCCTCGCGCGCGAGGTACATGTCGGAGGCCACATCGGGCGTCATGTCGATCACGAACACCCCGCGGTTGCGGATCGCGATCAGCAGACCCTCCTGGGTCAGCCGCTGCATACCCTCGCGCAGCGGCCCGCGGCTGACGCCGAGTTTGCGGGCCAGATCGGCCTCGATCAGCTGCGTGCCGGGGGCCAACTCGCCGTGCGCGATCGCCTGCCGCAGCTTGTCCGCGACGATGCTCGGCGTGGACTCCTGCTCGACCGGCGCGAGGAACTCGGTCACCGTGCCTCCTCGAACAGGCGGCCCAGGCCGGGGATCGCGGGCGCTCCGCCGGCGAGTTGCAGACCCTTCCACACCGTCACCTGATTGGCGGTCAGCACGGGTTTGCCGACCGCGGCTTCGAGCCGATCGACGATCGCCAGCGTGTGCATCGCGGTGTCGGGCACCAGCACCGCCTCCGCGTCGGGATGATCGGCCGCGGTGACCATCTGCTCCACCCGCCCGGGCTCCAGCGTGCCGACTTCGGCGGCCGTGATGATCCCGTGGCTGCCCATCGCCACCACCTCGATCCCGTCGGCGGCCAGGAACCGCACGAAATGCTCGGCGACATCCTGCGGGTACGACGCGGCCACCGCCACCCGCCGGATACCGAGGTGTTGCAGCGCGTCGACGAACGCGATCGAGGTCGAGGACGCCGGAACTCCCGCCGCCGCAGCCACTTTCGCGGCCTGATGGCGTGCGCCTTCGGGACCGAACACGAAGCTACCCGAGGTGCACGCCCACATCACCGCCTGTGGACGCACGCCGGCGAGCTGGCGCACGCCGTCGACCAACCGCTCGTCGCCACCGAGATCCAGCAGCGCGTCGACCCGGTGTGCGTCCTCGCCGACGGAGGTGATGACCACGGGAAGGCGCAGTCGCCCCGCGACACGGGCCTCCAGGGCCGGGAAATCGTCCTCGGCGCTGTGTCCCGGGTAGAGCAGTCCTACGGTCGCCATCGCGGCCCCTTCGATCGGCAGATTGTCGACAATGTTAACAACCGGCAGGTCGACGCCTACGCCTCCAACAGGCGCTGGCCCGGTCCCACGGCCTTGCGCCCGGCGACGCGCAGCGCCGCCCACATCGTCACCTGGTTGGCCGTGACCACCGGCTTCTGCAGCTCGGCCTCCAGCTGGGCGATCAGGTCGTAGGTCGGCAGGTTCGTACAGCTGACGACGATGGCCTCGGCGTCGGCGACGTCGGTGGCGCGGACCAGCTCGGCGGTCTCCGAATACGGCACCGCCCAGATCTGCTCGGTCAGGCCCAGGCCGGAGGTGGCGACGACCTCGATGCCGGCTTCCATCAGGTACTGGGTCAGGCCGATCGTCAGATCCGACGTGTACGGGGTGACGGTCGCGACGCGACCGACGCCGAGGTGGCGCAGCGCCTCGAGCATCGAGCCGCTGGTGGTGACCGCCGCGGGCGCGCCGGCCGCCCGCATCGCCGCCACCAGCGCGGCCTCGCCTGCCATCCCCTTGACAAAGCTGCCCGCGGTGCACGCATACGCGGTGACGATCGGTGAGACCGCCAGCACGTTGGCCGCACCCGCGACCACGTGTTCGGGATCGGAGATGTGCACCGCCATGTCGACGGTCACCGGCAGTGGGGCGTATCTGAGCCGGGTGACGTACAGGCTCACGTCGTCAGGCACCCAACGCCAGAGTTCGCGGTCGAGCGCGAAGTCGTATGGAGTGACGACGCCTATGCCTACCTGCTGCAATGGTGGGGGCGGCACCAATTCCCCGATCCTCATTTGCACAGTGTGAGGCCAGAAGACCAAACCAGCAACAGATTGTTGACAATCCTACGGCGTGTCCCTAGCTTGGGGGCGTGCCAGCCCCGGGGGAGAGCGTGCGAACCGCGTCGTCGTCGCAGCTCAGGGGTGGTTCCACGAGGCCGGTCATCGCCGTCCTCTGCGAAAAGTCGACCGACCGCCCGCCGGGCATCGATCGTGTCGCAGCCGAACTGCGCTACTGCACCGCCGAGGACCTCGCCACGGCCGTCCGCGGTGCCCGCGCGCTGTTGCTGTGGGACTTCTTCTCGACCGCGGTGCGCGACGTGTGGAGCGAGGCCACGGAGCTCGAATGGATCCACGTCACCGCGGCCGGCGTCGACACCCTGCTCTTCGACGAACTCCGGGACTCCGACGTCGTGGTGACCAACGCCCGCGGCGTGTTCGACCGGCCCATCGCCGAATACGTGCTCGGCGCGGTGCTCGCCCAGGCCAAGGACAGCCGCACCAGCTTCGCGCTGCAGCGCGAGCACCGGTGGCGGCACCGCGAGACCCGCGGCATCGCGGCGGCCCGCGCACTCGTGGTCGGCACCGGCAGCATCGGCCGGGAGATCGCCCGCCTGCTGCGGGCCGCGGGCATGCAGGTGCGCGGCGCGGGTCGCGTCGCGAGGGCGCACGACCCCGACTTCGGCGACGTGGTGGCCAGTGCGGACCTGGCCGATGAGGTCGGCTGGTGTGACCACCTGGTGCTCGCGGCGCCGCTGACGTCGGCGACCGCGGCCTGGTGGACGCGTCGGTGTTGTCGGCGATGAAGCCCGACGCGCATCTGGTCAACATCGGCCGGGGTCCGCTGGTGGTGGAGTCGGCACTGGTTTCGGCGTTGCGCGACAACCGGATTGGCGGCGCGACGCTGGATGTCTTCGACACCGAACCGCTGCCGCCCGACCATCCGCTGTGGGACGCTCCCAACGTGACGATCACCGCGCACATGGCCGGCGACGTCGTCGGCTGGCGGGAGACGCTGGCCGAGCAGTTCGCCGACAACGCGCGGCGCTGGCTGGCGGGGGAGCCCTTGGTGAACGTGGTGGACAAGAAGCTCGGCTACATCCCGAGCGGAGCCGGAAGGCCGGCGACATCGGGACGTGATTCGCGATGATCCCGACGGCCGCCGAACTGGTGCAGGGCTATCGCGCCAACACCGTCTCGCCGGTCGAGGCCACGCAGGAGGCGCTGGCCGCGATCGACGCGTATGACGGTGCGGTCAACGCCTACGTGCTCGTCGACCCCGAGGGGGCATTGGCCGCCGCCCGCGCGTCGGAGGCGCGCTGGCACGCCGGGGAACCGCTCGGACCCGGAGACGGGGTGCCGACGTCGATCAAGGACGCGCTGTGGACCAAGGGATGGCCGACGCTTCGCGGCAGCTGGCTCATCGACGAGGCCGGACCCTGGGACGAGGACGCGCCCTGCACCGCGCGGCTGCGCGAGACCGGTGCGGTGCTGCTCGGCAAGACCACGACACCGGAGTATTCGTGGAAGGGCGTGACCGACTCGGGGCGTTTCGGCCTGACCGGTAACCCGTGGGACCCCACCAAGACGGCGGGCGGTTCGAGCGGCGGCAGCGCCGCGGCGGTGGCCCTCGGCATGGGGGTGTGGTCGGTGGGGACCGACGCGGGCGGCTCGGTGCGAATTCCGGCGGGGTTCACCGGAACCGTCGCGCTCAAGCCGACGTACGGCCTGATCCCGCACTATCCGCCGAGCCCGTTCGGCACGCTGGCGCATCCGGGGCCGATGACCAGGACCGTGGTCGACACCGCCGCGCTGATGGACGTCATCACCGGTTTCGACGCCCGCGACTGGTCGGCGATGCCGACGCCGCGCGAGTCGTTCCTTGCCGGCCTCGATGACGGTGTCGCGGGTCTGCGCGTGGCCTTCTCGCCGAGGCTCGGCTACGTGCGCAACGACCCGGAGATCGACGCGGCGGTACGGGCCGCGGTGAACGTCCTGGCTGACGCGGGCGCCCGGGTCGAGGAGATCGACCCCGGCTTCCGCGACCCGATCGAGGCCTTCCACATCCTGTGGTTCTCGGGGGCGGCGAAGGTCTTGCAGGCCTACGGCGAAGCGGTCGACGATCGCGTCGATCCGGGGCTGCGCCGGATAGCGGCGGTGGGTTCGACGTTCTCGGCGTCGGACTACCTCGACGCGACGGCGGTGCGGATGCAGCTCGGGCACGTGATGGGTCGGTTCCACCAGGACTACGACGTGCTGGTCACGCCGACGCTCCCGATGCCCGCTTTTCCCGTCGGTCGCGACGTGCCCGAGGGCTGGCGGTCGCACTACTGGGCGAGCTGGACGCCGTACACCTACCCGTTCAACATGACTCAGCAGCCCGCGCTGAGCGTCCCGTGCGGCTTCACCTCCGCTGGGCTGCCGATCGGGCTGCAGATCGTCGGCCCCCGGCACGCCGATGCGGTGGTGCTGCGGGTGGGCCGCGCCCACGAGATGGCCACCGACTGGCACACGCGTACACCGGTAGTGATGACACAAGGAGTTCGATGAGCAGGCTGATCACCGTGTCCCTCGACAAGCGCGGCGTCAGCTGCACCGCGCGCCTGCTCGACGATGCGGCACCACGCACATGTGCGGCGGTGTGGGACGCGTTGGACGGCCACGCCCTGTCGTCGCAGGTGTTCCACGGAAAGTACGCCCGCAACGAGATCTACACGCTGCTACCGGCTTTCGCGCGAGCGGACCCGGGTAGGGAGAACACCACGGTGACGCCGATCCCCGGCGACCTGTGCTGGTTCTCGTTCGACTCCGACCAGCTGGGCAACCCGGCCTACGGCTACGAGAACACCACCGGGACCGGCACCAAAGGTGCGATCGTCGACCTGGCGCTGTTCTACGGCCGCAACAATCTGCTGATCAACGGGGACCAGGGCTGGGTGCCGGGCAACGTGTTCGGAGAGGTCATCGAGGGCCTCGACGAGATGGCCGAAGCCTGCCAGGACCTGTGGATGGGCGGGGTGCGCGGAGAAACCCTGAGCTTCGCGCGCGCTGCGGGTTGATGCTCCGAGCGGGCTACACCGGCTGCAGGCTGACCGGTTGTTCGCTCTCGCCGGGGTTGGGATCGTTGCAGGAACCGGCTTTCCACGCGTAGCGCAGACTGCCCGCCAAGGTCGCCGGGTCGAACGAGTACGTCAGGTCGGCTGGGCCGGTGGTGCCGTCGGCACACGGACGCCCGTTGAAGACGTCGTGACGCTCGACGACCCACGGGCCGTCCGCCTGCCTACCGATCTGCGCGATCATTCCCGTCGAGCTCGAAACCGTTCCCCCGCAACGACCTTCGGGGTTGCACTGGGTGGTGATGGCCCATGTGTTCGACGTCGGCCCGTTGACGAACCGGAACTCGCCCTCCAACCGCCCCTGTGCCCCTGCCGGTGCGGCCAATCCGATCGCGGCGCCGGCGAGCACCACCGCCGCGGCCGTCGCTCGTGTGATCGCCATGCCCGCAGCATCACACGGCGGGCGCACGGAGATCGGCGAGTTGACGAAAGTCACCGCGGTCAGCCGAGGCCGGGAACGATGTCGCGCAGCGCAAAGGTGACCGGTTGCTCGAGTTGGTCGAATGTGCACGAGCGAGGCTCGCGGTCGGGGCGCCAGCGGTTGAACTGGGCGGTGTGGCGGAACCGTTCGCCCTCCATGTGGTCGTAGCGGACCTCGACCACCCGCTCGGGGCGCAGTGGCACGAACGACAGATCCTTGCCGGCGTTCCAGCGCGACCCGCCGCCGTAGCGGCGAACGACGTCGGGGTCGGCGTCGGCGCCCCAGTTCCATGGGTGATCCTCGAAAGTCGTTCGCAGCGGCTGAAGTTCGGTGAAGAGCTCGCGGCGGCGGGCCATCGGGAACGCGCCGATGACGCCGACGGATGCCAGCGTGCCGTCGTCTTTGTACAACCCGAGGAGAAGCGACCCGATCGCGTCCTCGCCGGATTTGTGCACGCGGTAACCGGCGACGACGCAGTCTGCCGTCCGCTGATGCTTGATCTTGAACATCACACGCTTGTCGGGCTGATAGGGCAGGTCGAGGGGTTTGGCGATGACGCCGTCGAGGCCCGCGCCCTCGAACTCGTCGAACCAGCGGTGCGCCGTCGCGGGGTCGGTCGTCACCGGAGTGACGTGGAACTTCGGGCCCGCGCTAAAGAGCGCGTCGACGAGCGCGGCGCGGCGTTCACCGAAAGGCCGTTGCGTGTAATCGATGTCGTCTCGTGCGAGCAAATCGAACGCGATGAAGGCCGCGGGCGTCTTCTCGGCCAGCATCCGGACCCGCGAGTCGGCGGGGTGGATGCGCTGTTGCAGGGCCTCGAAGTCGAGGCCGTGGGCTGCGGTGACGACGATCTCGCCGTCGATGACGCAGCGCCCGGGTAGCTCCGCCCTTGCGGCCTCGACCAGTTCGGGGAAGTAACGGGTCAGCGGGCGTTCGTTGCGGCTGCCGAATTCGACCTCGTCGCCGTCGCGGAAGCAGATCGACCGGAAGCCGTCCCACTTCGGTTCGTAGGACGCGTCCGCGGGAATCGACGCCACCGATTTGGCCAGCATCGGCTTCACCGGCGGCATCACGGGCAGGCGCATTCGGCCATTGTCGCAGCGGCGCGGGCGATGACATCGCCGACTGCGGACGGTCTACATGGGTATGGACCCCGATATGGCGAAGCAGGAAGGTCCGGCGATTCCGTCACCGTCGACGGTGCAGCGGGACGTCGCGCTGCCCGAGATAGTTACGAACGACCAATGGCAGGCGACGCGCCGGGAGCTCTTGGTGGAAGAGAAGGCGCTGATGAAGGCGCGGGACCGCCTTGCCGCAAAGCGTCGGCGGATGCCCATGACCGCTGTGCGCACCGACTACCGTTTCGTCGGGGCCGACGGCGAAGTCGATCTCGTGGGCTTGTTCGCCGGGCGGCGCCAGCTGATCGTCTACCGCTTCTTCTACGCACCCGACGTCGAGAACTGGCCGGACGGGGCATGCTCCGGTTGCTCGCTCTTCGCTGACACGGTCGTCCATCCCGCTCACCTGGCGGCGCGTGACACCACTCTTGTGTTCGTCACGGCCGCCCCGCCGGAGCGCATAGCCCACCTCACAGCGAGGATGGGATGGCAACGGCTTCCCTTCTTCTCGCTTGTAGGTGACGAGTTCTCCCGGGACTTCGGCGTCGAGGAGATGTTCGGGCTCAACGTCTTCGTTCGTGACCGCGACCGCGTCTACCGCACGTACTTCGTCAATGGACGCGGCATCGAGGAGATCGGTCCGGTCTGGTCGTTCCTCGACATCACGCCCCTTGGACGACAAGAACACTGGCAGGATGTCCCGCCCGGGCGGCCGAAAGGCGCCCCGTATGAATGGTGGCGCCTCCACGACGCCTACGGAGGTGTGGCGGCGGCGCGCGCCGACGACTCCCTGAACCGGCGATGACATTTCCCGGTGTCGGCGGTCTGAAATGGCGTGGACGCAATAATGGGCCGGGTGGACCTTCCCGTACTGCCGCCGCTCGAACCGATGCTGGCCAAGGCCCAGGCCAAGGTCCCGCCCGAGGCGGGCGTGTGGTCGTACGAGCCGAAGTGGGACGGCTTTCGATCCCTGGTGTTCCGCGACGGGGACAAGGTCGTGCTGCTCTCGCGCAGCGGTAAGGACCTGGGCCGCTACTTTCCCGACGTCGTCGAGGCGGTGCGCGACGAGCTGGCGCCGCGCTGCGTGCTGGACGGCGAGATCGTCGTCCCCCGCGAGTTCGGCGGCCGCACCCGGCTGGACTGGGAATCGCTGAGCCAACGCATCCATCCCGCCGCCAGCCGCATCAAGACGCTGTCGGAGCAGACGCCCGCGCACTTCATCGGCTTCGACGCGCTCGCGTCCGGCGACACGTCACTGCTGAAGCAACCGTTCCGGATCCGCCGCGAGGCACTCCTCGACGCGGTGACCGAGAAGCAGTGGTGCCACGTCACCCGCACCACCGAGGATCCCGAGCTCGCCGTGCAGTGGCTCGAGGAATTCGAGGGCGCCGGCCTCGACGGCGTGATCGCCAAACGGCTGGACGGCCCGTATCTGCCCGGCAAGCGCGAGATGGTCAAGGTCAAACACGCCCGCGACGCCGATTGCGTGGCGATGGGCTATCGCATCCACAAGAGCGGTGAGGGCATCGGTTCGATCCTGCTCGGCCTGTACAACGACGACGGAGAGCTGCAGATGGTCGGCGGTGCAGCATCTTTCACCGCCAAGGACCGGCTCAAGCTGTTGGCCGAACTGGAGCCGCTCCGCGAAGGTGACGAGATGCGCGAGGGCGACCCCAGCCGCTGGAACTCCGCGGCCGACAAACGGTGGGTCCCCGTCCGGCCGGAGAAGGTCTGCGAGGTCGCCTACGACCAGATGGAGGGCAACGGCGGCACCGCACAACGCTTCCGTCACGCGGTCAAGTTCCGGCGGTGGCGGCCCGACCGCGACCCGAAGAGCTGTACCTTCGACCAGCTCGACGTCCCGCTCAACTACGACCTCTACGACGTTCTGGAGTCCTGAAATGCCAACAGCAGCAGAGGAAGTCGACGTCCACGGCACAAAGGTCCGGCTGACCAACCGCGACAAGGTGTACTTCCCGAAGCTCGGCAAGAACGGCACAAAGGGCAAACTCTTCGACTACTACCGCTCCGTCGCCGAACCGATGGTCGCGCTGCTGCGTGACCGCCCGGTGCACCTGCAGCGGTTCCCCGACGGCATCGACGGCGAGGAGATCTACCAGAAACGCGTACCGCAGAAGCACCCTGACTACCTCGAGACCTGCACCGTCACCTTCCCGTCCGGCCGCACCGCCGACGCGCTCAAGGTCACGCATCCGTCGGCGATCGCTTGGGCCGCGCAGATGGGCACGATCACGCTGCACCCGTGGCAGGTGAGATGCCCGGACACCGAGCATCCCGACGAACTGCGCATCGACCTCGACCCGCAGCCCGGGACCGGTTTCGCCGACGCGAGTTCGGTCGCGGTCGACGTGCTCAAACCGGTGCTCGACGAGCTCGGCCTGGTCGGCTATCCGAAAACCTCCGGCGGCCGCGGGGTGCACGTGTTCCTGCGCATCAAGACCGACTGGGATTTCATCGAGGTGCGTCGTGCCGGTATCGCGCTGGCCCGCGAGGTCGAACGCCGTGCGCCCGACGCGGTGACCACCTCGTGGTGGAAAGAAAAAAGGGGCGCGCGCATCTTCATCGACTACAACCAGAACGCGAGGGACCGCACCTTCGCCTCCGCGTACTCGGCGCGCAAGACCCCGATCGCCACCGTCTCCACCCCGTTGACCTGGGACGAGCTGCGTACCGCCGACCCCGACGACTACACGATCTCGACCGTGCCCGATTTCGTTTCGGGACGGCCGGATCCGTGGGCCGACATCGACCGCAAGCCTCAGTCGATCAAGAAGCTGCTGGACATGGTGAAGGCCGATGAGGAGCAAGGGCTCGGCGACCTGCCGTATCCCCCGAACTACCCGAAAATGCCCGGTGAGCCGCCGCGCGTTCAGCCCAGCAAGATGGTCGCCGCCAACTGGGACGAAGACGGCAACCCGGTTCACGGCTGAGTTCGCGGTTTGTGTCGCCCGTCACACGGGTACGGGGTCTTCATGATCAAGCAAGTCAGCGTTGCCTTGGGTGTCCTCGCGGTCGCGGTCGGTTGTTCGAACCAAGCGTCCGACGAATCGGCCACCACCACGACCACGACCACCACCACGGGCTCGTCGAGCGCCGAAGGCCTGACCGCCCAGATCAACACGCTCGACGGTAAACACGTCGCCGACGCCACGGTCGACTTCACCGGCGGATACGCCACGGTGACGGTCGAGACCGTCGAGGACGGCGTCCTGTCGCCGGGCTTCCACAGCATGCACATTCACGGGGTGGGGACCTGCGAGGCCGGCGACGGCTTCGCGTCGGCAGGCGAGCATCTCCAGGCGCCCGGCCACACCGGCATGCCTGCCAGTGGCGATCTGCCGCCCCTGCTCGTGCGCTCCAACGGCGCGGGCAAGTTGGTCGTCACCAGCGACGCCTTCACCGAGGAGGAACTCAAGACGCCGCAGGGCTCGTCGATCGTGCTCCATGAGAGCGCAGCGATGGAGGGTGGAGACCCGGCGGCGGCCGAACAGCGGATCGCGTGCGGTGTGCTCAGCCCGGCCACGGCGGGAACCACCTCCGTAGAAACGCAGACGACCGTCGTCACCACGACCGCGGTCGCGCCTCCACCGGCGACCACCGTCACCGAGACACCGGCCGAGACCACCCAGCCCCCGGCCGAAACCCCGGCCACCACGACGCCGCCGACCGCGACCGACACCGTCACCGTGACCGAGTCGCCGTCGCCGACCACCACCACCGTGGCCCCGCCGCCCGGCGGCTGACACGACTCGCTCGGTACGCCGAAATGCAGCCGCTCGGCCGATGAACCGGGTCTCCTGTTCACATGCGCGTATCGACGACCGCCCGCAGATGGCTGGCGGGCCTGGCACTGTTCGCACTCGTGGGCAGCGGTGTCGGGGTGGCGGCCGTGATGATCCTGGGGTCGGTCAAGCAGGCGAAGCAGGCGGAGCACGCCGAGGCGTCACGCGCGGCGCTCGCCCCGCAGCCGAAGATGCCGACGCCGATGGAGTTCGCGATCAACGTGAACGTGACGGATCAACACTGTGCGCCCGAAGCTCCCGGATGCTTCTACAAGTATTCGATCGAGCCGAAATACATTGGTATGCACCCACTTCCGAAGGCGCCGTTCACCGTCTTCTACGAGGTGGTCGGCGGAAACGCCCCGCAGAAGGGCGAGTTCACCGTCAACGACGGCCAGGCGCAGATCCTTCAGGATGTGGTCCTGGAGGGGCCGCCCGCCGCCCAGCTCAAGGCGAACGTGCTGCAGGTGACCGGCTGAGGAGTTAGCGCCGGGTGCCGACGCCGCGCGCCTGGGGCAAGGGCAGGTCGTTGTAGGTGGCGATGCCGGGCGGCGCCGCAACGACCGCCGGAATCGCGTGGATCGGCGGCATGGCGGTCATGATGTGGCCGAGCACGAAGAAGTCCTCGATCGACGTCGCGTTCTCGATCATGTCCTGCGGGGGCAGGAAACCGACCTGCATGTTGACCGTGGGCCGACCCTCGATGGTGATCTTCCAGCCGTCTCCGTCGAGTTGCCAATCCGGATCCAGCGTCTGGCCCTTCTTCCACCGCACGTTGACGTCGACGACGGTCTTCCCGTTGACGATGCCCTGCCAACTGGCGTACACACCCGCGACGTGACCCGCCGGGATGGTCCACGACGCCATCTCGAGATCCTCTGTGGTCTGGGCGTATTCGGACACACACTTGATCTCGTCGAGCTCGACGCCGATCGAGTCGGCGACCAGCCGCACGGCCTCGGCGAACACCGCGGTGCCGTTGGCCGCCATCGGTGCCAGGTTCGGGTCGTCGATCGCGGTGCTGAAGCCGACCGGCCGCTCGGTGTCGGGGGAGTCGTAGAGCGTGGTGTCGGCGGACTCGGCGATGGTGATCTTGTCGACGCGGTCGCACGCCGTCGCGGCGACGATCGCGAGCAGTTCCGCGAATCCCGGGCTGACCCCGGATCCGAACAGCGTCGAACCGCCGCGCTTGCACGCCTCGTCGAGCTTGGCCCGGCCGTCGCCGAGGTTGTCTCCGGTGATGAACGAGGCCGACGAGACGACGTTGACGCCGGCCTCGAGAATGCGCACCAGTTCGTCGACGTCGATCCACATCGGGTTGTAGACCACGACGTCGGGCTTCAACGCGAGCAGGGCGTCGACGTCGTTGGTCGCCTTCACGCCGAGGGGTTCGATGCCCGCGAGCTCTCCGGCGTCCCGGCCGGCCTTGTCCTGCGACCATGCGTAGAGGCCGACGAGTTCGTAGTTCGGGTTTTTCGCGATCGCCTCGACCGAGCTCTTGCCGACATTGCCGGTGGTCCACTGCACGACGCGATAAGGAGTGTTTGGCACGCGCTCAGCATAGGGAAGTCGACCGCTCCGCGAGTGTGTTTTTACCGAGCGGCAAAAATTTATTCATCGACCGCCTAGTCTGAGTCGTGATGAGCGGACGTACGAGGGGTCGCCCGCCCCGGATCAGCCGCGACCAGATCGTCGCGGCGGCCCGCGACGTGGCCGGCGCCGGCCTGACCATGCAGGCGGTCGCCGATGCCCTCGGAGTCAGCCGCAAGGCCCTGCACTACTACGTCGGCGACCGCGAAGGCCTGCTGACGCTGGTGATCGCCGAACTCTTCGAACGCGAGCTGACCACCGTCGAACTACCCGACGGCGACGACTGGCCGGCGGTTCTGCGGGCCTACGCCGTCGCGTTCCGGGACGGCCTCGTGCAGGTCGGTGCGGCCACCGACTTCACCCGCCTGCGAGGTATCGGCGAGGCCGCGGCGCTGGCGCTCGCGGACCGGATGCTCGACGCGTTGCTCACCGCCGGCTTCACCCCCGACATCGCGCGGTACGGGCTGACCGCGGCGTCGAACATCGCGCAGTCCGCGGCCCACAGCAGCGCCGCACAGACGCCGTCGGGAATGCATCGGCACCGGGCGGAGACGTCGGCCGCCCTGGAGTCCGAACCGCAGAACACCTATCCGGCGCTGCGCACCGTGCTCGCCTCCGCCCAATTCCAGCGCCACGACGCCGAGCACCAGTTCGACTTCGAACTCGAGGTGCTGACCTCGGGGCTGAAGCGGCTCCTCGACGATTAGAGCGGCGTCAGCGTCGCCTTTGCGGACCGTTCCGCACCGCCACCGTCGACCCATGTCAGATCGACGACATCACCGGGATAGTGGCGGTCCAGCACGGCCGTCAGCGTGGTGGCCGAGTCCAGCGGGGTGCCGTCCAGCACGACGAGCACGTCGCCGGGGCGCAGCCCCGCCCGGTCGGCCGGCCCACCGCGCAGCACGTCGGCGATCTGCACCCCGGGACCCCGCTGCGCCGAGCGCACCCCGACACCGAGCAGCACCGGCGGTCCGATGTGTACATCGGCCGACGGCGTGCGGGACCGGATCTGGTTGGCGACCGGCAGCGCGTCGTTGATCGGGATCGCGAAGCCCTCACCGCCCGGGCCGAACCGGAAGTTCACCGACGCCGCGGTGGTGATCCCGACGACCTGTCCGGCGCTGTTGACGACCGGCCCGCCGGAGTCACCGGCCACGACCGGCGCCGCGAACTCCATGAGCCCCGCCAGTTCGTCCTTGCTGCCGGTCAGCGAGTCCTCGGCGTTCACCGTACGGCCGAACGCGGTGATCGTGCCGACCTCGCGGGTCAGCGGCCCGTTGGTGCCGTTGGCATTGCCGAGCGCGACGACGGGCTCACCGGGGGCGAGCAGGGCGGAGTCACCGAGCGGCGCGGCGGGCAGGCCCTGCGCGCCGATCAGCTGCAGGACCGCGATGTCGCGCCCGCGGTTGTATCCGACCAGCTCGGCGGGGTAGGAGCGGCCACCGATGCTGCCGGTGATCCGGTCCGCGCCCGATACGACGTGGAAGTTGGTCAACACCTGGCCGTTCGGGTCGATCACGAAGCCGGTGCCGTTTCCGTATGCGCCCTGGTAGTCGATCTCGGTGTCGATGCGCACCACGGCGGGTTCGACCTGAGCCGCCGCGGCGATCGGGTCGCCGGGAGCGGCGGCAACCGGGAAAGCCGGTGCGACCAGGGCCAGCGCGGTGACCAAAGCGATCAGCAGCGTCGCGAACGGACGCGGGACTCGAAATTTGCCCATGAGCCCATATTGCCCGATGTCGGGGCGACTAATCGTCTACCGCGACGCCCCCGCGCAGGCGCCGACGCCGGCGACGTGCGGGTTCGGGCCGGCGATTGCGCAGTTTGCCCTCGGCGGACTCGGCTTCGTCGGTGGTCTTGGACGCGGATTCGTCCGCGTCGGCGTCGGCCTTGACCTCGGCGTCGTCGTCCTCGTCGGTCGCGGCCTCGGTGTCGGAGGACTCGTTCTCGTCGGTTCCGTCGGCCGGTTCGGTGTTCTCGTCGTCCTCGTTGTCGTCCTCGGCCTCGGCGACGTCATCGGTGGCCGGTTCGGCGTCGTCGTCGTCCTTCGATCCCTTGCCCCGGCGGCGTTGCTTTGGCGCCTTGACCTTGACCGGTTTCGGCGGCGGGGGCGGCAACTCGGCGACCCAGGCCAGGTAGAACGCGAAAATGCCGAGCAGGGCGATCGCCGCGGCCGCGCCGTAGATGCCGAACAGCCAGCGGCCCGCGTCGTCGAGAGACAGCCAGATCTCGCTGATCGCCGCGCCGATGATCAGCAGCCCGGCCAGGACGTGCAGGACGATGGACCACGTCCGCAGCGTCAGGGCCATCTGCGGCGAGCCGAGCTCGGGTCTGCGGGTGCGCAGCAGCGTGAACACCACCGGCAGCGCGGCCAGCCCGATCAGGACGCCGCACACGATGCGCATCACGGTGCCGAGCGTGTGCGGAAGGTCGCCGGACAGCTCGTACCAGCGGGGCAGGACGAAGAAGAAGTACAGAACACCGGCTACGACGCTGAAGATCGCGTGCCAGGTCACCGCGATAGTGCGGCTCATTCTCCTCCTAGACGCTTGTTTTTGGTCCCGGGGTGCGACCGGGTGTGGCGGTCAGATCTGGCCGACAGGCCGCACCCCGGGCCGAGTGCGGAGGATGCGGGATTTGAACCCGCGAGGGCTATTAACCCAACCCGCGTTCCAGGCGAGCGCCATAGGCCACTAGGCGAATCCTCCGCGGGCCATGGTAGCCGACCTCAGAACCGAGCCCATCGGGATGCTTAGCCTCCTTCCCGGGTCGCTGCGCTTCCGCCCTCCGAAGCCTCGGGTATTAGACTCGCCGTGGACCCCGCGCGGCGTCCATCCTGTGAACTCCCCCAGGGCCGGAAGGCAGCAAGGGTCAATGGGCTCTGGCGGGTGCGCGGGGTCCCCTCATTTTCACGGTTCTCCAGTTGAAAGGCTTCTGGTGTCATTTCTGTCGCTCGGTCGGGACGAACTCGCCGCAGAACACGAGCAGCAGAAGCGCAACTACGCCGAGCTGCAGGCCAAGGGGCTCAAGCTCGACCTGACCCGCGGTAAGCCGTCCGCGGCGCAGCTGGACCTGTCCAACAAGCTGCTCGAGTTGCCCGGCGCGGAGGACTTTCGCGACGGCGACGGCACCGACGTCCGCAACTACGGCGGCGTGCACGGCCTGCCGGAACTGCGCGCGATCTTCGGCGAACTGCTCGGTATCCCGGTGCAGAACCTGATCGCCGGTAACAACGCGAGCCTCGAGCTGATGCACGACGTCGTGGTGTTCTCGATGCTGCACGGCGGCCCGGACTCGCCGCGGCCGTGGGTGCGGGAGCCCGTCGTCAAGTTCCTGTGCCCGGCGCCCGGCTACGACCGGCACTTCGCGATCACCGAGAGCCTCGGCATCGAGATGATCACCGTGCCGATGCTCGAGGACGGACCCGACGTCGACCTGATCGAGGAGCTCGTCGCCGCCGACCCCGCCATCAAGGGCATGTGGTGCGTGCCGGTCTACTCGAACCCCACCGGCGTCACGTTCTCCTGGGAGACGGTTCGTCGGCTCGTCCAGATGCGAACGGCCGCAAATGATTTCCGGTTGATGTGGGACAACGCCTACGCGGTGCACACGTTGACCCACGACTTCGTCCGTAACGTCGACGTGCTGGGGCTGGCCGAGGCCGCGGGCAACGGCAACCGGCCGCTGGTGTTCGCCTCGACGTCGAAGATCACGTTCGCGGGCGCCGGGGTCAGCTTCCTGGGCGCCTCGCTGGGCAACATCGCCTGGTACCTGCAGCACGCGGGCAAGAAGTCGATCGGACCGGACAAGGTGAACCAGTTGCGGCATCTGCGGTTCTTCCGCGACGCCGACGGCGTGCGGCTGCAGATGCAGCGCCACCAGCAGCTGCTGGCCCCGAAGTTCGCCGCGGTGCTGGACATCCTCTCCGACCGGCTGGGCGAGTCGAAGATCGCGTCGTGGACCGAGCCCAAGGGCGGATACTTCATCTGCCTCGACGTGTTGCCGGGAACGGCCAAGCGCACGGTGGCGCTCGCGAAGGATGCCGGCATCGCGGTCACCGAGGCCGGTGCGACGTTCCCGTATCGGAAAGACCCGGAAGACAAGAACATTCGCATCGCGCCGACCATGCCGCCCGAGCCCGAGCTGCGGGCGGCGATCGACGGCCTGGCGACCTGTGCGCTGCTCTCGGCGACCGAATCGCTGCTCAAGGACTAGCTGGTCGGTTTGTGAATCTGACGACGATTTTCGCGAAAAAGCGTCGCCGGATTCACAATCGGAGCCCGCGCGAGCGCAACGCGCTCTCGACCCTGGTCACGTAGGTTGCGCGCCGTCGGTGCAGTAGGTCTCGACTGACGCGGATGATCAGCCAGCCGAGCTCGGTCAGCACGAACTGTTTGTCGATATCGCGCTGCCTCACCCGCGGATCGGTCCAGTGTGGGGCCCGTCGTATTCGATACCGACCAACAGATTCGGATAGGCCATGTCGAGCCGCGCGACGAACTGCCCGTACTCGTCGAACACGCGGACCTGCGTCAGCGGTGCGGGAAGCCCCGCGTCAACCAACGCCAGCCGGGCGACGGTCTCCTGCGGCGACTCCGCGCCACCGTCCATCAGCGGGAGTACGCGCTGCAGCCGTGGGAGACCGCGGGCGCCCGTGTGCGCGGTGATCATCGCCTCGACATCGACGTGTCTGAGCCCGGTGGCGTTGGACAGCGCGTCGAGGCGTTGCACCGCGAGCACTCGAGACTCCAGGTGAAGGCCGTGCGGACCGGTGTCGTGACGCGCAGCCCGTCGATGTCCACGAGTTCACCCGGCAGCACCCGTTCCGTACGGACGACGAGACCCGTTGGGCTCTTACGGTTGTCGTGAATGAGCTCCGCCGGTAGGCCAGCGTCGACCCACTTGCTGCCCAGCACCGCCGCCGCCGCCGACAGACCCGCCACCACTCCGCGCCGCTTCGACCACAGCCAGGCTGCCCGCGCCCGCTGTTGCGCCGTCACGGTGATGTCGCGCGGGATGTAGACGTTCGGGTACAGCGGTGTGTACCGGCGGCGCATCGTGCGCTCGGAGATCGCGCCCGTCGACAACGCTTCGCTCCCGACGAACGGCCATGGCGGCTCGGTCATGGTCGTACAGTGCGCGCGCCGACCGACGGAAGGCCCCCACCGTCGCGCGGTCATCCACAGGTCCGCGCCGTTTGTGAATCTGGCGACGCTTCGGTGCCCGGGATCGCCGCGGGTTTCACAAACGGGAGGGGCAGGGCTGACGTGTCGCGCCGTCGGACCGCGCCGGTAGCCTGCTGTGCGTGGCGCTCTACCGCAAGTACCGGCCCGCGACCTTCGCGGAGGTCGTCGGCCAGGAACATGTCACCGAGCCACTGTCGACGGCGCTGACGTCCGGCCGGATCAACCATGCCTACCTGTTCTCCGGTCCGCGTGGATGCGGCAAGACCTCGTCGGCGCGCATCCTGGCCCGATCGCTGAACTGCGTGCAGGGGCCGACGGCCACGCCGTGCGGGGTGTGCGATTCGTGTGTGGCGCTCGCGCCCAACGGGCCCGGCAGCGTCGACGTCGTCGAGCTCGACGCGGCCAGCCACGGCGGTGTGGACGACACCCGCGAGTTGCGCGACCGCGCGTTCTACGCACCGGCGCAGTCGCGGTACCGGATCTTCATCGTCGACGAGGCGCACATGGTCACCACGGCCGGCTTCAACGCGCTGCTGAAGATCGTCGAGGAACCGCCCGAACATCTGATCTTCGTGTTCGCGACCACCGAGCCGGAGAAGGTGCTGCCGACCATCCGGTCGCGCACACACCACTACCCGTTCCGGCTGCTGGCGCCGCGCACCATGCGCACGCTGCTGGAGAACATCTGCGCGCAGGAGAACGTCACCGTCGACGAGGCGGTCTATCCGCTGGTGATCCGTGCCGGCGGCGGGTCGCCCCGCGACACCCTGTCGGTGCTCGACCAGCTGCTGGCCGGCTCTGAATCAGGCGCGGCGGGCAACCACATCAGTTATCCGCGGGCGCTGGCGCTGCTGGGTGCGACGGACGTCGCGCTGATCGACGACGCGATCGACGCGCTGGCCGCCGGCGACGCCGCGGCGCTGTTCGGCGTCGTCGAGGCGGTGATCGACGCCGGGCACGACCCGCGCCGGTTCGCCACCGACCTGTTGGAGCGGTTCCGCGACCTGATCATCCTGCAATCGGTGCCCGACGCCGCGGCGCGTGGCGTCGTCGACGGACCCGAGGACGTGCTCGATCGGATGCGCGAGCAGGCGACGCGCATCGGCACCGCGACGCTGACACGCTACGCCGAGGTCGTGCACGCCGGCCTGGGTGAGATGCGCGGCGCGACGGCGCCCCGTCTGCTGCTGGAAGTGGTGTGCGCGCGGCTGCTGCTGCCGTCGGCCAGCGACACGGAAGCGGCTGTGCTGCAACGGATCGAGCGCATCGAGACCCGCCTGGACATGTCGATTCCGGCCGGTGAGGGCGCAGCGTCTCAGGTGGGTGGGCCGCCGAAGCAGTACGCCCGCAGGAGTAAGGCCGAGGAGCAGGCCCCCGCCACCGAGACGCCGGCTCGCCCCGAGCCCAAACCGGAGCCTCGTTCCGAGCCCAAACCGGAGCCTCGTCCCGAGCCCACGGCGCCGGCCCCCTCCGAAGAAGCCGCCGAGGACAAGCCGCCGTCGCCACCGCCGGTGCGACCGCCGTCGGATCCGGTGGTCGAGGCGCCGCCCCCGGCGGCCGTCACAGGTGAGCCGAACGCGGCCGCGGTGCGCAGCATGTGGTCGACGGTGCGCGACAAGGTGCGCGAGCGCAGCCGCACCACCGAGGTGATGCTGTCCGGCGCGATCGTCCGCGCGGTCGAAGGCGACACCCTGGTGCTCAGCCACGAGTCGGCACCACTGGCCAAGCGGTTGACCGAACAGCGCAACGCCGACGTCATCCGCGAGGCGCTGAAAGACGCCCTCGGGGTGAACTGGAAGATCCGCTGCGAAACCGGCGAGGCGGGACCCGCCGCACCGGCGGAGCCGAGCGTTGCCACCGCGCCGACGCCTCCGCGGCCCAGGCGCACCATCCCCGAACCGCCTCCGCCCCCGCCACCGCCGGAGGACGACGACGAGGAGAGCATGCTGGCCGAGGCCGGCAGCGACACCTCCGAGACGCCGCGCCGCGACCCGGAGGAGGTCGCGCTCGAACTACTGCAGAACGAGCTGGGCGCCCGGCGTATCGACGGCTAGGCCGTCCACCACGGCCGCAGCGGCAGGCCGCCGTCGTAGCCGCCGCGATCCAGCTTGACCGCCAGAACCTGGTGCAGCTGAATGATGTTCCTCTCGAAGCCCAGCCGCGACCCGGCCATGTAGAGACCCCACACCTTCGCGGTCGCCATGCCGACGTCGGCGACGGCCTCGTCCCAGTGCTCCACCAGGTTGCGGCACCAGTCGCGCAGTGTCAGCGCGTAGTGGTGGCGCAGGTTCTCCTCGTGGACCACTTCCAGGCCGACGTCCTGAGCCTCGGTGATGATGCGGCCCGATCCGGTCAGCTCCCCGTCGGGGAAGACGTAACGGTCGATGAATCCGCCGGCGCCCGCCGCCGCCCTGTTGTCCGGACGGGTGATGCAGTGGTTGAGCAGCAGCGCACCGGGACGCATCTTCGACTGCAGGAAACCGAAATACGCGGGATAGTTGTGCACGCCGATGTGCTCGGTGAGTCCGATCGACGACACCGCGTCGAAACCGTTCTCCTGCACGTCGCGGTAGTCGCCGTGCCGCACCTCGGCGAGGTCCTCGAGCCCGTCGCGGGCGATGGCTTCGCGCGCCCAGGCCGCCTGCTCCTTCGACAGCGTGACCCCGATCGCCTTGACCCCGTGCCGCGCCGCGTAGCGAACCATGCCACCCCAACCGCAACCGACGTCGAGCAGGCGGTCGCCGGGCCGCAGGCGGAGCTTCTCGAACACCAGGCGGTACTTGTTCTCCTGCGCCTCCTCGAGCGTCGCACCGTCGTGCGGGTAGCACGCGCAGGTGTAGGTCATCGACGGGCCGAGCACCCACTCGTAGAACGCGTTGGAGACGTCGTAGTGGTGGTGGATCGCCTCGGCGTCACGAGTCTTGCTGTGCCGCAGGCCTTCTGCGATACGACGCCAACGCGGCAGCGCCTCCTGCGGCGGCGGTGCGATGGGCTTGAGGTGCTCGATGCCGATGGACCGCACGATCTGGGCGAGCACCCGCGCAGGCGGACGCTTGAAGTCCATCTTGTCGTCGAGCGCCTTGAGCAGCTCATAGGGATCGCCGGGATGCACACCATGCGGCACCAAGTCACCCGACACGTAGGCTCGCGCCAACCCCAGATCCCCAGGGGCGGTGGCCAGATACGTCGTGCCGCGCGGCGTCAACAGCTCCAAGCCGATCGCGGAGTCCTCGGGTCCGGCGGCACTTCCGTCGTACGCGGTGAAGCGCAACGGCAGGGTACCTCCGGCGAGGATCTCCAGGATCTCGGCCAGCGTGAGTTTGCCTGCCGCCGTTTGTGTCGCGTGTTCCTTGAAAGTCGTCATCGCCTCTGCACCGCCTTCGCATAAAGATCGAGAAGCCGTGAATCTGGATCGTAAGCCTTTTTCACGATCTTGTACGTTTCGCCGCCGTACAGATCGTCGAATTCCTCGCGGCTGTAATAGGAATCCGAGTACAACGATTTGTGTCCGTCGAGTTCGCTGACCTTGCGCTCGATGAGCCTATTGGTGTGCCCCTCGGTGGGGCCGACCGGCACCGACGACCAGAATCCCACGTTGACGTAGGTCTGCTGCGGGCGGATCGGGTACAACGGCCAACCGGCGTCATCGCGGAGCCGCAACGGGCACAACCAGATCGGCTCGATCGGCACGTTGTCGAGAAACCAGTGCAGGAACTCCGCGACCCGTCCGATCGGCACCTCGACGTCCTGGACGACGCGTTCGCGCGGGGACCGGCCGTTGCGCTTTTCGATCCGATCGGCGATGTCGAAGCGCTGGTCGTAGCCGATGAGCTTCCAGTAGAAGCTGCTGCGTCGATACCGGCGCGGCCAGAACCGGCGGATCCGCGGGTTCTGGGCGCCGAACGCCCGTGAGCACCAGAACCAGTCGGTGTCCCACCGCCACAGGTAATCGTGGATGGTGAGCCGGTCGTGTTTCTCGGCGCCGTTCTCGCCCTCGTGCCGGATCGAGCGGTAGTAGATCTGCTGTCCGGTGTAGTCGCTGACGGGTCCCGGCGTCGCGGTCTGGAATCCCAGCGTCAGGTAGGCCTCGTCGGCGGAGAACACCACGCCGTCGAGATAGTCGACGGGTGCACCCCCCGAGTCTCCGTAGCCGCGGGTTTCGACGATGCGGTCCATCACGGCGACGAGGTCCTCGATCGTGTTGAACCGCAGATGGCGCAGCGTCACGAACGGCCGCACGGTTTCCAGCTCGATCTTCAATCGGACGGAATAGCCCAACGTGCCATACGAATTGGGGAAAGCCCGGAACAGGTCGGCGTTCTGGTCCGGCGACGCGGTGACGACATCGCCGGTGCCGGTGAGGATGTCCATCTCCAATACCGATTCGTGGGGAAGGCCGTTGCGGAACGACGCGGACTCGATCCCCAATCCGGTGACCGCCCCACCGAGCGTGATCGTCTTCAACTGCGGTACCACCAACGGCGACAAGCCGTATGGCAGCGTCGCGGCGACCAGGTTCTCGTAGGTGCACATGCCGGCGACGTCGGCGGTGCGCGCGTCGGGGTCCACGGCGATGACACCGGTCAAACCCGAGACGTCCAGCCCCTTCCCAGCGGTCTTGGCCCGCGCACGGAACAGGTTCGACGTGGGCTTGGCCAGGCGCACGGTGGCATCGGGCGGAATCGCACGGTAGCTGTCCAGGAGCCGCTGCACGCCCGCGGCCTGAAGAGCATGTGCGTCGGTTCGGGCTACAGACACGCATATACGCTAGTCCGCGGTCGCAGGCGATGCGACCGCATGGAACCTTCTAGCGAGGAGCTCGTACCGATGGGACAGGTCAGCGCATCCAGCACCGTCTTGGTCGACGCGGCGCCCGAGGCGGTGATGTCGGCCGTCGCGGATTACGCGAACGTGCGCCCGAAGATCCTGTCGCCCCACTACAGCGACTACAAGGTGCTGCAGGGCGGGGAGGGCGCGGGCACGGTGGCCAGTTGGAAGCTGCAGGCGACCAAGTCACGGGTGCGCGACGTGAAGGCGGAGGTCGATGTGGCCGGTCACACAGTCATCGAGAAGGACGCCAACTCGTCGATGATCACCAACTGGACCGTGGCGCCCGCGGGCCAGGGGTCCTCGGTGACGGTCAAGACGTCGTGGCAGGGCGCGGGCGGCATCGGCGGCTTCTTCGAGAAGACGTTCGCGCCGCTGGGTCTGCGCAAGATCCAGGCCGAGGTGCTCGAGAACCTCAAGAAGCACGTCGAGGGTTGATCGCACGCACCCGCTGCGTGCAGAACACCCGTCAGAGCTACGTCGAGCCCAGGAACCCCGCGATGCCGCGCACGACGGCGTCGGCGTACTTCTGCCTGCCTTCGGGCGTCTTCATCAGCGCCGAGTCGACCGGGCTCTTCATGTTTCCCAGCTCGACCAGGATCGACGGGTACTGCGCGAGGTTCAGGCCCGCGATGTCCGAGCGGGGGTTCAGCCCGCCGGACCCGATGTAGGTCGACGGCACGAACCCGGAGGCCTGCAACTGGTCGCGCATGATCGCCGCGAACCGTGGAGACGGCCCCGCCTGCGCGTCGTTGAGCGGCGGGGACGAGTACAGGACGTGGAATCCGCGACCGGTCGGCGGGCCGCCGTCGGCGTGGATGCTCACGATCGCGTTGGGCTTGATCGAATTCGCCAGCGCCGCGCGCTCGTCGACGCACGGACCCAGCCCGGTGTCGTCGCCGCGCGACATGGCGGTGCGCACGCCCAGCGCGTGCAGGGCCTGCCGGATCCGCAGCGTCGTCTCCCAGGCGAAGGTGTGCTCGGGGTAGCCGTCCTCGGTGGAGGTGCCGCTGGCCTGGCAGTCCTTGGTGCCGCCGCGGCCAGTGGGCACCTGCTTGCTGATCGAGCCGTCGTTTGAGCCGTTGTGACCGGGGTCGAGGAAGACGATCTTGCCCGCGATGTTGGCGGGAGCGGCATCGGCTTCGAACGCAGGGCTGATGAGCGTCGAAGCGGCGACGAGTAGTCCGGCGGCCACCGCGGCACAGCCGCGTAATGCTCCAGTGGCGCCGACACGCAGGCGGGCAGGCACGGCCGTCACCGTAACCGCAACCACGACTAGGCTGAAAGCCCAAACGGCCGCGCGCCGACGACAGAGACCAAGTCGAGACCGGACCGCAACGAAGACGCAAGGGGACCACTCATGCAACCGCAAGGCCAACCCGATATGTCCGCGCTGCTCGCGCAGGCCCAACAGGTTCAGCAGCAGCTGATGGAGGCGCAGGAGGCGCTGGCCAACGCCGAGGTGCACGGTCAGGCCGGCGGCGGGCTGGTGCAGGTCACGATGAAGGGCAGCGGCGAGGTGGTGGCCGTGTCGATCGACCCGAAGGTCGTTGACCCCGAGGACGTCGAGACGCTGCAGGATCTCGTCGTCGGCGCGATCTCCGACGCCTCCAAGCAGGTCACCATTCTGGCGCACGACCGGCTCGGGCCGCTCGCGGGCGGCATGGGCAATCTCGGTATCCCGGGAATGTAATTGTTCGAGGGACCCGTTCAAGATCTGATCGACGAGCTCGGCAAGCTGCCCGGCATCGGGCCCAAGAGCGCGCAGCGGATCGCCTTTCACCTGCTGTCGGTGGAGCCGCCCGACATCGACCGGTTGACCGCCGTGCTCAACAAGGTGCGCGACGGGGTGAAGTTCTGCGCGGTGTGCGGCAACGTCTCCGACGACGACCGCTGCCGCATCTGCAGCGATCCGCGACGGGACGCCTCGCTGGTCTGCGTGGTCGAGGAGCCCAAGGACGTCCAGGCCGTCGAACGCACACGCGAGTTCCGCGGGCGCTACCACGTGCTGGGCGGCGCGTTGGATCCGCTGTCCGGTGTGGGGCCCGAACAACTGCGAATCCGCGAGCTGCTCAACCGAATCGGTGAGCGGGTGGACGGCGTGGACGTCACCGAGGTGATCATCGCGACCGACCCCAACACCGAGGGCGAGGCGACGGCGACGTATCTGGTGCGCATGCTGCGCGACATTCCGGGACTGACCGTCACCCGAATCGCGTCCGGCCTGCCGATGGGCGGTGACCTGGAGTTCGCCGACGAGCTCACGCTCGGCCGCGCGTTGGCGGGCCGACGCGCCATGGCATAGCCGAGGAAGGAAGTTCATGCCGGACGAGGAGTTCAAGGTCGAGGTGGAACTCGGCAGTGCCGAGCATCATCTCTCGTTCTGGGAGAAGCTGCGCACGCTGAACCTCGATGACGGCGCACGCAAGCGGCTCGGGTCGAGGGTGACGGTCACCCGCGACGGCGACCGCATCCAGCTGTACACCGCCACGTTGGCCGACGCGCAGGAGGCCGAGCGCACGGTGCGCGCGATGGTGGCCGACGACCGCGTCGACGCGCGATTCGCGGTCAGCCGCTGGGACGGCGAGAGCCAGGAGTGGGTGGATCCGGTCAGCGGGCAGGAGGTGCCCGACGATGCGCCGGAAGTGGCGGCGCCCGATCCGGGTTACGTGATCCTCGAGGCGTACAAGCCGGAGTTCCTGCGCGACCTCGGTCTGTAGCCGGCGCGACTTGTCGGTGCCCGCGGGCAGGATGCGGGCATGGTTGAGGTAATTCTCGGCGGGGAGGCCGTCGCGGCGGGGTGGGTCACCCGCCATGTCCTGAGAACGTCGTACCGCAAGGTGTTTCGCGGCGTCTACGCCGCCAACGGCGGTGAGCTCACGCTTCGCGACCGCGCGATCGCGGCGTGGCTCGCGACCCGCCGCAAGGGGGTGATCGCCGGCCAGACGGCGGCGGCGCTGCACGGCGCGTCGTGGGTCGACGTCACGCAGCCGATCGAGGTGGCCGGCGCATCGTGTGGCCCGCAGGAGGGGTTGGCGCTGCGCACGGAGCGCATCGCCGACGACGAAATCACCCGCCTCGCGGGGCTTCCGGTGACGACGCGGGTGCGTACCGCGTACGACGTCGGGCGTCACCTCGACCGTGGGGATGCGCTGGCACGGCTGGACGCGCTGATGTGGGACCGGCCGTTCTCGGTCGACGACGTGGCGGAGTTGGCACGTCGGTATCCCCGCGCGCCGGGCAGCAGGCAGCTACGCGAACTGCTGACGCTGGTCGACGGCGGAGCGGCGACGCCTGACCAGAGCCGCGCGCGGCTGGCGCTGATCGACGCGGGTTGTCCACGCCCGCAGACTCAGCTCCCGGTCCTGGTCGGGTCGCAGCCGGTCGCGTATCTCGACATCGGCTGGCCGGAATACCGCGTCGCGGTGGTTTGCGGGGCCGAAGACGTTGCGCGGCAGCGGATGTTGGAGAGCCTGGGGTGGATCGTGGTCCGGGTCGGCGACGGCGAGCGACCCGAGGCGTGGTTGGCGCGGGTCGAGGCGGCGCTGGCGTGCCGGGGTTGCTTCGTGGAGACGACGGCCGCGGCCTGATCCGGTCAGGCGCGTCGCGGTGCGGCCAGGCGCTCGCGCCGAAGCTGTTCCACCTCTTCGATTTCCAGCGGCGCCAACTCGCCGACGACGCGGCTGAGCAGGTGGTCGGCCAGCTCTGGGTTGCGGGCCAGGCACGGCCCGTGCAGGTAGGTGGCGACGACGCTGCCTTGCACCGCACCGTCGAAGCCGTCGCCGGCGCGGTTGCCCGCACCGCCGACGACTTTTGCCAGCGGTCGCGCGTCAACGCCGAGAACCGTTCCGCCGCGGTGGTTTTCGAATCCAGTGAGCCGCTGCGAGAGCCCGTTCAGCAGCGGCTGGGAGACCACCTCGCCGATCGTGCGCTTGTCCTGCGGTGAGGTCGTGACGTCGAGGAGGCCGACGCCGTCGACGCGTTCGCCCGACGATGTCTCGTACCAGTGGCCGAGCACCTGGATGGCCGCGCAGATCGCCAGCACCGGCGCACCACGGGCCGCGGCCTGCTGCAACCCCGGATAGCGCAACAGGTGCTTGGTGGCCAGGCGCTGCGCGTAGTCCTCCGCCCCGCCGAGCGTGTACAGGTCGAGTTCCGCGGGCACCGGGTCGTTCAGGGTGATCTCGACGATCTCGGCGTCAAACCCCCGAAGCCGCAGCCGTTGTCGCAACACGACGGCGTTGCCGCCGTCACCGTAGGTTCCCATCACATCGGGCAGGACCAACCCGACACGCACCGTCGACTCAGGCACCGCGACGCTCCAAGACCCGGTTCAACTGAAGGAAGGCGGTGTAGTTGGCGATCACCTCGACGTGCCCGGGCGGACACGACGCGATCGCCGCCAGGGTGTCGTGCACCAGCGTGTGCTCCACACCGGCGTAGCCCAGCCGCACCGCGAGGTCGGTACCGCGTTCGCCGGCGGCCACGACGTGGGTGTCCTCGAAGTGCTCGAACCGCACATCCCACAACCACGACAGGTCCTCGCCGTCGGGTACCTGGCCGTTGACCGAGATCACCACGCCCGCACCGTGTTTGTCGACCATCGACAACGCTTCCTGCCAGCCCGCCGGGTTCTTCGCCAGCAGCACCCGCGCGGTGTGTTCACCGAGGCGCACGGTGCGGTAGCGTCCGGCGACCTCGTCGACACCCGACACGGCAGCCACCGCGGCCGCCGGGTCGGCGCCCATCGCGACCGCCGCCGCCACGGCCTGCGTGGCGTTGCCGCGGTTGACGGCGCCGGGCAGCGACAGTGTCATCGGCAGCGAAAAGCCGTCCGGGCCATAGATGTTCGTGTCGTCGAACCACCAGTGCGGGGTGGGGCGTTTGAAATCGGTTCCGGTGGAACGCCAGTCGTGACTCTTGCCGCCGTCGCGCAGGATGATCTCGCCGGACCGGGGGCAGCTGACCGAGTCGTTGGCCCAGCTTCCGCCCGCGGCCACCCACACCACGTTGAGGCTGTCGTATGCCGCCGAGGTCATCAACACGTCGTCACAGTTCGCGATGACAATTGCCGACGGGTGGCGGGCCAGGCCCGCGCGCAGGGTGCGCTCGATGTGGTTGATCTCGCCGACGCGGTCCAGCTGATCGCGCGACAGGTTCAGCAGCACGACCACCCGAGGGTCGACCGCGTCGGCCACGTGCGGGACGTGCATCTCGTCGACCTCGAGCGCGGCCAGCGGCGCCTCCCGGGCACCGGCCAGCGCGGCGACCAGGCCGGCGTCCATGTTGGCGCCGGTGTCGTTGGTGGCGACGTCGGCGATCGTGCGCAGCGCGGCGGCGACCATCCGGGTGGTCGTCGACTTGCCGTTGGTTCCGGTGACCACGACGGTGCGGCGGCCCGCGCCGAGCTGGCCCAGCAGCGACTTGTCCAGCGCCAGCGCGACCAGCCCGCCGATCATCGCGCCGGCACCGCGCCCGGTGACCCGCGACGCCCAGCGGGCGCTTGCACCGGCCGCGAGGGCGAGCCGTCCACGTGTCGTGACCATCCCCGGCAGTTTAGGTAGCCGACACGCTGACGGGCGATTCGGCGAGGTCCCGTCTTTGTCACACCACCGTGCGATCCTGACGAAGTGGGCCAGACGGACGCCGGATTTCGCCGGCCGGGCGGCTCTGAAGCCGAAGATCGGCCGGACTGGGGCCGGCCGGCCGAGCACGCCGGACCGGGCTGGGCCGTCGTCGACGTGGAGACCTCGGGCTTCCGGCCGGGCCAGGCCCGTATCGTCAGCATCGCCGCACTCGCCCTCGGCGACGACGGCAACGTCGAGGAAAGCCTGTACACCCTGCTCAACCCGGGTGTCGACCCCGGCCCGACCCACGTGCACGGCCTGACGGCGGACATGCTGGAGGGCCAGCCCACGTTCGCCGACATCGTCGACCACCTCGTCGAACTGCTCGCCGGTCGCACCCTCGTCGCGCACAACGTCGGGTTCGACTACGCGTTCCTGGCCGCCGAGGCCGAACTGGTCAGCCGCGAGCTGCCGACCGACTCCGTGATGTGCACGGTTGAGTTGGCGCGCAGGCTCGACCTGGGCACCGAGAACCTGCGGCTGGAGACGCTGGCCGCGCACTGGGGGATCAGTCAGATCCGCCCGCATGACGCGCTCGACGACGCCATGGTGCTCGCCCAGATCCTCAAACCGGTTTTGGTGCGGGCCCGCGAACGCAAGGTGTGGCTGCCGGTGCATCCGGTGTCGCGCCGGCGCTGGCCCAACGGCGTCGTCACCCACGACGAGCTGCGCCCGTTGAAGGCGGTCGCGTCGCGGCTGCCGTGCCCGTACGTGAACCCGGGCCGATTCGTGTCCGGCCGGCCGCTGGTGCAGGGTATGCGCATCGCGCTGTCGGCGGAGGTGGAGCGCACCCACGAAGAGCTGATCGAACGGATCCTGCACGCCGGGCTGGCCTACACCGACACCGTCGACCGCGAGACCTCGCTGGTCATCTGCAACGACGCCGACCCGGTGCAGGGCAAGGGGTACCAGGCCAAGGAGCTGGGGGTCCCGCTGGTCCCCGACACCGAGTTCATGAGCGCACTCGCAAACGTCGTCGGCGGCACCGGCATCGAGGAGTTCACCGACAGCAGCCTTGCCGGCGACCAGTTCGCTCTGTTCTGAATGGCAGACCATCACATCGTCCTGGTGGACGTGGCCACCGCGTCGGCGCTCGCGCAGGTCCTGCCGGTGCTGCTGCTCACCCTGACCGTCGAACTGAGAAGGACGCAGCTGCACCGGACCCAGCCCCGGTTGCTGCTCGGCGCGCTGTTCCTGGTGTTCGGTGTCGTCGAGACGGTCCTCGTGCTCTCGATCGACGGCTCGCTGATCCCGTTCCAGTGGTTCGATCTGGTGTCCGCGCTGGTGATCCTGGGTCTTCTCGCGATCATCTTCTGGATGTCGCTGGTCGACTCGCCCAGCCGCGACTGACCCAGGCGGCCGCGGTGAAGCCGGGGCGCTCGATACGAGGCCGCCGGCTTCACCACGGCGCCGGGAGGAAGGACGAACTTCAGCAGACCGCTGCGCGGGGGTGTGCTCAGCAATCTCACCCTCGGGCCCCTGCGCGCCGCACGGGATGGCGCCGGTCTTGTGAACCGGCCGCAGACTGCCTTCCTCAGATCGGGGTCAGCGCGATGCGCGGTTGACCGCCGAGACCACCGCCCGCAGTGACGCGGTGGTGATCGACGGCGCGATGCCGACTCCCCACACGGTGTTGCCACCGATCGAGGCCTCGACGTAGGCCGCGGCCTGCGCCTCTTCACCGGCCGAGAGCGCGTGCTCGGAGTAGTCGAGCACCGATACGTCGAACCCGATGGCGCCCAACGCATCAACGAACGCCGCGAGCGGTCCGTTGCCCGCGCCGACGATCTCGCGCTCGACGCCGTCGACCTTCACCACCGCCTCGATGGTGTCGGTGCCGCCGTCCACCTCGGACGCCGTCACCTTCTGGCGGATGCGTTCGAGCGGGCGGATCGGGGCCAGATACTCCTCGGCGAAGACGTCCCACATCTCCTTCGGGGACACCTCGCCGCCCTCGCCATCGGTGATCTTCTGGATCGCCTGGCTGAACTCGATCTGCAGCCGGCGCGGAAGTGCCAGACCGTGATCCGCCTTCATGATGTAGGCGACGCCGCCCTTACCGGACTGCGAGTTGACCCGGATGACGGCCTCGTACGTGCGACCGACGTCTTTCGGGTCGATCGGCAGATACGGGACCTGCCAGAGGATGTCGTCGACATCTTTGTCCGCGGCGTCCGCGTCGACCTTCATCTGGTCCAGGCCCTTGTTGATGGCGTCCTGGTGGCTGCCCGAGAACGCGGTGTAGACCAGATCGCCACCGTACGGGTGGCGTTCGTGCACCGGCAGTTGGTTGCAGTACTCGACGGTGCGGCGGATCTCGTCGATGTTCGAGAAGTCGATCTGCGGGTCGACGCCGCGGGAGAACATGTTCAGCCCCAGCGTCACCAGGCATACGTTGCCGGTGCGCTCACCGTTGCCGAACAGGCAACCCTCGATCCGGTCGGCGCCGGCCTGATAGCCCAATTCGGCTGCGGCAACGGCGGTTCCGCGGTCGTTGTGCGGATGCAGGCTCAAGATGATGCTGTCGCGCGGGGTCAGGTGGCGGTGCATCCACTCGATCGAGTCGGCGTAGACGTTGGGAGTGGCCATCTCGACCGTCGCGGGCAGGTTCACGATCAGCGGCGCATCCGGCGTCGGCTCGATGATCTCGGCGACGGCGTTGCACACGTCGACCGCGTACTCCAGTTCGGTGCCCGTGTAGGACTCCGGCGAGTACTCGAAGCGCCACAGGGTTCCCGGGTACTTCTTGGCCTCCTCGACGCACAACCGGGCGCCGTCGGTGGCGATCGCCTTGACCGCGTCGCGGTCCGCGCGAAACACCACGCGCCGCTGCAGGATCGACGTCGAGTTGTAGAAGTGCACGATGGCGCGGGGCGCGCCCTGGCACGCCTCGAACGTCCGCTCGATCAGCTCGGGCCTGCACTGCGTCAGCACCTGGATCGTGACGTCGTCCGGGATCGCGCCCTCGGTGATGATCTCGCGGACGAAGTCGTAGTCGGTCTGGCTGGCCGACGGGAAGCCGACCTCGATCTCCTTGTAGCCCATGCGGACCAGCAGATCGAACATACGGCGCTTGCGCTGCGGGCTCATCGGGTCGATCAGCGCTTGGTTGCCGTCGCGCAAGTCGACCGCGCACCACATCGGCGCGGAGTCGATGACCTTGTCCGGCCAGGTGCGGTCGGGCAGCGTGACGTCTTCGACCTCGTCGGCGAAGCGGCGGTAGCGGTTGACCGGCATCACCGAGCCGCGCTGGGTGTTCCATGCCGGCTGGCCGGGGTTCGGCGGGCCGGAAGGCTTGGTGATCTGGCGCACCGACGAGAACGCGTCAGGCGAATCGGGTGAAGGTTTCGAGAACGTGGTCACGGTGTTGCTCCGGGAGTTGGAAGGGGACTCGACCGGCGCATCGCGAACACCCGCGACGGGAAGCCGGTCTGATCAGACCCCGTCGCGGCTGCCGAGAAGGAGCACCCGCTGCACGTTGGTCACTGTACTCCCGGGCGCGGCGCCTCACAAAATGTGGTCCTGGGGGATCAGACCTGCGAGTCCGGGAACGCGATCACCGACAGGAATCGGATCGGCAGCTCGATCAGGTCGACCGGCCCGTGTGCGCCCTCCCCGTCGAACTGCAGGGAATCGCCGGGATGCAGGCGATACACCGACCGGCTGTGGCTGTAGTCCATGACGCCCTCGAGGACGTAGATGAACTCGGTGCCGGGGTGCTGGAACAGGGGATACGTCTGGCTCTTCTCCGACAGCGTGACCTGCAGGCATTCCAGCCGCTTGTGTTCACCGCGCAGCGAGCCGAGCAGCTGGTACTCGTGGCCCTCGCGGGTGCCCTCGCGCACGATGCGCGCTCCGGTGCCCGCCTTGACGAACGCGGCAGGGCGTTCGACGTCCGCGCCGCGGAACAGGCTCGTGACCGGCACGTCGAGGCCGGTCGCCAGGAGCGCCAGCGTGCTCAGGCTGCACGACGTCTGCGCGTTCTCGATCTTGCTCATCATCGCCTTGGAGATGCCGACCCGTGCCGCCATCTCGGCGACAGTGAGCCCCTGCTGCAGACGGATCTGCCGGACGTTGCGCCCGATGGCCGCCTCGATCTCGAGCTCCTCGACAGGCGCCTGCGGATCGCGGTCGCGAGCGGTGCCGGATCTGTTGCGGAGCAGCGGTACGTCAGACATGTTTCCTGTCAGGAATCATCGCATCTGGCCTGCCCCGACATATGGATGCGGGCTCCTCAGCAGGTCGCCGTCGGCGAAGCGCGACAAGCGAAAGTCGGTCGCGGGGATCCGCGGATCGCTGCTGCGGCCGTCGACCACCAGGTCGGCGACGAGCCGGCCGACGGCAGGCGCGATCTTGAAGCCGTGCCCGCTGAACCCGGCCGCCACCACCAATCCGTCGACTCCCGTGGCGCTGATCACCGGATTCCAGTCGGGGGTGGCGTCGTAGCAGCCCGCGTAGCTGCCCGTGATGGCCGCGTCGGGGAAGCCCGGGAACCGGGTCCCGACCCGGTCGACGGTCAGGTCGACGAACGCCTCCGACGCGCGGTTGGAGTACGCGTCGGGGTCGGCGTCCTCGGGGTCGGACAGGTCGCTGTTGCCGAACAGGATCTCGCCGCCCAACTCCGGGCGCACGTACTGCAGCGAGACCAGATCGGAGAACACCGGCACCGGCCCGACGTCCACGCCGGGGGAGATCAGCACGATCTGTTCGCGCACCACCCGGATCGGCACGTCGACGCCGTACGGCGTGAGGAACGGCCGCGTCCAGACGCCGGTCGCGACGACGACGCTGCCCGCCGACACCGTGTCGCCGTCGGCGGTCCGCACGCCGGTCACGCGGTCTCCGTCGAGCACCAACCCGGCCGCCGCGACACCCTGCCGGATCCGCACGCCCGCAGCCCGCGCCGACGCCGCGAACGCCTGCGCGGTCTGGTACGCGTCACCGTATCCGCCGCGGGACTCCCAGCCGAACGCGGCGAACGGCGAAAGGTCGGCCCACGGCCACATCCGCGCGACCTCGCCGGCGTCGATCTCCTCGGTCTGCACCCCGACGGCGCGTTGTGCCGCAAGGCTTTCGCGCAGTGCGCTGACGTCCTGCGCACCGACGCCGACGACGTAGCCGGTCTGCCGGAAACCGATGTCGCCGCCAAAGATCTCCTCGGCTTTCTCGAACACCTCCAGCCCCGCGGTGGCCATTGCCGCCAGCGAGCTGACCCCGTAATGGCAGCGGACGATGCCGCTCGACTTGCCGGTCATTCCGGCGGCGACGGTATTGCGTTCCAGCACAACGACGTCGGTGACGCCACGCTGGCTCAACGCCCACGCTGCGGCGGCGCCCTCGATGCCGCCACCGATGATCACCACATCCGCCGTGGTCACGAGCCGGGGATCCAGTTCGTGCCCGCCAGCGGGACGCGTGCCATCGCGGCCGCCTCGATCGTGACGGCGACCAGGTCTTCCGGCTCGAGGTGGCACACGTGGGCTTTACCGCATGCCCGCGCGATCGTCTGCGCCTCCATCGTCAGCACCCGCAGATAGTTGGCCAGTCGACGGCCACCCTCGACCGGATCGAACCGCGCCGCCAACTCAGGGTCCTGCGTGCTGATGCCCGCCGGGTCGGTGCCGTCCTGTAAGTCGTCGAAGAAGCCGGCGGCGCTGCCGAGTTTCTCGTACTCGGCCGCGTAGCGAGGGTGGTTGTCGCCCAACGCGATCAGAGCGGCGGTGCCGATGGCCACCGCGTCGGCGCCCAACGCGAGCGCCTTGGCGACGTCGGCACCGGTGCGGATGCCGCCCGACACGATCAGCTGTACGCGACGATGCACCCCGAGTTCCTGAAGCGCCCGCACCGCCTCCGGCAGAGCGGCCAGCGTCGGGATGCCGACGTGTTCGATGAACACCTCCTGGGTGGCCGCGGTGCCGCCCTGCATCCCGTCGACGACGACCACGTCGGCGCCGGCGTGCACCGCGAGCTTGACGTCGTAGTAGGTGCGGGTGGCGCCGACCTTGACGTAGATCGGCTTCTCCCAGTCGGTGAGCTCGCGCAACTCGTTGATCTTGATGGTCAGGTCGTCCGGGCCGGTCCAATCCGGATGCCGGCACGCCGAGCGCTGGTCGATGCCCTCGGGCAGGGTGCGCATGGCCGCGACGCGCGGTGAGATCTTCTGGCCCAACAGCATTCCGCCGCCGCCGGGCTTGGCGCCCTGGCCGAGCACCACCTCGATCGCGTCCGCCTTGCGCAGGTCGTCGGGGTTCATGCCGTACCGCGACGGAAGGTACTGGTAGACCAGGTACTTGCTCTGGCCGCGCTCCTCGGGGGTCATCCCGCCGTCGCCGGTGGTGGTCGACGTGCCGACCTCGCTGGCGCCGCGGCCGAGCGCCTCCTTGGCGGGTCCGCTCAGCGCGCCGAACGACATCCCGGCGATCGTGACCGGGATGTCCAGGTGCAGCGGATGTTTGGCGTGGCGGTCACCGAGCACCACGTCGGTACCGCACCGTTCGCGGTATCCCTCCAGCGGATAACGCGACATCGACGCGCCGAGGAACAAGAGGTCGTCGAAGTGCGGCAGCGGTCGCTTGGCGCCCCAGCCGCGGATGTCGTAGATGCCGGTTTCGGCCGCGCGCTGGATGGCGGCGATCGTGGTGCGGTCGAAGGTCGCGGATTCGCGAAGGGCCCAGGTGTTCATCAGTAGCTCGATGCGTTGTCGATGTGGAAGTGGTAGAGCGAGCGCGCCGACCCGTAGCGGGTGTACGCGTCGGTGTCGTCGTCGAATCCGGCGGCGGCCAACAGCTCTCGCAGCTCCCGGTGGTGTTCGGGCCGCATCGGCTTGGCGATGCAGTCGGCGCCGAGCGATCTGACCTCGCCGCGCACGTAGATCCGCGCCTCGTAGATCGAGTCCCCGAGCGCTTCACCGGCGTTCCCGCGCACGACGAGGCGGCCCGCCTGCGCCATGAACGCACTCATGTGGCCGATGTCGCCGCCCACCACGATGTCCACCCCTTTCATCGAGATGCCGCACCGCGCGGCGGCGTTGCCGTCGATGACCAGAAGGCCACCGTGCGCCGTCGCGCCCGCCGACTGCGAGGCGTCGCCTCTGACGTGGACGACGCCGCTCATCATGTTCTCGGCGACGCCGGTGCCCGCATTGCCGTTGATGGTCACCTCGGCCTGCTGGTTCATGCCCGCGGCGTAGTAACCGACGTGGCCGTCGATGGTCACCCGTACGGGCGCGTCGAGGCCGACCGCGACATTGTGCGCCCCTGCGGGATTGGCGATCACGAAGTCACCGGCCAGCCCCGGCGCGTGCAGGGCCGCGTTGACCTCCCGCAGGGAGGTGGTGGCCAGGTCGTATCCCACTAGCGTGTCCATGCGTAGACCACCTCCGGTTCGGGTTCCCAGATCTTGGCCGCGCCAACGCCGGGAAGGCCGGCCAGTGCGCGGTACTCGCTGGCCATCGCCACCCAGTCGGCGGTCTCGGCGATGACGGCGGGTTTACACGCGATGGCGTCGCGCACGACGGCGAACGAGTCGCGGTTGGAGACCAGCAGCGTGTAGAAACCGTCGAACGCCCCGCACAGTTCCTTCAATGCCGTCTGCACGTCGCGGCCCTCGGCCAGGCGGCTCGCGATGAACCGGGCACCGACCTCGGTGTCGTTCTCGCTGTCGAAACGCACTCCCGCAGCGCGTAGTTCGCGCCGAATGGTCGCGTAGTTGGCGAACGACCCGTTGTGCACCATGCACTGTTCGGGGCCGACCGCATACGGGTGGCAACCCGCGGGCGTCACCGCCGACTCCGTCGCCATCCGGGTGTGGCCGACGCCCTGCCAACCCTGCGCCTTGGCCAGGTTCCAGTTCTCGGTCAGTGTCCGCGGATGTCCCACGCCCTTGAGCACGGCGAGGTCGGCGCCGAACCCGGCGATCAACGCGTCGGGGTAGGCCGCCCGCACGGCGTCGAGCAGCGTCTCCGAGGTCACCTTCCCGGTGACGAGGTAGGTCGCGTCGTAGCGCGACACGGTGACGTCCAGGCCGATGGCCGCGGCCGTAGGCTCGGTTTCGAGGACCGAGACGCAGCTCGTCCCCGGCGGAGACAGCGTGGGATCGCCGTAGACCGCAATACCCGCGGAATCCGAACCGCGGTCGCCCATTTCGCAGAGCATGTCGGTGAGCAGTTCCCCGAGTCGGGGATACAGGTCGGGGTTGCGCAGATGCAGCCCCACGATTCCGCACATCGGTGAGCTCCTTCTCAGAACGCGGTCAGATAGTTGTCGATCTCCCAGGTGGTGACCGCGCTGTGATACACGAAGAACTCGTCGCGCTTGAGGTTGGCGAAGTAAGTCGCCACGCCCTCCCCCGAGGAGTCCAGCACACCCGCGATCACGGGATCACCCTCGAGCTCGTCGACCGCGTGCAGCAGTGTCGCAGGCAGCGGCGAACGATGCTGAGCACCAACGGGTCCCGGATCGGTGCTGCGCTTGATGCCGTCCAACCCGGCGCCCAACGCGCCCGCGATCGCGAGATACGGGTTGGCCGAGCCGTCGCTGCCGCGCAGTTCGATGCGCTGGGCGTCGGGCACCCGGATGTAGTGCGTGCGGTCGTTTCCGCCGTAGCTCGGGGTGTTCGGGGACCAGGATGCCCCCGACGCCGTCGTGGTTGCGCGGGTTCGCTTGTAGGAGTTGACCGTCGGCGCTACCACGGCCTGCAGGGCGCACGCGTGCTCGAGGATCCCGCCGAGGAACGCGTAAGCCGTTTCGGACAGTCCGAGGCGGCGTTGATCAGGTTCGTCGGGTCCAGCGGGGAACACCGGCCTGCCCGCACTGGTCAGCGACAGGTGCAGGTGCAGTCCGCTTCCGGTGCGGTCGGCGAACGGTTTGGGCATGAAGGTGGCGACCATGCCGCGCTCGGCGGCGATCGTCGAGAGCAGGTAGCGCAGCGTCACGACGCGGTCGGCGGTGGTGAGTGCGTCGGCGAACTCGAAGTTCTGCTCGAACTGACCGTTGCCGTCCTCGTGATCGTTGGCGTAGTTGGACCAGCCCAGCTGGTTCATCGCCGTCGAAATCGCAGTGAGGTGGTCATACATCCGAGTGACGCCGCGCGCGTCGTAACAGGGTTGCGCGGCGGTGTCGGCGGCGTCGGCGGTGCACAGTCCGCCGTCAGGGGTGCGGCGCAGCAGGAAGTACTCGACCTCCGCGCCCACCCACGGTTCGAAGCCGGCGTCGGCGGCCTGCTGGATCAGCGCCTTGAGGATGACGCGCGGCGCGTACGGCCACGGCGCGCCCTCCACGTGCGGATCGCAGTGCACGATCGCCAGCCCGTCCTTGATGAACGGAATGGGCGTGAACGAGTCGACGTCCGGAATCGCCATCATGTCAGGGTCTTTGGGCTCCTGGCCCATCGCCCCGACGGCGTACCCGGCGAATCCGACGCCCTCGGTGGCGAGAAGGTCGACCGCCTCGACGGGAACCAGCTTGGCGCACGGCTTACCGCGCAGGTCGACGAACAGCGCGAGGATGAACTTGGTCCCGGACTCCTGGGCCAGGGTGGCCAGATCTTTGGACATACTTCCGAACCTGTCTTCTGTAGTGAATCGCTGTGTCGTAGAAGGAAACTCGATAGATCCGAAATGGCCGGCGCGGCCAAGGGGGCGCCGCGCCGGCCGGTTTCGGGTCAGGCGGGTTGCAGCGCGTACGCCGAGTCGCGGTGGAACTTGGCGTCGATGCCGGTTTCCTCCTCGTCCGGCGAAATGCGGATGCCCATCGTCTTCTTGATCGCGAAGGCGATGATGAAGGCCACGACGAACGAGTACGCCATGACCGCTCCCGCGGCGACCGCCTGCTTCCACAGCTGCTCGAGGCCGCCGCCGTAGAACAGGCCGTTGGTGGCACCGGGCATCGCCTCGCTGGCGAAGAACCCGATCAGCAGCGTCCCGATCAGGCCACCGACGAGGTGCACCCCGACCACGTCGAGGCTGTCGTCGTAGCCGAACCGGTCTTTCAGCCCGACCGCGTAGACGCACACCGCACCCGCGATGGCGCCGACGCAGATGGCGCCGACCGGGGTGACCGAACCGCAGGCCGGGGTGATCGCCACCAGGCCGGTGATCGCGCCGGAGGCGGCGCCGACACCGGTGACGTGACCGGTCTTGATCTTCTCGAACGTCAGCCAGGCCAGCGTCGCGGCACACGTCGCGACGAACGTGGTGACCATGACGATCGCGGCCGAGGTGCCGGCGGACAGGGCCGAACCGCCGTTGAACGCATACCAACCGGCCCACAGCAGGCCCGCGCCGAGCAGCGTCAGCGGAACGTTGTGGGGTTTGCGGCTTCCAAACAGCGCGGAGCGGCCGAGCACGATCGCAACGGCCAGCGCCGCGGCGCCCGCGTTGATGTGCACCGCGGTGCCACCGGCGAAGTCGAGCGCGCCGAGCTTGTTGGCGATCCAGCCACCGACGGAATCCTCGGTCACCACACCGTCGAACGCGAACACCCAGTGCGCGGCGGGGAAGTACACCAGCACGGCCCACAGTGCGGCGAACACCATCCACGCGCTGAACTTCATCCGGTCGGCGGCCGCACCGGAGACGAGCGCGACCGTGATGGCGGCGAACAAGGCCTGGAACAACGCGAACAAACTGATCGGCAAGCCGTCGACGGTCGTCATCGCCTCGGTCAGGTCGGTCAGCCCGTCGAATTCGGTGAAGCTGCCGATGAATCCGCCGTAGGACGTGCCGAACACCATCGAGAAGCCGAACAGCACCCAGAGGACGCCGACCAGCGCCGCGGCGCCGAAGGTCATCATCATCATGTTGGTCGAGCTCTTGACCGACACCATGCCGCCGTAGAAGAGCGCGAGACCGGGGATCATCAGCGTGAGCGCGATGATGCAACACAGCATGAATGCCGTGGTTCCTGTATCCATTAACCATCTCCTGAAGTGATGCGGCCCACGTCGGAGCCGTTCACTGTCAGTAACCGGTGTTTCTGTTACGTGGACCGGCTCGCCATGTTGCGCGTGCGTTAAGAATCCGCCGCATGGCTAGAGTGCAAGCGGTGATGACACTTGACCGGCGATGGTGGATCGCGATCGCTGTCGTGGTGATCGCAATCGTGGCGTTGGTCTACAGCTCGCTGCAGAAACCGCCCGAGGAGTGCCGCCCCGTCCTCGACCTGCTCGAGTTCAACAAGCAGCAGAACGAGTTGATCAGCGCCAAGAGCGAGGGCGCGGAGGGCCCACCGACCCAGGCCGAGGAGATCGCCTACCAGCAGTGGGCCGATGGCCTGTCCGAACGCGCGCGCAACATCGACACCCCGGAGTTGCGGTTCACCGCGGTGGAGGTGGCCGATCTCGCGGGGCAGTTCGTCCAGAAGATGCCGAAGGCCCGCGCCGAGACCCAGTCCCGCGCACCGGGTGCGCCGCCCCCGCAGGTCTTTTACGAGATGTCCGCGCTCGACACCCAGCTCCGGCGCAAGCTCGCCGAGCTATCCGAGGCCTGCAAGACCTGAGCGCCCTCATAAGATCGCTTATTGTGTGCACGCGCGTCGTCTATCTCGGAACCGATAACCGCAACATCACCGGCCGCTCCATGGACTGGAAGTCGGAGATCCAAACGAACCTGTGGGCACTGCCGCGCGGCGTCCACCGCACGGGGCAGGCCGGGCCGAACTCCGCCGAGTGGACATCCAAGTACGGCAGCGTCGTGGCCACCGGCTACGACATCAGCACGACCGACGGCGTGAACGAGGCCGGTCTCGCGGTCAACCTGCTGTGGCTGGCCGAATCGCAATACCCCGACGAGACCGCCGCGGGCCCCGCGGTCTCGTTGGCGCTGTGGGGGCAGTACGTGCTCGACAGCTTCGCGACGGTGGCCGAGGCCGTGCAGGCGTTGCGCGCGACCCCCCTGCGGGTGGCGACCGCGCAGGTGCCCGGCGAGGAGCGGATGGCGACGCTGCACCTGGCGATGTCCGACGCGAGCGGCGACAGCGCGATCATCGAGTACATCGACGGTGAGCAGGTCATCCATCACAGCCGCGACTACCGGGTGATGACGAACTCGCCGACCTTCGACAAGCAGCTCGCCATCGACGAGTACTGGAAGCAGATCGGCGGCACCGTGATGCTGCCGGGGACCAACCGCGCCGCCGACCGGTTCGTGCGGGCGTCGTTCTACATCGAGGCGGTCCCCAAGACCGACGACCCGCTGCTGGCCGCGGCGACGGTGTTCAGCGTCGTGCGCAACGCGTCCGTGCCGTACGGCATCTCGACGCCGGAGGAGCCGAACATCTCGACCACCCGCTGGCGCACGGTCGTCGACCACAAGGCGCTGCGGTATTTCTTCGAGTCGGCGCTCTCGCCGAACACCTTCTGGGTCGAGTTGGGCAACCTCGACTTCTCGCCGGGCGCCCCGACGCTGCGGCTGCAACTCGGCGAGGGCGAGAAGACGATCTACGCCGGCGACGCCAGCTCCGCGTTCGAGCGGGCCGAGCCGTTCGCGTTCCTTCCGGTGGCCTGATAGCCCGCGGTTTCCGGGAGGGCCGCCACGGGCGGAAGAAATCGATTCGCCGCAGCCCTTATCCTTGTTGGAATCCTTCCCAGCACTTGAAAGGCTTGTTCAGTGGCGCTCGTCGTGCAGAAGTACGGCGGATCCTCGGTCGCCGACGCCGAGCGGATCCGCCGCGTCGCCGAGCGGATCGTCGAGACGCGCAAGCAGGGCAACGATGTGGTCGTGGTCGTCTCGGCGATGGGCGACACCACCGACGACCTGCTCGACCTGGCCAACCAGGTGTGCCCGGCGCCGCCCCCGCGCGAGATGGACATGCTGTTGACCGCCGGCGAGCGGATCTCGAACGCGCTGGTCGCGATGGCCATCCACTCGCTGGGCGCGCATGCGCGGTCGTTCACCGGATCGCAGGCCGGCGTCATCACCACCGGCATCCACGGCAACGCCAAGATCATCGACGTCACCCCCGGCCGGCTTCGTGACGCGCTCGACGAAGGCGTGATCGTGCTGGTCGCCGGGTTCCAGGGGGTCAGCCAGGACAGCAAGGACGTCACGACGCTGGGTCGGGGCGGGTCGGACACCACCGCCGTCGCGCTGGCCGCGGCGCTGAAGGCCGATGTCTGCGAGATCTACACTGACGTCGACGGCATCTTCACCGCCGACCCCAGGATCGTGCCCAACGCGCGTCACCTCGACCAGATCAGCTTCGAAGAGATGCTCGAGATGGCCGCCTGTGGTGCGAAGGTGCTGATGCTGCGCTGCGTGGAGTACGCCCGGCGCTATCACGTGCCGATCCGCGTGCGCTCGTCATACTCGGACAACCCCGGCACCCTGGTGACCGGATCGATGGAGGACATTCCCGTGGAAGACGCCATTCTGACCGGAGTCGCACACGACCGCAGCGAGGCCAAGGTGACCGTCGTCGGCATCCCCGACGTGCCCGGTTACGCCGCCAAGGTGTTCCGGGTGGTGGCCGATGCCGACATCAACATCGACATGGTGCTGCAGAACATCTCGAAGGTCGAGGACGGCAAGACCGACATCACGTTCACGTGCCCGCGCGACAACGGCCCGGCCGCGGTCGAGAAGCTGACCTCGCGCCAGGGCGAGATCGGTTTCACCGGTGTGCTCTACGACGACCACATCGGCAAGGTCTCGCTGGTGGGCGCCGGAATGAAGAGCCATCCCGGGGTGACCGCCAAGTTCTGCGAGACGTTGGCTTCGGTCGGGGTGAACATCGACCTGATCTCCACTTCCGAGATCCGGATCTCGGTGCTGGTCAAGGACACCGATTTGGACAAGGCGGTCGCCGCGCTGCACGAGGCGTTCGGCCTCGGCGGCGACGAGCAGGCCGTCGTCTACGCGGGGACGGGGCGTTAGATGGCACGCGATCGGCTCTCCATCGGAGTGGTAGGCGCGACCGGTCAGGTCGGCCAGGTGATGCGGACGTTGTTGGAGGAGCGCGACTTTCCGGCGACCGACGTGCGGTTCTTCGCGTCCGCGCGCTCGCAGGGCAAGAAGTTGTCGTTCCGCGGGCAGGAGATCGAGGTCGAGGACGCCGCGACCGCCGACCCCTCCGGCCTGGACATCGCGTTGTTCTCCGCGGGCGCGACGATGTCGCGCGTGGAGGCGCCGCGGTTCGCCGAGGCGGGTGCCGTCGTGGTCGACAACTCGTCGGCGTGGCGCAAGGACCCGGACGTGCCCCTGGTGGTCAGCGAGGTGAACTTCGCGCGCGACGTGCGGGGCGTGACCCTGAAGAAGGGCATCATCGCGAACCCGAACTGCACGACGATGGCCGCGATGCCGGTGCTCAAGCCGTTGCACGACGAGGCGGGCCTGGTGCGGATGATCGCCTCGACGTATCAGGCGGTTTCGGGCAGCGGCGTCGCCGGTGTCGAGGAGTTGTTCGGTCAGGCCAGCGCGGTCGTCGGCAACAGCCGCGATCTGGTGGCCGACGGCTCGGCTCTTGATTTCCCGGAGCCGTCGAAGTACGTCGCCCCGATCGCGTTCAACGTGGTGCCGCTGGCCGGTGCGTATGTCGACGACGGCTCGGGTGAGACCGACGAGGACCAGAAGCTGCGCAACGAGAGCCGCAAGATCCTCGGCATCCCGGAGCTGGCGGTCAGCGGGACCTGTGTGCGGGTTCCGGTGTACACGGGGCATTCGCTGTCGCTGAACGTCGAATTCTCGCAACCACTTTCGGTGCAGCGGGCCTCCGAGCTGCTCGGGGCGGCACCGGGCGTGAAGCTCGTGGACGTGCCGACTCCGTTGGCGGCGGCCGGGGTGGACGATTCGCTGGTCGGCCGGATCCGCCAGGACCCCGGGGTGCCCGACGGCCGCGGTTTGGCGTTGTTCGTCTCCGGTGACAACCTGCGGAAGGGCGCGGCTCTCAACACGATTCAGATCGCCGAGCTGCTGGCCGCCGAACTCTGACGCTGCCTTGCGCCGAAACTGCATTCCAGCAGGCCTGCTCTCGATTCTTGTCTGCTGGAGTACCGTTTCGGCGATCGCGGCGGCCGCGCAGCCCGCGCCGATTCCCGATCCCGTGCTGCCGCCGTTGGCACCGGGGCAGGTGATCCGGATCGGCCCGACGGCCGGAACCGGAACGCCGACACGTGATTACGGTGTCGGCGCGACGGATCTCTGTGAATTCATGGAGTTTCCCAGTGGCATCCTGCAGGTGTGCGGTGACAGTTTCGCGGGGCAGGGCGTCGGTTACGGCGGGTGGTTCTCGCCGATCGCCTTGCACGTCGAGACGGAGTCGATCGACGACCCGGGCGGTGTGCGCTATGACGGTGTGACCGGAACCGACCGGCCGCTGCTGGCCGATCCGACGCCCGAAGGCATGTCGCAACTGCCCGCGGGCGTCGTTCAGATCAACCGGCAGAACTACCTGATGGTGACGACCGTGCGGGAGCTGGTGCCCCAGACCTCCCGGCTGGTGAAAGCCGATCCGTCCCAGAGTAATTGGCCGACGCTGCCGGACTCGGAGCGCCCGGCGTCGTACGCCGAGGGTAGACAGTCGCAGATCAGCGGCTACTACGACCCGATTCCGCGGTCGGACTCGGAGACCGGGTGGGTGTACATCGTGGCCAACAACTTCGACCGCAGCGCGCCGTTGGTGCTCTACCGCGCCACGCCCCAGGAGTTCGAGGATCGGTCGAGTTGGCAAGGGTGGTCGGCAGATTCGGGTTGGGGAACGGCGCCGACGCCGCTGTGGCCGGACGCGGTGGGCGAGATGAGCATCCGGCAGATCGACGGCAAGACCGTGCTGTCGTACTTCAACGCCACCACGGGCAACATGGAGATGCGGGTGGCCAACGACCCGACCGGCCTGGGCGCGGCGCCGGTGACCACCGTCGTCGTCGCGGCCGAATGGCCGGATCCGGCCGACCACCTCGGGCCGCCGGAGAGCAACCGTCTGGCCCAACCGTACGGCGGTTACATCTCACCGGGTTCGACGCTCGAGGAGGTGCGGGTGTTCGTCAGCCAGTGGAACACCGGACCGCGCGGCGGGTCGCCGTATCGGGTGATCCAGTTCGCGGTCAATCCGTTGAAGCCGCTGTAACGGTTCGCCGTCCCGCGACCACTCACTTCCATACGGCAGCGAAGGCGTTGTCGTCCGGAGCCGAAGGAAGTGTCATGACCGCCATCAGGGATGCGCTCACCGTCGCGACGAGTGAGTCGAACGAATCGAAGATCAACTCCGCGGCAGGCCTGGTCTTGCGCTACGGCCTCGTGCTCGTCATCGGCTGGATCGGCCTGATGAAGTTCACCTCGTACGAGGCGTACGGCATCGAGCCGCTGGTCGCCAACAGCCCGTTCATGGGATGGCTCTACGAGATCTTCTCCGTGACCACGTTCTCGGCGCTGCTCGGCGTTCTCGAGGTCGGTGCGGCCGTACTGCTCGCCGTGAAACCGTGGTTGCCACGGATCTCGGCGCTCGGCAGCGTGGTGGCCGTCGTGCTGTTCATCGCCACGATCAGCTTCCTGTTCACCACACCCGGCATCGGCGAGGAAGCGGCCGGCGGCTTCCCGATGCTCTCGACGAACGGACAGTTCCTGATCAAGGACGTGGTGCTGCTCGGTGCGTCGTTGTGGACGCTGGCCGATTCCGTGCGCGCTGCACGGCAACGCGGAGTTACCCTCGCTGCACGATGAGGGCCGTCGCGGAGGACGAAGGCGCGCTCGTCACCGCACTGAAGGCGGGCGACGAGAGTGCCTTCTCCTTGCTGGTCGAACGGCACGCACCGGCCATGTTGCGGATCGCGCGCGGCTACGTCGCGTCCCAGGAGGCCGCCGAGGACGTCGTGCAGGAAACCTGGATCGCACTGCTCAAGGGCATCAACGGGTTCGAGTCCCGATCGAGTTTGCGCACATGGCTTTTCACGATCCTGATCAACACCGCCAAGAAGCGAGGGCTGCGCGAACGACAAACCAGCGACGCAGAATTCGCCGCGTTCACCGGCGTGACGGTGGAGGCGGCCCGGTTTCGCGGCTCGGACGACCGCTGGCCCGGGCACTGGCGAGCCGACGCCACACCGGCGCCGTTCCCGGAGACGCCGGAGGGGTCGGTGCTGGCCGACGAGATGCTCACCGTCGCGCGACGCGAACTCGACCGGCTTCCCGACAGACAACGCACCGTCGTCACCCTGCGTGACGTGTACGGGTTCGAATCGAAAGAAGTCACGGAATTGCTCGACATCACCGTCGCCAATCAGCGGGTCCTTCTGCACCGCGGCCGTGCCGCGGTCCGGCAAGCGCTCGAGGCCTACCTGTCGGAGGAATCATGAGTCCCGGCTCCATGGACTGCAACGAACTCGTCGAACTGGTCACCGCATACCTCGACGGGTCGTTGGATCCCGAAACCCGCGCCCGCTTCGACATGCACCTGCTCGACTGCGACGGCTGCGTGAACTACCTGCAGCAGTTCCGGGCGACCATCACGACGTTGGGCAACGTCGGTGACGAGCTCGATCCGGCGTACCGCGACAAGCTGATGGCCGCATTCCGCAACTGGCGCTGAGAATCAGGCGACGGTGCTGACGTGCTCTGCCGATTCACCGATGGTGGCGCCGGCATCACCGACGATCGTGCGCATCAACGCCCGGTGTTCGCGGTCCCCGCGGGCGGCTGCGCGGTCGATGCCTCCGGGCAGTGCGACCGCGGCGATGCTGCGGGTCAGGTTCACGGGCAGCCGCAGCACCGGATACCACGGCACGTGTGGCCGCAGACCCAGAGCCCGCATGGTCCGAGGGCCGAGGAAGCCGCTTGTGACCGAAAGGTGTTGCGCCCGAGCGATGCGACGCCGTATTGCGGGCAGGGTGTCGTAGCGCCAGATCAGTGGGTCGTCCGCCATCGGAACGGCCAGCTGCCTCGACGACTCGTCGGGCTCCGCCAGCGCCCCGAGCGTGTGATAGAGCACCCGGATGCTGTCGCGGAAGCTGCGCGGCAGCCACTCGTCCTCCACGCCCATCAACCAGCCGACGTAGCGGGTCAGGTGAGCGACGGCCTCATACTCCCTCGGCCGCAACACGATTCCCATCCCCATGACACCCACCGCAGGTGCGACCAGCGCACCGATCAGCGTCGCCGCCATATCGGTCTGGTTGATCGGGACGCCCCACTCGTCGGCGCGCCAGTCCGGCATCGCGGTCACATGCCTGCGCACGAGCCCGTGAATCAGCCGAACCCGAAGGGTGGACCGGTAGCCGGTGCCCAGATACTCGAGGCCGCCGTCGGAGATGACGTCCATCGCCCACTGCATCGTCTCGGCGAAGCGCTTGTTCGATCCCTTCTCCAGGGCCCCGGTGCGCAGCAAGGTCTTGTTGAAACCCGAGAACTGGTACCCGCCTAGAAGCGATACGTCACGGGCGACGTACATACCGTCGGCGCCGCCGCGACGCAGCGCGCGCTGGCCGCGGCGCAGCATTTTCGGGTCGACCCAGTCGGGAAGCTTCTCCACGGCGGTGAAGAATTCGCTCAGCGGCTCCGGAGCGTCGGGCACCGCGTCGATGCCGTGGGTGAGCGCCCTGTCGAACAACGGCCGTGTCTGTTTGACGCCGACGGTCGACATCCATTCGACGAGGCGGTCCACCGGTTCGTCACCGACCGTCAACCGCTCGCCCAGCCGGCGCCACTGCTGCGGTGCCGGCTCGTCGATACCCATCGCCTTGGCCATGACGCGGATGCTGGCCGGCACGGGGCGTGGTCGCTGCGGGTGGCGCGTCGGGATGGGACGCTGCATCGCCTCGATTCCCTTCAGCCAAACTGACAACGCGTGTAGTCGAAACTATTCGCGCACATCGCCGGCTGTCAATCGGCGTTTTCACAGCCGGCTCATAGGTGGCGCATGACGGGCTCATCGGAACGGCTCGCATGATGTCAGCATGACCGAAACACCCGAACCCGCCACCACCCCCGTGGTCGCAGCATCTCAGCAGGACCCCGTCGCCCCGCGCCGCTCGAGGCTCGGCGCCGCGGCCGCCTGGGTCGGCATCGTCGCCGGTGTCGTGTTCATCGTCGCGGTGATCTTCTTCTCCGGATACATCCTCGGCGCACACTCCGGCGGTTATCACCGCGGCGGCCATCACGGCGGCCACGACCGCGGTACCGCGATCTTCCACCGTGGGCCGCCGCCGGGATTCCCGATGGGACCGGGCGGGGAGTTCGGCCGGCCGCCGTTCGGTGGTCCGGGCAACTCCCAGGGCCCGCGGTTCGCGCCGCCCGCGCCTCCGCAGTCGCCCGAGGCGCCGACCACGACAGCGCCGGCCCGCCCGTAACCTCAAGTCGTTGGGGTCGCATGTGGTGTTCACTCAGATCGACATTTTGGCCGGTATGCGGTTTTTCATCGATTTGAGTGCGCACCAGGGCCGATTGACGAGCGGGAGACGGGCGTCTTGCCGTCTGCGCGTGGACTGGCATGATCGAGCCCATGAGCATTGAGGTCAAGTACACCGCAGAGTCCACCGCGTCGGGAGGCGGCCGCGACGGCCACGTCCGGTCCTCCGACGGCAAGATCGATCTCGATACCCGTCCGCCCAAAGAACTCGGCGGCAGCGGCGAGGGTGTGAACCCCGAACTGCTGTTCTCGTCGGGTTACGCGGCATGCTTCCTGGGTGCGCTGCGGTTGCAGGCCCGCAACAACAAGATTGACATCGACGAAGCCACCTCGATCACCGCACAGGTCGGCTTCGGTCCGGACTCCGAGGGCGGCTTCGGGATCACGGCCCACCTGATCGGCTACCTGCCGGGCCTCGAGCAGAGCGTGGCCGACGATCTGATGGCTAAGGCGCACGACTTCTGCCCGTATTCGAAGGCCACACGCGGCAACATCGAAGTCAAGTTGTCCGCGAAGGTCTGATCGATGCGGGCGGTCGCCGCAGCGGGCGTCGGCGTGGCCATCGGCTTGTCGATGGTGGCGCCCGCCGGACTCGCCTCAGCGCGCCCATCGGATCCGGGCGTGGTGAACTACGCCGTGCTGCCGAAGGGCTCGGTGGGCAACATCGTCGGCGCCACAATGCGATTCGAATCGTTGTTCACCGAACCGGTGCAGACCTTCTCGGTCGACAATCCGGCGTGCAACAACTGGGCCGACGTCGGTCTGCCCGACGTCTATGCCGACCCGGACCTCGCGTCGTTCAACGGTGCGGTGACCCAGGAGTCGCCCACCGATGCGACGCATCTGGTCAAACAGGCGGTCGGCGTGTTCGCGACCACCGACGCCGGCGACCGAGCGTTCCATCGCGTCGTCGACCGCACTGTCGGCTGCAACGGTCAGACCACCGCGATGCACCTGGACAACTTCACGACCCAGGTGTGGACCTTCACCGGTGGGCCCGCTTCGGCGACGGACGCCGACTGGGTCAAACAGGAGGCGGGTACGGATCGGCGCTGCTTCACCACCACGCGCAAACGCGAGAACGTTTTGCTCCAAGCCAAGGTCTGCCAGTCCGGTAACGGCGGACCCGCGGTGAACGCGCTGGCAGGTGCCATGCAGAACACTCTCGGGCAGTAGCCCGGTAGTGGCATTCGAGTACGCGTAACGAAGGCGTCATCCAAAAAACGCGAGACTTTGTCGGTCACGTCTGGAAGATGGTTGAAGGGGGCGAGCGGTCCACTCCCGGAAGGGGATGGTTGGAATGACCTTCACCATCACGTCCGAGGTGGACGACGCGCACCCGCCGCCGGCCGGTTCCGGCCAGCTGACCAGCGCTGACGCCGCTGCACGCCGAATTGCCGACGGATGTCTGCGCGACGGTCCGGTGGGGCAGGTGGGGCTCGAGATCGAGGCGCACTGCTTCGATCTGACCGATCCGATGCGCAGGCCCGGGTGGGCAGAGCTCACCGCGATCATCGCCGACCTACCGCCGCTGCCCGGGGGCAGCAGGGTCACCGTCGAGCCCGGCGGCGCCGTCGAGCTGTCCGGCCCACCGCTTGCCGGCCCGCTGGCCGCGATCGACGCCATGGTCGCCGACCGCGCGGTGCTGCGCGCGGCGTTCGCGCGCGCCGGGTTCGGGCTGGTGCTGTTGGGGGCGGATCCGTTGCGGCCGCCCGAACGGGTCAATCCGGGGCCGCGCTACCGGGCGATGGAGGCGTTCTTCACCGCAAGCGGGACCGCCGCAGCGGGCGCGGCGATGATGACGTCGACCGCCTCGGTGCAGATCAACGTCGATGCGGGTCCCCGGGAGGGCTGGGCCGACCGGGTGCGACTCGCCCACGCGCTCGGGCCGACGATGGTCGCGATTGCTGCGAATTCGCCGCTGCTCAGCGGAGAGGTCTCCGGGTGGCAGTCGTCGCGCCAACGTGTCTGGAGCCAACTGGATTCCGCCCGCTGTGGACCGGTCCTCGGCGAGATCGGCGACGACCCCGCCAGCGACTGGGCGGGCTATGCGCTCAAAGCGCCGGTGATGCTCGTCAAGCATGCCGATGCCGACGCCGAACCGGTCTCCGAATGGGTGCCGTTCGCGGACTGGGCCGACGGGCGCGTCGAACTCGGCGCGCGCCGTCCCACGGTGGCCGACCTCGACTATCACCTGACGACGCTGTTTCCGCCGGTGCGGCCGCGCCAGTGGCTCGAGATCCGCTATCTGGACAGCGCGCCGGACGCGGTCTGGCCCGCGGTCGCGTTCACGCTCGTCACCCTGCTCGACGACCCGGCGGCCGCCGACATCGCCGCCGAGGCCACCGAACCCGTCGCCACCGAATGGGACCAGGCGGCCCGCGTCGGCTTGGCCGATCCGCGGTTGCAGGCCGCCGCCGAACGGTGCGTGCAGGCGGCCGCCGAACGAGCCCCGGCCGAGCTCGAGGAATCGATGCAGCGGTTGTTGCGTTCGGTCGAACAGGGACGGTGTCCGGCCGACGACTTCGGTGACCGTGCCGCACGACACGGGATCGCGCCCGCGGTCACGCAACTGGCACGAGGGGAACTGTGACACCTCGCGAAACCATCGCGCGCGAACTGACCACGGCACGCGGGCGCACGCTGCGCCTCGTCGACTTCGACGATGCCGAGCTGGGCCGCCAGTACAGCCCGCTGATGAGCCCGCTGGTGTGGGACCTCGCGCACATCGGGCAGCAGGAGGAGCTGTGGTTGCTGCGCGACGGCAACCCGGACCGGCCGGGCATGCTGCGTCCCGAGGTCGAACGCCTCTACGACGCATTCGTCAACTCGCGAGCCAGCCGCGTGAACCTGCCGTTGCTGCCGCCGTCGGACGCCAGGACTTACTGCGCGACCGTGCGGGACAAGGTGCTCGACACGTTGGCCGCGCTGCCCGAGGACGACCCCGGGTTCTCCTTCGGACTTGTCATCAGCCACGAGAACCAGCACGACGAAACCATGCTGCAGGCGCTGAACCTCCGCAGCGGGCCGCCGCTGCTCGAGCCCGGAACCCCGCTCCCCGAAGGCCGCCCGGAGGTGGCCGGCACATCGGTGCTGGTGCCCGGCGGCGAGTTCGTGCTCGGCGTCGATGCGGCCACCGAACCGTTCTCACTGGACAACGAACGGCCGGCGCACACCGTCGACGTGCCCTCCTTCCGCATCGGTCGCGTCCCGGTGACCAACGGCGAGTGGCGCCGGTTCATCGACGACGGCGGATACGACGAACCCCGGTGGTGGTCGGACCGCGGTTGGAAGCACCGGACCGAAGCGGGTCTTCGGGCGCCGGAGTTCTGGAATCCGGATGGCACGCGCATCCGGTTCGGCCACGTCGAGGAGATCCCCGACACCGAGCCGGTTCAGCACGTCACGTTCTTCGAAGCCGAGGCGTACGCGGCGTGGGCGGGCGCCCGGCTGCCCACCGAAGTGGAATGGGAGAAGGCCTGCGCCTGGGACCCGGCCGTCGGTGCGCGCCGCCGTTATCCGTGGGGCACAAGCGAACCCACCACCGCGCTGGCCAACCTCGGTGGCGAGGCACTGCGCCCCGCCCCCGTCGGCGCGTATCCCGCCGGCGCCTCCGCCTACGGGGCCGAACAGATGCTCGGCGACGTCTGGGAGTGGACGACGTCGCCGCTGCGGCCCTGGCCGGGATTCACGCCGATGATCTACGAGCGCTACTCGCAGCCCTTCTTCGACGGTGACTACCGGGTCTTGCGCGGCGGGTCATGGGCGGTTGCATCGAGCATCCTGCGGCCCAGCTTCCGCAACTGGGACCACCCCGTCCGCCGCCAGATCTTCTCCGGTGTGCGGCTGGCCTGGGACGTCGACGATGAGCCGCTTGCGCGAAGAGGGAGTATTTGATGTGCAGGCATCTCGGGTGGCTCGGTGAACCGGTGTCGGTGGCGTCGCTGATCCTCGATCCCGCCAACGGCCTTCTGGTGCAGTCCTATTCACCACGTCGCCAGAAGCACGGCCTGATGAACGCCGACGGCTGGGGCGTGGGCTTCTTCGACGGACAGACTCCTCGCCGGTGGCGCAGCGCGACGCCGATGTGGGGCGATGCATCGCTCGCCTCGGTCGCACCCGCCCTGCGCAGCGGTTGCGTCGTCGCGGCGGTTCGGTCGGCGAGCGTCGGCATGCCGATCGAGGCCACGGCGGCCGCGCCGTTCACCGACGGGCACTGGCTGCTCTCCCACAACGGCCTGGTCGATCGCGCGGTCCTGCCGCTGTCGCCCCGTGCCGAGTCGACGAACGACAGCGCCCTGCTCGCGGCGCTGATCTTCGACCGCGGGCTGGATTCGCTCGGACAGACCATCACCGAGGTGGCCGCTGCCGATCCGAACGCGCGGCTGAACATATTGGCGGGCAACGGAACACGTCTGCTCGCGACAACCTGGGGCGACACACTGTCGGTGTTACGCCGTTCCGACGGCGTCGTCCTGGCCAGTGAACCGTACGACGACGACCCGGCCTGGCAGGAGATCCCGGATCGGCACCTTGTCGAGGTTTCGCCCTCCGGCGTGCACCTGCTCGAACTGAAGGGATCCTGATGACAGTCCAGCGGGGAGCCGATCACGCAGGCACGCTGTCGTTGTCCAACCACCTGTCCGCCGACTCGGCCGCGACCGCGCTGCGTAGCGATGTGCTCGAAGGACTGACCTCGTCACCGAAGTCGTTGCCGCCCAAGTGGTTCTACGACTCCGTCGGCAGCGACCTGTTCGATCAGATCACGCGGCTGCCCGAGTACTATCCGACCCGCGCCGAGGCCGAGATCCTGCGGGACCGGGCGGCCGAGATCGCCGCGGCATCCGGTGCGGACACGTTGGTCGAACTGGGCAGCGGCACATCGGAGAAGACCCGCCTGCTGCTCGACGCCCTGCACGACAACGGCGCGCTTCGGCGGTTCATCCCGTTCGACGTCGACGCGAGCGTGCTCACCGCCGCGGGCGCGGCGCTGCAGGACGAGTACCCCGGACTCGAGATCGACGCCGTGTGCGGCGATTTCGAGGAGCACCTCGACCAGATCCCCCGCCGCGGACGTCGTCTTGTCGCGTTTCTGGGCTCGACGATCGGCAACCTCACCGCCGGTCCGCGTGCCGAGTTCCTGGCGGCCTTGTCCGAGACACTGCAACCCGGTGACAGCCTCGTGCTGGGTACCGACCTGGTGAAGGACACCGACCGCCTGGTGCGCGCCTACGACGACAGCGCGGGCGTGACCGCACGCTTCAACCGCAACGTGCTGGCGGTCGTGAACCGTGAACTCGGCGCCGATTTCGATCTGGACATGTTCGAGCACGTGGCGCGCTGGAACGCTGACGACGAGCGTATTGAGATGTGGCTCCGCTCCACCGAAGCGCAGCGGGTCCGTGTCCGCGACCTCGAACTGACCGTCGAGTTCGCCGCCGGTGAGGCGATGCTGACCGAGGTGTCGTGCAAGTTCCGGCCCGAGGGCGTCCAGGCGGAACTCGCCGCGGCAGGGTTGCGGATGACGCACTGGTGGACCGACGCCGCCGGCGACTTCGGGCTGTCGCTGTCGACGAAATGAGCCTCGCACAGCAGTGGCGGTCGGCCCGCCCGGCGGTCGCCGGAGTGCACCTGGACAGCGGCGCCTGCTCCCGCCAGAGCCTTGCGGCCATCGAGGCGGCCGCCCAGCACGCGCGCCACGAAGCCGAGGTCGGCGGTTACGTCGCCGCCGAGGCCGCCACGCCGGCGCTCGACGCGGGCCGCGCCGCGCTCGGCGCCCTGACCGGGCTGGCAGCCAGCGACATCGTGTTCACCACCGGAGCGAACAACGCGTTGGACCTGCTTCTGAGCGCCTGGCCCGGGCCCCGCACGCTGGCATGTCTGCCGGGTGAGTACGGCCCGAACCTCGCGATCATGGCGGCCAACGGTTTCGCCGTCCGCGCATTGCCCGCCGACGGCGACGGCCGCCTCGACCCGGAGGCGGCCGCACGCGACCTTGCCGACGATCCGCCCGCGCTGGTGCACCTGACGGCGCTGGCCAGCCACCGCGGGCTCGCCCAACCGCTCTCGGCGCTGGCCGCCACATGCGCGGAACTCGGTCTGCCGCTGGTCGTCGACGCCGCCCAGGCGCTCGGCCATCTCGACTGCGCGGTCACGCCGGCGGCGATCTACGGTTCGTCGCGCAAGTGGATCGCGGGTCCGCGCGGCGTGGGTTTCTTGGCGGTCCATCGCGAGCTCGCGCAGCGGCTCCGGCCACGGCTGCCGCCGACGGATTGGAACCTGCCGTTACCCGTGCTCTCACGCTTGGAGCACGGGGAGGCGAATGTCGCTGCCCGCGTGGGCTTCTCGGTCGCACTGGGTGAGCACCTGGCACACGGGCCGGAGCGGGTCCGGGCCCGGCTGGCGGAGGTGGGCGCCGTGACCCGCGAGGCGCTGGCCGGCGTCCGAGGATGGCGGGTGGTCGAGCCGCGCGACGAGCCGACCGCGATCACCACGCTGGTGCCGACCGGCGGAGCCGACCCGCAGGAGGTCCGCAAGCGGATGATCGCCGAACACCGGATCGTCACGACCTACGCCGACGCGCAGCGGGCGCCGTTCGAGATGACGGCACCTGTGCTGCGAGCGTCTCCGCACGTCGACGTCACCGCCGAGGAACTCGAGCAGTTCGCTGCGGCGTTGACCGCCGTCGGGTGAGGGGTCAGCCGGTTCGCTGCACCAGCAGCGTCGCCCGGTAATCCGACAGAGGCGGGGCGTCATCGGGCGTGCGGGGATAGGGGTCGAGCGCCTGCAGCGTCAGCTCATAGTCTCCCGTCTGGACCGTCTGCCGGTTCTGCCCGGGTGCGGGGTTGGTGTTGAACTCGACGGTCTCCTCGCCGGCGCGCCCGTCGTCGACCATGACGATGACGCGCGCCTGACCCGTCCAGAAGCATTCGACCTCGGTGGGACAGCGCGAATCCTCCGGCACCGCGGTGAATCGCAGGCGCAGCGGCTCACCGGTGAGCGAGGCCTGCTGGCCGCCGGCCAGCACGAACGGCCGGTCGAGCTGGGCTTCGACGGTGTCGGCGCGTGCCTGCTGTCCGCCGTGGCATGCCGCCACGGCGATGAGCACCAACAGCCAGATACCGCGAACGACCGCCCTCACTCGTCGAATCCCTCGTCCCACGTGTGTACGGGCTCGTTGCTGTGCATCCGCGCCCCGTACCGCCGCAGCATCTCGGCCAGCGCGGCGGGCCGCGCCATCCCGCGCTCCTGCAGCGCGCGCACGGTCGCGACCTGCCAGGTGGCGCCGTTGCGCCCCGTCTTCGCACGGCCCTCGATGACCCCCAGGTACCGGTCGCGCACCTCGGCGGCGACCTCCCAGCGCCGCAGGCCCTCGTCGGCCAGCGGCAACAGCTCCCGCAGCACCAGCTCGTCGGCGGTCACCTCGCCGTAGCCGGGCCAGTACAGCCTGGCGTCCATCCCATGCTGCGCTGCTGCAATGAAATTGTGTTGCGCCGCAGCGAAACTCATCTTCGTCCACAGCGGCCGGTCCTCCTCGGACAGCGCCCGCAGCGTGCCGTAGTAGAACGCGGCGTTGGCCATCATGTCGACGACGGTCGGTCCGGCGGGCAGCACCCGGTTCTCCACCCGCAGATGGGGACGGCCGTTCACGACGTCGTAGACCGGCCGGTTCCACCGGTAGATGGTCCCGTTGTGCAGCCGCAGCTCGGAGAGTTTCGGCGTGCGGCCCTCGGCGAGTTCGCGGACCGGATCCTCGTCGGACAGTTCGGGCAGCAGCGACGGGAAGTAGCGCACGTTCTCCTCGAACAGATCGAAGATCGACGTGATCCAGCGTTCCCCGAACCACACGCGCGGGCGGACGCCCTGGGCCTTGAGTTCGTCGGGCCGGGTGTCGGTGGCCTGGGCGAACAGCTCGATACGCGTCTCGGCCCACAGTTCGTGGCCGAAGAAGTAGGGGGAGTTGGCGCCCAGCGCGATTTGCGGGCCCGCCAGCACCTGGGCGGCGTTCCAGTTCTGCGCGAAATCGGCAGGCGACACCTGAAGATGCAGTTGCATGCTCGTGCAGGCGGACTCCGGCGCGATCGAGGCGGTCTGCAGGCTCAGCCGCTCCGGCCCGACGATGTCGATCAGGATGTCCTCACCGCGGGCGGTGAAGATCGAGTCGTTGAGCGCCTGGTACCGCGTCGACTCGCTCATCCACCGGCCGGCCAGGTGTTCGGGCAACAGCGTCGGCAGGATCCCGATCATCACGATGTGCGCGTCGTGCCGGTTGGCCTTCATCTCCGCCGCGTTGAGGCTCGCCCGCACCTCGGTCTCCAGGTCGAGCGCCGCGCGTCCCGGCAGGCGCCGCGGGGGCACGTTGAATTCGATGTTGTAGGCGCCCAGTTCGGTTTGATACGCCGGATCGGCGATGGCCTGGAGGACCTCGGCGTTGCTCATCGCGGGCTGATACGCCGAGTCCACCAGATTGCATTCGATCTCCATGCCGGTCAGCGGCCGTTCGAAGTCGAAGCTCGACTGGGCGAGCATGGTCTCGAAGACGTCGAGGCACTGTTGCACCTTGCGGCGGTACTCCCGGCGGTGCGCGCCGGTGTAGCCGGTGCCCTTCACTTCCTCGCCCACACCGCCATTGTCGGCGAGCGTGCGTGTTTGCACCCGAACACGCCGCGATTCGTCGACATTTTGCGCACACTCGCTACCCGGGCGTCGGCTTAAAGCGGGCCGGGGCGGGTAGGTGAAGACGATGGACGTCACCGTCACCTTCATCGGCAACGCCACCACGCTGATCTCCGGCGGCGGCAATTACGGCGATGAGCGCTCGCGCGAAGAGCGGATAACACTGTTGACCGATCCGAACTTCCTGCACCGGGGCCAGCATGCGTACCTCGGCTACGGGTTGGTGTCCAAACGGCGCAAAGGCCCGGCCCTCGACATCGAACAGTTGCCCGCGCTCGACGGGGTGGTGCTGTCGCACATGCACGGCGACCACTGGGACCGGGTGTCACAGAGCCGGCTCGACCACGGACTGCCGATCCTGACCACCCCGCACGCCGCCAAGCGGCTGAAACACCGAGGATTCGACCGCGCGCTCGCCCTCGACACGTGGCAGCACCACACGATCACCAAGGGCGCGGTGAGCGTCACCGTCACCAGCCTGCCCGGCCGCCACGCACCGACCCCGGTCGACCGCTTCCTGCCGCCGGTGATGGGCAGCATGATCGAGTTCACCGACGGTGCCGCCCGGCGCCGGCTCTATGTTTCCGGCGACACCCTGCTCGTCGACGAATTGCGAGAGATCCCAGTGCGTTTCGAGTCGATCGATGTGGGCGTGCTGCACCTGGGCGGAACCCGACTGCCGTTCGGCCGACATCTGCCGTTGGGTCTGACCGTGACGATGGACGGTCAGCAGGGCGCAGATGTGGTCGAACTGCTCGACCTCCCCAGGATGATTCCCGTGCACTTCGACGACTACGGGGTGTTCGCCTCCCCGCTGTCCGACTTCGTCGACGAGATGAAGCGACGCGGACTCTCCGACCGGATCATCGAATTGGAGCGTGGTTCCTCGGTCACCGTTTGATACTTACGCGGTGTCAGCACCATGGCCGAGCGACCTCGACCAAGGCGGGCTCGAACAGGTCTCCAGGGCCGACCGGGTCGCCTCGCTGACGGGTGTGCGCGCCGTCGCCGCGCTGCTCGCCATGGCCACCCACGCCGCGTACGGCAGCGGCGCCTACAACCGCGGATACGTCGGACTGGTGTTCGCCCGCATGGAGATCGGCGTCGCGATCTTCTTCGTGCTCTCCGGATTCCTGCTGTTCAACGGGTGGGTGCGGGCCACTGCGACCGGTGCGGCGGCGCCGAGCACCCGCCGTTACGCCCGAAACCGGGTGCGTCGCATCATGCCCGCCTATGTGGTGACGGTCCTGGTGGCGTTCGCGCTGTACGAATTCCGCACCATCGAGCCCAATCCCGGGCATACGTGGCTCGGCTTGCTGCGCAATCTCACCCTCACCCAGATCTACAGCACGAACTACATCACCGCCTACATGCATCAGGGGCTGACCCAGATGTGGAGTCTCGCGGTCGAAGTGGCGTTCTACGCGGCACTGCCGGTGTTGGCGTACCTGTTGCTGGTCGTCCTGTGCCGGCGAAGGTGGCGACCGGGGGTGCTGTTGGCCGGGCTCGCGGCGCTGGCTGCGGTGAGCCCGCTGTGGCTGTATGTCATCCACACCACCGACTGGCTGCCGAACGGAGCCGGAATGTGGCTGCCGCACTACCTGGTGTGGTTCGTCGGCGGCATGACCCTGAGTGTACTGGGGCACAACAGGATTCGATGCTACGCGGTGCTGGCGCTGCCGCTCGCGGTGGTTGCGTATCTGGTGGTGTCAACGCCGATCGCCGGACGCACCGATGCCCCGGCCCTGAACCTCGGCGAGGACATCGCGAAGGTGATGTTCTACGCGGCGATCGCGACGCTGGTCGTCGCCCCACTCGCGCTCGGTGACACCGGCTGGTACGCAAGGCTACTCAGTAGCGGGCCGATGGTGTGGCTGGGCGAGATCTCATACGAGATCTTCCTGCTGCACGTCATCGTGATGGAGATCGCGTTGGTCTCGGTGTTGCAGTGGCCCGTGTACACCGGCTCGGTCGTCGTGTTGTTCTTCGTGACCCTGATTCTCACGATTCCGGTTGCGTGGCTTCTGCATCGGATCACACGCCCGCGGAGCTGACCTGCGATTTCACGCGTTTGACGGTCGAAAAGTGGGGTATCTACCTCGGCATGAGGATGATTGGGTCATTGTTGGCGCGGCATCCGGGTCTGTACGACGTGCTCGATGCGTTCATCGAGCTTGGCTATCAGCGTTGGCCGTTCGTTCGCAACGGATCTGGAGCACCGCGTTGAGCCACCACCACCTGAGGGCTCAACAACCCGCCGCGTAGCTCGACCTCGATTGCGGGATCGGCATGTTCGGCCAGCGCTCGCAGCGCCGCCGGACTGTAGCAGCGCAGCGAGCTCGCGACGCCGTCGCGCACGAACGGCCACAACCGCGCGAACGGCAGCACAGTCGCCAAACGTACGACATGTAATGGCGCCGGCGGTCGTTTCAAGTCGATGATCAGCAGCTTGCCCGCCACGCGGGTGCCTTCGGCGATAGCCCGCGCGGCCGCCGCGGGCGGCAGGTGGTGAAACGCCAGCGCGAACACCGCGAGGTCGAAAGAGCCGTCGGCGGCGTCGATCGCCGTCGGGTCCATCACGCTAACCGTCGCGCGCCGATGTTCACCGAGATCGCTTGCGGCGATCGCCGCTACGGCCGCCTTGTCGGCATCGGTGACGGTCAAACGGGCCGACGGGTGCCAGTCGAGCAGCATGCGCGACAACTCGCCGCTGCCCGCGCCGAGCTCGAGGATCCTCGGGTCCGCGACGTCTTCGACCTCTGCGAGCGCGATCTCGGCGAATCGCTCGGTACTGCCGAACCATCCACCGGTCAGCTCGAGCGCCCGGGTCACGCCGCGCTTGCGCGCGACGTCGGTGGACGCATCGGTTTCCCGGTCGCTCTGCAGCAGCCGGTCCAGGCAGGACGCGTCGGGTCCGCCCCGCGGCATGCGGTCGATGTTCGACGTCGCCGGTCTTCCGGCCGTAATCTCGGCGGGCTTATCGGCCATGTAGTCCATGATGGACGACGGACCGCTGCGAGAGGGGAGTGCACGTTGGCTCGAAACGCCGAGTTCATCGCCGCGATCGATCAGGGCACCACCAGCACCCGGTGCATGATCTTCGACCACGGCGGTGCCGAGATCGGCCGCCACCAGCTCGAGCACGAGCAGGTCCTGCCCAAGGCGGGATGGGTCGAGCACAATCCCGTCGAGATCTGGGAGCGCACGGCGGCGGTGATCATGTCGGCGCTCAACAAGACGAACCTGTCGGCGACCGACCTGGCCGCGCTCGGCATCACCAACCAGCGCGAGACCGCGCTGGTGTGGAACAAGCGGACCGGCAGGCCCTATTACAACGCGATCGTGTGGCAGGACACCCGCACGGACCGCATCGCCTCGGCGCTGGATCGCGACGGCCGCGGCGACGTCATCCGCCGCAAGGCGGGCCTGCCGCCCGCGACGTACTTCTCCGGCGGCAAGGTGCAGTGGATTCTGGAGAACGTCGACGGGGTCCGCCGCGACGCCGAGAACGGTGACGCGTTGTTCGGAACGCCCGACTCCTGGGTGCTGTGGAACCTGACGGGTGGGACCCGCGGCGGGGTGCACGTCACCGACGTCACCAACGCCAGCCGCACCATGCTGATGAACCTCGAGACGCTGGACTGGGACGACGAGTTGTTGTCGTTCTTCGACATTCCGCGTCAGATGCTCCCCGAGATCAAGCCGTCGTCATGCCCGGAGGCGTACGGCATCACCCGCGACGACGGCCCCGTCGCCGGCCAGGTGCCGCTGACCGGCGCGCTCGGCGACCAGCAGGCCGCGATGGTCGGTCAGGTCTGTCTGGAGGCCGGGGAGGCCAAGAACACCTACGGCACAGGCAATTTCCTGCTGCTCAACACCGGCGAGAAGATCGTCCGGTCCGAGAACGGGTTGTTGACCACGGTGTGCTACCAATTCGGTGACGCGAAACCCGTTTACGCCCTGGAGGGTTCGATCGCGGTCACCGGTTCGGCGGTGCAGTGGCTGCGCGACCAGCTCGGCATCATCAGCGGTGCCTCGCAGAGTGAGGCCCTGGCGCGCCAGGTCGAGGACAACGGCGGCGTTTACTTCGTGCCGGCGTTCTCCGGACTCTTTGCGCCGTACTGGCGTTCGGACGCCCGCGGCGCGATCGTCGGGCTCTCGCGGTACAACACGAACGCCCACCTGGCCCGCGCGACGCTCGAGGCGATCTGCTACCAGAGCCGCGACGTCGTCGATGCGATGGAGGCCGACTCCGGCGTGCACATGGAGGTCCTCAAGGTCGACGGCGGCATCACCGCCAACGACCTGTGCATGCAGATCCAGGCCGATGTGCTGGGCGTCGAAGTGGTCAAACCGGTCGTCGCCGAGACGACGGCCCTGGGCGCGGCCTATGCGGCAGGCTTGGCGGTGGGGTTCTGGGAGAACGAGGACGACCTGCGGGCCAACTGGCAGGAAGGCAAGCGCTGGACGCCGTCATGGAGTGACGAGCAGCGCGAATCCGGTTACGCCGGTTGGCAGAAGGCGGTGCAGCGCACGCTCGACTGGGTCGACGTCGATTAGCGATTTGTGCACCTCCGGGAGCGCTGACCGCAACAAAAGGTGCACAAATCGATTAGGCCGCGGCGTCGAGTTCGCGTTTGGTCTCCTCGTCGAGTTCGATGTCGGCGACGGCCGTGTTCTCCTCGAGGTGGTTGACCGACGACGTGCCCGGAATCAGCAGCACGTTCGGCGCCACCGACAGCGTCCAGGCGAGCACGATCTGCGCCGGTGTGCGCCCGAGCTTTTCGGCTTCACGCTTGACCGCCGGATGACCGAGCACCGGATTGTCGGCGGCGAAGCCCGAGCCGAGCGGGAAGAACGGCACGAACGCGATCCCGCGCTCGGCGCACGCGTCGAGCACCGGCTGCGAGCTGCGGTCGATGAGGTTGTAGGCGTTCTGCACGCAGACGATGTCGGTGCGGTCCAGCGCGACTCGAAGATGGTCGACGCCGACGCTGCTCAACCCGATGCCGCCGATCAGCCCTTCGTCGCGTGCCTTGATCATCGCGGTCAGCTGCCGGTCGAACAGCTCACGGTCCAGCGGTGCAATGCCATTGGGGTCCCCGGAGTGCACCCGCAGGTTGACCGCGGCCAATCGGTCGGTGTCCAGACTGCGCAAATTATCCTCGATGCCGGCCCGCAGCCGGTCGGGTTCCTGGTCGGGCAGCCACGCGCCGGCGTCGTCGCGGACGGCACCCACCTTGCTCACCAGAGCGAGGTCGGCCGGGTAGGGATGCAGCGCCTCGCGGATCAGTTCGTTGGCGACGTCGGGCCCGTAGAACTGCGCGGTGTCGATGTGGTTGATCCCCAGCTCGACGACCCGTCGCAGCACGGCGAGTGCCTGGTCGCGGTCGCGCGGTGGGCCGAAAACCCCCGGTCCCGGCAGTTGCATCGCGCCGAACCCGACGCGTCCGACATGGAAAGAGCCCAGCGGGAAGGTCTGCATACTCAATCCGTACACCCTTCCCGCCGGGCTTATTCCGGCTAGGGGCTATTCGGACTCGCCGAGGATGCCGTAGATCTCGCGGCGGGCGTTGTTCACGATCTCGACGATCCGCTGCTGTTGCTCTTCGTTGGTGGCGTACGCCGCCTGCGCGACCGCGCCCATCAGCGCAGCGACCGCGCTGCGCAGGTTGGCGTGGCCCGGTTCGACGCTGTCGGCGATCTCCTCCCACGGCGCTGTCTGGATCTTCTCCACCGCTGCGCGGCCGTCGTCGGTGAGCTCGAAAAGCTTTTTACTGCCCTCGCTTTCGGTCGCCGCGATCAGGCCCTCGTCGACGAGCAGTTGCAGTGTCGGGTACACCGATCCGGGGCTCGGCCGCCAGAGGTTCTGGCTGCGCTCGGCGATCTCCTGGATCATCTCGTAGCCGTGCATGGGCCGTTCGGCGAGCAGCTTGAGGATCGCCGCGCGAACATCGCCGCGACGACCGCGGCCTCGACCGCCGCGTCGTGCGCCCGGCCCGAAACCGCGGGGGCCGCCGGGGCCGAACCCGAAAGCACGGGGATCGAATCCGAACTCGAAACCGCCACGGCCGCCTCGACCGGGGCCGAAACCACCGAACGGACCGGGGAAGCCCGCATCCGCGTCGGCTTGCCGGAGATGGGCACGCAGGTGTTCGCGCATCTCACGCCGGGCGTGCCGGCGGTGGTCATGCAGCGCACGACGGTCGAGAGGGGTGAAGCCGAAGCCGCCCGGAGGCGGGGTGAATGGATTGGTCATGTCGTTCCTTTGATCGAGTGGAAGCACCGTCCGCGCTTCCGATACGTTGACGATATATCGGAAACTATCGCGATGCAACGCCGATCTAACGGTGCTGCGCGTCGATCGACTCGATCACCGAACGGGCCCACTCCGCGTTCATCGTGTTCATCCGCAGCCCGTAGTCGAGGGCGGCCAGTCCGAAGTCCGGCCCGTCGTTGCGCCAATCGATCGACTCCCGCAGTTCGGTGAGGCGCTTCACCTCGGCGTCGGCCGTCGCGGCCATCTCGGCCAGGTAGTCACGCGCCTGTTCGCGCGGAATCTCGCCGAGCAGGAACACCCGCAGCAGGCCGGCGCTGCGAAACGGCGGATCGTCCTGCGGGTTGTTGATCCACCGGCGCAGCTCGGAGCGGCCGGCGTCGGTGATCCGATACTCCTTGCGTCCGCGCGGCCCGATCGCTGAGACCTCGATCAGCCCGGCGTCGGCCAGTTTGTTGAGTTCCCCGTACAGCTGGCTCTGGGTGGCGGGCCAGACGTTGGCCAACGACTTCTCGAAGAGCTTCAGCAGGTCGTATCCGCTCGCGGGCTTCTCCGCGAGAAGCCCCAACGCGGCGATTCGCAAACTCACCGGCCAATCGTACATCCCACTATTGACATGTCACTACAGACATGTCAGTGTCTCCCTATCGACCACAAGGAGATCTCATGACCGAGACGACGGACTCCACCCTCTTCGGCGCTGACGAATTCTTCAGGCGCGGTAATTACGCGCCCGTCGCCGACGAACTGACCGAGTACGACCTGCCGGTACACGGCGCCATCCCGGCCGAACTCGATGGCTGGTATCTGCGCAACGGGCCCAACCCGCGTCAAGCCGCGGCGCACTGGTTCACCGGTGACGGAATGATCCACGGCGTCCGTATCGAGGGCGGCCGGGCCAAGTGGTATCGCAACCGGTGGGTGCGCACGGACAGCTTCGTGGAGGACTTCGGACTGTACAACGCCGACGGCACACGCAATCTTCGCTCCAGCGTGGCCAACACGCACATCGTCAACCATGCGGGCAAGACGCTGGCGCTCGTGGAGTCGTCCCTGCCGTACGAGATCACCAACGAGCTGGAAACGGTGGGCGCCTACGACTTCGGGGGCAAGCTCGGAGATTCGATGACCGCCCACCCCAAGATCTGCCCGCGCACCGGCGAGCTGTATTTCTTCGGCTACGGCAACATCTTTGAGCCGCATGTCACCTACCACCGTGCCGACGCCGACGGCGAGTTGACCATCAACCGGCCGCTCGAGGTTCCAGCGCTCACGATGATGCACGACTTCGCCTTGACCGCTTCGCATGTGGTGTTCATGGACCTGCCAATCGTCTTCGACTTCGACATCGCGATGTCGGGTGACGACGTGATGCCGTACCGCTGGAACGACGACTACGGTGCCCGGCTGGGCGTCCTGCGGCGCGACGACCCGTTCGGCGAGGTCCGGTGGTTCGACATCGACCCCTGCTACGTCTTCCATGTCGCCAACGCCTACGATTACGGCAATTCAATTGTGCTGCACGCGGTTCGCTACCCGGAGCTGTGGCGCGGGACCGACGGGTTCGAGGCCGACGGGGTGCTGTGGACGTGGACGATCGACCTGACGACCGGTGCGGTCACCGAGCGGCAACTCGACGACCGTGCGATCGAATTCCCGCGCATCGACGATCGACTCGCGACGCTGCACGCCCGGTACGCGGTCGCGGTCGGCGACCGATCCCTGGTCCGCTACGACCTGACCACCGGTGACGGAGTCGAGCGCGCGTTCGGATCCGCCGACGCACCGGGTGGTCCGGGAGAAGCGGTGTTCGTTCCGTCGTCAGGAGACGCCGCCGACGAGAACAGCGGCTGGTACCTGGCCTATGTCTACGATGCCGCACGCGACGGCAGCGATCTCGTCATCCTCGACGCGTCGGACTTCACTGGTCCTCCTGTCGCGAGAATCCAACTGCCGCAGCGCGTTCCGTATGGATTTCACGGCAACTGGATCGCCTCCTGAGCGCCGGCGGCTGCGCTCAGGACCGATAGCCGGCGAGAAAGACGCGGGCGGCGGCGGCGGCGTAACCCTCGACATCGATACCCGCGAGCACCTCGGGCCCACCGCAGAACAGCGCCTGATCGATGCACCTGCCTACCACGAGAAAGGCGAAATGCTCTGCGGCGATATCGGGTTGGGGGACAACCAGCAGCCCGCGGTCGTGCAGCCGCGAGAGGCAGTCGGCGAACTGTGCAACAACCCGCGCGGGCGCCCGCTCGTAGTACTGCCTCGCCAGTGCGGGCATGCGATTCGCCTCGCCGATCACGAGGCGGCGCAATTGCACGACGCGTTCCTGCAGGACCGCCCGCAGGTAGTCGGCCGCCAGCGCCGTCAGGTCCGCCTCGAGATCCGACGTCTCGGCGAGCGCCGCTATCCGACCGAGAAACGGCGCGACCGTGCTGTCCAATGCTTCGTCGACGATCGCCTGCAGTAGTTCCTGCTTGTCCCGGAAGTGCTTGTACACCGTCTGCTTCGACACCTCCGCCGTCGCCGCGACCTGGTCCATGCTCGTGCCCTGATACCCGTGGCCGAGGAAGAGCGCCATGCCCGCGGACAGGATGCTCGACCGCTTCAGCGCCGACCGGCCGAGGACCGCATCGGTCATCGTCACCCCGTTTCAGTACTGGACAGTCTAGTTCTCAGTACTGTACCGTCCAGTTTGATTATCCAGGAGGCCGGCCATGACCACTGCCGATTGCCCGCCATTGGCTGTCCGGGTCACCAAATCACTGCTCGGCTACGGCGTGATCGCAGGCCCGATCTACGTGCTGGTTGCCGCAGCGCAGATGATCGGCCGCCACGGTTACGACCCGACCCGCCACGCGGTGAGCCAGCTGGCGAACGGCGCATGGGGGTGGGTCCAGATCGCGAACTTCCTCGTCACGGGGGCGATGACCGTCGCCGCTGCGGTCGGGATCCGGCGCGCGCTGGGCTCCGGCCGCCGATCAAGGTGGGCCTCGGCGCTGCTGGCCGTGTACGGGCTCGCGCTCATCGGGGCGGGGATCTTCCGCGCCGACCCGTCCGACGGATTTCCACCCGGCACACCGCTCGGCGTGGGAGACGTGTCGTGGCACGGGCTGGTCCACTTCGCCGTGGCCGGTGTGGGATTCGCATGCCTGGTGGCGGCCTGCTTCGTCCTCGGAGGGTCGTTCGCACGCCGGCGGGAGGCGTCCTGGGCGTGGGCCTCGCGGATCACCGGCCTGGTGTTCGCGCTGAGCTTCGTCGCGCTGTCCACCGGATCGGGCGGCGCAGGTGCGATCATCGCGTTCACCGCCGCGGTCGTGCTGGTATGGGCGTGGCTGTCCGCGGTGTCGGTCAAGCTGTATCGGGCGGCCGGAACGGTCGAGGCGGACAACGTATCTCGCGTCGAGGGCGCTAGCCGGGCGGGGTGAACCCGGTGCTTCCCGGTGGCGGTGGAACCGCCGGCCGCCACGCGGGCTGCCCCTGGCCCGGCCACGCCGGCGGGGGCGGTGGTGCCGGCGGCATCACCTGCAGCCGGGTCAACTCCCGGCGGTGCCGTTCGGCCAGCACCGCGGCGAGCACCAGCTGCGGCGGTGCACCGGGAGGCGGTGGCGGAGAGATCTGAGCGACGACATCGGTGGTGATCCGGTAGGCCATCTGGTCGCGCACCGTCGGGTTCAATTGCGCCGCCCGGCTGAGGAACTGGCGCGCCAGCTCGGCCTGCTCGGGACGCAAACCGGAGAGCTGCAACGACGACGCCCACCATGCCAACTGCGGCGGCATGGGCGGCGGGGGCGACATCCGAGGCGTCCGTTCGCTGATCACGATGGTGCCCGCGAAGATGTCGCCGAGCCGTTTCCCTTTGGCCGACACCAGGCTGCAGATCACCGCGGGACCGCCGGCCAGCATCCAGATCTCGATGACGCCCGCGAGCGCGCGGAAGAAGGCCTGTCGGAAGCGTTCTGGGCCACCGTCTTCGGACACCACCCGAAGACCCATCGCCATCTTGCCCAGCGATCGGCCACGCGTCGCGGTCTCGAACACGAGCGGATATCCGAGCAGCGCAAAAACGGTGAAGATGATGAGCACGGCAGCCGACAGCGCCGAGTCCAGTTGTGTCAGCGTCAGGCTGAAGAGCAGTATCCCGATCAGGTACAGCAGGAACACAACGGTGATGTCGATCAGGATCGCCACCGCCCGCACGGGCAGCTGGGCGATCTGAACGTCGAGCACCACCGCATCGCCTGTCACGACGGGTTCCTGTTGCCAGACCATAAGCGTCAACGCTACTAGGATTCGGCACGTGGATGTCGACGCGTTCGTGCTCGCGCACCGCCCCACCTGGGACCGGCTCGAGCAGCTGATCAAGCGCCGTCGACAGCTCACCGGCGCCGAGGTCGACGAGCTGGTCGACCTGTACCAGCGTGTGTCGACGCACCTGTCGATCATGCGCACGGCGAGCGCCGACCCGGTGGTGATCGGCCGGCTCTCGGGCCTGATCGCGCAGGCGCGGGCCGCGGTGACGGGCGCGCACGCCCCGCTGTGGCGCGAGTTCGTGCGGTTCTGGACCGTGTCCTTCCCCGTGGTCGCCTACCGGTCCCGGTGGTGGTGGATCGGCACGGCCCTCGCATTCTTCGCGGTCGCCGCGCTCATCGCCGTATGGGTTTCGGGCAGCCCGGAAGTGCGGGCCATGATCGGGACGCCGGACGAGATCGACCAGATGGTCAACAACGACTTCGCCGCGTACTACAGCGAGCACCCGGCGGCCTCGTTCGCGCTGCAGGTTTGGGTGAACAACGCGTGGATCTCGTTGCAGTGCCTGGGCTTTGCGATCCTGCTGGGCATCCCGATCCCGTACGTGGTGTTCCAGAACGCCGCCAACCTCGGTGTGGCCGCCGGGCTGATGTTCGGCGCGGGCAAGGGCGACATCTTCCTCGGCCTGATCACCCCGCACGGGCTGCTCGAACTGACCGCGGTGTTCTTGGCCGCCGGTGCGGGGATGCGGCTGGGCTGGAACGTGATATCGCCCGGTGATCGACCGCGTGGGCAGGTGCTCGCCGAACAGGGCCGCGCGATCGGCGCCGTCGCGGGCGGGTTGGTGGCGATCCTGTTGATCTCGGGTCTGATCGAGGCGCTGGTGACGCCGTCGCCATTACCCACGGCGGCGCGCGTCGCGATCGGCGTCGCCGCCGAGATCGGGTTTCTCGCGTACGTCTTTTACTTCGGGCGCAAAGCGGAGCGCACCGGCGAGACGGGCGACATCGAGGACGCGCCGGACGTCGTGCCGATCGGTTAGAGCCGCCCGGTGGCCTTCATCGCCAGATAGTGGTCGGCCAGTGCGGGCGCCAGCTCTTCGGGCGGGGCGTCGACCACGTCAACCCCGCGTTGCCGCAGCCGCGAAGCGATCGCCCGCCGGTCGTTGCGAGCCCGCTCGGCCGCGGCGGCATCGTAGACCTGCGGGGCGTCCGCGCGGCCGGCGGCGAGCGTGTCGACGCGGGGGTCGGCGACCGCGGCGACGAGCACGCCGTGCTTGGCCGTCAGTTGTGGCAGCACGGTCAGCAGTCCCTCGTCGAGCGCCGAGGCGTTGAGGTCGGTGAGCAACACCACCAGCGCGCGCCTGCGGACGCGGCGCAGGACGGCGGCGACCATGGCGCCGGCGTCGGACTCGACGAGCGCCGGCTCGATCGGGGCCATCGCCGCCACCAGTTGCGCGAGCAGCTCGGTGCGTGACGCGTTGAACACCGCGGCCCTCGTGATCCGGTCGTGGGCAAGGAAATCGACGTGATCACCGGCCCGCGAGGCCAGTGCGGCCAGCAGCAGCGCGGCGTCCATCGACCAGTCCAGCCGCGGCCACCCCGACGGATCATCGGAGGTGGGATCAATTCCGACGCGGCCCGCCGACGTGCGACCGGTGTCGAGCACGATCACCACCCGCTGATCGCGTTCGGGGCGCCACGTCCTGACCACCACGTCGGCGCGGCGCGCCGAGGCGCGCCAGTCGATCGACCTGACGTCGTCGCCGATGACGTATTCGCGCAGCGAGTCGAACTCGGTGCCCTGGCCGCGGATCAGTACCGGCGTATTGCCCTCCAGCTCACGGAGTTTAGCCAGTCGCGACGGCAGGTGCTTGCGCGACAGGAACGGCGGCAGGATCCGGACCCGCCACGGCGCCCGATGCGAGCTCTGGCGTCCGGCCAGCCCGAGAGGACCGGTCGCGCGGAGGGTGACCAATGACGAATCCTGGTCTCCCCGTCGCACCGGGCGCAGCGTCGTCGTGATCCGAAGCCGTTCCCCGGCAGCGAGATCGACCGATTGAATCCGGGGATGGGCCCGCGCACTCGGCGGCCAGGCGTCGCGCACGACCCCCTTGACGCGGCGTCGGCCTGCGTTCTCGACCAGCAGCGCGGTCGTGACCTCCTGGCCCAATCGCGCGGTGCTGTCGCCGGACCGGGTGAACCGCACGTGGCGGGTGTTGCCGGCCAGCGCGGCGTCGAGAGCGATCAGCACGACGAGCGCGCCCAACAGCACGGCGAACGTCGCCGCCGGCCGGGGTGAGGCCGCGATCGGCAGGACGCACACCAGTGCGACCAGCGCGGCCCGTCCGGTCAGGATCACTAGCGTGGCACCGGTACTGCCGCGAGAATGCCGTCGAGCACGCCGTCAGGAGTGGTGCCCTCCAGCTCGGCCTCCGGTCGCAGCGCAATGCGGTGACGCAGGGTGGGCCGGGCCATCGCCTTCACATCGTCCGGGGTGACATAGTTGCGCCCCGACAACCAGGCCCACGACCTGGCGGTCGCCAGCAGCGCCGTTGCCCCGCGGGGCGAGACGCCCAGTTGCAGCGACGGCGAATGCCTTGTCGCAGTGCAGATGTCGACGATGTAACCGAGCACCTCGTCGGCGACCAGGACCTGTCGCACAGCGGCGCGTCCGGCGGCCAGCTCGGCGGCGCCCGCGACGGGCCGCACGGCGGACAGATCCCTGGGGTCGAAGCCGTGGGCATGCCGATTCAGGATCGCGACCTCTTGATCGCGCGACGGCAGCGGGACGTTGAGCTTGAGCAGGAACCGGTCCAGTTGCGCCTCGGGCAGCTGATAGGTGCCTTCGTACTCGATCGGATTCTGCGTGGCGGCAACGATGAACGGGTCCGGCAGCGGCCGCGCCTCGCCCTCCACGCTGACCTGACGTTCCTCCATGGCCTCCAGCAGAGCGGCTTGCGTCTTCGGCGGAGTCCGGTTGATCTCGTCGGCGAGCAGCAGGTTCGTGAACACCGGTCCGGATCGGAACTCGAACTCCGCGGTGCGCGCGTCGTAGATGAGCGAGCCGGTGACGTCGCCGGGCATCAGGTCGGGGGTGAACTGCAGGCGCTTGAAGTCGAGCTGCAGCGCCGCCGCCAGGGTGCGGACCAGCAGGGTTTTCGCCACGCCGGGAACTCCCTCGAGGAGAACGTGGCCGCGGCACAGCAGCGCGATCACCAGTCCGCTGACCACGGCGTCCTGTCCGACGACCGCCTTGGCGATCTCGGCTCGTAGCGCCAGCAATGCGGTTCGCGCGGAATCGTTTCCGCCTGCCTGAGTCACGAGCGGGTGACCTGCCTTTCGATGTTGTCGAGTTTCCGTGCGAGGTTGACCAGTGCGGCGTCGTCGTCGGGGGGTGGACCGAACAGGGTGTGCGCGACCCATTGGGGGTGGACGTCGCACTGCGCGGAGATCGCCTGCACCACCGCGGTCGGATCGGGATTGACCCCCAGGCCGAGGCGGGGCTGCATGCGTTGCAGCGCGGCGGTGCGAAGCGCGTCGGCGGCGCTGTCGCGCGCCCGGCGCGAGCGGTAGAGCCGGCCGCGTCCCTCCACGGTCTCGGAGGCTCGCACGACGACGGGCAGGCGTTCGGCGACCAGTGGACCGATCCGGCGGCCCTTCCACAGCGCCAGCAGTGCCACCACCGCGACCAGCTGCCACAGGATCCAGCTCACGTGCTCGGGTGCGAGGTCGAACAAGCTTGAGGCGCCGTCGGACTCGCCCTCGGTGAACTGCGGCGCGTACCAGATCATCCGCCGATCGACGCCCGCGAGGTTCATCGCGAGCGCGGCGTTGCCCGCCTTGAGCAGCCCGCCGTTGGTCATGAACCCCGAATCGCCGACCAGGGTGATGTCCTTGCCGTCGGCGGTGTAGCGCACCAAAGTGCCGTCGTAACAGCGTGTCAGCTCGATGTCGTCCGTCGTCGCCTCATAGGTGTCGCTCACGCTGAACTGCACGGCGCCGGCCCGGGTGGCCTCCCGCAGATCGCAGTCCGGCCGCTCCCCACCGCCGAACGCGGTGGCACCGCTCAGCTTCACCTCCGGCGCCAGGGCACGGCGGGTGGGCGAGTTCGGTTGTACCAGCAGACGATCGCCCGGCAACTCGGCCAGGCGCTCGATTACGTCGCCGTCGACGAGGTGATAGGTCTGCACGACGACCAACAGGGTGTCCGGCCGGGCGGCCGCCTCCGCCGCCGCGACGTCGGGCGCTTCGACGACGTCGACGCCGTGCTCGCGCAACAGCGTGATCAGGGCCCGCGCCCCGTCCGGGCCGGTGGACTCGGGATCCATCCGTCCCCCGGGGCGGGGTGCGGTCAGGTAGGCGCTGAGCGTGGCGAATGCGACGATGACGGCCAACGCCAACAGGATCCAGCGAACCGCACGCCATCGCTGACGCATCGTCGGTTCCACCGCGGTGGTCATCGAATTTCCGCCCAACCGTCCGACGACGTGGGCGTGGCTGCGGTGGTGGCGACGCCCGCGCTGCGCGACCGCACGTGGTGGTCGAGGTCGGCGACTACCCGGTAGGCGTCCTCGGTGCCGGGTATCTCACCATATGTGACGTCGTTGAATACCGTTGCCGCAGAGGATAACTCGCCGCTCAGATGGGCGAGCTCCCGCGCCGCGTCCCGCGCGAGTTCGGTGGCGGTGCGCCCGGGGACCGGGTCGAGGACACCGGTCTCCTCCAGCTGGCGGGCGACGGCACGCAGGCGATGCCGGATCGCCGCGGCCCAGTCCCCCGCCGTCGCGTATCGTTCGGCGGCTGCCCGGTGCTGCGCCGCGGTGAGTTCGTGCTCGCCGAACAATGCCGCGTCGCGGGTGCTGCCCGTTCGCATGGTCCGCCGCGCTATCCGGATCGCCACGATCACCGCGACCGCGACGAGGATCAGCAGGACCGTTATCGTCACCCAGCCGCCGGGTATCGAGGAGCCCTCGGCTGCCAGCCGGTACAGCAGATCGTCGATCCAGTCGCTGAGCCGTTCGGTCAGGGAAGGCTTGGGATAGATCGGTTTTGCGAGTTCTCGCTGCGCGGCCTCGTATGCGGCATCGCTGTCGATGTCTATCGTCGGCACGTCAGCTCTGGCGGGTCAGCCACAGGTGGTCGGTGGAGTCGGATGGGGCGGTGGGACCGTAACCGGCCCCGGTCTGCAGCACCAGGTCGAAGGCTTCCCTGCGGATGCGGCCGTCGGTGTACTGCAGCGCGACCACACCCGCGCTGAAGGGTGCGGTGATGATCTGGCCGATCGCGCCGCCGACCGACAACAGGACCAGAGCGAACAGCGCGGCCACCGTCGTCGACGCAGCCATCAGGATGATCTGCCCGCCGAGGCTGAACGGAAAGGCGACCGCCCCGGCGACGAGCTGAGCGACGAGGACCGCCAGCAGCCGAATGCCCAAGACCCGCCAGAAGTCTCGCTTGATCAGCGCGAACGACCGTCGGACGGCGGCGACGATGCCGAGTCGCTCGAGCACGATGATGACCGGAGCGAAGGTCAACATCGTTCCGAGGTACACCAGCGCCGCAATGAGGACCAGTACCAAAGGGATTCCGATCAGCACCGCGGCCGCCCCGCCGGCCGCGAATCCGATGCCGACGATGATGCCGACCACAGCGCCGATCAACAGCATCGCGCCGAGTACCTCGAGGACGCTGAAACCGATCAGCGCCCACAATCGGCCCCGAAGCCGTTGCCACGCTTGCCCGATGGTGATGCCGGAGCCGAAGACGGCCCTCCCGACGACGACGGTGAGCAGACCGCTCAACAGAATCGAGGCCAGCCCCGTCGCGACCGATCCCGCGAGGCTCGACAGCATGGTGCTCACCAGGACACCGGTTGACACCTCCTCGTCGCCGCTCAGCGTCGGCACCAGTTGCCCACCGACGGCGAGCGGGCCGACGGACAGGATCAGCGCGATCAGCTGGGTGGCGACCACGACGATGGTGGTCAGGCCGAGTGTGGCCTTCGGATTGGCCCGGATGTAGGCGACCGCGCCGTTGAAGATGTCCGACAGCGTGAGCGGGCGCAGGGGAATGACGCCCGGTTTCAGTGCGGCCGGCCCGTAACCGGGGCCCGGCGGGTAACCCGGAGGCGGTCCGTAGCCCGGCGCTGCTCCATAGCCCGGGGGCGGCCCGTAACCGGGCGGAGGGCCGTACCCCGTCTGGGGTCCATACCCCGGAGGGGGTCCGTAGCCGGGAGGCGGATAGCCCGGCGGCGGCGCGTAATAGGGCGGGTAGCCCGGTGGCGGATAGCCCGGCGGCGGTGGGCCTGCGAACCCGGACCCGCCGGCGTCGGTGCTCATGGCCACCATCCTGTCGATCATGGTTCGAATTGACAACGTAGTGACGGCGTAGCTTCGATGCATGGCCGAACTCAAGGAGCGGTTGCGGGCCGACCTCACCGCGGCGATGAAATCGCAGGACAAGCTGCGCACCGCGACGCTGCGGATGCTGCTCGCCGCGATCACCACCGAAGAGGTGTCCGGCAAACAGTCGCGGGAGCTCACCGATGCCGAGGTGCTCAAGGTTCTGGCCAGGGAGTCCAAGAAACGCGGCGAGTCGGCCGAGATCTACACCCAGAACGGCCGCGGCGAGCTGGCCGCCAACGAGCACGCCGAAGCGCGCGTGATCGACGAGTACCTCCCGACCCCGCTGACCGAGGCCGAACTGGCCGACGTCGCCGACACCGCCATAGCCCAGGTCGCCGAGGAGATCGGCGAGCGCCCCGGACCCAAGCAGATGGGGTTGGTGATGAAGGCCGCGACCGCGATCGCCGCGGGTAAGGCCGACGGAGCCCGGCTCTCGGCGGCCGTGAAGGCCCGGCTGTAGCCGGTGGCGGCGATCGTTTTCACCCCGTAGGCCCCGGGTACCCGGCACCCATGACGCGGTTCGGATACACCCTGATGACAGAGCAGAGCGGGCCAAAAGAGCTTGTCCGCTACGCCGTTTCGGCGGAGGAGGCCGGGTTCGACTTCGAGGTGTCCTCCGACCACTACTTCCCCTGGCTGTCCGCACAGGGACATGCGCCGTATGCGTGGTCGGTGCTGGGTGCGGTCGCGCACGCCACCGAGCGCGTCGGGCTGTTCACCTACGTCACCTGCCCCACGATGCGTTACCACCCGGCGGTCGTCGCGCAGAAGGCCGCCACCCTGCAGATCCTGGCGGACGGCCGCTTCAACCTCGGACTGGGCAGCGGGGAGAACCTCAACGAGCATGTCGTCGGCAAACGGTGGCCGACGGTGGCTCGGCGGCAGGACATGCTGCGCGAGGCCATCCAGATCATCCGCGAGCTGTTCACCGGCGAACTCGTCGACTGGAAGGGCGAGTACTTCGAGGTCGACTCGGCTCGGCTGTGGGACATTCCCGAGACACCGGTCCCGATCGCGACCGCGGTGTCGGGTGAGCGGTCGGTCGAGACGTTCGCGCCGCTGTCGGATCACCTGATCGCGGTCGAGCCGAACAAGGATCTGGTCGATGCGTGGTTCGAGGCCAGGCGCGCGACCGGCCTGCCCGGCGATGTTCGGGTCGTCGGACAGATCCCGATCTGCTGGGACACGGACAAAGACGCCGCCGTGCGCCGAGCCCATGACCAGTTCAGGTGGTTCAGCGGCGGATGGGCCGTCAACTCCGACCTGCCGACGACCGCCGGCTTCGACGGCGCGACGCAGTATGTGCGCCCGGAGGACGTCGCCGAATCCATCCCCTGCGGGCCCGATCTGGACGCGATCGTCGAAGCGGTCAGCAAGTATTGGGAGGCCGGTTTCACCGATATCGCGATGGTGCAGATCGGCGACGAGGGCCAGGAGCAATTTCTCAAGGAGGCGGCGGCGCCGCTGCTGGACAAGCTGCGGACCGCAGCCAACTAGAAGGGATCGAAATGCCGACCGGAAAAGGCATCTACGACGACAACGACGCCGAAGATCGGGACAAGCGCAAGGCGCAACGGACGGGACCTCAGGACAAGGGCGGCGACGGGGGAATGGCTACCCGCGAGAACGCTCCCGACGTCGCGGAGTCCGGCGGCGAACCGACGGCCTGATCACTCGGCGTCTCGGCCCTGCCTGCTGCGCTTGTAGGCCGACCGCCGGAAGTCGCCGAGCCAGCGCGGGGCCAACTCGACCTCGGGGTCGCTGTGCATGGCCGGATCGAACGCGATGTCGTCGCAGCTCGGGTCGACGTGGCGAAGCGTCAACCGGGCGAGCGGGCGAAACGCGCCCGTCCCGGGAGCCTGATCGATGTTGAACGTGAGCCCGTCGGCGTTGATCTGCTGTTCGACGGCGTCCAGCGACAGCCCGGGCGCATCGATCCGGGTGGCCAGTCGCGCTCGCACCCACCACAGGCCGTCGTGGAAGCGCAGCGGCATCAGGCTGGAGAACGTCGCGCCGGACCAGGACAGTATTGGCGCGAGGCCGACCCGCGTCCCGGCCACCGTCGACGCCAGCAGCACGTCCCACGGACTGCAGGCCCGCAGGTCCGGCGGCGGCGGAATCCGGAACGCCAACCCGGCGACGTCGGGTACGGCGCCCGGCAGTCCGACGCCCTTGGACACGCGCGCGATGACGTCGCACGAGTTCATCGGCAACCCTTCGCCCTCGGGCGCGATGCGTTCGAGGATCCCCTCCGCCATCACCCCGGACGGATGGAACAGGCGCCGCTCACGCAGGGCGGCACCGAAGCGGATGGGCAACGAGGCGATATCGGAGGCTTGCACGCTAATCATGTGCCCACGCGGGGTACTGGTAAAACGAGCGCTGACGTTTTAACACGCCGGATACGGGGCATTAATTTCGGGCAGTGCTGCCTTAGGCAGCAGAAGTACCTGTCGAAAGGCCGTTGTGACAACCGCATACACCGATGTCCGTGGACCCCTGGTCGCGGATGAGGGCGTCTACGCGCCGCAGGAAGATTCTCAGCTGCTCATTTCGGTCATGGACCAGTTCGCATTGGCACGGGGTCGCCACGTCGTCGACCTGTGCACCGGAAGCGGCGTCGTCGGCATCGGTGCCGCCGAGCAGGGTGCCGCATCGGTCACCGCCTTCGACATCTGCCCCCGCGCGGTGCGCTGTGCGCGGACCAATGCGCTGGCATCCGGTGTGGATGTCGATGTGCATCTCGGATCATGGGCGCGGGCAACCGAATTCGGCCCGTTCGACCTGATCGTCTGCAATCCGCCCTACGTCCCCCATGACCCGACCGCCGAATGCGATCCGCTCCCGACGTACGTGGGCCCGCCCCGCGCGTGGGATGCCGGGTGCGACGGGCGTCTCGTGCTCGACCCGCTGTGTGCCGCGGTTCCCGATCTTCTCGACCACGGCGGTAGTCTGCTTCTCGTGCAGTCGGAGTTCGCCAGTCCACGGCAGACGCTCGGTGCGTTGGCCAGCGTCGGCCTGGACACCGAAATCGTTGCGCGACAGTGGATTCCCTTCGGACCGGTGCTGACGTCTCGCGCACTGTGGCTCGAAGAGTGCGGCCGCCTGGAACCGGGCCGTCGCGAAGAGGAACTGCTCGTGATCCGGGCGGACAAGCCGTGAGTGACACCGAACCTCGCACCGTGCGAGTGGTGCCCAACGGCCCACTGATGGTGCAGGGGCCGGTGCGCATCGAGATGCCCGACGGTCAGGTCGTGGAATCGGACCGGTTCATGGTCGCGGTCTGCACGTGCCGGCGCAGCAAGGATTATCCGTTGTGCGACACCAGCCACCGGTGTCGCAAGCGCGCCGACGCGCCCGCCAAGCAGAACGCGAAGACAGCCTCAGCTCAGCGGTCGGCGTAGCGACGAGCGGTTCTCGGTCCAGCACTCCATCACGTGCTTGGCCAACCGCTCCTCGACGACATCACGAGCGCGAATTCCGAACACCACGTCGCGATCCAGATGCGGCTCCCGCGCGACCAGGTCGCCGACCACATCGGTGCGGACCACCTGCTCGTGCACCGCATCGGCCACGACGTGCTCCTGGTAGAACGCCACGCAGGCGTCGGGAGCGCCCATGCGGCGCAACGCCTCCACCAACCGGCGCGATCCGGGTGACGACGTGATCTCCGTCGACGCGAAATGTCCGATCGAAGCCCCGCGCAGTTCGCGGTGCAACCCGAACAGCGACATGAGGTTGACCGACGCCAGCGCATCGGCGGACACGTTGTCGAGGTAACCGAGGTAGGACGAGTCGAGGCCCGCCGCGTCCATCAGCTCCGCGTAAAGGTGTTGGTGCACGTGTTCGCCACGGCCACCGCCGAATTCGTCGAACTCGACGGCGACGAACGCGGCCTTGGAGTGTCCGGCGAGGCGAGGGATGGTCCACGCATGGGGGTCACCCTCTTTGAGGTGATACACCGAGCGGTGCACGAAGTATTCGAGCATCTGCTCCCAGGTGCCCTTGTCGCGCAGGAAGTATGACGGACCCTCGCCGTCGACCGGTTCGATCGACAGCTTGTCCATCTCGGCTTCCGCGGTTTCACCCTCGGCGATCTCGCCGACGTCCTGGCGCACCGCGTCGAGGAACGCCTCCTCGAACCGGCCGCGCAGGTGCAGCAGCGCGGGGTTCCACTCCCAGCGGGCGCTCACGCCGGCGAAGCCGCGGTAGTGCAGTTCGTAGCAGATGTACAGAGCGAGCTGGAGGTCGAGACCATACGGGTCGGCGTCGAACATCGGCACGTCGATCGGGCGCAACGGCAACGACGGGCGGCCTCGCTGCAGGAGGTCGATGACAGTCGCGGACAGCGGTCCGACGGCCTTCGGCAGGGCAGGTTCGACTAGCGTCGACGGAAGAGTCACGCCTTCATCATTACCCGGCATACGCCCCGGTCAAACAGATGTTCGGCTCACGACACCCGCTCACAGTCGATCTGGAGCCGTTGCCTTCTTGTCGGGGTGGCGGGATTCGAACCCACGACCTCTTCGTCCCGAACGAAGCGCGCTACCAAGCTGCGCCACACCCCGCGTGAAGCCACGACAGCGTATCGCACCGGCAGGCCGCCAAGCCAAACGCCTTGCGGCAGCGCTGAGCGGGCTGCCGAAGTCGTGACTCGCGACACGCCGCGGGAAGCAAAGAGTTGTCGGTGGCGTTGTTCATCATTGAAGGCAACCGACGAAGCGAGGACGAGATGACTGGGCTAGGCGCATCCATCTACCTGGGTTTCTTCGTGCTCGCCGCGGTGTGGCTGTTCCTGACCTCCGACGGCCCGCTGATCGGCGGGGCGGACGATCAGGGCCAGCGGCCCGAGCGTTCGAACTCGGCCAACACCGACGCGAACTCCGAGGGGTCCAACCCCTGGCTGGTCAGCCACTCGTCGCAGAAGTAGGTGTCCGCGTAGCGATCGCCGCTGTCGGCGAGCAGCGTGACCACTGATCCGCTTCGTCCTTCCGCCCTCATCTCGGCCAACAGGCCGAACGCCCCCCACAGATTCGTTCCGGTCGACGGACCCACTCGACGGCCCAACACCCTGCTGGCGTGCTGCGCGGCGGCAATTGAGGCGGCATCCGGCACGACCACCATCCGGTCGACGACGCCCGGCAGGAACGACGGCTCAACTCGGGGCCGCCCGATTCCCTCGATCCGGGACGACATACCCATCACCACATCGCCGCGGCCCTGCGCGTAGGACGGGAAGAACGCCGAGTTCTCCGGATCCACCACACACAATCGCGTGGCGTAGCGCCGGTAGCGGATGTAGCGGCCGATGGTGGCGCTCGTCCCGCCGGTACCGGCCCCCACCACGATCCACTCGGGCACGGGGTGCGCCTCGTCGCGCATCTGCTCGAAGATGGACTCGGCGATGTTGTTGTTGCCGCGCCAGTCGGTGGCCCGCTCGGCGTTGGTGAACTGATCGATGTAATGGCCGCCGGTGTCCGCGGCGAGCCGCTCTGCCTCGGCGTACACCTGGCTTGACTCGGCGACGAAATGGCAACGGCCGCCCTGGGATTCGATCAGGGCGATCTTGCTGGCGCTCGTCGACGACGGCACCACGGCGATGAACGGCAGGCCCAGCAGCGCCGCGAAGTACGCCTCGGACACCGCCGTGGATCCCGACGACGCCTCGATGATCGTGGTGTTCTCGTCGATCCACCCGTTGCACAGGGCGTAGAGGAAAAGCGACCGCGCCAGCCGGTGTTTGAGGCTGCCGGTGATGTGGGTCGTCTCATCCTTGAGGTAGAGCTGCAGATCGCAACCGTCACACCAGGCCGACGGCAGCGGATACCGCAACAGGTGGGTGTCGGCGCTGCGGCGGGCGTCGGCCTCGATCAACCGGACCGCTTCGTCCGCCCACGCGCGTGGGCCGCTACGACTTGCTGTGAGTGCCTTGTCGGTCACCGCACCGAGACACTCGGATGGGACGTGCCCGCCCGAGCGCCCGCGTCCCGGCCGCCGATCGGCGCCGCCACCAGTGTCAGCAGCGTCGCCTCGGGGCGACAGCAGAACCGCAGCGGCGCGTACGGCGAGGTGCCGATACCCGCCGAGACGTGCAGCTGGGTGTGTGCACCCCAGCGCGACGGTCCCTTCACCCGCGAACGGTCCAGGCCGCAGTTGGTGACGAGCGCTCCGTAGAACGGCAGGCACAGCTGGCCGCCGTGCGTGTGACCCGCCATCACCAGCTGGTAGCCGTCGGCGGCGAACCGGTCGAGGACCCGCGGCTCCGGCGAATGGGTCAGCCCGAGCGTCAGGTTGGCGGCGGGACTTGCCGGACCGGCGATCGTGTCGTAGCGGTCGCGCGACAGATGCGGGTCGTCGACGCCGGCTGCCGCGATCGTCAGACCGCGAACCTCGAGCTCGCGGCGGGTGTGGGTCAGGTCCAGCCAGCCACGCTCGGTGAACGCCGCCCGCAGGTCCTGCCAGGGCAGCGGCTCGCCGTGGATGCGATGGCTCGGCCGGGTGACGTAGTTCAGGGGATTCTTCGCCCGTGGCCCGAAGTAGTCGTTGCTGCCGAACACGAACACCCCGGGTACCGAGAGCAACTCCGAGAGCGACTGCACCACAGCGGGCACGGCCTTCGGGTGCGCGAGGTTGTCGCCGGTGTTGACCACGAGATCGGGCTCCAGCGTGACCAGGTCACGCAGCCACGCCTGCTTGCGGTGCTGGCCCGGGCGCATGTGAATGTCGCTGATGTGCAGCACCTTCAGCGGCGATGACCCGGGTGAGAGCACCGGCATCGTCACTTCCCGGACCGTGAAGGCGTTTCGCTCGATCACCGATGCGTAGCCGATGCCGGCGACGAGCGCGCCGGCCGACGCCGCGGCGGAGTTCTTCAGGATCGTCGTCGAACGAGCGGACATGCTGCAGAGCCTACTGCCAGAGCCGCCGACTCAGCGTCCTCGCCCGGCCGGGCGTGGGCAAACGCACAGGATCACGGCGGCGGCGGTGGAGCCGGCGGCGGCGGGCCGAGCACGGGCACCGTGATCGGCGGAAGTCCGGGAATCTCGACCACCGTCTGGCCGACGGGTGCCGGAAGCCCGGGTATCGCGCCCGGCGGAGGCGGCGGCGGTGCCGGCGGGATGCCGTTGGAGACCTGGATCGTGATGATCGAGCCCGGCACCGTCTGGCCGGCGGGCGCCGTGCCGACCACAGAGCCGCGGGGTGCGTTGCTGTTCACCGAGGACGACTGGTCAGCGACCTGGAAGCCGGCGTCGCGCAGACGCTGGCGGGCGGTGCTCTCCGTCATGCCCGACACGCTGGGCACCCGGGAGCCGGGGCCGCCCTCGACGTAGCGCGGATCCGTCGGCGGCAGCCGGACCTCGCCGAAGTTGTTGGCGATCGGCTTCATCGCGGCGAACCACGTCCGGGCCGGCTCGTTACCGCCGTACAGGTTGCCGGATCCGCACTTGCGCAGCGGGAACGAGCACAGCTCGCCGGGGGCGGTGGAGTCGTCGTAGATGTAGTTTCCGGCGGCGAGCGTGTTGGTGAATCCGAGGAACGCCGATGAGCGGTGGGCCTCGGTGGTGCCGGTCTTACCCGCCATCGGCAGGTCCCAGCCGACCGAACCGGCCGCCGCGGCGGCGGTGCCCGCGCCCTCGTGGTCCTTGCTCATCGCGGTGGCCATCGTGTTGGCCAGGCCCTCGGGCACCACCTGTTCGCAGGTCTCGGTGGTGACGGAGACCTCCTCGCCGTTGCGGTCGATGACCTGGGCGATCGGGTTCGGCGGGCACCACACGCCACCGGAGGCCAGCGTCGCGCCGACGTTGGCGAACTCCAGCGCGTTGACCTCGATCGGTCCCAGCACGAACGAGCCGAGGTTCTGTCGCTTGACGAAGTCGGCGAGGCTCTCGTTGCTGTCCGGGTCGTAATCGCGCGCGGTGCCTGGCAGCGCGTAGGACCGCAGCCCCAACCGCACCGCCATGTCGACGCTGCGCTGCACACCGACCTGCGAGATCAGCTTGGCGAAGGCGGTGTTCGGCGACGTCGCCAAGGCGTCGGTGATGTTCATCGTGCCGCGATAGCCGCCGGCGTTCTTCACACACCACGTCGCGGCCGGACAGCCCGGGGTGTCGCTGCTGCCGAGGCCCTTCGCCTGGAACTGCGCGGGCACGTCGAGCTGGGCGTTGATGCCCATGCCCATCTCCAGCGCCGCGGCCGTCGTGAACAACTTGAACGTCGACCCGGCGCCGTCGCCCACCAGGGAGAACGGCTGGGGTTGCATGGTCTCGCCGGCTTCGGCGTTCAGCCCGTATGTGCGGCTGCTGGCCATCGCCAGCACCGGGTGCGCTTCCTTACCCGGTTTGATCACGCTCATCACGCTGGCGACGCCGTTGAGGTCGGGGCTGGCGAACTGGTTGACCGCCGCCTTCACCGGAGCCTGGACGTCGGGATCGAGCGTGGTCCTGATCAGGTATCCGCCCCTGGCGACCTGTTCCTTGCTGATCCCGGCGCGCGCCAGGTACTCGAGCGCGTAGTCGCAGAAGAACGCCCGATCACCCGCGGCGATGCAGCCGCGCGGCAGCTCCTTGGGCTGCGGGAGAACGCCCAGCGGCTGCTCCTTGGCGGCCCGGAGCGCCTCCGCCTCCTCGGGGATGTTCTGGATCATGGTGTCCAGCACCAGGTTTCGCCGCGCCAGGGCGCCCTCGGGATTGGTATAGGGGTTCAGCGTGCTGGTCGACTGCACCATGCCGGCCAGCAGGGCCGCCTGCTCCCAGTTCAGCTCGGAGGCGTTGACACCGAAGTACGTCTGCGCGGCGTCCTGCACGCCGAACGCGCCGTTGCCGAACGACACCAGGTTCAGATATCGGGTCAGGATCTCGGGTTTGGTGAACGTCTTGTCCAGCGTCAGCGCCATCCGGATCTCGCGCAGCTTGCGGGCCGGGGTCGTCTCGATCGCGGCCCGCTTCTCGGCGTCCGTCTGGGCGATCACCAGCAGTTGGTAGTTCTTGACGTATTGCTGTTCGATCGTCGAACCGCCGCGGGTGTCCAGGTTCCCGGACAGGTAGCCGGACAAGCCGGTCAACGTGCCCTGCCAGTCGACGCCGTTGTGTTCGGCGAACCGCTTGTCCTCGATCGAGACGATCGCCAGCTTCATCGTGTTGGCGATCTGGTCACCGGGCACCTCGAAGCGGCGCTGGTTGTAGAGCCAGGCGATGACGTTGCCCTTGGCGTCGACCATCGTCGACACCTGCGGCACCTCGCCCTCGACGAGTTGCGCCGAGCCGTTGGCCACCACGTCGGAGGCCCGGTTGGACACCAGGCCGAACCCGCCGACCACCGGGAACATCAACGCCGCGGTGATCACGCTGGCCAGCAGAACGCACCACGCGAGCTTGATCACCGTGACCGTCCGCGGAGGCGCGGTCGGCGATGGACTCGGCGGGCTCTCCGGCATGACCTACAGACTAACGACGTCGGAAAACACCGCTTGCGATGGTCGATCGCGGGACCGGAAAACCGCGTTTAGCGGCAAGGACGTCAATTTTGCCCACTGACGGCACGGTCGTCCCAAAAAAGTGGGGTCGTACGTATTGCGCAGAACGGCTTTGACCATCTAATTTGGTCGAACAGTGCGATGCAGGTCACACTGACCCCTCGCAATGTGGCGTAGATCGCATCAGCGCTCTACTACCAGGGATCGCGCCGTACCGGTGTTGACCGGGGGGCGGTTGGAACGGAGGGAACTCTGGTGTCAGCTACTAGGCCCGCGGCGCGCAGGACCGCGATGACGTCGTCGGCTCACAGCGTTGTGCACGGTGCTGAGGCCGAAGCCCGCATCGCCTGGGTGTCGCAAGCCCGATGCCGCCAGACCGATCCTGATGAGCTGTTCGTCCGGGGGGCCGCTCAGCGCAAAGCCGCGGTGATCTGCCGGCACTGCCCGGTGATCCTCGAGTGCGGAGCCGATGCGCTCGACAACCGGGTGGAGTTCGGGGTCTGGGGTGGGATGACCGAGCGGCAACGCCGCGCTCTGCTCAAGCAGCATCCCGAGGTCGTCTCCTGGGCGGAGTTCTTCAGCGCCCAGCGCAAGCACCGCAACGCGGTCTAGTCCACGCAGATCAGGCCCGCGTGGCCTGCGCCGCCGCTAAGCGGCGGTCTCGCCGGTGATCTGATCGGCGATGGCCCGCAGCGCCTCCAAGTCCGAGACGTCGAACGGCAGCGACGGCACGCCAACGATCGACACGTGCGGATTGGCGCCGGTGAACCGCGACAGCAGCCGGATCTCACGTTTGGCGGTCATCGCCCGGTCGGCGTGAATCCGCAGCACCGCGGCCGTCACCGACTCCGGATCGTTCTTCTCGATGGTCTCGGCGGCCTCCTCGGCCTTCTCCGCGTGCAGGTCACAGAGCATCGGGTGCGTGCGGTTGAGGATCAGACCGGCCAGCGGCATGTGCTCCTCCGAGAGCCGGTCGACGAAAAAGGACGCCTCGCGAAGCGCGTCCGGTTCGGCCGCCGACACCACCACGAACTGCGTCCCGCGCCGCTTGAGCAGTTCGTAGGTGCGGTCGGCCTTCTCGCGGAACCCGCCGAACGTCGAATCGAGCGACTGGACGAAAGATGCTGCGTCGGAAAGCATCTGCGAGCCCAGGACCGTCGACAGCGCCTTCATCGCCAGCCCCATCGCTCCGGTGACCAACCGGCCGATGCCCCGGCCCGGACCCAGCAGCAGCTTCCAGAGCCGGCTGTCCATGAAGCCGCCCAACCGCTTTGGCGCATCCAGGAAGTCCAACGCGTTGCGGGACGGCGGCGTGTCGACGACCACCAGGTCCCACCGGTCCTCGGCGAGCAGCTGGCCGAGCTTCTCCATGGCCATGTACTCCTGCGTGCCCGCCAGCGAGGTGGCCACCGTCTGATAGAACTGGTTGTCCAGAATCTCTTGTGCCCGTTGGGTTCCCGAGTACTGGATGACCATCTCGTCGAACGTGCGGCGCATGTCGAGCATCATCGCGTGCAGTTCGCCCGGCACCTCGGGGGCCAGCGGAACCCGCTGCGGGGTGTTGCCGAGCGTCTTGATGCCCAGCGCCTGGGCGAGTCGCTTGGCGGGGTCGATGGTCAGCACCACCACGGTCCTGCCGTACTCCGCCGCGCGCAGCGCCATCGCCGCCGCGGTGGTGGTCTTGCCGACACCTCCTGCGCCGCAGCACACCACGACGCGGTTCGACGTGTCCCTGAGGATCGTGCCCATGTCGAGGGCCGGTGGAGTCGTGCTCATCGGATCCGACCCTTCTTCGCGCGAGCGCTCATCAGCGCACCCCCTGACGTTCGAGTTCTTCGGCGAGTTCGTAGAGGCTGCCGAGGTCGACGCCGTCCACGATCTGCGGCAACTGCAGCCGCGCCACGTCCAGGGCGTCGAGTTGTTCTGCGCTCTCGGCGCGCGCCTTGATCCGGGTCGCGTGCTGGATCGTCTCGGTCAGCAGCCCGGCGAAGTCGGAGTCGGACAACGTGATTCCGACCTCGGCCAGCCCGGCCCGCACGGTGTCGGCGTCGATGTCGCCCTCGGCGGCCTTGGCCAGCGCATCGGGGGGCAGGTACGCGGGGATGTTGCGGTTGACGATGACGCTGCCGATCGGCAGGTCGAGTTCCTTGAGTTCCTCGATCGCCTCCAGCGTCTCCTGAATGGGCAGCGCCTCCAGCAGCGTGACCAGATGGATCGCGGTCATATCGGAATGCAGCACCTTGACCACGCTCTCGGCCTGGCCGTGCACCGGGCCGCCCTTGGCAAGGTCCGACACCGCCTTGGTCACGTCGAGGAAGCGCGCGATGCGCCCCGTCGGCGGCGAATCGACGACGACCGCGTCGTAGACCGGCTGCTTGCCCTTCTCGGCGCGGGTCACGATCTCGCGGATCTTGCCGGTCAGCAGCACGTCGCGCAGACCCGGCGCGATCGTGGTCGCGAACTCGACGGCGCCGATCCTGCGCATCGCGCGGCCGGCCAGACCGAGGTTGTAGAACATCTCGAGGTACTCGAGGAACGCGGCCTCGGTGTCGATGGCCAGCGCGTTGACCTGACCGCCGCCCTCGGCGGTCGCGATCTTGACCTCCTGATAGGGCAGGGGAGGGACGTCGAAAAGCTGCGCAATGCCTTGGCGCCCTTCGACTTCCACCAACAGCACCTTGCGGCCACCCGCCGCCAGCGCCAGCGCCAGCGATGCGGCGATCGTGGATTTGCCGGTGCCACCCTTGCCGGTGACGAAGTGCAGGCGAGCTTTGCTCAGCCGAGACGGCCAGCCGACGGATCTACCGCCATTGGTAGTGGAAGCCACTCGTGCATGCTAGCCAACGGGTTTTCGGCCTCCGCAGGTCCGCGGCCTCGTATCGGCCGGAGATAAGCTCGCCCCATGAGCGAATCGACCCGGTGGGAATACGCCACCGTCCCGCTGCTGACACACGCCACCAAGCAGATCCTCGACCAGTGGGGTGAGGACGGCTGGGAGCTGGTGTCCGTCCTGCCGGGCCCCACGGGTGAACAGCACGTCGCATACCTCAAGCGCCCGAAATGACGGCGTCGGCGCGGCTGGCGGAGCTGGGCATCGAGTTGCCGCCGGTGGTGGCGCCGCTGGCAGCCTACGTGCCGGCGGTGCGCACGGGCAACCTCGTCTACACCGCGGGTCAGTTGCCGATCCGCGACGGCGAGCTGCTGCAGACCGGGAAGGTCGGCGCCGGCGTCAGCCCGGAACAGGCCCACGGCCTGGCCCGGGTGTGCGCGCTCAACGCGCTCGCCGCGGTGCACTCGCTGGTAGACGTCGACTCGGTCACCCGGGTGGTCAAGGTGGTCGGATTCGTTGCCTCCGCGCCCGGATTCCACGGGCAGCCGGGCGTGATCAACGGTGCCTCGGAACTGTTCGGTGAGGTGTTCGGGGACGCCGGGGCGCATGCCCGCTCCGCCGTCGGCGTCTCGGAGCTGCCGAGGGACGCCCCGGTCGAGGTCGAAGTGATCGTGGAGGTCGCGTGACGCCGGAGCATCCGGCATATGGGCGGCTGCGCCCGGTCACCGACAGCGCCTCCGTGCTGTTGTGCGACAACCCCGGCCTGATGACGCTGGAGGGCACCAATACGTGGGTGCTGCGGGGTCCCGGGAGCGACGAGATGGTCGTCGTCGACCCCGGCCCCGAGGACGACGCGCACATCGAAAGGATCCTCGAGCTGGGCACCATCCCGCTGGTGCTGATCAGCCACAAGCACGAGGACCACACCGGCGCCATCGACAAGATCGTCGACAGCACGGGCGCGGTGGTGCGTTCGGTGGGCAGCGGATTCCTGCGGGGCCTCGGCGGGCCGCTCACCGACGGCGAGGTCATCGACGCGGCGGGGCTGCGCATCACCGTGATGGCCACGCCTGGGCACACCGCCGACTCGGTGTCGTTCCTGCTCGGCGACGTCGTGTTGACCGCCGACACTGTGCTCGGCCGCGGGACGACCGTCATCGACAAGGAAGACGGCAGCCTCACCGACTACCTGGAATCACTGCGACGCCTGCGTGGGCTCGGCCGGCGCACCGTGTTGCCCGGGCACGGACCCGATCTCGACGACCTCGAAGCCGTCAGCGACATGTACCTGGCTCACCGCAACGAGCGGCTCGAACAGGTGCGTGCGGCGTTGCGTGTGCTCGGCGACGACGCCACCGTCCGCCAGGTCGTCGAACACGTCTACACCGACGTCGACGAGAAGCTGTGGGACGTAGCGGAATGGAGCGTTCAGGCGCAGCTCGACTACCTGCGCACGTGATGTGTCGAGCGCTACCGGCGCTCACTGCCGCTGCGGCTCCGTTACCTCGCTCGGCGGGCCAGGCGCTCCGAGTCCGAGATCAGAACGCTCTTGCCCTCCAAACGAATCCAGCCGCGGTGGGCGAAATCGGCCAGCGCCTTGTTGACGGTCTCGCGCGAGGCGCCGACCAGTTGGGCGATCTCCTCTTGGGTGAGGTCGTGCGTCACTCGCAACGCGCCACCCTCCTGAGTGCCGAAGCGCTGCGCCAGCTGCAGGAGCTGCTTGGCCACGCGGCCGGGGACGTCGGTGAAGATCAGGTCGGCGAGGTTGTTGTTGGTGCGGCGCAGTCGGCGGGCCAACACTCGCAGGAGCTGTTCGGCGATCTCCGGCCGGTCGGCGATCCACGCGCGCAACGCGTCACGGTCCATCGACACCGCGCGGACCTCGGTGATGGTGGTCGCGCTCGACGTCCGCGGGCCCGGGTCGAAGATGGAGAGCTCGCCGAACATGTCCGACGGACCCATGATCGTGAGCAGATTCTCGCGGCCGTCCGGCGACCGGCGGCCGATCTTGACCTTGCCCGAAATGATGATGTAGAGCCGATCGCCGGGCTCACCCTCGGCGAACACGGTGTGTCCACGGGGGAAGTCGACTGGCTGCAATTGCTTGGTCAGCGCGGTGACGGCGCTGGGTTCGACCCCCTGGAAGATTCCGGCCCGCGCCAGGATCTCGTCCACGTTGCCCCTCTTAAGCTGTTAGGTGAAGCCGACCTCTATCGGTAAGCGAGATAAGTCTAGAGGTACCCGATTTCGTGACCAGCCCACGCTACACACGATCGGCATGTCGGGTCTGCTGAAATTCCGGATTCATCCGGTGCTCGGCATATGACCGAACCGGCAGATCCGCAGCCCGAAAATGCGCGGCTGACCCGTTGGCGATCGGATGCTCGACGTGCTGGCGTTGGCGCATACCGTCCAGCGCCCGGCTCATCCCGTCCCGCGCCAGCCTGTCGACGTCGGAGGGTTCGGCCCGCTCAAAGAATTTCGCCACGTCGGTGGCCGAGACCGTGTCGGGGTTCAGACCCGCCTCGAGCCGCTGCAGCCCGAGCGTCGCCGCCATCAGCAACCCAGGAATCAGGCCAACGAGCAACCACGACACAACGCAGAAGTAAACACGCCCAAGGTCTCAGCGGGATCACGAATCGTCACCGGTCCGCACCAGTTCGCGACGGCGGCTGCAACGGCCTTTTCGGTGGCTTTGTCCGAGCGTCTCAGTACGCTGGCAGTCGTGACCGTAAGCGAGGCGTCGGCAAAGAAGGCGGGCACGCCCAAGCGTGCCAAGAAACGGGACGGCGAGACGCGCACCGGTCTCGTTCGCCGCGCGCGGCGCATGAATCGCACGCTGGCGCAGGCATTTCCGCATGTGTACTGCGAGCTGGACTTCACCAACCCGCTCGAGCTCACCGTCGCGACGATCCTGTCCGCGCAGAGCACCGACAAGCGGGTCAACCTCACCACCCCCGCGTTGTTCAAGAAGTACCGCACCGCCCTGGACTACGCACAGGCCGACCGCACCGAGCTCGAGGAGCTCATCCGGCCCACCGGCTTCTACCGCAACAAGACGAACTCGCTCATCCGGCTGGGGCAGGAACTCGTCGAGCGATTCGACGGCGAAGTGCCGGCGACCATGGAGGAGCTGGTCACCCTTCCCGGTGTCGGGCGCAAGACCGCCAACGTCATCCTCGGCAACGCGTTCGGCATCCCGGGGATCACCGTCGACACCCATTTCGGCCGGCTCGTGCGCCGGTGGCGGTGGACCACCGAGGAGGACCCCGTCAAGGTCGAGCACGCGGTCGGTGAGCTCATCGAGCGCCGCGAGTGGACCGATCTCAGCCACCGGGTGATCTTCCACGGCCGGCGGGTCTGCCACGCGCGGAAACCGGCGTGCGGCGTGTGCGTGCTGGCCAACGACTGCCCGTCGTTCGGCATCGGACCGACCGATCCCGGGACCGCCGCGGCGCTGGTCAAAGGCCCCGAGACCGAACACCTGCTGGCCATGGCCGGTCTGTAGCCAGCGCCGACCGACCGTGCGTACCTCGACCCGTTGGACCGTCGTGGTGCTCGTGGTCCTCGTGGCGCTCGGGTGGGCCCTGTGGGCGCAGCTGGATCGCGACACCGGGTCCACCGGGACACCGTCGCAGCCGACTGCGCGTGACCGCCGCGCCGCCGACACCGCTGAGGCGCTGGCCGGCCCGCGCGCCGAGGCCGATCTGGTGCCGTGTCCCGGCCCGGGCGTCGGAGCGGGCCCGGAGGCACTGCGCGGGATCACGCTGGAATGCGCGGGCGACGGGGCGATGGTCGACGTGGCCAGGGCGCTGGCCGGCCGCGTCGTCGTGCTCAACCTGTGGGCGTACTGGTGTGCGCCGTGCGCCGCGGAACTTCCGGCGATGGCCGAATACCAGCGGCGCATGGGTACCGCGGTGACCGTGCTGACCGTGCACCAGGACGAGAACGAGACGGCGGCGCTGCTGCGGCTGGCCGAACTCGGCGTGCGGCTGCCCACGCTGCAGGACGGCAGGCGGCTGATCGCCGCCGCGCTGCGGGTACCCAACGTCATGCCCGCAACCGTGGTGCTGCGCGCGGACGGTACCGTTGCCGACGTCCTGCCGCGCTCCTTCACCAGCGCCGATGAGATCGCCGCGGCGGTGGGGCCGCAGGTCGGCGTGAGGACGGGAGAGCCGGGGTGAGCTGGGTCAGCGAGGGCAGCGGTCTGACGCCCGACGCCGCCCCGGCCTGGCTGAAGCCGCTGCTGGACAACGCCGGCGACATCAAGCGTGCCTATCGCAGGCGGGTGCCGCCCGAACTGTTGGCGATGGTCACCAGCGAAGGCAAACCCGCACAGGCCGACGCGCGCGAGGCGGCGGTGCTGGTGTTGTTTTCCGGGCCCGCCGACTCCCCGACCGGTGGCGTTCCCGTCGACGCCGACCTGCTGGTCACGGTGCGCGCGGGGACGCTGCGCCACCACGCGGGTCAGGCCGCGTTTCCCGGCGGCGCCATCGAGACCGGCGACCACAGCCCGGTGCAGACGGCGCTGCGCGAGGCCAATGAGGAAACCGGGATCGAGGCCGAACGGCTGCATCCGCTCACCACGATGGAGCGGCTGTTCATCCCGCCGTCGGGATTTCACGTCGTCCCGGTGCTCGCCTACTCACCGGACCCGGGTCCGGTGCGCGTCGTCGACGAGGCCGAGACCGCACACGTCGCTCGGGTGCCGGTGCGCGCGTTCGTCAATCCCGAGAACCGGATCATGGTGTACCGCAGCGCCAACACCCGCCGCTACGCGGGCCCGGCGTTTCTGCTCAACGAGATGCTGGTGTGGGGTTTCACCGGTCAGGTGATCTCGGCGATGCTCGACGTCGCCGGCTGGGCGCAGCCGTGGAATACCGACGACGTGCGCGAACTGGAGGACGCAATGGCGCTCGTCGGCCGCGGCGCCGGTTACGGTGATGCACAACCATGACTTCGTCACAGTGGGTGGACCTCGTCGTCCTCGGTATCGCCTTCGTCGCGGGCATCTCGGGCTGGCGCTCGGGTGCGCTGGGCTCGATGCTGTCGTTCCTCGGAGTGGTGCTCGGCGCGGTCGCCGGGGTGCTGCTGGCGCCGCACCTGGTCGCCAACATCGACGGGCCGCGCACCAAGCTGTTCGTCACCCTGTTTTTGATCCTGGCGTTGGTCGTCGTCGGCGAGATCGCGGGCGTCGTGCTCGGCCGCGCGGTGCGCAGCGCCATCCGCAACCGATCGCTGCGGGCGGTCGACTCGCTGGTCGGCGTCGCGATCCAGATCGTGGCCGTCCTGGTGGCCGCCTGGATGCTGACGTACCCATTGCAATCGTCGGATCAGCCCAACCTCGCCGCGGCGGTGCGCGGTTCGAAGGTGCTCAAGGAGGTCAACGACGCGGCGCCCGGATGGCTGCGGCAGGTGCCGACCCGCCTCTCGGCGCTGTTGGACACCTCGGGCCTGCCGGATGTGCTGCAACCGTTCGGCCGCACCCCGATCGTCGCGGTCGACGCCCCCGACGCCGCGCTCGCCGCCGATCCGGTGGTGACGGCGACCCGGCCCAGCGTCGTCAAGATCCGCGGGGTGGCGCCGGGTTGCCAGAAGGTGCTCGAGGGCACCGGTTTCGTCGCCGCCAGTAATCGCGTGATCTCGAACGCGCACGTGGTGGCCGGATCGGAGAGCGTCACCGTCGAGGCCGACGGGCAGACCTACGACGCGTTCGTCGTCTCCTATGACCCGCAGGCCGACATATCGATCCTCGACGTGCCGGACCTGCCCTCGGCGCCGCTGTCGTTCGCCGAGACCCCCGCCACCACCGGCACCGACGCGGTGGTGATGGGCTATCCCGGTGGCGGCAACTTCGTCGCCACACCGGCGCGGGTGCGCGAGATCATCGAGCTGAGCGGTCCCGACATCTACCGCACCACCAACGTCGAGCGCGAGGTCTACACCATCAGAGGCAGTGTGCGACAGGGTAATTCGGGTGGCCCGATGATCGACAAGGACGGTCGGGTGCTGGGCGTGGTGTTCGGTGCAGCGGTCGACGATGCCGACACCGGCTTCGTGCTCACCGCCGACGAGGTGTCGCATCAACTCGCCAAGCTGGGCAACAGCGAGCGGGTGCCCACGGGCGCCTGCGTCGCCTAGCCGTAGACCTGCCTGAGAAACCGCGACAGCTGCGCGTTGGCCTTCTCCGGCGCTTCCTCGTGACCGAAATGCCCTGCGCCGTCGATCGATACGTAACGACCGTGCGGTGCGTAGCGTTGGGTGCGATACACCGGATCGGCCAGCACGTACGGGTCGGCGTCGCCGCGCATGTGCAGCACCGGCACGTTGATCGGCCGCTTCATCGAGCGCATGAAACGGCGTCCTTCGCCGCGTAGCTGACTGCGGACGGCCCAGCGCTGGTACTCCAGTGCCGAGTGCGCGGCGCCGGGTATCTGGATGGCGCGCCGCATGTGTCCGATGGTCTCGGAGAAGTCCTCGGAGGCAAGCCAATTGCTGCCCGCGCGGCTGCGCACGAGGTGCTCCAGTTCCTCGGCGTTCTTCCGCGTCAACGTGCGCTCGGGCCACATCGGCACTTGGTAGCGCATCATCCACGGCAACAGGGCGCGGCCCTGGTCACGGCGGCGGAGCGCGGAGGCCCGCAGCGCCGCCGGATGCGGGGAGCTCACCACCGCGATCGCGTGGACCGCGCGGGGATGCAGCACCGCGGTGGCCCAGCACACCAGGCCGCCGTCGGCGTGCCCGACCAGCGTCGCGGACTTGTGTCCCAGCGCGCGTACCAGGCCGGCGGTGTCCCCGGCCAGCGTCCAGCCGTCGTAACCGCGCGGGGGCTTGTCGCTGGCGCCATAGCCGCGCAGGTCGACGGCGACCACCCGGGCTCCGGTCAACCCGCGCAACTGATGGCGCCACGACCACCAGAACGAGCCGAAGCCGTGCAGCAGGATCACCAGCGGCCGGTCGGGACCCGCGGCCGTGTCGGGCTGCGCTTCGACCACGTGGAAGCGAATCCCGTTGGCGTGCACCTCGAGATGGCGCCACGGCCCGTCGATGCGGACGACCGACGGAGCGGGTGGGGGCATTTACCAGCCCGACGGGTCGGCCGTCGCCGCCGGCTTTCCGTCGCCCGAGGCGAGTTCCTTGGACTTGTCGTGGCCCGGAGTCAGCGCCTCGGGGATCTCCTTGACCGATTCGATCGTCTTTTGCGGGCCGCGGATGCGGCGCACCTTGAGGTAACCCAGGAACGCGAAGATCGCGGTGACGACGACCATCAGGCCGAACACGATGAGGTACGCCGCCCATTTGACCAGCCACAGGTCGAGCAGTTCGCCGAGGAAGAAGAAGAAAAAGAACGTCGAGTAGAACAGCACGACCAGCGCGAGGATGAAGAAGACGCTGCCGGTCAGGCCCTTCTTGACGTCGCGGGTGATCTCGGCCTTGGCCAGTTCGACCTCGGCGCGCACCAGCGTCGACACCTGCGCGGTCGCGTCCTTGACGAGGTCACCGATCGACGGATCGGCCTTGGGCGCGTGCGGGTCGACCAGCGGTATCGACGTGACGGTGGTCGGCGCGCCATTCCTGCGATCGCTCACGACGGTTCCTCCCGCATCGGCCGGATCACCGGCTGTCCCGGCGTTGGTTCCACTGCCGGCGCCGCCGGCGATGGAGTCGGTCGCGACTCATGTTGCCATGTGGCGTGCGCTCAAACGATCCCGGCCGACGATAGACTGGCCCGATCAGTGGCAGGGCAGGTCGGGGCGTCGATAGGGGAAACGTTCACGTGAAGACCAGCGGCCTGTTCCTGTGCCGTCTCGCCGCCGGCATCGCCATCGTCGCGGCAGCCCTCATCACGACGCCCGCGGTGGGCCAGGCGCAAGAGCCAGTTCCGCTCGGCGGCGGCTCGGGCCTGGTGGTCAACGGCGAGACGCTGTGCACTCTCACGACGATCGGCCACGACAGCCAGGGGCGGCTCATCGGCTTCACATCCGCACACTGCGGCGGGCCCGGCGCCAAGGTCAGCGCCGAGGGCGCCGACGCGGCGGGCGTGGTCGGCACGATGGTGGCCGGCAACGACGCGCTGGACTACGCGGTCATCGAGTTCGATCCGCAGAAGGTGCGCCCGGTCAACAACGTCGACGGATTCCAGATCGACGGGTTGGGCCCCGATCCGGTCTCGGGTGACATCGCATGCAAACTCGGCCGCACGACCGGCTACTCCTGCGGCGTCACCTGGGGCCCGGGTAAGGATCCGGGCACCATCGTCAACCAGGTGTGCGGTCAGCCCGGCGACTCGGGCGCGCCGGTCACGGTGAACAACCGCCTCGTCGGCATGATCCACGGGGCGTTCTCCGAGGCCCTGCCGACGTGCGTCATCAAGTACATCCCGCTGCACACGCCCGCGGTGACCATGTCGTTCAACACGCAGCTGGCCGACATCACGGCCAAAAACCGACCGGGAACGGGTTTCGTCCCGATCGGCTCGGCCGGCTGAGCCGATCCGCTCGCTACTTGCTGGCCCGGATCGCCTCGAACACGCTGGGGTCCACCAGGGTTGAGGTGTCGCCGAGCTCGCGCCCCTCGGCCACGTCGCGTAGCAGCCGTCGCATGATCTTGCCGCTGCGGGTCTTCGGCAGTTCGGGCACGACGTGAATCTCCCTGGGCCGGGCGATCTTTCCGATCTCGTTGGCCACCTGTTCGCGAAGCTCGGACACCATGTCGTCGCCGCTGTCCTTGGCGTGCGATTCGAGGATGACGAACGCGCAGATGCCCTGGCCGGTGGTCTCGTCGCTGGCGCCGACGACCGCGGCCTCGGCGACGCCGGAGTGCCCGACCAGAGCCGACTCCACCTCGGTGGTCGAGATGCGGTGCCCGGACACGTTCATCACGTCGTCGATGCGGCCGAGCAGCCAGATGGAGCCGTCCGAGTCGACGCGGGCGCCATCGCCGGCGAAGTACCACCCTTTCTCGGCGTACCGGGACCAATAGGTCTCCTTGTACCGTTCCGGGTCGCCCCAGATGCCTCGCAGCATCGCCGGCCACGGCTGGTCGAGAACCAGGTAGCCGGTGACGTGCTCGGCCTCGTCGGCGCCGGGCACGAGTTCATTGCCTTCCTCGTCGACGATCTTGGCCGAGATCCCGGGCAGCGGCTGCATCGCCGAGCCCGGCTTGGCCTCCGTGACGCCGGGCAGCGGGGAGATCATGATGGCGCCGGTCTCGGTCTGCCACCAGGTGTCGACGACCGGAGTCCGGTTGCCGCCGAACGCATCCCGATACCACCGCCACGCCTCCGGGTTGATCGGCTCGCCGACCGACCCGAGCAGCCGCAGGCTCGACAGGTCGTGCGCGTCGGGGATCTCGCGGCCCCACTTCATGAACATCCGGATCAGCGTCGGCGCCGTGTAATAGATTGTGACGCCGTACTTTTCGATCACTTCGAAATGCCGGTGCTCGCTGGGCGAGTTCGGCGTGCCCTCGTACACGACCTGGGTGCAGCCGTTCGACAGCGGGCCGTACACGATGTAGGTGTGCCCGGTGACCCACCCGATGTCGGCGGTGCACCAGTACACGTCGGTCTCGGGCTTGATGTCGAAGACGTTGTAGTGGGTGTAGGACGCCTGGGTCAGGAACCCGCCCGAGGTGTGCACGATGCCTTTCGGCTTGCCGGTCGTGCCCGAGGTGTACAGCAGGAACAGCGGATGTTCGGAGTCGAACGCCTCCGGTGTGTGCTCGGGGGAGGCCTTCTCGACCGTCTCGTGCCACCACAGGTCGCGGCCGTCGGTCCAGGGGGTGTCGATTCCGGTGCGGCGCACCACCAGAACGTGCTCGACGGACTTCTGTCCCTTACAGGCTTCGTCGACGGACTCCTTCAGCGACGCCGCCTGCCCCCGCCGGTACTGCCCGTCGGTGGTGATGACGATCTTGGCCTCGGCGTCCTCGATGCGCGCCTTGAGCGCTGAGGCGGAGAAGCCGGCGAACACGACCGAGTGCAGGACGCCGAGCCGGGCGCAGGCCAGCATCGCCACGATCGCCTCGGGGATCATCGGCATGTAGATGGCGGCGCGGTCACCGGCTTCCAGCCCGAGGTCGGCGAGCGTGTTGGCCGCCTTGGAGACCTCCGCGAGCAGCTCGGAGTACGTGATGTCGCGGCTGTCGCCGGGCTCACCCTCCCAGCGGATGGCGACGCGGTCGCCGTTACCCGCCTCGACGTGTCGGTCGACGCAGTTGTACGCGACGTTGAGCTTGCCGCCGACGAACCATTTGGCGAACGGAGCCTCCGACCAGTCGAGCACCTCGCTGAAGGGGGTCTCCCACGACAGCCGGTTGGCCTGTTCCGCCCAGAATGCGAGCCGGTCCTTCTCGGCCTGACGGTAGAGGTCCTCCGTCGCGTTCGCCTGTGCGGCGAATTCCGGTGAAGGGGGATAGACGGACGGACCGTGTGCGTGCTGCGCCGATGTCTCTGCCATGTCTGTGAGGGTAGTCACCTTGCCGGCCACTCACGTTGGCATGCCACATCCACTTCGCCGACGGCGCGAAGCGTCGTGACCGGGGCGCTCGACGGTGGGCTAGCGTGTGCGCCGTGACCGGTGGCTTCGCGAGGGACCCGTTGGCGCCGCTGGCGGAACTGCCGGGGGTGGCGGACGCGGCCGAGGAGGCCCGCGAAGCGCTGGGCCGTGCGCACCGGCACCGGACCAACCTCCGGGGTTGGCCGAAGAGCGCCGCGGAGGCTGCGCTGCGGGCCGCCCGCGCCTCCTCGGTACTGGACGGGGGTGCACTTCAACTGTCCGACGACGGCACCGCCGACCCGGTGCTGGCCGGGGCGCTGCGGGTGTCCGAGGCGGTCGAGGGTGGGGCCACCGCCCTGGTGGGGGTGTGGCAGCGCGCCCCGCTGCAGGCCGTCGCCCGCCTGCATGCGTTGGCGGCCGCGGACATCGCCGACGACGAGCGGTTGGGCCGTCCGCGCCAGGAACCGGACGTGAGCACGCGGCTGACCCTGCTGGCCGACATCCTCACCGGCGGCACCCGGGTGCCCGCCCCCGTGCTGGCCGCCGTCGTGCACGGTGAACTGCTCACGCTCGCGCCGTTCGGTGTCGCCGACGGTGTGGTGGCGCGCGCGGCGTCGCGGTTGGTGACGATCACGACCGGACTCGATCCGCACGGGCTGGGCGTTCCGGAGGTGCACTGGATGCGCAAGTCGGGCGACTACAGCGCCGCGGCGCGCGGCTTCTCGTCGGGAACGCCTGACGGCCTGACGGCGTGGATCCTGTTGAGCTGCCGCGCATTGCACGACGGTGCCCGCGAAGCGCTATCGATCGCGCAGGCCGCTGCGTCGTCTTGATAGTTGCTGGAAAATGCGAAGCGGGCGACGCTCCGAACGTGGTTCGGCTCGTCGCCCGCTAGCACGGACACCGGTTACCATGCGTGCTCGTGTGGGTTGCGTGGGTGGCCTCGGCGTCTTGTCGATGCGCTTCGACTGCAACCCCACCCAAAGGGCCGCTATAGTCGTCCGCTCTTCGCAAATACGCAGGCCCGCAACACTTTTGCCTATTCCGCGGCATGTGCTCCGCGTGGGTGCCGGGTTCCGTGCTAGGGAGCCTGAATCGGGAGTCCGAGTCTTCTCTTCCGACTCGGCCTTGGCCTCTCCAAGCTTCCGTGGTTCCTTTGTACCCCGTGACCGCGGTCACATCAAGGGCCAAATCGGCACTAGTCCGGATCGTTACGAGAGCCGGTAGCTGGCGCGAAGAGTTGGCTAGAAACCGAAGCGCCGCAGCAACGAATAGGTCAGTGCGCCGGCCGCCAGTGCGCTGATCCCCACCGCCGCAGTGGTGGCCACCGCGGCACCCGACGGCGCCGGGATCCGGTCCCGCAGCGACACCGGATTGGAGAAGTTGAGCACCGGCCAACCCCGGGCGACGGCCTCTTTGCGCAGCGCGCGGTCGGGGTTGACCACGCTCGGATGCCCCACGGCCTCGAGCATCGGAAGGTCGGTGATCGAGTCGGAGTAGGCGTAGCAATGCTCGAGCGCGTAGCCCTCGCGCGCGGCGAGTTCCCGGATCGCGGCGACCTTCCCCTCGCCGTAGCAGTAGAACGCGATCTCTCCGGTGTATTTGCCATCTTCGACGACCATCCGGGTCGCCATCGCGTGTGTGGCGCCCAGTGCCCGGGCGATCGGCGCGACGATCTCCTCGCCCGATGCGGACACCATGACCACGTCGCGGCCGCACAGCTTGTGGTCGGCGATCAACTCCGCCGCCTCGGCGAAGACCAAGGGGTTGACGATGTCATGCAGGGTTTCGTTGACGATCGACTTGACCTGCTCGACGTCCCAGCCGGTGCACATATTCGTCACGTATGCGCGCATGCGGTCCATCTGATCGTGGTCCGCGCCGGACATCAGAAACAGGAATTGGGCGTACGTGGACTTCAGCACGGCCCGCCGATTCAAAAGTCCTTGCTCAAAAAAAGGTTTGCTGAAGGCCAGAGTGCTGGATTTCGCGATGACCGTTTTATCGAGATCGAAGAAGGCGGCGGTTCGGACCGGGCCGTCCGTCGACGCGGGCGTCTGCGGAGCGTCGCCCGCCTCGGCAGCCGGACCAGATGCGCTCACGCCGCCAGCATAGGGGCCCGCATGTGACAAATGCCGGAGGAGTGTACAAAGTGGCAGGTTATGACACGTGTCGGGGACACCCCACTTCTGTGAAAGGACCCGGTTTTGTACGAGTTCAGCACTTGCGCCCAAGCGGACTGGCGTGTGTATAGTGAGCCTTACCCGGCTTGTGTCGGGTGTGCATCAGCCCGACCCCCCGGGGCTGATACACGACGACCTCCGCCTCCTCCCCCCCTGGCGGGGGTCGTCCCTTTTTCGGGGCCTTTCGCAATCCGGATACATGTTGCCATTCACGGCGGTTGCGGAATCTCGTTTTCGGTGCGCAATCCCCTCGCCGCGCCATCCCCAAGGCCGGGTTAATCCACAGATCAGGCGCCGTCTGTAGCGTCGCCGCAACGGCAGGCCGCAGGGTGGAGGGGTGGCTTCGCTCAGTGGATATCTCGCGGTCGTCGCGGACCCCGTCCTGCGGGACGACGTGGACCGGGTGTGCGCCGCGGCGGGCGTATCCGTCGTCCACACACCGGAACCGTCGAGCCGCAAAGTCTGGACCGACGCGGCGGCGATAGTCCTCGACACCACAGGCGCCCAGCGATGTGTGGCCCGCGCGCTGCCCCGTCGCACCCGGGTCGTTGTGGTGGGTCGCGGCGAACCGGCAGAAGCGGACTGGCGGGTGGCGATCGCGGTCGGCGCGCAGCGGGTACTGACCCTGCCCGCTCAGGACGGCGAGCTGATGGCGGAGTTGGCCGAGGCCGCCGACGGACTGCACGCCGAGGCGGGCCGCGGCGCGGTGGCCGCCGTCATCGCCGGCCGCGGTGGCGCGGGCGCGTCGGTCTTCGCGTCGGCACTCGCACTGGCCGCCCCCGACGCCTTGCTGATCGACGTCGACCCGTGGAGCGGCGGCCTCGATCTGGTGATCGGCGGCGAAGCCGAGTCGGGGCTGCGCTGGCCGGACTTGCAGCTACAGGGCGGACGGTTGAACTATGCGGCGCTGCGTGAGGCGCTACCCCGCGTGCAGGGCGTCAGCGTGTTGTCCGGCAGCCGCGGGGGTGTCGACGTCGATCCGGGACCGCTCGGCGCCGTCATCGACGCCGGCAGTCGCAGCGGTACGACCGTCGTGTGCGACGTCCCGAGGCGGTCGACCGCGGCGGCCGAGACCGCCCTGGCGGCCGCCGATCTCGCGGTCGTGATGACACCGGCGGACGTCCGGTCCTGCGCCGCGGCCGACGTCGTGGCGCGTTGGGTGTCGACACTGAATCCGAACGCGGGTGTGGTGGTGCGAGGCCCGGCGCCGGGCGGGCTGAGGTCGGAGGAGGTCTCCGAGATCGTCGGCCTGCCGCTGCTGGCGAGGATGCGGCCGCAACCGGGAATGGCCGTCACCCTCGAGCGCGGTGGCCTTCGGGCCGGCCGACGGTCGCCGCTCGGCCGGGCCGCACGCAAGGTACTGGCGATCCTGCATCAGCATCCTGCGGTCGCCCCATGAGCGACTCGCTGATCGACCGGGTCCGCGAGCGGCTTGCCGCGGAGTCCGCGCCGCTGCGGCCGACGGTGGTGGCCGCCGCGATCCGCGCGGAATCGGGCGGTGTGCTCGGCGACAGTGAAGTGCTCAGCGGGCTGCGCCTGCTGGAGACCGAGCTGACTGGTGCGGGTGTGCTCGAACCGTTGCTGTGCGCCCACGACACGACGGACGTTCTGGTCACCGCGCCGGACGCGGTATGGGTGGACGACGGGAACGGCTTGCGGCGCACCGGGATCCGGTTCCCCGATGAGAACTCCGTGCGGCGGCTCGCGCAACGGCTGGCGCTGGCCGCGGGGCGACGCCTCGATGAGGCGCAGCCGTGGGTCGACGGCCAGCTGACCGGGCTCGGGACCGGACAGTTCACCGTGCGTCTGCACGCGGTCCTGCCGCCGATCGCCTCCGCGGGAACGTGTCTGTCGCTGCGGGTGTTGCGGCCCGCCACCCAGGATCTGGCGTCGCTGTCGGCGGCGGGCGCGATCGACCCGGCCGCCGCATCCCTGCTCGACGGCATCGTCCACGCCCGGCTGGCTTTCCTGGTCTCGGGCGGTACCGGCGCGGGAAAGACGACATTGTTGGCCGCGCTCCTCGGCGGGGTTTCCGCCGCCGAACGCATCGTGTGCGTCGAGGACGCGCCCGAACTCGCTCCCCGGCATCCGCACCTGGTGAAGCTGGTGGCGCGCTGCGCCAACGTCGAAGGCGCGGGCGAGGTAAGCGTGCGCGATCTGGTCAGGCAGGCGCTGCGGATGAGGCCCGACCGCATCATCGTCGGCGAGGTCCGCGGCGCCGAGGTGGTCGATCTGCTCGGAGCGCTCAACACCGGTCACGACGGTGGCGCCGGCACCGTGCACGCCAACAGTCCCACCGAGGTGCCCGCCCGCCTCGAGGCGCTGGCGGCACTCGGGGGCCTGGACCGGGCAGCGTTGCACAGCCAGCTGGCGGCCGCCGTGCAGGTGGTGATCCATGTCGACCGTGATCGGCTGGGCGCGCGGCGGCTCAGCGAGATAGCGGTGTTGACGGTCGGTACCGACGGCCGGGTCGGCGCCGCGACGGCGTGGCGCCTCGGGTCCGGCTTCGGCCCCGGAGCGCAGCGGCTCAACGCTCTCATCCGTGAGCGGGGCGGCTCGTGAGCGTCGCCGCGCTGGCCCTCGCGCTGGCGCTTCTGACCGCCCCCGGGCCGCGGCGGCGGTGGACGCCGGAACGCCGTCGACGCCGGCGTGCCGTCCGGATACCGCTCGCGTTGTGGCTGATCGGAGCCCTCGTCGCGCTGACGGTCGTCGCGCCGCTCGGTGTCGTCGTCGCAGCCACGATGGGTGGCGGCACCGTCGTGGCCCGTACGAGGCGCCGTCGTCGGAGGCGCGAACGGGCCGCCGAGGCGGCCGCGCTGGAGGGTGCACTCGACGTCCTGGTCGGAGAGTTGCGCATCGGCGCTCATCCGGTGACCGCGTTCGACACTGCGGCATCGGAAACCGAGGGGAATGCTGCGGCCTCACTGCGGACGGTGGCGGCCAGGGCGCGAATGGGAGCAGACGTCGCGGCCGGGCTGCGGAGTGTGGCGGCGCGATCGGCGCTGCCCGCGTATTGGCGGCGGCTCGCGGTCTGTTGGGAGCTGGCTCAGTCCCAGGGCCTCGCCATCGCGACGCTGGTTCAGACGGCCCAACGCGACATCGTTGCGCGCGAGCGGTTCTCGGCACAGGTGAACGCCGGAATGGCCGGTGCCCGCACCACGGCGACCGTGCTCGCCGTACTTCCGCTGCTCGGTGTCGGGCTGGGCGAGCTGATCGGAGCGCAACCGCTGCGTTTCCTGTTCTCGACCGGTCAGTGGCTGTTGGTCATCGGTGTGGCGCTGACGTGTTCGGGGCTGGCATGGTCGGACCGTATCACCAGCGGAGTCGTCGAATGACACTTGCCGCAATGCTTCTCGCGTTGGCTGCCCTCGTCGGGGGTACGGATGCGCGAGCGCGGATCCGAAGCACTCGGGACACGGCGCTGCAGGCTCGGGAGAAAGTCCAGTCGAATGATCCGCTCGCGTTCGCTTCCGCGCTCGACGTGTTCGCGGCCTGCCTGCATTCGGGGATGGCGGTGGCCGGTGCGGCCGCGGCAGCGGTTCCGTCGGCCCCGCCGCGGGTGGCCCGGGTGCTGGCCCGTGCCGCGGACCTCCTTGCGCTGGGTGCCGACCCGTCGGCCGCGTGGGCGAATGCATTCGACGGCGACCGGAGCCTCGATGCGCTGCTGCGGTTGGCGCGGCGATCGGCGACCTCGGGAACGGCTCTGGCGCAGGGGGTCACGGCTCTGGCGACGCGATCGCGCGACGATGCGGCGGATGCGGCCCGAGCCGCGGCTGAGCGGGCGTCGGTGTTGATCGCGGGCCCGCTGGGGGTGTGTTACCTACCGGCGTTCTTCTGTGTGGGCATCGTCCCGGTGATCGCCGGTCTGGCCGGGGACGTGTTGCGGTCCGGAATTCTGTGATTGGCGGCGAGTGGGGAGGAAAAGTGAGGGTGGACAACAAGATCCGTGCATTTCAGGCGCGACTGACGATGCTGATCGTCGGGGACGACGGGATGTCGACCGTCGAGTACGCGATCGGTACGATCGCGGCCGCCGCGTTCGGTGCGATCCTGTACACGGTCGTCACCGGCGACTCGATCGTCAGCGCGTTGACCAACATCATCACCCGCGCGCTCAAGACGAACGTCTAGCCGGTGAGCGCGGTGGCGCCACCGTCGAGGCGGCGTTCGCGGTGGCCGCACTGGTCAGCGTCCTCATCCTCTGCGTGGCGGGTCTCACGGCGGGGTCGATGCACATCCGCTGTCTCGACGCCGCGCGCGAGGCCGCGCGCCTCGCCGCCCGGGGCGACGACGGTGGCGACAGCGCACGGGGTCTCGCGCCCGACGGAGCCACCGTCGACATCCGCCGTGACGGTCGGTTCGTCGTCTCCACCGTCAGCGCGCGCTCGGTGCTGCTGCCCGGACTCACCGTCGAGGCGCGCGCAGTGGCGGCTGTGGAACCGGGTTCGGGCTGACCGAGGTTCGGCGAGCCTGATCGCCGCCGCGATGATCGCCGTGTTGGTGACGATCACCGTCGGTGCGGGTTACCTCGGGGTGGCGGTGACGGCCCGACACCGCGCCCAGGCGGCCGCGGATCTGGCGGCGCTGGCCGCCGCGCACCGGTTCAGCTCGGGAAGTGAAGAGGCATGCACATGGGCCGGCGCCGTAGCCGAAGCCATGCGGACCGAGGTCGCGCAATGCAGAACAGACGATCTCGATATCGTTGTCGCAGTGCAGGTTCCGGTCACATTGGGCCGATTCGGCCTTGGCGCCGCGCGTGCGGTCGCTCGCGCTGGGCCGGCCGAGACCTAGGTCTCGCGTCCCTGCAAGCCGGCGATCTCGGTGTCGTTGGGTCGGCGCAGCGTCGCCAACGCGGCATACACGTCGTCGTCGAGCTCGACGCGATTCACGGTGACGTGCACCGGTGCCCACTCATGGTCGACACCGGTCATCCTCAGCACACCGGATGCGATACCGGTGGTGAACTCCGTTGCCATCCGCTCCATTTCGGCGCGATCGTCGGGATGCACCGCGTGCTCACCGGCCAGGCTCACCCGCCAGTCGAAGAACGGCGCGGGATCGTCGAGCCACTTCAACAACGTCCAGTTGTTCGGGTCCACCAGCGCGCGGTGCACACCGGGCTGCGCCAAGCCGTTGAGGATTCGCTGGGCGAGGCGATCCTGTTGCGGAGCTTCATCGTTCCGCTCGCTGCGCCAGTTCATCGCTCGGCATAACAACCGATCCGGGCCGTCGTCCTCGTCTGATTCGGCCACCGTCCGCGTGACGAAGCCGACGCTGATCGGTTCACCGTGGCGGTCGGTGACATTCCAGGTGCTGCAGAACGTCGCGCCCGGTTCGCGTTTGATCGCCATGGTCAACACCTTGGCTTCGCTCGGGTTGAGCTCACGCATCGGCAGATCGTCGGCGAACGTGCGGTTCTGCGTCGGCTCCGGGGGCGAATCCCAGCCGCTGTTGACCAATGATTCCGGCGTGGCCGTGGCGGTGCCGGTGTTCAAGTCCCAAACCAGCGGACCGGGCACCGGACGCTCCGGTGGTTCCATGTCGGGCGGGCCGATCCATACGTGCACGCCGTGAATCCGGCCGTCGGTCATCTGCACGACCTCGGTGCGAATGACACGGTCGTTCTTCGGCGTGATGCTGCTCAAGCCCTGCCGTGCGCGCACCGTTTCGCCGATCGCGGTCTGAACCGCCATCAGGTGCGGATTACGCCTCAGGAAGGCACTGATCGGAACCAGGTCCTGAGTGCGACGTCCCTGCGCGACCACGGCGGGCTCGCTGCCCAGCGTCTCGACGAGCAGCCAGTCGTGGCTCATGGGGCCACTTTACCGGCGCGGGTGAACGCGATTCGTGGCGCTGTCGTAGCGGTTGCGACGGCCTTCTCGGAAAAGGTAGCTTTCGCTGCACGGGGCCCCGGTGGGCCCGGTTCGCAAAAATCCGTGAGGCGATCGTCGAGGGGTCGATCGCCCATGCCCGCGGTCGTCACGGCGAGTGGTCGGCGATCTCGCCCAGGACCAGCCTCAACACCCGCACCGCACCCTCCTTGTCCAGCGGGTCGTTACCGTTGCCACACTTGGGCGACTGCACGCACGACGGGCAGCCGGCGGGACATTCGCATGCCTCGATCGCATCGGCCGTCGCGGCCCACCACGTGGTTAACCGGCGGTAGCCGCGGTCGGCGAAACCCGCACCGCCGGGATAACCGTCGTAGACGAAGATCGTCGGCAATCCCTGCACGGGTCCCACCGCCGTCGAGACACCACCGATGTCGCCACGGTCGCAGCTGGCGACCAATGGCAGAAGACCGATGGCGGCATGTTCTGCGGCATGAAGCGCACCGGGCACGCGAAGCAAATCGATCCCGTTGTGCTCTAACGTCTCTGGCGTGATCGTGCACATCACCGCCATGGTCTCCAACGTGCGGGTGGGCATCTCGAGTTCGACGAAGTCGATCACCTCGCCCGTGAGTTGGCGCCGCAGATAACCGATCACTGTGTTGGTCACCGACACCGGCACGAGTCCAACAGTGACCGCGCCGAACGTCTTTCGCTCACCCGCACCGGTGACCGAGATGTCGGTGATCTCCCGCGCCGATGTGGTGTAACCCGGATCGTCGGCGTGTACGAAGGCCACGCCGTCCTCGAAATCGAGCGAGTCGACGACGTAGGTCTCGCCCTGATGCAGATACACCGCGCCCGGGTGGATCGAAGCGGGCGCCTGTCCCGCGCCGGTGCTACCGAGCATGCGCCCCGTGCCCGCCTCCAAAATCGCGATCTGACCGCCCGACGACCCCCGGATGTCGACGGCCGGATGCGGGTCCATGCCGGGAGTGGGGAAGTAGCCGTTGGCCCGTCGCCGCAACAGTCCGTCGTCGACAAGGGCCGCGGCCACCTCCTCGGCGTTGAACAACCGCACCTCGGCATCGGTGAGCGGAAGTTCGGCCGCGGCGCAGAGCAGTTGCGGCCCAAGCACGTACGGGTTCGTCGGATCGATGACCACACGTTCGATCGGCTTGTCCAGCAGCGCGGACGGATGGTGCACCAGGTAGGTGTCGAGCGGATCGTCGCGTGCGATCAACACGATCAGCGCCCCCTGCCCGCGGCGTCCCGACCGGCCCGCCTGTTGCCAGAAGGAGGTCACGGTGCCCGGGAACCCGGCGAGCACAACGGCGTCCAGCCCGGCGATGTCGACGCCGAGTTCCAACGCGTTCGTCGTCGCCAGCCCCCGCAGCTCACCGTCGGCCAGCGCGCGTTCGAGCGCGCGGCGGTCTTCGGACAGATAGCCGGCGCGATACGACGCGACCCGGTCGGCGAGATCCGGTGCGAGTTCGCCCAATCGGGCCCGCGCGCCCAACGCGGTGAGTTCGGCGCCGCGGCGCGAGCGCACAAAAGTAAGCATGCGCGCGCCCTCGGCGACCAGGTCGGCCATCACGCTGGCGGCCTCGGCTCCCGCCGAACGCCTTACCGGCGCCCCGTTTTCACCCACCAGGTCGTCGAGCAGCGGAGGCTCCCACAACGCCACGGTGCGCGCGCCCTGCGGTGAGCCGTCCTCGGTCACCTCGGCGACCGTCTGCCCGATCAACTCGGAGGCGGTCTGCGCCGGCGACGCGGTCGTGGCGCTGGCGAATATCACGGTCGGCACGTCGCCGTTCGGTGAATATCGCGCGCACAACCGCAATAGCCGGCGCAGCACCATCGCCACGTTCGAGCCAAAAATCCCGCGGTAGTAGTGGCATTCATCGACGACGATGTAGCGCAGATTGCGCAGGAACACCGCCCACCGGGCGTGGTTGCGCAGCAGCGACAGATGGATCATGTCGGGATTGGAGAAGATCCACCGCGAGCGCTCCCGCGCGAACCGTCGTACGTCGCTGTGGCTGTCGCCGTCGTAGGCGCACGGCGCGACATCGGCCAACCCCACCGCCTCGGTGAGCGCCACCGCGGCGCGCAGTTGGTCGTGGCCGAGCGCCTTGGTCGGCGACAGATACAGCACCCGGGTCCGCGAATTTGCCTTCAGGTCTGTCAATATCGGCAACTGGTAGGCGAGCGACTTGCCGGACGCGGTGCCGGTGCACAGCACGACATGGCGTCCGCCGTGTGCGAGTTCGGCCGCGGCGACCTGATGTGACCACGGAGCCTCGATACCCCGATCAACAAACGCCCGCACCACATCTGGGTCGGCCCAGCACGGCCACGTCATCGGGCGGCCCGTTCGCGGCGGAATATCGGCCACGTGGCGCAGCGGGTTCGGGCCGGCGCCGACCGTGCCTTCGACCGCGCACGCGAGCAGCTCGCGGCCGAAATCAGCCATCGATCGTTCCTCCTCGAGACTCCTGTTTAGGTGAATTGTTGCCGATTTGAAACGCCGAGACTGTCGCCACGGCCACGAACGTGATTGACTTATCGCGGTCGCAGCTTCTGTGTTCGTGTACTAGCACTCGCAGGATCGTCGTTGCGATCGCGGTTCCTGCGAGGGTTGTAGGTCGGGTTTAGTTCCGAGCTTCCACGAAGGAGAGCGGTCGGAACGGGCCCGGTGTACCGAAACACGGTGGACCGCACCCGGTGAATAAGAGAAGGAAACAACAGGAAATGCCACAGGGAACTGTGAAGTGGTTCAACGCGGAGAAGGGCTTCGGCTTCATCGCCCCGGAGGACGGCTCCGCCGACGTTTTTGTCCACTACACGGAAATTCAGGGCAGCGGCTTCCGCACCCTGGAGGAGAACCAGAAGGTCGAGTTCGAGGTTGGCCAGAGCCCCAAGGGGCCCCAGGCCACGGGTGTTCGGGCCGTCTAGAGCGACCAACACGATCGAAAGGCAACACCCCGCGAGCGTCGAGAATCGGCCGCCGCGGGGTGTTCGCTATTCCGGCGCGCTACGGCACGGCCGCCGCGGCAGACGCCGGTGACTGGCTTACTGTCGATTCGTGAGCCAGCTGTCGTTCTTCTCGGCGGAGTCGGTGCCCCCCGCGGTCGCCGACCTCACCGGGCTGCTCGCCGGGCCGGGCCAAGTGGTTCTGGTGGGCTCGGGCGGCGAACAGGGTGCGCGGCTGTCTGTCGTCGTCGAGCGGCTGTGGCGGGCCGAGGCGCTCGCCGAGATGATCGTCGAGGCCGGTCTGCAGCCCGAGATCGCCCGCACCGACGAGAACACCCCGCTGGTGCGCACCGCGGTCGACTCCCGGCTGGTCGGCATCGCGTCGGAGTGGACCCGAGGAGCCGTCAAGACCGTCCCACCGAACTGGCTGCCGGGCCCGCGTGAGCTGCGGGCCTGGACACTGGCCGCCGGCACGCCCGAGGCCGATCGGTACCTGCTCGGCCTGGACCCGCACGCGCCCGACACGCATTCGCCCCTGGCGTCGGCGATGATGCGGGTGGGAATCGCGCCGACGCTGATCGGGACCCGCGGGTCGCGCCCGGCGCTGAGGATCAGCGGTAGACGACGGCTATCGCGCCTGGTAGAGAACGTAGGGGAACCTCCGGGGAGTGTGGAGGCGTTTGCAGAATGGCCGCGGGTCTGACGGCTGTTGCGAGGGGGGTCAGTTTGCGTCGGCTCGCGCGGGGTGCGAAATTGTCAGTTGCCGACAGGGTCGAAGCGCCGTCGAGTACGGGATTCTGCGCTGTGGGCGACCGAAGAAGTGGAGCGTAAGTAAAAGGTGGCTGACGGGGACCGCGGGAGCGGCCGTAACGGAAGCGTCCGGCGGCTCGTCATTGTCGAGTCGCCGACCAAGGCGCGCAAAATAGCGGGCTACCTCGGCTCCAATTACATCGTCGAGTCGTCCCGCGGACACATCCGCGACCTGCCGCGCAACGCCGCTGACGTGCCCGCGAAGTACAAATCCGAGCCTTGGGCCCGCCTCGGGGTGGACGTCGACCACAACTTCGAGCCGCTCTACATCATCAGCCCCGAGAAGAAGAGCACCGTCGCCGAGCTGAAAGACCTGCTCAAGGACGTCGACGAGTTGTATCTGGCCACAGACGGCGACCGCGAGGGCGAGGCCATCGCGTGGCATCTGCTCGAGACGCTCAAACCTCGCGTTCCGGTCAAGCGGATGGTGTTCCACGAGATCACCGAACCGGCCATCCGGGCCGCCGCCGAGGACCCCCGCGACCTGGACAACGACCTGGTCGACGCGCAGGAAACCCGCCGCATCCTGGACCGGCTGTACGGCTACGAGGTCAGCCCGGTGCTGTGGAAGAAGGTCGCGCCGAAGCTGTCGGCCGGCCGGGTGCAGTCGGTCGCGACGCGGATCATCGTGCAGCGCGAACGCGAACGGATGGCGTTCCGCAGCGCGGGCTATTGGGACGTCACCGCCGAACTCGACGCCAGCGTCTCCGATCCGCAGGCGTCGCCGCCGAGGTTCACGGCCAAACTGAACATGGTCGACGGCCGCCGGGTGGCGACCGGGCGCGACTTCGACTCGCTGGGCCAGGTCAAAAAGCCCGACGAGGTGCTGGTCCTCGACCAGTCCGCCGCAACGGCGTTGGCGGGCGGTCTGCGCGGCGCGCAGCTGGCGGTCAGCTCCGTCGAGCAGAAGCCCTACACCCGCAGGCCGTACGCGCCGTTCATGACGTCGACGCTGCAGCAGGAGGCGGGCCGCAAGCTGCGGTTCTCGTCGGAGCGCACGATGAGCATCGCTCAGCGGCTCTACGAGAACGGCTACATCACCTATATGCGCACCGACTCGACCACGCTGTCGCAGTCGGCAATCGACGCCGCCCGCAACCAGGCCCGCCAGCTCTACGGCGAGGAGTACCTGCATCCGACGCCGCGGCAGTACACCCGCAAGGTCAAGAACGCCCAGGAGGCGCACGAGGCCATCCGCCCCGCCGGTGACGTCTTCCAGACCCCGGGTCAGCTGCACGGCGCGCTCGACACCGACGAGTTCCGGCTCTACGAGCTGATCTGGCAGCGCACCGTGGCCTCGCAGATGGCCGACGCGCGCGGGACCACGCTGTCGCTGCGGATCTCCGGGACCGCCGCCTCCCGCTCGATTGACGGCTCCGCTGTCGGTGGCGAGCAGGTCGTGTTCAACGCCAGCGGCCGCACGATCACCTTCGCGGGTTTCTTGAAGGCCTACGTCGAGAGCATCGACGACCAGGCCGGGGGCGAGGCCGACGACGCCGAGAGCCGGCTTCCGAACCTGCAGCAGGGCCAGCGCGTCGACGCCAGGGAGCTCACCGCCGACGGGCACAACACCTCGCCGCCCGCGCGCTACACCGAGGCATCGCTGATCAAGGCGCTCGAGGACCTCGGCATCGGCAGGCCGTCGACGTACTCGTCGATCATCAAGACGATCCAGGACCGCGGTTACGTCGTGAAGCGCGGCAGCGCGCTGGTGCCGTCATGGGTGGCGTTCGCCGTCATCGGCTTGCTCGAACAGCATTTCAGCCGCCTCGTCGACTACGGCTTCACCGCCGCAATGGAAGACGAGCTCGACGAGATCGCCGCGGGCAACGAGCGACGGACCAACTGGCTCAACAACTTCTACTTCGGCGGCGACCACGGCGTCGAGGATTCGATCGCGCGCGCGGGCGGGCTCAAGAAGCTTGTCGGGGTGAACCTCGAGGAGATCGACGCCCGAGAAGTCAACTCCATCAAGCTTTTCGACGACGACCAGGGCCGCCCGATCTACGTCCGGGTGGGCAAGAACGGTGCCTATTTGGAGCGGATGGTCGCTGGCGATGACGGCGAGCTCAAACCGCAGCGGGCCAACCTCAAGGACGAGTTGACTCCCGACGAGCTGACTCTCGAGCTCGCCGAAAAGCTCTTCGCCACACCGCAAGAGGGCCGATCGCTGGGCGTCGACCCGGCGACCGGGCACGAGATCGTCGCCAAGGACGGCCGGTACGGGCCGTACGTGACCGAGGTTCTTCCGGAACCGCCCGACGACGGCGAGGCCGGGTCGACGGCGAAGAAGGGCAAGAAGCCGACGGGTCCGAAGCCGCGGACCGGTTCGCTGTTGCGGTCGATGGACCTGGAGACGGTGACGCTCGAGGACGCGCTGCGGTTGTTGTCGCTGCCGCGCGTCGTCGGCGTTGACCCGAACACCGGCGAGGAGATCACCGCGCAGAACGGCCGCTATGGCCCATACCTCAAGCGCGGCACCGATTCTCGATCGCTGGCCACCGAAGAGCAGATGTTCGACATCACGCTCGAGGAGGCCCTGAAGATCTACGCCGAGCCCAAGCGCCGCGGTGGTCAACGGGCCGCGGCCCCGCCGCTGCGCGAGCTCGGCGAGGACCCGGCGACCGGCAAGCCGATGGTGATCAAGGACGGCCGGTTCGGCCCGTACGTCACCGATGGCGAGACCAACGCCAGCCTGCGCAAGGGCGACGACGTCCTGTCGATCACCGACGAACGCGCCGCCGAACTGCTCGCCGACCGCCGTGCGCGCGGTCCGGTGAAGCGGACGAAGAAGGCGGGCGCGAAGAAGACCACCAAGAAGGCCGCCGCGAAGAAGGCCGCCAAGAAGAGCTAGTCCGCGATCGTGAGCTTGTGCTCGAGATCAGCGCGAATCTTCGGACACCACTTCACGTTCGGCGTCCTGCTCGGCTTCGGTGTCGGTCCGCTCGGCCCGCTCGGCGCGGTCGGTCGACGCCAGGTTCAGCGGCCTGGCCAACTGCGTCGGGGCGACGCGGCCCCGCAGCTCGACGATCTCGCCGACGTCCCAGCACAGCGCCTCGGCGTCGAGAGCCCCGCTGACCGCGATCGCCGAGGCGAGGACGTGGCCCTCCTCCAGCTTGGCCAGCTCGGTCAGCCGCGCCGCTTCGTTGACGGGGTCACCGATGACCGTGTACTCGAAGCGGGCCTGGGCGCCGATGTGTCCGGCGATGGCCCGGCCCGCCGACACCCCGATGCCGAACTCCGTCTGGCCCAGCACCTCGATCAGCTCGTCGTGCAGCTCGCGTGAGGCGGCAAGGGCGGCGCCGCAGGCGTCGGGATGCTCGATCGGGGCGCCGAAGATCGCCAGCGCCGCGTCGCCCTGGAACTTGTTGACGAAGCCGCCGTGCCGGTTGACCGTGTCGACCACCACGCGGAAGAAGTCGTTGAGCAGGTTGACGACCTCGGCGGCGGGAATGGTCGCCGCCAGCTGCGTCGAACCCACCAGGTCGACGAACAGCACCGCCACGTCGCGTTCCTGCCCGCCGAGCTCGGTCCCGCGCTCCAGCGCGCGCCGGGCCACGTCCTCGCCCACGTACCGGCCGAACAGGTCGCGCAGCCGCTGCCGTTCTGCAAGGTCGCGGACCATGTCGTTGAACCCGGCCTGCAGCAGGCCCAGCTCGCTGGCGTCGTAGATCTGCATGTGGGCGTTGTAGTTGCCGCGTTGCACCTCGCCGAGCGCCCAGCGCAGCTGGCGCAGCGGGTCGGCGATCGACATCGCCACCAGCACGGTGCCCGCCAGGCCCACCACCAGCGCGGAGATCGACAGGATCAGGATCGGGGTGGTCAGCCGGTCGGCCGGCGCGGTGAGGATCTCGAACTTGCTGGCCACGACCGCCAGCACGATCGCGATGATCGGGACCGCGGTGGACAGCACCCACGTCATCACCTGACGCGCGATCACCCCGGGGGCGCGGAAGTTCTCCGGGACGCCGCCGCGCAGGGCGGCCACCGCGACGGGGCGTAGCACGCGCTCGGACTGCAGGTAGCCGATGATCGCCGTCGCGGTGGCGCCCAGCCCCGTCGCGACCGCGACCACCGGCGCGGACTTACTGGCCACCGGCCAGCTCGCGACGATGAACACCACCGAGCCCAGGAACCAGTTCGCGACGTTGATCACCGACCGGTAGAACGGCATCTTCAGCGCGCGGGTCCGCGCCACCTCGGTGTCGGCCGGGTCCCGGTCGCCGAGCAGCATGTCGCGGCGCTGCCAGCGCATGACCGGGATCAGCAGCCGCAGGCTCCAGTACGCGGCGACGGTGAAGGAAACGAACAGGAAGCCGAGGAAGACCGCCAGGTTGAAGGCGGGCAGATCCTGCAGCTGGATGCGGTCCTCGGGGGGCAGGCCGAATCGCAGGAAGCTCAGGACCAGCAGCGCGCCGATGATGTCGGCCTGCACCATGCCCAGCGTGAACACCGGCCACGGGGTGCGCGCGGCCCACCGGACGAATGCGCTGATTCGCCCGATCGGTCGTTCTTCCATGGCCACGCGTCAACCGTATCGGGCATCGGCGACGGGTACGGGTGCTGTGAGACGGACGTGTCGGTTCGCAGCATTACTGTTATCTCCGATGGGCGGTGTTTTCTCGCGTCTGGTGGGTCAGCAGGCCGTTGAGGCCGAGCTGGTGGCCGCAGCACGCGCGGCGCGTGGTGAGGCGGCTCACAGCGGGGCGGCGATCGGGACCATGACACACGCATGGCTGATCACCGGCCCGCCCGGTTCGGGTCGGTCGGTGGCGGCGCTGTGCTTTGCCGCCGCGTTGCAGTGCACCTCCGACGGTGTGCCGGGGTGCGGGGAGTGCCGAGCCTGTACGACGACGATGGCCGGCACCCACGCCGACGTGCGGCGGATCGTCCCCGAGGGGTTGTCGATCGGTGTCGACGAGATGCGCACGATCGTGCAGATCGCGTCGCGGCGGCCCGGTACCGGGCGCTGGCAGGTCGTGCTCATCGAGGACGCCGACCGGTTGACCGAGGGGGCGGCGAACGCGCTGCTCAAGGTGGTCGAGGAACCGCCGCCGTCGACGGTGTTCCTGCTCTGCGCGCCGTCGGTCGATCCGGAGGACATCGCGATCACGCTGCGGTCGCGCTGCCGTCATGTCGCATTGGTGACGCCGACCGTGGACGCGATCGCCGGTGTGCTGATCGACAGCGACGGGCTTACGGAGGCCGACGCGCGCTGGGCGGCCTCGGTCAGCGGCGGCCACGTCGGGCGGGCCCGGCGGCTGGCCACCGACGAGACGGCCCGGGAACGCCGAAAGCGGGCCCTGGGCCTGGCACGGGACGCGGCGACGCCGTCGCGCGCCTACGCCGCGGCCGAGGAGTTGGTGAAGACCGCCGAGGACGAAGCGCTGGCGTTGACGGTGGAGCGCAACGAGGCCGAGACCGAAGAACTGCGGACCGCGCTCGGGGCCGGCGGCACCGGCAAGGGGACGGCCGGTTCGCTGCGCGGGGCAGCAGGCGCGCTGAGTGCCCTTGAGCGACGGCAGAAGTCGCGCAAGACGCGCGCCTCGCGCGACTCCCTCGACCGGGCGCTGATCGACCTGGCCACCTACTTCCGCGATGCGCTGCTGGTGGCGTCGAACGCGGACGGCGTCGCGCACAACCATCCCGACATGGGCGACGAGATCGCCAAGTTGGCCGCGCACGCACCGCCGGACAAGCTGCTGCGGTGCATCGAAGCGGTGCTGGAGTGTCGCGAGGCGCTGGCTGTCAACGTCAAGCCGAAGTTCGCGGTCGACGCGATGGTGGCGACGGTCGGACGGGCACTGCGCGACTGAGTTGGGTCGGCGGCGGGCCCTGCCGTAGACTCGTCCCGCCTGCGGCTGACACATTTGTGAGCCGGGCACGCCACCTTAGCTCAGTCGGCAGAGCGGCTCACTCGTAATGAGCAGGTCAGGAGTTCGATTCTCCTAGGTGGCTCCAGAGCGACGTTCATGCTCACGTGCCCTGCAGCACCTCCTGAGCGACTTTCATCGCCGAGTTGGCGGCCGGGAACCCGGCGTAACCGGTGCAGTGGTAGATGACTTCGGCGATCTCGTCGTCGGTCAGGCCGTTGCTGCGGGCGATCTGGACGTGGATCCGCAACTCGTCTTCGGCGCGCAGCGCGATGAGGATGCCGAGCGTCACGAGGCTGCGGTCGCGGCGGCTCAGCCCCTCACGGGTCCACAGCCGCCCGAACACGTTGTCCATCGCGAGGCCCAAGATCTCGCCGCCGAATGCACCGGTCGGCAACTCCACGTCACCGTCGGGGAGGACTCCCGGAAGCAGTTCGCGGAAAACCTGAAGCCCTTGTTCACGTACGTCTGTCATGACAGACAGCGTGGCATGAACGCCTGCTATTTCGGCGCCACGAAACCGACGGGCCCGGATGCGATGCACACCGACAACGCCGCGGTGTTCGCGCGCACGTCTATGGCGTCGCCCGCCCCCGACAGCCGGACGAACACCCGGTTCAGCCCCGGTCGCACCGGTACCTTGACCTCATGCCCCTCGGACAGTGACATCGTCATCGAACCGTCGCTGTTGGCCAGGTAGTTGATCTCCGCCGTCCAATCGGCCGGCAGCAGAGGGCCGTCCAACGGCATGCGGACTTCAGCCTCCGGCTGCACCAGATATCCGCAGTCTGGTTGCGGTCCCGGCACGATGCTGCGCACCCACGTGACCTTCGCATCGACGACCCGGCCCACGTGATCGAGCATGCGCAGTTCAGGTGTGGCCGAGGCGAATTCGGGACGATCGCGCACCAGCGCGAACATGTGGCTGGCCCGGTTCTCGGGGCCGACCACTCGCTGCAGCACCATCGGGTCGACCTCCTGGTCGAGCATCGGCGCATTCGACATTCTTGCCGCAGTGGCCAAGCCGGACAACGCATTCCGCAGATAGGCCTGCGCCGGGTTGTCACGCCACGCCGTCAGGAACGTCGCCGTCGAGTACAAACTGCTGGCGACGAAGGCCGATGTGAGAACGCAGATCACCGCCGTACGGCGCCGCGACGCGTCCATCCACCGCGTGCCCTCCCGGTTCGGCGCGCACAGCCCGACCGCCGCCAGCAGCGCGAGCACGACGACGAGATCGGGCAGATAGCGCAGCGTCTGCGCCAATTCCAAGGCGGTGAACTGCGATGCCCGCATGAGGTAGATCGGGATCTGGCACGCCACGGCGTAACCGGCCGCCACCAGCCACACGGCGGCGATCCGCCGCTTGCGCAGCACCGTGACCGCGACCGCCGCGGCCAACGCCGTCCACCCGAGCACCATCACCGTCGCCTGCGGAGTGGCCCACGGCGACGCCGGCGCCCAGCGCTGCCAATCCCACGGACCGCCGACCAGTCCCGGCACGATCCCGTGCGTCACCGACCTCGCGAGCAGATCCCACGTCATCGCCAGATCGAGGGTCCACCGCTTCTGGTCGACCACGATCAGGTACACGCCGATCCACCCGGCCGTGACCACCAGCGACGGCACCCACAGGCGAATGCCGCGACGCCACACCGATTTCACCGAGCCCGAGCCCGTCACATGACACAGCAGAGCCGTCACCGCGAACGCGACGAACGGAATCACCGCCGACTTCTCGAAGAACAGCAGCCCCCCGACGTAGACCAGCAGCGCCGTCACCGCGTGGCGTCGGTCGCCGGTGCGCACGAGGAGGATCGCGTCGCCGCAGACCCACGCCATCGCCGCCAGCATCGGCAACGAGTTCAGTGCCGCCGCCCACCACGCGAAGCCCGGCACCGCCAGCGGCGTGAACAACGCGAATGTCAAGGGCAGCAACAGCACTGGCCGCCAGCCGAGGATGACGTGCAACGTGCGCAGCAGCGCCAGCGACACCAGCAGCTGCAGAACCAGCAGGCTGATGGCCGGGCCGATCCAGTTCAGCGGTGCCATCAAGGTAATCCCGCCGGCGACGAGAAACGCGCCCGGCATGACGTGGCCGTCGTGATCGTCGAACAGGTATGCCGGTGAGAACAGCGACTGGGTGCCCGCGCGGCCGATCAGAATCAGGTCGTCCCAATAGAAGTAACCGCCGAACGCCAGTACCGCCCGGATCGCCAGCTGCACGACGATCAGGGTGACGGCGGTGCGCGCGACCCAGTTGCCCAACGCGTACTTACCGCGGATACGCATCCCCTGCTTGCCGGCGCGCGATCCATGCCGACCGCACCATCTCCTCCAGCGAATGCCGCATGCGCCAGTCGAGGTCGCGCGCGGCCAGATCGCCCGATGCGACGATGCGGGCGGGGTCGCCGGGCCGGCGCGGACCGACGACGGGCTCGAAATCGAAACCGGTGACATCGCGGATGGTGGTCATGATCTCGCGCACGGAGGTGCCGCTGCCGCTGCCGAGGTTGTAGACGGGCTCGATCGGGTCGCCGGTCTCCAGCCGCCGTGCGGCGGCGACGTGCGCCAGCGCGAGGTCCGACACGTGCACGTAGTCGCGCACGCAGGTGCCGTCCGGCGTGGGGTAGTCGGCGCCGTTGATCCGCGGCGTCTCGTCGCGGCACAGCATGTCGAACACCAGCGGGAAGAGGTTGTGCGGACTGACGTCGAACAGCTCCTCGGACCCCGAACCCACGACGTTGAAGTACCGCAGGCTGGTGTGGCGCAACCCGGACGCCCGCGCGGCGTCGCGAATCATCCACTCGCCCACCAACTTACTTACTCCATACGGCGACTCAGGCGCGGTCGGCGTCTGCTCCGTGACGGTGTCGACGTCCGGGGTGCCGTACGTGGCGGCGCTGGAGGAGAACACCATCTTGTCGGTGCCGACGGTCTCCATCGCCTTGAGTAGCGTGACCATCGCCGAGACGTTCTGCTCGTAGGTGTGCAGCGGTCGTTGTACCGAGACACCGGCGTACTTGAAACCCGCGATGTGGATCACGCCGTCGACGCGATGCTCGTCGAGCGTGCGGACGACGATGTCGCTGTCGAGCAGCGTGCCGCGCACCAGCGGAACCGTCGGAGGAACGAACCGCTCGAGGCCGGTCGAGAGGTCGTCGATCACCACCACCGGCATATCGGCGTCCGACAGGGCGCGGACCACATGGGACCCGATGTATCCCGCCCCGCCCGTCACCAGCCAAGTCATTCGATCTTCCTCACCGTAGAACGGGGCCAGCATACGGATCGGCGGCCTCTGTTCCGAACCGGCGTCATGACGCGGGCTCGCGCGACAACGCGAACAGGTGCACGGCGATGCCGACCGCCGGACCGCACAGCAGCGCGATCACGGTCCGCGTCTCGAGACCGAGCGGCAGCAGCAGTAACAGGGTCGACGCGACGGTCGCCGACACCCAGCCCAGCGCGTACGCGCGGTGCAGTGCGGCCGCCACCGCCGCCGCTCCGGTCAGCGTGAGGAGCGCGATGGCGATCGCCCCAGCCGTCAACCACGCCAGCAGCGCACCGTCGGCGCGGTAATCGGGACCGAAGGCGCTGCGCAGCAGCCATGGTCCTGCGGTACCCGCGGCGAGCACGCCAAGAAGACCCATGCCGAGCACTACGGCTGCGGGCGTCATCAGCGCACGCACCCGGTGCGTGCGCTGGTCGACGAAGTGGGCGACGAGATTGCCCTGCATCGCTGTCAACGGGACGAGCAGCGGCGCCCGCGTCAGCGTGACCGCGAGGATCACAATCCCGCCGACCGCGCCGAGGTCACCCGACGTCGCCTGCAGCAGCACGGGGAACCCCATGACGAGGATTGCGCTGGCGCTCGCCGCGGTGATCGAGTGGAACGCGCCGCGCAGGAATGTCGCGGTGCTGACCGGCGTCAGGATGGTCGCCGCGCGTCGCGAGGCCGGCGATGCGATCAACATCAGAATCCATGCGATCGCCCCGGCTACTGTGGCCCACAGGTAGCCGGCCAGGCCCCAGCCGATCACAAAGCTCGCGACGGCGACCAACAACCGAAGACCGGCATCGGTCACCATCAGCGACCCGTACGCGGTCCACCTGTCTCGACCTGCCAGCATGCCTAAAAGTGTTGAGTGTAAACAGAATCCGGCGAGTCCAGTCGCCAACAACGCCACCGAGAGCCACCGTAGTTCGACGAACACATGTCCGGACCACAGCGGCGAGCTGAGCGCGATCACGGCGGCCGACACCACCCCGACGCCGGCGGCGACCCACATCGGGCGCGTGTGTGGACCCCTTCGCGTGTCGCCGTGCGCGACGGACCGGGTTTCCCGGGTGGCCTCCTGCAACAAGCCGCCTGTCGCTCCCGAGACCAGGCCGAACGCGCCCCAGAACACGGCGAATAGCGAGAATCCGGCGGGCTCGAGATCACGAGCGGCCAGGTAGAGCACCGCATAGCCGCACAACGCGATCATGGCGGTGGCCGCACCGACCCGCACGACGCTGCCGCGGGCGGCCGGGCCGGTCGTCGATGCGCCGCTCGCCGTGAGCGGATCGAAGGGCGCGCCCGTATCCGTCATGGCGCATCCAACTCCGGAAGTTCGGCGGAATACAGCCAGGCATCCCACAGCGGGCGCAGCGACTCGTCCGCGTAAAGCGATGCCAGACCGGTGAAGTCGTCGGTCACCACGGTGCTGTGGCGGTAGCGCGCGGTCCAGTCCCGCAACAGCGCGAAAAAGGCGTCGTCACCAAGCTCTCGGCGCAGCACGTGCAGGGTCAGGGCGCCGCGCTTGTAGAGGCGATCGTCGAACATGTCGCGCGGTCCGGGATCGGCGAGGACGAGGTCTTGTGGCGAGTTGGTGAGCCGCTGGTAGTAGTGCCGCGCCCAGTCGTCGGCGCTGCGGCCACCGGAATTCTCCGACCACAACCATTCGGCATAACACGCGAAGCCCTCGTGCAACCAGATGTGCCGCCAGCGTTTGGCGGTCACCGAGTTGCCGAACCACTGGTGTGCGAGTTCGTGTGCGATCAATCGCTCGGCGCCACCCTTACCGTCGCAGTGGTTGGCTCCGAATATCGAAATCCCCTGCGCCTCAAGCGGAATCTCTAGGTCGTCGTCGGTGATGACGACCGTGTACCCCTCACTCAGCGGGTAGTCGCCGAACAGCTTGACGAACAACTTCATCATCTGCGGTTGGTCGGCGAAGTCGTGTTCGAACTTTTCGCGCAGCCGGTCGGGGAGCACCGCGTGAATCGGAATGCCGTTCTTGGCCAACCGGCGACGCTCGTACATCCCGATCTGCAGCGTGACCAGGTAAGTCGAGGTCGGCTCGGGCAACTCGTAGGTCCACGTCGTCATCCCCGCCCGCGCTCGTCGAGACACCAACTCGCCGTTGGCGATCACCCGATACGGGCTCTCGGCGGAGATCTTGATACGAAAGCTCGCCTTGGCGCTGGGGTGGTCGTCGCAGGGAAACCAGGATTGGGCCCCGTTCGGCTGGCCCGCCACCAGGGCGCCATCGGTCAGCTCCTCGAAGCCCACCTCGCCCCACAGCGAACGGATGGGCCGGGGCGTGCCGCCGTATCGCACGACGATCGTCATCGCCGCCCCGGGTGACAGCGGATCGCGCAATGCAATGTGCAGCTTGCCTGCGGAGGTGCGGAACTGCTGGGGCCGAGAACCGTTCACGCTCACCTTCGTCACCGACAGCGCGTCGGTGAGGTCGAGGGTGAAGGTGCGCAGCGTCGCGAGCGTCACCGCGGTGATCGTCGCCGTGCCCGTCAGGCGGTTGATGGCCACCTTGTACTCGAGGTCGAGTTCGTAGCGCGACACCCGATAGCCGAAGTTCCCGCTGGACGGCAGATACGGGTCGATGACCGGTGTCGACTTCTTCTTGCTTCGCGTCACGCGGCGGTTTCTTCGGTCGCGGGTGCCGATTTGCCGCCGCGCTTCTTACGCGGCGCGTGCCACGGTGCGATGGGGTTGCCCTGCCACCGGGTCGATGCGGGCACCTCGTCGCCGCGCATCACCAGCGACGCCGGACCGACAGTCGCCCCCGCGCCGATTCGGGCGGCGGGCAGCACCACGCCATGCGCTCCCAGCGTCGAACCCCGCTCCAACACAACATCGTCCATCCGCATGATCCTGTCGTGGAACAGGTGCGTCTGCACCACGCAGCCGCGGTTGACGGTGGCGCCCTCCTCGAGCGTGACCAGGTCCGCCTCGGGTAACCAGTACGTCTCGCACCACACACCGCGGCCGATCCTGGCGCCGAGCGCGCGCAACCACAGGTTCATCACCGGCGTGCCACTGGCCGCGCGCGCGAACCACGGGGCGGCGACGGTCTCGACGAAGGTGTCGTAAACCTCGTTGCGCCAGACGAACGGCGACCAGAGCGGGTGTTCGTCGGGCTCGATGCGGCCCACCACAAGCCATTTCGCGATCACGGCGGCCGCGCCCGCGACCGCCCCCGCGACCAACAGCAACGCGCCGGCGCTCAGCGCGGCCCACACCCAACCGGCCTCCACGGCCAGCCACTGCAGGGCGAGCAGCACCGCGACCCCGATCCCGAACGTCACGATCAGCGGTACGATCCGGCACGTCTCGACCAGGCCGCGCAATACCTTCAGCCGAGCGGACGGATGGAACGTGCGCAGGGCATCGGCCGCGGTCGGCCTGCGGCGCAGCCGAACCGGTGGGCTGCCCAACCAGGACGAGCCCGCCTTGGCCTTGTGCGGAGCCGCCGACAACACGGCCACCAGACCGTCGTCGGGAACCTTGCGGCCGGGCTGGGTGATGCCCGAGTTGCCGAGGAACGCCCGCTTACCGACCGTGGCCTTCGCGACGTGGATCCAGCCGCCGCCCAGCTCATAGGACGCCACCATGGTGTCGTCGGCGAGGAAGGCGCCGTCCTCGACCACCGTGAACTTCGGTGTGAACAGCGCGGTCGAAATCTCCGTTCCGCGACCGACTTTCGCCCCCAGCGCCCGCAGCCACCACGGTGTGAGCAGGCTTGCGTAGATCGGGAACAGGTACGTGCGCGCGGCGTCCATCAGCCGTTCGGTGGCCCAGATCTGCCAGCCCGACCGGCTGCGCACCGGGTGATAACCCTCGCGCAGCCCGAGCGAGAGCAGTCGCACCCCGACCACCGTGAGCGCCGCGTAGGTGAATGCGGCCGCCAGGGTTGCGACCGGAGTCCACAGTGCCGCGGGTCCGATGGCGGCCGTCACCGAATCCGTATGGCGCACAGTGTATCCGAGGACGGTTAGCCCGGCGGCGATCGCGAGCAGCGGGAGCCCGCTCAGAAGGATCGAGGTGATGCCGTAGACCGCTACCCACATCGGCGCCCGGGGCGGGCGGTCCTGCGGCCAGGGGTGGCGGGCCTTGCCGGACTTCACCGCCGGCGAACCCTTCCAGTACTGGCCGTTCTTCACCTTGCCGACGACGCCGGACCCCGGCGCGACATCGGCGTTCTTGCCGACGACGGCGCCGGGCAGCAGCGTGGTCCGCGCGCCGATCGTCGCATCGTTTCCAACCGTGATCGGCCCGACGTGGAACAGGTCGCCGTCGACCCAGTGACCGGACAGGTCGACCTCGGGTTCGATCGAGCTGCGGTGCCCGAGTTTGAGCATGCCGGTGACCGGTGGGGTGGAATGCAGGTCCACGCCCTTGCCGACCTTGTTGCCCAGCGCGCGTGCGTAATACACCAACCACGGTGCGCCGGCGAGGTTTTCGGCGCCGCTGGCCTCGGCGAGCCGTTCTGCGAGCCACACCCGGAGATGGACCGGCCCACCGCGCCGGTAGGTGCCCGGTGCCAACCCGTCGAGCAGAAGCCGGGCGCACAGGGCCGCGATACCCATGCGGCCCAGCGGCGTGACGAACAGCAGGAAGCCCACGCCGACCCACCACCAGTTCAACGGGGCGGTCCACGGGACGAACCCCGCCAGCACGTTGTTGGCCACAGCCAGCCATACCACCCATTGCAATCCGGTCAGCGTGGCCAGCGGCAGCGACAACGCCACCTGCACGGCCTGTGTCAGGCGCGGCGTCGGCTTCACCTCGCGTGCACGCACCTGCGGCGGCGGATCGAGCTCGTCGAGGTAACCCGCGAGCGAACCCAGACGGGGATGGTCGTAGAGGTCGGCGACGGTCACCTCGGGGTGGTGCCGCCGCAGCGCGGCGACCAGTTGCGCCGCCGACAGCGAGCCACCGCCGAGCGCGAAGAAGTCGGCCTCCGGGCCATCCACCGGCGCGGCCAGGACGTCGCGCCACAGGCCGGCCAGCCAGCCCATGGTCCCGGTCAACTCGGCGGCCTCGTCGTCGCCGACGTCGACCGGCCACGGCAGCGCATCGCGGTCGACCTTGCCGGAGGTGCGGGTCGGCAGTTCGTCGACCAGCACGAGGCGGGGCACCAGCGGCGCTGGCAAGGTTTCGGCCAGCGACACCCGAGCCTTGGCGAGATCGAACGCCGGATCGGTGCTCGCGACATAGCCGACCAGCAGCGGTGTGCCGCTGGCCGTGCTGCGGACCGCGGCGGCTGCGCCGGTCACTCCGGGCAGGTTGGCCAGCGCGGTGTCCACCTCGCCGAGCTCGATGCGACGCCCGCCGACCTTGACCTGGTCGTCGATGCGGCCCACGAAGTAGAGCCCGTCCGACTCCAGCCGCACCAGGTCACCGCTGCGGTAGGCGCGCTTCCAGCCGAGCGTCGGCATCTCCGCGTACTTCTGGGCGTCCCTGTCCGGGTCGAGGTAGCGGGCCAGGCCGACCCCGCCGATGATCAGCTCGCCCACCGCGCCGTACGGCACCGGCTCGCCGTGCCAGTCGACGACGGCCAGGTCGCATCCGACCAGCGGCAGGCCGATGGTCACCGGACCGCCCCCCGACAACCGGGCGGCGCACGCCACGACCGTCGCCTCCGTCGGCCCGTAGGTGTTCCACACCTCCCGGCCCTCCACGGCGAGCCGCTCGGCCAATTCGGGCGGGCACGCTTCGCCGCCGAAGATCAGCAGCCGCACCGCCTCGAGCGCCTCCGCGGGCCACAGCGCGGCCAGCGTCGGCACCGTCGAGACCACCGTGATGTCACGCGCGACCAACCAGGGACCCAGGTCCATCCCGCTGCGCACCATCGAACGGGGGGCAGGCACCAGGCACGCGCCGTGCCGCCAGGCCAACCACATCTCCTCGCAGGACGCGTCGAACGCCACCGACAACCCGGCCAGCACCCGGTCGCCCGGCCCGAGCGGGTTGTCCTGCAGGAACAGCCGTGCCTCGGCATCGACGAACGCCGCCGCGCTGCGGTGGGTGACCGCGACGCCCTTGGGGGTGCCGGTGGAACCGGACGTGAAGATGATCCACGCGTCGTCGCGACCGATCGGGGCCGCTGCCCGCCAACCCCGTGACGAGCCCGGCCCGCGCGCCAGCCCCGCTTCGGTGATGATCCCCACCACGTTGGCCTCGCTGAACACCAGCTCGGCGCGGTCCTGCGGATCGTCGGCGTCCACGGGAACGTAGGCGGCGCCGGTGGCCAGCACGGCGAGGATCGCGACGTACAGCGCGTAGCTGCCCGACGGCATCCGGATCCCGATCCGGTCCCCGCGGCCGATCCCCCGCGCGGCCAGCCACCGCACGCTGTCCTCGATGTCGGCGATCAGCTCGGCATAGGTGAGCTGGACATCGCCATCGTCGATGGCGGGCGCCTCCGGGTAGCGCTTCGCGGTCTCGTAGAGGATGTCGATGAGCGTGCGCGGCTCCGGCGCGAACGGGGACAACAGATATTGAGGTGGAATCTCCTGCCGCAACTCCCCAGTCACGGATATAAAGCTACTCAGCCAAGCGCCCCCGTCGGCTGAGCCGCACGCGGCGTCGCGATCACGATTACGACACCGCTCGCCGAGGCCGATTCGGCCGTCTTGCGAGGTTTGATTTCCTCCGCTTCCGGTCATCCGCAAGTACCTGGCAGAATCGCCTGCGGAGGGGAGTATTCCTTCGCCGCGGTGTCGTCATCACGTCGGCCGTCATCGGACGACCGGTGCTGCGGGCCGACACGAGTGATCGTGGCGGTGGAAGAGACCTCCGGCGCCTTGACGACCGGAGGATCAGTGAACGTTTCCACCCTCGAATGGATCATCACGCTCAGCGTGACGACCGCCATCCTGCTCTTCGATGTCGTCGTGATCGGGCGGCGGCCCCACGAGCCGTCGAAACGAGAGACGGGTATCGCGCTGACGATTTATGTCAGCCTGGCGATCATCTTCGGCCTGTGGACCTGGTTCTTCCACGGCAGCCAGTACGGCGTCGAATTCTTCGCCGGGTGGCTCACCGAGTACAGCCTGTCGGTGGACAACCTGTTCGTCTTCATCATCATCATGGCGAGCTTCAACGTGCCCCGGAAATACCAGCAGCAGGCCCTCCTGGTGGGCATCATCCTGGCGCTGATCTTCCGAGGCATCTTCATCGCGCTCGGCGCCGTGGCGATCAACCAGTTCTCGTGGGTGTTCTACATCTTCGCCGCGTTCCTGGTCTACACCGCGATCAACCTCGCCCGCGACACCGACCACGACGACGACGGCGACAACATCGTGGTCAGGATCGCCCGCAACCACCTCAGCATGACCGACAAATGGGACGGGCTGAAGCTGTGGGTGAAGGAGAACGGCAAGCGGCTGATGACGCCGATGTTCCTCGTCATCGTGGCGCTGGGCACGACGGATCTGATCTTCGCGCTCGACTCCATCCCCGCGATCTACGGGCTCACCCAGGAGCCGTACCTGGTCTTCACGGCCAACGTGTTCGCGCTGATGGGCCTGCGCCAGCTGTACTTCCTGCTGGGCGACCTGCTCAAACGACTCGTCTTCCTGTCCCAGGGCCTGGCGTTCATTCTCGGGTTCATCGGGGTGAAGTTGCTTCTGCACGCCCTGCACGAGAACGAGGTACCGTTCATCAACGGCGGTGAGCACGTTCCGGTGCCGGAGATCCCGACCCTGCTGTCGCTGGGGGTGATCGTCGTGACGCTGGCCATCACGACCGTGGCGAGCCTCTACAAGACGCGGGTGCACGACGTGAAGAACGGCACGGACGACAACGAGGAATCGTTGGATTCTCGCTGAGCGCAACGCTCGACCGGGTTTGCACGCTCTGGAAGCCTTGCCGGGTGCGCCTATTCGTGACCGAAACCCCCGACGGGGGCTGGGATGAACTGACCGACGGCGGAGTTCCGCCCGTCCGCGTCGCCGCCAAAGACCTGCAGCATGCGCGACGGGTCCGCGCGCGGGTCCGAGCCGCCGGCGACGTCGCGGTCATTCTCGACGTCACCGTCGCGGTCGCGGCCGACTTCCGGTCCGTGCGCGACGTCCTCGAACCGGCCGAAGGGGTGCGCTACGCCGGCACCGTCGACGGCCTCGCCGGTCTGATCGCCGACATCGAAACGGCCGGGGTGGCCGACGGCGTCACCCTTGTACCGGTGTCGCCGCACGGCGATGTGCACTCCCTGGGTCGCGCGGTGCTGGACCGCCTGGCCTCACGGGCTCAGGCCAAAGCCTCGTAGATCAGGCCGGCATACCGGTTGGTGCGTTCGGTTCCCGTCGTTCCCGGTCCCATCCGGTTCATCACGTAGGCGAACGTCGCCCGGCGGTCCAGATCCATCGCGATCGCCGAACCACCCCAGCCGCCCCACCAGCAGATCCTGCCCTCGGGTATGGCGGGAACGCTTTCGGGACAGGGCAACCCGAATCCGACGCCGAAGCGCAGCGGAATCATGAGCACCTGGTCGAGGCCGTGTGACTGTTCGTCGAATATCACGTCGATGGTGGTGGGGCGCAGCAGCTGCACGCCGTCGGCCGTGCCGCCCAGCGCGATCGGCGACAGGGCGCGCGCCAGCCCGCGCGCATTCCCATGGCCGTTCGCGCCGCCGATGTCGGCGCGCCGCCATGCGGTCGTCTCGGCGATCGAGGCGACATCCTGGTCGGGCCGGATGGTGCCGAACGTCTTGATCATCGGGTGATCCTGCGGCAGTAGGTCGTACGGCAGCTCGAGGGGCGGAGGAGCGACGAGCTCGGCGATCCGGTCGTCGTCCTCGGGCCGGGCACCGATCTGGACGTCGGCGCCGAGAGGGGTGGCGATCTCGTCACGCACGAATTCCTTGAGCGACCTGCCGGTGACGCGGCGGATCACCTCCCCGATGAGGTGGCCGTAGTTGAGTGCGTGGTACCCCGACGCTGTGCCGGGAGGCCACCACGGAGCCTGGCCCGCGAGGTGGCTGGTCGAACGCTCCCAGTCGTACATGACGTCGAGGTCGAACGGCGCCTCCCATCCGGACACGCCGGACGTATGAGCGAGTAGATGCCGAATCTCGATGTCTTGCTTGCCATTCGCCGCGAACTCCGGCCAGTACTCGGCCACCGCGGCGGAGGGATCGAGCAGCCCGCGGTCGATGAGGATCAGAGCGGCCAGCGCGGTGAGGGTCTTGGTGCACGACCAGAAGTTCACGATGGTGTCTTCGCGCCACGGGGTCGTTTTGGCGCGGTCGGCATGGCCGCCCCAGATGTCGACGACGCACTCGCCGTCGACGTCCACCGCGATCGATGCCCCCAACTCCTCACCCTTGGCGATCTCATCGGCCAGCGCGTCGGCGAGCTTGTCGAACCGGCTGTCCCAGTGGCCCTGAACGGTCTCGTGCATCGGCTCATCATGCCGCTGCCCAGCGGATTTATGAAGTAAACAGCCCCGTTTCGTGCGCTCGCCCCGGTACCTTGATTGACGGAAGCGTCAATAGTCAGGAGGTATGCGATGCGCAGGTTCGCGACGGCGGTCGCCGTAGGTGCGCTGATCCTGGGTCCGTTCGTGACGGCACAGTCCGCGGGTGCCGCTGCGGTAGCCCCCGACACCATCGCCCCCGTTCCCGCAATGCCCACCGAACCGAGGGTCCAGGCGTTCGACTGCCAGGGCACGACCGGAAACATGGGATGCGGTCCCGGCTGGTTCTGGCGCGACGGTTGGCGGGGCTGGGGGTGCTACCCATGCTGACGCCGACGGCGTTGCGGGCCTCCTGCGCGATCGCGACGACGGCGGTCGCCACTGCGCTCGGAATCGGTTCGGCCGCAGCGCAATCCACCGACTACAGCAGGTTGCCGGTGGATCCGAACTCGATCACCGACTCGCTGGCCTACACCGCGGCACCGCTCGCGATCAATCCTGACGGTCAGCCGGGCGTGAAGGCCGAGTACACCCACCGGGAGGGCGGCACACGGCAGATCACCACCACCATCCTGGTGCTGGCCGACCCTGCGGCCGCCTCGGCGGCGCTCAACGGTGCGGCCGCCGACGTCGCCAACCAGCACTCGCAACCCGTCGATGTGGGGACGGGTGGCACGATGGTCACCGGCACGTCGCCCGACGGTGCCGAGTCCGTGGCCGTGCTGACATTCACCGAGGGCAACACCGCGACGACGATCGAATTCGAGGGTCCTGCAAACGATCCCGCGCCGGCCGACCTGGTGACCGAGCTGGGTCAGAAGCAGGCCGCGGCGATCACGAACTGGCAGACCGCGTAACCCGACGGGCGGTCGGTCACCAGTTGTCGTAGCCGCCTTCGGGTCCCAGCATGCGTTCGAGCCGGGTGCGGTTGATCCGGGCGAGTTCGTTGCGCACGATCTTGCGCTCTGTCTCGATGTCGTTGTGCATCCGGTCGGTCATCGTTGCGAGCACCTGCGTGGCGTCGTAGCCGTTGATGAACATCACGAAGCCGAAGCCGAAGTGTTCGAGGTAGCGCTTCGAGGCTGCGCCGAGTCGCTCCATCAGCTCGGGCAGGTCACACCAGATCGCGCACTGCTCGGCGGCCGATTTCTCGCTGCCCGGCCGCCGCCCGACGTCCGGGTACGCCTGCAGGATCGTGTCGATCGAGTCCTCGCCGAGGCCGAACAACAACGCGTCGGCTTCGCGGAACAGCGAGTCGTGGTCGGCGTACGGGCGGCCGCGCGCCAGATCGGCGGCCAGCGGCACGCTGTAGCAGCATTCGTAGACGGCGTGCACCGCCCTGCGCATCGGCATCGCGTTGAACGCTTCGAGGCCGATCCCCTGATGCATCAACACGAGAGCAATGATCGATCGCGACGAGAACGTCCAGGTTACGGCGTGTTACAGCGAGGAAAAATCAGCGCGCCCGTCAATCGGACTCAGTGCTCCTTCTTGAACCGCTCCACCGACGCCTGAACCTCGGCCTCGGCCTCCGCGCGGCCGACCCAGTCGGCGGCCTTCACGTACTTGCCGGGTTCGAGGTCCTTGTAGTGCACGAAGAAGTGCTTAATCGCCTCGAGCTCGTGCTGGGGCACGTCACCGAGATCCTGAATGTGGTCCCAGCGCCCGTCGTCGGCGGGCACGCACAGCACCTTGTCGTCGCCACCGGCCTCGTCGGTCATCTTGAACATCGCCACCGGGCGAACCTCGACGATGCAGCCGGGGAACACGGACTCGGGCAGCAGCACCAGCGCGTCGAGCGGATCGCCGTCCTCGCCGAGGGTGTTCTCGAAGAACCCGTAATCGGTCGGATAGGCCATCGACGTGTACAGGTAGCGGTCCAGCTTCACCCGGCCGGAGTCGTGGTCCACCTCGTACTTGTTGCGCGAACCCTTGGGAATCTCGATGACTACGTCGAACTGCACGGCCGCGGCTCCTTGCCCTGTGCTCTGGTCTGGGTCGTCCGGTGACAAATCGGGTCAACCTTAATCGAGGGATACGCTGCTGTACGGGGGCGGTCCAGGTTGAGCAGGAGGGTTATGCGGCCCAGTCAGTGGCGGCGATCCACACACGTGGCGGTATCGGTGGCGGTGCTGCTGCTGGTTGCCGTGGTCGTGGCGGTGGCCGCCGTGCTCACGACGGGTCGGTCGACCGAGGCGGCGGCGGGCAAGCCGACGCCTCCGGCCGCGACCGCCAGTCCCGCCGTCGTCCCGGTGGCCGACGCGGCGCCCAAACCGCTGCCGGATCGGCTGGCCGCCAAGCTGGCGCCCGCGCTGGCCGACCCGAACCTCGGTGACCTCGCAGGACGCGTCACCGACGCGATGACCGCGGCCCCGCTGTGGGAGCAGCGCGCCGACGTGCCGATGCAGCCTGCGTCGACGAACAAGACGCTGACCGCCGCGGCCGCGCTGCTGACCCTGGACCGCGAGGCCCGGCTCACCACGCGCGTGTTCAGCGGGAGCAGGCCCGGTGTCGTGGTGCTCAAGGGTGGCGGCGACCCCACGCTGTCGGCGGCGCCTGCCGGTGAGGAGACCTGGTACCGAGACGCCGCACGCATCAGCGATCTCGCCGAGCAGGTCACCGGCAGCGGCATCGAGGTGACGTCGGTGCTGGTCGACACCAGCACCTACAGCGGGCCCACCATGGCGCCGGGCTGGGATCCCCTCGACATCGACGGCGGTGACATCGCGCCGATGGAGTCGGTCATGCTCGACGGCGGCCGCACCCAGCCCGTTAGCGTCGACTCGGCCCGGTCCCGCACGCCGGCGCTCGACGCCGGACGGGCGCTGGCGGCGGCGCTGAAGATCGACCCCGCGAAGGTCAGCGTGGCGCCCGGCAGCGCGAACGGCGGCAAGGAACTCGGCTCCGTCCAGTCGCCGCCGCTGATTTCGCGGCTGCGCGACATGATGAACGCGTCCGACAACGTGATGGCCGAGGCGATCGGGCGCGAGGTCGCCGCGGCGCTCAACCGTCCGCAGAGCTTCGACGGCGCCGTGCGCGCGGTCCTCGGCGCCCTCGGTGACGCCGGGGTCGAAACCACCGGGGCGAGGCTCTTCGACTCCAGCGGGCTGTCCGTCGACGACCGCCTCACCGCGGAGACGCTCGACGAGGTGGTCCAGGCCGCGGCCGGGGACGACCAACCCAAGCTGCGGCCGCTGGTCGACCTGCTCCCCATCGCCGGGGGCAGCGGAACCCTGTCCAACCGCTATCTGGACACCGACATCGTCAAACCCGCCGCCGGTTTCCTGCGCGCCAAGACCGGCTCGCTGACCGGCACCAACTCTCTGGCAGGCATCATCACCGACTCGAGCGGCCGGGTGCTCACCTTCGCGCTGATCTCCAACAACGCCGGCCCCACCGGACGCATCGCGCTCGACAACCTGGCGGCCACACTGCGGGCGTGCGGATGCAGCGCGTGAGCCCGTCGGCCAAGTCCTCTCTGTCGGTCGGGCGCGCCGTCGACTGGAACTTCGCGGCGACCGTGGGGGAGAGGCTGGCCCGCCCCGGCCCCGCGTCGACCGACTACACCCGCCGCCAGGTGATCGAGCAGTTGGCCGAGGCCTCGCGTTCCGCGGAGCTTCCGGTGCGTGAGGTCACCGGGATGACGGAGGGTGGCGACATCCCCGAAGCGCGAATCGTCGACCGCCCGCAGTGGATTCGCGCCGCCACCCAGTCGATGCGGGTGATGACCGGCGGTTCGGAGAAGCCGCGAGGCGCCATCAGCGGACGCATCACGGGTGCGCAGACCGGGGCCGTGCTCGCATTCATCTCCTCGGGGATCCTCGGACAGTACGATCCGTTCGGTCCCGGCGGCGGGGAACTGCTGCTGGTCTACCCGAACGTGATCGCCGTCGAGCGCCAGTTGCGGGTGCAGCCCTACGACTTTCGGCTGTGGGTCTGCTTGCACGAGGTCACCCACCGGGTGCAGTTCCGCGCCAACCCGTGGCTGGCCGAGCACATGTCCCGCGCGCTCGGCGTGCTCACCGAAGAAGGCTCCGACGACATCACCGAAATGGTGTCGCGGCTCGCCGAGTTCGTGCGAAGCCGCCGGAGCGAGACGAACGGCGTTGTCGCCGATGCCAACTCGAACGGCATGATCGGGCTGTTGCGCGCCGTGCAGTCCGAACCCCAGCGCGAGGCCCTCGACCAACTGCTGGTGCTCGGCACGCTGCTGGAAGGTCACGCGGACCACGTGATGGACGCCGTCGGCCCGACCGTGGTGCCGTCCGTCGCGACGATCCGCAAGCGGTTCGACGAGCGGCGGCAACGCAAGCAGTCGCCGCTGCAACGCGTGGTGCGGATGCTTCTCGGCATCGACGCCAAGCTCAGCCAGTACACCCGCGGTAAGGCATTCGTCGACCACGTGGTGTCCACCGTCGGGATGAGCCGGTTCAACGCCGTGTGGACGAGCGCCGAAACACTGCCCCTGCCAACCGAAATCGATGAGCCGCAACGATGGATCGACAGGGTGCTGTAGCCGCACTTCGAGCGGCCGTCGCGGCGTTCGACCGCGACTTCGACGTCGGTGACCGCTGGTGCGTCGCGCTCTCCGGCGGTGCCGACTCGCTGGCGCTGACCGCGGTCGCGGCAGGCCTCAAACCGACCACCGCGCTCGTCGTCGACCACCGACTGCAGCCCGACTCCGCCACCGTGGCGGAAACCGCGCGAGGCCATGCGCTGTCCCTGGGATGCATTGCGGCGCAGACGATCACCGTTGACGTCGGGATGGAGGGCGGCCCCGAGGCCGCCGCACGCACCGCGCGTTACCGCGCACTGGATGCGGCGCGGGACGGCATGCCGGTACTGCTTGGGCACACGCTGGACGATCAGGCCGAGACGGTGCTGTTGGGGCTGGGCCGCGGGTCCGGGCCCCGGTCGATCGCCGGCATGCGGCCGTGGGACCCACCGTGGGGCCGGCCGCTGCTCGGTGTGAGGCGGGCCGTGACCCAAGCCGCGTGCGCCGAGCTCGGCTTGACCCCGTGGCAGGACCCGCACAATTCCGACCGCAGGTTCACCCGGGTCCGCCTCCGTGAAGAGGTCCTGCCGCTGCTCGAGGACGTTCTCGGCGGCGGCGTCGCCGAGGCGCTGGCCCGCACCGCCGGTGCGCTGCGCGCCGACACCGACACCCTCGACGAACTGGCCGACCGCGCGCTGAGCGGGGTGCGCCGCGACGACGCGCTCGACGGCACAGAGCTGGCGCAGCTTCCAGAAGCATTGCGGCGCAGGGTGATCCGCCGCTGGCTGCTCGACGGCGGCGCTGCCGGGCTGACCGACAGGCAGATCCGTGCCGTCGACGCCCTCGTCACGGCGTGGCGGGGCCAGGGCGGTGTGGCGGTCGGATCACCCCTGCGCGAGCGCCGACTGATCGCAAGCCGCCGGGACGGCATGCTGACCCTGCACACGGAGCCGGTAGGAACCATGAAAAACTGTGCCCGTGCCTGAGCCATCCGCCGAGATCTACACCGGCGACATCAAGTCGGTGCTGCTGTCGTCCGACGAGATCCAGGCCAAGATCGCCGAACTCGGCGCCCGCATCGCGGAGGAGTACCGCGACGCCGTCGCCGAGAACGGCCAAGATCTCCTGCTGGTGACCGTGCTCAAGGGCGCGGTCTTCTTCGTCACGGACCTGGCCCGCGCGATCCCGCTGCCGACGCAGTTGGAGTTCATGGCGGTGAGCTCGTACGGTTCGTCGACGTCGTCGTCCGGCGTCGTGCGCATCCTCAAGGACCTCGACCGCGACATCAACGGCCGCGACGTGCTGATCGTCGAGGACATCGTCGACTCCGGGCTCACGTTGTCGTGGCTGCTGCGCAACCTCGCGACCCGCCATCCCCGCTCGCTGCGGGTGTGCGCGCTGCTGCGCAAACCCGACGCGGTGCGTGCCGACGTCGACATCGCCCACGTCGGATTCGACATCCCCAACGAGTTCGTCGTCGGATACGGCCTGGACTACGCGGAGCGCTACCGCGACCTCAACTACATCGGCACCTTGGATCCGAAGGTGTACGAGCAGCACTGAACGGCGCAAGATGAGGGGCATGCGCGAAACTGCCCTTCGCATCTGTCCCTTGTGTGAGGCCACCTGCGGCCTGGTGCTGACCATCGACGACGGCCGCGTCACCGGCGCCCGCGGTGACCGCGACGACGTGTTCAGCCACGGATTCATCTGCCCGAAGGGCGCCAGCTTCGCCGAGCTCGACAACGACCCCGACCGGCTGGCGCGGCCGATGGTGCGGCGCGACGGCGTGTTGACCGAGACGACCTGGGAGGAAGCGTTCGCCGCCCTCGCCGAGGGACTCGGCGGTGTCATCGCCGAGCACGGCGGTGCGTCCGTCGGCGTCTACCTGGGAAATCCGAACGCCCACACCGTCGCGGGCGGGCTGTACACACCGCTGGTCGTGAAGGCGCTCGGCACCCGGCAGGTGTATTCGGCGAGCACCCTGGACCAGATGCCGAAGCACGTCTCGCTGGGAATGATGTTCGGAAGCCCGGTCGCGTTCACCGTCCCCGATCTCGACCGCACCGACTACCTCGTGGTCATCGGCGCCAATCCCCTTGTCTCCAACGGCAGCCTGGCGACCGCTGCCGACTTCCCCGGCAAGCTGCGCGCGCTGCGCAAGCGGGGCGGCCGGCTCGTGGTCATCGACCCCGCCCGCACCCGCACCGCCGAACTCGCCGACCGGCATCTGGCCCCGCGGCCGGGCACCGACGCCGCGCTGCTCTTCGCGATCGTCCGCGTGCTGCTTGACGAGGATCTCGCCGACCTGAAGCAGCTCGACGGGCATGTCGACGGTGTCGACGAGGTGCGTGCGCTCGCCGCCGACTTCTCGCCGGAGACCGTCGCCGCGTATTGCGGGGTACCCGCCGACGACATCCGCACGCTCGCGCGCGAACTCGCCGCGGCGCCGTCGGCCGCCGTGTACGGCCGCATCGGCACGTCCACCGTGGAATTCGGCACGCTCGGCAGCTGGCTGGTCGATGTGGTGAACGTCCTCACCGGCAACCTGGACCGTCCGGGCGGCGCGATGTTCCCGCTCTCGCCGATCGCCCCCGCACCCCGTCCGCCGAAGCCGGGCCGGGGCTTTCTCACCGGCCGCTGGCACAGCCGCGTGTCGGGCTATCCCGAAGTGCTGTCGGAGTTCCCGGCCGCGGCGTTCGCGGAGGAGATCGACACGCCCGGCGACGGGCAGATCAAGGCCGTGATCACGATCGCGGGCAATCCGGTGCTCTCGGCGCCCGACGGTGAACGCCTCGACAAGGCGCTCGGCAGCGTCGCGTTCATGTGCAGCGTCGACCCCTATCTGAACGAGACCACCCGGCACGCCGACGTGATCCTGCCGCCGCCTCCGCCGTCGCGCAGCGCACACTTCGACATCGCGCTCAACGCGCTCGCGGTGCGCAACAACGCGCGGTACTCACCGCCCGCGCTCCCGCCGGCCGATCGGCCCGACGAGGCCGAGATCCTGTCGCGCATCGCGCTGATCCTCTACGGCCTCGGCCCCGACGCCGACACGATGCTGGTCGACGACCAGGTGATCGCCGCGACGCTGGCCAAGGAGACCGCCGACCCGGACTCGCCGGTCGCCGGGCGATCCGTCGACGAGCTGACCGCGATGCTGCCGGCGGGCCAGGGTTACGAACGGCGCCTCGACATGATGCTGCGGCTCGGCGCCTACGGCGACGCGTTCGGCGCACAGCCCGAGGGCCTCACGCTGGCCAAGCTCAAGGCCGCCCCGCACGGCATCGACCTCGGGCCGCCGCAGCCGCGCCTGGCCGAGGTGCTGCGGACGCCGTCGGGCCGGATCGAGCTCGCGCCGCCCCAGTTGACCGCCGATGTCGCACGGCTGCGCGATGCGCTCGGGACGCGCCCCGACGGGTTCGTGCTCATCGGGCGACGGCACCTGCGGTCGAACAACAGCTGGATGCACAACCTGCCCGCTCTCTCGGGTGGGTCGAACCAGTGCACGCTGCGAATCCACCCCGACGACGCGGCCGAGCTCGGCCTGACCGACACGGCGGTCGTCAAGGGTCCCGGCGGTGAGTTGCTCGCGCCGGTCGAGATCACCCCGGACATGCGCCGGGGCGTGGTGTCGCTGCCACACGGCTGGGGCCACGACCGCGAGGGCACGGGGCAGCGCGTGGCCGCCGGTGCGCCAGGTGTGAACGTCAACCAGCTCAACGATGGAAACCACCTCGACCCGCTGTCGGGCACCGCGGTGCTCAACGGGATCCCGGTCGACATCGCCCCCGCGGGCTGAGCCCGCAAGCTAGGTCAACTCGTAGACCACGGTCACGTTGAAGCCGACGGCCTGCTGGCCCGGCTCGAACGGCACCGCCGCCATCTCCGCGGCCGGGCCGCGCGGGCTGGGGTAAGGAGTCGGGGGGCTGGACGCCGGCACCTCGGAAATCGAGATCACCTTGCCGAGATCGAGTTCGGCCAACAACGCGTACTGTTCGGCGCGGCTCTTGGCGTCGTTGAACGCGCGGGCGCGTGCCTCGCGCACCAGCTGTGAGTCGTCCTCGATGGCGAGCGTGACGTTGTTGATCCGGGTGGCGTTGCCGCCCCGGCTCGCGACGATCCCGAACACCTGCGGCGCCGTGTTCAGCTCGCGCACCTTGATGTCGATCGTGTTCGTCGCCCGGTAGCCGTTGACGGTCGAGCTGTCGCTGCCCGCGTACTGCGGCTGCACGCTCACCTGGGAGGTGTTGATGTCCTTGCGGTCGATGCCCGAGTCGACGAGTGCATCGATGACGCCGCGCTGCAGCTGGCTCGTCTGGTTGAGCGCGCCTGCGGCATCGGCCGAGACGACTTCCATCGCCGCTTCGATGGTCAGCGTGTCGGGGGTGCCGAGCACCTCGCCGGAGCCGACGACCGTGACCTGACGTGCTGCGCCGTCGTCGTTGTTGGTCAGGGCGGGGGCGGCCTTCGCGTCACAACCCGACAGGAGCGCGATGAGGCCCACCGCCGCGGCCGCGAGGATTCGGGAGGGCGTCTTCGCCCGGGCAGCGAGTGGCATGGCTGGCACCCTACCGTCAGGGGGTCACCATGATCTTGCAGTGCGCGTCGGGGTCGGCGAGTTCGTCGAACGCGGCGGCCACGCCGTCGAGACCCACCTCGCCGGTGATCAGCGGCGAGACATCGATGAGCCCGTCGGCGATGGCGCGCAACGACTCCGCGAATTCGTTGTGGTCATACGAGTTGACGAACTGCACGCTGATCTCCTTGGCGATACCGAACAGCGGCATGACGGTGTCGGGTTGCATGCATACCCCGGCCACCACCAGGCGGCTGCCCAGCGGCGCCCGCCGCATCGCGTCGTTGATGATGCCGGGGACGCCGACGGCCTCGAAGACGACCGCGGGCGTCGTGCTGTCGAACGGCGAGCCCTGCGCGGGGTCCAGCGTCACCTGTGCGCCCATCGTGGCTGCGAGTTCGCGGCGTCGCAGCGAAAAGTCTGCCGCCGCAATGTCTTCGACGCCCTTGAGTCGCAGCGCGGCGATGATCGCGATGCCGATCGGGCCGCAGCCGACCACGAGGGCGGATTCGCCGGGAGCGATGCCGGATTTGTTGACCGCGTGCAGGCCGACGGCCATCGGTTCGGTGAGCGCGGCGTGGCGGGGGTCGACGCCCTCGGGCACCCGCAGCAGCAACGGCACCGACAGCAGCATCCGCTCGGCGTAGCCGCCCAGCACCGTGTTGCTGGACATGATCGGCTCGAAGCCCTTGGGCGACAACAAGACCGGCAACGACGTCACGAGCGTCCCCGGCGGCGGCGCATCGGTGCCGGGACCGGCCTCGAGGACCTCCGCGCTGAACTCGTGGCCCATGAACACGTCGTCGCCGACGTCGACGGGCAACCCGCCCTGCACCGGCATTCCCGTGATCTCGCGGGTGAGCCGGACCATCTCGTCACCGTGCTTGGCGAAATGCAGGTCAGAGCCGCAGATTCCGCACGCGTTGACCGAGACCAGCACCTGCCCCTCCTGCGGGACGGGTTCGGGGACGTCGTCGCGGACCACCATCCGTCCGTCGCGCAGTACGGCGGCGCGCATCACCACTCCAATCGGGTCAGAAACTCCAGCAGCGCGGCGTTGACCTCGGCGGGCCGCTCCTGTGGCAGCCAGTGTCCGCCGCCGTCGATCATCACCTCGCGGTAGTCGCCGGAGACCACCTCGCGGGCGCGGTGGCGCGGTGTGTACGCCATTGTCGGATCCTCAGTGCCGCCGACGAACAGCGCGGGCACCTCGATGGTGGCGGCGGGTGTGGTCTCGGTCAGCTCCCAGTTGCGGTCGAAGCAGCGGTACCAGTTGAGCGCGGGGGTGAAGCCGGTGCGGGTGAACTCGTCGACGTAATGGTCGAACTCGGCCTGGGTGATCCAGTCGGGTAGGCCGTCGGGATCCGGGATGCGGTCGAACAACCCGGCAGGGCCGGGCGCGGTCATCCGGTCGCTGACCAGTCCGCCGCCCGACGATGCGGTCGACGCGAAGAGCTTGCGCATCGAGGTGGCGGGGTCGCGATTGAGTTCCTCGTCGGCCGGACCCGGCTCCTGGAAGTAGAGGATGTAGAAGAACTTGTCGCCGAAGATCCGCCGGAACGCCTGCGTCGTGGTCACCCGCGAGCGGGGCACGGGCGGCGCGCAGACGCCCACCACTGCAGCGAACCGGTCCGGATGCAGTAGCGGCGCACCCCACGCCACCACCCCGCCGAAGTCGTGGCCAACGATCACCGCGCGGTCCGCGCCCGCGTCGTCGATCAGCCCGACGATGTCGGTGGTCAAATCGACGACGGTGTAGGCGTCGACATCCACTGGAGCCGACGAGCGGCCGTATCCGCGCTGATCAGGAGCCAGAACGTGGTAACCGGCCTCGGCCAGCGCCGGTATCTGATGACGCCAGGAGAAGCCGAGTTCGGGGAAGCCGTGAGCCAGCACCACCAGCGGCGCACCGGGTTCGCCGGCCTCCAGCACCCGCAGGCGGACCCCGTTGGTGTCGACGAACCGCTCGGTGGAGGTCAGCACGCCCTCATCTTCGACGCCGACAGGCCAGTTGTGAACACGAATCGCCGGATGACCGAGCCCCCGGCGGAGAACCGTCGGGAACCTTGGTTCGTTGGTCTAGCGGTAGCCTGAACTATTCCAACGGTGTGCATGTTGGATGCGGCGCCAAAGGCAGATGTGGTCGCGGACGGCCGGCTGGGACAACGGCCGGCCACGCGGCCGAACGACGACGGATAGTTGATGAATCGGAAAAACGTCATCCGCACGCTGACCGTGATCGCGGTCGTGCTGTTGCTGGGTTGGTCCTTCTACTACTTCAGCGATGACACCCGCGGCTACAAACCGGTCGACACCTCGGTGGCGATCGCGCAAATCAAGGACGACAACGTCAAGAGCGCGCAGATCGACGACCGCGAGCAGCAGCTGCGTCTCGAGCTCAAGAGCGGCAACAGCGACACCGAGAACAGCGACAAGATCATCACCAAGTACCCGACCGGGTACGGCGCCACGCTGTTCGACTCGTTGCAGGCGAAGGGCGCGACCACGAACACGGTGGTCAACCAGGGCAGCATGCTGGGCTCGCTGCTGATCTACCTGCTGCCGCTGTTGCTGCTGGTCGGCCTGTTCGTGATGTTCTCGCGCATGCAGACCGGCGGGCGGATGGGCTTCGGCTTCGGTAAGTCGCGCGCCAAGCAGCTGACCAAGGACATGCCGAAGACCACCTTCGCCGATGTCGCCGGTGTCGACGAGGCCGTCGAAGAGCTCTACGAGATCAAGGACTTCCTGCAGAACCCGTCTCGGTACCAGGCGCTCGGCGCCAAGATCCCCAAGGGCGTGCTGCTGTTCGGCCCGCCCGGCACGGGTAAGACGCTGCTGGCGCGTGCCGTCGCCGGCGAGGCCGGGGTGCCGTTCTTCACGATCTCGGGTTCCGACTTCGTCGAGATGTTCGTCGGCGTCGGCGCTTCCCGCGTACGCGACCTGTTCGAGCAGGCCAAGCAGAACAGCCCGTGCATCATCTTCGTCGACGAGATCGACGCCGTCGGCCGCCAGCGCGGCGCCGGCCTCGGCGGCGGCCACGACGAACGCGAGCAGACGCTCAACCAGCTGCTCGTCGAGATGGACGGCTTCGGCGACCGCCAGGGCGTCATCCTGATCGCCGCGACCAACCGGCCCGACATCCTCGACCCGGCGCTGCTGCGTCCCGGCCGCTTCGATCGCCAGATCCCGGTCTCCAACCCCGATCTGGCCGGTCGGCGCGCCGTGCTCAAGGTGCACTCGGCTGGTAAGCCGATCGCGCCCGACGCCGACCTCGACGGGTTGGCCAAGCGCACGGTCGGCATGTCCGGCGCCGATCTGGCCAACGTCATCAACGAGGCCGCGCTGCTGACCGCCCGCGAAAACGGCACGGTGATCACCGGCCCGGCCCTCGAAGAGGCCGTCGACCGCGTCGTCGGCGGACCGCGCCGCAAGAGCCGCATCATCAGCGAGCAGGAGAAGAAGATCACCGCCTACCACGAGGGCGGTCATACGCTCGCGGCGTGGGCGATGCCGGACATCGACCCGATCTACAAGGTGACGATCCTGGCCCGCGGCCGCACCGGCGGCCACGCAATGGCGGTCCCCGAGGACGACAAGGGCCTGATGACCCGCTCGGAGATGATCGCGCGGCTGGTGTTCGCGATGGGCGGACGCGCGGCCGAGGAACTGGTGTTCCGCGAGCCGACCACCGGCGCCGTCTCCGACATCGAGCAGGCCACCAAGATCGCGCGGGCGATGGTCACCGAATACGGCATGAGCTCCAAGCTCGGTGCGGTGCGCTACGGCACCGAGCACGGTGACCCGTTCCTGGGCCGCACCATGGGCACCCAGGCCGACTACAGCCACGAGGTGGCCCGCGACATCGACGACGAGATTCGCAAGCTCATCGAGGCCGCCCACACCGAGGCGTGGGAGATCCTGACCGAGTACCGCGACGTTCTCGACACCCTCGCCGGCGAGCTGCTGGAGAAGGAGACGCTGCACCGCCGCGAGCTCGAGGAGATCTTCGGCGACGTGAAGAAGCGCCCGCGGCTGACAATGTTCGACGATTTCGGCGGCCGCGTACCGTCCGACAAGCCGCCGATCAAGACGCCCGGCGAGTTGGCGATCGAGCGCGGTGAGGAATGGCCGAAGCCGGTGCCCGAGCCCGCTTTCAAGGCTGCTATCGCGGCGGCCACCAAGGCCGCCGAGGCCAAGCTGGCCGAGAGCGGCGCCAACGGCACGAACGGCAGCGGCAACGGCTCGTCCGGGGCCGCACCGACGCAACCGGGCTACGG
>NZ_CVTA01000034.1 GCF_001050035.1 Mycolicibacterium komanii
TTTTTTCCCGTTTAGGGGTGGATGTTTTTTGATGCCAGTTTTTGGTGTCTTGCTTTGGTCAGATTGTTCTGAATGTTTTTGTTTGGAGAGTTTGATCCTGGCTCAGGACGAACGCTGGCGGCGTGCTTAACACATGCAAGTCGAACGGAAAGGCCCTTTCGGGGGTACTCGAGTGGCGAACGGGTGAGTAACACGTGGGTGATCTGCCCTGCACTTTGGGATAAGCCTGGGAAACTGGGTCTAATACCGAATATTCCCTGCTGGCCGCATGGTCTGGTGGGGGAAAGCTTTTGCGGTGTGGGATGAGCCCGCGGCCTATCAGCTTGTTGGTGGGGTGATGGCCTACCAAGGCGACGACGGGTAGCCGGCCTGAGAGGGTGTCCGGCCACACTGGGACTGAGATACGGCCCAGACTCCTACGGGAGGCAGCAGTGGGGAATATTGCACAATGGGCGCAAGCCTGATGCAGCGACGCCGCGTGGGGGATGACGGCCTTCGGGTTGTAAACCTCTTTCAGTACCGACGAAGCGCAAGTGACGGTAGGTACAGAAGAAGCACCGGCCAACTACGTGCCAGCAGCCGCGGTAATACGTAGGGTGCGAGCGTTGTCCGGAATTACTGGGCGTAAAGAGCTCGTAGGTGGTTTGTCGCGTTGTCCGTGAAAACTCACAGCTTAACTGTGGGCGTGCGGGCGATACGGGCAGACTGGAGTACTGCAGGGGAGACTGGAATTCCTGGTGTAGCGGTGGAATGCGCAGATATCAGGAGGAACACCGGTGGCGAAGGCGGGTCTCTGGGCAGTAACTGACGCTGAGGAGCGAAAGCGTGGGGAGCGAACAGGATTAGATACCCTGGTAGTCCACGCCGTAAACGGTGGGTACTAGGTGTGGGTTTCCTTCCTTGGGATCCGTGCCGTAGCTAACGCATTAAGTACCCCGCCTGGGGAGTACGGCCGCAAGGCTAAAACTCAAAGGAATTGACGGGGGCCCGCACAAGCGGCGGAGCATGTGGATTAATTCGATGCAACGCGAAGAACCTTACCTGGGTTTGACATGCACAGGACGGCGGCAGAGATGTCGTTTCCCTTGTGGCCTGTGTGCAGGTGGTGCATGGCTGTCGTCAGCTCGTGTCGTGAGATGTTGGGTTAAGTCCCGCAACGAGCGCAACCCTTGTCTCATGTTGCCAGCGCGTTATGGCGGGGACTCGTGAGAGACTGCCGGGGTCAACTCGGAGGAAGGTGGGGATGACGTCAAGTCATCATGCCCCTTATGTCCAGGGCTTCACACATGCTACAATGGCCGGTACAAAGGGCTGCGATGCCGTGAGGTGGAGCGAATCCTTTCAAAGCCGGTCTCAGTTCGGATCGGGGTCTGCAACTCGACCCCGTGAAGTCGGAGTCGCTAGTAATCGCAGATCAGCAACGCTGCGGTGAATACGTTCCCGGGCCTTGTACACACCGCCCGTCACGTCATGAAAGTCGGTAACACCCGAAGCCGGTGGCCTAACCCCTTGTGGGAGGGAGCCGTCGAAGGTGGGATCGGCGATTGGGACGAAGTCGTAACAAGGTAGCCGTACCGGAAGGTGCGGCTGGATCACCTCCTTTCTAAGGAGCACCACGATGTTTGGGCCGGCCCGCAGATCGCGGATTTTCCGGTGTCCCAGACGGATTCGTTGGATGGCCTCACACCTGTAGTGGGTGGGGGTCTGGTGCAACAACAAACATGTCCGTTCGGTGGGGAAAGCCGGCGGCGAAAGATTGCCAGACACACTATTGGGCTTTGAGACAACAGGCCCGTTTGTTCCCTGGCCACTGTGTGTGGTGGGAGGACGTGTTGTTGCCCTGCTTTGGTGGTGGGGTGTGGTGTTTGATTTGTGGATAGTGGTTGCGAGCATCTAGAACGCGAGACTCGTTGTGGGTCTTGTGTTTTTGATTAATGCAATATTCTTCCGAGAATTTTGATCTGTTTTGTGTGTAAGTGTTTAAGGGCGCATGGTGGATGCCTTGGCACTGAGAGCCGATGAAGGACGTGGGAGGCTGCGATATGCCTCGGGGAGCTGTCAACCGAGCGTGGATCCGAGGATGTCCGAATGGGGAAACCCGGCACGAGTGATGTCGTGTCACCAGGCGCTGAATATATAGGCGTCTGGGGGGAACGCGGGGAAGTGAAACATCTCAGTACCCGTAGGAAGAGAAAACAATTGTGATTCCGTGAGTAGTGGCGAGCGAAAGCGGAGGATGGCTAAACCGTGTGCATGTGATACCCGGCGGGGGTTGTGTGTGCGGTGTTGTGGGGCGTTTCGTTTCCTGACCGCCGTCAGGGGCAGAAGTGATAAACCGTTGGGTTAGGTGAAGTGGCCTGGGATGGTCTGCCGTAGAGGGTGAGAGTCCTGTAACCGAAAACTTGGCGGCTTCTGTGGAATGTTTTCCCCGAGTAGCAGCGGGCCCGTGGAATCTGCTGTGAATCTGCCGGGACCACCCGGTAAGCCTGAATACTTCTCAGTGACCGATAGCGGATCAGTACCGTGAGGGAATGGTGAAAAGTACCCCGGGAGGGGAGTGAAAGAGTACCTGAAACCGTGTGCCTACAATCCGTCAAAGCCCTCCACTTTGTGGTGGGGTGATGGCGTGCCTTTTGAAGAATGAGCCTGCGAGTCAGGGACATGTCGCGAGGTTAACCCGTGTGGGGTAGCCGCAGCGAAAGCGAGTCTGAATAGGGCGTATCCAAGCAATAGTGTTTGGTGTAGTGGTGTGTTCTGGACCCGAAGCGGAGTGATCTACCCATGGCCAGGGTGAAGCGCGGGTAAGACCGCGTGGAGGCCCGAACCCACTTAGGTTGAAGACTGAGGGGATGAGCTGTGGGTAGGGGTGAAAGGCCAATCAAACTCCGTGATAGCTGGTTCTCCCCGAAATGCATTTAGGTGCAGCGTCGCGTGTTTCTTACCGGAGGTAGAGCTACTGGATGGCCGATGGGCCTCACAAGGTTACTGACGTCAGCCAAACTCCGAATGCCGGTAAGTGAAAGCGTGGCAGTGAGACGGCGGGGGATAAGCTCCGTGCGTCGAGAGGGAAACAGCCCAGATCGCCGGCTAAGGCCCCTAAGCGTGTGCTAAGTGGAAAAGGATGTGCAGTCGCGAAGACAACCAGGAGGTTGGCTTAGAAGCAGCCACCCTTGAAAGAGTGCGTAATAGCTCACTGGTCAAGTGATTGCGCGCCGATAATGTAGCGGGGCTCAAGCACACCGCCGAAGCCGCGGCAATCAACGTTTGTTGGTTGGGTAGGGGAGCGTCCTGCATCCGGTGAAGCCACGAAGTGATTCAGTGGTGGAGGGTGTGGGAGTGAGAATGCAGGCATGAGTAGCGATAAGGCAAGTGAGAACCTTGCCCGCCGGAAGACCAAGGGTTCCTGGGCCAGGCCAGTCCGCCCAGGGTGAGTCGGGACCTAAGGCGAGGCCGACAGGCGTAGTCGATGGACAACGGGTTGATATTCCCGTACCCGTGTATGAGCGTCCCTGACGAATCCATTCTGCTAACCACCCAAACGGTGGCCTACCAACTCCTTCGGGAGGCGGGGGTCGCCTGCTGCGTGGGACCCGTGTGGGTAGTAGTCAAGCGATGGGGTGACGCAGGAAGGTAGCCGTACCAGTCAGTGGTAATACTGGGGCAAACCTGTAGGGAGAACGATAGGCAAATCCGTCGTTCACATATCCTGAGAGGTGATGCATAGCCGAGTGAGGCGAATTCGGTGATCCTATGCTGTCGAGAAAAGCCTCTAGCGAGCGCATACACGGCCCGTACCCCAAACCAACACAGGTGGTCAGGTAGAGAATACCGAGGCGTACGAGTGAACTATGGTTAAGGAACTCGGCAAAATGCCCCCGTAACTTCGGGAGAAGGGGGACCCCCACACCGTCAAGGCCCTTGCGGCCGGCAGCGGGAGGGGGTGGCACAAACCAGTGAGAAGCGACTGTTTACTAAAAACACAGGTCCGTGCGAAGTCGCAAGACGATGTATACGGACTGACGCCTGCCCGGTGCTGGAAGGTTAAGAGGACCCGTTAACCCTTTCGGGGGTGAAGCGGAGAATTTAAGCCCCAGTAAACGGCGGTGGTAACTATAACCATCCTAAGGTAGCGAAATTCCTTGTCGGGTAAGTTCCGACCTGCACGAATGGCGTAACGACTTCTCAGCTGTCTCAACCATAGACTCGGCGAAATTGCATTACGAGTAAAGATGCTCGTTACGCGCGGCAGGACGAAAAGACCCCGGGACCTTCACTACAACTTGGTATTGGTGCTCGATACGGTTTGTGTAGGATAGGTGGGAGACTATGAAGCAGTCACGCCAGTGATTGTGGAGTCGTTGTTGAAATACCACTCTGATCGTATTGGGCCTCTAACCTCGAACCGTCTATCCGGTTCAGGGACAGTGCCTGGCGGGTAGTTTAACTGGGGCGGTTGCCTCCTAAAAAGTAACGGAGGCGCCCAAAGGTTCCCTCAACCTGGACGGCAATCAGGTGTTGAGTGTAAGTGCACAAGGGAGCTTGACTGCGAGACCTACACGTCAAGCAGGGACGAAAGTCGGGACTAGTGATCCGGCACCCCCGAGTGGAAGGGGTGTCGCTCAACGGATAAAAGGTACCCCGGGGATAACAGGCTGATCTTCCCCAAGAGTCCATATCGACGGGATGGTTTGGCACCTCGATGTCGGCTCGTCGCATCCTGGGGCTGGAGCAGGTCCCAAGGGTTGGGCTGTTCGCCCATTAAAGCGGCACGCGAGCTGGGTTTAGAACGTCGTGAGACAGTTCGGTCTCTATCCGCCGCGCGCGTCAGAAGCTTGAGGAAACCTGTCCCTAGTACGAGAGGACCGGGACGGACGAACCTCTGGTACACCAGTTGTCCCACCAGGGGCACCGCTGGATAGCCACGTTCGGACAGGATAACCGCTGAAAGCATCTAAGCGGGAAACCCCCTCCAAGACCAGGCTTCTCACCCATTCAAGTGGGATAAGGCCCCCCGCAGACCACGGGATCGATAGACCAGACCTACACACCCAGCAATGGGTTCAGGGAACTGGCACTAACCGGCCGAAAACTTACACACACTCGCAACCACACCACGCGTATCAACCACACCCAACACACCCCACCACCAAAACACACCACCCAACCAGCTTGGGACACTGTGAAAAGTGAATAGAGTTACGGCGGTCAATAGCGGCAGGGAAACGCCCGGACCCATCCCGAACCCGGAAGCTAAGCCTGCCAGCGCCAATGATACTGCCCCACACGGGCGGAAAAGTAGGACACCGCCGAACACAAATTA
>NZ_CVTA01000035.1 GCF_001050035.1 Mycolicibacterium komanii
CCGATCCTGGGAACCACCAAACTGATCGATAAACCACAACCGACTCTGCGCAAACGACAACGGCACCACCGAAGGCCGCTGCCGCACCGTCAGCGTCGCATCCGTCCGGCCATCGCCGTGCTGTCTGATCCACTCGGCCAACCCGACTACTGTCGGCGCCTCGTACAACGCCCAGATAGGAACCTGCACACCCAGTTCAGTCCGGATCCGGGCGACAAGACGCGTGGCCGACAACGATCGCCCGCCAAGGCTGAAGAACGAATCGTCGATGCCGACCAAGGTGGCCTCGAGGATTTCGCCGAACAGACGGGCCAGCGCCTGTTCGCAATGATCACGGGGAGCGCGATAGGGCACCTCACCGATGCATTCCGGATCGGGCAATGCATGCCGATCGAGTTTGCCGGTCACGGTCAACGGCAGCGCATCAACCGCCGTGATCGCCGCGGGAACCATGAACTGCGGCAAGCGGCCGGCGACGAAACTGCGCAATTCGGCTATGCGTTCAGCGGCCGACGGGTCGTTGACGTATCCCGCCAAAGTTTCCAACCCGGTGGCCGGGACGTAGAGGTCCGACAGCGCCACCGGCGGGTGATCTGGCGCGTCGTCGCTGCGGGTGTAGATGAGGTCGATGAGCCCGGCGGTCGGCGACCAGGTCAACGCTGTCGCGTATCCCAGCTCCTCACCCAGCCGATGACACTGGTGCGGCAACACCGCATCTGGTTCCGTAGCGTCGGCCTGTAATTCACTGAGGGCCCGCCAATCGTCGGCCTCGGCCACTGCCCGCGCCAGCGCCACATCGGGCCAGATCCCCCCGTGTGGTGCGCCTGCGACGCGCAGCCCCGGCAGTTGATGCGACCGGAGATATTCGCCCAGTTGGGCAAGGCTGCCGAAACGCTGCCATGGTTGCGTCGGTAGGTCCGCCAGGGAACGGATCGGCACCGGCGCCTTGCGCAATACGACTTCGTATCGATAACCGCTGAGTTCGTTTACCGCTCGCATCCGCTTGAGCTGGACCTCGACCGCGGCGATCTCCGGAATATGCTGCGGCAGGGCCGCAAAGAACTCCGGCGCCAACAGCAATTCACGCTCGGCGAGGACGTTCGCGTGCATCCGCTCGCGAACGGCCGCGGCCGTGTCGTGTTCCCCGGTTGCACATGCCACCCCTGTGGCAAAGGCTGAAAGCAGGGACAGATTGCGGACATCCCCGATGAACAACGCCCCACCCGGCGCCAGTAGCTGCATCGCCGCGGCCAGGACGTCGAGTAGGTAACCCGCGCTCGGGAAGTACTGGACCACGGAGTTGAGCACCACCACGTCGAAATGTTCCTGTGGCAACCCGTCGATGACATCGGCTGGCTGTACGCGCAGCCGCACTCTGTCGCCCCATGATTCCGCGGCCAGGCTCTCCTGCAAAGCCTGGATCGTCGACGCCGAGAAGTCCGTCCCCCAGTATTCGACGCATTCGGGCGCGACGTGCGCGAGCAGCAGACCGGAACCCACGCCGATCTCGAGTACCCGCCGCGGGCCCAGTCCGCGGATGCGGTCCACTGCAGCCGCCCGCCACTCTCGCATGTCCTCCAAGGGGATCGGGGCCCCGGAGTAGCTGCTGTTCCAGCCTCCGAAATCCTCACCCAGCGCGACTGGTGAGTTCGAGGTCGACGTCGACTCCGTGTACAGACCTTCGTACACCCCTCGCCACTGGTCGACGAGAAGCGATTCACGCTGCGGCTCACGGACCAGCTTCATGTGATTATCGAGCACGACATAGCCGGCCAGCCGGGTATCGCCAACTTGCCCATCGGCATTCGCGGCTGATGTCGAGTAGTCGGTAACCGCGGCTTGGGCCACCCGCGGATGGGCCGCCAGCGCGGCCTCGATCTCACCGAGATCGACAGCAGTTCCGCCGATCTCGACCTGCTTGTCGGCGCGTCCGAGGTAGTACAGCTGACCGTCGGCTCCCCAGCGCACGAGATCGCCTGTGCGGTACATCCGTTCGCCGGGGCGCCCGAACGGGCACGCCACAAACCGCATTGCTGTCGAAGAACTCTGGCGAACATACCCGTATGCGAGCCCCGAACCGGCCACGTACAACTCACCGGCGACGCCGGCCGGCACCGGACGCAGCCACGGGTCCAGAACAAACAAGGCCGTGCCCGGCACCGGCGAACCGATCGGTGCAGCCGAGCCCGCGGCCAGCGGCGCACTGAGGGACGCATATAGAGTTTCGGGCTGGCAGTAAGCGTTGATCATCACCCGGCCGGGAGCCCAGCGATCCACCAGTTCGCGCGGACAGGGCTCACCGGCGACTACCAGAGCCGTCGAATCCAAAGACTGCGGCGACAGCGCGCCTGCCGCTGTGGGGGTTTGGCTGAGGATGTTGACGTGTTCGGTGACCAATAGGGTGTGGAATTCGGTGGGGGATCCGACGATCGAGTCGGGCACCACCACCAGTCGCCCACCGCGCAGCAGGGCGCCCCAGATCTCCCACACCGAAACGCCGAAGGCGTAGGAATGCCACTGCGACCACACCCCGGCCGCCGGCAGATATGGGTGCAGCGAGTCCAGTAGCCGGGTCACGTTGTGATGGGTGACGGCCACCCCTTTGGGCGCCCCAGTGGTGCCCGAGGTGTAGATCAGGTATGCCACATCCTGTGCCGCCGGCGCCGGCAATCCCGTACCGGGCTGGGCCGTTATCGCCGGATCTGCGACATTGATGACCAGCAGACCGGTCCCGCCCAGCAGATCGGCGAATTGGCTGGTGGTCACCGCGGCGATCGGCGCGGCATCGGTAACCATGAACTCGATGCGCGCCGCCGGCAGCGCTGGATCAATCGGCACATAAGCCGCCCCGGTCTTCAGGACCGCAAGCATGGCCGTGATCGCCTCAACCGACCGCGAAAGCAACAGCGCCACACACTGACCCGGGCCCGCCCCATGAGCGACCAACAGATGAGCCAACCGATTAGCCGCCTCATCAAGCTCGCCATAGGTCACCGAGCGGTCTTCACAACGCAGCGCCACCGCCTCCGAGGCGTTGGCCACCTGAGCAGCAAACAACTCCGGAATCGAGACCGGTGCGGTCGACGGGGCGGTCAACACCGCCCGCTGTCCCCACTCATCCAGACGGACACACTCGGCCTCATCGACCACATCAATCGACGAAAGCCGCCGTAGCGGATCGGCGGTCATCGCATCCAACACCCGCCGCAACCGCTCGATCAACGTCTCGACGCTCACCGCATCGAACACATCGGTGCGAAACTCCACCGACCCGCCGATCCCGGCCGGCTCACCGGCAGCGCTCCAGCGCTCGGCAAGGGTAAACGTCAAATCCATTCGCGCGGTACGGGTGTCCAGCGGCAACGACTCGACCTGCACATCACCCAACACCAACCCGTCGGCGGCACCGTCGCGCCCGGCGAAGTTCTGCCACGCCAACAACACCTGCACCAACGGATGATGAGCCAAACTCCGAGCCGGATTGAGCCGCTCCACCAACACCTCAAACGGCACGTCTTGATGCTCATAAGCGGCCAAACTGCGCTGCTGAACCTGGGCCAACAACTCACCCACAGTCAGATCCGCACCCAGGTCAACCCGCAACACCAACGTGTTGACGAAAAAACCCACCAACTCATCAAGGGCCGGATCACCACGACCCGCGACCGGGAACCCGAAAGCCACATCACTGCTGGCACTGACCCGAGACAACAGCACCGCCAACGCCGCCTGCACCACCATGAAACTGGTCGCGCCATGCTCACGAGCCAACAAAGCAACCCGCGACTGCAACTCAGCCGGCCAATCCACCACCACACTGGCACCGCGATAATCAGCAACCAACGGATACGGCCGATCAGTAGGCAACGCCAACCGCTCCGGCATCCCCGCCAAAGCCCGCTCCCAAAACCTCAGCTGCCCAGCAACCGCACTCTCGGGATCGGCCAACTCCCCCAAACGTTCACGCTGCCACAACGTGTAATCCACATACTGCACCGCCAACTCAGCCCACTGCGGCGCCCGCCCCCCACACCGAGCCCCATAAGCCACCCCCACATCAGCGGCCAACACACCCAACGACCAACCATCAGCGGCGATATGGTGAACCACCACCACCAACACATGCTCATCACCAGAAACCGCGAAAAGCCACGAACGCAAAGGAATCTCAGCAGCCAAATCAAACGAATGACCCGCCGCCGCATCCACCGCATCCGACAACCGCCCAACCGGCCAACCCGAGGCATCAACAACCTCAAACCCCACCCGCGCCCGCTCAACCGGCACCACCACCTGGCGAGGCACCCCATCAACAGCCGGAAACACCGTGCGCAAACTCTCATGACGACCCACCACATCGCCCAACGCCGCACCCAACGCCCCAACATCAAGACGCCCACGCAACCGCAACGCCACCGCCATGTTGTAAACCGGCTGCCGATCCTGGGAACCACCAAACTGATCGATAAACCACAACCGACTCTGCGCAAACGACAACGGCACCACCGAAGGCC
>NZ_CVTA01000036.1 GCF_001050035.1 Mycolicibacterium komanii
ATCGGTTGGCTCATCTGTTGGTCGCTCATGGGGCGGGCCCGGGTCAGTGTGTGGCGCTGTTGCTTTCGCGGTCGGTTGAGGCGATCACGGCCATGCTTGCGGTCCTGAAGACCGGGGCGGCTTATGTGCCGATTGATCCAGCGCTGCCGGCGGCGCGCATCGAGTTCATGGTTACCGATGCCGCGCCGGTCGCCGCGGTGACCACCAGCCAATTCGCCGATCTGCTGGGCGGGACCGGTCTGCTGGTCATCAATGTCGCTGACATCGATGACGTCGCTGTCGATGCCGCACTCGGCACGGTGTTGCCGGTGCCGGCCGCTGACGACATCGCTTACTACATCTACACCTCAGGCACTACTGGCGTGCCCAAGGGAGTCGCGGTCACTCACGCCAATGTGGCGCAGTTGTTCGACTCACCGGACGCCAATCTGGCTTTCGGTCCGGGGACGGTGTGGTCGCAGTGGCATTCGTTGTCGTTTGACGTTTCGGTGTGGGAGATCTTCGGCGCGCTGTTGCACGGCGGGCGACTGGTGGTCGTGCCCGAGGAGGTGGTCGGATCGCCCGATGACCTGCATGCGCTGCTGGTCGCGGAACAGGTCGACGTTTTGAGTCAGACGCCTTCTGCGGTGGGGATGCTTTCGCCGCAGGGGCTGGAGTCGGCTGCCCTGGTCGTGGCCGGTGAGGCATGTCCAGCCGAGGTGGTGGATCGCTGGGCAACACCCGGGCGGGTGCTGATCAACGCCTACGGTCCGACCGAGACGACGATATATGCCGCGATGAGTGCACCGTTGCGCGCGGGATCGGGCGCGCCGATTGGTTCGCCGGTGCCGGGGGCGGCGTTGTTTGTGCTTGATGGGTGGTTGCGGCCGGTGCCTGTGGGCTCGGTCGGTGAGCTGTATGTGGCCGGCCGCGGCGTGGCATGTGGGTACGTGGGTCGCGGGGGTTTGACGGCATCGCGATTTGTGGCCTGCCCATTCGGGGAGCCCGGCAGCCGGATGTATCGCACCGGGGACTTGGTGTGTTGGGGTGTCGACGGGCAGTTGCAGTACCTCGGGCGTGCAGACGAGCAGGTCAAAATCCGCGGGTACCGCATCGAATTGGGTGAGGTACAGGCGGCGCTCGCGGCGCAGGACGGGGTCGAGCAGGCGGTAGTGCTCGCCCGCGAGGACCGTCCCGGCGACAAACGCCTGGTGGGTTACGTGACCGGCGCGGTCGACCCATCTGCGGTGCGAAGCGCGCTCGCCGAGCGGCTCCCGGCATATATGGTGCCCGCCGCAGTGGTCGCGTTGGAGGAGCTGCCGTTGACGGTCAACGGCAAACTCGATCGACGGGCGCTGCCCGCACCGGA
>NZ_CVTA01000037.1 GCF_001050035.1 Mycolicibacterium komanii
TCACTTGTGTCTCTTTGGTTTCAGTGGTCACATTTGGGGTGGGGTTGTCGGTGGGTGGGGTTAGCGTCGGGGTGTGGGTTTCGAACGTGTGTGCGAGGTGGTCGCGGGGATGGCCGCCCAGGCGTCCGCGCTGATCGCCGAGTCGTTCGACACCCTCGGCACCGCTGAGCAGCTGGCGGTGACCGCCCAATGGGAGACCGTGATGCGGCGCCAGGCGGTGGTGGGGCACCGCCTGGTCGCCGGACTGTCGGCCGCGCCGCTACAGGAGTTGGGTGAGCACAGCGTGGCCGGCGCGTTGACGGTGCTGTTGCGGATCTCCAAAGCCGAGGCGACCCGCCGGGTGGCCGAAGCGGCGGAGTTGGCGCCGCGGCGCGCGATGACCGGTGAGGTTCTCGAGCCGGTGCTGGCGGGCACCGCGGCCGCGCAGGAGAAGGGGTTGGTGGGTGCGGAGCATGTGCGGGTGATTCGGCGGTTTCTCACCAAGGAGATCCCCGCGGCGACACCGTTTGATGTGCGCGAGGCCGCCGAAGCCCAGTTGGCGGAGTTGGCGACCAAGCACACTCCCGAGGAGTTGCGGGCGGCCGCGCAGCGGTTGGCGGCCTATCTGAACCCGGATGGGGATTTCTCTGATGAGGTGCGCGCGGCGCAGCGCTGGCTGCGGTTGGGCCGTCAACGCCTCGACGGGATGAGTGAGCTGCGCGGGATCATCGACCCCGCCACCCGCGCCGCCTTGGAGGCGGTGCTGGCGGTGTGGGCCGCCCCCGGACGCCACCACCCCACCGATGATCAGCCCGAGGGTGGCCAGCCCGGCCCTGACCAGGCCGGCCCTGACCAGGCCGGCCCCGATAAGGAGCCTTCGCCGGAGGCGGTGCGCTCCGATACCCGCTCGCGCGGGCAGCGCAACCACGACGCCCTGGGCGCGATGTGCCGGGCCCTGCTCGCGTCCGGGACGCTGGGGAGCCACAACGGGGTGCCGGCCACCCTGTTGATCACCACCACGCTGCAAGAGTTGGAGTCCGGCACCGGGCATGCGGTGACCGGTGGGGGGTCGCTGCTGCCGATGAGCGACGTCATCAAACAGGCGTCGGCGGCGCATCCGTATCTGGCGGTCTTCGACAAGGCCACCGAACAACCCCTGTTCTTGGGCCGCGGGCGCCGGCTGGCCTCTAAAGCGCAGCGGTTGGTGTTGTTCGCCAAATACCGCGGCTGCACCCGACCCGGCTGCACGGCCCCGGCCTATCAATGCCAGGTCCATCACGCCAACGGCGACTGGGCCACTGGTGGGCGCACCGACATCACCGAGCT
>NZ_CVTA01000038.1 GCF_001050035.1 Mycolicibacterium komanii
CGTCGTGGCCGGAGGCGTTGGCGACGGCGTTGCAGATCTCGCGTAAGGACGCCAAGCGTCGTATCGCCTCGGCGGCGGTGCTCGGTGAGCGTCGGGCGTTGACCGGTGAGGTGTTGGCGCCGGTGTTGGCGGCCACCGCGGCCGCCCAGGCGCGCGGAGAGTTGGGTGTCGAGCAGGTGGCGTTGATCGAGAAGTTTTTCACCGAGCTGCCCGCCTGTGTGAACTATCAGGCTCGGGAGTTGGCCGAGGCCGATCTGGCCCGCACCGGGGCCGGGTTGTGTCCGGAGGAGTTGCGCAAGGTCGCCGACCGGTTGATGGCGCTGCTCGATGAGGACGGCTCACCCCCCGACGACGCCGAGCGCGAACGGCAACGCAAACGTTTCGTCGAGTTCGGCCCGCAAGGCCGCGATGGGATGAGCCGGGTGCGTGGGCTGCTCACCCCGCAAGCCCGCGCCACCCTTGATGCGGTGTTGGCCAAGTTGGCCGCGCCGGGCATGTGCAATCCCGACGATCCCGACCCCTGCGTGGACGGGCCACCCTCGGAGGCGAATTTTGTCCACGACGCCCGCTGCGCGGGGCAGCGCAACCACGACGCGTTGACCGCGATGGGCCGCGCGCTGCTCGCCTCGGGGCAGTTGGGCCACCACAACGGGTTACCGTCGACGATCGTGGTGTCCACCACCTTGAAGGAGTTGCGCTCGGCGGCCGGGTGGGCGGTCACCGGTGGAGGCACCCTGGTGCCGATGGCCGATCTGATCGCGATGGCCGCCACCAGCGAGCACTACCTCGTCGTCTACCAAGACCACCGCGAGGTGCCGATGTATGTGGGGCGGGCCAAACGGTTGGCCACCGCCGCGCAGCGCATCGTGTTGCACGCCCGCGACCGCGGCTGCACCAAACCCGGCTGCACCGCACCCGCCTACTGGGCCCAGGTCCATCACGCCGCCAAAGACTGGGCCGCCGGCGGGGCCACCGACATCGACGGGCTCACCCTGGCCTGCGGCCCGCACAACCGACTCGTCACCGACGGCGGCTGGCGCACCCGCATCCGCCCCGACGGCCGCGTCGAATGGCTACCCCCACCC
>NZ_CVTA01000039.1 GCF_001050035.1 Mycolicibacterium komanii
GACAGGGCTTGGATGGAGACGTCGTGGCCTTCGGCGGCTTTGCGTAGTGCGCCGACGGTGGCTTGTTCGCGGGTGATGTGGGTGAACGGATCCCAGTGATACCAGCGCATCGCGTTCTCGTAGGTCATCTTGTTGATCTCGTCGTCGGGCACATTGTTGGCGGTGAGGACCTCGTCGAGCTGTTCGGGGGCGCCGGGCCACATCGAGTCGCTGTGCGGGTAATCGGCCTCCCAGCAGATGTTGTCGATACCGATCGCGTTGCGGGTGGCCACCCCGACCGGATCAGCGATGAAACACGTCAAGAAGTGCTCACGGAACACCTCACTGGGCACCTTGCCGCCGAAGTCCTGACCCGTCCACGTCGAATGCATCTCAAAGGTGCGATCCACCCGCTCCAAAAAGTACGGAATCCAGCCCGTACCACCCTCCGACAGCGCGATGCGCAGCGTCGGATACTCCTTGATCGGACGCGACCACAACAGATCGGCCGCAGCCTGGACGATGTTCATCGGCTGCAGCGTGATCATCACATCCATCGGCGCATCCGGGGCGGTGATCGCCAACCGCCCCGACGACCCGATGTGCACGTTGAGCACCGTCTCGGTGTCGACCAACGCATCCCACATCGGCTTCCAATGCTCAAAATCATGAAAACTCGGATACCCCATCGCCGCCGGGTTCTCGGTGAACGTCAACGAATGCACACCACGGGCGGCGTTGCGCCGGATCTCCTTGGCGCACTCGACCGGATCCCAGATCACCGGCAACGTCATCGGAATGAACCGCGCCGGATAGGCCCCACACCACTCCTCGACATGCCAATCGTTGTA
>NZ_CVTA01000040.1 GCF_001050035.1 Mycolicibacterium komanii
TCAGAACAGGCCGGTGTCGACGGTGGTGCTCACATCGACGTCGGTGTTGACCTGACCGGAGTTGTCGGTCGAGTTGTCCTGTCCGGAGTTGTCGACCGAATTGTCGACCGAGTTGTCCACCGAGTTGTCCTCGACACTCGTGCCCCCGGAGATCCCGCCCGACACGCTGCCGTCGATATCGCCGACATTGGTCTGGTTGCCATCGACATTGGTGGTGGTCGTGTCGTTGTCGTTGATCACGATGCCTCCGCCAGAACCACCGGCCCCACCGGTGGCGTTGCCGCCGTCGTTGCCGACCCCGATCAGCCCGCCACCGCCGTCACCGCCAGAAGCGCTACCACCGTTGCCGCCACTCATGTCGACGTCGTTGATCACCGGACCGTCGTTGTCGGAGATGATGTCGCCGCCGGCGGTCTGATCGCCGCTGTCGTCGATCTCGTTGTCCTCACCGATGTTGACGTTGGAATCCTCGATGTCACCGGTGTTGACGTTCTCGTTGTCATCGCCGACCACGTTGCCGTCGCCCTCGACGTTGGTGGCATCGATATCGCCGGCATTGCCGGTGTTGACGACCCCGCCGTCGGTGGCGGTGTTGGTGGTCTTGTCACCGAAGGTGATGTCACCGAACTCCAGATCGAAGTTGCCGATGCCCTGCTGCTGGTCGGCACCGGCGTGGTTGACCGTGTTGGTCTCCGGGCTCAAGAACCGGGTGTCGTTGTGGCTGAGCGTGTCGTTGTTCGACAACACCTCGGTCTGACGCTGCGGGGTGAACGCAATCCCATGCGTCTGAGCCACCGCCTGCTGCAAACCCACCACCGGGTTTCC
>NZ_CVTA01000041.1 GCF_001050035.1 Mycolicibacterium komanii
TTGGGTCGTATCGGCGATCACATGCTGTTTTATCTGCGGGCGTTGGGTGGGGTGCCGCATGCGGCGGTGCACTTCCGCAAGGAGATCGTGCGGTTGATCGCCGAGATCTCGATGGGTGCGGGCACGTTGGCGATGATCGGCGGCACGGTCGCGATCGTGGGGTTTTTGACGTTGGCCGCCGGTGGAACGTTGGCGGTGCAGGGTTACTCGTCGTTGGGCGATATCGGTATCGAGGCGTTGACGGGGTTTTTGGCGGCGTTCATCAATGTGCGTATCGCCGCGCCGGTGGTGGCTGGGATCGGGTTGGCGGCCACGTTCGGGGCGGGGGTGACCGCGCAGTTGGGCGCGATGCGCATCAACGAGGAGATCGATGCGCTGGAGTCAATGGCGATTCGGCCGGTGGAGTATCTGGTCTCCACGCGCATCGTGGCGGGGATGGTGGCGATCACGCCGCTGTACTCGATTGCGGTGATCTTGTCGTTTGTGGCGTCGCAGTTCACCACGGTGGTGTTGTTCGGTCAGTCCGGGGGACTGTATGACCACTACTTCGACACGTTTTTGAATCCGATCGATTTGTTGTGGTCGTTTCTGCAGGCGGTGCTGATGGCGATCACGATCTTGTTGGTGCACACCTACTTCGGTTACTTTGCCTCGGGCGGGCCGTCGGGTGTGGGGGTTGCAGTCGGCAACGCGGTGCGTACCTCGCTGGTGATCGTTGTATCGGTCACCTTGCTGGTCTCGCTGTCCATCTACGGTTCCAACGGCAACTTCAACCTGTC
>NZ_CVTA01000042.1 GCF_001050035.1 Mycolicibacterium komanii
GTGGGGGGGGGGGCAAGGGTTCCGGGGTGTAGTGGTTGGCCGTCGCGGCCGGTGACGAGTAGGTGGTCGGCGGGTCCGGTGATGGTGATGTCGCCGTGGTGGTGTAGCCGGTGGTGGTAGGGGCAGACCAGTACCAGGTTGTCCAGCTCGGTGGGTCCGCCGTCTTCCCAGTGCTGGATGTGGTGGGCGTGCAGGCCGCGGGTGGCCGCGCAGCCGGGTACTTGGCAGGTGCGGTCGCGGTGCTCCAGGGCGCGGCGTAGTCGGCGGCTGATCACCCGTGTGGCGCGCCCGGATCCGATGAGCTGTCCGTGGCGCTGCAGCCACACTTCACAGCCGGTGTCGCACAACAGCAGTTGCCGATCGGCCTCGGACAGGACTGGGCCCAGGTGCGGCCAGGCGGCGGGTTTGTCGACGTCGAGGTGCACGACGACGGTGCTGTGTTGATCGTGGGGGCGTCGGGTCACCTCGGTGTCCCATGCGGTTTCGACCAGGCGCATGAATGCATCGGTCAGGGTGGGAAACGGCACGCGGGTTTGCCAGTCGCTGTCGGTGGGGCGGTGGTAGTCCTCGCCGACCGCGTGGGGGCCGTGAGCGGCGAAGTGTTCGTTGATCAACGCGTCGCGGTGCGCGTGCAGGGCGGCGTCGAGTTTGGCGGCCTCCAGGGTGGGCAGGGTGATGCGGTAGGTGCTGAACTGCTCGCCGACGGTCTTGCTGATGCCGCGCTTTGGTGCGGGGCGCTCGGGGTCGGGG
>NZ_CVTA01000043.1 GCF_001050035.1 Mycolicibacterium komanii
GGTCGCGTCTCCGGACGCCCCGACGGGCTTGGCCCCGGCGGCCGCCGCGGACGCCCCGACGGGCCTGGCCCCGGTGTCACCGAACGACCCCACGGGCCTCGCGCCGGTGGCGCCGGTCGACTCGCCGGCATCGGAGGCCTCCAACGCGTTGGCCTGGTCACAGGATGACGCCGCCGACGAACCGCTGCCCTTCACCGGGTCGGGGGCGTACGAAGCCGCGTACGAAGCCCCATACGACACCGGATCGATGCGGCCGCCCGTGCAGTACGTGGCCGCAACGGGACCGATCGACGAACCCCGGCTCTGGCAGCGAATACCGGGCCTGGTGTTCGGCGTCGCGGCGGCCGTCGCGGTGGTGGCTGTCGGCGGGGTGGCGATCGCACTCACCAGCGCCACCGGCAGTACCGGCGTGACCGAAGCTCCGCGCACCGCGCCCGTGCCGCCGCCGTCGGCACCGCAGCCCGAACCCGTCACCGCCGAGGCGCCGCCGCCACCCGTCGAGACCGTCACGATGGCACCGCCCCCGCCGCCCGTGACCACCGAGGC
>NZ_CVTA01000044.1 GCF_001050035.1 Mycolicibacterium komanii
GCAGCAGGCCGACCGCCGCGTCGGCGATGACGGTGCCGGGCGGGAAGATCGCGGTGGCGCCCGCGGCGTAGAGCTCGTCGAAGTCGCCCGGCGGGATGACCCCGCCGACCACGATCATGATGTCGGGCCGGCCGACCTCGGCGAGGGCCTCGCGCAGGGCGGGCACCAGGGTCAGGTGTCCGGCCGCCAGCGACGAGACTCCGACGACGTGCACGTCGTTGTCGGCCGCTTGGCGTGCGACCTCTTCGGGCGTGGAGAACAGCGAGCCGACGTCCACGTCGAATCCGATGTCGGCGAACGCGGTCGCGATGACCTTCTGCCCGCGGTCGTGTCCGTCCTGGCCCATCTTCGCGATCAGGATGCGCGGCTGGCGACCGTCGGCCTCGGCGAACTTCTGGACCAGGTCGGTGGCTTTCGTGATGTTGCTGACGCCGTTCCCCCCCAACTCATCGCGGTAGACGCCGGCGATCGTACGGATCTCGGCGACGTGGCGCCCGTAAACCCGCTCGAGCGCATCGGAGATCTCGCCGACGGTGGCCTTGGCGCGCGCGGCGTTGATCGCCAGGGCGAGCAGGTTGTTGCCGAGCCCGTCCGCGCCCGCGGCCTCGCGGGTGTCCGCCGCCCGGCTCAGCTCGGCCAGCGCCGCGTCCACCTCGGCCTGGTTACGTTCGGCGCGCAACTGTTCGAGTTTGGCGATCTGCTCGGCGCGCACCCGGCTGTTCTCGACCTTGAGGACCTCGACCTCGTGGTCCTCGTCGACCTGGTACTTGTTGACGCCGATCACGGTCTGCTGGCCGGAGTCGATCCGCGCCTGCGTACGCGCGGCGGCCTCCTCGATGCGCAGTTTCGGGATGCCGTCGGAGATCGCCTGCGCCATCCCGCCGTGTTCGACGACCTCGCCGATGTGCATCCGCGCGGCGGTGGCGAGTTGATGGGTGAGCCACTCGACGTAGTACGAGCCGCCCCACGGGTCGATCGGGCGCGTGGTGCCCGACTCCTGCTGCAGCAGCAACTGGGTGTTGCGGGCGATGCGGGCCGAGAAGTCGGTGGGCAGCGCCAGGGCCTCGTCGAGCGCGTTGGTGTGCAGCGACTGGGTGTGCCCCTGGGTGGCCGCCATCGCCTCGATGCACGTGCGCGCGACGTTGTTGAACGGATCCTGCGCGGTCAACGACCAGCCCGAGGTCTGCGAATGCGTGCGCAATGACCTGGATTTGGGGTTCTTGGGTCCAAACTCCGCGACCAACTCGCTCCACAGCAGCCGGCCGGCCCGCAGCTTGGCGACCTCCATGAAGAAGTTCATGCCGATGCCCCAGAAGAACGACAGCCGCGGCGCGAACTTGTCGACGTCGAGCCCGGCGTCGAGGCCCGCCTTGATGTACTCGACACCGTCGGCAAGCGTGTAGGCCAGCTCGAGATCGGCTGTGGCCCCGGCCTCTTGAATGTGGTAGCCGGAGATCGAGATCGAGTTGAACTTCGGCATCTTGGCGCTGGTGTAGCCGAAGATGTCGGAGATGATCCGCATCGACGCTTTCGGCGGATAGATGTAGGTGTTGCGGACCATGAACTCTTTGAGGATGTCGTTCTGGATGGTCCCGGCGAGCTTCTCCGGCGGCACGCCCTGCTCTTCGGCGGCGACGACGTACAGCGCGAGGATCGGGAGCACCGCGCCGTTCATCGTCATCGACACCGACACCGACGACAGGTCGATGCCGTCGAACAGCTGACGCATGTCGAGGATGGAATCGATTGCCACACCGGCCATTCCGACATCGCCCTGCACTCGCGGGTGGTCGGAGTCGTAACCGCGGTGGGTGGCCAGGTCGAACGCGACCGACAGACCCTTCTGGCCCGCGGCGAGGTTGCGCCGGTAGAACGCGTTGGACTCCGCGGCGGTGGAGAAGCCCGCGTACTGCCGGATGGTCCACGGCTGGTTGACGTACATCGTCGGGTACGGCCCGCGCACGAACGGCGGTTCACCCGGGAAGGTGTCGAGCGGATAGCCGGCGGCGACGGCGGCGTCGCGGTCGGCGCCGATGTAGACCGGTTTGACGTCGATGCCCTCCGGCGTCACCCAGTCCACCTGGTCGGCGGTGTATCCGTGTGCCGCCGCGGCCGCCTCGACGTGCGCGGTGACGGCTTCCGCGGTCGGCGCCTCCGCACGCTTGTCGCCGTGCAGCGGGACGTCGGCGAAGCTGCCGATGGTTTTTCCGATCCCAGCCGTGGCAGTCACCTCAGGCCCCCAATCCGGTGAGCAGGTCCGACAACGTGGCGACCGCGTCGATCTTCGCGGTCAGATAGCCGTCCGGTTTCGATTCCGCCTCCGCGACAGCCTTTTCCGGCCCGGCGAGAAGCACCCGCGACACGCCGGCCGCACGCGCCGACTCGACCGCGGCCGAGGCCTCCTCGGCGTAGCGGGCGTCGGTGCCGCAGATCACGGCGATCGACGGGGTCGGGTCCGCCTCGGTCACCGCTTCGATGCCGCCCGACGCGAGCAGGTTCGTCGCGAAGGTGGTGCGCACGTTGTGTTCGGCGAGCGGGCCGAGCGGCAGCAAGAGCACCTTCGGCCTGGCGCCGGTCTTCTCCAGAAAGGCGTCCGAGCGGTCCCGCAGCGCCTCGAAGCCGGCCGCGTAGCGGGCCACCCCGGACAGCGAATCGCCCTGCGGCAGCACCGGTTCGGCGATGTTGGGGAACTCGTTCACGCCCGTCAATGCGGTGCGCCGGTGGGCGACGTCGTCGGCGCGCCGCTCGGCGACCTCGGCGATCTGGGCCGCGATGTGGTCACGGGCTTGTTCGAACCCGCCGCGGGATTCGATGTCCTGGAAGTGTTTCCACGCCTGTTCGGCGAGTTGATCGGTGAGGTCCTCGACATGCCAGGAACCCGCCGCCGGGTCCAGCACGCGGCCCAGATGCGATTCCTCCAGCAGCAGCAGTTGCGTGTTGCGGGCCATGCGGCGCGCGAAGCTCGCGGACGTTCCCGGGAAGCCGCCGGCGATCGCGACGTCGAACGGATGCACCTCGATGGTGTCCGCTCCCCCGACACCGGCCGAGAACGCGGCCACGGTGGTGCGCAGCATGTTCACCCACGGATCGCGCTTGGCCATCATCGGCAGCGACGTCGCGGCGTGCAGGGTGACCGCTCCGTGCTCCGGCGCCCCGACCACCTCGGCGACGCGGGCCCACAGCAGACGCGCGGCCCGCAGTTTCGCGATCGTCATGAACTGGTCGTCGTCGGCGGCGATGCGGAAGCTGATCTGGCGCAACGCGTCCGGGATGTCGAGACCACCCTCGCCCAGCAGGCGCAGATAGCTCACCCCCGCGGACACCAGGCCCGCGAGCTCCCACGACGCGCTGGCGCCGAGGTTGTGGAACGCGGGACCGTCGACGGTGATGGCGCGAACACCGCCGCGGTACTCGCCGAGCTTCGCGGCGGTGGTCACGACAGCGGCAACCTCCGGGGCTTCGCGTCCGCTCAGCGGGGCGGTCAGCGGATCGGCGCCGAGGTCGACCGACAGCCGGGAGCGTTGATCCTCGTCGAGATCACCGAGCAGTCCGAGCACCGCATCGGCCGCCGAAACGTAGTCGGGGCCCGCGATCTCGAAGAGCACCGGGACGAGGTCGAGGAAGACGCCGTCGAACAGGCGGTCCAGTTCGGCCGCCGCCACACCGGTCGATGCGCCGACGCGCACGACAAGGGCGCTGACTCCTTCGGTGAGGGCGAGCAACACCGCGCCGTTGTGTTCGGTCACGGAGCCGGGCCCGTTCGCCGGGAACGCCTCGGCGACCCTCCATCCCGCCTTGACGTCGCGCAGCGCATCGCTTCCGCGCACGAAGGGCCACTGTCCCGGCAGCGGCGGTTCGGGCAACGCGTCGAAGCTGGTGTACAGCGGACGGATCGCGAAGCCGTCGTAAGTGGGTGAATCCAGCAGTCGCTCGGGTTCGGCGGGCAGATCGGCGGGATCGCGCCGGGTGCTCTTTGCCAGCACCCCGGCGACCGCTGAGCGCCAACGCTCGCGATCGGCCTCGACCGCAGTGGGTTTCTGCACGATCATCAGGCTAAATGATCGCAATCACACCGATGTCCGCCGGGCGGTCGACTCACGGCGTCGCGAGCACGTGTCACCGGCCGCGGTTCCGTAGTCTTGGTAAGCGTGAACTCCGTCGTCAGCACCCTTCGCGCGGTCCGCGGTGCGGTGATCGCGACGCTTTCGAGCGTCTCGCGGGCGCGTCTGCTCGGGTCGGCGGCGGCGATTGTGATTCTCGTCGCAATCGCATTGCTGGTCCCGGTGCCGACCGCGGTGCAGTTGCGCGACTGGGCCACCTCAGTCGGGCCGTGGTTCCCGCTGGCGTTTCTGGCCGCCCACATCGTGGTCACGGTGTTCCCGTTCCCGCGCACCGCGTTCACGCTCGCTGCGGGCCTGCTCTTCGGTCCCGTGCTGGGCATCCCCCTCGCGGTGACCGCGGCGACCGTCAGCGCCGTCATCGCGCTGCTGCTCGTCCGGGCGGTGGGTCTGCAACTGAACCGGGTGGCGCGCCATCCCCGGATCCACGCCGTCGATGCGCGGTTGCGTGCGCGCGGCTGGCCGACGGTGCTGTCGATGCGGCTGATCCCGGCCGTGCCGTTCGCCGTGCTCAACTACGCGGCCGGCGTGTCGTCGGTGCGCGTGCTGCCTTACTCGCTGGCCACCCTGGTGGGGCTGGTGCCCGGCACCGCCGCGGTGGTGGTCCTCGGCGACGCCCTCACCGGCAACGTCAGCCCGCTGCTCGTGCTGATCTCGTTCTGCACGGCCAGTTTGGGTGTCGCGGGGCTGGTCTACGAGATTCGCGTGCACCGGCGCCATCACCGCGAGCAGACCGCCGCAGCCGACGCGGACGAGCCGGTCCGGGTGACCGGATAGCTCCCTGACTCAGCGACTCAGCGCGAATGCGCTCCGCCGCCCAGGTCGCCCACGTTCGGAGCCGGCGGCGGGACGTTCGTCTGCTGGCCGATCCCCGGGAAGGAGGGCGGTGGGCTGACGGCCGCGGGACCGTCCACCGAGGTGCGCGCCTCCGCCTCGGCCTTCGCCACGGCACGTGCGATCTCGGGATCGGTCTCGGTGTTGAACCAGTCAGCGACCTCGTCGTCGTCATCCTTGACCGGCACGTCGTCGACCGGTGACGGGGTGTAGCGGAACACGCCGTCCTCCCCCGGCGCCCCGAGCAGCTTGGTGAAACCCTGTAGCGCCGAACCGAAGTCGCTGGGCACCAGCCACACCTTGTTCGCTTCGCCCTTGGCCATCTGGGGCAGGGTCTGCAGGTACTGGTAGGCCAGCATCTCGGGAGTGGGCCGGCCCGCCTTGATGGCCGCGAACGTCTTCTCGATCGCCTTCGCTTGGCCCTGCGCCTGCAGGTAGGCCGCGGCGCGCTCGCCTTGGGCGCGCAGCATGCGCGACTGACGGTCGGCCTCCGCGGCCAGGATCGCGGCCTGCTTGGCACCTTCGGCGGCCAGGATCTGCGCCTGCTTCTGGCCCTCGGCCTGTTTGATGGCCGATTCGCGGTTGCCCTCCGCGGTCAGGATCATCGCGCGCTTCTCGCGGTCGGCGCGCATCTGCTTCTCCATCGAATCCTGGATGGACGGCGGCGGATCGATGCTGCGCAGCTCGACGCGCGCCACCCGCAGGCCCCACCGGTTGGTGGCCTCGTCGAGCACACCGCGCAGCGCGGTGTTGATCTGGTCGCGCGAGGTCAGCGTCTGTTCCAGCGTCATGCCGCCGACGAGGTTGCGCAGCGTGGTCGTGGTCAGCTGTTCGACGCCGACGATGTAGTTGCTGATCTGGTAGACCGCCGCCTGTGGGTTGGTGACCTGGAAGTAGACCACCGTGTCGATCTGCACGGTCAGGTTGTCCTCGGTGATCACCGGCTGCGGCGGGAAGGACACCACCCGCTCGCGCAGGTCGACGCGGGCGCGGATGCGGTCGATGAACGGCAGCAGCAGCGTCAGCTGTCCGGACACGGTCTTGCTGTAGCGCCCGAGCCGCTCGATCACCGCGGCCTCGGCCTGCGGTATCAGCGCGATCGACTTCGCGACGATGATGGCGGCGAACACCACCAGCACGCCGACGAGCACCAGGCCGGCGACGGCTCCATCCATGACGATTCCTTCCCTCTTACCCAGTGTGTTCTAGGCGAGCTTCTGGACGACGGCGGTCGCGCCGTCGATGTGCACGACGGTCACTTTGTCCCCCGGCTCGTACACGTCGTTCTCGTTGAGCGGGCGCGCCGTCCAGACCTCGCCGTCCAGCTTCACCTGCCCCTCGTGCTGCGCCACCCGATCGAGCACCAGCGCGCTCTTGCCCTCGAGCGCCTTCGCCGGGTCGGGCAGGCCGCTACCGGCCTGGAAATGCCTGCGCAGCGCCGGACGCACGAGGACCAGCAACAGGATCGAGACGACGGCGAACACCGCGCCGTGCACCCACAGGTCGTCGAAGATCAGGCTCGACCCGGCGGCGGCCAATGCCCCGCCGCCGAGCATGAGCAGGAACAGGTCACCCGTCAGGGCCTCGGCACCGGCGAGCGCCAGCGCGGCGATTAACCAGATCAGCGCAGCGGGCATGACGCCACCCTATCGTCGCGCCCGACCGTGTGCGGGCGTAACAACTACACTTCGAACATCATGTGGTGTCCCAGTGTTTCGCTGTCGGTGTGGGCCAATGCCTGGATGGCCGGCGTGGCCGCGCCCGACGACGTGCTCGACGCGCTTTCGCATTGGGCGCCAAAGCATTCCGTGACGGCTTATGACTCCGTGGCGGCCGGCGCGACCGGCCTGCCGTGGCCCGATCTGGTGGATGCGGGCGCGGTGTCGCTGCTGCAGACGCTGCGCACGGCCGCCGGCCCCGGTGTGGCCGGGCCGCCGATCGGATTGGCGCTGCCGGTGCCCGGTGACGTCCGGGGACTGCCCGCAGGGACCCAGTTCCAGCGCGACGCGGTGACCGCGGGCGAGGCGATCGTCGTCTCCGGCGCCGGGCCCATTGGGCTGGTGCCGGATTTCGAGTACGACGACTCTCCCGAGGACGACGAGTACGAGCGCGACCCCTGCGGGCTGTCGTGGACGGTGTACTCCATACCCGAGGCGTCCACGCCCGCCGAACACGTCGACCTCGGCGAGGCGGAGTACACGCTGCGGTCGGCGGTTCGCTCGGCGGCCGACGCGCTCGGTACGTTGCGCGCGGGGGCGGCCGAGATCGACGTGGAGGACCCGCGCGGGCTCGTCGAGCAGGTGCTCGAATCGAACCGCAGGCACCGCCTTCCCGACCACGCCCCCAATCGGGCGATGCGCGTGCTGGAGAACGCCGCGCACGTCGACGCGATCATCTCGGTCAGCGCCGGGCTGATTCCGATCGGGCTGCACAGCTCCGCCGAGGTGCAGATCGCCAACGACGCGTTGCGACCGCTGTCGTCCGTGGTCCGTTCGGCGCGACTGGCCGCGGTCGACGCGGTCCTGCACTCGGCCTGGCAGGGCTAGCCGCAGGCCGGCGTGCACACCACGCCGTCAACCGAAACCCCCTGCAGCGGCGGTGGATTCGTACCCGCCATCCGTTCGGGATCGCGACCGTCACGCAACTCGGCGAGCAACTCGGCGGCGACGCGCGCGAGATCGGCGTTCGGCGTCGCGGCCCTGGCGAACGCCACCCCGGCCTCCTCGGCCTGAAGACGCAGTTCGTGATCGAGGTCCCAGACCACCTCGATGTGATCGGCGACGAAGCCGATCGGGCAGACGACCACGGCCTTGGTCCCGCCTTCCGTAAGCGACGAAAGATGTTCTCCCACATCGGGTTCCAGCCAGGGGACCTGGGGCGCCCCGGACCGCGACTGCCACACCTGGTCGTACTCGGCGTATCCCGCTGCGGCCGCGACGAGGCTGGAGGCATAGGCCACCTGTCGCTCGTAAAGCTCTGTGCCGCAGCGTGATCGCGCGGCGAGCGGAATCGAGTGGGCGGTGAACACCAGGCGCGCACCCTCGGGCACCGTCTGCGCGGCGGCGGTGACCGCATCGGCGAACATCTGGACGAACAGCGGGTGGTCGAAGTACTGGCGCAGCTTGACCAGCTGCGGAGCCGAGGCGCCGGCAGCCTGCCGTCCTCTGGCGATGTCCTCGACGTACTGGGTGCAGCTCGAATAGCCGCCCCAGGCCGACGTCGTGAACACCGCCGCGCGCCGCACCCCGTCGTCGCGCATGGCCGTCACGGCGTCCTCGACGTACGGCTCCCAGTTGCGGTTGCCGAAGTACACCGGCACGTCGATGTAGGTGCGCAGCCGCTCGATCACGGCGCGGTTGATGCCGTTGATCGGCGAGACGCCGTCGAAATGCAGGTAGTGCTCGGCGACCGCCGCCAACCGCTCCCGCGGGATGCCGCGCCCGCGAGTGACGTTCTCCAGGAACGGGATCACGTCCTCGGGGCGCTCCGGCCCGCCGAACGAGAGCAGCAGGACGGCGTCAAAATCCATCTTCTAGAGCAGCTGGGTGCTGGCGCCGCCGTCGGCGTAGATGACGGTGCCGGTGGTGGCGGGCAGCCAGTCCGAAAGCAGGGCGCACACGGTTTTGGCGACCGGGGTCGGGTCCTTCATGTCCCAGCCGACCGGGGCGCGCTGATCCCAGCCCTCCTCGAGCAATCGCATCTGCTCGCCGGCCTCGGCGCCGAGGGCGCCACCGACTATCGCGCTCATCGCGAGCGTGCGGATCGGGCCCGCCGCGACGAGGTTCGAGCGCACACCGTAGGGCCCGGCCTCGCGAGCGACGAAGCGGTTCACCGACTCCAGCGCGCTCTTGGCCACGGTCATCCAGTTGTAGGCCGGCATCGCGCGGGTCGGGTCGAAGTCCATCCCGACGATGCTGCCGCCGCGGTTCATGATCGGCAGCGTGGCCTTGGCCAGCGAGGCGTACGAATACGCCGAGATGTGAATGCCTTTCGAGACATCCTCATAGGGGGCGTCGAAGAACGGGTTGATGCCCATCCCGGACTGCGGCATGAAGCCGATCGAATGCACGACGCCGTCGATCTTGTTGCCCTCGCCGATCACCTCGGTGATGCGGTCGGCCAACGAGTCGAGGTGCTTGTCGTTCTGCACGTCGAGCTCCAGCAGCGGCGCCGGGTTCGGCAGCCGGTCGGCGATGCGCTGGACCAACTTCATCCGGTCGAACCCGGTGAGCACCAATTCGGCGCCCGCCTCCTGAGCGACCTTGGCGATGTGGAATGCGATCGACGAGTCGGTGATGATCCCCGTGACGAGGATGCGCTTGCCTTCGAGCAAACCGGTCATGTGAAAGTCCCTCTCTCTACGTGAAGATCTAGTGGCCCATACCCATGCCGCCGTCGACGGGGATCACCGCGCCGGCGATATAGCTCGCATCCTCGGATGCCAGGAAGCTGACCGCGCCGGCGACCTCCTCGGCGGTGCCCACCCGCTTCGCGGGGATGAAATCGAGCGCCCCGGCCTGGATCCGCTCGTCGAGAGCGCGGGTCATCTCGGTGTCGATGTAGCCGGGCGCGACCACGTTGGCGGTCACGTTGACCTTCGACAGCTCCCGGGAGATCGAGCGGGCCATGCCGATCAGCCCGGCCTTGGCGGCGGCGTAGTTGGCCTGGTTGCCGATGCCCCACATGCCCGACACCGAGCCGATGAAGATGATCCGGCCGAACCGCTTGCGCTGCATGGTGCGCGAGGCTCGCTGGGCCACCCGGAACGCCCCGGTGAGGTTGGCGTTGATGACCTCTTCGAACCGCTCCTCGGTCATCCGCATGAGAAACGCGTCTTTGGAGATGCCCGCGTTCGACACCAGCACCTCGACCGGTCCCTGATGCTCCTCGACCTCCTTGAACGCGCGGTCGACGGCGGCGTTGTCCGTGACGTCGCACACCACGCCGAACAGCCCTTCGGGAGCTCCGGAACCGCGGTGGGTGACGGCGACCTTGTGGCCGTCGGCGGCGAGGCGCTGTGCGATGGCCAGACCGATGCCGCGGTTGCCGCCGGTCACCAGCACGGAGCGGGAGACGAAAGGCGGACGACCACCTGCCGATTCGGATCCGGCGGTCGCTCCGGTGTCATTGCTCGTCGCGTGCGCAGTCATGCCCGCCAACCTATCGCCTGCCCGCCATTCTTAAGAAATCGCCTTAGTGAAGCGTGGCGTCACAGTGGCAGCCGGCGGTTGATCAGCAGCGCGGCGACGGCCGCGACGGCCGCGAACAGCGCGCCGAGCCGAAGCCAGCCGGTGGTCGCCTCACCGCGGACCGTCTCATAGCCGATCTGGTCCTGCAGGGTGTCGTAGACCTTGTTCAGTTCGTCGAGGTTGGACGCGGTGTAGGACTCGCCCCCGGAGAGCGCAGCGACCTTCTTCATGCCCTCGTCGTCGACGGGAACGGGGACCCGCTCGTTGTTCACCTCGACCGAACCGTTCGGGGTGCCGAACGAGATCGTCGAGATCGGCACGCCCTGATCCTTGGCGGCCCGCGCGGCGGTGAACGCGCCCTTCGGGTTGTCCGGGTTGTTCGGCACGGTTTCCTTGCCGTCGGAGAACAGCACGATGTGCGCGGGCGGCGGCGTGTCACCACCACCGATGACGGCGCCGACGGTGGAAATCGACGAGAGCGCGGTGAAGATGGCCTCCCCGGTCGCGGTGCGATCGGCCACCTGCAGATTCTCGATCGCGCGCCGGCTCGCGTCGCGGTTGGTGGTCGGCGACACCAGGACGTTGGCGGTGCCGGCGTAGGCGATCACGCCGAGGTTGATGCCCGGGGTCAGCTCGTCGACGAATTTCTTCGACGCCTCCTGCGCGGCGGCCAGGCGGCTCGGTTCGACGTCGGTGGCGCGCATCGACTGCGAGACGTCCATCACCAGCATCACCACCGCGCGGTTGCGGGGCAGCCGCTGGTCGTGAGTGGGCCCGGCCAGCGCGATCGTGCACAGCAACAGCGAGATCGCCAGCAGCGCCGCGGGTAGGTGGCGCAGCGGGCTCGGCCGTTTGGGCGCGACGCTGTCGAGCAGTTCGGTGTTGGCGAAGCGCTGCAACCGCTTTCGCCGGGCGGCCTGCGCGGCGGCGTAAAGCCCCGCCAGCGCGGCCAGCAGCACCAAGAACAGCAGGAACCACCAGATGTGCTGAAAACCGGTGAGCGAGAGCGGACCCAGCAGTGGAAGCGTCATGTCAGATCGTCATCCCTTGCGCATCAGTTCGGTAGACGACGGTTGATGAACAGGGCCGCCAGGGTCGCCATCACGAGCGCCAGCGTGCCCAGCCGTAGCCAGCCCACGCTCGCGTCGCCCCGGATCGTCTCGTAGCCGATCTGCTGCTGCAGGTTGGCGTAGACCTCGCGCAGCTGCTGAAGGCTCGACGCGGTGAACGCCTCGCCGCCGGACAGATCGGCGATCTTCTTGAGCATCTCGTCGTCGACCGGCACGGGTTGGCGCTGGTCGTTGATCTCGACGTAGCCGTACGGCGTGCCGAACGAGATCGTCGAGATCGGCACGCCCTGGTCCTTCGCGGTGCGCGCGGCGGTGTAGGCGCCCTTCGGGTTGTCCGGGTTCGACGGCACGGTCTCCTTGCCGTCGGAGAACAACACGATGCGCGCCGGCGGGGGTTCGTCGCCGCCGCCGATCACCGCACCCACGGTGGCGATCGCCTGCAGCGCAGTGAAGATGCCCTCGCCGGTCGCTGTGCGGTCGGCGAACTGGAGCTTGTCGATCGCGGCCTTGGTGGCCTCCCGGCCCGTGGTCGGCGACACCAGGACCGTCGCCGTGCCGGCATACGAGATCAATCCGAGGTTGATGCCCGGGGTGAGCTCGTCGGCGAACTGCTTGGACGCCTCCTGCGCGGCGGCCATGCGGTTGGGTGCGACGTCGGTGGCGCGCATCGACTGCGAGACGTCCATCACGAGCATCACCACCGCGCGGTTGCGCGGGATGCGGACGTCGTGAGTGGGGCCCGCCATCGCCACCGTCAGGAACACCAGCCCGATCACGAGCAGGATCGCAGGCAGATGCCGCCAGCGCGAGGGCCGTTTGGGCGCCACGCTTTCCAGCAACTCCATGTTGGCGAACCGCAGCATCCGCCGGTGCCGCGCCACCTGCACGACGAGGTAGAGCCCGACGATTCCGAGCACCGCGATGAGGAACAGGAAGAACCAGGCGTTTTCGAAACCAGACAGCGTCATGGGTCCGAGCAACGGCAATGTCATGTGCGCCTAATCATTTCGATGTCAGGCGTGGCCCGCCAGCGCGCCACGCCTGCGGTTGGCCACGAACCGGACGACGTCGGCGATCCAGTCGCGGTCGGTGCGCAGCGTCAACAGCGGTGCGTCGCACCGCCGCAACGTCCTGGCCACCTCCGCGCGGTGCGCCGCGGCCGCCCGCTCGAAGTCGTCGCGCAACTGCTCGTCGATGGTGAACTCACGGGTCGCCCCGGTCTCCGCGTCCTGCAGCACCACGTCGCCGACGGCAGGCAGTTCGACGTCGCGCGGGTCGATCACTTCGATGCCGAGTACCTCGTGGCGACCCGCGATCGCCCGCAGCGGGCGCATCCAGTTGATGGGCCCGAGGAAGTCGCTGATGATGACCGCCATCCCGCGGCGCCGTTCCGGCCTGCGCAACGCGTCGATAGCGGCGGCGAGGTCGCCGCGGACGCCGGCCGGGGCCTTGGGCATCGTCGCGATGGCGCGCAGCATCTCCTGCTCGTGCATGCGGCCCGACAGCGCGGGCACCCGTCGCACGGTGTCGCCGTTGGCGATGATCGCCCCGATGCGGTTACCGCCTCCGCTGTTGAGGAATGTGATCGCCGCCGCGGCGGCCACGGCCAGATCCCGCTTCTCGCAACCGGTGGTGCCGAAGTCGAGGCTGGCCGACATGTCGACCACGAGCCAGGTTTCGAGCTCACGATCGGCGATCATCTGCCGCACGTGCGGGTGCGTGGTGCGCGCCGTGACCGACCAGTCCATCCGGCGCACGTCGTCGCCGGGCTGATAGAGCCGCGACTCCCCCGGCTCCGAACCCGGCCCGGGCAGCAGGCCGAGGTGGTCGCCGTGCAGCACACCGTCGAGCTTGCGCCGCACGGTCAACTCGAGCTTGCGCAGCGCCGCGCTCAGCGCGGGGTCACGGATCTCGCCGCGCTTCAGCGACGGCAGATCAACGGAGCGTCGGGAGCTGGTCACCGATTGCTGGCCGCTCCAGCGGCGGCGGGCACGACGGGCGGCACCGAATGACCTTGCTGCGGAATGGCGTTCACCTGCGGCAGGGCCACGGTCTGCAGGATGCGGTTGATCACCGTCTCCGCCGAGATCTCGTCGGCCAACGCGTCGTAGGTCAGCACCAACCGGTGCCGCAGCACGTCGGGGATGACCTCGACGACGTCCTGCGGGATCACGTAGTCGCGTCCGCGCACCAGAGCGAGCGCACGCGACGCCGCGATGATGCCGAGCGATGCGCGCGGCGATGCGCCGTAGGCGATCCACGCCTTGGCGTCGGGCATTCCGAACTTCTCGGGCTGACGGGTCGCGGTGACCACCCGCACGACGTAGTCGACCAGCGCGTGGTGCACGAAGTTGTTGGCCGCCACGTCCTGCAGACGCAGCAGGTCGCCCGGCGCCAGGATCTGCTTGGGCTCCGGCGGCTTGACGCCCATCCGGTAGATGATCTCGCGCTCTTCCTCGGGCGACGGATAGTCGATGTTCAGTTTGAACAGGAAGCGGTCACGCTGGGCCTCGGGCAGGGCGTACACACCCTCCTGCTCGATCGGGTTCTGCGTGGCCATCACCAGGAACGGCTGAGGCAGCGGGAACGTCTTGCCGCCGATGGAGATCTTGCGCTCGGCCATGACCTCCAGAAGGGCCGACTGCACCTTGGCCGGGGCACGGTTGATCTCGTCGGCGAGCAGGAAGTTGACCACCACGGGGCCGAGTTCGATGTCGAACTCCTCCTTGCCCACCCGGTAGATGCGGGTACCGATGATGTCGGTCGGCACCAGGTCCGGGGTGAACTGGATGCGGGCGAAGGTACCGCCGACCACTTTCGCGAACGTCTCGACGGCCAGCGTCTTGGCGACGCCCGGCACGCCCTCGAGCAGCACGTGGCCCTTGGCGAGCAGGCCGACCAGCATGCGCTCGACCAGTTGGTCCTGGCCGACGATGATCCGCTTCACCTCGAAGACGGCCCGTTCGAGCGTGTGGACCTCCTGCTGCAGCCCGCCGTTATTCGACGGCGCGGCGTGTGAGCCCTGGTATCCCTGTGCCGGTGCCTGGCCGGGGTAGCCTCCAGGCCCCTGCGACGGCCCACTCGGTGAGGTCATCAACGTTCCTTCCACATAACTCGCTGGTCAGTGCCGCGCCGCCCGGTCGGGGCGGCACGCTCGCCGTCAACTATTCCAGGCACGGCAGAATCCGTCGACGCCGCCCGAAACGTTCAGCTTCGGCTCAGGCTCCGCTCAGGATTCGATGATGCGCGCCACATACGGCTGCAGGCCGGACTGACGCACCGCGCTCACGGTCACCTTGCCCGCGCTGCCCGAGGCCTCCAGCATCTTGCCGCCGCCCAGGTAGAGCGCGACGTGCTGGCTGCCGCCCGGACCCCAGAACAACAGGTCGCCGCGCTTGGCCTGCGACGTCGGCACCTTGCGTCCGGTGTTGTACTGGTCGCCGGAGTACTTGGGGATCAGCACGCCGACCCCCGCGAATGAGAACTGGGTGAAGCCCGAGCAGTCGAAGCCGACGGTGTTCGCGCCCGAGTCGACGCCCGTGCTCGGTCCGCTCGGTTTACCGCCGCCCCACGAGTACGGCACGCCCATCTGGGAGGCGCCGCGACGGATCACGTACTCGATCGCCTGCGGTCCGCGGACACGCCCGGGCGCGACACCGGCCGTCGAGGCTTCCGGTGGCGCGAGGCCCAGCGTCGACAAGAACTTACGGCCCAGCCCCATCGTGACTTCGGTGGCCTGCGCCGTCGCCGCGAGTGAGGCGTTGGCGATCGCCAGCGGGTCGCCGGGGGCGCCGGCGCTGATCAACTTCGGCAGCGTGGGATCCCACTGGCCGTCCTCGGGCGCCGACGTGGCCGGCGTCGCCAGCCCGACGGTGAGCGCCACCGTGGCCACCAGCAGCGCACAACCACTCAGGAACCGAATCAGCTTGAAACGCAAAGTTTTCCTAACGTGTTCTCTTTACGGATTTGCGGGCCCTTACATCTCTCACCATTCGATGAGACGAGTCGCGTACGGCGTCATGCCGCTGGTGCGCACCGGCGAGATCTTCACCACCGAACCCGTGTAGGGCGCTTCGAGCATCTGCCCGTCACCGAGATAGAGCGCGACGTGCTGGCTGGCGTTCGGGCCCCAGAACAGCATGTCGCCACGGCGCATCTGTGACGACGGGATCTTGCGGCCCGCGTTGTACTGCGAGCCCGAGTAGTGGTCGAGCTTGATGCCGACGCCCGCGAACGCATAGAGCATCAGCCCGGAGCAGTCGAAACCGACTGTGTTGGCACCGGAGTCGATGCCACGGCTCGGTCCGGCCGCGTTGCCACCGCCCCAGGAGTAGGGCACGCCCATCTGCGACATGGCGCGCTTGATGACGTACTCGGTGGCCTGCCGTCCGTAGACGCGTGGGATCGCGCCGTTGGTGAAGGCCGGCGCGGCGGCCGGCTCGGGAAGCAAGCCCACCGACTGCAGGAACTTGCGGCCGAGGTCCTGGGTCACCTGCGCCGAGGTCGACGCGATACCGAGCACCGTGTTGATGATCGCGATCGGATCACCGCTGACGAACGCGCTGGGAATCGCGGGCAGCGTCGGATCCCAGGGCCCCGCCCAGTTGCCGGTGCCCGGGTCCACGCCTTGCGGCGCACGGTCCCAGTCCGGGCTCCCCGGCGTCGCGGCGGCCGCGGGTTGTGCCGCAGCGGGCGCCTGCGCGGGCGCTGCCGCGGTCCGCACCTCGGCGAGCTTGGCCTGGGCCGCCTTTCGCTCGGCGGTGAGCTTGTCGAGTTCACCCTGCTGGGCGCGGAACGTCTCCTGCGCGTTGGTGAGCGCCGCCACCGCGGACTGCTGGCTGGCTTCGGCGTCGGCGACGGCCTTGTCCGCGTTCTGCTTCGCCAAGCGCGCGGCGGACTCACGGTTGACCTGCTCGGTGCGGGCCCGCTGCAGATCTGCGATCACCTGCTGAGAGCTGATGGCCAACGTCTGCCCCGCCGCGGCGGTCTTGATGACCTCGGCGGGGTCGCCGGCGGTCAGGTACGAGTCCGACGGGCCGTTGACGTACGTCGCGGCCGCGAAAGAGTCGAATCGCTTCTGCGCCTGCTCGATCGCGATGTTGGAGTCCTCGACGCGCTGCCGGCTCGCGTCGACCTCACGCTGTGCGGCCGCGGCGTTGTCCCGTGCGGTCTGCACGTCCAGGATCGCCTTGTTGACGCTCTCCTGCTGCTGCTGAATCTGCGCGCCGAGATCCTGCAGCTTCTGATCGGCGTCGGCGACGGCGGCGACCAGCGCCGCGATGCCGTCGGGGCTGTTCGGTTGGGCGACGGCCAGGCCGGGGGTCGCGGACAGCATGGCCGCAGCGAGCAGGGCCGCGCAGAACCGTCCACACGGCCGCGTAGCGGATGCGCCAGGTGTGCGTCTCATCCGACTCAGTTCTCCTATTGCTTCAGGCGAACGTGCGGACACATTCGTCGGGGTGACTGTGCTCATTTGTCACAACATGCACATCTACAACACAGTTACCGATTGCACCGTACGTCACATCTGACGCCAAAGAAACTTAAGTTGCGAATTACAACTCTGTAATTGAAAGAAGTGTTATCGGGCCGTGACTTCGCTATTGCGAAGTCGCCGTGCCTCTAGGCCAAAACCGTTGCCGCAGTGCGGTTTCAGACGTTCTCGCGCGAGCCGGCACGCCGCGCGCGGAGCTGTAAAAGTCGCGTGCCGATAACGGCGGCGACCACTCCCAGGACGATGAGAATCGTGAATGCAGTCCATGGAAAGTGCGTCGTCGTCAACTCGCTGACGAAATTCTTCGAACCCTGCACGGGACCACGGCCCTCGGCGACATCCTGCCCCGCCTCCAGCGTCATGCGGTCGAACGTCGTACTGAAGGTTCCCGAATCGTTCGGGCTGAGCACCAGCACCGTGGAGCCCGGGAAGGCGTCCCCCACTTCGGTTGCGATATCGCGCAGCGGGGTGTCGATCGGGGGGTTCTGGTCGACGACGACGATCTTGAGGTCGATGCCCTTCTGCTGCGCCTCGGCAACCACCTCGGCAAGACCTTCGTTCTCCGGCTTCGGCGAGGCGCTCACTCCGTCATCGCGGACATCCTCGATGACGAGGTTCATGCACGTGTCCACCGGCGTAGTCGCGGGGTCCAGGCCGACCGGTCCGCAGACGTCGGGCGGGATGTAGGCCGGCAGGGACGGAATCACATGCGGTCCGATCACAGGAGAACCGTACGTGATGGGTACCCAGCGGGGTGACAGCACGCGCGGCGCGGGACGAGACTGGGAAACGACCCTGACCGTTTTGCAGGACAAGCGTACTGTTAGAGTTGGACTGCGGCCGACACAGCCCGTCGGCTGCGAGAACTAGCCGGGAGTTGATGTGAGCAAAGATAATACGGAAAATTCTTCCCTCAATTCTTTTGACGCCCGCGGCACCCTGAAAGTCGGCGACAAGAGCTACGAGATCTATCGCCTCGACGCCGTGCCGGGCGCCGACAAGTTGCCCTACAGCCTCAAGGTCCTCGCCGAAAACCTGCTGCGCACGGAGGACGGCGCGAACATCACCAAGGACCACATCGAAGCCATCGCCAACTGGGATCCGGACGCCGACCCGAGCGTCGAAATCCAGTTCACCCCTGCCCGCGTGATCATGCAGGACTTCACGGGTGTCCCCTGCATCGTCGACCTGGCCACCATGCGTGAGGCCATCGCCGACCTCGGTGGCGACCCCGACAAGGTCAATCCGCTGGCCCCCGCCGATCTGGTCATCGACCACTCCGTGATCGCCGACCTGTTCGGCCGCGAGGATGCGTTCGAGCGCAACGTCGAGATCGAGTACGAGCGCAACGGCGAGCGCTACCAGTTCCTGCGTTGGGGCCAGGGTGCCTTCAACGACTTCAAGGTGGTGCCCCCGGGCACCGGGATCGTGCACCAGGTCAACATCGAGTACCTGGCCCGCGTGGTGTGGGAGCGCGACGGCGTCGCTTATCCAGACACCGCCGTCGGCACCGACAGCCACACCACCATGCAGAACGGCCTCGGCGTGCTCGGCTGGGGTGTGGGCGGTATCGAGGCCGAGGCCGCGATGCTGGGCCAGCCGGTGTCGATGCTGATTCCGCGCGTCGTCGGCTTCAAGCTGACCGGCGAGCGCCAGCCGGGTGTGACCGCCACCGACGTGGTGCTCACCGTCACCGAGATGCTGCGCAAGCACGGCGTGGTCGGCAAGTTCGTCGAGTTCTACGGCGAAGGTGTGGCGGAGGTGCCGCTGGCCAACCGCGCGACGCTGGGCAACATGAGCCCCGAATTCGGTTCCACCGCTGCGATTTTCCCGATTGACGACGTGACGATCGACTACATGCGCATGACCGGGCGCAGCGACGAGCAGCTCGCGCTCGTCGAGGCCTACGCCAAGGAACAGGGCATGTGGCACGACCCGAAGCGGGAGCCCAAGTACTCCGAGTACATCGAGCTCAACCTCTCCGATGTGGTGCCCTCGATCGCCGGGCCGAAGCGGCCGCAGGACCGGATTGCGCTCAACGAGGCCAAGGAGGCGTTCCGGCGCGACATTCACAACTACGTCGACGAGCACCAGCCCACGCAGTACACCAAGCTCGACGACGCGGTCGACGACACGTTCCCGGCCAGCGACCCGGTCCGCAACGTCGAGTACGCCGATAACGGCACGCTGCACGACCACGAGTCCTCCACTTCGGCCGCGGTGGGCGCCAAGGGTCGCCCGAGCCAGCCGGTCAAGATCAAGTCCGACGAGTTGGGCGAGTTCGAACTCGACCACGGGGCCGTCGTCATCGCGGCGATCACGTCCTGCACCAACACCTCCAACCCGGAGGTGATGTTGGGCGCGGCGCTGCTGGCCAAGAACGCCGTCGAGAAGGGCCTGGCGAGCAAGCCGTGGGTGAAGACCACCATGGCGCCGGGGTCGCAGGTCGTCACCGACTACTACGAGAAGGCCGCGCTGTGGCCGTACCTGGAGAAGCTCGGCTTCTATCTGGTGGGTTACGGATGCACCACGTGCATCGGCAACTCCGGCCCGCTGCCCGAGGAGATCTCCAAGGCCGTCAACGACGCGGACCTGTCGGTCACAGCGGTGCTGTCGGGCAACCGGAACTTCGAAGGCCGCATCAACCCCGACGTGAAGATGAACTACCTCGCGTCCCCGCCGTTGGTGATCGCCTACGCGCTGGCCGGCACGATGGACTTCGACTTCGAGCAGGATTGCCTCGGCAAGGACAAGGACGGCAACGAGGTCTTCCTGAAGGACATCTGGCCGTCGCAGAAGGACATCGACGCCACGATCGCCGAGGCGATCAACACCGAGATGTTCACCAAGAACTACGCCGACGTCTTCAAGGGCGACGAGCGGTGGCGCAACCTGCCGACGCCGAGCGGCAACACCTTCGAGTGGGCCGACGACTCGACCTACGTGCGCAAGCCGCCGTACTTCGACGGCATGCCCGCCGACCCGGAGCCGGTGACCGACATCAAGGGCGCCAGAGTGCTGGCGCTGCTGGGTGATTCGGTGACCACCGACCACATCTCCCCCGCGGGCAGCATCAAGCCGGGCACCCCGGCCGCGCAGTATCTGGATTCGAACGGCGTGGAGAAGAAGGACTACAACTCCTACGGCTCGCGCCGCGGCAACCACGAGGTGATGATCCGCGGTACGTTCGCCAACATCCGGCTGCGTAACCAGCTGCTCGAGGACGTCTCGGGTGGGTACACCCGCGACTTCACCAACGGCGGCGAGCAGGCGTTCATCTATGACGCCGCGCAAAACTATGCGGCACAGGACATCCCGCTCGTCGTGCTTGGCGGTAAGGAGTACGGCTCGGGTTCCTCGCGTGACTGGGCGGCCAAGGGCACGCGGCTGCTGGGCGTGCGCGCGGTGATCACCGAGTCGTTCGAGCGCATCCACCGGTCGAACCTGATCGGGATGGGCGTGATCCCGCTCCAGTTCCCCGAGGGCGAGTCGGCGGAGTCGTTGGGCCTCGACGGTACGGAGACGTTCGACATCACCGGCATCGAGGAGCTCAACGAGGGCAAGACGCCGAAGACGGTGCACGTCACCGCCGCCAAGAATGATGGAGCAGATGGCTCTGGAGACACCATCGAGTTCGACGCGGTGGTGCGCATCGACACCCCGGGCGAGGCGGACTACTACCGCAACGGCGGCATCCTGCAGTACGTGCTGCGCAACATGCTCAAAACGCAGTAACCGGAAGGGACAACCGCGTTGCCCCGGGTCACCGACGACCACCTGGCGGCGCGTCGTCGGCAGATCCTCGACGGCGCCCGCCGGTGTTTCGCGGAATACGGCTACGACAAGGCGACCGTGCGGCGGCTCGAGCAGACGATCGGGCTGTCGCGCGGCGCCATCTTCCACCACTTCCGGGACAAGGACACGCTGTTCTTCGAACTGGCCCGTGAGGACGCCGAGCGCATGGCCGACGTCGCCGCGCGCGAGGGACTGGTTCAGGTCATGCGCGACATGCTGGCCGCGCCAGAGCAGTTCGACTGGCTGGCCACGAGGTTGGAGATCGCACGAAAGCTCCGCAACGACCCCGAGTTTCACCGGGGCTGGGCGGAGCGGTCCGCCGAACTGTCGACGGCCACCACAGCGCGGCTACGAATGCAGAAGCAGGCGGGCCGGCTGCGCGACGACGTCCCCAGCGCCGTGCTGCAGACCTACCTCGACCTCGTCCTCGACGGTCTGGTCGCGCGATTGGCATCGGGTGATGACCCCGAAAAGCTCAGTGCCGTACTGGACCTGGTCGAGGCGTCGCTGCGGCAGCGGCGCGACCAGGAGGCCGTGCCGCAGCCGGACTAGTGGCGCCGGCTGCGGTGGTTCGGCCCACCGCGGCTGCGCATCGTCGTACCCGACTCACGCAGCATGCTGTGGATGCTGCCGTATGAGCGGCCCGTGGACGCGACCAGAGTGCGGATACTTGCGCCACCCTCGTAAGCACTCCGCAACTCGTTGATCAACTGGTCTCTCGACTTGTCCAGCTTTTTCATCAGCACCTCCCCGCTTGGATGACCGGACGGATACCCAGCGTAGGAAGCGGTTACACACGACGCTTCAAATTGATGAAACGGTTCGCGTTTTGGATCAGGCCAACTCGATGAGGTCGCGGTAGTCCTCGGACCAGAAGTCTTCGGTGCCGTCGGGAAGCAGAACGACGCGTTGCGGTTCGAGCGCCTCGGCCGCACCGGGATCATGGGTCACGAGCACCACCGCGCCTAGGTAACTGCGCAGTGCGTCGAGCACCTGTTCGCGCGAGGCGGGGTCGAGGTTGTTCGTCGGCTCATCAAGCAGCAGCACGTTGGCGGTGGAGGCGACCAGGCCCGCCAGTGCCAGTCGGGTCTTCTCGCCACCGGACAGCGTGCCGGCGGGCTGGTCCAGCTGAGGACCGCTGAACATGAAGGCACCCAACAGCCCGCGCAGTTCCTGCTCGCCGGTGTCGGGGGCGGCGTGCCGGATGTTCTCCCACACCGTCGCGTTGTTGTCGAGCGTGTCGTGCTCCTGCGCGAAATACCCGAGCTTGAGGCCGTGACCAGGCTCGAGTTGTCCGGCATCCGGCGTCTCGACACCGGCGAGCAGGCGCAACAGCGTGGTCTTACCGGCGCCGTTGAGCCCGAGCACCACGACGCGCGATCCCCGATCGATGGCAAGATCGACGCCGGTGAAGACCTCCAGGGAGCCGTAGTTCTTGGTCAGTCCCTTGACGACCAGCGGGGTGCGCCCGCAGGGCGCGGGCGTCGGGAACTTGATGCGTGCCACCTTGTCGGCGACGCGCTCCTCGTCGAGCGCGGCCATCATGCGATCGGCGCGTCGCAGCATGTTCTGTGCGGCAACGGCTTTCGTGGCCTTCGCCCCCATCTTGGCGGCCTGGGTCCGTAGGGCGGACGCCTTGCGTTCGGCGTTGGCGCGTTCGCGGCGGCGACGGGCCTCGTCGGTGGCGCGGGCGTCGAGGTACTTCTGCCAGCCCATGTTGTAGACGTCGACCTCGCTGCGGACCGCGTCGAGGAACCACACCCGGTTAACCACGTCGGCGAGCAGGTCGACGTTGTGACTGATGACCACCAGGCCGCCGGGATGGTTCTGCAAAAAGTCCCGCAGCCAGCCGATCGAGTCGGCGTCGAGGTGGTTGGTCGGTTCGTCGAGCAGCAGCGTCGTCGACGAGCCTGCCCCGCTGTCGGAGGCCGCGAACAGGATCCGGGCCAACTCGACGCGTCGGCGCTGACCACCGGAGAGCGTGCGCAACGACTGGGTCAGCACACGCTCGGGCAGGCCGAGACTCGCGCAGATGCGGCCCGCCTCGCTCTCGGCGGCGTAACCGCCCAGCGCGGCGAACCGCTCCTCGAGCTGGCCGTACTTGCGGACGGCCTTGTCGCGGGCGGTGTCGTCGGCGACCTCGGCCATCAGCAGCTGCTGCTTTTCGAGATCGGCCAACAGGGTGTCCAGGCCCCGGGCCGAGAGCACTCGGTCCCGTGCGAGCACGTCCAGGTCGCCCTCTCTGGGATCCTGTGGCAGATAACCGATTTCGCCGTTGCGAACGATGTCGCCCGCATAGGGTTCGCCCTCGCCGGCGAGGATGCGCATCGTGGTGGTCTTGCCCGCCCCATTGCGGCCGACCAGGCCGATCCGGTCGCCGGGTTGCACCCGAAGCGCGGTTCCGTCGGTGGACAGCAACGTGCGCGCCCCGGCGCGGACCTCGAGGTCCGTTGCGGTGATCACGCGTGGCCGTCCTTACTTGTCGTCGGTGAAGACCGGGGACCGCTTCTCGGCGCGCGCTGCCACCGCTTCTTCGAAGTTGGCGGTGAGCAAACGGACGAACAGTTGTCCGAGGCCCTCGGCTTGCATGTGCCCTTCCAGGCTACCGGCGTCCAGTCCACTCCAAAGTGTGCGCTTGGTCAACTCGATTCCCGGCCGGGAGAACCCCGCGATCCGCTCGCCCATCTGATAGCAAACGTCGAGCAGTTCGTCGCCAGGCACCGCGCGCGAGACCAGGCCGATGCGTTCGGCCTCGGCGGCGTCGACGTCGCGGCCGGTCAGCATCAGTTCGAAGGCCCGCGACGTGCCGATGGCGCGGGGCAACAGATAGGACAGCCCCAGCTCGCTGGCCGTCAGGCCGTTGTTGATGCCGGCCGCGCGGAAGTAGGCCTCCTCGGAGGCGACGCGGATGTCGCAGGCCAGCGCCAGGCACAGGCCCCCGCCGATCGCCGCACCGTTGACCGCGGCGATCACCGGCTGGTGCATCTTGCGCAGGGCGAGGATGACGTCGTCGAGGACCTCCATGGACCGCAGCGCGAACGTGGGTCTGGTCAACCCGTCGATGTGCGGGACAGAGCCCGCGGATTTGTGGTCCGCGCCCGAGGAGAATCCGCGGCCGGCGCCGGTGAGCACCACCGCCCGCACAGAGTTGTCGTAGGTCAGGTCGTCGAGCACCTTTTTGAGCGGGACCATGACGTCGAACGCCATCGAGTTCATGCGCTCGGACCGGTTGAGCGTCACCACGGCGATGCCGGGACGCGGCCTGTCGACTAGGACGAAGTCGCTCTGCGCGGGGTCGGGCTGGCTTTCTGCGTGCTCACTCACGCATGCACGCTATCGCGTGCGGAGGTTTACTCCGGCTGGCCGTTGTTCTGGGCGGCGATCGCGGCGTCGATGTCGAACTCCTTGACGCGCTGCACCAGTTCTTCGAGGGCCGCGGGCGGCAACGCGCCGGCCTGGTTGAACACCAGCTTGCCCTTCTTGAAGGCCATCAACGTGGGGATGGAGCGGATGTCGGCGGCGGCGGCGAGCGCCTGCTCGGCCTCGGTGTCGACCTTTGCGTACACGACGTCGGGATGCTCTTCGGACGACGCCGCAAACGTGGGGGCGAATGCCTTACACGGGCCACACCACGACGCCCAGAAGTCCACCAGCACGATCTCGTTGTCGTTGATGGTGTCGTTGAATTGTTCGGCGGTGATGTCTTGGGTAGCCACGTAGATTCCTAACGCTGATGGTCAGCTGTGTGTTCCCAGCCTACGGGCGAATACCCAGTTCGGTGCGGCCACGCTCGAAGAAGTCGACGATCTCGGTCGTGAGCGCGTCGACGTCGTGCCCGGCGCCGAGCGGGTACAGCGCTCCGAACGGCGCATTCCAGAAAGGACCGGTCCGCTTCTGCCACGGGCCGACGTACGCGTACGGGGTCGGGTGGGTCTCGTCGCCGGCCGATACGCCGTAGTTGACCTCGTCCTCGCTCACGGCGACGTCGAAGTGTTCCGGCCACAGTGTCGGATGTTGCTGCGGCAGCACATGTTTCAATGCATGGCCGCCGGCGTAGTGAGCGCGTTGCAGCCAAGCCGCGGCGTTTGGATCGAGGGCGAGTTCGGCGTCGGCCGGCAACGGGTCGACGATTCGGTACACACCGTCGGGAGGTCCGGGGACGACGCCCGCCTCCTCGGCGATCGCCGCAACCGGCCCGGCCAGTCGAACGCTGCCGTTCGGAAACACCAGGTCGGTGCCGTGCACCGAGAGGGGTACGGCGGCAGCGGCGAACCCGTCCGGACGCACGGCGAGCCTGATGGTGCCCGCGGTGCGGTACTGCGGCCCTGCAATCAGGCTTTCGGCGACGCCGCGCAGTTGGCGGCGGGTGGCGACGTAAGGGTGCGTCATACCGCATCGAGGGTACGGGCGCGGGCCAGCAGCCGGGACTGCCGCTTCGGCCACCAGAACACCTCGACCAGCAGCGCGACCAGGTAGATGAGCGATGCGACCGCGCTACCCCACGAGCCGAAGACGGCGTCCCAGGCCGCCACACCCAGTGCGACGACCAGGACGACGACGAGCACCCACCGCAGCGGACGCGCCTCCTCCGCCGCGGCGCACAGACCGCGGGCGTAATCGATCCGGGGTTCCGCCAACCGGGAATCGTCGAGACTCGTACCGCCGCGGACCGAGCGAACCACGGCGACCCGTTCGTCGCCCGAGAGCGCTTTCGCTCCCGGCCAGTACCGGTCCATGCGGCGCGCCATCCAGATGCCGTAGAAGGTGCCGACGACGACCGTGACGATCAACCCGCTGAGGAGGAAGCCGGAGTCCAGCCATGCCAGCGCGCCGAGGCAGAGCCCGACACAGCCGCCGACCGTCAGCGCGCGACGACCGAAGCCGCCCCGCCAGACGACCGCAGGCACCGTGACCACGAAGTCATTCTGGCCCCCGATCGCCGCTCGCGGAGCGACCTGTCAGATCTCCGTCAACGCCTTCGGGCGCAACAACAGTGTCGCCACCACGCTGATCAACGCCGTGGCCACGAGGTAGGTGCACGCCAACCACGGCGACTGATTCGTGGCCGCGATCAACGCGGTCAGGATGAGCGGCGTCAGACCGGAGGCGTAGACGCCCGACAACTGGTACACGGTCGACAGGCCGGTGTAGCGGATCCGCGCCGGATACAACGACGCGTAGAGCGTCCCCTGGGCGCCGTAGAACCACGCGTGAATCACGCCGAACACCACCAACATTCCGAGCGCGTAGGCCGACATGCTGCCGGTGTTGAACAACGCGAACACAGGGAACACCGCGATCGCGTAGGCGGCGATTCCGCTCGCGTACACCGCGCGTGCCCCGAACCGGTCGGTCAGCAGTCCGGAGACCGGGAGGAGCGCCGCCATCAACAGTGCGGCGACGGTGACGGCGATCAGCACCGGTACCCGCTCCAGTTTGAGCGTCCCGGTCGCATAGGAGATCGCGAACACGCCCCACGTGTTGAACGCCGCACCCTCACCCCATCGCGACAACAATCCCAGCACCGTGTTGCGCAGCGCGGGCCGACGGAAGACATCCCGCAGCGGCACCGCCGAGCGGTCGTCCTCATCGCGGACCTTCTCGAAGGCGGGTGTCTCGGTCGCCTTCCACCGCACGATGAAGCCGAACACCACCAGCACGATGCTGATGAGGAACGCGATGCGCCAGCCGTACGACTCGAAAGCGTCGTCGGGCAGGGCGATTTGGAGCAGCGCGAACACACCGGTGCCCAACGCGAGCCCGAGCGCCAGGCCGACCTGAGGCACGCTGCCCGCGAGCCCACGCCTGCGCGGAGGGCTGTGTTCGACGGCGAGCAGAATCGCACCCGCCCATTCGCCGCCGAGCGCAAAACCCTGGATGACGCGCAACAGCACCAACAGAATGGGCGCGAGCACGCCGATCTGCGCAGCGGTAGGCAACGCCCCCATCAGAGCGGTCGCTCCGCCCATCAGGACCATGGTGAGCGCAAGCGTCTTCTTGCGGCCGATCCGATCGCCGACATGACCGAAGACGAATCCGCCGATCGGCCGGACGACGAACCCGACCGCGAACGTCGCGAACGACAGCATCGTTCCTACGAAAGAGCTCTGATCGGGAAAAACGCCTGATTGAACACCAGGCTCGCCGCGGTCGCGTAGAGGAAGAAGTCGTACCACTCGATGGTCGTCCCGACGAGGCTGGCGACCAGCGCGGTGCGGACCCTCGATGCGTCCGCCGTGGAATCGGTTACCGGGCTTGCCGGTTCGGTCGAGACATCGGTCGCTGAAGACACGAGGTTCGACAATTCCCGACTCGGTCACGGCGGCACAGGTTTGTGCACGCCGTGATTCAAAGTGCGATTCAGTTGTCAGACCCCTCTGCCAGAATCAAACACAAGTTCGAATCGGAGGGAGGCCGTCGGTGGCGATCGATCTGGACGAGGCCGCGGCCCGGGCGCAGCGCCTGGAGTCGGCCGTCGCGGACATCGCCGAGCTGCCCTGGGACGAACTGCCAGTCCAGATGCTCGACTCACTGCTGAGCATTCTCGAGTCCTGCCAACGGCAATTGCCAACGGTCGGTTTCGACATCATCAACCGGCTCAGGGCCGCCCGCGTCCCCGCCAGCGGCGGTCGGTTACGAGATCACCTGGCCAACCAGCTGCACATCTCGGCACTGGATGCCGGTGCTCGAATCGCCATGGCCACTGCCCTTTCCGGCCGGACGCCGACGCTGCCCGCGACGTCCCAGGCCGCGCGGCACGGGCTCATCGGCGCCGAGCATCTGCGCATCATCCGCGACACCGTCGACAAGCTCCCCGACAGCGCCACTCGACAGGACCGCGAGCACTTCGACCTGGAGCTGGCCGCCATCGCGGTCGCCGAACGGCCCGAGGTGCTGCGCCGCGAGGCGGCAAACCTGTTGGCCGGCTTCGACATCGAACACTCCGACCCGGCGACGCGCGAACGCAGCCGAGCCGCGCGCCGCGGCTTCACGCTCGGCCCTCAAGACGCCGACGGTATGAGTCGCGGACGTTTCTGCATCGATGCCGAGGCGCGCAGCTACCTCGAAATCCTGCTCGCCGCGAAGGCCCGCCCGGGCATGTGCAATTCCGCCGATCCGTTACCGTCCGTCGACGGCGATCCGGACCCCGTCGCGGCGGCCACCGACACCCGGACGACCGCGCAACGCAATCACGACGCGGTGAAGGCCTCGCGGCGCGCGCTGCTGGCGTCGGGTGAGCTCGGCAAGCATCGGGGGCTGCCGGTGACGGCGATCGTCACCATGACGTTGCAACAGTTGGAGTCGGCGGCCGGTGTGGCGGTAACGGGCGGCGGTTCCACCGTGCCTGTGGAGGTTGCGCTGCGGATGGCCGCGCACGCGCATCACTATCTGTACATCTACGACGAAAAGTCTGGACGGCCCATTTTTCTCGGGCGTTCACAACGCCTGGCGTCCGCGGACCAACGGATCGTGTTGCACGCCGTCGATGGCGGATGCACGATGCCGGGTTGCGATCAACCCGGCTATCACTCGCAGGTCCACCACCTCATCGAGTGGGCGCCCGACGGCACGACGGGTATCGACCGGTTGACGTTCCTGTGTGAACAGAGCCACGGCCTCGCCGGGCGAAGCGAGCAAGAATGGCAGGGTCGCAGACGCTACGACGAAGAATCCCTAGGCCAAACGCTGTGGTACCCACCGAAATCGGTGGATCCGAGCCGGCAACCGCGGGCCAGCCGGCACCACCGGCGCCCCACTCCGCCACGGGCCGAACCCGATGCCGCGTGAGCGGCTGTGACTAGACGGTGAAACCGAGCGCGCGCAGCTGCTCGCGGCCGTCCTCGGTGATCTTGTCCGGACCCCACGGCGGGTTCCACACCCAGTTGATCTTCAACTCGTTGACCAAACCCGCGCCGACCAGAGCGGTGCGCGACTGGTCCTCGATCACGTCGGTGAGCGGACAGGCGGCAGAGGTCAGCGTCATATCGATCAACGCGACGTTGCCCTGCTCCCCCTGCTCGACGTTGATCCCGTAGACCAGCCCCAGATCGACGACGTTGATACCGAGCTCGGGGTCGACGACGTCGCGCATCGCTTCCTCGAGATCGAACAACAGCTCCTCGTTGGGCACTGCGGTGTCACTCATCCTGCCTCCTGAAATCTCTCCGATGCCTGTGACAGCGCATCTTTGAAAGCCATCCATCCCAGCAGCGCGCACTTGACCCGCGCCGGGTACTTCGCGACGCCGGCGAACGCGATACCGTCGCCGATGACGTCTTCGTCGCCCTCGACGGTCCCGCGCGAGGAGATCATCTCGCTGAACGCCGCGACGGTCTTCAAGGCGTCGCCGACGCTCTGCCCGATCACCTGGTCGGTCAGCACCGAGGTCGAGGCCTGGCTGATCGAACAGCCTTGGCCGTCATACGAGATGTCGACCACCTGCTCACCGTCGTCGGACAGTGCCACCCGCAGCGTCACCTCATCGCCACAGGTCGGGTTGACGTGGTAAACCTGAGCACCGAAAGGCTCGCGCAACCCGCGGTTGTGCGGGTGCTTGTAGTGATCGAGGATCACTTCCTGGTAGATCTGCTCCAGCCGCACGTCAGTCCCTGCCGAAGAATTCCACGGCCCGGCGCACACCCGCCACCAGGCGATCGACCTCGTCGAACGTGTTGTACACCGAGAACGATGCACGCGCCGTGGCGGCGATACCGAATCGACGGTGCAGCGGATATGCGCAGTGATGACCGACGCGCACCGCCACGCCGTCGTCGTCGAGCACCTGACCCACGTCGTGCGCGTGAACACCGTCGACGACGAAGCTGACCGGCGACGCCCGATTTTCCAGCGACGTCGGACCAATGATGCGCACACCGTCGATCGCGGTCAGTCCCTCGAGGGCCGCGGCCACCAGTTCGGACTCGTGCGCTTCCACGGCGTCCATGCCGATCTCGCGCAGATAGCGTGCGGCCGCGGCCAACCCGACCACCTGCGACGTCATCGGCGTTCCCGCCTCGAAGCGTTGCGGCGCCGGCGCGTACGTCGTCTCCTCCATCGAGACGGTCTCGATCATCGAGCCGCCGGTGAGAAAGGGCGGCATCGCGTTCAGCAGAGCGCCGCGGCCGTACAGCACGCCGATCCCGGTGGGTCCCAACATCTTGTGGCCCGAGAACGCCGCGTAGTCGACGTCGAGTGCATGCAAGTCCACCGGCTGATGCGGCACCGACTGGCACGCGTCGAGCACGGTCAGTGCGCCCACCGCTTTTGCGCGCGAGACCAGCTCGTCGACCGGCGCCAATGCCCCGGTCACATTCGAATGATGGCTGAATGCAACGACTTTCACACGCTCATCGAGCTTCAGCGAGTCGAGGTCGATGCGACCGTCGTCGGTGACTCCGTACCACTTGAGCGTCGCACCGGTCCGGCGCGCCAGCTCCTGCCACGGAATCAGGTTGGCGTGGTGCTCGAGTTCCGTCGTGACGATGACATCGCCCGGTCCGACGGCCTGCCCGAAACGCGAATCCCCCACGGCGTAGGACACCAGGTTGATGGCCTCGGTGGCGTTCTTGGTGAACACCAACTCGTCAGGGTCGGCACCCACGAACGCCGCGATGTCGGCGCGGCCGTCCTCGTAGGCGTCGGTGGCCTCCTCCATCAGCTGGTGCGCGCCGCGGTGCACCGCCCCGTTTGAGGTCACCAGGAACTCGCGCTCGGCGTCGAGAACCTGCACCGGCCGCTGCGAGGTCGCCCCGGAATCCAGATACGCCAACGTGTTTCCGCCGCGCATCTGCTTCTTGAGGATCGGGAAGTCCGCGCGGATGGCGGCCAGATCCAGCGGACGAACGGAGGCGGTCATGGATTACGCCTCCGCGGCCGCCGTCTGCGTGAACCGGACGTAGCCGTTCTCCTCGAGCTCGTCGGCGAGCTCCGGGCCACCGGAGGTGACGATGCGGCCGTCGACGAACACGTGCACGAACTGCGGCTGGATGTAACGCAGGATGCGCGTGTAGTGGGTGATCAACAGCACGCCGCCGTTCTCGCTCTCGGCGTACCGGTTGACGCCCTCGCTGACCACCCGCAGCGCGTCGACGTCCAGGCCGGAGTCGGTCTCGTCGAGGATCGCGATCTTCGGCTTGAGCAGAGCCAGCTGCAGAATCTCGTGGCGCTTCTTCTCACCGCCCGAGAACCCTTCGTTGACACTGCGTTCGGAGAACGAGGCGTCGATGTCGAGGTCGGTCATCGCGGACTTGACCTCTTTGACCCAGTGCCGCAGCTTCGGTGCCTCACCGCGCACGGCCGTCGCGGCGGTGCGCAGGAAGTTCGACATCGAGACGCCGGGCACCTCGACCGGGTATTGCATCGCGAGGAACAGGCCGGCGCGGGCGCGCTCGTCGATGCTCATCTCCAGCACGTCCTGACCGTCCAGCGTGATCGATCCGGATGTCACCGTGTACTTGGGGTGACCGGCGATCGCGTAGGACAGCGTCGACTTGCCCGAACCGTTCGGCCCCATCACCGCGTGCGTCTCCCCCGACTTCACGGTCAGGTCGACACCCTTGAGGATCGGGATCTCGGTCTGTTCGGGCGTCTGCACCGAGACGTGCAGGTTCTTGATTTCCAGTGTGGTCATGATTGGGCTGTTCTCGATTCCGTGATCGCTAGTTCTCGTTCGATTGCTTCGGTCAGGCGCTCGCGCACCGCGGGCACGGCGATCTTGGCGATGATCTCGTTGAAGAAACCGCGCACCACCAAACGTCGCGCCTGATCCTCGGGGATGCCGCGGGCCCGCAGATAGAACAACTGCTCGTCGTCGAAACGTCCGGTGGCACTCGCGTGCCCGGCGCCGACGATCTCGCCCGTCTCGATTTCGAGGTTGGGCACCGAGTCGGCGCGCGCGCCGTCGGTGAGCAGCAGGTTGCGGTTGACCTCGAAGGTGTCGGTGCCGGTGGCCTCCGCGCGGATCAGCACATCGCCGACCCACACCGTGTGCGCATCGGGTCGGTTGGACTCCGGATCACCCTGCAGCGCACCCTTGTACAGCACATCGGACTTGCAGTTCGGGTGGGCGTGGTCGACCAGCAGCCGCGACTCGAAATGCTGACCGTCGTCGGCGAAGTAGGTGCCGAGCAATTTGGCGTCACCGCCGGGCGCGGTGAAGCGCACCGTCGCCGCCGTCCGGACCACGTCCCCGCCGAGCGTCACGTTGACGTGCCCCAGCACCGCGTCCTTGCCCAGGCGCGCGTGATGCGCGCTGACGTGCACCGTGTCGTCGGCCCAGCCGGCGATCCAGATCACGCCGAGACCGGCCGAGTCGCCGACGATGATCTCGACGTTGTCGGCGTAGGTCCCGCTGCCGCGCAGGTCCACGACGACGATCGCGCGCGAGAGTTCCTCGACGCGGATCTGCAGATGCCCGTAGGCCACCGCGCCCTCACCCGGGCCGGTGATGTCGATCTCGATCGGCTCGGCGACCTCGGTGTCGCGGGCGACCGTGACGATCGTCGCGCTGTCGAATGACGAATACGCTTGCGCGGCAACGCGGTCGGCGGGCACACCGCCTTGGCCGAGACGCTCGTCGTCGCGCCCGACCGTCTCCACGGTGACACCGGGTCGTTCACCCACGGTGATGGTCGCGCTACCCGAGGCGACCGCGGAGCCGTCGTGCAGACCGCGCAGGCGCTTCAGCGGCGTGAACCGCCAGATCTCGTCACGACCGCCGGGCACCTCGAAGGCGTTCACGTCGAAGGAGGTGAAGATCTCGCCCTTGTTGAGTGCCGACCCCGCCGGTGTCCCCTCGATCGCAGTGGTCAACTCGGATGCCACCTAGCCCACCGCGCCTTCCATCTGCAGCTCGATCAGCCGGTTGAGCTCCAGCGCGTACTCCATCGGAAGCTCCTTGGCGATCGGCTCGACGAAGCCGCGCACCACCATCGCCATCGCCTCGTCCTCGGTCAGGCCGCGGCTCATCAGGTAGAACAGCTGATCCTCGCTGACCTTCGACACGGTGGCCTCGTGGCCCATCGTCACGTCGTCTTCGCGAATGTCGACGTACGGGTACGTGTCGGAGCGGCTGATCGTATCGACAAGCAGCGCATCGCATTTCACGCTCGAGCGTGATCCGTGCGCGCCCTTGTTGACCTGGACCAGGCCACGGTACGAGGCGCGACCGCCGCCACGGGCGACGGACTTGGACACGATGTTGCTCGACGTGTTGGGCGCCAGGTGCAGCATCTTGGCGCCGGTGTCCTGATGCTGCCCCTCGCCGGCGAACGCCACCGAGAGCACCTCTCCGCGGGCGTGCTCACCGGTCATCCACACCGCGGGATACTTCATGGTGACCTTGGAGCCGATGTTGCCGTCGACCCACTCCATAGTCGCGCCGGCCTCGGCCCGGGCGCGCTTGGTGACCAGGTTGTAGACGTTGCTCGACCAGTTCTGAATGGTCGTGTACCGACAACGGCCACCCGCCTTGACGATGATCTCCACGACGGCGGAGTGCAGCGAGTCGCTCTTGTAGATCGGCGCCGTGCAGCCCTCGACGTAGTGAACGTAGGCACCCTCGTCGACGATGATCAGCGTGCGCTCGAACTGCCCCATGTTCTCAGTGTTGATCCGGAAGTAGGCCTGTAGCGGGATGTCGACGTGCACACCGGGCGGCACGTAGATGAACGAGCCACCCGACCAGACGGCGGTGTTCAGCGCGGAGAACTTGTTGTCGCCAGCCGGGATCACTGTGCCGAAGTACTGCTTGAAGATCTCCGGATGCTCGCGCAGCGCGGTGTCGGTATCGAGGAAGATGACGCCCTGAGCCTCCAGGTCCTCGCGGATCTGGTGGTAGACGACCTCGGACTCGTACTGGGCCGCGACGCCGGAAACCAGGCGCTGCTTCTCGGCCTCGGGGATGCCGAGCTTGTCGTAGGTGTTGCGGATGTCCTCGGGCAGGTCGTCCCACGTGGCGGCCTGCTTCTCCGTCGACCGCACGAAGTACTTGATGTTGTCGAAGTCGATGCCCTCGAGGTTGGAACCCCAGTTCGGCATCGGCTTCTTCTCGAAGGTGCGCAGCGCCTTCAGCCGGACGTCGAGCATCCACTGCGGCTCGTTCTTCTTCCCGGAGATGTCGCGAACCACCGCCTCGGACAGCCCGCGCTGCGCGCTGGCGCCCGCGACGTCGGAGTCCACCCAGCCGTAGCCGTAGCGGCTCAGCGAAGCGATGGCCTCGTCCTGGCTGAGCGGCTCGCCTACCTTGTGGACCTCAGGTGTCGTCGTCATCTCGACGCTCCTTGCTTGTTAGTGGGGGCTGATTGGGCTGAAGCACTGATCTTTTCGACCAGCGGTACGTGCGTCGTGCAGGCGAAGTCGCCGTTGACGATCGTGGCGAGCCTCTGCACGTGAGTTCCCAGAATCTCGGCGAAGGCCTCCCGCTCGGTCTCGCACAACTCGGGGAACTCCTCCGCGACGTGTGAGACCGGACAGTGATGTTGACACAGCTGGATTCCGTGGATGGATCCGGCAGGTGTCACCGATGTCACAGTCGTCGCGTAGCCGGCCTTGGTCAGCGCGTCGGCGACCCGGTCGGCCTTAGATACAACGTCATCGGGGCCCTCGGTTACTCCCGCCAGGATTCCGTCGATCCGGCGGCGCGCGAACGCCCGCACGGCGTCGTCACCGCCGATCTCGCGCAGTTGGCGGATGGCCGCCACGGCCAGATCGTCGTAGGCGTGGCCGAGCTTGGCGCGCCCCGCCGCGGTGAGGCGGTACCGCTTGGCGGGCCTGCCCCGGCCGGTGTGCTGCCAGGCCGCCGCGGCGCTGGCCTGCGCGTCTCCGACCTCCATCAATGCGTCGAGGTGACGACGCACGCCTGCGGCCGAGATTCCGAGCTGTTCGCCGATCTCACCGGCGGTGATCGGTCCGGATTCGAGCAGCAATTGCACGATCGCCCCACGGGTGTGGCGATCGGCTCCCGCCTCCGGACTGAATTTCACAACACTATTGTGACGGAATTCGGAAAGGGGTGTAAAGCAAGGGCACCCTTAGCGTGACAAGAGCCATAACAAGGGCAGTTACGCTGCTGAGGTGGCAGCCCGCCTCCCCTCGTTCAGCACGTCGATCGCCCGTTGGCACGCCGACGAACGCCCCGTGGGCTCACCCCTCAACGATGCCGAGGTCATCGCGCTGCGTCGGACGCGGCTCTTCGGGGCGACCGGCACGGTCCTGATGGCGATCGGCGCCCTCGGCGTCGGGGCCAGGCCGGTGGTGCAGGATCCGACGTTCGGGGTGCGGCTGCTCAATCTGCCGTCGCGCATTCAGACGGTGTCGTTGACCATGACCACCACCGGCGCGGTCATGATGACGCTGGCCTGGCTGATGCTGGGCCGGTTCGCGCTCGGGGACCGGCGGATGTCGCGCAGCCAGCTGGACCGGCTGCTGTGGCTGTGGGTGCTGCCGCTGCTCCTCGCCCCGCCCATGTACAGCCGCGACGTGTACTCCTACCTGGCGCAGAGCGAGATCGGCATCAAGGGCCTGGACCCGTACCGGGTCGGCCCGGCCACCGGTCTGGGCCTGGACCACGTGTTCACGCTCTCGGTGCCCAACATGTGGCGCGAGACCCCGGCGCCGTACGGGCCGCTGTTCCTGTGGATCGGTCAGGGCATCTCGGCGTTGACCGGCGAGAACATCGTGGCCGCTGTGCTGTGTCACCGGCTGGTCGTGCTGCTGGGCGTGGGACTGATCGTCTGGGCGACGCCGCGACTCGCCCGCCGCTGCGGTGTCGCCGAGGTGAGCGCGCTGTGGCTGGGTGCCGCCAACCCGCTGCTGATCATGCATCTGGTCGGCGGCATCCACAACGAGGCCCTGATGCTGGGCCTGATGCTCGCGGGCACCGAATTCGCGCTGCGCGGCGTCGACGCCGCCACCCCGCTGCTTCCCAGACCGCTGTCCTGGCCGCACGACCGCGAGCAGTGGGAGCGATGGTGGCCGCTGGCGATGTTGTTGGTCGGTGTCGTCTTGATCACCCTGTCATCGCAGGTCAAGCTGCCGTCGCTGCTGGCGCTCGGCTTCGTGGCGATGGCGCTGGCCTGCCGGTGGGGTGGGACGGTCAAGGCGTTCTTCCTGGCGGGCGGGTCGTTGACGGCGGTATCGGTCGTGGTGATGGCGCTGATCGGATGGGCCAGCGGCCTCGGGTTCGGCTGGCTCAACACGCTGGGCACCGCCAACGTCGTGCGCAGTTGGATGTCGCTGCCGACCCTGTTGGCGCTGGGCACCGGGCAGGTCGGCATCCTGCTGGGCCTGGGTGACCACACCACCGCCGTGCTGGGCCTGACCCGCGCGATCGGCGTGTTCATCATCGCGATCCTGGTGACCTGGCTCCTGTTGCTGGTCCTGCGCGGGCGCCTGCACCCCGTGGGCGGGCTGGGCGTCGCGCTCGGTGTGACCGTGCTGCTGTTCCCGGTGGTCCAGCCCTGGTACGTGCTGTGGGCGGTCCTTCCGCTCGCGGCGTGGGCCACCCGGCCGGCGTTCCGCAGCACCACGATCGTCGTGACGCTGGCCGTCGGCATCTTCGGGCCGACCGCGAACGGCGACCGGTTCACGGTCTTCCAGATCCTGCTCGCGACCGCCGCGAGCACCGTGATCGTCGTCGCGCTGATCCTGCTGACCTACAACCGGTTGCCCTGGCGCAGCGTGACGAGCCCGCCGCACGAGCAACCGCCGCCACCGCCGCCACAACCGGTGCGGCCCGACGCCTACGCTGAGTCCCCGTGACCCACTCTGGATCCGGGGCGTCCCCGGCGGTCCCCGTGCGCCTGAGCGGAGTCACCAAGCGGTACGGGTCGACGGTCGCGGTCTCCGAGCTCGACCTCGAGGTGCAGGCCGCCGAGGTCTTCGCGCTTCTCGGGCCGAACGGCGCCGGCAAGACCACGACCGTCGAGATGTGCGAAGGCTTCATCAGGCCCGACTCGGGGAGCATCAGGATTCTCGGGCTGGACCCGTTCGGCGACAACGCCCGGGTGCGTGAACGCATCGGCGTGATGCTGCAGGGCGGCGGCGGATATCCGGCCGCCCGTGCAGGCGAGATGCTCAACCTCGTCGCCTCATACGCGGCCAATCCGCTCGATCCCGCCTGGCTGATGGACACGCTCGGGCTGACCGAGGCGGCCCGCACGACCTATCGACGGCTGTCCGGCGGCCAGCAGCAGCGGCTGGCACTGGCGTGCGCGGTGGTCGGCCGCCCGGAGTTGGTATTTCTCGACGAGCCCACCGCGGGCATGGACGCGCATGCGCGAATCGTGGTGTGGGAGTTGATCGATGGACTGCGGCGCGACGGTGTGACCGTGGTGCTGACAACCCATCAGCTGACCGAGGCCGAGGAGCTGGCCGACCGCATCATGATCATCGACCACGGCGTTCCGGTCGCCACCGGGACGCCCGAGGAGCTGATGCGCAGCGGCGCCGAGAACCAGTTGCGGTTCCGCGCCCCGCGCAAGCTCGACCTGTCGTTGCTCGTGTCCGCACTGCCGGAGAGCTATAAGGCGACCGAGACCGCCTCCGGTGAATACCTGGTCGAGGGCGCGATCAACCCGCAGGTGCTGGCAACGGTGACGGCGTGGTGCGCGCGTCTCGACGTGTTGGCCACCGACATGCGGGTCGAACAGCGAAGCCTCGAGGACGTGTTCCTCGACCTGACCGGGCGGGAGTTGCGGTCGTGACGACGAATCGCTTTGCACCGGGCACCTTCTCACCCGATCCGGGACCGGCCACCGTGCAGAAGATGCTCGCCGCGCAGTTCGGCCTGGAGCTGCGGCTGCTGCTACGCAACGGCGAACAGCTCCTGCTGACGATGTTCATTCCGATCACATTGCTGGTGGGGCTGACGCTTCTCCCGTTGGGCTCGTTCGGCGAGAACCGCGCCGCCACCTTCGTCCCCGCGATCATGGCGCTGGCCGTGATCTCGACCGCCTTCACCGGACAGGCGATCGCGGTGGCGTTCGACCGCCGCTATGGCGCGCTCAAACGGCTTGGCGCCACGGCGCTTCCGGTGTGGGGCATCATCGCGGGCAAGTCGTCGGCGGTCGTCGCGGTCGTGTTTCTGCAGTCGATCGTGTTGGGCGGCATCGGGTTTGCGCTAGGGTGGCGGCCACACCTTGCGGGTCTCGCGCTCGGCGCGGCGATCATCGCATTGGGCACAGCGGGTTTCGCCGCGCTGGGTCTGCTGCTGGGCGGCACGCTTCGCGCCGAGATCGTGCTCGCGCTGGCCAACCTGCTGTGGTTCGTCTTCGCGGGGCTCGGCGCGTTGACACTCGAGGGCGGCGTGGTGCCGTCCGGGGCGCAGTGGGTGGCCCGGCTGACGCCGTCGGGCGCCCTCACCGAGGCGCTCACGCAGGCGATGCTGTTGTCAGTGGACTGGTTCGGCATCCTGGTGCTCGCGGTCTGGGGTGCGGTCGCCGCGGTGTGCGCGCTGCGCTGGTTCCGCTTCACCTGACCGGCCCGCTACTACGACTTGTAGTTGCGCTGCTCTACGATCGAGTGCGTGCGACGCGCCTTTCTGCGGCTGGTCGATCTGCTGCCGCTGCCCAGCCTGCGGGCCCAACGCGTCATCGCCTTCCTCGTGATCCTGACCCAGGGCGGTATCGCGGTGACGGGCGCGATCGTCCGCGTCACCGCGTCGGGGCTGGGCTGCCCGACGTGGCCGCAGTGCTTCCCGGGCAGCTTCACGCCGGTTCCGGTCGCCGAGGTGCCGGTCGTGCACCAGGCGGTCGAGTTCGGCAACCGCATGGTCACCTTCCTCGTCGTGCTCACCGCGGCGGCCGCGGTGCTGGCCGTGACCCGGGCCCGCCGCCGCCGCGAGGTGCTGATCTACGCCTGGTTGATGCCGGCGTCGACGGTCGTCCAGGCGGTCATCGGCGGCATCACGGTGCTGACCGGTCTGCTGTGGTGGACGGTCGCGGTCCACCTGCTGGCGTCGATGAGCATGGTCTGGCTGTCCGTGTTGTTGTTCGTCAAGATCGGCGAGCCCGATGACGGGGTGCCGGTCCGGCGGGCGCCGAAAGCGTTGCGGCAACTGACTCTGCTCAGCGCCATGGCCCTGTCCGCTGTGCTGGTGACGGGCACCCTGGTGACGGGCGCGGGCCCGCATGCCGGGGACAAGAGCGTCGACCGCACGATTCCGCGGCTGGAGGTCGAGATCACCACGCTGGTGCACACACACTCGGCGTTGATGGTGGCCTATCTGTCTCTGCTGATCGGGCTCGGCTTCGGCCTGCTGGCGGTGCGCGCACCCCGGCCGGTCCTGCTGCGGCTGGGCGTTCTCGTCGTCCTGGTGGTGGCGCAGGGGCTCATCGGCACCGTGCAGTTCTTCACCGGTGTGCCCGCCGCTTTGGTGGCGGTGCACGTCGCAGGCGCCGCGGCCTGTACCGCGGCCACCGCTGCGCTATGGGCGTCGATGCGAGAGCGGGCCGAGCCCGAACCGGTCGAGAGCTGACTCGACGGCGAGCACGAATGCGCGCTGCTGGCGTTCCCGTGTCCATTCGTCCAGTTGCAACCACCCCAGCGACGGCTCGACGAGTTCGACCTCGAGCACCCGCGGATCGCTGCGCCCGCCGATGACGTCCACCCGCGCGTACAGCAGCTCCTCGGGAGTCAGGTCGAGGTGCGCTGAGGCCGCCGCCAGCGCAGCGTGTCCGACGTCCCACACCTCGAAATCGGGGTCCGCGGGGCTCAGCGTCTCCTGCGCGTAGGTGCCCGACTCGTTGAACGGCGGCGCCTGGCCCGGCTGCTGCAGAATCGGCCCCTTCGCGAAGGCGTGCGACTGCGCACCGCCGATGAACACCAGCGCGGTCTCGCCGTCTTCGATCCGCGAGTCGTACGGTTGCACCAGCACGGTTCGGCCCGCGTCCAGCAACCGGGTAGCGTGCCGCCGGGCGTCGGCGTGCTCCGAAAAGCGAAGCGTGTCAACCGATCCGACGCCGACAGCGGGTTTGACCACGACCTCGGCCCCCTTCGGCAGCCGCACCGTCTCCCCTGGTTCGAAGAATCGGCTCGGTACCGTCGGCACCCCCGCGGCGGCCAGGTCGGCCAGGTAGCGCTTGTCTGTGTTCCACGGCACCACGCGGGCCGGGTTGAGCAGATTGCGGACCTGTTGCGCCCATTCGAGGAATTCGTCGAGCCGGTCGATGTAGTCCCACGTCGCCCGCAGGATCACCAGATCCGCTTTCAACGTCGCGGGGTCGTCCCAAGACAGCCAGCGTGCGTGCAACCCGTGCTTGCCCAGGGCCGCGACCAGGCCTGCGTCGTCGCCATCGCCCTCTGGCAGCGCCGGGCATCCGGCCAACACGATGCGCGGATGGAACAGGTCGGGCCGCGCGAGCTTCATAGTTGGCACGATAGAGCTATGCATGCCATCGAAGTCGCCGAGACCGGCGGACCCGAAGTCCTCACCTACGTAGAGAAGCCGCAGCCCACTCCGGGCCCCGGCGAGGTGCTCATCAAGGCCGAGGCCATCGGCGTGAACTTCCTCGACACGTACTTCCGGTCGGGTCAGTACCCGCGGGAAACGCCGTTCGTCGTCGGCAACGAGGTGTGCGGGACGGTGGAGGCGATCGGCGAAGGTGTCGCCGCGCTGAAGGTCGGCGACCGCGTGGTCACCGCTCAGGCCAACGGCGCCTACGCCGAATACTGCGTCGCCCCAGCCGACTTCGTGGCCTACGTACCCGACGGTGTGAGCCCCGAGGCGGCCGCGGCGTCCCTGCTCAAGGGCATGACCGCGCACTACCTGATCAAGTCGCTGTATCCGGTGCAGCAGGGCGACTCCGTGCTGGTGCACGCGGGCGCGGGCGGCGTCGGGCTCATCCTCACCCAGTGGGCGACCAGCCTGGCGGTGCGGGTGATCACCACGGTCTCGACTCCGGAGAAGGCCGAGTTGTCGCGCCGGGCCGGCGCGGTGCGAGTGCTCGACTACCCGACCGACGCCGCGGCGTTCGGCGCCGAGATCAAGGAGATGACCGAGGGTGGCGTCGCCGCCGTGTACGACGGCGTCGGGGCCGCCACCTTCGAGGCCAGCCTGGCCAGCCTCCGAGTGCGGGGCACGCTGGCGTTGTTCGGGGCGTCGAGCGGGCCGGTTCCGCCGTTCGATCCGCAGCGCCTCAACGCGGCGGGCTCGCTGTTCCTCACCCGGCCGACCCTGGTGCACTACACCCGCACGGCCGACGAGTTCGCCTGGCGTGCGGGCGAACTTCTCGACGCGATCGCACAGGGCACGTTGACGATCACTGTCAGCGAGCGGTACCGCCTCGCCGACGCCGAGCAGGCACACCGGGACCTACAGGGGCGCAAGACCGTCGGCTCGGTGGTGTTGGTGCCCTAGTAGCGGGCTAGAAGACCGTGGGCAGCGCCAGCACGGAGTCGATGGCGAGGGCCAGGAACACGACCGCCAGGTAGTTGTTCGACTGCAGGAACAGCCGCAGCGGCTTGACCGCCTCGCCGCGGCGCACCCCGTTGTAGAGCTGATGCGCCATCACCAGGAACCATCCGCCGGCCAGCAGGGCCACGGCGGCGTACAGCCAGCCGGTGACGGGCGTGAGCGCCAGCGTCGCGGCCACCGTCAGCCACGTGTAGATCAGGATCTGCTTGGTGACCTGACGCTCGGTGGCGACGGCCGGCAGCATCGGGACGCCCGCGGCGCGGTAGTCCTCCTTATAGCGCATCGCCAGCGCCCAGGTGTGCGGCGGCGTCCAGAAGAAGATGATCGCGAACATCACCACTGCGGGCCAGGCGATGGTTCCGGTGACCGCGGACCAACCGATCATCACCGGCATGCAGCCGGCCGCGCCGCCCCACACCACGTTCTGCGAGGTGCGGCGCTTGAGCAGCAGCGTGTAGACCAGCACGTAAAAGGCGATCGTCGCGCCCGCGAGGTGGGCCGACAACATGTTCGTCGTCCACCACAGCCAGAAGAAGGAACCGACGGACAGCGCCAGCCCGAAGATCAGCGCGTGGCTGCGCGGGACCGTTGCTCGGGCCAGCGGCCGGCGCTCGGTGCGCTTCATCACCTTGTCGATGTCGGCGTCGGCCACGCAGTTCAGCGCGTTCGCACCCGCAGCCGCCAACAGCCCGCCGACCAGGGTGTTCATGATGAGGAGCGGATCGACGGAACCGCGGCTGGCCAGCAGCATGGCCGGGATCGTGGTGACCAGAAGCAGTTCGATGACGCGCGGCTTGGTCAGTGAGACGTAACCGAGGAGGGTGTCGCGGATCCGCGTCCGGAGCGGCCCCGATGGCGACATCCGCTCGCCGCCGACGAGGTGGCCGTCGCGAACTCTCACGCAGTTACTCCTGTCGAAATGGTCCCAGCGCGGGCGCTTCTACTACAGACGATGGTAGACCGCACGGCAACGCCGACCTAATCCCGCCCGGCATCTCGCGCCGAGCGGCCTGCATTGGACGACCATCCCGCACTAGGGTGGATGAACGTGCAGCTGAGAAGAGCTCTATGCCGACCAGGAGTGCGCCTGTGACCACACTCGAAGAAATTTCCGAGCTGACCCGCCCGAACCACCCCGACGACTGGACCGAGGTGGACTCGCTGGCGGTCGACACCGTCCGGGTGTTGGCGGCGGACGCGGTACAGAAGGTCGGCAACGGCCATCCCGGAACCGCGATGAGCCTGGCGCCGTTGGCGTACACGCTCTTCCAGCGTCAGATGCGCCACGACCCCAGCGACGTGCACTGGCTCGGTCGCGACCGGTTCGTGCTCTCGTGTGGGCATTCCAGCCTGACCCTCTACATCCAGCTCTATCTCGGTGGATTCGGGCTGGAGCTGGACGACATCGAGTCCCTGCGGACGTTCAAGTCGAAGACCCCCGGCCACCCCGAGTTCCGTCACACCAAGGGTGTCGAGATCACCACCGGCCCGCTCGGGCAGGGGCTGGCATCGGCGGTCGGCATGGCGATGGCCTCGCGCTACGAGCGCGGCCTGTTCGACCCCGACACCCCCTGGGGTGAGAGCCCGTTCGACCACTACATCTACGTGATCGCCTCCGACGGCGACATCGAAGAGGGCATCACCAGCGAGGCGTCGTCGCTGGCGGGCACCCAGCAGCTCGGCAACCTGATCGTCTTCTACGACAAGAACCAGATCTCGATCGAGCACGACACGAACATCGCGCTGTCGGAAGACGTTGCGGCCCGCTACCGCGCCTACGGCTGGCATGTGCAGGAGGTCGAGGGCGGCGAGAACGTTGTCGGCATCGAGCAGGCCATCGCGGAGGCGAAGAAGGTCACCGACAAGCCGTCGTTCATCGCGCTACGGACGATCATCGGCTATCCGGCACCCAACAAGATGAACACGGGCGGCGTGCACGGATCGGCGCTCGGCGAGGAGGAGGTCGCGGCGACCAAGAAAATCCTCGGCTTCGACCCCGACAAGACCTTCGAGGTGCGCCCCGAGGTCATCGAGCACACCCGCAAGCTGGTGGAGCGCGGCAAGGAGGCACACGCCAAGTGGCAGACCGACTTTGACGCCTGGGCCGAGCGTGAGCCCGAGCGCAAGGAGCTGCTGGACCGACTGCTGGACCAGAAGCTGCCCGACGGCTGGGATTCCGACCTGACCTCCTGGGAGCCGGGCTCCAAGCCGCTGGCCACCCGCGCCGCGTTCGGCCAGGTGCTCAACGACGTCGCGCCCAAGCTGCCCGAATTGTGGGGTGGTTCGGCCGATCTCGCCGGCAGCAACAACACCACGATCAAGGATGTGAAGTCGTTTGGCCCGCCGTCGATTTCGACCTCCGACTTCACGGCGGACTGGTACGGCCGGGTGCTGCACTTCGGTGTCCGCGAGCACGCCATGGGCGCCATCCTGTCCGGCATCGTGCTGCACGGCCCGACCCGTGCGTTCGGCGGCACGTTCCTGCAGTTCTCGGACTACATGCGGCCTTCGGTGCGGCTCGCGTCGCTGATGGACATCGACACCATCTACATCTGGACGCACGACTCCATCGGCCTCGGTGAGGACGGTCCGACGCACCAGCCGATCGAGCACCTCGCGGCGCTGCGCGCGATCCCGAACCTGTCCGTCGTTCGCCCGGGCGACCCGAACGAAACGGCGTACGCCTGGCGCAGCATCATCGCTCGCGGCAACGGCAGCGGTCCGGTCGGCTTCATCCTGACGCGCCAGGGCATCCCGGTGCTGGAGGGCACCGACGCCGACGGCGTGGCACGCGGCGGATACGTGCTCGGCGGCGGTAACCCCGCCGACGATGCGGACGTGATCATCATCGCGACGGGTTCGGAACTGCAGCTCGCGGTGGAGGCCAGGAAGCAGTTGGCGGAGAAGGACATCACGGCCTACGTGGTGTCGATGCCGTGTGTGGAGTGGTTCGAATCGCAGCCGCAGGAGTACCGCGATTCGGTTCTTCCGCCGCGAGTTTCGGCGCGTGTCGCGGTGGAGGCGGCCGTCGCGCAGAGCTGGTACAAGCTCGTCGGCGACACCGGAGAGATCATCTCGATCGAGCACTACGGCGAGTCCGCCGACGACAAGACGTTGTTCCGCGAGTTCGGATTCACCCCCGAGGCCGTGGTGGCCGCAGCGGAGCGATCGATAGACAACTAGTGATCGAAAGGTCTGGAAAGGCACAACAATGGCTCAGAATCCGAATCTCGCAGCGTTGTCCGACGCGGGCGTGTCGGTGTGGCTCGACGACCTGTCGCGCGACCGGCTACAGACAGGCAACCTGCAGGAGCTGATCGACACCAGAAGCGTCGTCGGGGTGACCACCAACCCGTCGATCTTCCAGGCCGCGCTGTCGAAGGGTCACGCCTACGACGATCAAGTCAAGGAGCTGGCCGAACGGGGCGCCGACGTCGACGCCACCATTCGCACCGTCACCACCGACGACGTCCGCAACGGTTGCGACGTGTTGGCCAAGCAGTACGAGCTCTCCGATGGAGTCGACGGCCGGGTCTCGATCGAGGTCGACCCGCGGCTGGCCCACGACACCGACAAGACGATCCTGCAGGCGATCGAGCTGTGGAAGATCGTCGACCGGCCCAACCTGCTGATCAAGATTCCCGCGACCGAGGCCGGCATCCCCGCCATCGCCTCCGTTCTCGCCGAGGGCATTTCGGTCAACGTGACGTTGATCTTCTCCGTCGAGCGCTACCGCCTCGTGATGGACGCTTACCTGCAGGGGCTGGAGAAGGCCAAGAAAGCCGGCCACGACGTGTCGAAGATCCATTCCGTCGCATCGTTCTTCGTCTCGCGCGTCGACACCGAGATCGACAAGCGGCTGGAGAAGATCGGGTCCGACGAGGCGTTGAAATTGCGGGGCAAGGCCGGCGTCGCCAACGCCCGGCTCGCGTACGCCGCTTACGAAGAGGTGTTCGTCGGCGGTAAGCGCTTCGAGGAGCTGAAGGGCTCCGGCGCCCGGGTCCAGCGTCCGCTGTGGGCGTCGACCGGCGTGAAGAACCCGGATTACTCGGACACCCTGTACGTGACCGAGTTGGTGGCTCCGAACACGGTGAACACCATGCCGGAGAAGACGATCGAGGCCGTGGCCGATCACGGTGTCATCACCGGCGACACGGTCACCGGCACGGCCGAGGAGTCGCAGGCAGTGTTCGATCAGCTCTCGTCCGTCGGGATCGATCTGCCCGACGTGTTCCGGCTCCTCGAAGACGAGGGTGTGGAGAAGTTCGAGAAGTCGTGGCTCGAGTTGCTCGAGGCGACGCAGGAACAGCTCAACGCCGCCAAGAAATGACGGACTGGGTGAATCCGCTCCGCGACAAACGCGACAAGCGGATGCCCCGTATCGCGGGGCCGTGCGGGATCGTCATCTTCGGTGTCACCGGTGACCTGTCGCGCAAGAAGCTGATGCCGGCCATCTACGACCTCGCCAACCGCGGTCTGTTGCCCGCGTCGTTCTCGCTGATCGGGTTCGCCCGAAGGGACTGGGCCGACGAGGATTTCGGCCAAGTCGTCTACGAGGCGGTCAAACAGCACGCCCGCACACCGTTTCGCCAGGAGGTGTGGGATCGGCTCGCCGAGGGGTTCCGGTTCGTCCAGGGCACGTTCGACGACGATGCCGCGTTCGCCCGGCTGGCCGAGACGCTCGAAAAGCTCGACGCGGAACGCGGGACCGGTGGCAATCACGCGTTTTACCTGTCGATTCCGCCGAAGGCCTTCCAGCAGGTGTGCGAGCAGCTGCACAAGTCGGGGCTCGCCAACCCGCAGGAGGGCCGATGGAGCCGGGTGGTTATCGAGAAACCGTTCGGTCACGACCTGGCGAGCGCCCGTGAGCTCAACGAGGTCGTCAACAGCGTCTTTCCCGAGGAGTCGGTGTTCCGCATCGACCATTACCTCGGCAAGGAGACCGTCCAGAACATCCTCGCGTTGCGGTTCGCCAACGAGTTGTACGAGCCGATCTGGAACAACAACTACGTCGACAGCGTGCAGATCACAATGGCCGAGGACATCGGGCTGGGCGGCCGGGCAGGCTATTACGACGGCGTCGGCGCAGCGCGTGATGTCATCCAGAATCACCTGCTGCAGCTGCTGGCGCTGACCGCGATGGAGGAGCCCGTCAGTTTCGGCCCCAAGGAGTTGCAGGTCGAGAAGATCAAGGTGTTCTCCGCGACGCAGCCGATGCAGCCGCTGGATCAGACCACCGCCCGCGGGCAGTACGCCGCGGGGTGGCAGGGCAGCGAGAAGGTGGTCGGCCTGCTCGAGGAGGAAGGGTTCTCGAAGGACTCGACGACCGAGACCTATGCGGCCATCACCCTGGAGGTCGACACCCGGCGCTGGGCCGGGGTGCCGTTCTTCCTGCGCACCGGAAAACGGTTGGGCCGCAGGGTGACCGAGATCGCGCTGATCTTCAAGCGGGCGCCGCACCTGCCGTTCGACAAGACGATGACCGAGGAACTCGGCCAGAACGCCCTGGTGATCCGGGTGCAGCCCGATGAGGGCATCACCACCCGGTTCGGTTCGAAGGTGCCCGGAAGCGCGATGGAGGTCCGTGACGTGAACATGGACTTTTCCTACGGTTCGGCGTTCGCCGAGGACTCCCCCGAGGCCTACGAGCGGCTGATCCTCGATGTACTGCTCGGCGAACCGTCGCTGTTCCCGGTGAACCGCGAGGTCGAGTTGTCGTGGGAGATCCTCGATCCCGTGCTGGACCACTGGGCGGCCAGCGGGAAGCCCGAAGCCTACGAGGCAGGCACCTGGGGCCCGGCGTCCGCCGATGAGATGTTGCATCGCATGGGCCGGGAATGGAGGCGGCCGTGATCCGCGAAGGCGACGACGAGTGAGCATCGCAGCGCCGGAGGCGCGAGGAGCGGAGCGAGGAGAAGCCGAGCAATGATTGTCGATCTGCCGGACACCACCACCAACGACATCAACAAGAAGATCACCGGCCTGCGCGAAGAGGGCGGCGCGATCACGTTGAGCCGGGTGCTCACGCTCGTCATCTCCCTGCACAGCGATGAACTGCTGGAGGATTCGATCGAGGCGGCCAACTTCGCCAGCCGCGAGCATCCCTGCCGGGTGATCGTCGTCGTGCCCGGCGACCGCGATGCGGCCAAGGCCCGACTCGATGCGCAACTGCGCGTCGGCGGGGACGCGGGGGCGGGAGAAGTCGTCTCGCTGCGCCTGCACGGCGAACTCGCCGACCACGCCAACAGCGTGGTACTGCCGTTCCTGCTGCCCGATACGCCGGTGGTGGCATGGTGGCCCGCAGGCGGACCTCCTGTCCCGGCGAAGGATCCATTGGGGCGGTTGGCGATTCGACGGATCACCAACGCCACCCAGTGCCCGGATCCGCTGGCGGCCATCAAGAGCCGACTCGAGGGCTATACCGCGGGTGACACCGACCTCTGCTGGGCGCGGATCACGTACTGGCGGGCGCTGTTGGCGGCGGCCGTCGATCAGGCCCCGCACGAACCGATCACGTCGGCAGTGGTGTCCGGACTGCGTGACGAACCGTCGCTCGACGTCCTGGCGGGATGGCTCGCGGCCAGGACCGATGCGCCCGTGCAACGAGTGGTGGGCGATCTGAAGGTCGAGCTCATGCGCAATAGCGAGACCATCACCCTGACGCGGCCACAGACCGGTATCACCGCGACGCTAAGCCGCACGAGCAAGCCGGAGGCTCGACTTCCGTTGGCGCGCAGGGAGGCCAAGGAATGTCTGGCCGAGGATCTGCGCAGGCTCGATGCGGACGAGATCTACCACGAAGCGCTCGAAGGCATCGAGAAGGTGCAGTACGCATGAGCGCGACCGTCGAGCGGTATCCGGACACCGCCGCGATGGTTGCCGCCGCGGGTGATCGCCTGGTGGCGGCCATTGTGGAGGCCATCGGTAAGCGCGGTTCGGCGCAGATCGTCCTGACCGGCGGCGGCAGCGGCACGGGGTTGTTGAAACGAGTCGCAGAGAGCAGCGCGCGGATCGACTGGTCCAAGGTCCACTTGTATTGGGGCGACGACCGTTTCGTGCCCGAGGACGACGACGAGCGCAACTACAAGCAGGCCCGCGAGGCGCTGCTGGATCACATCGACATCCCAGCGGCGAACGTGCACCCGATGGCCGCCAGCGGTGCGGAGTTCGGCGACGACCTTGACGCCGCCGCGGCGGACTACGAGAGCGTGCTGGCCGCGAACGCCGACAGCGGTGAGCCCGCACCCGATTTCGACGTCCATCTGCTCGGGATGGGCGGTGAGGGGCACATCAACTCGTTGTTCCCGCACACCCCCGCGGTGCGCGAGACCGAACGCCTGGTCGTCGGCGTCGAGGACTCCCCCAAGCCACCTCCCCGGCGGATCACGTTGACACTGCCCGCAGTTCGACGCTCGCGGGAGGTGTGGTTCGTCGTCTCCGGGGAGGGGAAAGCCGACGCGGTGGCGGCGGCGATCGGCGGAGCCGATGCCGACGACGTGCCCGCTGCGGGCGCAGTGGGTCGAGAAGCGACGGTGTGGCTGCTCGACGAGGCTGCGGCAAGCAAGATCTGACGCGGGCTCAGGCCTCGATCCGCTGCCGGAGAATCGGTAGCCCCGGGCCGCCGAGTGTGGACAAGAGCGGTCTGCGCCCGAGGACGCTCATCAGCAACGATCCAGCGGGACCGCGGATCTCGTCGCCTCGACCCCACGCCTGTCCGATGTCGGTGGCGTGCAGGCGTAGGCCCTTTAGTCGGCTGCGAGGCAGGAAGCCGTATGCCTTCGGCCCCGTGAGGAATTCGAGCACCGGCGCGATGCGTTCCGGGGCCGGCTCGTAGGGAATGCCGAGCGGGATCTTGATGTCGCCGCCGTGCGCTAGGACGTCGGTGAGTCCGGACAGGGGGCCGGTCACCGGCGGACTGAGGCGATGGTGGGCGCGCCTGCGGAGGGTGTCGGCGATCTCGGCGGCCGGTTGTTGTGCTCGGCGGCGCGCCAACTCGTCGATGGCCCAGCTGATGCCGCCGCGGCGAAGCGCGGTGAGCTGAAACGTCCAGAAGCCGTCGGCGAACACGCTCACGAGGTGCGCGGCAACCATCTTGACGCTCCATCCCTCACAGAGACTGGGAGTCGCCAACTGGGCGTCGTCGAGGCCGTCGATGAGAGCCGCAATCTGCAGTCGCTCGTCGGCCACCGCCTCGAAAACGAACTCGCGGTCCAAGGGCATGGTCGTCCTCCCTGTGTGCGCCCGATCAGTCGTGTTTGGCCTCGTATCGCAGCAGTACCGTGCCACCGGGGAAGGTGCGGTTCTCCAACAGCCGCAGTGAGATCCACGACGGCAGGGTCGGCAAGAACCGAGTGCCGCCGCCGACCAGGGTGGGCGCGACGACGATCAGGTACTCGTCCACCAGTCCAGCCTGCACGATGGGTGCGGCCAGGGTCGCACCGGCCACCTCCAGGCGGCCGTCGGTCTCGGCCTTCAGCTTCCTCACCACGTCGACAGGGTCACCGCGTTCCAGGCGAGAGTTCCAGTCGACGGATTTCAGGGTGCGCGAGAACACGACCTTGGGCATGTCGCGCCAGACGCGGGCGTAGTCGACGATGACCGGATCGGCGTCCGGATCTTCGTCCGCGTTCGGCCAGTACGCCGACATCAGCTCGTAGAGTCGCCGCCCGTAGAACGACAGCGCGGTCTCGCGCTCGAAGTCGTTCCAGTACTGGTGCAGTTCTTGGCTCGGTTCGGACCAGTCGATGCTGCCTTGTGCGTCGGCGATGTAGCCGTCGACCGAGACGTTGAAGCCGTAGATGAGCTTGCCCACGCGGTTCAGACTGCCACGCGAGACGAACGCGGCGAGCGCCGCCACGTGTCAGTGGGCACGAGTAAAGTCGCACACATGTTCGATAGATTCGATGACGCAGCGGTGGCCGAAACCATCACCGCGGCGTCGCGCGAGCAGAGCGCAGCCTGCGGCCGTGAGCTCATGGCCATCGGTGAGCTGTACGCCCGTCGTGCTCCCGAGGACGATGCCGAGCGGGCGAACTGGGCCGTCGACGGCCACGCCAACGTGGTGGCCGAGGTCGCGGCGGCGTTGAACATCAGTCGGGGCCGCGCAGCAAGCCGCCTTCGCTACGCGATCGACTTGCGCGAGCGCTTGCCCAAGGTCGCCGAGGTGTTCGCAAACGGGCAGATCGACTTCCGGATGATGGCCGCACTGGTCAGCCGCAGTTGCAATGTCGAGGACGATGACCGCATCGCCCGCCTCGACGCGGCGTTCGCCAAATGGGCACCGAAATGGATGAAGTTGTCCGGCCCCAAACTTCACGAACGCATCGACATGTGGGTGGAGAAGTTCGATCCGGCGGGTGTGCGCGAACCCAAGCCGGAAAACGATGGTCGGTACCTGCACGTCGGGCCGATGGGCAAGGGGATGGTCGGGGTGTGGGCGCGGCTCACATTCGAGGAGGGTGTCGCGTTCGATACTCGCGTCGATCAGGTCGTCGCCACCGTCTGCGATGACGACCCGCGCACCCAGGATCAGCGGCGCGTCGACGCGATGATGGCGATGTCCGAAGGCCGGATGTATCTCGTGTGCGGTTGCGGCGCCGAGAATTGCCAGCGGGGGGCCACCGCTGAACCGTCCACCCAGATCGTCATCAACGTGCTCGCAGAGCAGGCGACGATCGAGGGCCGGTCGAACAACCCGGGCTTCCTGCCGGGCTACGGTGCGGTGCCGGCGGCGATGCTGCGCGAACAGCTGACGACCGCCAGGCTGCGCCCGGTCGCGCTTCCCGAACCCTGCGCAGAGGCTGGCTACCGCCCGTCGGCGGCGCTGGCCCGCTTCATCCGGTGGCGCGACCTGACGTGCCGATTCCCCGGCTGCGACGTCCCCGCTGAGCACTGCCAGATCGACCACACGATGCCCTGGCCTATGGGACCGACTCATCCGTCAAACCTCAAGCTACTCTGCGTGTTTCACCATTTGCTGAAAACGTTCTGGATTGGTGAGGGCGGCTGGAGAGACCAGCAGCTGCCCGACGGGACGGTGATCTGGCGAGCGCCGAGTGGGCAGACGTACACCACCACGCCGGCCGGTGCGGAGTTCTTCGAGCAGTTAGCCGTGCCCACCGGCGAAGTCGAGACCACGCAGTCGAACCGACCGGCTTCCGAGTACCGCGGTGCGATGATGCCGCTGCGTCGTCGCAGCCGCGCCGAGGACAGGGCTTACCGCATCGCGCTGGAGCGGCAACACAACGCCCAGCGGATCGCCCGAAAACAATTACTCCTCTCCGAGCGCATCGCCAGGGACGACGAACCGCCGCCGTTCTGAGGAATCGTCGGCGCCATCACGGAACCCCGCCTCGTAGTCCCCTGACGCAGATCGGAGCATGACACTGCGCGGGTCCATCGCGCATTGCCGAGACGTGGACTCTCTGTGGCTCATATTTGTTCAGACGACGGGTTCCACCCAGCGGTTCCACCGACTGCGGTCATAATGGCCGTCATGGCAGACAAGGGCGGTCGGCCGGTGCGCACCGGGCCCGAACGGATCAGGAAGCTCGCGCAGGCGGCGCTGAACGCCGACGTCACCGTCGAGCAGGTCGACACCATCCTCGAGGGGTTGAGCGAGACGCTCGAAGACCTCAACAGCTCGACTGCCAACCTCGATGCCACCCTGGAGCGGTTCAATGAGACCATCAACCAGATCAACGAGTTGGCGCCACGCCTCAACGGCGTCGTCGACCGGATGGAAGGCATCGTCAGCCGGGTCGAGCGGATCGTTGGCCTTGGCGAGTCCGTGATCTCTCCGCTGGCCGCAACCGAACAGGTGGTGCGCGGTGCAGTGAACAAGGTTCGCCGGTCCGCCGGCCTCTGACCGCCGAACTAGCCGCTGTTGCGCAGCGCCGTCGCCAAACCGCTCATCGTCAACAGAATCCCGCGCTGGACGAGCTCGTCGTCGTCGCCAGACCGGTAGCGGCGCAGCAACTCGACCTGCAGGTGGTTCAGCGGTTCGAGGTACGGGAACCGGTTGAACACCGAACGGGCCAGCGCCGGGTTGTCCGCGAGCAGATCGTCCTGGCCGGTGATGAGGTTGTGCATCCGGATCGTGCGGTCGTGTTCGTCGGCGATCTTGTCGAACACTCGCCGCCGTAGCTCCTCGTCGTCCACCAGTTCGGAATACCGCGCGGCCAATCCCAGATCGGATTTCGCCATCACTTGCGCCATATTCGACAGCACGGTGCGGAAGAACGGCCACCGCCGGTAGAGGTCCCGCAAGACCTCGACACGGTCCTCCTCCGACTCGGGACCCTCGGCGATCCACTCCTCGAAGGCCTTCCCCGTGCCGTACCAGCCGGGCAGCATCACCCGCGACTGGCTCCACGCCAGTACCCACGGAATCGCCCGCAGGTCCGCGATCGACGTGGTCGGCTTGCGCGACGACGGCCTACTCCCGATGTTCAGTGCGCCGATCTCGCTCACCGGCGTCGATGCCTTGAAGTAGTCGACGAAACCCGGTGTCTCGTGCACCAATTCGGCGTACGCCCGCTGCGCTCGGGCAGCGAGGTCGTCGAGCACCTCGTAGGCCGGACCCGCTTCGTCGCCGAGACCCTCCACATCGAGCAACGTGGCCCCCAACGTGGCGGCCAGGAGGGTTTCGAGATTGCGAGACGCCACCTGCGGCTCGGCGTATTTCGCCGCGATCACCTCGCCCTGCTCGGTGAGCCGCAGCGATCCGTTCACCGCACCGGGCGGCTGCGCGAGGATGGCGTCGTAGCTCGGACCGCCGCCCCTACCCACGGTGCCACCGCGACCGTGGAAGAGCCGCAACCGGATTCCGGTCTTGCGCGCCGACTCCACCAGGTCGAGTTCGGCCCGGTACAGCGCCCAGTTGGCCGCCAGGTAGCCGCCGTCCTTGTTCGAGTCGGAGTAGCCGAGCATCACCTCTTGGCTCTCGCTGCGCGTCGACACGATCGACCGGTACACCGGAAGGTCCAGCGCCGCTTCGAGAATCGAGGAACCGCGCTGCAAATCGTCGATGGTCTCGAACAACGGCACGACGCCCACCGGGGCGTACGGCGTCTCCCCCGACACGTCGAGCAGCCCGACCTCTTTGAGCAGGATCGCCGCCTCCAGCATGTCCGACACCGACTCGCACATCGAGATGATGTAGTTCGGCACCGCCCGCGAACCGAGGATCCGCACCGCCCGTGCGGCGGCCGCGACGATGTCGAGTTCCTTGCGGGCCAGTTCGGACAGCTCCGCACCGGCCTTGACCAGCGGCCGCCGGGTCGACAGCTCACCGGCCAACAACTCGACGCGCTCGGATTCCGTCAGCGACCCGTAGTCAGGGTGCACACCCGCCCACGCCAGCAGCTCGGCGATGACTTCCTCGTGAACCTCGGAGTTCTGCCGCATGTCGAGGCCGCAGAGGTGGAATCCGAAGGTGCGCACGGCTTCCCGCAGCCGGGCCAACCGATCATCGGCCAGCACCGCGCTGCCGTTGGTGCGCAGCGACTCGTCGACCACGTCCAGGTCGGCGAGAAGTTCGGCGGGCGACTCGTAGCGCTCGAGCCCCAGATCGAGTTCGTGCTCGGGCTGCTCGTCGAGGATCTCCTTCGCCGTCGACGTCAGCCGGGAGTGGATCACCCGCAACGCTCGGCGGTAGGGCTCGTCGGCCCGCGCGGGTTCCTCGCAACGCGCGGCCAGCGCTTCGAGACCCTCGCTGATCCGGACCAGCCGCGCCGACATCGACAGCTCCTCTTCCAGCGCTGTGATCTCGACGAAGTAGTGGTCGAACGCCGTATAGGCGGCCCGGCCGGTCGCGAGTCGAACGACCTCGGCGGTGACGTTGGGGTTGCCGTCTCGATCCCCGCCGATCCACGACCCGGGCCGCACGATCGGTTCGTCCAGCAGCCCGGCGTCGGGCCAACGGGATTGCAGCTCGGTGCGCACGTCGGCGTTCACCTGAGGGATGACCTCGAAGAACGCCGCCGGGTAATACCGCAGACCCGTTTCGATCTCGTCCTGAATCTTCAACCGCGACAACCGAACCAGTGCGGTCTGCCACAACGTCAGGATGTGGCGGCGCAGCTCACTCTCGATGTCTCGGCCGTCGGCGCTGTCGTGCCCGTGTAGCCGCAGCCGCATCAGCTCGGTGATGCGGTGCTGGGTGTCGAAGATCGTGCGGCGTCTGGTCTCGGTGGGGTGCGCGGTGATCACCGGCGACACCATCGCCCCCGTGAGGGCTTTGGCAACGGTCTCGGCGTCGAGGTCGACGGCGTCCAGCTTGGCATAGGTTGCGGCGAGACTGCTGTTCTGCGGCGGCTCACCCGCTTGCACGTGGACGGCCCGGCGACGCTCCCGGTGGATGTCCTCGGCGACGTTCGCCAGCAGCGCGAAGTGGGTGAACGCGCGGATCACCGGGATCGCCTGATGGATGTCGATGCCGTCGAACATGTCCGCCAGCTCCGAACGGTCGATCTCGGAGCGGCGCACCCGGAACGACTCGACGCGGGCGCGCTCGACGAGGTCGAACACCTCGTCGCCGTTCTGCTCGCGGACGGTGTCGCCGAGTATGGCGCCGAGGAGTCGGATGTCCTCACGCATGGGCTCGGTGGCGTCGCGACCGACCTTGGTCCGCCTGACCGCGCCTATCGGTTCGAGTCCGGCGACTTCAGCCATGAGTCAAGTATCGACGGCTCCGGGCCGGGCCGCACAGCGAGGTGCGCAGAATCAGCTGTACTTGATGAGCAGCGCGACGCCGACGATCGAGACGAGCCAGATGCCCGTGACGAACAACGTCAACCGGTCCAGGTTCTTCTCCACCACCGTCGAGCCCGACAGGCTGGACTGAACGCCGCCGCCGAACAGCGTGGACAGGCCGCCGCCCTTGGCGCGATGCAGCAGCACCAGGAGCACGACCAGGACACTGGTCACTACCAGGGTGATCTGCAGGGCCAATTCCATGGGCGCAAGACTACCTAATCGACGGCGACGCTCACTAATCGGCGCGCTAGGGCAGGGGCCCGCCGGCCGCAATGGCCGACAGCGTGGCGAACTGCTCGCCGTCCAGCGACGCTCCGCCGACCAGGGCTCCGTCGATGTCTTCCTGCGCGACGATGTCGCCGACGTTCTTGGCGTTGACCGACCCGCCGTACAGCACCCGGACACCGGCGGCCACCTGCGGCGACGCCAGCTTGCCCAGCTCGTCGCGGATCGCCTTGCAGACCTCCTGGGCGTCGGCCGCGCTGGCCACCCGGCCGGTGCCGATGGCCCACACGGGCTCGTAGGCGATCACGGCCTGACCGATCTGTTCGGCCGACAGGCCCGCCAGCGACCCCCGCAGGGACTCCACGTTGTGCTCGACGTGGTTGCCCGCCTCACGAACCTCGAGTTGCTCACCGATGCAGATGATCGGCACCAACCCGTGCCGGAAGGCGGCCGCCGCCTTGGCCGCGACGATCTCGTCGTCCTCGTGGTGGTAGGTGCGGCGTTCGGAGTGGCCGACGACGACGAAGGTGCAACCCAGCTTGGCCAGGAACGCGCCGCTGATGTCGCCGGTGTATGCGCCCGAATCGTGCTGCGAGAGATCCTGCGCGCCGTAGGTCAGCAACAGCTTGTCGCCGTCTACGAGGGTTTGGACGCTGCGTAGATCGGTGAACGGCGGGATCACCGTCACGTCGACCTTGTCGAAGTACTTCGCCGGCAAGGCGAATGCGATCTTCTGCACCAGCGCGATCGCCTCGAAGTGGTTGAGGTTCATCTTCCAGTTGCCGGCGATCAGCGGCTTACGGCTCACGATTCCAAAACCTCTCACTCTTCCAAAACAGCGATACCGGGCAGTTTCTTGCCTTCAAGGTATTCCAGCGAGGCCCCGCCCCCGGTCGAAATGTGAGAGAAGCCCTCTTCGCCCAAGCCGAGCTGACGGACCGCCGCCGCGGAATCGCCGCCGCCAACGACGCTGAACGCGCCCTTGCCGGTCGCGGCGATGATCGCCTCGGCGACGCCCTTGGTGCCCGCTGCGAACGCCGAGAACTCGAACACGCCCATCGGGCCGTTCCAGAACACGGTCTTGGCGTTGGACAGCAGCGTCGTGAAGCGCTCCACCGAGCCCGGGCCGATGTCGAGGCCCATCTTGTCCTCGGGAATCTTGTCGGCGGCGACGACCTCAGCCGACGCGTCCGCGGCGAACTTGTCGGCCACCACGATGTCGACCGGGACGTGGATCACGTCGGCGTAGGTGTCGAGCAGCTTGCGGCACGTCTCGATCATGCCTTCTTCCAGCAGCGAGGTACCGACCGAAACACCCTGTGAGGCAAGGAATGTGAAGCACATTCCCCCGCCGATGATCAGGCTGTCGGCCTTCTCCGCCAACGACTCGATGACCGCCAGCTTGTCGGAGACCTTCGACCCGCCGAGCACCACCGCGTAGGGCTTGTCGGTCGAGGTGGTCAGCTGCTCGAGCACGTTGACCTCGGCGGCCACCAACGTGCCCGCATAGTGCGGGAGCAGGGTGGCGACGTCGTACACCGACGCCTGCTTGCGGTGCACCACGCCGAATCCGTCGGAGACGAAAGCACCGTCATCGCCGACGAGTTCGACGAGCTGCTTGGCCAGCGCCAGACGTTCGGCGTCGTCCTTGCTGGTTTCGCGGGCATCGAAGCGGATGTTCTCCAGCAACAGGATGTCGCCGTCGGTCAGTCCTTCGGCGCGGGCGAGTGCGTCGGTGCCGACGACGTCACCGGCCAGCTGAACGTGGCGACCGAGCTGCTCCCCCAACGCCTTCGCGACCGGAGCCAGCGAAAGCTTCGGATCGGGCTCGCCCTTGGGCCGGCCGAGATGTGCGGTGACGATCACCTTGGCACCCGCGTCGGAAAGCGCCTTCAGCGTGGGCACCGACGCGGTGATACGACCTGGGTCGGTGATGTTGCCGTCGTCGAGCGGAACGTTCAGATCCGAGCGGACCAGCACCCCGCGATCTGAAACACCTTCACCGAGAAGGTCTTCCAGAGTCTTGATCGCCACGGTGTCAGAGCGACTTGCCGACAAGCGCGACCAGGTCGACCAGCCGGTTGGAGTAACCCCACTCGTTGTCGTACCAGGACACGGTCTTGGCCTGGTTGTCGATCACCTTGGTCAGGCCGGCGTCGAAGATCGAGCTGTGCGGATCGGTGACGATGTCGCTGGAGACGATCGGCGCGTCGTAGTACTTGAGGATGCCCTTGAGCGGACCATCCGCGGCGGCCTTGAACGCCGCGTTGATCTCGTCGGCCGTTGCCGACTTGGACAGCTCGGCGGTCAGGTCGGTGCACGAACCCGTGGGGATCGGCACGCGCAGCGCGTAGCCGTCGAGCTTGCCCTTGAGCTCCGGGAGAACCAGGCCGATCGCCTTGGCGGCGCCGGTCGAGGTCGGGACGATGTTCAGGGCAGCGGCGCGAGCGCGGCGCAGGTCCTTGTGCGGACCGTCCTGCAGGTTCTGGTCCTGCGTGTAGGCGTGGACCGTGGTCATCAAGCCCTTGACGATGCCGAACTCGTCGTTGAGCACCTTTGCCAGCGGGCCGAGGCAGTTCGTGGTGCACGAGGCGTTGGAAATGATGTTCTGGCTGCCGTCGTACTTGTCGTCGTTGACGCCGAGGACGATCGTGATGTCCTCATCGGTGGCGGGCGCGGAGATGATGACCTTCTTGGCGCCGGCGTCCAGGTGGCCCTGCGCCTTGTCACGCTTGGTGAAGATGCCGGTCGACTCGACGACCACGTCGACGCCGAGGTCGCCCCACGGCAGGGCCGACGGGCCCTCCTTGACCTCGAGCGCCTTGATCTTCTGATCGCCGATGACGATGGTGTCGTCGCCCTCGAGGCTGATCTCGGCGGGGAACCGGCCGAGGATCGAGTCGAACTTCAGCAGGTGCGCCAAGCTGGCGTTGTCGGTGAGGTCGTTGACGGCAACGATCTCGGTGTCGGTGCTCTTGCCCTCTGCCTTCTGCGCGGCGAGCGCCCGGTAGAAGTTGCGCCCGATGCGGCCGAAGCCGTTAACGCCTACCCGGATGGTCACTGGTCTCTCCCTTAGTTGCCTCAGCGTGTAGTGCTCGACCGCCAGCCTAGTGGTGTGATAGCGGCCACGTGTCACCTGGTCAGTGCACGGCCAGGCGTTGATCCGCGAACGGGTTGCCGAGCCATTTGCGGCGCATCCGCTGGAGGGTGCCGTCGGCCTCCAACTCGGCCTGCGCGACGGTGAGCCGTCCGAGAAGCGCCTGGTCACCGAGCGGAACCGCGACCGCGATGTCCTCGACAGTGATGTCGCGCTGGACGACCTCAACCCCTGGGACCGCCCTGACCAGTTCGGTCAGCACCGGGGCAAGCTTCATCACGGCGTCGCAGTCACCGCTGGACAGGTCGGCCAACGCGTCGCGAATCGAGCCGTAGTCGTAGACGCGGATGGCGCCTGCCTTGTCCTCCGCGACGAGTCGCTCGGCGATCGGCTGGCTGGTGTTGCCCCGCTGCACGCCGATGGTGAGGCCCTCCAGGTCGTCGACGGAGGTGACGCCCGGCAGCCGGCGAGTGTCGACGGCCAGCGACTGACCGGAGATGACATACGGCGGCAGGAACGTCGCCTTCTGCTCGCGCTCGGGCGTGACGGTGGTTCCGGCGGCGACGCAGTCGTACTCCGTTCCCAGCGCATCGAAGATGCCGTCGAAGTCGGCGCCGTCGTAGGACACGAATTCGACTGTCGCGCCGATCTTGTCCCCGAGCGCTCGCATCAGGTCGATGTCGAGGCCACCGTCGTCGGACATCCCGTTGAAGGGCGGGTCGGGCTTGGCCACGCCGACTCTCAGTGTCTCCATGGGTTCACCGTAGTTGTTGCAGTTGCGCCCGGGCGTGATCGATCTGCTCGTAGGCGTAGGTGGCCATCGCGGCGAAGGGCATCGTCGCCCCCTTCTCGGCGAGTAGCTCGAAAGTCTGGTGCCCGAGCGCTTCACGCAAGCGGATGATCAACTCCGTGAGCTCGGGGTAGAGCGCGCGGGTCATCTGGCTCAGCACCGCGAAACCGGCCAAAGTGGCTGCGGGCTCAGGCTGCCCGAGTTTCTCGAGAACCATGGCAAGGTTGGCGAGCGGTGGGTGATAGAAAGCGACGCTGCCCGCGTTCTGATAATTGCGCAGCGCGAAGGTCAGGTGGTCGAGCGCCGTGGCCGGTTCACCATGCTGAAACTCCAACCAGGACATGAGATGCGCCAAATGCGACTCGTTGAACCGGTTGGCGCTGGCGCGGGCGACCAGGAGGCCTCGGCGAAAGATGTTGAGCGACCGGATCGGTTCGGAGCGTCTGTATGCCAAGCCGCACGCCATGAAGGCATTGGTCAAGACCCAGGGGTTTCCTGTTGCCTCGGCGGCCTCGATAAGACCCTCCGCGGCGTCCATCGCTTCCTCGTCTGACCCCGTGACCGCCAGCGCTTGAACAAGGCCTGCGCGATTCAAGGCCTGCGATCCGCGACCCTGTTCGAGATATGTTCGGCACCACTGCAACGCCCGCTCGGGGTGACCGGTCATCAGGTATGCCCCTCCGGCCAGGCCAGCAAGGCCGAACGGCACCGCGTCCCGCCCGTCGCGTATGGCCCGTCCGATGGTGTCGGTGTAGTTGATCGCTGCGTCGACCCGACCAGCCATGTAACACACCGACGCGATCTGGCAGAGATATTGGAGCCTGGGATGGTCGGCGGCTCGCGCCCGTTCCACCAACTCCTCCGCCCAAGAGATCGGCTCGTAGTTCTCGGCGTTGAATCCCACGAGCCCGGCGTATGTGGCGATCACGGCCGCTACATCGAGGTCGCCATGGTCGGCAGCCCACCGGAATGCGATGCGCAGGTTCGCGAACTCCGTGGTGAACCACTCGTAGGCCTCACGCTGTCGCGGACTGTCCCACAGACCCATCACCTCGTCCTCGCAGCCGGCGAAGTAGCGGGCGTGAAGCGCTCGAATCTCCTCTGCTGCACCGCAAGCGACGAGTTGTTCTTCGGCGAACTGGCGGATGGTCTCCAGCATCGAGTAGCGGGTCCGACCCGTCGAGCGATCCGCCACGAGCAACGACTTGCGGACCAGTGCCCCAAGGCGATCGAGGACGGCGTACTCGTCGGCTTCATCCGGTTCGGCCACCGCACAGGCGCTTTGGAGGTCGAAGCCGCCCGCAAAGACGGAGCATCGGACCATGAGCCGCTTCTCCGCCTGGTCGAGCAGATCGAAGGACCACGACACCGCGTGCCGGAGTGTCTGGTGACGCTCCAACCCGCGACGGGCGCCGACGAGTAGCTTGAATCGATGATCGAGGCGGTCACGCACCTCGGTCGCGGTCATCGACGCCATCCGGGCTGCGGCCAGCTCGATCGCCAAGGGAATCCCGTCGAGCCGACGGCAGATCTCCTCGACCGCGGCGGATTCGTTGGTGAGCGGGACCTGCGCGCGCTCTTCGAACAGAGCCATCGCCGTGGTGACTTCGAGTGAAGGAAGACGCCACAGGCGTTCATCGGCGAGCCCCAACCCCTCGCGGCTGGTCGCCAAGATTTTCACCGTCGGCGTGCGGGTGAGAATCCTTTCCACCAGATCCGCCACGTCGTCCACCACATGCTCACAGTTGTCGAATACCAAGAGCCGCACCCTGCCTTCCAAGGCGTCCGCCACGGACTCGCCGACGGTCTTGCCCGCCTGCGGGCCGACGCCGAGGACCGCGGCGACGGCGTCGGGCACGGCCCTCGGGTCGGTCACGTTCGCCAGCTCGAGAACCCATACACCGTCCGGGAATTCGCCCACCAGGCGCGCCGCGACTTCCAGTGCCACCCGGGTCTTGCCCACCCCTCCCACGCCGGTCAGGGTGAGCAGCCGATGCTGCCGCAGCGCAGCCTCAACATCGGTGACTTCCGACTCCCGCCCGATCAAAGTCGTGGTCGGGGGTCTCAAATTTCCCACGTTCGCGTCTTCGGTGCGCAGGGGCGGGAAGTCGCCCCGCAAACCCGGGGCTCGAACCTGATAGAGAGCGATCGGTGTCGAGACGTCCCGCAAGCGCCGCGAGCCCAGATTGACCAATTCGAAGTCGCTGAGGAGAACCGCCGTCGACTCGGCCACCAGGATCTGCCCACCGTGCCCGGCCGCCATCACCCGAGCCGCGCGGTTGAGCACCGTGCCGAAATAGTCACCATCGCGAACCTCGGCCTCACCGGTCGCGATCCCCATCCGCACCGGCAGTTGCAACTCCCGTTGTGCATCGATGGCGGCCTCGACGGCGGCGCTCGGCGACGCGAACGCAGCGGCCACGCCGTCGCCGCTGTGACTGAACAGAAACCCGTCGTGCGCCTCGATCGCCGACCGCAGCAGTTTGTCGTGAGCGGCCAACGCGACGCGCATCGCGACCTGGTCGGCCTCCCACCGACGGGTCGAGCCCTCGACATCGGTGAACAGGAACGTCACAACGCCCGACGGCGCATTCATGATGGTCGGGCGAGTTCCGCTCGCGCCTGGTCGATTTGGTCGTAGGCGAAAGCCACAATCGCGGCCATCGTCATCGACCCACCCGCTCGAGCAAGTGATTCGTACGTGTCGTCACCGAGCATCGTACGGAGGTGGGCTATGGAGGTTGTGAACTCAGGAAGCACGGCCTGAGCCAGCGGGCTCGATGAAAACCCGCTGATGACAGCGGCCTGCTCATATCGGCCCACGCGATCGAGAAACGTACTCAGCACAGCAAGCGGGCTGCGGATGCTACCGACGTTGCCCGAGTCATGGTAACTGCGGAGAACCAACGTCAGGTGCTCGAGCGCCTCTAGGTTCACCGCATCCAGCGCCTCGAACCTGGCCATGGCAAGCGCGAGAATCGATGCGTTGAAACGATTGCCGCTTTCCAGAGCCATCGCCAGAGCGTCGCTGCACGTTTGGATACTCGTGACCGACCCCTTCGCATGGCTCGGAAATGTGCTGGCTGCGACCGCGAAGGTATACAGATAAGGATTACCAGTTGCCGCTCCCGCTTCGACCAGACCCACGGCGGCTTCCATCGCTTCGTCAAGCAGACCCCCGAAAGTCAGAGCGAACACCTGGCAGCCGCGAATGTATACGTCGTTGTCGCCGCGTCGTTTGAGTTGCGCCTGGCACATATCGGCCCATCGCAACGGCTCGCCGGCGGGAAGGTAGGACGCTCCGAGCCACCCCTCCATTCCGTACGGGGGCGCATTTTCGTTGCAGGCCAACACCGTTGCGCCGACCTCCGCATATCGAAGCGCCTTCTCCAGCCTGCCGGCCATCCAGGACACCGCTGCGATCACATACAGACTCGGGACACGGGGATGATTGACGGCGACAGCGGGCTCGATCACTTCCTCGGCCCATCCGATCGGCTCGTAGTTCTCGACTCCGAAACCAAGCAACCCCACATAGGTTGTGATCGTCGCGGCCACGTCGATGTCGTCGTTATCGGCTGCCCAACGGAAGGCTGTGCGCAAGTTCGCCAGCTCCACCGCCAACCGGCGGTACGCCTCGCGTTGCTCAGGGCTGTTCCATAAGGACATCATCGCGCTCTCGAGTCGAGCGAAGTAGCGGGCGTGGGCATTTCGAACCGCCTCTGCCGCACCGCAAGAGGCGAGCTGTTCCTCTGCGAACTGGCGAACGGTTTCGAGCATGGAGAACCGGGCCGTCTTTTCGGATCGGTCCACCGTGACCAACGACTTGCGCACCAGAGACTCGAGAAGATCTACGACAGCGAACTCGTCGTACTCCGGCCCAGCCACGGCACAGGCGCTGTGGATTTCGAATCCACCGGCGAACACCGAACACCGCTCCAGCAGTCTCTTCTCGTCGGCGCTCAAGAGATCGTATGACCATTGCACTGCGTGACGAAGTGTCTGGTGTCTTTCCAGACTGCGTCGTGACCCTACGAGGAGCTTGAATCTCTTGTCGAGCCGGTCCCGAATGTCGGTAAGCGTCATCACCGAAACCCGGGACGCAGCGAGTTCGATCGCCAGCGGAATGCCGTCGAGGCGACGACATATGTCGGTGACCGCCTCCATTTCGTGGACGCCAGCACCAGGAGCAATGCTCTCGGCGCGCTCCACGAACAGCTCGGCCGCCGCTTCGTCAGAGAGTGTGCGGACCGGCCAGATCTGTTCTTCGGTGACGCCCAAGCCCTCTCTGCTGGTGGCGAGGATGCTCACGGTCGAGGACTTCGCGAGGATGGCCTCGACAAGTCCTGCGGCCGCATCCAAAACGTGTTCGCAGTTGTCGAAGATCAACAGCCGCTTCCGGTTCTCCAACACGGTCGCGACCGAATCACGCATGCTCATCCCGGGTTGTTGAGCGATGCCCAGAATTGCGGCGACCGAATCAGCCACGGCACTTGCGTCGGCCACGGACGCAAGCTCGAAAACCCAGACACCGTCGGTGAAATCGTTGGTGCAGTGACCAGCGACCTCGAGCGCCAGTCGCGTCTTGCCCACTCCGCCGACACCCGTCAATGTGACGAAGCGATTGGTTCGCAATGCCGCTGCGATCCGGGTTACTTCGTCATCACGCCCAACCAACCTTCTTTCCACCGGCCGGAGATTTCCCCGGTCAGGGTCCAGGCTGCGTAACGGCGGGAAGTCACATGGAACACTTGGGTCCGCAGTTGAAAGATGGTGATCGGGTGCGTCACATCGCGCAACCGCCGCGGGCCCAGGTTCAACAGTTCGACGCCGTCGAGCAAGACAGCCGTTGACTCGGCCACGAGTATCTGGCCGCCGTGCCCGGCCGCCATCACCCGGGACGCACGATTGAGCACTGTGCCGAAATAGTCACCGTCGCGAACCTCGGCCTCACCGGTCGCCATACCCATGCGCACCGGCAATTCCAACTCCCGCTGGGCGTCGACGGCGGCCTCGACGGCGGCCCTCGGCGACGCGAACGCGGCAGCAAGACCATCACCACTGTGGCTGAACACGAATCCGTCATGCGCCTCGATGGCCGACCGCAACACCTTGTCATGGCAAGCAAGCGCGACCCGCATGGCATCCGCGTCGGACTCCCACCGACGAGTGGAACCCTCGATATCGGTGAACAGGAACGTCACGACTCCGGTGGGCGGGTCACCCGCGGACACAACTGAAGTGTCGGCCGAGTGGCCGCTTGCCACACGCTTTTCGCTGAAATGGCCGCCGTTTGGCGAATCGAGCTAGGCGTCCTCGAGCAGGTCCGGTGTGACGGCCGACTCGGTGTCCGGGATGCCGTCCTGCTTGGCCTTGCGATCGGCCATCGACAGCAGCCGCCGAATACGGCCCGCCACAGCGTCCTTCGTCATCGGCGGATCCGCGAGCCGGCCCAACTCCTCCAACGACGCCTGTCGGTGTTCCACCCGCAGCTTGCCTGCGGCGGCGAGGTGGTCGGGCACCGTGTCGCCGAGGATCTCCAGCGCCCGTTCCACGCGCGCGGCCGCGGCGACCGCCGCACGCGCCGAGCGACGCAGGTTGGCGTCGTCGAAATTGGCCAGCCGGTTGGCCGTGGCCCGCACCTCGCGCCGCATCCGACGCTCTTCCCACGTCAACCGGGTGTCCTGCGCGCCCATCCGAGTCAGCAGGGCGCCGATCGCCTCGCCGTCGCGCACCACCACCCGATCGGTTCCGCGCACCTCGCGCGCCTTGGCGCTGACCCCCAACCTGCGGGCAGCGCCGACGAGTGCCAGCGCTGCCTCCGGACCAGGGCAGCTGACTTCCAACGCCGATGACCGCCCCGGCTCGGTGAGCGACCCGTGCGCCAAAAACGCTCCGCGCCAGGCTGCTTCGGCATCGGCCACACTGCCGCCGACCACCTGGGCCGGCAGCCCCCGCACGGGCCTGCCGCGCAGATCCAGCAGACCGGTCTGCCTGGCCAAGGCCTCGCCGTCCTTGGCCACCCGCACCACATACCGGGTGCTCTTCCGGATTCCGCTGGCCGACACGACGTGAACCGAGGCGTTGTAGCCGTACAGGTCGTAGATGTCCTTGCGCAGCCGTCGGGCGATGATGCCGAGGTCGACCTCCGCCTCCACCACCACGCGCCCCGAGACGATGTGCAGTCCGCCCGCGAAGCGCAACAGGGAGGCCACCTCGGCGCGTCGAGCATTGACCGAATTGACGACCAACCGACTCAACTCATCCTTGACCTCGGCTGTCATCGCCACGGGTCGTCACCTCTCGGTCCATTCGCTGTCGACGTGGGCACTGCCGGCGCCGGATCGGCGGCGCCGCGAAGACGCACACCTTCCAACGCCGCGGCCAACCGCGCCGGGTCATGTAAAGGTGTACCAGGTCTGGACACGTCAGCAAACTGAACTTGAGCACGAAGGATGTTCGCGGTTCGGCGCAATTGCTCACGCTCACGCTCGCTGGGCACTCGGCTCGCGTCGACGATGATGTCGTGCACGGTGAAGTCGGGGGCATGCTGCGCCAGCACGTGGATGTGCCGCTCGACCGAGAAACCCGCCGTCTCCCCCGGTTCGGCCACCAGGTTGAGCACCAGCGCGCGCCGCGCCGCGGTCGCCTGCAGCGCAGCCGCGAGCTCGGGAACCAGCACATGTGGGATGACGCTGGTGAACCAGGAGCCCGGGCCCAGCACCACCAGGTCCGCCGCCATGATCGCGTCGACAGCCTGCCGGGTGGCCGGCGGATCACCCGGCAGCAGCCGCACACGGCGGACCTTGCCCACGGTCGTGGCGATCGCCACCTGTCCGCGGATCACACGGCTCATCCGCGGATCGGATTCCAGACCCGCCACGTCGGCCTCGATGCCCAGCCCCATCGGACACATGGGCAGCACGCGGCCCTTCACGCCGAGGATGCGGCCCAGTTCGTCGAGCGCGGCCACCGGGTCGGCGAGAACCTCGCTGAGACCCGCGAGCAGCAGGTTGCCGATCGGATGCCCCGCGAGCGCCCCGCTGCCACCGAACCGGTGCTGGATGATCGTCGCCCACAGTCGGCCGTGTGGGCTGTCAGATGCCAACGCCGCCAACGCCATTCGCAGATCACCGGGCGGCACGACGTCGAGCTCGTTGCGCAGCCGGCCCGAGGAACCGCCGTCGTCGGCAACGGTGACGATGGCCGTCACGTGCGGCGTCAGCCGGCGCGCCGCCGACAGGGTTGCGTAGAGTCCGTGGCCACCACCGAGTGCGACGATCCGCGCGGTCATTCGCGACCCAGATCCCGGTGCAGCACCCGCACCGTGAGGTCATCACCGTCCTGCAGCCGCGCCGCCAGCGCCTCGGCGATCGCCACGCTTCGATGTTTGCCGCCGGTGCATCCGATGGCGACGGTCATATATCGCTTCCCCTCGCGACGGTATCCGTCGATGACTACGTCGAGCAGACGATGATAGGTCTCCAGGAAGTCCCCTGCACCCGGCTGCCCGAGAACGTAGTCGCGAACCGCGGGATGCTGCCCGGTGTGCGGGCGCAGGTCGTCTACCCAGTGCGGGTTGGGCAGAAACCGGACGTCCATCACGGTGTCGGCGTCCATCGGCAACCCGTACTTGTAGCCGAAGGACTCGACCGTGACGTTCGTGTGGGCGACGGTCTCGCCGCCGAAGGCACGTTCGATGCTCTCGCGCAGTGCGGGTACCGACATCGCCGAGGTGTCGATCACCAGATCGGCCGACGCGCGCACCGGGGCCAACAGCGCGCGCTCGGCCGCAATGCCTTCTGCCAGTGTCTGATTGCCTTGCAGCGGGTGACTGCGACGGTTTTGCTCGTATCGGCGCACCAGGCTCTCGTCCGAGGCCTCCAGGAACAGCACCCGCGGGGCGATGTTGCGGGTCGCGAGCTCGTTACGCACCCAATCCAGGTCGCCGGTGAAACCGCGCGACCGCACGTCCATCACCACCGCCAGCTGGGTGATCCGCGATCCGGCGGCGAGCCCCAACTCGACCATCTGCGCGATCAGCTCCGGGGGCAGGTTGTCGGCGACATACCAACCGAGATCCTCGAGCACCTTGGCCGCCGTGCCCCGGCCCGCTCCGGAGAGGCCGGTGACGAGAACCACGTCGATGCCGGAGTCGGCGCTGGCCCCATCCCGAAGATCCTCGTGCATTCCCTGGTCCGTCATCCCGATACCTTGCTCTGATCATTGCCGATCGCTTCGTCGGGCGCGTCGCTTTCGGACGGTACGCCCAGCGCGTCGAGCACGGCGCGGGCGGTGGCGACCCCGATACCGGGTACCGCGGTGATCTCCTCGATCGACGCCTCCTTCAGTCGGGCCACCGAACCGAAGTGGGTGACCAGCGCTTTGCGGCGATGCTCACCCAGCCCCCGGACCGAATCCAGCGCCGACGCGGTCATCCGCTTCGAGCGCTTGCTGCGGTGGTAGGCGATTGCGAACCGGTGTGCCTCGTCACGCACGCGCTGCAACAGATAGAGCCCTTCGCTGTTGCGCGGCATGATCAGCGGGTCCGGCTCGGACGGAACCCACACTTCCTCCAAGCGCTTGGCCAATCCGATCACCGCCACGTCGGTGATGCCGAGCTCGTCGAGCACCGATTGCGCGGCATTGACCTGCGGCGCACCACCGTCGACGACGTACAGGTTCGGTGGATACGCGAACTTGCGTGACTTCCCTTCCGGGGCAAGCTCTGTCGGATGCTGGATGTCGTGCAGGTGGCGGTAGAAGCGCCGCCCGGTCACCTCGGCGATCGACGCGACGTCGTCGGAGCGGCCCTCGCCCGCAGCCTCGCGGATCGCGTAGTGCCGGTAGTCGGACTTGCGCGGAAGGCCGTCCTCGAAGACCACAAGCGAGGCCACCACATCGGTGCCCTGGACATGGCTGATGTCCACGCATTCGATGCGCAGCGGTGCGTCGGCCAGTCCGAGAGCATCCTGAATGCTTTGCAGCGCAGCGGTTCTCGCGGTGAAGTCGCCCGCCCGCTTGAGCTTGTGCTGGGTGAGTGCATCCTGCGCGTTGCGGCGAACGGTCTCGGCGAGCGCACGCTTGTCGCCGCGCTGCGGAACCCGAAGCATCACCCGCGACCCTCGCAGCTGCGTCAGCCAGGCGGCCAATTCGTCGGAGTTGCTCGGTAGGCACGGAACCAGGACCTGGCGCGGCACAGGGTTGGTCGACTCGTCCCCGCCGCTGTCACTGGCACCACCCAATTCGGCTTGATCGCCGTAGAACTGGGTCAGGAACTGTTCGACCAAGTGTTCCTGGCTGGTTTCTCCGGGCTCACCGGACTTCTCGACAATCCACCCGCGCTGGCCGCGGACCCGGCCGCCGCGGACGTGGAAAACCTGCACCGCGGCTTCGAGTTCGTCGTCGGCGAATGCGACCACGTCGGCGTCGGTGCCGTCGCCGAACACCACCGCCTGCTTCTCCAGCGCCCGTTTGAGCGCGCCGATGTCGTCGCGTAGGCGGGCGGCCCTCTCGAAATCCAGTTGCTCGGCGGCCTCGTTCATCTGCTGCTCCATGTCGCGGACCAGCCGGTCTGTTTTGCCCGCGAGGAAATCGCAGAAATCGAGGACGATCTGGCGATGCTCGTCGGCACTCACCCGTCCGATGCACGGCGCCGAGCACTTGTCGATGTAACCCAGCAGGCAGGGACGGTCGATCTGCCTGTGCCGCTTGAACACTCCAGCAGAGCAGGTGCGCGCCGGGAACACCCGCATGAGGAGGTCGAGTGTTTCGCGGATCGCCCACGCATGCGAGTAGGGACCGAAGTAGCGGACGCCCCTGCGCCGCGCACCGCGGTACACCATCAGCCGCGGGTACTCCTCGTTGAGCGTGACTGCCAGCACCGGATAGGACTTGTCATCGCGGTACCTGATGTTGAACCGCGGATCGAACTCCTTGATCCAGTTGTATTCGAGCTGGAGCGCCTCGACTTCGGTGTTGACCACCGTCCACTCGACGCTGCCCGCCGCCATCACCATCTGGCGCGTGCGTGGCGCCAGGTTCACGATGTCGGCGAAATAGGAGTTCAGTCGGCTGCGCAGGCTCTTCGCCTTGCCGACGTAGATCACCCGGCCATGCGGGTCGCGGAAGCGGTAGACGCCCGGTTCGACGGGAATCGACCCTGGGGCGGGTCGGTACGTCGATGGGTCGGGCACGGATTCCAGGTTACTGCCGCCTTCCGACGGCCCCGATCCACTACCGTCGAGTGATGCGGATCTCCTCTGTGACGAGGGTGATGGCCCCGCTGACCGGGTTGGTGCTGGTGTTGGCCGGATGCTCCGCAGACGAGCGCACCGAACCCGAAGCCTCGGGACCGTGCGCGATCGTCGAGAACGGCACCCCGGTGGTCAAGACCACTGGCGCACCCTCCCCTGGTTCCCCTCCCACTTCCAGGGACATCTCCACCAACCCCGAGGTGGCCACGGGCTATCGCAGCGACATGACGCCGGTGCGCACCAGCAGCTTCTCCGTCGCCACCGCTAATCCCTTGGCCACCCAGGCCGCGTGCGAAGTGCTGCGCGACGGCGGCACCGCGGCGGACGCGCTCGTCACCGCGCAGGCCGTGCTCGGCCTCGTCGAGCCGCAGGCTTCCGGGCTCGGCGGCGGCGGGTTCCTGCTCTACTTCGACGCTGCCTCCGGGAGGGTCCAGGCTTACGACGGGCGTGAGGTCGCGCCTGCCGCCGCGACCGAGAACTATCTGCGCTGGGTCTCCGACGCCGACCGCACGGAGCCGAAGCCGGACGCCAGGGCCTCCGGGCGCTCGATCGGCGTAACGGGCATCCTGCGGATGCTCACCGACGTCCACGCCGAGCACGGCAAGACGGGCTGGCGCGATCTGTTCGCCCCGGCGGTCCGGCTGGCCGACGACGGCTTCGACATCAGCGCCAGGCTCGCGGCGGCCATCGAGGACGCGGCACCGGAGCTCGCGCTCGACCACCAAGCCGCCGAATACTTCCTCGAGTCCGGCGGTAGCCCCAAGGCGGAGGGCGCCCGGCTGACCAACCCCGCGTACTCGAAAACGTTGGGGGTCATCGCAACCGACCCCCAGTCGTTCTACACCGGCGCGATCGCCCGCGACATCGTCGCCGCCGCGACCGACGGCTCCGGCGGCCGCACACCCAGCCTGATGACCGCCGAGGACCTCGCCGGCTACACGGTCAAGAAACGCGAACCACTGTGTGCGCCGTACCGCGGCCGGGAGATCTGCGGGATGCCGCCACCGTCGTCCGGCGGCATCGCGGTCCTGGCCACGCTCGGCGTTCTCGAACACTTCCCGATGGCCGATCACAAACCCACCGACATCGACCGCAACGGCGGTCGGCCCTCGGTCATGGGCGTGCACCTGATCTCCGAGGCGGAACGGCTGGCGTACGCCGACCGCGACAAGTACGTCGCCGACACCGATTTCGTTTCGCTGCCCGGCGGTTCCCCCGAGACACTGCTCGGCAGCGACTATCTCGCCGGGCGCGCCGCGCTGATCTCCGAACAGCACAGCATGGGCACCGCCGAGCCCGGCGAGTTCGGGCCGCCGAGCAGCCCGGTACCACCGGTGCCCGAACACGGCACCAGCCAGGTCAGCATCGTCGACTCGCAGGGCAACGCCGCGTCGTTGACCACCACGGTGGAGTCCGCGTTCGGGTCGTTCCACATGGTCGACGGGTTCATCCTCAACAACCAGCTCACCGACTTCTCGGCCGAACCCACCGGCCCAGACGGAACACCGGTTGCCAACCGCATCCAGCCCGGCAAGCGGCCCCGCAGCACGATGGCGCCGACGCTGATCTTCGACCAGGCCCAAGGTGGCCAACGTGGTGACCTGTACGCGGTGCTCGGTTCGCCGGGCGGCGCGGTGATCATCCAGTTCGTGGCGAAAACCGTTGTGGGGTTGCTGGATTGGGGGCTCGACCCACAGCAGGCGGTGTCGATGGTCGACTTCGGCGCCGTCAACACGCCCAAGACGAATGTCGGCGGCGAGCATCCGATCATCGACGTCTCCGACAACGGTGACCATGACCCGCTCGTGCGGGGCTTGCGCGAGCTCGGGCACCAGGTGGATCTGGCCGACCAATCGAGCGGCCTGTCGGCGATCACCCGAGACAGCGCGGGCCTCATCGGCGGTGCGGATCCGCGCCGGGAAGGGTTGGTCATGGGCGACACCCGATGACCGAACGCGTTGCCCGACTGGGCGAAACCGAGTGGCAGATCTTCGCCGCCGTACGGATGAGAGCACTGGCCGATTCGCTGGGCGAGAACGACCCGAGCTATCGGGACGAGGCCGCCTTCACCGCCGCGCAGTGGCGTCGACGGCTACGCGACCATGCACAGTTCGTCGCCCTGATCGATGACCGTCCCGTCGGCCTGATCGGGGCGCAACAGGAGAACGCCGAAACCGTGTACCTGTATTCGCTGTGGCTCGAACCGGCGGTGCGCGGGCGCGGACTGGCGACGAAGTTGGTCTCGGCGGCACTCGACTGGGCGCGCAGCAGTAACGTGCACACGGTCCGGTTGCGCGTGGCGACCGACAACGCCGCGGCGCGTCAGGTGTACGAGAGCATCGGGTTCACGGTCGCAGCCGACCAAACCACTTCCGTCGCCGACGAACTGGCGATGTCGCTCAGCGTGAGTTGAGGCCCTTGTAGTGCTCGAGCACGCCTCGCACGCGGTCCATCGCGTCCACGGCGCGGTCCTTGTCGACCGCCTGAATCGCCATGATCGGGATGTACTCGTCGTCGGGCAGATCCACACGGGCCCACCGCGCACCCCGCGGAAATGAGATATCGACCACCTCGGACCAGGGAATCACCTTGTCGGCGAGCAGGTTTCGCACCGCTACACCCGACGCACCGGCCCGCAGCCGGGGCCGCGCGAACATCAACACCACCGTGGCGAGGACGACACCGAGCAGCGCGAACGCCACCTGGTCGGCGGTGCGGAAGATCACCCCGGTGGAGCCGACCTTCAGCAGCGCGCCCACCGTGACATGCGCGACGAGGATCAGCGCTGCGGCGGTGTAAGCGAAATACGGTGCCAGGTGAGGGCGTACCTCGACGTCCCAGTCGGTCATGAGCTTGAACGCAGGTCCCGCAACGTCAGCGCGGTGGACAGTGCCGCGGCCGCCGCCTGCGCGCCCTTGTCTTCGGACGACGACGGCAGGCCGGCCCGGTCGAGGGCCTGCTGTTCGGTGTTCGTCGTCAGCACGCCGTTAGCCACCGGCGTCGACGCGTCCAGCGACACCCGGGTCAGACCCTGGGTCACCGCGTCACACACGTAGTCGAAATGCGGTGTCTCCCCGCGGATCACCACACCGAGCGCGACGACCGCGTCATGGGTGGCCGCCAACGCCTGTGCCACGACGGGAATCTCGATCGCGCCGAGCACCCGCACGACCGTGGGATTGTCGAGGCCGGCATCGGCGGCGACCTTGAGCGCACCGTCGAGCAGGGCGTCGCAGATGGTCTCATGCCAAGTGCTGGCCACGACGGCAAGCTTGAGTCCCGATCCGTCGATGTGTGGGAGATCGGGTACGCCCGTACCGCTCACAGGGCTCCGCCGAGATCGGTCGGCCGGCGGTCACCGAGCAGGTACACGCCCTCGTCGTAGTCGGCCATGGTGGTCGCCTCGTGGTAGTCGTCGAGGCCGCTCAGGTCGTGGCCCATCCGGTCGCGCTTGGTCATCAGGTAGCGGATGTTCTCTTTGTTGGCCCGCACCGGCAGCGGCACACGTTCGATGATGTGCAGCCCGTAGCCGTCGAGCCCGACTCGCTTGGCGGGGTTGTTGGTCAGCAGGCGCATCGAGCGCACGCCGAGGTCGACGAGGATCTGCGCGCCGATGCCGTAGTCGCGGGCGTCGGCGGGCAGGCCGAGCTTGAGGTTGGCGTCGACCGTGTCGTCGCCGGCGTCCTGCAGCTGGTAGGCCTGCAGCTTGTGCATGAGGCCGATGCCGCGACCCTCGTGGCCGCGCATGTACAGCACGATGCCGCGGCCTTCACGGGCGACCATTGCCATGGCCGCGTCGAGCTGGGGTCCGCAGTCGCAGCGCTGAGAACCGAACACGTCGCCGGTGAGGCATTCGGAGTGCACGCGCACCAGCACGTCGTGGCCGTCGCTGGTCGGACCGGCGACGTCGCCCTTGACCAGCGCGACATGCTCGACGTCGTCGTAGATGCTGGTGTAGCCGACGGCGCGGAATTCGCCGTGGCGGGTCGGAATCCGGGCCTCGGCGATGCGCTCGATGTGCTTCTCGTGCTTGCGGCGCCACTCGATCAGGTCGGCGATCGAGATCAGCGCAAGGTCGTGCTCGTCGGCGAAGATGCGCAGCTCGTCGGTCTGCGCCATCGAGCCTTCGTCTTTCTGGCTGACGATCTCGCAGATCGCACCGGCCGGCTGCAGCCCGGCGAGTCGCGCCAGGTCGACCGCGGCCTCGGTGTGGCCCGGGCGACGCAGCACCCCGCCGTCCTTCGCGCGCAGCGGCACCACGTGCCCCGGTTTGGTGAAATCGTCGGCGATGCTTGACGGATCCGCCAGCAAACGCATCGTCGTCGCGCGGTCTGCAGCTGAGATTCCGGTTCCCACACCGTTTTTCGCATCCACCGTGACGGTGTAGGCGGTGCCGTGCTTGTCCTGGTTGACCGCATACATCGGCAGCAGGCCCAGCTTGTCGCAGATCGCGCCGTCCAGCGGCACGCAGAGGTAACCGGAGGTGTAGCGGACCATGAATGCGACGAGTTCTGGGGTGGCCTTCTCGGCGGCGAAGATGAGGTCGCCCTCGTTCTCGCGATCCTCATCGTCGATCACGACGACGGCCTTGCCCGCGGCGATATCGGCCACCGCGCGCTCAACAGTGTCAAGCCTCGTCACCACATCAGTATGAACCACCAGGGTCCAAAACTTATTGCCGGTCCACTGACCTGGCGGTATACCGGTGTAGTCGGTGGCGGCGGCCGGGCCCGGCAATCGGGTATTTCCGGAATCGCTCCTCGGCCGCGTCGCCTGACGCCTACGCTAATTTTCCCGGTCAGCTCGAAGAGGACACATATGAAAGCGTCACGTCTCACCGCCCCGAGGCTGCTGATCGCCGCGTGTGCCGTGGCCGCCTCCGGGCTCTTCCTTTCCGCCGTTCCCGCGGCCGCTGAGCCGTTCGATCCAGCCCCTCCCGGGCCTTACGCCGGTTCGTCCGACGTGATCCCGGCGGTCGGGGTGCTCGAAGGCATGTGGCGTCAGTACGTGCCCCGCAACGCCGCCCCACCCGCGCAGATGGGGGCGGTCGACCGGTTCTTCGACGAATTCGTGCCGACGCCCACCCAGGTCAGCGACTTCTTTGCGGTCATCCAGCAGTTCCGGCTTCCATGAGCGTGCTGCGCGAGCCGCAATGCGACTCGGGCTCAGTCGTTTTCGGGTGAGAGCAGCCGCTCGACGTACTTGGCGATCACGTCCACCTCGAGGTTGACCAGCGTGCCGACCTCGGCACGGCCGAGGATCGTGAGATCGAGCGTCGTCGGGATCAACGACACCTCGAACCAGTCGTGTCCGAGCGCGGACACCGTCAGCGAGACGCCGTCGACGGTGATGGAGCCCTTCTCGACCACGTACCGCGACAGCGCGGTCGGCAGCGCGACACGCACCACGGTCCAACGCTCCGACGGGGTGCGCGCGATGACGTGACCGGTGCCGTCGACGTGTCCCTGGACGATGTGCCCGCCCAGGCGGCTGTTGATCGCCGCCGCCCGCTCCAGGTTGACCCTGCTGCCCACCCCGAGGCGGCCGAGGCTGGACCGGTCCAATGTCTCGCCGATCACATCGGTCGTGAACGTCGCATCCGGACGCACCTCGACGACGGTCAGGCAAACACCGTTCACCGCGATCGAGTCACCATGGCGGGCGTCCGACGTGACGAGGGGGCCGCGGATGGCGAGCCGGGCGAAGTCGCCGAGATCCTCCTTGCCGACGACCTCACCGACCTCTTCGACGATTCCGGTGAACACGTCGCCAGACTATCGGGTGCGGGCTACGGAGTGAGATCTCAGCTTCGGACGAAACGTCTCGCCGCGACACCGTCGCTCTGACTTCTCGGAAATTCCGGAAAAGCCGAGGTTGGGAGCCATGCTTGGGCATAGGAGCGTGCCCCGCTGGCGCCGCCGGTGCATCCGCACCCTCTACGATGCAAGTCATGCCTAAGCGCCTCGTGATGATCTTGTTCACCTTTGCCGCCGCTGTCGCTCTCTCCGCGGGGTGCTCCAAGTCCGAGGAGCCCGCGAAGGATCTCCCCGATGCCGCGACGCTCCTGCAGCAGTCCAGTCAAACCACCAAGAGCCAAACGAGCGCGCATATGAAGCTCGCAATGGAGGGTCCTCCCGAGAAGTTGCCGATCGAGATGCTCGAAGGCGATCTCAGCAACGCTCCGACATTCACCGCTCAAGGGACGGTCAACTTGCGGATGATGGGCCAACGCCTTGAGGGGGTCGAGTTCAAAGTGGTCGATGGCACCCTTTACGCGTCGTTGACTCCGGGCGCAGGTTTGTCGAATTTCGGGCCTGCGGCCGACGTGTACGACGCATCGCTGATACTCAACCCGGAGACTGGTCTGGCCAATGTCCTCGCCAATTTCTCTGACCCGAAGGCCGAGGACCGCGAGAAGATCGACGGCGTAGAGACCGTCCGCATCACCGGCAACGTCAGCGCCGACGCAGTGAACAAGATCGCCCCACAGATCGGTGCGACGGGTCCGGTACCAGGAACCGCGTGGATTGCCGAGGACGGCGACCATAAGTTGTCCCAGGTCAAGCTGCAAACCAACTCGGATACCAGCATCACTATCACGATGTCGGAGTGGGGCAAGCCGGTGACGGTCACCAAGCCGCCGGCGGCCTGATGTCTGTTTCAGCGCGAGCTACGGACACCAGTAGGGCGAGCGCGGCTACGCCGTCGAATCGTCGGATCGCAATCAGCGCAGGCAGCCTCGCGGTGCTTCTTGGAGCGCTCGACACCTACGTCGTCGTCGCCATCATCAGCGATATCATCACCGACCTCAGCATTCCGGTGAACCAGATCCAACGGGTGACCCCGATCATCACCTGTTACCTGCTCGGCTACATCGCCGCAATGCCGCTGCTAGGCCGAGCTTCTGACCGGTTCGGCCGCAAGTTCATCCTTCAACTGAGTCTGGCCGGGTTCGCCGTCGGCTCGGTGGTCACCGCCCTGTCGAACGACCTTGTTCCCATGGTGATCGGCCGCTCGATCCAAGGCGTCGCCAGCGGTGCTCTCCTGCCGGTCACTTTGGCCCTCGCGGCAGACCTATGGGCCACCCGCAGCCGGGCGTCGGTTCTGGGCGGCATCGGTGCCGCGCAGGAGTTGGGCAGCGTGCTAGGGCCGCTGTACGGCATCGTCGTTGTTGCGGTCCTGAGCACCTGGCGCGATGTGTTTTGGATCAACGTCCCCTTAGCTGCCGTCGCGATGGTGCTGATCCACTTCAGCCTGCCGGGGCGTCTCAAACCCGAGAACCCGGAGCGTGTGGATGTGGTCGGCGGCGTACTGCTCGCCGTCGCGCTCGGCCTGACGGTAATCGGTCTTTACAATCCCGCGCCGGACGGCCGCAAGATCCTGCCGAGCTATGGGATGCCCGTTTTGGTAGGCGCGGCTATAGCCCTGATCTTGTTTTTCATTTGGGAGCGATTCGCCCGCACGCGGCTCATCGAACCGGCAGGCGTGCACTTCCGACCGTTCCTGGCAGCGCTAGGAGCGTCGCTGTGCGCGGGGGCCGCGCTGATGGTGACGCTCGTCAATATCGAACTGTTCGGCCAAGGAGTCCTCGCCAAGAATCAGACGGAGGCCGTCCTCCTGCTGTTGCGCTTCTTGATCGCCCTGCCGATCGGCGCCGTGATCGGCGGGTGGATCGCGACCCGTCTCGGTGATCGCGCGGTGACATTCATCGGGCTCATGATTGCCGCTGGAGGGTACTGGCTAGTGTCGCAATGGCGCGCCGACGTGCTCACCACCCATCACGACCTCGGTTTTGTGCACCTACCCGTACTCGACACGGACCTGGCCGTAGCCGGCTTGGGTCTTGGCCTCGTGATCGGCCCCCTCACCTCTGCCGCCCTCCGCGTCGTACCGGCCGCCCAGCATGGGATCGCTTCAGCCGCCGTTGTGGTCGCGCGCATGGTCGGCATGCTGATCGGCCTGGCCGGATTGACTGCGTGGGGCCTGTACCGCCTCAACCAGCACCTTCAAACCCTGCCCTTTCCGCCGGCCCACACCCTGTCCGAGCGCCTGGCGGCCGAAGCGAGCCGCTACCGCGAGGCCTATGTGCTGCAGTACGGCGACATCTTCCTGGTCACGGTCGTGGTCTGCGTCGTCGGCGCGCTCCTGGGCCTACTCATCGGTGGCAAGCAGGAGCACGCCGACGATCCGGCGGAGCTGGAAGAGGGCGCGAGCCCGGATCCCGTCGAGAGCGGCTAGCAGCGCTCAAGGCCGCGCTGCAGCAGCGCGGGCTCGGCCGGCCGAGCGTCCTGCTCGGCGGGTTGTGAGGTCTGGACCCGGAAGGTGTCGCAGATCAATGCCTTGAGGGTCCGGGGATGCATCGGGCGATGAGTAAGCCAGTCCTGCAGTGCAGTCATGGGTCGTCCTTTGTTCGTGCTCACCAGTGCGCAAATCGTCGGTGAAGGCGCGATTACGGCGGGCCCGTCGGGGCCCACTCTGGTACGAGTGTACCGACGTAATCGCGCTGATTGGCTCCTAGACGCGCGGGGTATGCGGGACATCACACCTACCTCAACGGAGAAAGCTGATGGCAAGTTCACTGAATGGCAAGAAGATTGCGTTCCTGGTCGCCCCCGAAGGTGTGGAACAGGTCGAGCTGACCGAGCCGTGGAAGGCCGTCGAGCAGGCCGGTGGCACCCCTGAGCTGGTCTCGACGGAGGTCGGCAAGATCCAGGCGTACAACCACTTGACCCCCGCCGACACCTTCGACGCCGAAAAGTCCGCCGACTCCGTTTCGGCGTCCGACTATGCCGCGCTGGTGCTGCCCGGCGGCGTCGCCAACCCCGACAACCTGCGGATGAACGGCGACGCGGTCGCGTTCGCGAAGGGCTTCTTCGACGAGGGAAAACCGGTCGCGGTGATCTGCCACGGGCCGTGGACGCTCATCGAGGCCGACGTGGTTCGGGGACGAACCATCACGTCGTGGCCCAGCGTCAAGACAGACCTGGTGAACGCCGGCGCCAATTGGGTCGACGACGAGGTCGTCGAATGCTCGCGTGGGCCAAACACTTTGGTGTCCAGCCGTAAGCCGGACGACCTGCCCGCATTCTGTAACACGTTGGTCAGCGCTTTCGCGAAGTAACCGAAACCCGAAGCGCCGACCGACGTCGCCGGGGTAACGTCGCGACATGCTTATCGCCGCGCTGCGCGACATGCAGTGGCGAAGGCGACGTTTCGCCATCGCGGTGCTGTCCACGGCGATAATTTTCGGGATGACGCTGGCTCTCACGGGTCTGGCCAACGGATTCCAAACCGAGGCCAGGCGCACGGTCGACTCGCTCGGTGTCGACCAGTTCATCGTCAAGGCCGGCGCGTCCGGCCCGTTCGTCGGCGCGACACCATTCGCACCGGTGGAATTGCGCCGTATCGCCGCGGCTCCCGGCGTGGACGCCGCCGCTCCCCTGGCCTATGCCGGCGGCACCGCGACGCTCGACGGAGATACCCGCAACGTCGACATCTTCGGGGCGCCCGAGCGCGGGCCGGGGATGCCGCCGGTCATCGAAGGGCGTGCGCCAACGGTCCCGGGTGAGGTCGCGGTGTCGACGACGCTGGGCCGCGGCCTGGGCGACGAGGTCGAGATCGCCTCGCGGAGGCTGCGGATCGTCGGCCTGGTCGACAACTCGACCGCATTGGCCAACCTGCCCAATGTGTTTCTCACCACAGAGGGCGCACAGGAGCTGGTGTACGGGGGCGAGCCGCTGGTCGCCTCCATCGGTGTGCGCGGTTCGCTCGAGCGAGTGCCGAACGGATATCGCGCGGTCGACCGCGACGGGGCGATCGGGGATCTGCTGCGACCGTTGAAGGTGGCAGTCAACTCCATCACCATCGTCGCGGTCCTGCTTTGGATCGTCGCGGCGCTGATCGTGGGATCGGTAGTGTATCTGTCGGCGTTGGAACGGCTGCGAGACTTCGCCGTTTTCAAAGCGATTGGGGTGCCGACGCGTTCGGTGATGGCCGGCCTCGCCCTCCAGGCGGTGATCGTGGCGCTGCTGGCCGCGCTGGTCGGGGCCGGGCTGTCCCTGTTGCTCGGACCACTGTTCCCGATGCAGGTGATCATCCCCACACAGGCTTTCGTCGCGCTCCCGGTGGTTGCGGTGGTCATCGGCCTCATCGCCAGCGCAGCCGGGCTACGCCGCGCGGTATCCGTCGATCCCGCACTGGCTTTCGGGGGGCCCTGACAAATGGGCGATCTGTCGGTCCAGAACCTGGTGGTCGAATACACCAGCGGCGGACACACCGTGCGCCCGATCGACGGCCTCGACCTCGACGTGCCGGCGGGATCACTGGTGATCCTGATGGGCCCCAGCGGATGCGGGAAGACCACGCTGTTGTCGTGTCTCGGCGGGATTCTTCAACCGACCGCGGGCGCAATCAAGTTCGGTGATGTCGACGTGACGTCGCTGAGCGCCAAGGAGCTTGCGACCTATCGACGAGAGACGGTGGGATTCGTCTTCCAGGCGTTCAACCTGGTGCCCAGCCTCACCGCGGTCGAAAACGTGATGGTGCCGTTGCGCGCATCGGGTATGTCGCGCCGCGCTTCTCGCAAACGCGCCGAACAGCTCCTGGCCCGCGTAGGTCTGGAGGACCGCCTGGACCACCGGCCCGGCGACCTCAGCGGCGGACAGCAGCAGCGCGTGGCGGTGGCCCGGGCGATCGCGCTCGATCCCCCGCTGATCCTGGCCGACGAGCCCACCGCGCACCTGGACTTCATCCAGGTCGAGGAGGTGCTCAAGCTGATCCGCGAACTCGCCACCGGCACTCGGATGGTCGTCGTCGCCACCCACGACAGCCGGATCCTTCCGCTGGCGGACCGCGTCGTCGAGATGGTGCCCAATTTCGCCTCCGCCGACCGTCCGCCGGAGACGGTGGAATTGGAGGCCGGCGAGGTCCTCTTCGAACAGGGCACCATGGGCGACCTGATCTACACCGTGGAGGACGGTGAGATCGAAATAGTGCGCGAACTGCCCGGCGGCGGTGAGGAATTGCTGAAATCGGCCGGCAAGGGTGACTACTTCGGGGAGATCGGCCCGCTGTTCCACCTGCCCCGGTCGGCCACCGCCCGCGCCCGCACCGACGCGACCGTCGTGGGCCACACCGTGCAGGCCTTCCGAGAACGCCTGGGGATGGCCGGAGTTCGCGACCTGATAGAGCACCGCCCGCTGAGCGGCGAATCGGACGGGGGCCCGCTGAGCGGCGAGGCTACGCCGGAATAAGGCTCAGCAGGACGTCGGGACCGATCGGCTCGATTCCGTCGAAGCGCCACCGCTGCGCGTGCGCGATGCTCAACACGCCAACATCGTCCACCGCGGTAATCGGACCGCCGAGCAGAATGGGCGCGACGTAGGCGAGGATCCGGTCGATCACCCCGGCGCGCAGGAAGGCGCCGGCCAACGTCGGGCCGCCCTCGAGCAGCACATCGGTCCGATCCGACAGGGCCTTGATCACTTCGTGGGGGTCATGGGTACGAATCACCATCGTGCGCGAGTCGTCGTTGAGAACCCGTGCCTCCTGCGAGATCTCACGCTCGCCGACAACGACGCGCAGCGGCTGACGCTCGGCGAGCGTGCCGTCGGGAAGGCGGGCCGTCAGCGCGGGGTCGTCGACGAAGACGGTGCCGGTGCCCACCACGATCGCGTCGGCGACCGCACGCCTGCGGTGTACGTCCGCGCGGGCGGCTTCGCTGGTGATCCATTGACTGCTGCCGTCGGCGGCGGCGCTGCGGCCGTCCACGCTCGTCGCGAATTTCCATGTCACATGCGGAGATCCGGTGCGCTGTTTGTGCAGCCATTCGCGCAGTGGGCCGCCGGCCACCGCGTCGGCGAGCACTCCGGCCGTCATGGCGATGTCGGACTCGGCGAGGCGCGCGGCCCCTCCCGCGGCGATCGGGTTCGGGTCGGCGACCGCGTAGGCGACGGCCGAAACACCCGCGGCGACAAGGGCGTCCACGCACGGCGGCGTCCTGCCGTGATGGTTGCACGGTTCGAGCGTGACGACGGCGGTGCCGCCGGCGGCGCGGTCACCCGCCCTGCGCAGCGCAAGCACCTCGGCGTGCGGACCACCGGGGGGTTCTGTCGCGCCCACGCCGGCCACCTCGCCGTCGCGGGCCAGGATCACCGCTCCGACGGGCGGATTGGGGTAGGTCGTGCCCTTGACCTTCTCGGCCTGCTGAATCGCCAGCCGCATCGCGGCTTCGAGGTTCATGCCTGCAGATGCTTGGACGCCGCGGCGGCCTGCCTGCGCAACGACTCCACCGCCGCCGCCGGATCCTCCGCGCTGTAGACCGCCGATCCTGCGACGAAGCAGTCCACGCCCGCCTCGGCCGCCTGCTCGATGGTGTCGGCGTTGATACCGCCGTCGATCTCGACGACGATCGTCAACTCGCCCGCGTCCACGAGCCGGCGGGCGGTGCCGACCTTGGCCAGCACCTCCGGGATGAACTTCTGGCCGCCGAAGCCCGGCTCCACCGACATGATCAGCAGGGTGTCGAACTCCGGCAGGATCTCCAGATACGGCTCCAACGGGGTGCCGGGCTTGACCGAGAGGCCCGCCTTGGCGCCCGCCGCCCGGATGTCGCGGGCGACGCCGACCGGGTTGTCGGTGGCCTCGGCGTGGAAGGTCACGTTGTAGGCGCCCGCCTCGGCGTACGGCGGCGCCCACCGGTCGGGGTTCTCGATCATCAGGTGGCAGTCCATCGGGATGTCGGTCACCCTCAGCAGCGACTCGACAACCGGCTGACCGATCGTCAGGTTCGGGACGAAGTGGTTGTCCATCACGTCGACGTGCAGCCAGTCCGCACCCCGCACCGCCTCGGCCTCCTCGGCGAGTCTGGCGAAGTCGGCGGCCAGGATCGACGGCGCGATCAGGGGTCCAGCCATGGGCCTACCCTACTTTGAGCGCGGCGGCGAACATCGCATCGGTGCCGTGGCGGTGCGGCCACAACTGCACGTGCGGGCCGTCGCCGAGACCGTCGACCGGCGCGAAGAGCGCCCGGCTGTCCACGGCCGTCACGGGGTGCCGGCGCAGCGCGTCCGAGACGACGCCCACCGTCTCGGCGAGATGCGGCGAACAGGTGGCGTAGAGCACCACACCGCCCGGCCGCGTCAGCCGGATCGCCGAGGCGAGAAGTTCGCGTTGCAGTTTGGCGAGCGGTGGCACGTCGTTCGGCTTACGCCGCCAGCGCGCCTCCGGCCTGCGCCGCAGCGCCCCGAGGCCGGTGCACGGCGCGTCCACCAGCACCCGGTCGAAACCCGGTTCGATGCCGGGGTCGCGGCCGTCGACGCGCAGCACATCGACCGGCAGGCCGCGGGTGTTCTGCTCGACGAGGTCGGCGCGCGCGGGTGCGGGTTCGACCGCGGTGACCCGGGCGCCGTCGGGCGCGAGCGCGGCCAGCAGCGCGGTCTTCCCGCCCGGGCCGGAACACAGGTCCAGCCATCGCCCGTCGTCGGTGCCGTCGACCTCGGCCAAGGTGAGTGCCCGCGCGACGAGTTGACTGCCCTCGTCCTGGACGAGCGCGGCGCCGTCGCGCACGGCCTGCAGGCGGCCCGGGTCGCCGCCGGTGAGGTACACCGCGTACGGCGAATACCGGCCGACGCCGCCGTCGACCTGCGCCGCCAGCTCCGCGGCGGTCAGCGCCCCGGGACGGGCGGCGAGGTGGACGGCGGGCCGGGCGTCGTCGCTGGCCAGCAGCGCATCGAGCTCACCGGCGTCGGCGCCGAGCGCATCGGCGAAGGCCTGCGCGATCCACCGCGGGTGTGCGTGCACGAACGCCGCGTGCCCGATCGGATCGGAGGCCGCGTCGGGTGCCAGTTCCGCGATCCAGGCCTGCTCGTCGCGCGACGCGATCGTGCGCAGCACACCGTTGACGAAACCCGCACGGGCCGTGTCGAATTCGATACCGGCCTGCTCGACGGTGGTGGATACCGCGGCATGTTGTTCGACCCGCGTGCGCAGCAGCTGGTAGGCGCCGAGCCGCAACAGGTCGAGCAGGACGGGGTCGATTCTGTCGGTAGGACGGCCCGCGGCGGCGGCGATGACCGCGTCCAGCAGTCCCAGGGTCCGGCAGGCGCCGTAGGCGAGTTCGGTGGCGAAGGCCGCATCGCGGCCGGTGATGCGGCGGTCGCGCAAGATCGGCGGCAGCGCGAGGTTGGCGTAGGCGTCCTTCTCCGATACCGCGCGCAGCACGTCGAACGCGGCGCGGCGCGCCGGGTCGAGCGGCTTGCGTCGTTGCGGACGACGGTTGTGCGGCCGGGTCATTCGGCTCGCACCGTGTCGTCGAGCCGGGCGCCGCGGGCCCAGTCGGCCGCGTTCATCGGCTTCTTGCCGGGTGGCTGGATGAGACCGAGGCGCACGGGGGCGGATGCGGTGCCGATGCGCACCCCGTCGCGGGCGGCGCGGATCGCACCGGGCTGCAGGGGTTCGGCCGCTTCGTCGACGGTGACGGGGCCGAGTTTGACCCGCAGGTCACCGATCATCGTCCAGGCGCCAGGATTCGGTGTGACCGCACGGATCCGTCGCTCGACGACGTGCGCGGGCAGATCCCACCGCACCCTGGCCTCGTCGACGGTGATCTTCGGGGCGATGGTCACCCCTTCCGAGGGCTGCGGCACCGCGGTCAGCGTGCCGTCGGCGATCCCGTCGAGCGTGTGGCTCAACAGCTCGGCACCCGAAATCGACAGTCGCTCAAGCAGATCACCCGCGGTGTCGGTCGGTCGGATGGTCTCGGTGACGACACCGTAGACGGGACCGGAGTCGAGCGCGGGTTCGATGAGGAACGTCGTCGCCCCGGTCACGGTGTCGCCCGCAGCGATCGCGGCCTGCACCGGCGCGGCACCGCGCCAGGCGGGCAACACGGAGAAGTGCAGGTTCACCCAGCCGCGCTCGGGCACCGCGAGGAGAGGCTCGCGAAGCAGCGCGCCGTAGGCGACCACCGCGCAGCATTCCGGTGCCAGCTCGGTCAGTTCGGCGACGAACTCCTCGGAGTTCGGCTTCGACGGCCGCAGCACCGGGATGTCGTGTTCGAGCGCCAGCCGCGCGACCGGGGACGGGGCCGGCTTGCCGCGCCGGCCCGCCGCCGCGTCGGGGCGGGTCAGCACCGCGATCACGTCGTGACGTGGCGATTCGATGAGTCGGCGCAGCGGCGGCAGGGCGGGTTCCGGGGTGCCGGCGAAGACGATGCGCACCGGGTCAGTCTAGAGACGACGCTCGCGCCGTCTCCGAGCGCTCAGCGCGGGGTCTGGTAGTACTCGCGCTCGGACACATCGGTCAGCGGGGCGACGAACATCCACGGGATCGTGGTGAGCGACCGGTTCAAGGTCGCGACCGCGTCGTTGTAGTACTGCCGCGCGAACGCCAGCTTGTTCTCGCTGTCGGTGAGGTTCTCCTGCAGGTTCAGGAAGTTGTTCGACGAGTTCAGCTGTGGATACTGCTGGCCGAGCGCCAACAATGGCGCCAGGGCGGTGTCGAGTTCCTTCTCGGCCGCGCTACGTTGTGCCACCGACTTGCCGGTGGTGGCGGAGGCCAGCGCGGCACGGGCATTGGTTACGTGGTCGAGGATGCCCTTCTCGTGCGCGGCGAAGGTCTGCACCGTATGCACGAGGCTCGGGATCAGCGACGCCCGACGCGTGAGCTCCACGTCGATGCCGCTGAGGGCCTCGGCGACCCGCACGTCGGCCGAGCGCAACTTGTTGTAACCCAACACGAACACGATGAACGCCAGCACCGCCAGCAGCAGCGCGATCACCAGTAGCAACGTCACCATGAGCCGCCTCCTCCTCCACCGCCGCCGCCACCGCCACCGCCACCGCCGCTGGATCCGCCACCGCTGCTGCCGCCGCTCCCACTGGAGGACTGCGATGCGGTGTACGCGCCGATCGACGACGACAACGCCGACTCGAAGCTGTCGAAGTTCGCTCCGCCCGAACTGCCGACGAAGCCCATCCCGCTGGTCGAGGACGAGTGGTACCAATCCGGTTGCGGCGCCGGGGTTCCCATCGTCGTCTCGTACTTTTTGGCCCACAGGGCTGCGGCGCCCGCGGCGACCGCGAACGGAACGTAGGCCGAGTAGAGGTCCTTGCGCGCGCCGAAGTCGAACCGCGCCTCGGCCGAGTCGGTGGTCAACATGCGGTGGAAACCCCCTGCGCGCGACCATAGTTCGCGGCCCGCCTCGGTGCGCCGGGTGCCGACGCCGGCGGCCCACGATCCGATCGACAACAGGAAGAACGCCGCGAACGGCAACGCCCACATCGTGGTCGGGAACAGCCAGCGGAAGACGGCGCACAGCATGAGTAGGAATGCGATCGCGTTTGCGGTGCGCAGCCACAGTTCCTTGCTGCGCTTGACGAGCAGCTTGTTGTCGAAGGCCCAGTTGTGCACGGCCTTGGCCAGGTCCGTCTTGGCCTTGTTGAGCTTCTGACCCGACTTGACGGTCTTCTTCGCCTCGAACTCGCTACCGGGATGCAACAGCTTCAACACCGACCCGACGGTCACGCTGACCGGATCCACGTCGACCCACGCGCCGTGATCGGCGATGCTGCGGATCTTCCAATGTTGGGCGCTGATCTGGCGGAGTTCGATCAGACCCCGTTCGGCGAGATAGAACAGCGTCGCGGTGAGGGCCTGTTTGGGCACCGCCTCGGTGCGGATGTATTCGGTCTGCACCGGGCCGAGTCCTTGGGGTGGCGCGTATTGCAGCGGGAAGCCGGGCGACGGTTCGACCGTGGTGCGGTACCACAGCAGCGCCCCCAAACCGGACGCGACGGTCAGCGCCGCGACCCACAGCACTCCGGTCAGCGATCGTCCCAGCACCCGATCCCACTTGTAGTTCCACGGAAGTTCGACTCGTGGCGGTGTGGGCACATCCACGCTCGCGCGCATCGTCACGGGTGTGCGCGGCGGCAGGTTGCGCGCCGAGAACGTGACCCTGTGCCCCGTCGTCGTCAGATCCTGACACGGTCTGCCGACGCCGTAGCCCACCGAACACTGCACGGCGGGAATGTCTCCGGGCAGCCGGACCGAGATGTCGGCGCGCTCGATCTTGTTGTTCCAGGCCGGCGCGATCACGTTCCAGAAGAACACCGAACCCGTGTCGGCGGGTTCGCCCGTCGAGCTGGCGAACCGGCGGTCGGCTCCGGTGGTCCCGGGGTCCAAAACGCCGTCGACGGAGTAGCGGATCTCGTACACGTGCTCGCCGTAGCTGAGGTAGCTGTCGGGATCGCCGATCTTGGCCACCAGGAACCGCTCGTCGCCCTCCCACAGCATCTGGTAGGGCACCGAGTCACCGTCGAGCAGAATCGATTTGATGTCCGGTACGTGGCGGACGCGGGGACTGTTGGGGTTGGTCACGTCCCAGTACCGGAAGATCCCGTGCCTACTGGTGGGGAAATCCGCGGTGATGGTCTCGACGGCGTTGAGCCGGCCCTGTTCGTCGACGATGAAATCGACCTTGTAGTTCGTGATGACGACGGGATCGTCGGCGGCACTGGCATCCGAGCCGCCGGCGGTGAACACCAGGGGCCACAGCACCGCAAACGCCAACACCAGCAACGTGAACAACCACGCGAACAGCCGACGCATGCGGACCTCCTGTTGCGTGCGACGCCAGTTTTCCGGTTCACCCTAAGTGCAACGCGCCGATTTCGACGTGAACTCGCCGGTGATCGTCTATTCGACCGCTTGGGTCGGGGGTCGGCGACGTGCTCACCATGAGCCGCCCCCTCCCCCGCCGCCACCGAAACCGCCGCCGCCGCTGAAGCCGCCGCCGAATCCGGCGCCGCTGAACCCGCCACCGCTTGTGCCGCTCGACGACTGGGATGCCGTGTAGGCGCCGATCGACGACGACAACGCCGAGTCGAAGCTGTCGAAGCCATCGAAGCCTGAAAAGCCGGAGCCGCCGAGGCCGTATACGGCACCGGTGGTCGAGGTGGTGTGGTACCAATCCGGCTGTGGTGCGGCCGAACCCGTGTCCGCCTCGTATTTCTTGGCCCACGCCGCCGCGGCGCCGGCTGCCACCGCGTAGGGAACATACGCCGAATACCGGTCGCTACGGGCGCCGAAGTCGAAGCGCGCCTCGGCCGAATCGGTGGTGAGCATGCGATGGAAACCGCCCGCGCGCGACCACAGTTCGCGGCCCGCCTCGGTCCGGCGGGTTCCCACACCCGCGGCCCACGACCCGAGCGTCAGCAGGAAGAACGCCCCGAAGGGCAGCGCCCACATCGTGGTGGGGAATCCCCAGCGGAATACGCCGAACGGGATGAGCAGCAACGCGATCACGTTCGCCGCGCGCACCCACAGTTCCCCTCGCGCCTTGACCAGCAGCGTGCCGTCGGCCCATTTTACGACGGCCTTCGTCATGTCGGCCTTGGCCTTGGTGAGCTTTTCTCCGGACCGCGCGGTCTTGTTCGCTTCAAATTCTTCGCCCGAACTCGTCACCCTCAGCGCCGACCCGACGGCGACACTGACCCGATCGACGTCGCGCCAGGCTACGCGCTCGGCCTGACCGCGAATACGCCAGTGTCCGTTGGTCATCTGCCGCAGCTCGATCAACCCGCGTTCGGCGAGATGGAACAGCGTCGCGGTGAGGGCCTGCCTGGGCACCGCCTCGGTGCGGATGTACTCGGTCTGAACCGGTCCGAGACCCTCGGGCGGCGCGTACTGCAACGGGAAGCCGGGCGGCCGTTCGACGGTGCTGCGATACCAAGTTAGACCCGCCAAGCCGGCCGCCGCGGTGAACGCCGCGATCCACCACACACCGGAGGTTGACTGCCCGAGAACACCATCCCACCTCGGTGTCCACGGCACCGTGGCACGCGGCGGCGTCGGAACGTCGACGCCCGCAAGAATCGTCACCGGTGTCCTCGGGGCAAGATGCCTGGCCGAGAGTCGCACCGTGGTTCCGTCGATCGTCAGGTTCTCGCACGGTGCACCCACGCCGTAGCCGACCGAACACTGCACGCGAGGGACCCCACCGGGGAAGGCGACCGAGATGTCGGCGTTGTTGATCGCGTTGTTCCATGCGGGGGCGATCACGTTCCAGTAGAAGACCGAATCGGCAGGGGCGCCGGCGCCCGCCGAGGACGCGAAAGACCGTTCTGCGCCGGTGGTTTCCGGATCGAGGACGCCGTCGACGGAGTACCGGATCTCGAAAACCTGCCTGCCGCTGCTCAGCGTGCGGTCGGGATCGCCGATCTTGGCGACGCGGAATCGCTGCCCGTTCTCCCAACGCATCTGGTAGGGAACGCTTTTCCCGTTCAGGGAGATCGACTCGATCTCCGGGATCTGGCGTACGTGGACGTCGTTGCGGTTGGTGACGTCCCAATAGCGGAAGATCCCGTGCCTGCCGCCGGGAAACGATGCGGTGATGGTCTCGACGGCCTCCAGCCGACCGTCGGCGCCGACGACGAAATCCGCGTCGTAGTCGGTGATGACGACCGGGTCGGCGGCGGGGGCCGCATCGGAGTCGCCGCCGGTGAAGATCACCGGCCACAACACCCCGAAGGCCAACACCATCACGCTGATCGCCAACACGAGCCGCCGCACGTAAACCTCCTGTCGCCAGGCCGGTGTCCGGGTCACCCGATGTGCAACGGGTCGATCTGGACGCGGACCGGCTGTTGGTCGTGACGGGCGCTGAGCACGGCGGTGGCCCGGCGCAGGGCCGACGATAGGGCCAGCCCCGTATCGCGCGGAACCCGGAGCAGCATTCGGATAACCGTCGCGTCCGGCGGAAGCCCCGGAGGACGGCGAGCGCCGACCGGCAGTTCGACCGGTCCGAGTTGTTCGGCGAGGTCGGGGAGGTCGGCGCTGTCGAGCAGCGCGTGCACCGCCTCGGGTATCCCGTCGATCGCGGCCATGTGCACGGCGGGCGGGAGGCCGACTTCGGCGCGGGCGTTCAGTTCGGCGTCCGCGTGCGCGACGGGGTCCCAGCGGATCAGCGCCTGCACGGTGGGGATCGCGGATTCAGCGACCGCGGCGATCACTCCGCCCTCACCGCGACTGCGCACCAGGGCGCCCGCGGCCATCCAACGGCGCAAGGTGTCCTCGGCCGCCCGCAGGTCCTGTCGGCCGAGCAGCGCCCAGCTGTCCAGCAGCAGCGCGGCCCCGTAGCCGCCCGCGGCCACCGGTTCGGCGCCGGGCGTCGCCACCACGACCGCGGCGCGCTGCGGCACCTCGGCGACCATCGCGTCGCCGCCGGACGTGATGACCGTCGTCCCCGGGAAGGCGCGGCCGAGTTCCTCGGCGGTGCGCCGGGCGCCGACGACGACCGCCCGCACGGCGTCCGAGCCGCAGCGGGCGCAGCGCAGCGAGGCGTGGGCGCGGCCGCACCACCGGCACACCGCGCCCGCGGCGTCGCGGTCGGGCAGCGACAGGGGGCCGGTGCAGTGCCGGCACCGGGCGATGGTCCGGCAGCGCGCACACGCGAGGGCAGGCACGTAGCCGCGCCGCGGCACCTGCACCAGCACGGGGGCGCCGGACTCCAGCGCCTTGCGCGCGGCCTGCAGCGCCATCGACGGGAGCCGGGCCGTCCGGGCGGCCGGGTCGCGCTCCTGTTCGAAACCGCTGTCCTCGAGGGCGACGACACGGGGCGAGGCCGCCCGCACCACGGGCCGCAGCGCGACCAGATCGTGTGCCCAGCCGCTGCGCACCAGCGCCTGGGCCTCGGCGGTCCTGGAGTACCCGCCGATCAACGCGGCGCAGCGGAGCTGATGGGCGCGCAACATCGCCACCTCGCGAGCGTGCGGATACGGCGCGCGGGGTTCGGCGAGCGTGTCGTCGCCGTCGTCCCACACCATCACCAGACCCAGGTCGGCGACCGGGGCGAACACCGCGCTGCGGGTGCCGATCACCAGCCGGGCGCTGCCGCGCAGCACGGACAGCCAGCGCCGATAACGTTGTGCGGGGCCCAGTCCGGCCGACAACGCCACCACCAGGTCCTCGTGGAGCAGGCCGAGCGCGGCGGCGTGCACGGCGTCGATGTCGCGTTGATCCGGCACGATCACCACCGCGCCACGGCCCGCGTTGACCATCACCGCCGCGGCTTCGGCCAGCCGATCGGCCCAGGCCTCCCCGGGCAGCGCCTGCCACACCGCGCGGGCGGCGCGTCCGCCCGTCAGCGCCGCGAGGAACTGTTCCCCGCGGCCGTAGGCGTTCCAGGCCGTGGTGTCGACCGGGCGCGGCTCGACCGGCGTCGAGTGCGGTGGGTCCTGTTTCTCGACGCGGGCATGGCGCGGCGGGACGGCCAACCGCAGGACGTCGGCGCGGGTGCCGGCGTAGCGGGCCGCGACGGCGTCGGCCAGCCGGCGGATGTCGGGCGTCAGCACCGGTTCGGGTGAGACCACGCGATCCAGCCAGCCGAGCTTGCCGACGTGGTCGGTGTCGGACCGCCGTTCCAAAACGAACGCGTCGACCAGCCGTCCGTGAAACCGCACCCGCACCCGCACGCCGGGCTGGGCGTCGTCGGACTGCTCGGCCGAGACCAGGTAGTCGAATTCGCGGTCCAGGTGGGGCACCGTCAGCATGGGCAGCACGCGCGCGACCGGTTCGTGCTCGGCAGGCTGTCGGGTGCCGCCCGGGCGGGCCGGGCCGTCGGGTGCCGTCACGCAGACGTGGTAGCAGACGACACCGACGCCCTGCCGAAGAAGAACCCGGCGGTGATGAGCAGCAGCGAGGCCGCGTACACCGACCAGATCGGCACCGCGAGGGCCTCGGAGCCGAGCACGAACTTGCCGATCCCGATCATCGCGTCCGACACCGCGAAGCACACCGCGCCCAGCGCCGTCCACGGCGTGGGCAGCCGGGCCATCAGCGCCGCGCACACCATCGCGCCGAGCACGGTGATGTACAGCGTGACCGGGACGGCCATCCCCTCGGCGACGAGTCGCGGCCAGAACCACACCAACAACGCCAGGCAGGCCGCCACGGTGAGGCCGGCGGCGGCCAGGCGCGGCGCCGAACGGGTGACCAGCGGCCACAGCGCCGCCAGAAAGCACAGGTGCGCGACGAGGAAGGCGCCCAGCCCCAACACGAACGACGGCTCCCACCACGGCAGCGCCAGCAGGAAATCACCGGCCGCCGAGAACACCAGCGCCGCGACCAGCCAGCGTCGTTCGCGGGCGACCGGATGCGTCAGCGCGGCCACGGCCAGCAGCACCGCCGCGGCGGCCTTCACCGTGGGCTGCAGCGTGAACTGGCCGGTGAGCTCGGCGCCGGCGGGAACACGTACCGCGGTCGCGATCAAAAACACTCCATAGCAGGCAGCGACCACGGCCGCGGCCACCCACAGAAGTTTGGTGCGCGGGTGAACGTACGGTGTCTCCATGTCTGTCGCTGAAGAAAAACCGGCCCTCGACGCCATTCTGCTGAAGGTACTTGAGGCGGTCCCGTTTCAGTTGACAACCGACGGCGGTGCACAGGCCGCGCGGGAGCGGTTCAACGCACTGCCCCGCGTCGAGATCCTGCCCGAGGTGCGCGCCGAGGACCGCGAGGTCGACGGACCAGGCGGTCCGATCCCCGTGCGGGTGTACCGGCCGCCGACCGAAACCGAGGCGCCGCCTCCGGTCGTGTTGTTCTTCCACGGCGGGGGCTGGTCGGTCGGTGACCTTGATAGCTACGACGGGACCGCCCGACTGCACGCCGCCGACGCCGATGCCGTGGTGGTCTCCGTGGACTACCGGCTGGCGCCCGAGCACCCCTACCCCGCCGCCGTCGACGACGTGTGGGCGGTGACGCAGTGGGTGGCCGAGCACGCCGACGAGTTGCGGGTCGACGCGTCGCGGCTTGCGGTGGCCGGTGATTCGGCGGGCGGCAACCTCGCCGCGGTGGTGGCGCTGTTGGCGCGCGACGCCGGCGGGCCCGCGATGCGCTTTCAGCTGCTGTGGTATCCGGCGACGACGTGGGACACCTCGTTGCCGTCGTTCGCCGAGAACGCGGGGGCGCCGATCCTCGATCTGCCTGCGATAGGCGGATTTTCGCGGTGGTATGTCGGCGACATGGACCTGTCGGACATGCCCGCGACCCTGGCGCCCGCGCGTGCGGAGGACCTCAGCGGCCTGCCGCCGGCCTACATCGCCGTCGCGGGGCATGACCCGTTGCGCGACGACGGCGCCAGATACGCCGAGTTGCTCTCGGGCGCGGGCGTTCCCGTCGAACTGCACAACGCCGCGACGCTCATCCACGGCTACCTCGGCTACGCCGGCGTCGTACCCGCCGCGACCGAGGCCACCGAACGGGGATTGAGGGCGCTGCGCACCGCGTTACACGCTGTGTGAACACAACGAGATCCACCGACATCGTGCACGCGTTCTGGGACGAGGTCTGGAACGCCCACGACCCGGCGGCGGCAGACCGTTTCGTGGTCGACGACTTCGTGATCGTCACCGGCGGCGAGACGGTGCGCGGCCGCGAGGAATTCAAGAACTGGATCGCCGGCTTCCTCGGCAAGGTCGACGATTTGCATCTCGAGGTCGTCGAGTCGTTCGAGAACGCCGACGGCAGCCGGGTGGCGTCGCGCTGGCTGCTGACCGGCAGGAACAACGGCTACCTCGGGAGCGCGCCCGACGGCGGCGACATCGCCATGACGGGCACCGCGGTGTGGGCCGTCGGCGAGGACGGCAAGTTGCTCGCCAACTGGGTCGAGCGCAGTGCTTGGGAGTTGTCACGACGACTGAACAACGGGGGTACCGTGAGCGGGACGTGAGCAGCGCGGGAGGCCCTATGACAGTGCCCGATCACGACACCCTCATCGTCGGCGCCGGCTTCTCCGGTATCGGCGCTGGGATCAACCTCGACAAAGCAGGTCTCGGCAACTACCTGATCGTCGAGGCCGGCGAGGGACCCGGCGGCACCTGGTACTGGAACACGTATCCCGGTATCGCCGTTGACATTCCGTCGTTCTCCTATCAGTTCTCCTTCGAGCAGAGCCCGGAGTGGACCCGCACGTACGCGCCGGGCCACGAGTTGCGCGCATACGCCGAGCACTGCGTCGACAAGTACGGGCTACGTCCCAAGATCCGCTTCAACACCAAGGTGCTCGGCGTCGTGTTCGACGACGACCACAGCCTGTGGCGCATCGAGCTCGACTCCGGTGAGGTCGTCACCGCACGCTTTTTGATCAACGCGTGCGGGGTGCTGGTCACGCCGAAGCTGCCCGACATCGACGGCGTGGACTCGTTCGCCGGGGTCACGATGCACACCGCGCGCTGGGACCACGAGCAGGACCTGACCGGTAAGCGGGTCGCGGTCATCGGCACCGGAGCCTCGGCGGTGCAGGTGATCCCCGAGATCGCGCCAATCGTGGAACAGCTCACCGTTTTTCAGCGCACACCCATCTGGTGTTTCCCGAAGTTCGACGTGCCGCTGTCCCCGATGGCGCGGCGGATGATGCGGCTGCCGGGCGGACACGTGGTGCAACGGTTGCTCAGCCAGGCCTACGTCGAGCTGACGTTCACGCTGCCCGCTCAGTACTTCACCATCAATCCGATGGCCAAGAACATGTCCAAGGTCGGCGAGGCGTATCTGCGCAAGGAGGTCGACGACCCGGAGGTCCGTGACAAGCTCACGCCGCGGTATGCGGTCGGCTGTAAGCGACCCGGCTTCCACAACACCTACCTGTCGACGTACAACCGCGACAACGTCGAGTTGGTCACCGAGCCGATCGACAAGATCACCGGCTCGGGCGTGGCGACGGTCGACGGTATGACCCGGGACATCGACGTGCTGATCCTGGCCACCGGGTTCAAGGTGATGGACGCCGACGACATGCCGACCTATCCGGTCACCGGCTCGGGCGGCCGGTCGTGGAGCCGGCACTGGCAGGAGAACCGGCTGCAGGCCTACGAAGGGGTGAGCGTGCCGGGCTTCCCGAACTTCTTCACGGTGTTCGGCCCGTACGGCTACGTCGGCTCGTCGTACTTCGCGCTGATCGAGACCCAGACCCACCACATCGTGCGCTGCCTCAAGCACGCCCGGCGCAAGAACGCGCGTCGGGTGGAGGTGACGCAGGAGGCCAACGACCGCTACTTCGCGGAGATGATGCGCAAGCGTCATCGCCAGATCTTCTGGCAGGAGAGCTGCCAGCTGGCCAACAGCTACTACTTCGACAAGAACGGCGATGCGCCGCTGCGCCCGACCACCACGCTGGAGGCGCTGTGGCGCAGCCGGCGCTTCCCGCTACGGGATTACGCGTTCAGCTCCTGAGCGGTTGGGGCGTCAGACGGACGCCTTGAGCTCCTCGACCTTGTTCAGCTGCTCCCACGGCAGCTCGACGTCGGTGCGACCGAAGTGGCCGTACGCGGCGGTCTGCGCGTAGATCGGGCGGAGCAGGTCGAGATCGCGCACGATCGCGCCGGGGCGCAGGTCGAAGACCGAGGTGATGGCCTTCTCGATGCGGGCCGGGTCGACGGTCTCGCTGCCGAACGTCTCGACGAAAAGGCCGACGGGAGCGGCTTTGCCGATCGCGTACGCCACCTGGACCTCGACGCGCTCGGCCAGACCCGCTGCGACGACGTTCTTCGCCACCCAGCGCATCGCGTACGCCGCCGACCGGTCCACCTTGGACGGATCCTTGCCCGAGAAGGCGCCGCCGCCGTGACGGGCCCAGCCGCCGTAGGTGTCGACGATGATCTTGCGGCCGGTCAGGCCTGCGTCACCCATCGGGCCGCCGAGCACGAACTTGCCGGTCGGGTTCACCAGCAGGCGGAAATCCGAGGTGTCCATCGAGTCGTGGTTCAGGTCGGCCAACACGGTGTTGACGACCTTCTCGCGGATGTCGGGGGTCAGCGTGCCCTCGAGATCGATGCCCGCCGCATGCTGCGTCGAGAGCACGACGGTGTCGAGACGCACCGGGGTCGTGCCGTCGTACTGCACCGTGACCTGGGTCTTGCCGTCGGGCCGCAGATAGTCCAGCACGCCGCTCTTGCGGACCTCCGTCAGCCGGCGCGACAGCCGGTGCGCCAGCGCGATCGGCAGCGGCATCAGCTCGGGCGTGTCCTTGATCGCATAGCCGAACATCAGGCCCTGATCGCCGGCGCCCTGCAGGTCGAGCGGATCGCCCGCACCGCCGACGCGGGTCTCGTGCGCGGTGTCGACACCCTGCGCGATGTCCGGCGACTGGCGGCCGATGCCGATGTTGACGCCGCAGGTTTCACCGTCGAAGCCCTTGTCCGACGAGTCGTAGCCGATCTCCAGGATCCGCTCGCGCACGGTGTTCGTGATGTCGGCGAAGGCCTCCTTGGCGTCGGTCGTCACCTCACCGACGACATGCACCTGGCCGGTGGTCACCAGTGTCTCTACCGCGACCCGCGACTTGGGATCGCCCGCGAGCAATGCGTCGAGCACCGAGTCGCTGATCGCGTCGCAGATCTTGTCGGGGTGGCCCTCGGTTACCGACTCACTGGTGAACAGCCGAGCTTCACTCACGGTGTGATCCTTCCGCTCAAGTCAACTTGAGGTAGTTAGTTCATCAAATTATAGGCGTGCCCTGTTGCACCCAAGCCTGTGCGTTCGTCGCGCGCAAGCATTTCACGCAGCCAGATGCGTGATTCGCGCTACCCGCCGCCGCTTTGCAGGAAGGCCACGATCGCGTCCACGATACGGCTGGCCATCAGGGTTTTCGAGCCGTGCTCCAAGGCGGACTCCGTGCCGTCGGCCGCGAGCAGCCAGCCGTCGTTGTTGTCCACTTCGAACGCCCGATTCTCACCCACTGCGTTGACCACGAGCAAATCGCAGCCCTTGCGCTGCAGCTTCGCACGCGCGTGGTGAAGCACGTCGCCGTTGGCGTCGCCGGTCTCCGCAGCGAATCCCACGATCGCGCGCATATTGGGCAGCTGCCCGTCGGTGCGGGCCCGCACGGCGCCCGCCAGGACGTCCTCGGTGCGGGTCAATTCGATGACCGGCGCGGCGGCGTCCGGATCGGCGGACTTCTTGATCTTGCTGGTCTGCATCTGGGTGGGCCGGAAGTCGGCGACCGCGGCCGCCATCACCAGCACGTGTGCGTCGGGAGCATGCTTGGACACGGCGTCCTTGAGTTGGGCCGCCGACCCGATGTGCACGACGTCGACGCCAGCCGGGTCGATCAGTCCCGTGGTGTTGCCTGCGATCAACGTGACGTCGGCCCCGCGCTGGGCCATCACCCGCGCCATCGCGTATCCCTGCTTGCCGGAGCTGCGGTTGCCGATGAACCGAACGGGGTCGATCGGCTCACGCGTTCCACCCGCTGAGACCAGCACCTTGACGCCGGCCAGGTCGTAGGGCAGCGCATCGGGCCGCGTCAGCAGCAGCTGGGCCAGCGTGGTGATCTCTTCGGCTTCGGGCAGGCGGCCCGCACCGCTGTCAGAGCCGGTCAACCGGCCCGAGGCCGGTTCGAGAACGACGGCACCGCGACGGCGCAACGTCGCGACGTTCTCCACCGTCGCCGGGTGGAACCACATCTCGGTGTGCATCGCCGGGGCGAACAGCACCGGACATCGCGCGGTCAGCAGCGTCGCGGTCAAAAGGTCGTCCGCGCGGCCGGCGACCGCACGCGCCAGGAGATCGGCGGTGGCGGGCGCGACGACGACGAGATCGGCTTCCTGACCGAAGCGCACGTGCGGCACCTCGTGGACGTCGTCCCAGACGCCCGTGTGCACGGAATGACCGGAAAGGGCTTCGAAGGTTGCGGCGCCGACGAACCGCAGTGCAGATTCGGTGGGTACGACGCGGACGTCGTGGCCTGCCTCGGTGAGCTGTCTGACCACGGTGGCCGCCTTGTAGGCGGCGATACCACCGGCGACGCCGACGATGATCCGCTTGGGCTCCATGGCGGCCGCTCCCCTATGCCTCGCGGTGTTGCTACTCGCCTTCGGTGTGCTCGAGCAGGTCCGCGTGGATCTCACGCAGCGCGATCGACAGCGGCTTCTCCTGCAGGCCGGGCTCGACCAGCGGGCCGACGTACTCGAGGATGCCGTCGCCGAGCTGGTTGTAGTAGTCGTTGATCTGGCGTGCGCGCTTGGCGGCATAGATCACCAGCGCATACTTGCTCGACGCGCGATCCAGCAACTCGTCGATGGGCGGGTTGGTGATGCCCAACGGCGTGTCGTAGGCGGTGACGGCCGACGTGTCGAGGTCGTCCACAGCTGTCAGCTGCGTGTCGGCGTGCGGGGTGCTCACGTAAAAAATCTCCTGGCGGTTTTGGCTGGATGCGAGATAGCTGTCAGGCCGTCCGGCGCCGGGGCCGGCGCGTACTTATCAGCGGTCCACCAGCAAGGATACCAATTCGGCGCAGGCAGACTCCAATTGACTGTTCACGACGACGGTGTCGAAGTCGTCCTGCGCTGCGAGTTCGGCCCGTGCGGTGGCCAATCGGCGCTCGATCGCCTCGGGGGTCTCGGTGCCGCGCCCGGTAAGCCGGCTCTGAAGCTCTTCCCAGCTCGGCGGGGCGAGGAACACCGTGAGGGCCTCGGGCATCGCCTTCTTGACGGCCCGCGCGCCCGCCAGATCCACCTCGATCAGGACGGGCCTACCTGCGGCGATCGCCTCGCGGACGGGCCGGGCGGGGGTTCCAGAGCGGTGCAGACCGCCGTGGATCTCCGCCCATTCGAGCAGGGCTCCGTCGGCGATCAGCTGATTGAATTCATCCGGGGTGACGAAAAAGTAGTCAACGCCGTCGACTTCACCGGGGCGCGGGGCCCTGGTGGTGACTGACACGCTGAAGTGCAGGTCGGGAACGCGTTCGCGCAGACAGCGGACGACGGTCGACTTCCCGACGGCTGAGGGGCCGGACAGCACAACTACCCGGCCGGCCCCTCGGCCGGCGCTCAACTTCTGCGCCTAGGACTGGTCGAACTTTTCCAGCAGCGCCTTGCGCTGACGATCGCCGAGACCGCGCAAACGGCGGGTCGGGGCGATCTCGAGTTCGGTCATGATCTCCTGCGCCTTGACCTTGCCAACCTTGGGCAACGCCTCGAGAAGCGCCGAAACCTTCATCTTGCCCAAGACCTCGTCGGTCTCGGCATCCTTGAGCACCTGCTTGAGGTTGGTGCCGCCGCGCTTGAGCCGGTCCTTCAATTCGGCTCTGGCTCGACGTGCGGCGGCAGCCTTCTCCAACGCGGCCGCGCGCTGTTCGTCGGTCAACTGGGGAAGGGCCACGGGTTCCTCCGTCTCATCACCATCAATTTCCACTGCCTCGGCTGATAGGGAAAACCCAGAAACAGCCAGCGACGACGACCGTACCCACGCACGCTGACGAAAGCGAACCCCACCCCCTGGTTACGGCGTCAAAAGCCCAGCGTGTCGGGCCGTCGCCCGCGGCGCGTGTCGGCCGCGTCCGGCGGCCCGAGGCGACGAAATCTCCCATTCCGCGGCCGGAACCGCCTGCATATCAAGGCAATTCGGATCGCGTCGGGGCCCTTTTCGACCGTTCAGCGCGTGACCTGCGCCACACTCACGCGGCCCGGCGACGCCTCCGAAGAAAATTTTCGCTGGTCATCCGCTTTCGGGCGTGTCGCGAGCTGGCCGTTTGTGACATTTGTTACAGCTGAGGCAGGCGTTGCATCTGATGCTTCGCGGCCGCCGTCGTCACGCCAGATAGGCCACCGCGTCGCGCATCGCCTCGGCCGCGGAGCGCAGGGCACCCACGTCCGGACCGGCCCTCAGCACCTCACGCGACACCGCGGGCAACAGCTGGCCGGATTGGGCCCCTCCTAGCCCGCCCAGCGCCTCGGGACGTCCGCCCTGGGCACCGACGCCCGGGACCAGCACCGGTCCCCCGAGCGCGCTGACATCGGGCGGTGCGGCCAGGGTGGCGCCGACCACCACGCCGATCGGGCCGGGCCGGGCCTGCGCTGTCCGGTTGACCTCGGCGGCGGCGTCGACGATCGACTGCGCGACGGTGCGACCGCCGGTGTCGGCGCGCTGCACGGATGCGCCCTCCGGATTCGAGGTGGCCGCGAGCACGAACACCCCGCGGTCGTTGGCGACCGCCGTCTCGATCAGCGGCTGCAGCGAGCCGAAGCCCAGGTACGGCGACGCCGTCACCGCGTCGGCCGCCAGCGGCGAATCACCGGCCCACGCCTGGGCGTAGGCGGCCATCGTCGACCCGATGTCGCCCCGTTTGGCGTCGGCGAGCACCAGCACTCCCGCGTCGCGAAGCGCGGCGAAGGCGTGTTCGAGCACCGCGAACCCGGCGGCGCCGTACGCCTCGAAGAAGGCCACCTGCGGTTTGACGATCGCGAAGTCGGCGAACGCCGTCACGCACGCGTCGCAGAACCGGCGCAGTCCGTCGGCGTCGGTTGTCAGCCCCCACGCTCGCATCAGTTCCGGGTGTGGATCGATGCCCAGACACAGCGGTCCACGCCGGGCCACCGCGTCGGCCAACCGCGGACCGAAACCGGTCACGGCCCCAGCACGCTGTGCAGTTCCTGCAGCGACATCACGCCGATGTCGCCGCGGATACCTGCCTCGATGCCCTGGACCGCCGCCGACGCTCCCTGCACCGTCGTCACACACGGGATGCTGTTCGCCACCGCCGCGGAGCGGATCTCATAGCCGTCGACACGAGGACCGGAGTTGCCGTACGGGGTGTTGATCACCATGTCCACCTCCCCCGCCTTGATGAGGTCGACGGCCGACGACGCGGGCCTGCCCTCGCTCGGCTCCTCGAAGTGCTTGCGTACCTCTTCACACGGAATGCCGTTGCGCCGCAACATCTCCGCGGTGCCCTCGGTGGCCAGCACGCGGAACCCGAGATCGGCCAGGCGCTTGACGGGGAACACCAGCGAACGCTTGTCGCGGTTGGCCACCGACACGAACACCGTGCCCTGTACCGGCAGCGACCCGTAGGCGGCGGTCTGACTCTTGGCGAAGGCGCTGCCGAAGTCGTGGTCGATGCCCATCACCTCGCCCGTCGACTTCATCTCCGGGCCCAGCAGCGAATCGATCTGCGTGCCATCGTGTTTGCGGAACCGGTTGAACGGCAGCACGGCCTCCTTGACCGCCACGGGAGCGTTGCGTGCGGTGGCCGCGCCGTCCCCGTTGCGTGCCAGCACGCCTTCCTCGCGCAATTGGGCGATCGTCGCGCCGAGCATGATCCGTGCACACGCCTTGGCCAGCGGCACCGCGGTGGCCTTGGAGACGAACGGCACGGTGCGGCTGGCGCGGGGGTTTGCCTCCAGGACGTAGAGCACGTCGTCCTTGAGCGCGTACTGCACGTTGAGCAGGCCCACCACGCCGATCCCGTGCGCGATCGCTTCGGTGGCGCGCCGCACGGCCTCGATGTCGCTGCGGCCCAGCGTCACCGGCGGCAGCGCACACGCCGAGTCCCCGGAGTGGATGCCGGCCTCTTCGATGTGCTCCATGATGCCGCCGATGTACACCTCGGATCCGTCGCACAGCGCGTCGACGTCGATCTCGATGGCGTCCTCGAGGAACCGGTCCACCAGCACGGGATGTTCGGGCGAGAGTTCGGTGGCCCTCGTGATGTAGCCCTGCAACGTCTCGTCGTCGTAGACGATCTCCATGCCACGACCGCCGAGCACGTAGGACGGCCGCACCAACACGGGGTAGCCGATGTCGGCGGCGATGCGCCGCGCCTGCTCGAAGCTGGTGGCCAGGCCGAACTTCGGAGCCGGTAGACCCGCGTTGGTCAGCACCTCCCCGAACGCGCCACGATCCTCGGCGAGGTCGATCGCCTTGGGGCTTGTCCCGACGATCGGCACGCCGGCGTTCTGCAGCCGTTCGGCCAGCCCGAGCGGTGTCTGGCCGCCGAGCTGCACGATGACGCCGACGACGCCGGGACCGCCTGCACCGGAGGCGGATTCGGCGTAGTAGACCTCGAGCACGTCCTCGAACGTGAGCGGTTCGAAGTAGAGTCGGTCGGCGGTGTCGTAGTCGGTGGACACCGTCTCGGGGTTGCAGTTGACCATGACCGTCTCGAAACCGGCCTCGCTCAGCGTCGTCGCGGCGTGCACGCAGCTGTAGTCGAACTCGATGCCCTGTCCGATGCGGTTGGGACCCGAGCCGAGGATCAGCACCTTGGGCCTGTCGGTCTGCGGCGCGACCTCCGTCTCGGCGGCGGGGTCGAGTTCGTAGCTGCTGTAGTGATACGGGGTCTTGGCCTCGAATTCGGCGGCGCAGGTGTCGACCGTCTTGAACACCGGGTGGATGCCCAGCCGTTGCCGCAGTGCCCGCACCCCGACCTCACCGGCGAGTTCGGGTCGCAGCGCGGCGATCTGGCGGTCGGACAGCCCGTGGTACTTGGCGCGGCGCAACAGTCCGGCGTCGAGCACCGGGGCGTCGACGATCTCGGCACGCAACGCGACGAGCCCGGCGATCTGCTCGACGAACCAGGGGTCGACGCCGGACGCCTTCGAGACCTGCTCGACCGACGCGCCCTTGCGCAGCGCGAGTTCCAGGTCGTAGAGGCGTCCGTCCGACGGTGTTCCGAGTCGGGTCAGCAGTTCGTCGACGGTGACCGTGTCCTCGTCGGGGTCGGACTTGGTCCAGAACCCGGCGCGGCCGGCCTCCAGCGAGCGCATCACCTTGCCGAGCGCTTCGATGAAGTTGCGGCCCAACGACATCGCCTCGCCGACCGACTTCATCGTGGTGGTCAGCGTGCCGTCGGCGCCCGGGAACTTCTCGAACGCGAAGCGGGGCGCTTTGACGACGACGTAGTCGAGCGTCGGCTCGAAACAGGCCGGCGTCTCCTTCGTGATGTCGTTGACGATCTCGTCGAGCGTGTAGCCGATCGCGAGCTTCGCGGCGATCTTGGCGATCGGGAAACCGGTTGCCTTGGAGGCCAACGCACTCGAGCGTGACACCCGCGGGTTCATCTCGATCACGATCAGCCGGCCGTCGGCCGGGTTCACCGCGAACTGGATGTTGCAGCCTCCGGTGTCGACCCCGACCTCGCGCAGGATCGCGATGCCCAGATCGCGCATGGTCTGGTACTCGCGGTCGGTGAGCGTCATGGCCGGGGCGACGGTGACCGAGTCACCGGTGTGTACGCCCATCGGGTCGAAGTTCTCGATCGAGCAGACAACGACCACGTTGTCGCGGCCGTCGCGCATCAGCTCGAGTTCGTATTCCTTCCAGCCGAAGATCGACTCCTCGATGAGCACGTTCGCGCTCGGGGAGGCCGCGAGCCCGTCGCCGGCCATCCGGTCGACATCCTCGGCGGAGTACGCCATGCCCGAGCCCAGCCCGCCCATCGTGAAGGACGGACGCACCACCACCGGCAGGCCGAGGTCCTCGACCGTCTCGCGCACCTCGTCCATCGTGAAACAGACTCGCGAGCGGGCGGATTCGCCGCCGACCTTGGCGACGATGTCCTTGAACCGCTGCCGGTCCTCGCCGCGCTGGATGGCCTCGAAGTCCGCGCCGATCAGTTCGACGCCGTGCCTGGCCAACGCCCCCGACTCCGACAGCGCGACCGCGGTGTTGAGCGCCGTCTGCCCGCCCAGGGTGGCCAGCAGGCCGTCGATCTTGTTGCCGCGCTCGGCCTGCTGCACGATCACCCGTTCGACGAACGCCGGTGTGATGGGCTCGACGTAGGTGTGGTCGGCGTATTCGGGGTCGGTCATGATCGTCGCCGGGTTGGAGTTGATCAGGCTGACCTGCAGCCCCTCGGCGCGCAACACCCGGCACGCCTGGGTGCCGGAGTAGTCGAACTCGGCGGCCTGGCCGATCACGATAGGCCCGGAGCCGATCACCAGGATGTGGTTGAGGTCACTGCGCTTAGGCATCGGCGCTCCTGTCCCGCGAAACTGCGCGCAAGTCGGGGCTCACGTGTTCTCCCCTGCCATCAAGTCGATGAACTGATCGAACAGATAGTTCGCGTCGTGCGGGCCGGCCGCGGCCTCCGGGTGGTACTGCACCGAAAACGCCAGTCCGCTGACGAGTTTGATGCCTTCGACCACACCGTCGTTGGCGCATGTGTGGCTGACGACCGCCTCACCGAACGGGGTGTCGAAGCGCTCCCCCGCCTCGCCCTCGAGCGCGAATCCATGGTTCTGCGCGGTGATCGCGACGCTGCCGGTCTGATGGTCGATCACCGGCACATTGATGCCGCGGTGTCCGAACACCATCTTGTAGGTCGAGCGCCCGAGCGCCCGGCCCAGGATCTGATTGCCGAAGCAGATGCCGAACAGCGGGATGCCCGCACCGAGCACCTGCTGGGTGACCGCGACGATGTGGTCGGCGGTGGCGGGATCGCCGGGGCCGTTGGACAGGAACACGCCGTCCGGTTTGAGGTCGGCGATCTGCTCGAAGCTCGCCGAGGCGGGCAGCACGTGGCTGCGGATACCGCGCCGCGCGAAGTTGCGGGGAGTGTTCGTCTTGATGCCGAGATCGATCGCGGCCACCGTGAACCGTTGCTGCCCTTCGGGTTCCACCACGTAGACGGCGTCGGTGCTGACCTCCCCCGCGAGATTGGCGCCGAGCATGCTGGGCTGATCGCGCACCCGCTCGAGCAGTTCGTCGAGACCGGCGAGCGCCGGCCCGGAGAACAGCCCGGCCTTCATCGACCCGCGGCTGCGCAGGTGGCGCACCACCGCGCGGGTGTCGATGCCCGCGATACCGACGATCCCCTGGCGTTCGAGTTCCTCGTCGAGCGTGGAAGTGGCCCGCCAGTTCGAGGCCCGCGGCGACGGGTCGCGCACCGCGTAGCCGGCGACCCAGATCTTGTCGCCGCGGCTCTCCGCGTCCTCGCGGTTCCATCCGGTGTTGCCGATCTGCGGCGCCGTCGCGACCACGATCTGACCGTGGTAGCTCGGATCGGTCAGCGTCTCCTGATAACCCGACATGCCGGTGGAGAACACCGCCTCACCGAGCGACTGCCCGATCGCACCGAACGTCGTGCCGGTGAAGACCCGCCCGTCCTCGAGCACCAGGAGGGCTTTGTCTGCTCCTGTCACGCCGCCTCCTGTTCCACCCAGTGCGAGTATTCGCGACGGTCGTTGGCGCGGAACCCGGTGTCGATCTCGGTGCCCGACGGTAGTCGCCACCGGATCGCGAGAATGCCTTCGTGCGTCATCGCCTTGCCGGCGATCCCTCGCTCAGTGCGGATCTGGGTGATCGACTCGTCGGGGATCCAGATCGGCACGGCGCCGCTGCGCTGCAACATGATTCCTTCGGGGTAGCGGGTCAGCACGGCCTTGGTGCGGAAACCGAGGTCGCCGACCACGATGCGGTTGTTCCAATCGGGAGCGAGCGTGCTCCCGACGTACAACCCTTTGGTGGGCGACACGATCGCCGGCCCTACGGTGTCGGGAAGCGGCGGCAGCGTGCCGATGATCTCGGCCTGGCGCTCCGCGCGGCGGCGCCATCCGCGGATCATCGCCTGGATCAGCACCGCGATGATCACGGCCACGACGGCGGCCATGATCAACGATCCGACGAGTGTGCCGGTATTCACGCCGGGCACTTCCCGTCTCGCGCGGTCACCTTGCCGCGCAACAGCGTCAGCGTGACAGTCGCAGGCAACTCGAGCGACTCGTACGGAGTGTTCGCCGAGCGGCTGGCCAGCGCCGAACCCTCGACCGTCCACGTCGCGTCCGGATCCACGACGGTCAGGTTGGCCGGCTCGCCGACCTCCAGCGGCCTGCCTTGGTCGGGCAGACCGACGATCTCGGCCGGCCGCTCGCTCATCACCCGCGCGACGTCGCGCCACGTCAGCAGCCCCGGGCGCACCATCGTCTCGGCCACCACCGACAGCGCGGTCTGCAGTCCGAGCATGCCGGGACGCGCGACGGAGAACTCGCAGCACTTCTCGTGCTCGGCGTGCGGGGCGTGATCGGTGGCCACGCAATCGATGATCCCGTCCGCCAACGCCTGCCGCAGTGCCTTGGCGTCCGAGGCCTCCCGCAGCGGCGGGTTCACCCGGTAGCGCCCGTCGTAAGTGGCCAGCCGTTCGTCGTCGAGCAGCAGGTGGTGCGGGGTAACCTCGGCCGTCATCGAGATGCCCTGTGACTTCGCCCATCGCACGATCTCGACGGTGCCCACAGTCGACGCGTGGCAAACGTGCACCCGGGCCCCGGCGTCTCGGGCCAGCAGCGCATCGCGCGCGACGATCGACTCCTCGGCCGCCCGCGGCCATCCGGCCAGCCCGAGCCGCGCCGCGTTGGGGCCCTCGTGGGCCACCGCGCCGACGGTGAGCCGCGGCTCTTCGGCGTGCTGAGCGATCAGCACGCCGAGCCCGGTGGCATATTCCAGCGCGCGACGCATGATCAGCGGATCGTGCACACAGATACCGTCGTCGGAGAACATCCGCACCTGGGCCGCGCCGCCGGCCATCATCCCCATCTCGGTGAGCTGGGCTCCCGCCAGGCCGACGGTCACCGCGCCCACCGGATGCACATCGACCAGGCCGACCTGCTGACCTCGCTGCCATACGTGGTCGGTCACGACGGGGCTGTCAGCGACAGGGTTGGTGTTGGCCATCGCGAACACCGCGGTGTATCCACCTAAAGCCGCTGCAGCCGAACCGGTTTCGATGTCCTCGGCATACTCGCGGCCGGGCTCGCGCAGGTGGGTGTGCAGATCGACGAATCCCGGCAGCAGCACCTGGCCGGTGGCGTCGACGACGTCGGCATCGTCGGGTATCGACACCTCCGCGCCGATCTCGGCGATCTGCCCGTCCCTCGTCAGCACGTCGACGGGGTCGCCCTCGCCGTAGAGACGGACCCCTCGTATCAACACGCTCATACGCTGATCGCTTCTTTCTCGGCACCCACCAGCAGGTGGAACAGCACCGCCATCCGGATGTGCACGCCGTTGGAAACCTGTTGCAGCACCGCCGATTGCGACGAGTCGGCGACCGAGAACGCAATCTCCATACCGCGGACCATCGGCCCCGGGTGCAGCACCACCGCGTTGCCCGACAGCAGCGCCTGGCGCTTCTCGGACAGGCCGTAGAGCACCGAGTACTCCCTGGCCGACGGGAAGAAGCCGCCGTTCATGCGTTCGGCCTGCACCCGCAGCATCAGCACCGCGTCCGCGAGTGGCAGTTCGGCGTCGAGATCGTGCGACACCGTGACCGGCCAGTCGGCGACGCCGACGGGCAGTAGCGTCGGCGGCGCCACCAGCACCACCTCCGCGCCCAGGGTGTGCAGCAGCAGCACATTCGAGCGGGCCACCCGGCTGTGCAGGACGTCACCGACGATGACGACCCGCTTGCCCTCGATGTCGCCGAGCCGCTGGCGGATGGTGAGCGCGTCGAGCAGCGCCTGGGTGGGGTGTTCGTGGGTGCCGTCGCCCGCGTTGATGACCGCGGGACCGTGTCCGTCCTCGGTGGCGGTCCACTCGGCCAGCTGCTGCGGCGCACCCGAGGCGGGGTGGCGCAGGATCAGCGCGTCGGCGCCGGCGGCGCGCAGCGTCAGCGCGGTGTCGCGCAGCGACTCACCCTTGGACACCGACGATCCCGAGGCGCTGACGTTGATCACGTCGGCGCTCATCCACTTGCCCGCGACCTCGAACGAGACCCGGGTGCGGGTCGAGTTCTCGTAGAACATCGTGATGATCGTGCGCCCGCGCAGCGTGGGGAGTTTCTTGACCTCGCGGCCGAGCAGCGCCTGGCTGAACCGGTCGGCGTTGTCGAGGATCGCCAGCGCGTCGTCGCGCGACAGATCCGCCGCCGAGAGCAGATGTTTCACCTGATGGGACCTCCGTACGGCGCGATGGACACCCCGTCGTGGCCATCGTCTTCGGCAAGCCGGACCTTGACGTTCTCGCTGCGGGAGGTGGGCACGTTCTTGCCCACGTAGTCGGCGCGCAACGGCAACTCCCGGTGACCGCGGTCGACGAGCACCGCCAGCTGCACCGCCTTCGGCCGGCCGATGTCGCGCAGGGCGTCCAGGGCCGCGCGGACCGAGCGGCCCGTGTAGAGCACGTCGTCGACGAGGATGACGAGGGACTGGTCGATGCCGCCCTCCGGGATCGACGTCTCCTCCAGGGCACGGGGCGGCTTGAAGTCGAGATCGTCGCGGTACAACGTGTTGTCCAGCGCACCGTGCGGGACGACGACGCCGGAGAACTCCTTGATCTTCTCCGCCAGCCGGGTGGCCAACGTCACTCCCCGAGTGGGGATCCCGAGCAGAACGACGCGGGGAGCATCGGAACCGTCGAGTGCGGTCTTCTCGATGATCTGGTGGGCTATGCGGGAGATGGTCCGGCCGACGTCCGCTGCGGACATCAGCTCCCGGTCGGTGCCCGACGAGCCTGATTGCGCGCCCAAGCGACTCTGACCTCCTTCTCCGCCTCTCTGGACGGCTCTTTAAAGGACGTCGAAACTGCCGGGAAGCTTAGCACCCGCACAGGTGTGGTCTGCTCAGTAGGCTTGCCGCGATGAAACTCGACGGCAACTCCGCGTCCATTCGCGAGGCGATCGATGCCGGGCTACTCGCCGGTGCGGTGACCCTGGTGTGGCACGCCGGTGAGGTATCTCAGGTCAACGAGTTGGGGTATCGCGACGTCGACGCCGGGCTGCCGATGCAGCGCGACACGATCTTCCGCATCGCCTCGATGACCAAACCCGTGACGGTCGCGGCCGCGATGAGCCTGCTCGAGGAGGGCCGCTTCTCGCTCAGCGACCCGGTCACCACGTGGCTGCCCGAACTCGGCGACCTGCGGGTGCTTCTCGACCCGCAGGGCGACCTCGACAAGACGACGCCGGCCCGCCGCCTCATCACCTTCGACGACCTGATGACGCATCGCAGCGGGCTGGCCTACGCGTTCTCGGTGCTGGGCCCGTTGAGTCGTGCGTACGGCCGGATGTCGTTCCGCCAGGATCAGGACCGCTGGCTCACCGAGCTGGCCAAGCTTCCGCTGGCGCACCAGCCCGGCGAACGGCTCACCTACAGCCACGCCACCGACGTGCTGGGCATCGCCCTCTCGCGCATTGAGGGCAAGCCGCTCTCGGACATCCTGCGCGAACGGATCCTCGAGCCGCTGCAGATGCCCGACACCGGGTTCTCCGTGGGCACCTCGCGACGGCACCGCGCCGCCACCATGTACAAGCTCGACAAGAACAACACCTTGCAGCACGACGTGATGGGTCCCGCGCCGATCACCGATCCGCCGTTCTGCGCCGGCGGCGCCGGCTTGTGGTCGACCGTCGACGACTACCTGCGCTTCGCGCGGATGCTGCTGGCCGGCGGCACGCTCGACGGGGTTCGGGTGCTGTCCGAGGAGTCGGTACGGCTGATGCGCACCGACCGCTTGACCGACGAGCAGAAGCGGCAGAACTTCCTCGGCGCGCCGTTCTGGGTGGGCCGCGGCTTCGGGCTGAACCTGTCGGTGGTCACCGACCCGGCGAAGTCGCGTCCGCTGTTCGGGCCCGGCGGGCCGGGCACATTCAGTTGGCCGGGCGCCTACGGCACCTGGTGGCAGGCCGACCCGTCGGCGGACCTGATCCTGATCTACCTGATCCAGAACCTCCCCGATCTCAACGTCGACGCGGCCGCCATCGCGGGCAACACGTCGCTGGCCAAACTGCAGAGCGCGCAGCCGAAATTCGTCCGCCGGACTTACCAGGCACTCGACATCTGAGCGTTTAGTCTGACGGCATGAATCAGCCGACGGTCCTGATCAGTGGCGCCGGCATCGCCGGACCGTCCTTGGCGTTCTGGTTGAGCCGCAACGGTTATCGCGTCGTGATCGTCGAGATCGCACCCGGCGTCCGGCCCGGCGGCCAGACGGTGGACCTACGGGGCGCGGGCGGCGATGTCATCGAGCGGATGGGATTGATCGATCAGATGCGGGCCCGTGCGCTCGAGCAGCGGGGCGCGGCGTGGGTCCGATCCGACGGCAGCAGGCGCGCAGAGATGCCGGTGACGGCGTTCGACGGCAACGGTCTGGTGTCCAAGCTCGAGATCCTGCGCGGCGACCTGGTGGACGTGTTATATCAGGCCACCAGGGGTTCGGTCGAATACCGCTTCGGACAACGTATCTCGGAACTCCGCAACATCGACGGCGGCGTGGAGGCGACGCTGTCCGACGGGACCGTGCTGCACGCCGACCTCGTCGTCGGCGCCGACGGCCCGCACTCGGCGGTGCGCCGCCTTGCCTTCGGCCCCGAGGAGAAGTTCGCCAAGCCGATCGGCGGCTACAACGCGTGGTTCTCGGCGCCCGACAGCGTCGGACTCGACGGCTGGTTTTTGCTGTATCAGGCACCCGGGGGGCTCAACGCGTCGATGCGTCCCTCCCACGATCCGGCGATCGCCAAGGCGGGCCTGGCTTTCCGGTCCGATCCGCTCGAGTACGACCGGCACGACCTCGACCAGCAGCGCCGGATTCTGGCCGAGCGGTTCGCGGGCGCCGGATGGGAGTGTGACGCCCTGCTGGCCGCGGCCGAGAAGGCCGACGACTTCTACTTCGACTCCTTCATCCAGATCCACATGCCGTCCTGGTCGGCGGGACGCGTCACACTGGTCGGAGACGCCGGATACTGCGCCTCTCCGCTGTCCGGCATGGGCACGAGCCTGGCGCTGGTCGGCGCCTACCTGCTGGCGGGCGAGCTCGGTCCCGCGGGTTCGCTTCAGCCAGAAGGTATCCCGCCGACGCTGGCCCGGTACGAGTCGCGGATGCGCCCGTATGTGGACACCTGCCAGAAGCTGAACAACACCATCGACCGGTATGCGCCGAACACGGCCTCCGACATCGCGGTCAACGCCGCGGTGATGAAGTGGATGCAGCGCTGGCCGTTTCGGCCGGTGGCCGCGCGGCTGTGGTTCACGACGGCGGATTCGATCAAATTGCCGGACTATCCGGCCACGTCCGTCTCGTAACCCGCACGCACCAGCGCCTGACGGGCATAGGCGCGCACGTCGGCATCGCCGTCCTTGAGCGCTATCTCCAGCGCATCCCGCGCAGCCTGCTCCGATGCCGCCCAACGGGTCAGGCTCAACACGGCGGCCTTGCGGACGTCGAGGTGCTGATCGCTCAGCGCCCGCGACAGCGTCGGGACCGCCACGGCGGGCGCCGCGCCCGCGAGAGCGCGCGCCGCGCCCTCGCGCACCTGCCAGGCCGGCGCATTGAGCGCTTCGCGTACACCGGGCTCGTCGTCCTCGCCGCATCCGACCGCACCGAGCGCCGACAGCGCGGCCGCCCGCACCAGCGGGTCGGTGTCGGCCACCAGGCGGCGCACGGTCTCCGCGCCGATGCCGAGCGTCGCCAAACCGTTGGCCGCGGCGATGCGCACCTCGCGGTTGTCGTCGCCCGCGGCCGCGGCCACGCCGTCCGCGTCGTCGACCGACACCAGGGCCCGCACAGCCTCGATCCGCACCCGGTGGTCGACGTCGTCGAGCGCGCGGCGGTACACCTGTTGGCTGCCCACCCGACGCGCCGACAGGACGTAGATGGCCACCGCACGCACCTCGGGATCGGCCGACTTGACATGCGGAGCAACGTGTTCCGGCCCGGTGAGCACCTCGACGAGCTCGCGCGCGCCGTCGGCGGCCACACGGCGGACACCGGAATCGGGATCGTCCAGTGCGGCGATCAGCGGTGCCTCGTATCCGTCGGGCAGATGCTCGACGAGAGTGGCGACCGCGGTGCGGCGCACCTCGGCGTCGGCGTCGGCGAGGAACTCGGCCAGTTCCGGCACGGACGGCAACTCGAGCGCGAGCACCGCGGCGATGCGCGGTGAGGGCGGTTCGGCCGGCGTGGTCGCGCGGATGCGGGATGCACCGTCGACCGGTGCGCGGCCGATCTTCATCGTCGGCTGTTCGACGTGGGTGACCGGGTCGTCGGAGGGCAGGTGCTCCAAATCGGGCACCGCGACGAAATACGGTGCGACGGGCCGTTTGACGAACGTCATGGACCCGTCCGGCTCCTTGCGCAGGTTGAGGTGGTACCGCCAGCCTTCGTCGTCGCGCTGCGGCAGGTCGGCACGGTCGTGATAGAGCCCCCACCGCGATTCGGTACGCGTCAACGACGAGCGCGCCGCCATCTCGGCGCAGTCGCGGATGAACGACACCTCGACCGCGCGCATCAGCTCGTGCGGAGTGGTCGCGCCGATCTCCGCGATCTCGTCGCGCATGCGCTCGAAGGTCTCGATGGCGATCGACAGCTTGGTCGCCGTCTTCGGCGGCGCCACATAGTCGTTGACGAACCGCCGCAGCTTGTACTCGACCTGCGGTTGCGGCGGCCCTTCGGGATGTCGTAGCGGGCGGTAGACGAGTTCGTGCGCCTCGCGCAGCTGGTCCTCGGGCAGGGCGGACGGCGCGGTGACGTCCGGCAGCGTCGACGCCGCGTGCTCGCCTGCGAGGTCGCCGTAGACGAACGCGCCGATCATGTAGTTGTGCGGGACGCACGCCAGGTCGCCCGCCGCGTACAGGCCCGGCACGGTCGTTCGGGCGTGTTCGTCGACCCACACACCCGACGCCGAATGACCGCTGCACAAGCCGATTTCGGAGATGTGCATCTCGATGTCATGGGAGCGGTAATCGTGCCCCCGGTTGGCGTGGAACGTGCCCCGGGTCGGTCGCTCCGTGGTGTGCAGGATGTTCTCCAGCGCGGTCAGCGTCTCGTCGGGCAGGTGCGACACCTTGAGGTAGATGGGCCCGCGGGCGGATTCGATCTCCCGTTTGACCTCGGCCATCATCTGGCCCGACCAGTAGTCGGAGTCGACGAACCGCTCTCCCAGCGCGTTGACCTGGTATCCGCCGAACGGATTGGCGACGTAGGCGCACGCCGGCCCGTTGTAGTCCTTGATCAACGGGTTGACCTGGAAGCATTCAATTCCGGAGAGCTCCGCCCCGGCGTGGTAGGCCATCGAGTAGCCGTCGCCGGCGTTGGTGGGGTTCTCGTAGGTGCCGTACAGATAGCCCGACGCGGGCAGTCCCAGCCGTCCGCACGCACCGGTCGCGAGGATCACCGCCTTCGCCGCGACCGCAACGAATTCGCCGGTGCGCGAATTCAACGCGGCGGCGCCGACGGCGCGGCCGGTGTCGTCGGTGAGCACCCGCACCGGCATCAGCCGGTTCTCGATGCGGATCTTCTCGCGCATCGACCGCTGGCGCAGCACCCGGTACAGCGCCTTCTTGACGTCCTTGCCCTCGGGCATGGGCAGGACGTAGGAGCCCGACCGGTGCACCCGGCGCACGGCGTACTCGCCGTGTTCGTCCTTCTCGAACTTCACGCCGTAGCGCTCCAGGCGCTGCACCATCGCAAATCCGCGAGTCGCCGTCTGATAGATGGTGCGCTGGTTGACGATTCCGTCGTTGGCGCGGGTGATCTCGGCGACGTAGTCCTCCGGCTTCGCCTTGCCGGGGATCACGGCGTTGTTCACACCGTCCATCCCCATCGCGAGCGCCCCGGAATGCCGGACGTGCGCCTTCTCCAGGAGCAGAACCTGTGCGCCGTGTTCGGCGGCGGTCAGCGCGGCCATCGTGCCCGCGGTGCCTCCGCCGATCACCAGGACGTCACAGTCGAGCCGAGCGGTATCGGCGAGTTCAGGAATGTTCATGATGAATGATGAAGGGCAGCAATGATTTCAGTACGGATCTCGTGGCGGTCGGCGTCGGCGACGCGGGGCTGAGGGACGTCCACCAGCGCGCGGAGGGGCTGACCGGCCCGGCCGAGCACCGCGACGCGGTCGCCGAGTATCAGCGCCTCGTCGACGTCGTGGGTGACGAACACGATGGTGGTCGGGTGCGCCTGCCACGTCTGGATCAGCAACCGCTGCATCGCCGCCCGGGTCTGGGTGTCGAGCGCCGCGAACGGCTCGTCCATCATCACCGCCCGCGGGGCACCCGCCAGCCCGCGTGCGAGTTGCACGCGCTGACGCATGCCGCCCGAGAGGCTCTTGGGCAGGTAGTCGGCGAACCCCGTCAAGCCCACCTCGTCGATCCACCGCTCGGCACGCTCACGGCGCCCGGCCCGCGGCATCCCGCGCAGTTGCAGTGCCAGCTCGATGTTGGAACGCACTGTGCGCCAGGGCAACAGCGCGCTGTCCTGAAACACCATCCCCCGGTCACGCGATGTGGTCGCGACCTCGTCGCCGTCGGCGAGCACCCGACCGGAATCCGGTCGCAGCAGGCCGGTCAGCGCGCGCAGCACCGTTGACTTGCCGCATCCCGACGGACCGGTGAGCACCAGGATCTCCCCCGGGCGCACCTCGAGGCTCAAGCCGTCGACGACGGGTGCGCCGGTGTAGGACAGTCGCACATCGTCGAGTTCGAGCCGCATGCCCTGTAGGGCTTCGGGCGCGATCGTGGCGGTCATCGGACGTTCTCCTCCGCGCGGGGCAGCCAGCGCGTGGCGTGCCTGCCGATCAGTTCGACCGCGGCGGCCGTGGTGAAGCCCAGCACCCCGATCGTGATGATGCCGACGAACACGTCGGAGTAGTTGAGCACCGTGTACGCCTGCCACGTCCGATATCCGACACCCAGCCGGCCGGAGATCATCTCCGCGGAGATCACGCAGATCCACGCGACGCCCATGCCGACCGACAGGCCGCCGAACAGTCCCGGCAGGATCCCCGGTAGGACGACCCGCCGCAACACATCGGCGCGGCCACCGCCCAGCGTGCGCACCGAGTCCTCCCAGATGGTCGGCAGCGCGCGCACCGCGTGACGGGTGCTGACCATGATCGGGAAGTAGGCCGCGAGGAAGGTGATGAACACGATGCCGGCCTCGTCGGTGGGGAACAGCAGGATCGCGACGGGCACCATGGCGATCGCCGGAATCGGGCGGGCGAGCTCGGTGAGCGGCCCGAAGACATCCGCGAACGCCGTCGACCTGCCGAGCAGAATGCCGGTGACGACACCGACGAGCGCCGCGAGCCCGAACCCGGTCAGGATCCGGATCAACGACTGCCCCAGGTCGAGCCAGTACTCCGGGGTGCCCAGCCGGTGGGTGAGTGCGGTGGCGATCTCGGTCACCGTGGGCAGGGTGTCCAAGCGCAACCACAGGCGAACGTCGTTGGCCGTCAACAGCTGCCAGAGGCCCACCGCCGCGACGACGGAGGCCACCCGTACCAACCGGCGACGCCACACCACGGACTTCCTGTCGCGCGCCGGCGCGGTCTCGGCCAGCACCGGGGATTCGATCACCTCCGCGACCGTCGTCATGCCGCACCCGCCAACGCCTGCTCGTAATCGACCGGCGCGCTACCGGGGTGCGCGGCGATGAACCGCTGCGCCCCGCCGGGGGTGGCGAACGGCCGGTAGTCCGCACCGTCTTTCACCCAGATCGCCTTGTCGGCGAACCACCGGGTGCCGAACTCGGTGTCGGGAACGTAGGCGGCGCGGATCGTCGCGCCACGGGCGGTGGCGTCGCGAACCGCCTTGAGCAGGCACGCCGGCGTCGCCGCCGGCTGGGTGGCGTCGGCGCTGTCCACCCACAGCTCACCTGCTTGCGCCGGGTCAGTCACCGCGGTGTTGCAGACCGGGTCGGTGCCGGTGATCAGTGACGGGTTCGCGGTGTCCGCCGCGGCCTTGTCGTAGTCGAGCCCGCGCTCCTGAAACGCCGCGCGCAGCGGAACGTCTTCGACGAAGCCCGGCACATCGAGGTCGGCGAAGTTGTCGATCGACTTCAGATACGGCACATCGCCTTCGAGCGCTTCGATCAGCGACGGCTTGAGCGTGGTGTCGAACGATGTGCCACCGGGCCCGTTGTAGAGGTAGACCACCTCCTGCGGCAGCCCGCTGGCATCGGAGACGATGCGCGCGGCCTCCAGCGGCTTGTCGTTGAGGAACTCGGTCGCGTCCAGCTGCGCCTGCAGGAACGCGTCGAGGACCTCCGGATGCTCGGCCGCGTAGGCCCGCCGCACGACCACCCCGTGCAGCGTCGGGTAGTCCAGCTCGGCGCCGTCGTAGAGCAGCTTGGCCTTGTCCTGGAAGACCAACAGTCCGGGCCAGGCGACGAACTGCGAAAGTGCCTGCACCTGACCGGATTCCAGCGCCGAAGCCCCGACCTGCGGTTGTTGGTTGAGCACTTCAACCCCGGTGTTGGGGTCGACGCCCGCTCGGGACAGTGCCTGCACCAGCATGCCGTGACCTGCCGACCCGACGCTGGCGGACACCTTCTGGCCCCTGAGGTCGGTCAACGTCCGCGCCGGCGAATCCGGTTTCACGACAACCATGTTCAGCGCGCCCCTGGGGTTGTATCCCGTCACCGAGACGATCTCGGTGCGGGCGCGCTCGTTGGCCTGCGTCTTGGACCCGTTGATCAGCATCGGGTAATCGCCCATGGACCCGATGTCGATCTTCTCGGCGACCATCTGCGCGGTGATCGGCGCTCCGGTGTCGTAGTCCTGCCACGTCACGCGGTACTCGGTGCCGGTGCGTGCGCCGATGTCGGCGAGCCTCTGCTCCAGATAGCCCTGTGCGCGCAGCAGTGTGCCTGCGGTGACGGTGTTGATGGTCTTGGACTGATAGCCGACGACGACGTTGACGACGTCGGAGGAATCGGACGCGGAGTCGAGCGAGCAGCCCGAAGCCGCGACCGTCAACGCGGCGGTGAGTGCGGCCAGGCGGGTGAACGGTCTGGTCATGTGGGGGTCCTCAGCGGATCAGATACGGCATGTTGACGGTGACGGCGCCGGTGGGACAGCGCGCTGCGCAGGGTCCGCAGTACCAACACTCGTCGACGTGCATGAAGGCCTTGCCGTTGTCGGGGTTGATCGCCAGCGAGTCGAGCGGGCAGATGTCGACGCACAGCGTGCAGCCCTCGATGCACAACGACTCGTCGATCGTGACGGGCACGTCGGCGCGTTGGTTGATCAGTGTCACGGGTTGCTCCTCATCAGGCTGCCGCGCATGGTGATTCGGTCACCGCGCATGCGGATGTACTCCAGATCGACGGGTCGGCCGTCGTCGAGGCTGGTGAGCCGTTCCAGCATCAGCAGCGCTGCGTTGTCGGGGACCTGCAACGTCGCCGCGGAATGGGCGTCGGCCGAAACCGCCTCCAACGCCAGCGTCGCCCGCCCCAGCCGGTGGCCGCTGACTTGTTCGATGAGCGCGAACACGTCGTTGGTCTCCAGCGAGTGCTGCACCACCTCGGCGCCGATGTCGGGCGCCAGATACGTCAGATCGAGTGACAGCGGAAGGTCGCCGAGATACCGCAGGCGTTCGATGAAGACCACCTGCTCGCCCGGTTCCAGCCGGAGCTTGCGCGCGACCGCGGGCGGCGCGGCGAGATGCTGCACCGCGCGGACCTCGTTGCGGACCTCGCCGTAGTCGTTGAACGTCTCCTTCAGGCCCACCAGGGCGTCGAGACCGTGGTCGTACTTGCGCACCGCCACCTGAGTGCCGACCTTCGGGCCGCGGTCGATCAACCCTTCGTTCTTCAGCACGGCGAGCGCTTCGCGAATGGTGTTGCGGGACACGAAGAACTCGGCAGCCAGATCGTGTTCGGTGGGCAGGCCACCGTCGAAGGCGCCCGCATGGATCTGGTGCCGCAGCACGTCGGCGACCTGCCGGGCGCGGTCGGCACGCGGCCGCCGAAGCGGCGTCGGCTCGGGCTGCGACATGCGAAACACGCTAGGGGCGTGACCGGACCGTCGCGCGGTCCCGAAAATCATCCCGGAGCAGCACCGTTCAATGCGCCACCCGCGTCATGCCGCTACCAGGCGAAAGGCCACCGGATCACGCGTCTGCGCCACCGCGACCGCGGCACGCGAATAACAATCGCGGTGAACAGAAGTGGCGCGTTATCGCACGCAGCGCGAGAGCACCCGGCCGAACTGCAGCAGCCGTTGCATCTGGGCCAGCCCGCCGTTGTCGACGGACTTGTAGTAGCGGAACGACTCGCAGTAGATGTCGGATTCGGTGGCCGACTTCTGCCGTGAACGAGTGATCAGTTGGGTGTACATCCGCAACCTGACCTCGGACAGCCGCCGGGTGTCGTCGTCGAGGACCTCGTATTCGGCGGTCAGCACGTGATCGGTGATCGTGGACAGCAGGATGGTGCGCACCGACGCGTTGAGGACGCGGCGGTCTCGATCGCTCGAGGACATCTCGTCGTCGGCGCGCCATATGATCAGCCGGTGCCCGTCGGTGAGCACGATCTCCTGCCACAGGGCCTGCTCCTCGTCGCCCCACGGCTCGTCGATGTAGCCGCGCGACATGATGAACGACCTGATCGTGGGAAGGTCCACCACCGACCGGAGTTGGTCGAGCGCGAGTTCGGGGTCACGCAGATATACCCTTGCCGCTTCCTCGACGCTGGAGTACGGCGCCCAGTCCTGCGGTGTGGGCATCGGCTATCCCCCGCTCCTGTCACCTCGCACGGCCTGCGCGGCGGCCCGGATCTGCGGTGTCACGAGCATGACCTGACCCAGCACGCCGTTGACGAAACCCGGTGAGTCGTCGGTGGACAACTGCTTGGCGAGTTCGACGGCCTCGTCGACGGCCACCGGCTCGGGCACGTCCTCGGCGTGCAGCAGTTCCCACACCGCCACCCGGAGGATCGCGCGGTCGACCGCGGGCAACCGTTCGAGCGTCCAGCCCTGCAGGTGCGCGGCGATCAGATCGTCGATGTGCGCCGCGTGCTCTGTCACGCCGCGGGCCACCGTCAATGTGTAGGGGTTCAGAGGCGAGACATCGGATTGCTTCTCCGCCAACGCATTGCGCGCCTCGGCGACCTCCGCTGAGGTCAGTCCGCGCGCCTCGGCTTCGAAGAGCAGGTCGACGGCGCGCTTGCGCGCCTGGTGCCGGCCCCGATCGCCTTTCCGGTCAGGCATTCACCCGGCCCAGGTAGCTTCCGTCGCGCGAATCGACCTTGAGCTTGTCGCCGGTGTTGATGAACAGCGGAACCTGGATCTCGGCCCCCGTCTCCACCGTCGCCGGTTTGGTGCCCGCGCTGGAGCGGTCGCCCTGCAGGCCGGGCTCGGTGTGGGTCACCTCGAGCTCGACGGTCACGGGCAACTCGAGGTACAGCGGATTGCCGTCGTGGAACGCGATCTGCACCGGCATGCTCTCGAGCAGGAAGTCGGCGGCGCGGCCGACGAGCGACTCGGGCAGGGGGTGCTGTTCGTAGTCCTCGGAGTCCATGAACACGAAGTCCGAGCCGTCGCGGTAGAGGTAGGTCGCGTCGCGGCGGTCGACCGTGGCGGTCTCGACCTTCACCCCGGCGTTGTAGGTCTTGTCGACGGTCTTGCCGGACACCACGTTCTTGAGCTTGGTACGCACGAACGCCGGCCCCTTGCCGGGTTTGACGTGCTGGAAGTCGGTGATCTGCCACAGCTGGCCGTCGATCACCAGGACGAGCCCATTCTTGAAGTCGGCGGTCGTTGCCACTTTGGTCGTACTCCTGTCAGAGGATGGCCAGTTCCTTGGGGAACCGGGTGAGTAAGTCTGGAGCATCTTGTTCCAGGACGAGCGTGTCCTCGATGCGGACGCCGCCACGGTCGGGCAGATAGACACCGGGCTCCACGGTCACCGCGGAGCCAGCAAGCAGTGTACCGACGGACGCGCCGCTGATTCCTGGCGCTTCGTGGATCTGCAGGCCGACGCCGTGGCCCAGCCCGTGGGTGAAGTTCTCGACATAGCCGGCGTCGGCGATGACCTGCCGCGACGCGGCGTCGACGTCCTTGCACGCGACGCCGGGGCCGAGTGCCTCGCGGCCCGCCTTCTGCGCGGTGGCCACCACGTCGTAGATCTCGCGCTGCCAGTCCGCGATCGGCGCCAGCACGAACGTCCTGGTCATGTCGGAGTGATAGCCGCACACCAGCGCGCCGAAGTCGATCTTGACGAAGTCACCCGCGGCCAGCACGGCGTCGGTGGGGCGGTGATGCGGAATCGCCGAGTTCGCGCCGGCCGCGACGATCGTCTCGAACGACGGGCCGTCGGCGCCGTGTTCGAGCATCAGCCACTCGAGCTCGCGCGCGACCTCCTTCTCGCTGCGCCCGGCCCGCAAGCCGCCACGGTCGACGAGATCGCGCAACGCCGCGTCGGCAGCCTCACACGCCAGCCGCAGCAGCGCGACCTCGCCCGCGTCCTTGACCTCGCGGAGCGCCTCGACGGTCCCGGCGGCGCGCACCAGTTCGGTCTGCTCGCCGGCCGCCTTGGTCAGGGCCGCGAACGCGTCGACGGTCACCACATGACTCTCGAAGCCCAGCTTGCGCATCCCGTCGGCGGCGGCGCGCCGCGCCAGATACGGTCCGCATGCCCGCTCGATGACGATCTCGGCGTCGGGGGCCTGCTGCGCCGCTTGCGTGCGGTAGCGCCCGTCCGTGGCCAGCACCGGCGTTTCGTCGTCGGCCTTGACGAGCAGGGCGGCGTTGGAGCCCGTGAACCCGCTCAAATAGCGCACGTTCACCAGATCCGATACCAACATGGCATCGATCTCGGATTCGGCCAGCCGCTCGCGCAGCCGGTGCCGGCGCTGTGAAATAGTCACGGTCGATGACGCTACTCGCTAAGGTGAGGCCCCATGAGTAAGTGGTTGCTGCGCGGACTGGTGTTCGCGGCCCTGATGGTGATCGTGCGATTGCTGCAGGGCGCGCTGATCAACGCGTGGGAGACCAAGGCCGGTCTGATCAGCGTTGTGCTGGTGGTTCTGTTCGCCCTCGCGGTGTTCGCATGGGGACTGGTCGACGGCCGGGGCGACGCCCGGGCCAACCCCGACCCGGACCGCCGTGGCGACTTCGCGATGACCTGGCTGCTGGCCGGCCTGTTCGCCGGGATCGTGAGCGGCGCGGTGGCCTGGTTCATCTCGATCTTCTACAAGGCCCTTTACGTCGAGGCGCTGGTCAACGAGCTCACCACGTTCGCGGCGTTCACCGCGCTGGTGGTGTTCCTGATGGCGCTCGCGGGCGTGGCGCTCGGGCGCTGGCTGGTCGACCGCAAGGCCGACCAGACCCCGCACCTGCACCACGCCGGGGACGACGACCGTGCGGACACCGACGTGTTCGCCGCGGTCAGCCAGCCGGGCGCCGAGGAGACCACCACCGAGAGCGCACCCCGCGAGGACCGGGCCTAGCCCTAGGCACAGCGCTCCGTGAACCCGGACGAGTTCTGCACGTCCGATCAGTGGAGCGTGCTGTCGTCCGCGGCGTCGAACTCCCAACTCGCCGGGGTCCTCGGCGGTTTCCTGATCACCGCGATCGCGCTGCTGTTCGACAAGAACAGTCGCGAAGGCGTGCACACGCTCGCGCTGTTCTCCTCCGCCGTGCTGGTGCTCATGCTCGACAGCTTCCTGTTCAGCTTGATCACCGGGACACAGGTGCCCGACGGCGCGCGGCGGGCGACGTGCGCGATCGCCTGGACCCAGGGCGCGGTGTCGACCGGGATGCTGGCCGCCGGGGCGACGGCGTTGTTCGGCGGGCTCGGGTGGATGCTGGCCAGCCACGCCGTCAACAAGGTGAGCGACCAGGACCCCGCCGACGTCCGCGCGTACTGCTTTTTGGCCGAACTCGGCGGCTGGCTGACCTTCGCGGCCGCCATGACGGCGACGCTGATCGTGTCCGAGACGTCGATCGACTATCTGCGGTTCATGTGGGGCCACCGACCTGAGGTGTGGGTCGAGGGCAGCATCGTCGTCGCGGCCGCGGCCTTCGTCATCGCCGATTTCGCGCTGGTGTATCTGCGCACCCGGACGCTGCGAAAATCGTTGGCAGACACCGGTGAACCGACGCTGCTCGAGTTGCGCTCGATCAAGTTCGCGACCGTGGGCACGGTGGTGCTCGCCATCGCCGGGTCGTGGCTCGCGGTTAGCCTGGCACGCATCCCCGAGGCCTGGCTCACCGCGCCGAACCCCGCGATCGTGCTTTTCGTGCTGATGCTGACGCTGGTGCTGCCGACGGTGATCTCGACGGCGATCTGCTACTCGGTGGCCAGTACCGGCGGGCCGGGTTCCTCGCCGAGGCTGGCCAGGTACCGCAGGGCCAGCAGGTAACCCTGCACACCGAGGCCGACGATCACGCCGGTGGCCACCGCGCTCAAATACGACCGGTGCCGAAACTCCTCGCGCGCGTGGACGTTTGAGATGTGCACCTCGATCAGCGGCGCACGCAGCTCGCTGCAGGCGTCGCGCAGCGCCACCGAGGTGTGGGTCAGCGCGCCCGCATTGAGGATCACCGGATCCCCCGCATCGGCGGCCGCATGAATCCAGCCCAGCAGGTCTGCCTCGTTATCGCTCTGGCGCACAACGGCTTTGAGCCTCAAGGCGTCGGCCTCGCGCTCGATGAGCGCCGCCAGCTCGTCGTGGGTGGTGCTGCCGTACACGTCGGGCTCGCGCCGGCCCAGCCGACCGAGGTTGGGACCGTTGAGCACCAGCACCGTCTGCGTCATGACGTCACCGCTCCTATTTCTGCATAGGCCGCCGCCAGAAGTGACGGGTCGGGCCCTTCCAGGCGTCCGGGCTTGGCGAGCCCGTCGAGCACGACGAAGCGCAACACGCCCGCGCGCGTCTTCTTGTCGCCGGCCATGTTCTCCAGCAACTCGCCGAACGCGTCGGGGTCGTAGGTGATGGGCAGCCCCAGCGAGGTCAGCACGGAGCGGTGCCGGTCGGCGGTCTCGTCGTCCAGGCGGCCCGCGAGCCGGCCGAGTTCGGCCGCGAACACCAGACCCACCGAGACGGCGGCGCCGTGGCGCCATTGGTAGCGCTCACGGCGTTCGATCGCGTGGGCGAGGGTGTGGCCGTAGTTGAGGATCTCGCGCAGTTGCGATTCCTTCTCATCGGCGGCGACCACCTCGGCCTTGACCGCGATCGCACGCCGGATCAGCTCGGGCAGAACGGTGCCCGCCGGATCGAGCGCGGCCTCGGGGCCGGCCTCGATCAGGTCGAGGATCGTCGGGTCGGAGATGAACCCGGCCTTGACGATCTCGGCCATGCCCGCCACGAGTTCGTTGCGCGGCAACGTCTCCAACGTCGCGAGGTCGACGAGCACGGCGGCCGGCTGATGGAACGCGCCCACCAGGTTCTTGCCGGCGTCGGTGTTAATGCCGGTCTTGCCGCCGACCGCGGCGTCGACCATGCCGAGCAGCGTCGTCGGCACGTGCACGATGTCGATTCCGCGCAACCAGGTGGCGGCGGCGAAACCGGCGACGTCGGTGGCCGCTCCCCCGCCGAGGCTGACGATTGCGTCCTTGCGGCCGACCCCGATGCGGCCCAGGACTTCCCAGATGAACCCGACGACGGGCAGGTCCTTACCCTTCTCGGCGTCGGGAATCTCGATGCGATGTGCGTCGATGCCCTTGTCCGCCAGCGCGGTTCGGATGACCTCGGCGGTCTGCGCCAGCGTCGGCTGGTGCAGGATCGCGACCTTGTGCCGGCCCTCGAGCACGCGCACGAGATCGCCGAGCAGTCCGGTGCCGACGATCACCGGGTAGGGCGGGTCGACGAGTACCTCGATGGTGACGGGGTTGGCCACGGGTTCAGTCACGGTTGACCTTCGGATTGCGGGCGGCGACCGCCGCCGGCGACGGCGGGGCCTCGGTACTGGGTTCTGCGGTCAGCGACGACGGGCTCCTGCGCCACGGCGAGCGCCGTTTGCGCCGCGATGGGTGGGAGCCGTCGGGGTTCTCGAGGCGGGTCACGATGTAGCGCACGACCGCGCCCGGGTTGCGCCGGTTGGTGTTGACCCGAATGGTCGCCACCTGGCGGTACAGCGGAACACGTTCGGACATCAACGCTTTGAACTTCTCGCCGCGGTCGCCGCCCTCGAGCAGCGGCCGCACGGTGCTCCCGCCGGTGCGGCGCACACCTTCGGCGGCGCTGATCTCCAGATAGATGACCGTGTGCCCGACCAGCGCCTCGCGCACGCCGGGTGTGGTGACGGCGCCACCGCCCAGCGACAGCACGCCGTCGTGGGTCTGCAACGCCGCACGGATGACCTCTTCCTCGATCCGCCGGAACTCCTTCTCACCGTCGGTGGCGAAGATGTCGGCGATCGTGCGGCCCGTGGTCTCCTCGATCGCGGCGTCGGTGTCGAGCAGCGAGAGATCGAGCGCCTTGGCCAGTCGCCGCCCGATGGTCGACTTGCCCGAGCCGGGCAGCCCCACCAGCACTGCGCGCGGCGCCATCAGCCCGAAGCCTGGACCCGTTGCGTGGCGGGCTCACGCGCGGCCACCGCCCGCAGATAGTTGTCGATGTTGGCGCGCGTCTCGGTCAACGAGTCGCCGCCGAACTTCTGCAGCGCCGCGCGCGCCAGCACCAACGCCACCATGGTCTCCACCACCACGCCCGCGGCGGGTACCGCACACACGTCCGAGCGCTGATGGATCGCGACGGCCTCCTCACCGGTGACCATGTCGACCGTGGCCAGGGCCCGCGGCACCGTGGAGATCGGTTTCATCGCGGCGCGCACCCGCAGCGGCTGGCCGTTGGTCATGCCGCCTTCGAGGCCGCCGGCGCGGTTTGTCGAGCGCATGACGCCGTCCGGTCCGGGATACATCTCGTCGTGCGCGGCGCTGCCGCGGCGGCGGGCGGTCGTGAAGCCGTCGCCGATCTCGACGCCCTTGATGGCCTGGATGCCCATCACCGCCGCGGCGAGTTGGCTGTCGAGCCGGTTGTCGCCGCTGGTGAACGAACCCAGCCCGATCGGGAGGCCGTTGGCCACCACCTCGACGACGCCGCCGAGCGTGTCGCCGTCCTTCTTGGCCGCCTCGATCTCGTCGATCATCGACTTCTCGGCGTCCTTGTCGAACGCGCGCACCGGGCTGGCGTCGATGGCGGCGAGGTCGTCGGCCTGCGGCGGCGGGCCGTCGTACGGATCGGACGCCCCGATGGAGATGACGTGGGACAGCACCTCGACGCCGAGGGCTTCCTTGAGGAACGCGCGGGCGATCGTGCCGGCGGCGACGCGGGCCGCGGTCTCGCGGGCGCTGGCGCGCTCGAGCACGGGGCGGGCGTCGTCGAAGCCGTACTTGAGCATGCCCGCGTAGTCGGCGTGGCCGGGGCGGGGGCGGGTCAGCGGCGCGTTGCGCGCGCTTTCGGCCAGCTCGGCGGGGTCGACCGGATCCGGGGCCATCACGGTCTCCCACTTGGGCCACTCGGTATTGCCGATCTCGATCGCGATCGGGCCGCCGAGCGTGACGCCGTGCCGAACCCCCGCCAGCATCGTGACCTGGTCTTGTTCGAACTTCATCCGGGCGCCGCGGCCGTACCCGAGACGTCGACGCGCCAGCTGGCCGGCGATGTCGTCCGAGGTGACGTGCACGCCCGCGACCATGCCTTCGACCACGGCCACCAGGGCGCGGCCGTGGGATTCACCAGCAGTGGTCCATCGCAACACGCGTCCCATCTTCCCACGTCGGCCCTCTGACCCCGAATCAGCCGACGACCAGGCCTGCCAGAACCCGGCCGAGCTCGGCCACGGCGTGGCGATGCGCGGATTTCTGGTCCTCCGCGCGCGCGACGATCATCGCGGCTTCGCAAAGAGCGCCGAACAGGAAATGGGCCAGCGGCCCGGGTGGGCGTTTGGCGATCCGGCCCGCTTCGATGGCGCGGGTGATGGCGATTTCCATCATGTCGAGCAGCGGGGTCTCCAGGCGGCGCATCTCCTCCCAGCCGAGCGCGGTGAAGCCGTCGAGCAGCACGATGCGCTGCACCCCCGGGTCGAGGCATTCGTCGAGGAACGCACGGCATCCGGCGCCGAACGCGTCCCACGGATCCTTCTTGCGCGAGTACGCACGCTGATACGCCTCGGCCAGCGGCCCGGCCATCCGCTCGACCTCGCGGGTGAACACGGCCTCGAACAGGCGGCGCTTGCCGTCGAAGTGGTGATAGACCGCGCCCTTGGTCACCTGGGCCCGGGCCGCGACCGCGTCCAGCGAGGTGGCCTCGTACCCGTCTTCGGCGAACAACGCGCGGGCGGCGTCGATGAGCGCGGCGGTGGTCGCCTCGGTACGTTCGGCCTGGGTGCGTCGGGGTACGGGCATACCTCGAGTATGCAAGTAACGTGCGGTCGGGCGCGGGAGCTTTCATGACCTCCGAGGTAATCGACTCGGCGAACCCGGTCCACGAGGATCAGTGAGATGACGTCCGGGAAGCCGCCGATCCTGTTCCTGCACTCGGTTTTCGGGACTCCCGAGCTGTACACGCCGTGGCTGGAGTTCTTCCGCGCCACGGGGTACGAGTGTCATGTCGCGACGATGCCGGGCCGCAATCCAACGGATCGGGAGGTGTTGTCGGCGAGCGGGGTGGTGGAGTTCTTCGAGACTGCGTTGTCGGCGTACGACAGCCTGGGCACCCCGGCAGTGGTGGTCGGCCACAGCATCGGCGGGCTTTTGGGCCAGAAGCTGGCCGCGGTGCGCGACGTGCGCGCTCTGGTGTTACTGGCGTCGACTCCGGCTGGGATTTTGTGGCCGCAGCTGCGGTCGCTGCCGCACTTGGTGCCGATCCTGCCGGCGGTGCTGGCAGGCCGGCCGTTCCTGCCGAGTGCGCGCACGATGCGGGCGGTGCCGTTGAGCACGCTGCCGGCGGCCGAGCAGGGTGAGCTGATACCGCGGCTGGTGCCCGACTCGGGCAAGGCGTTTCGCGCGTTGACGTTGGGCACGCCGTCGGTCCGGGTGGACAGGCGTGCGGTGAGGTGTCCCGTGCTGGTGGTCAGCGGCGGTTCGGATCGCAATGTGGCGCCGTGGATTTCGCGACGGATCGCCAAGCGGTACGGCGCCGAGCATCAGGTGCATCCGAACATGCCGCACTGGATCATCGCGGAGTCGGGGCTGCAGCGGGTAGCGCCGCCGGTTTTGGAGTGGCTGCAGCGCGTGCTCGCCACCGCGGAGCTGCACCCATCTGTCTGAATCAGTTGCAGCTCAGGCGCTTCCCCGTTGCTTTGTCGTTGGCGACCCCTTCTGGTTTACAGCACCTGGTACACGCGGTAATGGACGCGGTTGGGTGAGAGCACGTTGTAGGCCACCGTCACGACCTCACCGAGCCGCGAATAGCGCTCATCGGCGGTGGCCAGCCGTGGCGTGGTGCGGACATAGGTCTCACGGAACGGCAGCACCTCCCCGGCTGCGAGGCGTTGCATGCCGTCGGCGGGAACCTTGATGATGCCTGCACTCTCGAAGTGGATGAGCACACCGTCGTGGGAGCGCAGGGTCACGCGGACGTCGACCCGGCCGACGCCGTCCTCGCCGACGAGCAGCCAGTCGCCGCCGCCGGGAAGCACCTCGCCGGTGAGCGCGGGTCCGGTGATCGCCCCGCCGGTGGTGACGAATGTCATCCGCAGGCCCTGGGGCGTCGGGATCGGTTGCGCCGGAGCCAGATCCACGTCCATGTCGAAGAGGTGCTCGACGGGCAGGGCGTTGACGAGCGGCAGCTGGTCGACGGCCGCGGCGGTCATGCGCCCGCCCCGGTGATCGCGGCGGTCAGCTGCGCCGCGTCGATGAACGAATCCTTGCGCGCCACCAGCCCGTCCGGGGTCACGGTGACGACGTCGAGGCAGTCGAAGCGGATGTCGCCGGAGATCAGCGCCCAGTCCAGCACCCAGTGGTCGTCGCCGTAAAGCACCCGGTAGACCTCGAAGGTGAAGTCCGGGAACTGTTCGAAGACAACGGCGAAAGCGTCGCGGGCCGCGGCGCGTCCGACGACGGGGCCGGCGCCGGTATGGGTCCAGAACCGGGTGTCCTCGGTGTGCATGGCCGCGATCGCGTCGGGGTCGCGGGCGGCCCACGCAGCGAAATACCGCTCGGAGAGGGTTTGTAGAGAGATCTGCATACTCCGAGTATGCAACTACATACTGCGAGTATGCAACTGTGAAAGTGTGTCGGTGACCGTTGCCGCCAGCCCGAGCAGCGCCTCCCGGGTCTGGTCGTTGCACAGTTCGAGGTCGATCTGCGACCCCTCCGCCATGTGGTCGTCGAACGGGATCACGTGCATCGCCCGCACCCGCGGCAGGAACTGCGCGGCCAACTGGTCGAGGTCCAGCCCCAACTCCCCCGGCCGCGATGCGCTGAACACCACCGTCGCACTTGGGATCAGATGCGCGTAACCGTGCCGTTCGAGCCACCGCAGCGTCGCCCACGCGCTGCGTGCGGAGTCCACCGCGGGCGACGCCACGACGAGCACCATGTCGGCCTCGCTGAGCACGCCGGCCATCGCCGAGTGCACCAGACCGGTGCCACAGTCGGTCAGGATGATGTTGTAGAAGCGCTGCAAGACCTGAAGGACGCCGCGATAGTCGGCCTCCGAGAAGGCTTCCGAGGTCGCCGGGTCCCGCTCGGAAGCCAAGATCTCGAGCCGGCTGGAACTCTGGGAGGTGTGCATCCGCATATCGGAGTAGCGGACGATGTGATCATCGAGGAGCACATCGCGCACGGTCGAGCGGGTCTCGTCCGGACCGCGCTGGGCCAGCGTGCCGAAGTCCGGGTTCGCGTCGACGGCGATGATCCGATCGCCGCGGGTGGCCGCCAGCGTGGCGCCCAGCCCGACCGTGACCGTGGTCTTGCCGACGCCGCCCTTCTGGCTGAGTACGGCCAAGCTGTGCGGACCGCGCACGGGCTGGTTGACCCGGTCGACCAGCGTGCGGTGCCCGGCTTCGCGCGCAGACACCCCCGGGTTGATTCCGGTCACCCGGTGGATCGCCGCCCGCCAGCCGGTCCGGGGCGCCGGGGACCGTTGGGGCAGGCCCAATTCCCCGTCGCTGGGAACCGGCCATGATGGTTCGGCAGAGGCGCTGACAAACGGCGTCGCTCCGAAGGTGCCCTGCCCGACGTGTCGCGTCATCGCCGTCCTCCTCGTCAGTTCGGGGTGAGCATGCCCAGGACCTGCCGCAGCGCCGCTTGCATGTCCGATACCTCGATGCGCATCAGGGCGCGCTCGTCGAGTTCGGTCAGGTTCATGCCGTGCTCTTGGCTGAGCCGGTACTCGCGTTCCTCCTCGGCCGCCTCGATGACGTTGCGGACGAAACGGCCGTTGCCGAGCAGATCGATGCGCCGGCGCAGCTGGCTCGTTGCGTCGAGCGCCTCCCCGTCGCAGAGCGTCGCGCAGGTCGCGACGAGCTCCTCGTACGCGGCGTCCGACAACTCGGAGTCGCGTGAGCGTGCCAACAGGCGGCCGATGTCGCCGAGCTCGGTTGCGTCGTAAGACTGGAACCGGATGCGTTTGGTGAAGCGGGACGCCAGGCCTTCGTTTGACGCGAGGAAGCGGTCGATCTCGGCGTCGTAGCCGGCGATGATGACCACCAGGCGATCGCGGTCGTTCTCCATTCGGGCGAGCAACGTGTCGACCGCCTCCCTGCCGAACGCGTCACCGCCGGCCAGCCCGGTCTGAATCAGCGTGTACGCCTCGTCGACGAAAAGCACGCCATCCATCGCCGAGTCGATCAGTGCGCCCGTCTTGATCGCGGTACTGCCGAGATGCTGGCCCACGAAGTCGCTGCGTTTGGCTTCCACGATGTTCGGCGTTCGCAGCAACCCGAGGCCGCAGTAGGTCTGTGCGACGACGCGCGCGATCGTCGTCTTGCCGGTGCCCGGCGGACCGGTGAAGGCCAGGTGCAGGGAGCGGGACGCGGCGCTGAGGCCCTTGTCGCCGCGGACCTTCGCCAGCATGGCGGCCGACTTAAGCTTGGCCACCTGCAGTTTGACTTCGGCGAGGCCGATCTGGCGGTCCAGTTCCTCCTGCGCCGCGCGCAGGTACTCGTTGCCACGTTCGGACAGGTCGTCACCGACGAGATCGGCGGCGCTGGGTGCGCTGTTGGGATCCCAGCGATCGGTGCGTGCGTCGATCATTTCCTTCGAGGTGATGACGAGCCGGTACTTGGGGTCGGACAGCGCCGCGGCGTTCGCCTCGAATCCCGGTTCCTCGCTGTAGATGCGCTCGAAGATGACCCGCGCCTCGTCCTCGTTGCCCATTTCGCGAAGGGTGAGGCCTTTGCAGAACTCCGCGGCCTTGCGCGCCGCCGGGATGGGCCCGCCGATGGCCTGGTCCAGTCGCCGAATACCCTCGCCGAACAAGCCCATTTGCGCGCACGCCGAGCCGACCATGAGATGTGCACCCGCGGCGATGTACTCGTCACTGAACGACGCCGAGTTACTGAGCGCGGTCAGCACATCGGGCCAACGTTGCGTGGTGAAGTGCAGAACGCCTCGGATGTAGGCGCAGATCTCGTCGGACTGCCGGTCGCCGTCGGGAAGTTCCTTGCGTGCCTTCGCCAGTTCGTCGAGCACGCGCTCGGCTTCGTCGAAATCCTTGGCCGTGATCATGTGCGCCGCGTAGGCGAGGTGGATCTCGGTCTTGGTGCTGAGCGGGTAGTCCAGGTACAGCCCCGTCTGGAACCGCCCGCTGAGTGCACGCGACGCCAGACCCAACCGTCGTTGTTCTCGAAACAGCGACGTCGCACTCGTCCGGTAGAGCTGGTACATGACCTCGGCGCTGGTGTCTCCGGCGGCCGTGCGGCCGAGCCATGCGTCGCACATGTCCGGGTCGTACTCCGTGGCGCGTTTGAATGCCCGTGCCGCGTAGTCGACATCGCGCTCGGTCTCCACGCCGTCGATCGGGATGCCGAGGGAGAGCACGCCGGCGTCGAACACCCGCTGTGCGTCGTTGGTGCCACTCATCTGAGGTGATCGGTCTCCTCACTGACACTCAGAAGCGGCCGAATACCTGATTGCTCTGAGCGTTTCGCACATCATGGTCCGTTGACTCATGTGACGGACGCTCGTGATTGTACGCAAATCGACCGCCGCGGCGGACATGGATTCGTCTAACGTGAAGCCATGCCGCAGCCGCCGGTTCGATCAGCAAATGGATTCATCACCGTGCGCACCACGGAACGTGGACTGCCCGTCGCCCTCCGCCTGGATCAGGCCGCGTTGCAGACCGCTCCGCAGCAACTAGCGGTTGAGATTCTGACGCTGTGCAGAGTGTCCGCCGCCAGAGCGCAGGTAGCTCGCCGCCGCGAACTCGCCGAAGAAGGGTTTGACGCCAGCGTAATTCGCCCTCTGTGCTTGGCGACAGAGGATGAGCTCGGCGAGCTCGAACAGCAGGCGTTCGGGGACGATGACGAACCGCCATCGACGTGGATGAGGTCAACGTGACCAGCCTCGCCGACTCGCTGATCGCCCGCATCATGAAGCAGCGCGACCTGATCCAGGCGATGGACGAGCACTGTCAATCGATTTCGGCACGGGTCAGCAGCCGGGACGAGAACGTCACGGTCGAGGTCGACGGATACGGTGCGATGACGGGGCTCTGGCTGAGCGAGCGCGCCCATCGATTGGGCGCCGACGCGCTCGGGCGATTGATCGTGCAGACCGCCCAAGCGGCCGCGACCGTCGCGGCCGAGCGACAGCGGTTCCTCACCGACCAATTCGCGACACGGATGGCCGAGTTGGAGCAGACCCCGCTCACACGTTGGGACCAAATGGTTTTCGTTCCCGAGCGCGAACAAGGTAGCTGAAGCCGGTGTGACACGGCAATCGTGCAGGTAGACCACATCGAAAAGGGAGCAAGACCGGTCGCTGAACCGCGTCGATTTGCACTGCGCGACGGATGGCCGTGTCGGGTCTTCGAATTTTCTTATCAGGCAGTGATTTTCAGATTTGGCGAAGCCGAACTGTTTCCTGGGAATCCTCGACAGGACGCCGGATGCGACACGTACGCCGACAATCGCCACTGATCAGATCGGCTTGACCGTAACGACTCCGAGCCTCGTTGTAACGGCCCTGACGTCACAAGCAACAGTGTCAATATTTGCAAGGCAATTTTGACGTTGACAGAAGAAATTCGCATCGCGGTTGAATGCGTTGATGCAGCTGAAAATTCGTTAGTTGACGACGGACTCCACCGCTATAGTGAATTTCTCTGCGAAGCCAGGTCTATTGCTCGTCCGGGACGATAGTTCGGAAGAGGATCAACACGATGAGTGACGCTTTCCACGCCGTTCCTGCCGGCATGTCCGCGTTCTCGGCGGCCAACCAATCGGCGTCGACCGCCATCATCACCGCCGGAACCGCGGACTCCGCAGCTCTCGTGAACTCCGCCGCCGTGGCGCTCGGCCCGATCGGTGCGGCCTTCCTCGCGGCGTACGGACCAGCGCAGGCAAACAACTTGGCCGGAACGCTTCTCGTGGGCGGCGTCCACGCGGGGGTGAGCGCCGCGACAGACTCGGCTAAGTCCGCGATCGCTGCCTTCGACAACGGATAAGCGCTCGCGCACCGATGGCTGCCCAAGTTCCCCCGGCCCCCGCCAACCCGACGGGCGAGTTCGCGCACAACATGGCCGGCTACGATCCGGCGCCTGCAATTGTCGCGCAAGAGCAGAGCCTGCAAGATTTCCTGAATTTGCCGGTGAAGGAGATTCTGGCGCGGTTGGGACTGTCGAAACCCGAAGACGCGCAGCGGGATAACGAGGGCGAGCCGCGACCCGAGGAGCAGCAGCCGGAACAACCGCAGGCGAATCCGTTCGACCCGAGTGCGCTTATCAGCCCCGTCACCGATGCTCTCGGCACACTGGGCTCCGGCCTGTTCGAGGGCACCGATCCCCTGGCGATGTTGCAGGGCATCTCCCAGGCCTTCCAGGCCACCGGTGGCAATCTCGCGCAGTCGCTCGGTGCGGTCGACGACTCCTGGCAGGGTGCGTCGGGTTCCGCTGCGGCGGCCAAGACGGCGGCCGCCGTCTCCGATGGCGCCCGTGTCGCCGAGCAGTCGGAGATGTTGCGGAACAGTTTGACGACCGCCTCGACCGACGTGGCGCAGGCGCGAGCACGAATCGTCGCGATCATCACCGAGTTTCAGGCAACTCTGGCGGCGATCGGTCCGAACATCATCTTCCCGTGGGGGTGGGCGGCGGCGATCGCTGCCGCAAACAAGGCGATCGCCTCGACGGCGGAGGTGATCACCGAACTGCAGTCGTCGCTGGGCGCGCAGGCCGCACAGGTGACTGCGGCGGGCGCTCCCGTCGGGGTCACGGCCGCTCCGGCAGCGGCGGGCGCTTCACCGTTCGCCAGTATCGCTTCGCCTCTGATGTCCATGGCGACGAAGGGCGCCCAGGCCGGCATCCAGGCGGCCACCGGCGCTGCCGGCCAAGCCGCGAGCCAGGCGGAGGCCGAATCCGCCACCACGGGGGCTGATTCCGCGCGGGCCGCCGCAGGTGGTGGCGCTGCGGCGATGGCGCCACTGGGCGGCAAGGGCGGCGGTGGAGTCGGAGGCGGGGGCTTCGGCGGATCTCCGGCGGTGCGGTCGTTCGCCGCGTCGCCGATGGTCCAACCCGAGTCCGCCCCCACGCAGCCGGCGACTGTCCGCGCGACGGCGGGCGGTGGTGCCGGTGGCGGCGGCATGATGGGCGCCCCGTATGCACCCATGGCCGGCGCAGGCCAGGGTGCGAACTCGTCGAATTCCCACACCGCCGCAACATTTCTGCACACCACGGACAAGGGTGGCGAGATCGTCGGGGATCTGGGCAACACGGCGCCACCTGTTCTCGGTGCACCCGATCCCAACGAGCCTCCGGATGTCGAACTCCGGATCTAACAGTCAGTGAGGAGCAACGAATGGCCGAGAATGCCGGACTGTCGATTCAGCCTGCCGAGGTGCTCGACGTCAGCCGCCAGGTGGACGAGCTCGCCGCCCGCGTGGAGCGGGTGATTCGCGACGAGTCGGCCAATCTCGCGGTGACGGCACCCGGCCGAGACGAGGTGTCTCAACGCGTGGCCGCCACCCTCAACGAGGTGCACGCCTCCTTCGGGGTCACGACCGACAAGGGGCTCGGCGAGATGCATGAGGTGGCGGCGACCCTGCGCACCCATTCGACCGATGTCGCGGCGGCGGACCAGGACTTCATCAGCTGAGCATGGGATTCACCAATGTTGCGTGGGCCTCCCGCAGCACGGAGCAACTGGCCCGAGACCTCACCGAGGGTCCCGGGCCGGCCTCCGTCGGCAACGCGGGCGCAGCATGGGTGCGGGTCGCCAATGAACTTGCCGCGGTCTCACAGGATTTCGACAAGCTGATGGCCCGATTGAAGAGCGTGTGGGAGAGCCAGGCGTCCGACGCCGCCATGCGCCGTCTCGAGGAGTTCGGCAAATGGCTGCAGGCGGTCAGCCTCAGCGCGGCCGCCAACGGTCAGCGGGCGGAGGAAGCGGCCGTCGCGAACACCGTTGCCGTGATGGCCATGCCCAGTGTCTCGGAGGCCATCGAGGCGAAGGCGGCGCAAGACATGATGGCGTCGCTCGCGGCGTATAACGGCGCGGTGCTGACCGGAAGATTCGCCGAGTTCGACGAAGCGGCAACGGCGGACCAGGCGAACGCGGCCGCGGTGATGACGGCATATGAGGAGGCCGTCGCTCATCTCGCGCAGCCGTGGGAGCAGCCACCACCGCCGGAGGTCTCGAAGGGCAACGCGCTCGCTGCCGAGCGCGGCGCCGCCGGCGAGGGCTCCGCAGGCGGGTCGGCAGGCGGCGCCGCGGCCACGGGTGGGATGCCCGTCGCGCCGCTGGCACCGATGACGGCCCAGGAGGTCAAATCGACGGCAGAGTCGAAGAATCTGCAGCGCACGGTATCCGCGTCGGCAGGAGGCGCAGGCGCCGGCGGGATGCACGGCGCCCCGTACGCACCCATGGGCGCGATGGCGCGAGGCGACCAGGGCGGCCGCGATTACGACTCGAGCCAGCCGGCAGCCTCGCTCGACGGGGCGGGCGAATCCGGTGCCGGGTTGGCCGATTCGGACCAACCGTGGCTTCCGGCCGCCGCGGAGAACGATGCGCCGTTCACCGTGTCCAATGTCAGCTGGGGCCCGGACACCGCACTGTTCGACGAACTCGTCACGCCCGAGGGGCCCGAACCCGAGGGTTTCGCCGACGAGCCCGAGCGCACCCTTCAGCAGGTGGATGACGACTGGGTGGCTCCCCCGGTGCTCGGTGTCGATCGGAAGTTGAACCTGTGACCGCCGTATGCTCAGCGCGTTTCGTCGTCACCGACGACGAGTTGCAGGCCGCCACGGCCCGGATCGGGGTGCAGGCACTGCCGGTCGTCCTCGGCGTGCGTACTCGTCACCGGACGGAGACAGACCTCCTCGCCGCGGCCGACTCCGCGACGCGGGCCCTCACCGAACGCGGGTTGATCGAGCACGGCGAGCTCTCCTCCGGGCTCGCTTCCGCGCTGACCGCACTGCAGCGGCCCGACCGCGAACTGGCGATGCGACTGGTGACTCCCGACGGAATGGCACGAGTGACGGTGGTGCGCAACGGTGCTCGTACCGTCAGCGCGTGCCGGGTCGGTGATGACGTGACCGTCGAGGAACTCGATGCTACGCCCGGCGCGGCACAAAGTTGCGCCATCCGCGGTCTCCAGCGCCACCTTCCGTCGGCCGGAGCCGCCGAGATCCCAGCGGTGGGTGCACCACTCGACGCGTTCTGCGAAGCGCTGTCGGGCACTCATGATGCGACGGAGTTGTCGGATCGCATCCGAGCGGTCGGGGCGGAGGCCCGAACCGCCATGCTGCTGGGCACCGCGATGGCGGCCCGCCAGGCGTTCGCCGAGATCGTGGCGTACTCACTTGACGTCGAGGACGACCGCATCGTGCGCTCCCCCGCAGCCGTCGGCGTGTTCTACACCAAACGAGGCCGAATCGTGGCCACGCCGAGCGTGTCGCCGAGCGGACAACTGTGGACGACGCTGAAACCGGGTTCGGATCACGCCATCAGACAGGGCGTCGATCAGCTCATCGGGCTTTCCGGCGACAGATGGGAGGATTTCTAGGTTCAGCTGAGTTATGAAATCTCAAATCGTCTGGTGAACAACACCGTTCGACATAACGAGAGGAAGAAATGTCGACGCTTAATCTGACGCCGTCGGAAGCCGAAGCCAAGATCAACCAGGTCGACGAGGCGATGGGGAACCTTCGGACGCTGGCCAGCAAAATTCTCGACAGCACCGAGACCATGACATCGGGCTCGTGGCTGGGTGGTCGTGCACAGATATTCCGCAGCATCATGACCCAGCATGCCGATGACTTCAATTACGTCATCGGGCAGTTGACGCAGGTCGCTGAGAAGGGCAAGAGCGACATCCGCACGCTCGTCAGCCACGACACCGACTAGAAGAAAGAGGCATACGCATGAGCGACACCATTCACTACAACTACGGAGCCAACAACGCCTCGCTGGAGGACATCCAGGGCCGCACCAACGATGCCCAGGCGTTACGCGAGGAGGTGGCCAAGGTCTTCAACGCACTGAACGGCGTATACGACGGACAGGCGGCGGCGACCCTGCAGCAGAAGCAAATCGAGATCTCGCAGATGCTCGACAACGTCCTCATGGAGATCACCCAGACCCGGTCGGGTGGCAACCAGTCGCAGGAGGACGCGAGGGCGCTCGACGCACATCTCGCGGGCGGGTTCTAGCGATCGCCGCCCCCGAGGCTGCGGCCAGAGCGCCGGCATCCGCACCGCGGACGCTCTGGCCGCAGTTTCACTTCCGGTAAAGGACTCGACGTGATCACCGACGACGTGGCACCGCTGCGCTTCGACGTCGAACCTTGGTTCATGAGTGGGTTCGACTTCCGTTGTATCTGGGAAGCACTCGGCCTCGACCGTCTGCCGTTTCCGCTCGCGTACCGGAACCGGCAGAAGTACATGCGCGAAGTGGAGGCCGACCGGCGGGCAGCCCTCGCGCAGCAACGGTCCGAGCTCAATCCGAACCGGGTGCGGATCATGGAAGCGCTGCGCTATCCCGCGTTCCTGATGCTGGGATTCGGCCGCCTCGGCCGCGATGCCGACGAACAGTTCTATCGGCTGTTCGGGACGATCGGCACGAACGGATACGGCGCTGTCATCACTCAGGATCCGGGTGAGCACGCGTTGTCCGGCGAGGATGTGCAGATCATCGGCGGCGCAAACATCGACTTCCCGCAGCTCGTGCTGGAGGCACTCCCCGACTTCAAATCGGGAAAAAGGCCCCGCAGAGAAGGTCGCCTAGCCGACGAGACCCCTGCGGACTTCTTCGCCGACTCGGCGATCACCGCGTCGATTCTGCTCGGCGGCTCCGCGGATTTCTCACACAGCTACGAACTGCGCAATCCGAACTACCTCACGCTGGTCAATGTCGTCGACGACGGGGCGTACGTGGTCAACGAGGGCGCGGAGACCTTTCAGATCGTCCCGGCCACCGTCGCCGCCACGATGGATGCATTCCACCGGGTCGAGGAACTCCAATTGGCGGCGGCGGAACACCTTTCAGCGACAGAACCGGAGTGACCGATTGGCCTTTCTGAGCGCGGTATCCACCTACGTGCCTGACGGCACGGGCGGCGACGGCCGCCCCCGGCACCTCAGTTCACCGTCCCCGGAGATGCTGTCCGTCCATCAGCTTGTGGAACGAGCGGCCAACCAGATCGATCCGGCCGTTCTCTCGTCGGCCGCAACGAGCACGGCCGCCTCGTTCCACTGCGGAACCCTTTATCAGGGCGAGCACTTCTGGCCGATCCAGAATTCGATCCAGCAGGCGGTGCTCGGCGAGTCGACCGCCGGCGCGGCCACCGAGATCCGTCAGTTCTGTTCCGGCGGCCTGTTCGGTGTGATGCTGGCCGACGCGTTGCTCGAGGCGGGCTGGGCCGGCGATCACGCGCTGGTGACCGGTGGTGACAGCTTCTTCTACTTCGACCGCCACGAGTATGCGAATAGTCCGGCGACCGAGGGCTCGTTGATGGGCGACAGTGGCTTCTGCGTCGTGTTGAACAGGCACCGGGGGTTCGCCCGGATCCTGTCGGCAGCGGCGCGCTCCCACAACCCATCGGCCGCGATGATGCGCACCAGAACGGATTACGCGACAGACGATCCGGACTTTCCGACGCTGGCGGGCTGGATCGAACGGTGGGACGGCTTCGAGCGCCGGCGTCCCGGCGGGGTGGCCGACAACGCGATGGCCAGCTTCCAGATCGCCGTCGGGACGGTGATCGACTGCTACGACCGCGCCGGTGTCGAGCCCGACCAGATCGCCTGGCTCCTGCCGTCGTTCATCGAGCCGAGCTATGTCACCGAGACTCTCGCCAAGCAGACGATGCTGCAGTCGCCGCCGGGTTTGCGGCCGTACGCATCGCAATTCGGGCATCTCACGGTCTCGGACTTCTGCATCAACCTGAGCTATGTGATGAACAACGGGATCATACGTCCGGGCGACCTGGTCATGCTGTTCGCAGCCGGAAATTTCGTGAATTCGGCAGCCGTGCTGATCCGCATCGAGGAGGAGGTGGAGCTGCCCATCAACATCGCCGCCGAATCACCCGAACCGCCAACTATTGAGGGAGGACGATGACCAATCCGTGGGGCGGCCTCGACGCCGCCGCGCAGGACAAGGAACTTCATCTGGAAAGCGATGTGACCAAAGACCTCCAGGCAGCGTTCGAGCCGTATCGACAGAGCCTGCAGACACTCATCGACGACGCACTCGACGACACCGCCGGTTACTTCGGAACCAACGATCTCGCGAAGATCCTTGAGGGGGCCTTCAATGCGCGCGGCGAGGCGTTGACGAAGTATCTGACCGAGCAGTTGTCGCAGTCGAAGGACTTCGTTAAAACGGCCCAGGACGCCGCCACCACCCAGTCCGAAGCAGAACAGTAGCGAACGGCACAGAAGAGCGAATTCGATGAGTGGCTTCGGAAACTATCTGGGCGCGACGATGGGCGGCTCCTATGACGAGTCCTTCGTCACCAATCCGAACTACCCGGACCGTCATAACCTCTTGGCGGACCCCAGCAATCTCGACAACCACGACCTCCGGGATCTGCACGCGGACGAGCACGATTCGGTGCCGCAGGCCTACCAGCCCAAAAGCAAACTGCTCCGCGAAGTACCCGGGCTGCTCTCCGACGATAGCGTTCACACCGAGGTCGGGAGCGCATTAACCGGCGGCAATGCCTTGAACTGGGAGACAAAGACGTTCAAGCAATTGCGCGACGAGAAAGATGCGTTGAAGCCGGGCGAACTCGGGACGCTGTCGACGGCGTGGTCCGATCACGGGGAAACGCTCAAGACCGAGTCCGGGCACTTCCGGAAAGCCGTCCGCGACAAGATCATCGGAAAATGGTCCGGCGCCAGCGCCAGCGCGGCAGAGGCGGCCACCGAACATGTCACCAAGACGTCGGTCTACGACTTCACGCCCTCATCGGAAGCGATTTCCAACCGCCTCAAGGCGTTGAAGGGGGCGTTCGAACACATCCAGCAGAATTTCCCCGACACCGCCCTCGGGAAGCTCTTCGACGACGGGAACTTCAACAGGGGTGCGCTCGAGCGGGAGGTCGCGAGCTTCAACTCCCGCTACCACCTCGACGGCAGCGGCCGCCTGCGCAACAACTCCGACGGTTACGTCTCCGCCCAGCAGGCAGTCGATGAGATGAACGAGCTGAATCGGTCGATCGAGGCGTACAACGATGCCGTCGCCCTCTTTGACCACACCTACAACCCGACTGTTCAAGCGGTCACCGAAAACTTTCCGAACCTGCCCGCTGCCCCGAACATGGAATTCAAGACGCCGTCCGGCGGGCCGACGGGCGGGGGCGGAACCGGTGGCGGTGGTGGAGGCGGTGGTGGCGGCCCGGGTCTCGGCGGACCGACGGCGGGGACTCCGCCGATCGGTACACCGAAGTTCAAAACCCCTGACCTCAGCAAGAATCCGGCCATCCCCGGTGTTGACGAGTACGAGCCAGGGCAAGGCACGACGCCGATCACCGATCCCCAGGTAGTACCCCCGGGCCTGTCTCAAGGCCTCAAACCCGCCCTCGACGCCGCCACCAAAGCCGCGACCTCCGGAATCGACGCCGCCACCAAGGCCGCGCAGCAGGCCGCCCAGGCCGCCGGAAAGGGACAGGGGCAGAAGGCGATACCGTCGCTACGGGAAGGAGCCCTCGGCATCGGCGACAAGCCCGGAGCCGGCAAGGGCGTCGGCGCCGGCGGTGCCGGGATCGGCAAGGGTGGCCCGGCAACCAACCAGCCCGCTGCCCGGCTCTCCTCGCAACCAACGATTCCGGCTTCCGGCGCGCGGCCCGCAGTCCCTGCCGCCGCCAATACCGGGATGGGAGCCGCGGGCGGACCGGGCATGGGTGGTGCGCCGGCAGCCGGGCAGCGAGGGCAGGACGGCAAGGAACACAAGGCCAATAAGGCGCTCAAGAATCGCAAGAACGGCGCTGACATCGTCGGCGACGCCGACGCCGTTGTCCCGGTTCTCGGAGAGTCGGCCCCGCCAGCGGAAGACGCCCAGCAAGAGCCGGCGCCGCGGCGTCGCACTCCGCAACGCGGAACTTCCTGGCAACCCGACTCATCGAGCACGACGGGGCGCTCCCCCCAACTCCCCGCGCCCAGCCCTTCCACACCCGATTAACCGTCCGGCTCGTCACGCCGTGCGGAGTTGCGTGCCGCTGCGCGCCCGCGGACCGCGCCGGTGGCAGCAGTCGAGGTGGAGCCGAGGACGGCGACGATGTCCACGGGCTGACCGGTGGCCAGTGCTCCGCTGACGGTCTTCGCCATCCCCGCGCTGTACCCGACCAGCGCACCCATGAGCGTCGAGTCGCCGACCAGTCGCCTGCCGACGTCGCTCACCGTTCCCTGTACCGCCCCGCCCGCCGCATTCGCGGCGGCGACGAGTGCGACCTTGTTCCAGTCGAAGGTCTGGTGTCGCCCCCTCGCCCGCTGAATGCTCTGGATGAACAGTTCCTGGCCAACGGCTTCCGTCGTCTCGACACCCGATTTCTTGACGATCCTGTGCACCATCGTTCGCCGCATGGTGCTGCCAAGGCCCGCAATGGTGTCGCGGAGCAGCATCGCGACGAGGTGTCGGATCGCAGCGGCGGTGCAGCCTTCGATGATCGGAATCTGAGCCGCCGAGACCCCTGCCGTCACCGAGGTCTGAGCGAGTGCCCATGCGATCTCGGCCGCCGCGATCGCCAGTGAGGTGTTGATCTTCAGCTTGGTGTAGTCGATGTTCTTCCCGGTCTGCTCGGCAAGATCGCCAAGCGCGGTCATCGCCTCGGCGAGCGCTTCGACCGACGCGGCGCCGTCGAACAGCATCTCGAACTCGACCGCTGCGACGTCGGCCGTCAGCCCGTCCAACGGCGACAGGGCGCGTCGACGCGCGCTGTCCAGATCGGGAATCATCAGCGCTACATCGCGTGCGGCCGCCCGCCATGCCTCCGCAATCCGGTACATGGCGTCCTCATCGCCCTTCGGCCACTGCGACCCGACCAGATAGGAGACCCACTGCAGCGCCGCGGGATCTGAATGGTCATGCGACCGCGCGCGGGAATGAGAAATCGACAGCAAGACGGTATCGAATTATGTTACGGGGCACGACAATCAACGCTACGGCGGACCCGGAGGCCCAGCCACCGCACGCGCCCTTGTTCGCCGAGAATTCGACTGACGGTTGACCAGGCGCAATGTGCGCCGAACGTCAGCCGGCGAGCACACCTGCCAGACTGAGTTGATTCACCGCTGCGGCCACGTCGGCATCCGGCGTGTTGGTGAAGATCGCCGCCACATCGGCGGTCGTCGCCGTGCGCGCGGCCGCCGCGCTCAGCAGCGACGCGCACGCCGATTCGGTCCCGGGTCCGGTCAGGGCGACCATCGCCGCGACGGTGTCGTTCGGGTTACGGACGGTCGGCAGCGCGGCGTCGAGTTCTCCGGAGGTGTCGGTGGCACCCCGGTACCACTGCCCGTTCCACCACCAGTAGCAGAAACTCAGTAGGCCGTTGCGCGTTCGCGTGTTCAGTGCGCTGTCGTTGACCCAGGCGGGCGCGCCGGCGTACAGATCCGGCAGCGGCTGCCCCCCGTTGTAGGCGGCGTCGAGCAGTTCCGAGTTCCACTTGCCGCCGGACAGCACCGCGCGGTCACCGGGCAGCACGAACAACGTCGACCCGCTCCGACGGTCGCTCTCGTACCAGAAATAGCCGGGGAAAACCCTCGGCCCCCAACCGGATTCGACACCGGCGTAGACAGCGGACAGCACCGCCCACCGCGCCCTCAATTCGTCCAGCGACGGGACATCGGTCACTGAAACCGCAGCCCTGCCGGCGGCCGTGTCGCGCGCTTCCGCCTCCGCGGCGCTGCGTGGGTCTCTGCCCTGGGCGGCGGGGCCCGCGATGTAGCCGGCCATCCAGACCGGCACGTGCGGACGCGGGTGCGCCTCGAGGTCGTCGCGGTAGTGCTCCGGCGCGACGAGTTGGTCTTCGGGGAACGGCTCGTCACCGTAGTCGTAGTTGACCGTCGTCTCGCCCCGATTGGTGACCGTGAGCAGCAGCCGCCACCACGGCCCGGCCGGCATCCGTGCCGCGACCTCACGTTGCCGGGTGACCAGTTCGGCCACCGACTGCGGGACGGGCACCAGGCCGGTGCGGTCCCGCGATGTGAACTGCAACTGGGCGATCTGCGACGAGACCGTGAACGCGAACTCCGCCGAAAACTCCTCCCATCCCGCGGGTCCGAGCTGGGCCAGCTGTTGCACGATCGGCTCGACGAGCTGCGACGCCTCCTCCGCCGTCGCGGCCTCCTCGTCGTCCGCATCGGCCGGGGCGTCGGCTGCCTCGGGTGGGGTGTCGACAACGGTGAAGCTGGCGATACCCGGGTCCCCGTCTCCGGCGGCTTGGTGGAACTGACGCTCGAACTCGGCCATGAAGTCGTCAGCCGACGTGTCGCCGTTGCGGTCCTGCGCGGGCCGTTCGGTGGCGGTGAACTCGGCCTGCGCCTGCTGCGGGGGTACCGACGACGAAACCTCCTCGATGCGGCCGGAGTCACCGACCAGGAAGATCGACCGGCCGACGGGCATATCGAGAAACGCCATCGGATCACTCTCGTCCACCTCGACCGGCGCATAGACGCTCCAGCCGGCCTCGAACCGCTCAGCTTCCAGACCCTCGGTGGGATAGTCCAGACCCCGTGACCGGATCCAATCCGATACCAATGCGATCGCCTGGGTCGCTTCCATCGGTGCTGTCCTCCCTGTCATGGCCACCCTACGAGCGCGGTTGCCGTGTATTCCTGGTTCTCGTTCATCGGGTCATTCCTCGTACAGCGCCAGCTGGTCGTAGACGACGAGGGCAATGCGTTCGGGTTCGTCGAGCGGGCGCACCCGCAGGGTGTGGTGCGGGTTCGGTTCGTCGTCGAGGATGACCACCGTCTGGATGCCCGCGGGAAGGTCCGCCGGCCAGTCGATCTCGTCGGTCGGTTCCTCGACGAGAACCCGCGCCCGCTTACCGCGCAGCCCGGTCTGGTCGTAGCGCAGCGGCGCGAGGCGCTCGTCGTCACTCATCTGTTCCAACCTCCATTCCCCCATCATCACCGGTGACACCGCGCATCGGCGGGAGCGGGGGCGGGTTCTCCGGGTCGATGCCGAGTGACGCGTTGACCGACGGCCGGCTGCGGGTGGCACTGGCGATGATCGCCTCGTAGATCTCGTCGCCGACCCGCCCCTTGGCGCGTTGCCTGGCCACCAGGTCTTCGAAACTCGGATTCGGCTCGTTGGCCACCAGCTGCTCGGCGGTTTCGCGGTCCGCCATCAGCGTGCGCGTCCACGATCGCAGGGACGCCCGCAGTTCGTACAACGTCCGAGCGCGCTCCTCGAGGTCGACGCCGTCGTTCTCGAGACGCTGTGCCACCTCGCGCATCCGCAGTTCGAACGTGGTGTATACGGTCCGTGTCTCGGTGTTGGACAGCGTCCCTTGCGCATAGTGGCTGCGGATCGCGCTGTCGACGATCGCCTCGAACACCGCATCGCCGGTCAACCCCTTCGACTCGTAGCGGGTGACGAGGTCGTCGAACGACGGGTTGCGCTCCATGCCGGCGAGCGTCTCCGCGGCGGCCCGGTTACTCATCAACTCCCGGGTCCAGGCGCGCAGCGAGCTACGCAGATCCGAAAGGAGCCGGGCGCGGTCCTGGACTGGCACGCCATCTTGGTCAAGCTGCTCGTTGATCTCGCGCAGCGCCATCTCGAATTTGCTGTAGACCTGCGTCGTCTCCGCGTCGGACAACGTGCCCGGCGCGTACCCACTGTGTGTGGCCTTATGGATGATGGTCTCGTAGATCTCTTCGCCGACAAGCCCTTTGGCCTCGTTGTGCGCGACCAGGTCGTCGAACGTCTCCGTGGTGTCGCGGGCCGCCAGCAGGTCGGCGAGTTCGCGGTTGGCCATGAGCTCGCGGGTCCAGGCCTTGAGCGCATTGCGGTGCTCGGACAGAATCCGAGCCCGCTCACGCAGGTCGACGCGGTCGCCGGCGAGGCGGTCGGCGAGCTCGCGCAGCCGTTGCTCACCCTCGCCGTAGACCGTGGTGGCCTCGGCGTCGGACAGGCTGGCACGCGCGTGGTTCGGCAGACCGAGCGTGCGGATGGCCTCGGGTGGGGCGGATGGCCCGGGATCCGTCCCCTGCACGTGGCTGATCCTGTCGGCGGCGGCCAACTGCAGCGGCACGTCGTGCAGCGGCCGCACCGGCTGCCCATGCTCGTCGAGATAGCCGACGGCAGTTCGGGTGACGGCGTCCTGGCCCCACGGCGGCGGCCAGCCTGTGCGCTTCCCGGTCTCGGGGTCGAACAGGTAGACGTTTTGGCCGTCGGTAACGGCGAGGTACGCGTGACCGCCCGAGCGCCCGGAGTTGTGAGCCCAGCGGGACGCAAGCACGGCCGAGGAGTTCGGCGCCATTCCGCGCAGGGTCTCTTCCACCTGCACGTAGGTCTGGAACTCAGCGCTGGTTCCGGCTGCGCTGAACAGGGCGCGAGCGGTCACTCCCAGTCGCGGGCGCGGCGCCGCGACCGCGATGTCGATCCCGTACATCCTCGATAGCTCGGCCGCGACCCCGAGCGCGCAATTCTCGGCGGCGCGTGGGCCGCCGAAGCCGAACCAACGCTGCAGCATCCCCTTCAGTCCGGCGGGTTTCGGCACCGTCGAGTTCTCGTCGTAGTACTTGACGAAGTGCAACGGACGGGTCTTGTGCATTCCTACTCCGTCAAGCAACCGTTTGCCGAGATCCGGCTCCGCGGCCGTCTTGAGGTCGAGCAGGTCGATCGGTTCGGGCAGCCGAGGATGATCGGGCCGCAATCTGGGCAGAATCTCATCGAGGACAGCCTGTCCCTGAGGGCTGACCCGGTCTCGCAATCGGCCAGCCGAATCCCGCACCTCGTGCAGCGACGCTTCGAGCTTCCCCGGATCCGGATTCCAGGTGAATCCTCTTGGCGGCCAAGCAGATCCGCCCATGTCATGGGTTCCCAGCTCGGCACGGTCGACACCCGAGCGGAGGTAGAGGCGCTCGAACTCGGCCGTCACCGCCTTCGAGAAGCCCTGGCCGCGCCGCTCGTCGGGCTTGACCCGGATCTCGAATCCGACGTGGTGAGCCACCAGGCGGCCCTGTGCATCGCGGCCGAAGTCGCGCTGCACCACCCCGATTTTTTGGCCATCGTGAATGATCGTGCCCGTCAACAAGACCTGACTGCCGAATCGGTCGGCCTCGAACGTGATTCGGTACGGCCCGTAACGGCCAGACAAGTCGGCGGCGAGCCTCTGCGCCGACGCCTTATCGCCGGCTCTGTCGACGACATCGGCGAGCGTGTCGGCGTAGCGGGTGTCCACCTGGCGGGCCGCCGGGTCCTGGGCGCGATACGCCGCCTGGCGGCGGCTGAAGTCGGCGTGGGACGGCGCGCCCCGGACGCGGCCGACCGCGTCCGCGGCGTCGAGACGCAGCGGGACATCGACGTTGGTGTGCCCCATGGGCTCGCCGCTGGCGGTGAGATATCCGACCGCGGTGACGTCGACCGCGTCCTGCCCCCAGTGCGGCGGCCAACCCGACCGCTCCCCCGTGTGCGGGTCGATCAGTTGGATCTCGCCGTCGACGTTGCGGGCGAGGTACGCATGCCCGCCGCTGCGGCCTCCGCTCCAGCGCGAGACCAGCACGGCGGTCGTCCCGTCGGGGCGGTTTCGGAGGGTCGCCTCGACGTCGGCGTAGGTCGCGAACTGCGCATCCAACCCGAGTGCCTGGAACAGCTCACGCGCCGGTACCCCTCGTCGCGAGGGCCGCACATCGAGCCGGATGTCCCGGCCGAATGTCGTCGACAACTCGTCGGCGACGGCGACGGCGCAGTTCGGGAGCGGCGCCCACAGCGGATTCCACGGCCGGCGCCGTCCCGCCCGTTCGGCGGCCGGTTCGACGGTGTTTCTGCCGTCGGCGGTGCGGTGGTGTTCGAGTTGCAGCCGTTCGGGATGGCCGGCAGCGATCCTTCCGAAGTTGGCGCCCGACTCGCTGCGCGTTGCGCCGGCCGTGTCGGCGTGCAGGTAGTAGGCGTGGTGGGTGCCACCGGTCAGCGGCAGGTTGCGCCCGTCGGGGAACTCCGCGGCGACCCGCTCGGCGCCGAAGGAGGCCATCGCGGGGTCGATCCCCATTCCGAGTGCGCGGCTGAGGGTTCCGAGGAACCGCGAGGTCGCACCGTCCGTGCGTCCGCCCAGCGCCGTGACGATGTCGCGGGAGGACGACGCGGCGTACACGTCGACGCCGGGCCCGAACTCGCTCGCGTGCCGTAGCGGCCCCGCCCCGGGTGAGCCGATCAAGGACACGGTGCTGATGTGGTTGGCCAACCGCCCGTCGCGACCGGCGTAGGCGGTCGTGGTCGATCCGTAGGAGTAGCCGAAGACGTGGTTGCCGGTGAAGTGGCTACCGTCGCCGGCCCAGGCGTCCCGGCCGGCGTTGAACGCCCGGATGTCGCTGTAAAGGACATCCCCGCCGGTGCGCGCCGCCGTCTGACGCAGCATGCGCCCCAGGCCGCGGCCACTGGGGGTTTCGTAGCCGATCCAGGCGATCGAGGCCGCCTTCAGCGTGGGGCTCTCCTGCTGGACGGACTGCAGGTGGTTCAGCGCGTTGCCGGTGTAGAAGCCGAACAACGAGTGCGTCGTCGTCTGCACACCTGGCGCGTGCCACGACACCGAATCCGATTGATAGGGATCGTGACCGAAGCTGACGACCGCGCGCCCGTCGCCACCGAACTCGGTCGGGTCGAACGCCAGCAGCAGTGGGCCGTCGACGTCCGCGCGCTTCGCGTCGGCAGCCGCCTTGCGCAGTGCGTTCTCGAGGCGGTTCACCCGACGCAGGAACTTGCGCTCCTCGACACTGGTCCGGTGGCCTTCGTCCATCTTGGTCTGTACCTGATCGGCGCGGTCCCGAAGCTGCTGCAGGACTTGCCGGTTCGCGGCATCGCGGTCTTTCGCGGCGATTCCTTCGGCGTTACCGATGTGCTGGGGATAGGTCTCGATCAAGGCCTGCCGCTGCTCGTCGGTCAGACCCTGCCACCACGTCGCGTTGTTGTGCGCACGGGCGACCGCCTCGTCGGTCACTCCGAGCGGATTGCGCAGTTCGTCCGGGCGCACCGGTGGGACCCGCTGCGCGAGCGCCTCCTCGGCCACCGCGCGCTTAGCGTCGGTGTCGGCCGGTGCGACGATATCGGTCTGCTCCGGTTGTGTTGTGGCGCCGCTGGTCTCGGCTGGTTCGGGTATCAGTGCGCTGGTCTGGCCCGGGTGGTCGGTGGCGATCCAGCCGACGCCGAGGTCGCGCGCGTACTGCACGTCCGCGGGTGTGTTGACGGTCCAGCAGTAGGTGGTCAACCCGCGCGCCGCGGCCGTGTCGACGAGTTCGGGGTTGGCGCGCAAGGTGTCGATCGACGGGCCGATCGCGGTCGCGCCGACGACACCGGCCAGATAGGGGGCGGTCGGACCGAGCAGGACAGTCGGCAGGTTGGGCGCCGCCCGGCGCACCCGCCACAGCGCATCCGGGGAGAACGAGATGATCGCCGCGCGGGACTGCTGCGGCGACTCGGGATTGGCCATGCCGTGGCGTTCCAGCACCGACACGACCTCGCGTTCGAGTCGCCAACCGCCGCGATCCGGATGCTTGGTCTCGATGAACAGGGTGACCGGTTGGTCGTGCTCGGTGACCAGCTGGAGCAGCTCCTCGAGCGTGAGAATGCCGGTGTCGCTTCGGGTGTCGGTGCCTTCCCGGCTCGGGTGCCAGCCGCCGAAGTCGAGCTGTTGCAGTTCGGCGAGCGTCATGTCGCCGACCTTGCCCGCCCCGTCCGAAGTACGGTCGACCAGCTTGTCGTGGATGACAACCAGGTGACCGTCCTTGGTGAGCCGGACGTCGCATTCCAGGGCGCGGGCGCCCTGGCGGAGCGCCTCGCGGTAGGCGGCAAGAGTGTGCTCCGGGAAATCGTGCGAAGCCCCGCGGTGTGCCACCACCCGTCCGCTGTCCTCGCGGGGCACCCACAGATCCGGACCTGCGGTGGCGGTCGACGTGTGGATCCGGCTGGCGGTGAAAGCGGCGCGCACGGCGTGGAACGCCGCGACGTCACTGTGCAGCGCCGGTGTTGCGCGATTGTCGCCAACCCAGACGATGGCGCTTCTCTGAGAATTCTGACCGTGCGACTGCAACTGGTCCAGCGCCGGCCCGACCACCGAGCCGATGCCGTCGAGGGGCTGACGTCCCGTGTGCCAGGCCACATCCCGGGCGGTGTAGGGGTCGGCGCCGAAGCTGATGACAGCGCGGCCGTCGCCGCGGTACGCGGCGGGATCGAAAGCCAGCAACAGTGGTGCGGGCAGGCCGGCGCGCCGGGCGTCGGCGTCAGCCTTGCGCACTGCCGCTTCGATGCGATTCACCCGGTCCAGGAAGCGGCGTTCCGCGCGGCTGGGCCGGTTGAACTCGTCGAGCTTGCGCTGTACCTCGTCGGCGCGATCCCGATAGTCCTGCAGCACACGACGATTCGCGGTGTCGCGGTCCCTGGCAGAGATTCCCTCGGCGTTGCCGATGTGGTCGGGGTAGCTCGCGATCAGGGCCTGGCGCTGCACCTCGGACAGGTCGGCCCACCACGTGGCGTTGTCCTGGGCGCGCTGGGTGGCCGAACCGGCGTCGCCCAGCGGATTGCGCAGCTCGGCGGCCCCGATGCCCCGCGCCGCGAGCGCCGCGTCGGCTTCTGCCACGACGAGATGGTCGGGCAGGCCGCGCACCCGGCCGATGAACGCGGCTGGTGCGATGTGGCCGGTACTGCCGTCATACGGTTCGAGGGGATTGCCGTCGCTGTCGAGATAGCCGACCGCGGTGCGGCGCACCGCCCCCTCGCTCCACGGCGGTGGCCACCTCCTCTGCTCTCCGGTGTGCGGATCGAGCAGGTAGACGGTGCCGCCCTGGTTGACCGCCAGGAACGCGTGGCCGGCATGTCCACGGCCGCGCCACCGGGACGCCAGTACCGCACTGGAGCCGTCGCCGAGCGCCAGCAGCCGGCTTTCGACGTCCGCGTAGGTGGCGAACCGCGCGCGGGATCCGACGGCTTCGAACAATCCCGCGGCCGGCACCCCGCGCGGTGACGGGTCCACGGCGAGGTCGATATCCCGTCCGTACAGCGCGGACAACTGGTCGGCGACGTCGAACGCGCAGTTGCCGTCGCGCTGGAAGCGCGGATTCCAGTAGTTGCGGCGATTGTTGGGATAGTGCCCGGCGGGGTCGTCGTGCAGCCGCAGCGGGCGGCCGATGGCGGGGTCGACGGTCCCCGGAGCGGGAGGCCGTCCTCGCCGGGGCCGCTCCCGCAGCGTGCGATGGTCTTCGAGGTCGACCCGCTCGATGCGCCCGGCCGCGATACGACCGAAGTTGGCCAGCGATTCGGTGCGGACCCGCAGCGTCGCCGGGTCGAGGTAGGCCCAGTACAGGCTATGCGTCATCCGCGACCCCGCGCCGCGGCGGTCGAGCACATCCGGGAATTCAGAGGTGATCCGCCGTGCGCCGAACTCCGCCATGGCGGGGTCGATGCCCTGACCCCTGCTTCGGATCAGACGCCCATTCTCTCCGGGCCGCTCACCCCCCAGCCCTGTGGTCCTGTCCCGCGACGACGCCGCTACAAAGACGTTGTCCGCGCCGATTCCGAACTGGCTGGCATGGTGCAGAGGTCCCGCGCCGGGCGACCCGATCAGGGTGATGGTGCGCACCTGCCCGGCGAGCCGCTGGCCGGCACCGGTATGGCTGACAGTGCTCGAACCGTAGGAGTGCGCGAAGATGTGGTTGCCGCTGAACGGAGTCGCGTTGCCGGAGAGAATATTTCGACCGGCGTTGAAGGACCGGATGTCACTTGCGAAGATCTCGCCGCCCCGGCGGGCCATCTCCTGGGACGTGACCCGGACATCCCAACTGCCTGGCGGTTCGTATCCGAGGTAGGTGATCGAGGCCGCGGAGAGGTTGGGGTTCTCCTGAAGGGTCGACTGCAGAGTGTTGAAGCCCCGCAGCATCATCGTGCGCAGTTTCTCGATCGTCGTCGACATTCCCGGCACGTACCAGGACACCGAATCCGCCGTGTAGGGATCGGCGCCGAAGCTGACGATGGCGCGGCCGACACCGTTGAACGCGCGGGGATCGAATGCCAGCAGATAGGGTCCGCCGACCTGGGCCCGGGTGGCATTTTGGTGTCCGGACCGCATGGCGGTCTCGATTTTGCCCATCAGATCGATGAACTTCTCCTGCGCGCCGTTGAGGGCGACACCGTTGTCGCGCCGCGACACCAGGAGGTCACGATGCGCCAGATACTTCTGCAGCATCAGTGAATTCGCCTCGTGGCGCGCCATCGGAGGGATGCCCTCCGCGTTGCCCACCTCGTGCGGGTAGGTCTGGATCAGTGCGTGGCGCTGCGCCTCTGTCAGACCCTTCCACCACCGTGCATTGGCTTCGGCACGGCGCACGCCCTCATCGACGGGGACATCCGGGTCGGCCGGGCTCATCAATTCAGCGGCGGTGATATCGCGCTCCGCCAACGCCGTTTCCGCAACCAATTGAGTCGGTGCCGGTACCTGTTCGATGTCCGCGGCCACCACCTCGGCGGGTGTCGGAGTCTCGTCGGTGAGCGCCGCGGTCTGGGCGGGGTCGCGGTCGAACCGCGGATTCCAGATGTGGCGGCCCTCAACGGAGTACCTGGCGGCGGGATCGTCGGCGAGGCGCAGCGGGCGGCCGCTCGCGGGTTCGTGGGTGACCAGCTTCGGCTTGCGCGACCACCACCGTTTCTTCTCGACCAGGGTGCGATGGCCCTCGCGGTCGACTTGATCGAATTGCCCCGCCGCGATACGGCCGAAGTTGGTCAGCGACTCACTGCGCACCCGCAGCGTGCCCGGATCCATGTAGGCCCAGTAGAGGCTGTGCGTCATGCGCGAACCGGCGCCCCCGTGATCCAGTGCCGCCGGGAACTCCGACGTGACCCTGGTGGCACCGAACGTGTCCATTGCCGGATCGACGCCCTGGCCCATCCGCCGGAAGAGACGGCCTCGCTCGCCGGGCCGCTCGCCGCCGAGTCCGGGCGTGCGGTCCCGCGATGACGAGGCGACGAAAACGCGGACATCCTCACCGAATTCGCTGGCGTGCTGGAGTGGACCGACGCCGGGCGAACCGATCAGGGTGACGGTCCGGACATCGGCTCCGAGCCGCCCGTCGTATCCGGCGTGGCTGACCGTCGTGGAACCGTAGGAGTGCGCGAAGACATGGTTGTTGCGGAAATGGCTTCCGTCGCCGGTGAACACGTCGCGGCCGGCGTTGAATCCGAGCATGTCTTGGGCGAAGATCTGCCCACCGTTGTGCGCCATCCGCTGGAACATGACGTTCGGGTCCCAGCTGCCCGGCGCCTTGTAGCCGATGTACGTGATCGACGCTGCCGACAGGTTCGGGTCCTGCTGCAGCGTGGACTGCAACTGGTTGAACCCGCGCATCATCATCGTGCGCAGCTTCTCGATGGTGGTCGTCATGCCGGGCACGTACCAGGAGACGGAGTCGGCCGTATAGGGGTCGGCGCCGAAACTGACGATCGCGCGCCCGTTACCGCCGAACGCCGACGGGTCAAGTGCGAGCAGATAAGGGCCGCCGACCTGGGCTCGTTGGGTGTTGCGCTCGGCGGAGCGGAGTGCGGTCTCGATCTCGTTGATCAGGTCGACGAACCCCGCCTCGGCGGCGGTCAGCTCCAGACCGTTGTCGCGGCGTGACTCGTAAAGGTCGCGCCGCGATAGGTACTTCTCCAGCATCAGCGAGTTCGCTTCATGACGCGCCATCGGCGGAATGCCCTCGGCATTGCCGATCTGACGGGGATAGGCCTTGATCAACGCCTGCTGCTGCGTCGGTGACAACCCTTTCCACCACTGGCCGTTGTCGTGCGCCAACCGGACGGCTTCATCCACGTCCGTCCGGTGGTTCGCCGGGCTCATGAGCTCGTCGGCGTCGACATCCCGTTCCGCCAGCACCTGGTCGGCGATCTGACGTGCCGTCGCCGGATCGAGATCGATCGGCGCGTCCACGGCCGGGGTGGTGTCGGACGCCTGGGCGGGTTCGACCTCCGGATGTGGCGTGCGCCAGCGGGGGTTCCAGGGCCGACGGACGGACCGGTCGTCGGCGTGCTCGCCGTCGTCCAATCGGAGGGGTCTGCCCTCGGCGGGTTCGACGGTGCGTAGGTGGGGACGGCGAAGAGGACGCTCATCGATGGTGCGGTGCGACTCGAGATCGAGCCGGTCCGGATGCCCGGCGGCGATCCGGCCGAAGTTGGCCAGCGACTCGGTACGGACCGGTGGGTCGGCCGTCCGGTCGACGAACCGGTAGTAGGACAGATGCGTACCCCATGTCCGGCGGTTGTCCATGGCTGCAGAGAACTCCGCGGTGACCCGCTGAGCGCCGAACGACGCCATCGCGGGATCGACACCGAGATTGACGCCGAAGATCCGGCCGACAGCGGCGAAGGTCCGCGCACCGACACCCGCGATCGGATCGCGCGACGACGATGCGACGTAAACGTCGACGTCCGAACCGAATCCGCCGGCGTCACGGACGGGTCCCGCTCCGGGCGAGCCGATCAGGGTGATGGTGCGGACGTCATGCGCCAACCTGCCGTCGCGGGCCGCATGGCTCGCTGTCGTAGACCCGTAGGAATGCGCGAAGACATGGTTGCCGCGGAAGTGGCTGCCGTCTTCGGCTCCCGCGTCACGCGCGGCGTTGAAGGCGCGGATGTCGCTGTAGAGAATGGCTGCGCCCTCGCGGGCCGCGGTCTGGGTGACGGCGCCGAGGAGGCTATTGGGCGGGTCGTAGCCGATCCATGCGATCGATGTCGCCTTGAGGGTGGGGTTCTCTTGGAGGGTCGATTGCAGGTGCTTGAGCGCATCGCCCATACAAGGGCCCAGCTGGTCGATGTTCATCTTCAGGCCGGGCACGTGCCAGGACACCGAGTCCGCCGAATACGGGTCAGCGCCGAAGCCGACCAACGCGCGACCGCTGCCCCCGAATGACAGCGGGTCGAATGCCAACAGCAGCGGGCCGCCAACGCCGGCCTCGTCGGCCGAATCGCGTGCCTGCGCCAGCTGTTGCTGGATGCGCTCCAGGCGTGCCAGCTGTCTGCGCTGCTCGCGGGTGAGCCGTTCGCCGCGTTCGCGGCGGGCCTGTAGTTCCTTGAGGTCCTTCCGAAGTGCCTGCGTGTTGGCCTCGTGTCGGGCGGAGGCGGGGATGCCTTCGGCATTGCCGATGTGGTGCGGATACGTGTGGAGCAGCGCGCTCTGCTCGGCACCGGTCAAACTGGCCCACCAGGCGGCGTTCTCACGCGCCCGCCCGCTGGCAGCCTCCATCAGGCCGAGTGGATTCCTGATCTGATCGGGTGAGTCGACCGGCGGCACCCGTTGCGCCAGCGCCGATTCCGCGACCATGTGCTGCGGCACGACGTCGCGCCATCGCTCGCCGGCAGGATGGTCGCCCTCCGGTGAGGGTGACGAAGCACCGTCGTCGGGATGGCCCTGCGCGTAGCCGATGGCAGCGGGGGCGACGAGCTGGCTGATGTCATCGAGCGGCCGGACGGGGTTGCCGTTCTCATCGAGATAGCCGACCGCCGAGCGCAATACCGCATCCTGGCCCCAACCGGGCGGCCACGGGCTGCGCTGCCCTGTGACGGGGTCTTCGAGGAACAGCTGTCCGTTGTCGTTCACGGCCAGATACGCGTGGGCGCCCCGGTTCGGTCCCCCGGCCCATGCCGACGTCACGATCGCCGAGGACCCGGGTGTCATCGCGGCAAGTTGCCCCTCCAACTGGGTGAAGGTGGCAAATTCCCCGCTCGAACCGACCGCGCGGAACAGCGCTGAGGCCGGCGTGCCTCTTGGTGAGGGCAGCTCTGCGAGGTGGATCGGTCTGCCGTACCTGGCCGACAGCGCCTCGGCGACCCGCTGGACGCAGTCGTTGCGCGTCGACGGCCTGACTTCCCCGCCTCGATCTGCGGTGGGGTTCGTCGCATCGGTGACGTCGGCGGGTTCGGTTGTGCCGTCCGTCCGTTCGGGTCGCTTCGCCTCCGCTGTGTCTTCTGCCAGTCGGGCGGCTGGGGTGGGACCGTCCTGGGCGCTGTCCGCGACGGGTGCGGCTTGTGGCTGCTTCGGAGTTGGTCGAGCCCGCGCGGTCTCCGGATCCGCTCGCTGACGTGATTGCGGTGGCGACGGCGGATCGGCCCGGGATGTCGTTGCGGGAGTGGTGGTTGCGGTTGCGGGGATATTGGTGGCGGGGCCCGTCGATGCCGAGGAGGTAATTCCCGACACGGGAGCGGTTTGGGATGTGGGCGCGGACGACGACGCTGCCGGATCGGGAGTCGCGTCGACAGATGCGGTATTGGGCACGACGCTCGAGGGGCCCCCGGACTGCGACGCTGAAGTGGACGATGGGTCCGGTACCTGCTCCCCCTCAGCCGTTTTCGCCGACGTGTCGTTGGTGTCCACCGTCGCGGTGGAATCCGGTGCGGAACCGTTGATGCCCTGTCCGTTCGGGGTTGCGTCAGGCGCACCCTCCGCGACGGGTAGACCGGGAACCGGATCGGACCCGGAGGTGTCGTGAGTGGTCTGTGACGCGGTGGCACCGGCGCTGTCGTTCGACGGTGTGGGCGTGTTGTTTACCGCGCCCTCCTGCGAGGCGGGTGGCGCAGTCTGAGTCTCGCTGCCGGTGTCGCCGACCGGAAGGTCGGCTGGTGCCGAGATCTCTGTTGACGATGGATCATCCTGAGCCGCAGCGTGATTCGTGTGGCCGTCAGCGGAGGCCGCGTTCTGGCCATTCGTCGGTTCGGCGACACGCGCGCCGTCGACATTGCTTGCCGCGTGTCGATCGTTGGCGCGACCGTCTGTCGGGTCGGGACCGTCGTCGGACCGCTGGTCCGTCGAGGCGCCCTCGTCAGATTTCGCCGCAGAGGTGTTGTCGGAGTCCGGATCGTTCAGAGGACTATCGCCGTCGGGCGCCGAGCCCGGGTCGGGAGGTGGCCCGCCCGCCTGCCGATTTCCCGATGGGTTCGTGTCGGCGGAGACGACCCCGGCACCTCTGAGCCCGCCAAAGCTGCTTGTGGTCGAGCTGACCATGATCATGAAGGGATCGAAATCGCCCTGAACCGAGGCAGTTCCGGCGATGTTTCCCACGACGCCGGCGGTGAAGAATGTCGTCAGGCCCTTGGCACGAGCGCCCGCCATGGTGCGCGCCGGGCCGAGATAGGCAGACGTGGGAACCGCGGTGGCGCCCCCGGCGCCACCGCCGGCGGTCGAAGCGAGGCCGTTCATCAGCAACCGCTCGGTGTTGACCCTGTAGTGGTCGCCCTGCAGCCCGTAGACGATGCCCTCTTGGGTTCCCGCGATAGCGAGTTCCTGAAGAGCCTCGATGGGAGCCTCCCGAAATCCGGCCTTGATGAGCTGTCTGACCGAGGTCCTCGCCAGCATCTCGCGCCCCTTCGCGGCGAGTCGCCGGAGGAGAAGGCCAATCAACTGACGTATCGATGTGGCCGTGGCCCACTCGATAGCCGGAATCGCAGCCAACGACCCGCCGAACGTCGGCCCGGACATCGCCAGCGCGTAGCTGATCTCGGCCGCCGCGAGCGCCAGCCCGACAACGATCGAGTACTTCGAGTACTGGATCTCGCTGCCCGTGTATCCCGATGACTCGCCGAGCGCATCGACGGCGTCGGACAGCTTGTCGACCGCGAAGTCGCCGTCGAACAGCATGGCGAACTCTCGCTCGGCCGCGTCGGCGGTCTCACCCATGAGCACCGTCAGCGTCTCGGCGCGTACCTGGTTGAGGTCCGGAATCAGCTCATCGAGTTGTTCGGCAGCGTTCTGCAGGTGCTCCTGGATGCGAAACATCCCGGTCTCGCTGCCCTGCGGCCATTGGTCCCCGGCCAGATAAGAAACCCATTGCAGCCAGGGTGGGATATCGAAGTCCATTGCGAAGGGCGGCGCGGCCTCTGACGCGCGGTGCGGACGCTAGCCCTGGTCCTGTTGTTCGAAGGAGTCCGCCGCGCCCTTCAAGTTCTTCGAGTAGAAGTCGAGCAGGCCCGTCTTCGCCTCGACCGAACCGTCCACCCACTCCTGCTGCGCCAGGTAGCCGCTGTCACCCTTGGCGTGCTGGTCGCCGATCCTGTCGTCCCCCCACGCGGCGCCTTCGGCGCTGAGGTTCGCCTGCAAGGTGGTCAGCACCTCCTTCATCCGCGTGCTGACGTCGTTGAGGTGACGTGACGCGGCACGGAGGTCGGGTGGGGTCACGCCAAGCGGATCTGCCATCGGTCATCTCCTCACGGTGGGGAAAGCGGAATCACCCGGTCCGTTGTGGTCTTCGCCAATCGCACTGTGTGCGGCGACGACCGGGGACTCGAATCCGGGCGGGGCCAAGTCTCTCAAGTCGGGAGCGCCATCGAAGAAGTCCGACATCGACGGCAGCGTCCGTCGCCGCTCGGTGATTGGCGCCATCATGTCGGCCGCTTGTCCCGCCGCTGAGCGAATGGCCGCCTGTGCCGCCTCCGTGACATGGCCGGCAAGGTCTTCGAATTCGAATTCGTCGAGGTAGGTTTCATCGATCACGGTGTCGATGAGGTGCCCATGGGCGTTGACCGTGACCTCGACGAGCCCGTCGGCTGAGCTGGCGCTCGCGGTCAGCTGTGCCTGCGCCTTCTGGATCGCCGCGATGTCGGCCATCTGCTCTTGAACGAGGGCCAGCACCTCAGTCATCTGATGACGCAGCTCTTCGTTGCTCAAACCGCCTCACTCACCAGTTACTGCGCCGGAGCAGCGCGGAAGTCATATCGGACCACTCGATCCTCTCAGATGACCGGATCGACGCAACTGCTTTATTACGAATCCTGTTGATTCTGTTAGGATTTCATGCAGGCGCGTCAATTTCCCTCACAGTTGCCAATTCAACAAGTCCGGGTCGAGGGCACTTTGCCAGTACTTCTGGATGATCACCCTGCCTGCCGTACGTCGAACTCCGGCGGGTTGCCCACTCCCGTCGACAAGGTCCCGTCACAGTTTGCGAGCGAGCCTCAGTCATGTCGATGCGGCAGTCTGCCTGCGTATTCCAGCGCAACGCGCATCGGGACGACCTCATAGCCGGTGGCGGCCACTTCGCAGCCTGGGGAACTTCTCCGCGACGGCGCCGGCGAGTTCGAGGTATGCGTAGAAGGTGGCCGGTCTCAGCGAATCGATGTCGATGTCGGCCCCCTCGGCTAGATGTGGATCGAACGGAATCAGGTGCACCGACCGGCAGCGTGCCTCGAAGTGTTCGTACACCTTGTCGAGTTTCAGCGATGCCGACACCGGCCGCGAGGCACTGAGCACCACATGAGCGTCGCGCACCAGCGCCGAATGTCCGTGCTGCATCAACCAATCCAGGGTTGCCGAGGCGCTGCGCGCAGCGTCGATCGCCGGCGAACTGACCAGCACGACGGTGTGCGCCAGGTCGAGCACTCCTGCCATGGCCGAGTGCATGATCCCGGTCCCACAGTCGGTCAGGATGATGTTGTAGAACTGGCGCAGCAGGTCGACGGTGCGCCGATAGTCGGCTTCACCGAAGACTTCGGAGACGGCGGGCTCCTGCTCGCTGGCCAGCACTTCCATGCGGCTGCTTGCCATGCGGGTGTGGTTGCGCACGTCGGCGTACCTGTCGATGTTCGGCTCCGACAACAGGTCGCGCACGGTGGATTGCGTCGACCTGTCGCGAACTCGTTCGCCGAGCGTCCCCCGATCCGGGTTGGCGTCGACAGCGATGACGCGGTCGTTGCGCATCTTCGCCAGCGCGGATCCGAGTCCGATGGTGGTGGTCGTCTTCCCTACCCCACCCTTGATGGACAGCACCGCGATCCGGAAATCACCGACGATGGGGGTGCGGATGCGGTCAATCCGATCGGCTCGTTCCCGTTCGCGCCTGGATTCGCCGGGGTTGAGGTGCCCCCCGCTTGCCCGGTGCACAGCCCGGCGCCAACCCGATTGGGGCGCCGGACGGGCGCGACGCACGACTTCGGCCTCGTCGAGGGACGGCGGCAGCCGAAAACCGTTTGGCGCGCTGATCTCCGGTGCTACCGGAGCAGATACGTGTTGCCGGGGCGGCCAGTCCGGGGGTGGCGGCGGCAGCCACTGTGGGGGTGGCGGAGGTGGAAACGGGAACGGTGGTGGTGGCGGCGGAATCGGCGCCGCCCATTGAGGCTGTGGGGGCGGTTCCGGCAGAGGCGACGGCGGCGGGGCATCGTAATTCTCGACGGCGTCCGGTTCGTCGACCTCGGTGTCGTGGTCAACCGGCGCGTTGCGCTCGATCGGTGCCGATTCGAACCGCTCGGCGAATACCCGGGAGTTGATGTTCGAGTGCAGCTGCCACGGCGGCTGGGCGAGCCGCCTGCCCGAGGGCCGTAGTCCGGTGTCCCGGGCCGCCGCCTCGTCGGGCTCGTTCCCGTCCAACGGTGGATCCTCCTCGGTCGAGTCCGCCCGACGAGCGGCGATCCGCTCCTGCAGCGCCGCAGCGCGGGCCTCGATGTCGTCGTGCGCCATTTCTCTCCTCATCGGTCCCGTCGGGTGGTTGCGGTCAAGGCGAGGGCGGCCGCCATCACCAACACACTGAGCCCCGTGACTGTCCAGACGATTGCCCGAGCCCGGGCGTTTCCCGAATCCTGCTGCGGTGCAAGCTCGATCGGTGCGCCGGCGGGTGCGGACGAATCGGCGGGCGTCAGCTGATGAGTCAGCGCGGCGACCGGGTCCACCACGCCGTAGCCGGTGGCCAGGTTCGGACCGCGGCCAGGCGTCCGAGCGGTCCGTTTCACCAGGTCCATCACCTGGCCCGCAGACATCTCGGGGAAGCGGGACCGGATGAGCGCCACCGCCCCCGCGACGAACGGTGCGGCGAAACTAGTGCCGTTCAGCGGTGCCAGACCGTCGCGTCCCATTTGCGCGTTGATCACCCCCGGCCCGTTCGGGTCGAGTGAAGTGATCCGTTCGCCGGGCGCGGCCACCGCAACCCACGGCCCGTGCAGGCTGAACTCTGCCGGCGCTCCCGACGGTGTCACCGCCGCCACCGCCAGCACATAATCGTCGAACCACGCCGGGCTGGCGATGGTGCCGACGGTCTCCCAGGCGCTGTCCAACGGCCGGTTCGGGTCGACGGTGGTGTTCTGGACGCTGCAAAGGCTTTCGGAGTTGAAGTTGCCCGCCGCCGCCACCACGACGACGTCGCGTTCGAAGGCGTACCGGACCGCTCGGCCGAGTTCCGCGTCGTCCAACCCGCCCGCCACCGGAGCGCACGCGACCTCGGAGAGGTTGATGACCGTCGCACCGAGATCCACCGCTCGCGCGATGGCGAGGGCCAACGTGTGCGTGTTGCCGAAGCCCGGCGACACCGCATTGGGGTCGTCGGCGGTGTCCGCGGACGACCCCACCGGACCGTACGCGCCGCTGTTCTGCCGGATCGACAGGATCGCGGCATCCGGTGCGACCCCGGCGAAACTGTCCTCCGGGGACGGCGCCGCGGCGATGATGCCGGCCACCAGCGTGCCATGCGCGTCGCAGTCCTGCAGTCCGTCCGAGGTTCCGACGTAGTCACCACCGGCCTCCAGGGCATGCAGGCGCGGGTGCGGGGCCACACCGGTGTCGATCACCGCGACCTTCTGCCCGGCTCCACGCGAAAACCGCCACGCTGCACGGTAATCCAGCATCGCTTCGGCACTCGTGCGCTTGGATAGGTCGGTTGTCGGTAGGACGCCGGTCGGGATACCGCAGATCGCTTTGAGCTCCGTCGGCACCGGCGGCGCGACCGGGCCGGTGGGCGGCGGTCCGGGATCGACGGCCGGTGGGGTGACCGCAGCGGCGGGCCCGGACGCACCCGTCAGCGTCGTGGTCACCGCCACCGCGACGGCGAGGGCGCCGCGTCCCCACCACCTCATCACGGCACCAACCGCTCGTAGACGCCGAGCGGCCACAGCGCCATGGGCAGCAGTGCACAGATCGCGACGTACTCCGCGTACGCCGCTGCGGCCCCGATCCACACGAACCGACGGCGTCCCGTCAGCGTCAGCCCCGCCACCACCGCGCCGAGACCTGTCAGAGCGAGCACCACGAGACCCACCAACGCCAGCCGGAGGTCACCGGTCTGCGCCCGCACACACACAAACAGCACCAGCGCGACGGCCGGGACGGCCAGCGCGAACCGTTCGAGGGCATGGCGCCGCCGGCGGCTGAGCAACGCGAGCACCGCGGCGCATACCACCGCGAAACCGGCTGTCGGCCAAGCAGTCCGGATCTGCATCAGCGTCGCTCCCGACACCGCGACGACGACGCCCAGGCCGGTCAGCAGGCCCGCCCGGTTCATAGTGGCCGACCGCACCAGTGTCCAGACCTGCTCTGCGCTCGGCATGGCGGTGCCCGGGTCGACGCGATCGCCGGCGTCGGTGCCGAACTCGTACGTGCGATCCTCCGCACTATTCGTGTCCACCGGTACGCGATTCCATTTCGCCGTCAGCCGCGGTACGGCGAGGCACAGCAGCGTCGCCGATGTCGCCACGACGACCGCGACGACATCCGGGCCGGCTCCGACCGCGACGGCCAGACCCGCCCCCGTCACGGTCGCGTAGAACACCGCTGCTGCGACGTAGATGCCCTGCCCGGCACCGATCAGCCGCAGACACAGCCACATCGCAAGCGCCGCCGCCGCGCAGGCCGCCGCGAGGACGAACGGGCCCGAGTGCCTAGCGGCCGTCCACGTCAGTGCGCCGACCAGCAGCACCACGGGCACGCTGGCCGAGGCCGCGATGTCGGCGCGGGCCAGGCCACGGTTGGCGAGCGTCGCACCCCCCACCATCGCCGCCAAGACCAGACCTGCGCCCGCGGCGACGCCGCCGCGGTGAGCCGAAAGCTGTTCGGCCATCAGCAGAAAGAGCCACACCGCGGAGCAGGTCCACAGGCCCGCGACGGCCATGACGCGGGCTGCGGCGGCGTCCCAGGCCGCATACGCGGCGCGGTTGAGGCGGGCGGCGGCGTCCACCACGTCGTCGTAGAGTGTCGGCGGTGACAAGGCCCGCTTCTGGGACAGCCGCAGGAGTTCGCCGTTGGCGACGCCGGCGCCGCGGAGCGTCTCGTCGGGCGCCAGGGGTCCGCCGCCGTCGGCGCGGCTGAGCGCCCAGTAGGTGCGCCGCGCATCCCGGTCGGCCAGTTCGCTGTCCCGCGGTTCGTCACGCGAGGTGATCAACCGTGCGAGTTCCGGCAGGAATGCCGCGACCGGGACCTCCGCGGGCAGCGCGACATCAAGCTGCGTCCGACCGCCGAGGACCGCCACGCGGATCGTCTCGGGTGCGGCCGGCACCACTTCGACGGTGCGCAGTTCCTCGATCCCCGTCACAGGTCGGGCATCCTCGACAGTTGGATCACGCCGCTTTTCAGGCTGCGGGACACCAACATTCCCCGGCCGGGCGCCATCGCGGAGGCCTTGTAGCCACCGAACAGCGGACCCTCGGCCTTGTCGCCGCTCATGATCAACCCGTTGCACGTCAAATCCTTGAGTCGGCCGATGATGGGGTCGAGCATCGCGCGTCCGGCCCCGCCGCTGCGCCGGGTGACGATCACACGCAGCCCGATGTCCCGGGCCTGCGGGAGGTACTCGACGAGCGGGCCCAGCGGATGGCTCAGCGACCCGCCGGGGATCAGGTCGTAGTCGTCGATCATCACGAACAGGTCCGGGCCCGACCACCACGATCGTTCCTTGAGCTGCTGCTGGGTGATGTCGTTGGGTGGCATCCGTTCACTCAGCGCCTGCGCCAGTGCGGTCATCAGCTCGGTGCACGACTGCGGAGCGGTCGCGTAGCCGCCGAGGTACTCCTCGGCGATGGCGCCGAGCATCGATCGCCGGAAGTCGACCAAGATGATCTTGGCCTCCGTGGGGCTGGCGTTCTCCATCACGCCGGCGGCGATGTTGCGCAGCAGCCCGGTCTTGCCGCACTCGGTGTCGGCGAACGCCACCAGGTGGGGTTGCGCGTCGAAATCGACGACGACGGGAGCGAGCTCCTCCTCGTTGATGCCGATCGCGATCCGCGACTTGCTGAGCTGGCCGGCGGCTCGTGCGGCGTTGACCACCGCGTCGCGGTCGACGTCGTGGGGCAGCATCCGCACCCGGGGCGCCTCGCGCTCGCCGTAATGGGCGCGCATCGCCTCGACCGCACCGGCCACCCCGGAGGGCAGATCCTCGACGTCAGAACTGGAGTCCAGTCGCGGGAGCCCGATCAGGATGTGTAGTCGTTCGGGATTGATCCCCCGTCCCGGTCGGCCGATCGGCACCAGTTCCGCGGCCCTGCGGCCGACCTCGCTGTCGATCGGATCACCCAGGCGCAACTCGATGCGGGTGCCCAGCATGTCTTTGACCGCCGGCCGGATCTCCATCCAGCGGGAGGCCGAGATCGCGAGATGGATCCCGTAGGACAAACCCTGAATGGCCAGCGACTGCAAGACCGGGTCGAGGGATTCGAAGTCGCTCTTGATCGATGCCCAGCCGTCGACGACCAGCACCACGTCGCCGTGCCGATCCCGGCTCAGCGGATGGCGCGCCACCTCCTCCGGGGGCAGCGTCGTCAGTTCGGCCTTGCGCTGGCGCAAGTCCCGCATCGATTCGATGCTCAGGTCCCGGAAGAGCTGTTCGCGCGCCCGCAGCACACCGGCCACCTCGGCCACGGTGCGGCGAATCGCGTCGGCGTCCATCCGGCCTGCCACACCGCCGACATGCGGGAGCTTGGCCAGACCGGTGAGGGTGCCGCCCCCGAAATCCAGGCAGTAGAACTGGATTTGCTCCGGCGTGTGGGTCGCCGCTGCCGACATGATCAGCGCACGCAGCGCCGTCGACTTGCCCGACTGCGGACCACCGACGACGGCCACATTGCCCTGGGCGCCCGACAGGTCGACCGTCAAGACGTCACGGCGCTGGTCATAGGGCCGGTCGACCACGCCGACCGGCATCCACAGCCGGCCGTTGAGGTTTGCCGGTGACGCCCACTCACTGTCGGGCAGAAGGTCGTTGACGGCCGGGCTCTCATCGAGGGGCGGGAGCCACACCTCGTGCGCGGGACGACCGTGCCCGCGCAACCTGCCGACGGCAACGTCGAGCAGCGTGGATTTGGCCGGCATCGGCGCCGCTTTCCGCTCCTCGGCCGGCGGGTCCCCGGGCAGTGGATCGGGGACCGCGACGGCGGGTGGTGTGTCCTTCTTGACCGGTGTCGCGGTGAACAGCTTCGGCGCCAGCGCACCCAGGTGTGACGCCCGTCCGGACCGCACCGCGACCCGCGGTTTGACGTACTCCCCCGACACGTAACTGGAGTTGAATCGGATCGGTTCGGAGGCATCGCATTTGAGGAACGCCGACCCGGGGACGCTCGGCAGGTGGTAGGCGTCCGGCACGCCGAGGACGGTGCGCGATTCACCGGCCGAGAAGGTTTTGAGGCCGATGCGGTAGGACAGGTGCGAGTCCAGGCCTCGCAGCTTGCCTTCCTCGAGTCGCTGCGACGCCAGCAGGAGATGCATGTGCAGGGACCGCCCCAGCCGGCCGATCATCACGAACAGCTCGGCGAAATCTGGTTTTTGCGCCAGAAGTTCGGAGAATTCGTCGACGATCACGAACAGCGCGGGCAGCGGTTCGAGGTCGGCGCCGTTGGCGCGAGCGTGTTCGTACTCGCTGACCTTCGAGAAATTACCCGCCGCGCGCAGCAACTCCTGACGGCGGTTCATCTCACCGGCCAGCGCATCGCGCATGCGGTCGACGAGGGTCAGTTCGTCCTCGAGGTTGGTGATGATCGCCGCAACGTGCGCCAGACCCTCGAAGCCGAGGAAGGTCGCCCCGCCTTTGAAGTCGACGAGCACCAGGTTCAGCGCCTCCGGCGAATGCGAGGTGACCAGCGACAGCACCAGGGTGCGCAGAAACTCCGACTTGCCGGACCCGGTCGCGCCGATGCACAACCCGTGCGGTCCCATGCCCCCTTCGGCCGCCTCCTTGATGTCGAGTTCGAGGGGCTGGCCGTTAGGCGTGATGCCGATGGGGACCCGCAGCCGTTCCCGGGGCGAACGGGACCGCCACACGGTCTCGGGCACGATCTCGGCGGCGTCGGAAATCTTCAGCAACGCCATCAGGCCGGGATCCACCGCCCGCGAGTCGGGCTCGAGGCTGACGATGTGTGCGGCGTTCGCGGGCCGGTACTGACCGATCCGCCGGGCCGTGGTCTCGGCCTCGGCGAGGGTGACGGCGTCGGGAGTGGCGAATCGCTCGACGCCCACCGCGGTCCGGGCCGCGACGTGTTGACCGTCAACGTCCTCCTCCACCACGACCTGCAGGCCGCGCCGCGCCGCGGCGGCGTCACGCGGGCCGTTGAGATCGAGGACGGTGACGCTGTCCATACCGGCATCGGTGACGAGCCGCTCCTCTCCGGTGACGAAGCCGTCGTCGACCACGACCACCAACTGTTTGAGGCCCTGTGTGGGTTGTGCGTTGCGGCTGAACCGGCCTCGCTCGTTGAGTTCGTCGGCGAGTGTCGACTCGAGGAGCTCCAACGTCGGAAACAACAGCCGCATGGAACCCATGCCGTCACGGATCGTGGGGTGTTGCGCGTGGGGTAGCCACTTCGCCCAATTCCAGGTGTCGCCGTCCGGGTTGGCCGTCACGACCGCCACCTGCACGTGGTCCGGCCCGTGAAAGGTACACAGCTCCAGCACCATCGACCGCACCAGTTGCTGCGTCAGCCGGCGGTCGCCCTCGAACGTGATGGTGGGGAACGCCCGCAGCGACACCGCGGTCGGCAGCGCGTGCACGACGGAATGCGTTTTGACGAAGCGGCGCAGCGCGACGGTGGACACCGGTTCGAGGTCTTCGGGCGGTCCGGTCTCCGGCGCCATCAACCGGGTGGCCAGCCGGTGTGTTCCGATACCGACGCGCACATGGCAGTAGTCGGCGTCGGACGGGCGTCGTTCCCACATCCGGCGCGTGCCCACCACGTCGGCGAGTGCCCGCGGGTCGGGGTGACTCCACTCCAGGGCGGTGCGTTGCTCCTCTCCGGTCGTGTCGGCCTCATCCCGGAGGTTCGCTAAGTAGCTGAAGTAGTCCTTGCGTTCCTCGTTGAGTTCCGCGGCCGCCTTTCCTGTTCGGGCGTTGCCGCCCATGAACATTCCGGCCATCGACATGACCATCATCATCGGAAAGATGAGAAACATCGGGTTGCGGGTGAGGTCACGACCACCCACCGTGACCATCAACGCGATCATGCCGATCACCGCGACGATCATCACGAACGGCATCAGCTTCATCACCAGGTTGCCCGGGATGGCCCTGGGCACCTCGGGCGGTGGCGCGAGATTCACTTCGCCACCGGGCATTCGAGGTGGCGCCACCCGCAGGCGGCGGACGAAACCTTTGGTGCTCACCCGTTTGCTCCCGACGTTTCGGAACCCGCGGAGGCTATCGTCTGCGACGATAGGTCTCAATTCGCAGGAGGCTGACCGCATTTGACCCTACCGCCGTCACTATCGGACCTCGATCCAGATTCCGAATCCGAACCCGATCTCAGCAGGCTGACCCTAGTGGTCGGCGATCTGAAGGTCGATGTCGGCCTGCCTCCGGACATCAGCATCGCCGAGTACATCCGCGACGTCATCGCCATCGCCAATGAGCAGATGACCTCGCGAAATGCGGCCAGTGACCACATATTTGACGACTCCGACAATGAATGGACACTCGCCAGGCTGGGTGGTGACCCGATCGAACCGCACCGCTCACTGGCCGAGGCAGGTGTCTACGACGGCGAACTGCTGGTCATCACGAGAGCCGCTCAGCCGATGAGCCCGTTGCTGTTCGACGATGTCGATCATCCGGGCGCCGACGACGACCCCATCGCACGGGGCTGGCTGCGGCGCGAAGCCGCGACACTCGCCGCATTCGGTGTCGGCGTGGCCGCCACCGTGACCCTCGCTGCGCTTTTGCCGCGCTGGGCCGACACCCCCGCGGTGCCGGCTGGCGTTCTCGGGTTCGGGATCCTCGGCATCGGTTACGCCTGCGTGCTGGGTCTACGGCCCGATGGGGCCGCACGCTCAGCGTGGGTCGCCGCGACGGTCCTGCCCCTGGTTTTCGGCGGCGCGCTGCACGTCGTCCCCGGCGGGTCCGGGGTCATGTCCCTGCCCATGGCGTTTGCCCTTTCGGCGCTGGGATCACTTGTGGTGCTGTTGATCTCGAATGCCGGTCGGACCTTGCACACCGGGGTGATTGCCGGGTGCACGTTCGGCGGGCCGGCGTCGTCCGCGATGCTTCTGACCGAACCGCCGCTGCGGACCGTCGGCGCCATCATGGCGACCGCGGCGGTCATCGTCGTATATCTGGCCCCCCGCGTCACGATCGCGATGTCGAAGCTCCCGATTCCGCGTGTGCCGACCGCGGGCGAACCGCTCGACGACATCGAGACACAGGGTGGCACCACGGTCGAGGGCGTCAACGCGGTCGGTAAGCAAATCATCCCGACCGAGCGAGACCTCATCCTGCGGGTCCGCCGCGCCAACGAGTATCTGACCGGCATCCTGATCGCCGCCACCCTGGCTGCCGCAGTGGGCAGTTACCTCGCCGCTGATGGAAGCGACGGGTTCTTCTGGCAAGGAGTGGCTTTCGCGACTGTCGTGGCAACTGCACTCTGCCTGCGTGGGCGGCGCCACCACGACGTGGTGCAGTCCGCGGTGCTCATCGGCGGAGGGATGACGACCGCAATTGCCGTCATCGTCAAAACGGCTGTGCTCGTTGAGGACTGGCAAATCCGATTCATCGGCGCGCTGCTGGTGTTGATGATGATGGTCGCGGCGTTCGGACTGCTGGCACCCACGCGCGAGTTCTCCCCGGTCGCGCGCCGCTGGGTCGAGATCGTCGAGTACTTCGCGGTCGCGCTGATGTTCCCGCTCTGTTTCTGGATCATCCGGGTGTACGCGTTCTTTCGCGAGCTCCGCCTCTGACTAGTCAGGCAGCTCCACCGGGGCACTGGCCGGGTCGGCCGCCATGCCGTCGTGCGCTACGAGCGCCGCCTCCTGCGACAGTGCGGGACCCGCGGGCAGCAGGGCCAGCACCGACCACGGCGCACGTTGCGGCGCATTCGCCGTCCCGTCGGGCAGTTGCACGCCGGTGACTCCGAGCGCCTCTGCGGTGGGCTGATCCTTGATGTGGTGTCGCAGCCCGGTGTCGGAGACGTAGAACTGTTGCCCCGCCGAATCACTGCCTGGCAGCGTTCCCGTCGCCTGTACGTATTCGCCGTGGCCGGGCACCAGGTACGCGAAATCGACCGCGGGGCCGTTGCCGTCAGCGGATGCCAGCCGTACCGGCTGTGCATCGGCCGGGGTCGGAAGCCGGTACCCCAACAGCAGTCGCACGGTGGCCTCGGACGCGGTGTTGGAGCGTTGCCAACCCATGCAGACCACGCGGTCGGCGTCCGGCCCGACGATGCGCGGAGGCGCCGACGGATAGTGCTCGACGGCGAGGTGGTGCACGATCGGCACCGTCGCGAGCGCGGCGGGCGCGATGTCCCGTGCCTCTCCGCCGGCGTTTGGATTGCTGTACCGCACGACGTCGGCAGTGGCCGGCGAGACGGGCTGCAGGCCGTCGCGCAACACGATGTAGAGCTGCTCACCGCGGGAGTCGACCGCCCGCACCATCGACCCGATGGGATGCTCCGGCCCGAGCGCCGCGCTGGGCTCCCCCGCGCCCTCGATGGTCACCGGTGTGATCGGTTCGACGAGGGGAAAGGTGTTGAGAAGTCCGGGTGAGACGGGCCGTGGTGTCGCTTCCTGCAGGTGAAGCCCGTTGACTACAGCGGGATCTGACATGTCGACCGGTGCGCGGACGCCGTCGTAGACGAGGTAGGTGGCGCCGCCGGACCGGGTCAGGACCGCCTCGCCGTCCTCGGCTGCGCGCACGTCGTCGTCGAGCACGGGGTCGTTGGCCAGCACCGCGGTCTGCAGCAGAGTCGTGCCGGTGGTCTCGGTGACCCCCGGCGTCTGCAGGGTGTCGCACACCGTCCACGACGACATCGCGGTGTTGTCGGCGCCACGAATGCTGGTCGGCGCTCCGACGATGCCGACCATGGGCCCACGCGGCAACGGGTTGAGGAACTTGTCGTCGACCTGCTTGGGGTTCTCGTTCGCACCGACGATCAGCCGCGCCGACGCCAAGTTCAGCACGGGATGCACGCGATCGCCGATCTTCACGAACACCGCTCCGCTGGACTTGCTCAACAGGATCTGCGCATCACCGACGCTCGGCGCCGGTTTGAAGAAGGCCAGAACCCCGCAGGCGCCCGTGATGAGCACGGCGATCACCACACCGACGATCAGCGCCCTCGTCTGGCCCCGCATCGGATCGTGGATCATTCTCGAGTCGCCCCGGATGAGGGCGTGCTCCAGTCGCCGAATCAGAAATCGGTAGCCGTTGACCTGCGCGCGCGTGGTAACTTGCGCTGGCATACGTAGGGTATAGCACGTCTCTCGAAACATGGTGCGCCACTTGGCCTTAACAGCGAACAAACTGTCGCCGGCGTCAGATGTCCGACGTCGTCCGTCAGGGGCTTTGCGCACAAGCGCGCAGGCAACGCCACAGCTGAAGTCGGATGTCGACATCCGCGCCCAGCGAGCGCTCCCGATCGCCGACCTCGTCGCCGTGCAGATCGCGGTTGCGGCCGGCGTCATTTCGGCGCTCGCGCTGGACAGGCCGGGATGGCAAGGGGCGATCGTCGGGTTTGTCGTGGCGGCGGCGTTCGTGGTCCCGGTCCGCGGAACGAATGCCGCTCGGTCGATCGGCGTGCGTTGTGGCTATCTGCTCGACCGTCGCCGCAGGGCGCGCGAGTACGGGTACGCCGAACCGTTCGACATCACCGCTTCCGACGGCGAGCAAATCGGATTCCGCTGGGACGGGACCACTTTGCTGTCCATGATCCGGATCGACGCCAATCCCCAGGCATTGACCGTGCTCGAGCCGGGGGTCACTGTCTCGGGAGAGATGGTGCCGGTCGGCGCGCTCGTCGAGTGCCTGCACCAGTTCGACATCGAGCTTGACGGCATCGACGTCGTCAGCCACGGTGCGCGCTCGTACGGCCACACCGACATCGCGGCCGTCTACGACGCGGTGCTGGGGCCGCTGCCGGCGATCGCGAACCGCACCGTCTGGATCGCCCTGCGGTTCGATCCGTCCCGCTGTCCGGCCGCGGTCCGTCGGCGCGGCGGCGGTCGCGAAGGCGTCATCCACACCGCCACTACGGCGACGCGAAGGGTCGCGAACCGGCTGATCGAGGCGGGGTTGCGCCCTAGCGTCCTGACCGCCCACGGGATCGCGGCCGCAACCAATCAGCTTGCCGACGGCGTCAACCTGGCCACCGTCGAAGAGACCTGGGAGTCGTGCCGTGACGGCCAGTTCCGATTGAGCAGTTTCGCGATCGAGCCGGAGTTGCTGACCACCGAAGGGCTCGGGCTGCTGTGGACGGTGCCCAGCTACTCGACCACGCTGTGCCTGTCGCTCCGCGAGCACGAGACCGACGGGCTGATCCGAGTCCGCGGGTTGACCCGCTTCGACAGCGAAATCGCAGCGCCTGCGGCGCTACCCGGGCTCAAGCCGCTTCGGGGACTGCAGTTTTCCGCGTTGGCCAGCACCCTGCCGGTGCCTCCGCCCGCCCGGCCGATCGGGCATTGGTGCTACGGCCGGCGTGATGTCGAGCTCAGGGACCTGGCGGTTCCGGCCTCGGGCTGCGGTCAGGTGATCGGTGCCGACGAGCAGGGCCGCGCGGTCGCGCTGCCCGTGTTCGGCGCGCAGATCACCCGGGTGGAGATCTGCGGGACCCTGCACTTGACCCAGCAGGTGGTGCTGCGGGCGTTGGCGCTGGGCGCGCGGGTGCTGGTGCACAGCAGGCGCCCCCAGCAGTGGCGTGACATGGTGGAGGTGGTGGCTCGCCAAGACCTGTTGTGGGTGGCCGACTTTCACCGGCGAGCGCTGCAGGCGGGTTCGGACCGCAACTACAACGTCGAGGTCTTCGACGGTACCCCCGAGCAGTCGGTGCGATCCGGCGTGACCAGCATCGTGGTGGCTCCGCCGGGCACGCCGACCTCACCGGACGCCGATGTCGCGCTGGAACTCATCGCGATGGAGTACGACACCGTCAAGGTGAGCACCAGGTCCGGCTCGGCGATCGTCACGATGGTCGCTACCGACGAGGAGATGCGCTACCTCAAGGCGTCCGCCGACAACTTCGACTGAGAGGAGTCCGGAATGTCCAGAGCGCGAACGCTGTTCATCGCCGTGGCCGTCCTGGGACTGATCGTTTACGGTGTCGGGTTCGCCGGTGAAGCCGCCCAGTGGTCGGTGCGTTTCGCCGCCGCGGCGGGGGTTGTCGCAGGGGTTGGCCTGCTGTCGAAGACCAGCGCGATGCCGGTCGCGGCGCTGGCCGTGTTGGGTTTCCTCGACGCGTTGCGGGCGGTGCTCGCCGACGGCCAGTCGGACTGGTTCGCGCTGGTGATCCTGGCGCTCACGGCGCTGCAGGGCATCGCGGCGGTCGCCGCGCTGGTCACCGAGACCGACAACGCCTCCCAGGCCGCGCCGGCCGGTTACGAGGCCTATGTCGACTATTACAACCAGGCCGTCCGTAACTACTACAGCCACCAGGCCCAGCCCGCCGCCGAGCAAACGCAGCGCAGCGGGTACGGCCAGGCGTACGGCGTGGGGCAGGCATCGGCGCAGGGACAACGGACGCAACAGGCCTCGCAGTACGCCGATTACCGCGAACTCGGATACGCGACGCCGCCGGCGCCGTCGCCGCAGTCGGTGGACGGCGCGGCCGATCATCCCCCCGGGATGCCCAACGTCGGGCAGGCGGCCGCATCGGCAGACCGGTACCGCCCACAGGTCGACGAATCCGAACCTCCTCCGCCGGCCGGTTAGCTCAGCGCCAGCAGGCAACCGGCCACGGCCGCGAGACACATCGATACCCCGTGTGGGACAACGTATTCCGCGTGCCTCGGCAGCGCTTTGATCGCCCAGCCCGTGGACAGCAGCGAGGCGCCCATTGCCGCCAGCACCCACACGTCGGGTCCGAATGCCCCGGTCAGCGCGCCGATGCCGATCGCGAGCTTGACGTCGCCGGCGCCCATCGCCGCGGGCGCGACGAGGTGCACCGCGGCATAGACCGAAAACAGCGCGAGGGCCCCGAGCAGCGCCCCCGCGCCGCGACCGTGCAGCGCAGCGACGGCTGTGATCACCACCGCGCCCGGCAGCGTCAGCCAGTTCGGTAGCCGTCGATGCCGGACATCGAACGCGCACAACGCCACCAGCCACGCCAGCACGGCGGCGCAGGCCACTCCCCCCATCTACGAAAGGCTAACGCCCGCCAGGAGCAGGCTTGGTCACCGATTTCTGCGCCAGGGCTGTGAATTCGTCCGATCCGCAGCCCTCACGTCGATTTCGGCCTGGGCGCCGATACCGAAGCGACCGGCTATGCCGCCAGCGCCGCCCGCATCGCGTCTTTGGGCGCGGGCATCCCGGTGAACTGCTCGACCTGGGCGTAAGCCTGGTTGAGCAGCATCTCCAGCCCGCTGATCACGCGACCCCCGGCATCCTGCACCGCGGCGGCCAACGGTGTGGGCCATGGGTCGTAAATCGCGTCGAGCAGCAACGGGATTCGCGCGAAGGTCGTTGCGTAGGCCGAGGCCGCGTCCGCGGGAATGGTGTTGACCATCAGGTCCGCGTCGGCGACGGTCGCGCTGATCTCGGAACCGTCGATATCGGCCCACGCACTGTCGGCGCCCAGCCTCGTCGCCAGGTCCACCAGCGGTGCGGCCTTGTCGGGATTGCGGGCCGCGACGGTGATCCGCTGCACTCCGAGTTCGGCCAGCCCGACCACCGCCGCGGGCGCCGTACCCCCGGAGCCCACCACGATGCCGTGGCTCGCCGCGACGTTCTCCAGAGCGCCCGTCACGCCGTCGATGTCGGTGTTGTCGGCGCGCCACCCGGTCTCGGTGTGCACGAGCGTGTTGGCCGAACCGACGAGTTCCGCACGGGTGGTGCGCTCGTCGGCGACCGCGAGCGCCACGAACTTGCCGGGCATCGTCACCGATACGCCCACCCACTCCGGTCCGAGACCGGCGACCAGTCCGGGCAGCTGCTCCGCCGTGCACTCGATGCGCTCGTAGGTCCAATCGTCCAGGCCCAGCTCCCGATACGCCGCCAGATGCAGCTGCGGAGACCGGGAATGTGCGATCGGCGATCCGAGCACCGCCGCCTTACGGCTCACCGCGCGGAATCGAGCACACCGTTGCGCCGGGCGAGCTCGATGTTCGCGAGATGCTGCTGATAGTCCCGGGTGAACAGCGTCGTCCCCTTCATGTCGATGGTGACGAAGTACAGCCAGTCGCCCGGCGCGGGATCCTCGGCGGCGGCCAGCGCGGCCGCGCTCGGCGAGCAGATCGGAGTCGCCGGAAGCCCGGGTCGGACATAGGTGTTCCAGTCGTTGTGCTGGGCCCGGTCGGCGTCGGTGGTGGCCACCTCGATGCGGTCGAGCGGATAGTTCACCGTGGAATCGAACTCGAGCGTGCGGTTCTCGGCCAACCGGTTGTAGATGACGCGCGCCACCTTCGAGAAGTCCTCGGGCGTCGATTCGCGCTGGACCAGCGAGCCGACCGTCAGGATCTGATACGGCGACATGTCCATGGCCGCGGCCGTCTCGAGCAGTCCGCCGGTGGCGTATTGCGCTGCGCTGGTGGAAATCAGGTTTGCCAGGATCTCCTGCGGCTGCGCGGACGGGTCGATGTTCCACGTCCCCGCCGCGATCAACCCCTCGAGTCGGCGATGGTCGTCCCCCATCGCCTCGACGGGGCCGACCGCCCATTCGGCGACTCCGAGCGACGCGGGTGTCGCCTTTGCGGCCACGTTCTTCAACGCGTCCGCTGGCACGCAGTGCCGCTCACCATCGAGGTCCACACACGTCGCCCTCGAGATGAGGCTGAGGATGCCCTCGGTGACGGCGTTGGTCTTCACGTCGCGCACGTCGTCGAGCTGACGCCCCTCGGGGATCGTCAGCTTGCCGACGCGATTCTTCGGATCCGACAGCCGCTCAACGGCATTGGCGGCCGGAATCTCGGTGCGCATCTTGTAGTAGCCGGGCTGGATCGCCGAGATCGCGTCGTTGCCCTCGGCTGCGTCGACGAACGCGCTGGCGGTCGCGACGATGTTGAGCTCGGCCAGCGTCTTGCCGATTGCGGTGGTGGAGTCGCCGTCGTGCACCTGGATCACGACGTCGGTGACGCCGCTGCCGGTGAAGTCGTTACCGCCGAACAGCGAGTGCCACATCTTGGAGCCGAGAAACACCGCGCCGATGACGACCATGATGAGCAGGCCGACGGCCAGACCACCGGCCAGCCGGCGCTTGCGCCGGTTGCGCGCCACCCGGATCCGCTCCGCGCGCGTCATCCGGCGCCGTGGCGGACCCACGGCCACCGGTTCGGCCCGCTCGCGGCCCCATTGGTTAGTCATTACCGACCTCTCCATGCGCGGCGACGTGCTCGTCCGCTCCTCGCGTGCGCGCCGCTGTACGCCGCTGGTCCAACCAGTTCTGCAGAATGCCCACCGCCGCCGCTTGATCGATGACCGACCGCTGCCCTTTGGCGCGGACACCGGCATCGCGCAGCGAGCGCTGAGCCACCACCGTAGTGAGTCGTTCGTCGGCGAGGCGCACGGGTGTCGGGGCGATCCGCGCGGCCAACGCGTCGGCCAACGCGACGGCATCGGAAGCCGAGGACCCCGAGCGATCGGCGAGTGTGCGCGGCAGCCCCACGATGACCTCGACCGCGTCGAGCTCGGCGACCAACGCCGCGAGTCGCCGGATGTGCCGGTTCGTGCGGTCGCGCCGTACGGTCTCGACCGGGGTGGCGAGGATGCCGTCGGGATCGCTGGCGGCTACGCCGATGCGCACACTGCCGACGTCGATGCCGATCCGGCGGCCACGCCCCGGGTCCGGCGGGTTCAGTGAATCCCCTGGCCGATCCGGCAGACGATCGCCTGATGCTGCTGGCGCAAGCGGATCGTCTCCCGTCGGTGTGGAATTCACGCCGCTAGCCCCGGTCGATCTCTGCTCGGAGCGCGGCCAGCGCCGCGTCGATTCCCGCCGCCCCCTTGCCGGAACCCTGTGCCAGATCGGCCTTTCCGCCACCGCGGCCGTTGACCGCCGCGCCCAACGTCTTCACCAGATCGTTGGCGTTGAAGCCCAGATCCTGTGCGGCCGGGTTGACCGCGACCACGAACGGGACGCTGTCGTTGTCGCCCTCGGCGATCAACGCGACGACGGCCGGATCGCTGCCGAGCTTGCCGCGGATGTCGCCGACCAGCGTGCGCAGGTCACCGGCCGACATCCCTCCGGCCATCCGCTGCGCCACGAGACGGACCTTACCGACAAGTTCCGCACCCGCGGCGGCATTCGCTGCCGCGGCGCGGGCGTTGGCCAGGCGCAGCCGGTCGAGCTCCTTCTCAGCGGCGCGCAGCCGCTCCACCAGGTTCGCCACCCGCGCCGGCACCTCTTCGGACGGCACCTTCAGCGTCGAGGCGAGCCCGGCCATCAACGCCCGCTCCTTGGCCAGGTGGCGGAACGACTCCAGCCCGACGTAGGCCTCGACCCGGCGCACCCCGGAGCCCACCGAGGACTCGCCGAGGATGGTGACCGGACCGATCTGCGCTGAGTTGTGCACGTGGGTGCCGCCGCACAGCTCCAACGAGAACGGGCCGCCGATCTCGACCACACGGACCTGCTCGGGATACTGCTCGCCGAACAGCGCGATGGCGCCCATCGACTTGGCCTTCTCCAACTCGGTGGTGAACGTGTGCACCTCGAAGTCGGCTTCGACCGCCTCGTTGGTCACCTCTTCGATCTGGGTGCGTTGATCTTCGGAAAGCGCGCCCTGCCAGTTGAAGTCGAATCGCAGATAGCCGGGTCGGTTCAGCGAACCCGCCTGAACCGCGTTCGGCCCCAACACCTGCCGCAGGGCGGCGTGCACCATGTGCGTACCGGAGTGTCCCTGCGTGGCACCGTGGCGCCACTTCGGGTCGACCGCGGCGACGACCGTGTCGCCCTCGACGAATTCGCCGGACTCCACGTTGACGCGGTGCGACCACAGGGTTTTCGCGATCTTCTGCACGTCGGTGACCGCCGCCTTGGCCGCCGTGGACGCACCCGATCCGCTGATCGTGCCCTCGTCGGCGATCTGGCCACCGGACTCGGCGTAGAACGGCGTGCGGTCGAGGATCAGCTCGATGCGGTCCGGGGGCGGTCCTCCGCCGTTGTGCGAGACGACGGGCACCCGCCTACCGTCGACGAAGATGCCGAGAATCCTTGCCTCGGAGGTCAACTCGTCGAACCCGGTGAACTCGGTCGGACCCGAGTCGACCAGTTCACGGTAGGCCGACAGGTCCGAGTGCGCCTGCTTGCGCGCCGCGGCGTCGGCTTTGGCGCGCCGCCGCTGTTCGGCCATCAGGCCGCGGAAGCCCTCCTCGTCGACGGACAACCCGTGTTCGGCCGCCATCTCGAGGGTGATTTCGATCGGGAAGCCGTACGTGTCGTGCAGCGTGAACGCATCGGAGCCCGACAGCACCGTCGCGCCCTTGGCCTTCGTCGCGCTGGCCGCCTCGTCGAACAGGCGCGAGCCGGAGGCGAGCGTGCGGTTGAACGCGGTCTCCTCGGCCACGGCGATCCGCTCGATGCGGTCGAAATCGGCGACCAGTTCGGGGTACGACGGGCCCATCGCATCGCGCACGGTGGCCATCAGGTCGGCCATCACCGGTTGCTCGACGCCGAGCAGTTTGGCGGCGCGGATGATCCGGCGTAGCAGGCGGCGCAGCACGTATCCGCGGCCCTCGTTGCCGGGGCTCACACCGTCACCGATGATGATCGCCGCGGTCCTGCTGTGGTCGGCGATGATGCGGTAGCGCACGTCGTCGGTGTGGTTGCCCTGCCCGTAGCCGCGGGGGGCGCGCGCAGCCATCAAGTCGATGGCCGGACGCAGCAGGTCGGTCTCGTAGACGTTGTCGACACCCTGCAGCAGGCAGGCCACCCGCTCGACGCCCATGCCGGTGTCGATGTTTTTGCGCGGCAGAGGTCCGAGGATCTCGAAGTCCTCCTTGGAGGTGCCCTCGCCGCGCTCGTTCTGCATGAAGACGAGATTCCAGATCTCGATGTAGCGGTCCTCGTTGGCGACCGGTCCGCCCTCGACGCCGTATTCGGGGCCGCGGTCGTAGTAGATCTCCGACGACGGCCCGCAGGGACCCGGGATCCCCATCGACCAGTAGTTGTCGGCCATTCCCCGGCGCTGGATGCGCTCGGCCGGAAGGCCGGCGACCTCCTGCCAGAGCGCCATCGCCTCGTCGTCGTCGAGGTAGACCGTGGCCCACAGGCGCTGCGGGTCCAGACCGTATCCGCCCTGGTCGACCGGATTGGTCAGCAGCGTCCACGCGAACTCGATGGCGCCCTTCTTGAAATAGTCGCCGAACGAGAAATTGCCGGCCATCTGGAAGAAGGTGTTGTGCCGGGTGGTGATGCCCACCTCGTCGATATCGGGCGTGCGGATGCACTTCTGGACGCTGGTCGCCCGCTTCCACGGCGGGGCCTGCTGCCCGAGGAAGTAGGGCACGAACTGCACCATGCCGGCGTTGACGAACAGCAGGTTCGGGTCGTCGAGGATCACCGAGGCGCTCGGCACCTCGGTGTGGCCCGCCTTCACGAAGTGATCGAGGAAACGCTTCCTGATCTCGTGTGTCTGCACGTCTGATACATCCTTGAAGTTTCGCTGGTACCTGCGACTATTCGACCGCACTACAGTACCGGTCGCGGTTGTCACGCCGAAAAGTCAACGATCCGGCACCGCCTGCAGTGCCCTGGTCACACCTCTCCGGGTGTCATCGACGTCACGTCAACCGCCGATGAAGCTCAGCCGGACCTTTCTTTTCGGGTTGTCGCGGTTGAGGTCGACGAGCACGATGCTCTGCCAAGTGCCGAGCTGCGGCTCGCCGTCCTCGACGGGCAGGGTCACCGACGGCGACACCAGCGCGGGCAACACATGGTCGGCGCCGTGACCCGGCGAGCCGTGCGAGTGGCGGTAGCGGTCGTCTCGTGGCAGCAGGCGTTCGAGGGTCTCTACGAGGTCGTCGTCGGAACCCGCACCCGTTTCGATGATCGCCACACCCGCGGTCGCGTGCGGCACGAAGACGCTGCACAGGCCGTCGCCGCGGCCGGCGCAGAACGAGCGCACCGCGTCGGTCAGGTCGATGATGCGGCGTTGGCCGGTCTCGATGTTCAGCACGTCGGAATCCACGTCATCGAGCGTACGAGGCGGCTCGTCGAATTCGTTGTATCGGCCACTGGTCAAGAGGAAGCTGAGAGGTGGTCCGGCGGCGCCGCTGGGGCGCTGCCCCGAACAAAGGGGTCGGCCGTGTACGCACGCTCTACCACCGTTCAAGCCCGTCCGTCGGCGATCAACGAGGGCATCGCGGTCATCCGGTCCGAGGTCATGCCCGCGCTGGAGGCAATGGACGGGTACATCGGCTTGTCGCTGCTGGTGGACCGGGAATCCGGCCACTGCATCGCGACCAGCGCCTGGGAGTCCGAGGACGCGCTGCGCGCGAGCGCCGAGCGGACGGCCCCGTTGCGTGACCGTGCCGCCGACATCCTCGGCGGTGACGCAACGGTCGATCAGTGGCAGATCGGCGTCATGCACCGCGATCACCGCTCGGCGGAGGGTGCCTGCGTGCGGGTCACCTGGCTGCGGGTGCCCCGCGAGCACATCGCGCGTTCGATCGAGTTCTACAAGACCGACGTGCTGCCGGCCTTGGAGGCGCTCGACGGGTTCTGCAGCGCCAGCTATCTGATCAACCCGCATTCGGGCCGGGCCGTGTCGTCGGCGACCTTCGACAGCCACGACGCCATGGTGGGCAACCGCGAGCAGGCCAGGGAGCTGCGCAACGCCCGGACCCGCGAACTGGGCGCCGACATCGTCGACCTCGGCGAGTTCGAGCTCGCGGTCGCACATCTACGCATCCCGGAACTGGTCTGAACGCGAACCCGCAGAACCGATTCGTTTATTGACGCCGGTGTCGGGGTATGTCAGCTGCACCCTAAGACCCTGGAGGAACCATGACCGTCACCGGCATTCTCACCGCAATCGTCATCGGCGCAGTGATCGGTGTGCTCGCCCGCTTGATCCTGCCCGGCAGGCAGCCCATCGGAATCATCGTGACCGTCCTCGTCGGCATCGTGTCGGCGCTGATCGGCACGTGGCTCGCCAACGCGCTCGGGTTGCCGACCGCAACGAAGGGCGTCGACTGGATCGAGTTGCTCTGCCAGTTGGTCGTCGCCGTGATCGGCGTGGCCCTCGCGTCCGCGGTCATGGGCCGCAGGCACACCGGCATGGCGGGCGGCCGCCGCGGCGGCGTCCTGCGCTGACCTGACCACCCAGGCGATCCCGGCTGCGTCCCCCGGCAGCCGGGATCGCTTCTGTCACAGGGCCTTCGACAGCTCGGTCGCCAGCAGCTCGTCGAGCCTTTCGTAGCCTTCCGTCATCCCGCCCTCCATACCGGAGGCCATCAGCGCGTCGCGGGCCTCGACGGTCGGGCAGATCGACCGTCCGCGCAGCCTGCTGCGGCCACCGCCCAGGTCCTCGAACCACAGGTATTCGATGTTGACCTGATCGGGCGCGCCCTCGAACTCGAAGGTCTGCAGGATGAACTCGTTGTCGCGCACGGTGTGGAAGGTGCCGTTGAACCCGTAAGCGCCGTCCTCGTCCTTGTGCGTGTAGCGATATCCGCCGTGGCTCCTGAACTCCCACTCCTCGATCGTCATCTCGAGCCTGCGGGGGCCGAGCCACCGCTTGACCAGGTCTGGTTCGGCGTGTGCGCGGAACAGGGCTTCGACGGGTGCGTCGAACTCCCGGGTGAATTCCATGGCCAGGGTGTCCACCGGGGCCGTGAGGTCGAGCGCGTTGCTCATGTGTCGGTTCCTTTCTCAGATGGGGCGGTGAGGTCCGCCAACAGGGTGTCCAGCCGGCGGTAGCTGCGTTCGGCGTCGAGCCGGTAGCGGTCGATCCATGCGGTCAGCCGCTCCAGCGCGGCGGCGTCCAGGTGCACCGGCCGACGCTGCGCATCGCGGGTCCTGGTGACCAGTCCCGACTGCTCGAGCACCTGAATGTGTTTGGACACCGCCTGTTTGGTGATGTCGAAGGGTTCGGCGAGCTCGTTGACCGTGGCGGGCCCCCGCGAGAGCCGCGCCACGATGGCGCGCCGCACGGGGTCGGCCAGGGCCAGGAAGGCGCGATCCAGCCGAGACTCATCATCGCCATCACGCTCCAATAGTCAACCTCTAATTTGATCAATGTTTTGGTTGAATACCAACGTAGACCGGGTTCGGTGGGGTGTCAAGGGGGGTCAGCGCTTGCGGCGGATGATCGCGCGCAGCTTGTCGAGCCGGGTGGCGATCTCGCGCTCGGCACCGTGGGAGGTCGGCCGGTAGTAGTCGACACCGACCAGCTCGTCAGGCGGATACTGTTGCGACACAACACCATCGGGGTTGTCGTGGCTGTACTTGTAGCCGATCGCGTTGCCCAGCTTCTCCGCGCCGGAGTAGTGACCGTCGCGCAGATGCGGCGGCACCATCCCCGCCTTGCCCGCCCGGATGTCGGCCATCGCCGCTCCGAGGGCGGTGGTCACCGCGTTCGACTTCGGCGCCGTCGCGAGATGAACCGTGGCGTGGGCGAGCGTCAGCTGCGCTTCCGGCATGCCGATCAACTGCACGGTCTGGGCGGCGGCCACCGCGGTCTGCAGTGCGGTCGGATCCGCCATGCCGATATCCTCGCTGGCCAGAATCATCAGCCGGCGCGCCACGAACCGGGGGTCCTCCCCCGCGACCAGCATCCGGGACAGATAGTGCAGCGCCGCGTCGACGTCGGACCCGCGGACCGACTTGATGAACGCGCTGATCACGTCGTAGTGCTGATCTCCGTCGCGGTCGTAGCGCACGGCGGCCTTGTCCAGCGACTGCTCGATGGTCTCGACCGTCACCTTCTCGCCCGCCTCGGCGGCCACCTCGAGCGCGGTCAGCGCGCGGCGGGCGTCACCCGCGGACAGCGATACCAGAAGGTCGACGGCCTCATCGGTGACCTCGACCTTGCCCGCGAGGCCGCGAGGGTCGTCGATGGCGCGGCGGACCAGCGTGCGCACCGCATCGGCGTCGAGCGGCTGCAGCTGCAGGATCAGCGACCGCGACAGCAGCGGGGCCACGACCGAGAACGACGGGTTCTCGGTGGTCGCCGCGACCAGCGCCACGACGCGGTTCTCGACGGCGGACAGCAGGGCGTCCTGTTGGGTCTTGGAGAACCGGTGCACCTCGTCGATGAACAGCACCGTCTGCTCGCCGTATGCGGCGGCGCGTCTGGCGACGTCGATGACGGCGCGCACCTCTTTGACCCCCGCCGACAGCGCCGACAGGGCCTCGAATCGGCGGCCCGTGGCCTGTGAGATCAGCGACGCGAGCGTGGTCTTACCGGTGCCCGGCGGGCCGTAGAGGATGACCGAGGCCGCACCGGAGCCCTCGACCATCCGGCGCAGCGGCGACCCCGGCTGCAACAGATGGTCCTGCCCGACGACCTCGTCGAGCGTGGCCGGGCGCATCCGCACCGCCAGCGGCGCCGACGCACCGACGGCACCCGCCGCCGGCGTGGGGGCCTCACCGGGGACGTCGAACAGACCGTCGGACACGCCTTCTGCTTACCACGCCGTCACGACGCGGGTTGCGTGACGAAGTCGATGAGCTCCTCAACGCGTCCGATCAGCGCGGGTTCCAGGTCGTTCCAGTCGCGCACCCGCTTGCGGATGCGCTGCCAGGCGCGCGCGATGTCGGCCTGCCCGGCGGCCGGCCAGCCAAGTGCCCGGCACACGCCCGTCTTCCAGTCGATGCCCTTCGGCACGACCGGCCATTTCTCGACGCCGAGCCGCTCGGGTTTGACGGCCTGCCAGATGTCGATGAACGGATGACCGACGACGAGCGTGTGGTCGCCGCCGGGTCCGCGCCGGACCGCGTCCGCGATCCGGGCCTCCTTCGAACCGGCGACCAGGTGGTCGACGAGCACGCCGAGCCGGCGGCCGGGCCCGGGCCGGAAGTCCTCGACGATCGCCACGCGATCGTCGACGCCGCCGAGGTGTTCGACCACCACCCCCTCGATTCGCAGGTCGTCGCCCCAGACCTGCTCGACGAGTTCGGCGTCGTGGCGGCCCTCGACGTAGATGCGGCTCGCCAGCGCGACCTTCGCGCGTGCACCGTGCACCGCCACCGATCCGGACGCGGTGCGGGTGTTTTTGGGGGCGGCTTTTTTGGGCGCGGTCAGGATCACCGGCTTGCCGTCGATCAGATAGCCCGGGCCGACGGGGAACGGTTTGCGCCGTCCGTTGCGGTCCTCGAGCTCCATCCGGCCGTACTCGATCCGCACGATCGCGCCGACGTATCCCGTCTGCGCGTCCTCGACGACGAGGCCGATCTCGGCCGCTTGTTCAGTGGAGCGGGCCTTGCGCTGGTGCGGGTTGTCGGCCAGGACGTCGGACCCATATCGATCAGCCACCGGGCGATCGTAGGGCCGCGGCCGCGACAGCCCACGACGGCGCGCCCGGGCGCGTCGGCGACAATGCGGGGCGTGACGGATCTCGCTCGATACGGACCGTGGGCGGTGATCGCCGGCGGTTCCGAAGGCGTCGGCGCCTCGTTCGCCCACCGACTCGCCGGTGCCGGGATCAACCTCGTGCTGATCGCGCGCAAACCCGATGCGCTCGAGCGCACGGCCGAGGACTGCCGCCGCAGCGGCGTGGAGGTCCGAACGCTCGCCGTCGACCTGACCGCATCCGATGCGGTGCAGCGCACCGCGGCCGTCACCGACGACGTCGAGGTCGGGTTGCTGATCTACAACGCCGGCGCCAACACGTGCAGCGAGCACTTCCTCGACGGTGCCCTCGACGATTTCCAGCGGGTGATCGACCTGAACGTCGGCACCATGCTGGCGATGGTGCAACACTTCGGCCGTCCGATGCTTGAGCGTCGCCGCGGCGGAATCCTCATGGTGGGCTCGATGGCCGGTTACCTCGGCTCCGTGCGCCACACGGTCTACGGCGGGGTGAAGGCATTCGGCCGCATCTTCGCCGAGAGCCTGTGGCTCGAGCTGCGCGAGTACGACGTGCACGTTCTCGAACTCGTCCTCGGCGTGACCCGCACACCCGCGATGGAGCGGGTGGGCCTGAACTTCGACGTGCCCGGGTTGCGGGTCGCCGAACCCGACGATGTCGCGCGAGAAGGCCTGGAGCAGTTGGCCAACGGGCCGGTGTACGTAGCGGGCGGTAACGCCGACGACGTCGCCCGTCGCAACGACCCCGACCGCGCGAAGGTGGTGCTGGGCACCGACCGGATGATGCGGAAGCTGTTGGGCGAAAGGGATAGCCGATGACCGAGCTGGCGGACCTGGAGCGTCGGCTGCGCCGCATCGAGGACGAGCGTGCCATCGAGCGGATGATCGCGTCCTACGGGCCCCTGGTCGATGCGGGCGAAGCCGATGCGGCAGCGGACCTGTGGGCAGAAGACGGCAGCTACGACGTCGAGGGGTGGCACATGGCCGGCCGTGACGAGGTCGCGGCGATGGTGCGTTCCCGCGCCCACCAGGGCTTGATCCGTCGCGGCTGCTGCCACTTCCTGGGACCCGCGGTGGTCACCGTGGACGGCGACGAGGCGGTCGCGGTGTGCGATTCGGTGTTGGTGACCCGCCACGACGACGGGTTCGCGGTATCGCGGGCGGGCGCCAACCACTTCCGGCTGCGTCGTAGCGACGGACGATGGGTGATCGTCGCACGGCGATCGCGTCTGCTGAACGGCAGTGCCGAGGCCCGCGAGCTGCTGGCCGAGGGCTTTACCCCTGGGTGATCTCTTCGACGACCGTATGGATGAAGCGCATCTTCTCGAGCACCGGGGCGGGCAGCACGAACGGGTAGAGATCTTCCTTGCCCATCGAACGGTTCAGCATGTTCAGCGCCCAGGACAGCGGTATCCACATCTCGATGATGGCGTCGAAGCTGCTTGGGCCCAACACTTTTCGCTCGAATGTCGCGGCCGCGGGCGCAACCCCGAACGCCGCCGCCGTATCCTGGGTATCGCGGATGTGCAGGTAGTGCGCGAACGTCTCCGCCCAGTCCTCGGCGGGATGCATGGTGGCGTAGGAGGAGACGTAGCTCTTCCCCCAGTTGTCCGGAGGGCCTTCGTTGTAGTGGCGGTCCAGCGCCGCTTGATAGTCGGCGTCGGGATCGCCGAACAGTTCGCGGAACCGGGCGTCGTACTCGGGTGACACGCTGACCAGGCGGTAGTAGTAATAGTGCCCGACCTCGTGGCGGAAGTGACCGAGCAGTGTTCGATACGGCTCGCCCATCGCCTTGCGCAGCTGCTCGCGGTGCACGTCGTCGCCTTCGGCGAGATCCAAAGTGATGACGCCGTTTTCGTGGCCGGTGAACACCTTTTTATGTTCGCTGGAGAGCAGGTCGAAGGCCAGGCCGTAGTCGGGGTCCTCGTCGCGGCCGATGATCGGCAGCTTGAGTTCGTGCAGTTCGACCAACAGCCGCCGCTTGGCGCGTTCGGCGTCGGCGAACGCCGCGAGCGCTTTGGTGTCGGAGTCCTGGGGCCGGGTGCGGGTGAGGCTGCACGCCTCGCACAGCTTGTGGTCGGGCGTCTTCTCCACCAGCCAGTTGCATTCGGCCAGATGCATGTTCGCGCACAGCTGGTACTTGTCACCGTCGACGAATCCGGCCTGGCTCTGCTCGTCGCCGGAGGCGATGACCAACAGCGCCATGTCATCGAGCGAGAACCCCAGCGGCCGACCGCACGACAGGCACAACGAGTTTTCGAACGCCAGGCGCTGACCGCAGTTGGGGCACAGGAAGTCACGCATGCAGCACTCCTCCCTCGAACGGTTCGACGTCGACGGCGACGTCGATCTCGCTGCTCCGCGAATCGGTGTAGATGATGCCGCGCAACGGCGGGACGTCGGCGTAGTCACGGCCGTATCCGACGGTGATGTAGCGCTCGTCGACCATCTGGTCGTTGGTGGGATCGAGTCCCAGCCATTGGTTCTGCGGTGTCCACACGGCGGCCCATGCATGGGTCGCGTCGATACCGATCATCCGTTCCTTCCCGGGGGGTGGATCGGTCGCCAGATATCCGGACACATAACTGGCGGCCAACCCGTTGGCGCGCAGGCAGGCGATGGCCAGCCGTGCGAAGTCCTGACATACCCCTTCGCGTGCCGCCAAAACCTCGCTGACCTGAGTGGACACCGTGGTCGACCCCGAGCGGTAGGTGAAGTCGGAGTAGATCCGGTGCGTCAGGTCCCGCAGCGCCTCGATCAGTGGCCGTTCGGGCTCGAAACTCGGTGCCGCGTAATCGCGTAGGGCCGGCGTGATCTCGGGTGGCTGCAGGTCGAGGGTGAACTCGGTGGCCAGCGCCGCCTCCGCGCCGACCGGACGGGCGATCTCCCAGGGCGCCAACGCCGAACCGGCCCCGTACAGGGTCGGCGGCGGCGGGTCGACCTCGACGACCGAACGGCTGGTCACCGACAGCGTCCGGTGGCGTTCGGTCACATGGAAGTACGAGCTGATGTTGCCGTAGACGTCGCGGCTGGTCGAGCTGTCCGCGGCGGGGGGATCGATCTCGAGTTCGTGCGACAGGCAGCGCTGACGAGCGGTGTCTCTCGGGGTGAGGAATCCGCGGCCGTAGGAACTGGTGACATCGGCGGCGTAGCGGTACACCGTGCGGTGGGTGATGCGGTAAGTACGGCTGGCGGCCGACGAGGTCGGACCGTCCGGAAAGGCGGTCACGGCATCCGCCTCCGTTCGTCCGGCCCCCACAGGTGCTGCATGCCGCCGGGCAGCGACAGATGTGTCGCGGTGATCACGTTCGACAGTTCGCGAAGATCACCGTGCATCCCGTCGAGCAGGGCGGCGAGCTCGGTGCGCCTACCGTCGGCGATCTGCTCGAGGTCGTCCGGGTCGAGCCGCCGCAGCCGGGTTCCGATCTCGTCGACCATCCGCTCGGGCCGCGACGAACCCGAGGAGCCGGGCAGCGCCTTGAGTCCCGTGCGCAGCCGCTCCAGCTGGTAGGCGAGCGAGCGCGGGTTGTCGATGTCGAACAGCACCAGTTCGGCGACCGCGGAGACGCTGACCTTGCCCAGCATGCGCCGTCGGTAGATGACCGATGATTCGCACACCACGAGGGTCGATTCGGTGATGGTCTGCTCGGCGCCGGGACTGCGCGCGGTGGTCAGCGTCGCGCTCAGCAGCGCGGTGAGGTTCAGCCCGCGTTCGATGCGTTTGCCGATGTCCATCATCGTCCAGCTGGCGTCGCGGATCATCGACTCGGCCGCCACACCCGAGAGCGCCAACATGCCTGCGAGGGTGAGGTTCGTCGTCGCCGTGAGGAACGCATCGCCCTCGGCCTGCGAATCGGGCGGTTCGTTGGCGGGGCGCCCCGATGCGGGCGAATGGAGCAGCGCGCGTTCGACGGCGGCCAGCACCATCCACGTGTCGTTGGACATCTGGTCGCGCACCGAGCGGGTGACCAGGCCGAGCCGCTCGACCGAGTGCGCCAGCGACCCCGGGCGATGCCGGTCGGCGGTCAACGACCACAGCGTCGACTGTGCGGTGGCGACCATCTCGGCGTAGTCGCCGCCGGCGCCGGTGTCGGTACCGGTCAAGTGACCCAGCGCGGTCAACAGCACGGGCACACACTCGCTGCCGTCCATGTCTCGGCGGTAGTGGAATTCGTGATAACGCTCCCTGGTCACGGTGAGCAGCCGTGCCATGTGCTCGGCGCGTTCGGCGTAGCGGCCCGCCCAGAACATGTCGGCGAGCACGCGCGGCGAGCTGACCGCCCGCGTCGCGCTCGGCGTGATCGCGGGCAGCTCGACCGGCGGCACCCGCTCCACGGTGACCCGCTCCGGCGCCCGGACCCAGACATCCTTGGCCGCAACGGTGTTGAGTGTGTACGCCGCATCGCCGGGCGCCAGCACATAGCCGAGCCCGCCGATCATCGGCGCGTAGCCGTCACGCTGAGCGACCGTGAACAGCCGCATGCCGACATTCGTCGCCGAGAGCCCGCCCAGGCCCACAACGCTTGGTGCAGAAGAGAACTGCGGAAGCTCCTGGCCGACCCACTGCCACGGCGTGGCATCGATGCACGCGGACAGCTGCTTGCGCTGTTCGGCAGACAGCGCCGGGCCGACGATCGCCGGGCCGCCGGTCACCGGTTTGATCAACAGCGACGACAGGTGGGCCAGCAGGTGCGAACGTTCGATGCCGATGCCGCCCCAGTACATCGGCGCGGTGTCGAGCAGGGGCGACTCGTCCAGCAGCCGCTCCGAGAGCTGGGGCAGAAACCGTTGCAGCCCGGGGTTTTCCAGGATGCCGCTGCCGAGCGTGTTGACGACGGCCACGGTGCCGCGGCGCAGCGCCTCGACGAGCCCGGCGACGCCGAGCCGCGAGTCGGAACGCAGATCAAGCGGGTCGGCCCAGTCCGCGTCGACGCGGCGCAGCACCACGTCGACGCGCTTGAGCGTGCCCATCGACCGCATCCACACCTTGCCGTCGCGCACCACCAGGTCGGCGCTCTCGACCAGGGGGAAGCCCAGGACGCTCGCCAGATACGCCTGGTCGAACGCGGTCTCGGAGTGGATGCCGGGGCTGAGCACCACCACCATCGGCTCCTCGGCCGACTCCGGGGCGGCGTCGATGAGCGCGAGCCGAAGCGCCTGCGCCCATGGCGACGCGGGCCGCGGACCGATCCGTTCGTAGAGGTCGGGTACGGCGTGTGCGACAACGCGCCGGTCCGCCAGCGCGTAGCCCGCGCCCGACGGCGCCTGCGTCCAGTCGGCGTTGACGCGGAAACTGCCGTCACCGGTGCGGCTGACGTCGCACCCGTGTAGGAACAGTTGGTGGCGGCCGGGAACGTCGATACCTCGCGCGGCCCGCACATAGCCGGGGTGGGCGAAGAGAAGTTGCGCGGGCAACACGCCGCTGGTGATCGACACCTGCGGCCCGTAGAGATCGGTGAGCACGGCGTCGAGCAGCCGGGAGCGCTGCAGCAGACCGGATTCCAGCGTGTTCCACTCGGTGGCCGAGATCACCAGGGGCAGCGCGTCGAGGTGCCACGGCCCCGGTTCGGCGGGTTCGTGGCCGTTGGTGCCGGGTTGGCCGACCACCGAACCGTGGCGGTCGACCTGGACATAGGTGATGCCGTCGTTGTCGACGAGGCTGCGCACCACGTCGCGCAACTGCGCCAGACCGGGGCGACCGCGCTCGGCCACGCATTCGGCCAGTTCCTGCCATGCCGGGCGGACATCGCCTGCGGCGTCGACGAACTCGTCATAGCCGCTGCCTGCACCCGGTCGCACATCGAACAGCGCCTGCTGGACGCGCGCGGTGCGGTATCTGCCCAGCAGGTCGTCGGGAGCATTCGGTGCCGGAAGTGCCATCAGTGCAGAACCGTAACCGGTCACCCCGGAATGCGGCGCGGCGCGCTGTGCCTCCGGTCGGCCAACCGCCGTGTCCACAGCACGAGCACACCGGCCAGCACGATCGCGACCAGGTTGACCGCCAGCTGGGATGCGGACTTGGCCGCGATGTCCCAGTCCCCGACCGTGCCGGCGACGACCGCGAAGCCCGCGGCCGGCACCGTCATGACCGAGATGAAAACACCCACGAGCGCAGCGGATTTCGAGGTGATCAGCGACAGCATCCCGGCCGTGCCGGCGAGGAACGCGACGACGAACGACAGCGGCCCGACCTGGAAGATGAAGTCGACCTCGTCCAGTTCGCTGGTGCTGGTGACCGTGATCCAGCCGATCGCCTCACCCGCCAGGACCGCAGCCGATGTGACGAGCATCGCGACCGGGAAGCCGACCAGCAGCGCCAACGCCGCGCGTCGTGCGAGGTACCCCCGGCGGCGCACCAGCGACACCGCCAGCGCCGCCAGCGGCCCGAACTCGGGGCCCACCACCGTCGCACCCACGACCGTGACCGGCGAGTCGGTCACCACACCGATCGACGCGATCAGGCACGCCACGCACAGGAAGGCTAAGAACGTGACGTTCAGGCTCGATTCCTCGCGGGTGCGCACCGCCAGCTCGTCCCACACCACCGCATCGGCAGGATCGCCGTCGGCCTCGTCCTCGGCGCGGTACGCACGGGCGGAGAGCACGGTGTCGACGAAGTCCAGGGTGATCGCGCCGCGGTCCTTCACCCCCAGCTTCTTGAGCGCAGCGATGACGTCGTTGGCCGACTCCCTGGCGATGTCGGCGGTGATCTCGTCCCCGCGCGGATCCACGGCGGCGTCGCGGTGGATGACGATGTGGGTCACGCCCGGGTTGTCCTGCAGGGCGGCCATGACGGCGTCGCGCTGATCCGTCGGCGAGATGACGCGCAGATGCAGCACATCGGCACCCTACGCATGGCGTGCCTGCTCGCGTCGCCGAACGGTCGGTTCACCGCTTCAGCCGCACCGCCAGTTCGTCGGGCGGAACGCGGTGGCCTTCGGCACACCGGATCTCGACCGTGGCCTCCGCGCCGCACCCCTGGTGTGCCAGGCGCAACGGCGTGCGGTTGGGCAGGTGGCGCCTGCCCCACTCGAACATCGCCCAGACCACCGGCATGAACTCCCGGCCGGCCTCGGTGAGCACGTACTCGTCGCGGCTGCGCTGGCCGGGCTCCTGGTAGGGCTGCCGCTCGAGCAGTCCGGCCTCGACGAGATCCGAAAGCCGGGACGCCGCGGCGGCTTTGGTGATCCCGACCCGGCGCCAGAAGTCTTCGAACCGGGTGGTGCCGTAGTACGCCTCGCGCATGATGAGCATCGCCGACTTCGTGCCCAGCACCGCCATCGTCTTCTCGATCGGACACTCCCCGACCGCCGACCAGGCGTCCCGGTCGGCCAGCCTCCCCTGCAGAACTGTCATGGAATTCACCCTACCCCTGAGTTGTTTCATCTATACCTAGCTGGTATAGCTGGGTATAGACAAGTTCACTCAGCGTGGAGGCAAGGAGGCAGCAATGTCCGGATTCTCAGGCCGGGACGCCGTCATCGTCGGAGCGGTTCGCACCCCGATCGGCAAGGGCAAGGCGAACGGAGCGCTGCACGACGTGCTGCCGGTAGACCTGCTCGCACACAGTCTCAAGGAACTGGTGGCCAAGACCGGGATCGACCCGGTGCAGATCGACGACGTCATCGCCGGGGCCGTCACCCAGGTCGGCGACCAGGCGGTCAACATCGCGCGCAATGCCCTTCTGGGGGCGGGGTTCCCGGAGTCCGTACCGGGCACGACGGTCGACCGTCAGTGCGGCAGCAGCCAGCAGGCCATCCATTTCGCCGCCCAGGGTGTGATTTCGGGCGCATACGACATCGTCGTCGCCGCTGGGGTGGAGTCGATGTCGCGGGTGCCGATGGGTTCGAGCGTGCTGCCGGGCAGCGACCCGTTCGGCGCGATGGCGCAGCGGTATCCCGACGGCCTGGTGCCCCAGGGCATCAGCGCGGAGTTGATCGCCGCGAAGTGGGGCCTGTCGCGTCAACAGCTCGACGAGTTCTCCGCGGGCAGCCACGAGAAGGCCGCCGCCGCGACCAAGGAGGGCCGCTTCGACAACGAGCTGATCCCGGTCAACGGCCTCGCCACCGACGAGATCATTCGGCCCGGCACGACCGTCGACACGCTGGCCGCGCTGAAGCCGGCGTTCTACAACCCCGCCTACGAGCAGCGCTTCCCGCAGATCAATTGGGAGATCACCCCGGGCAACTCGTCGCCCCTGTCCGATGGCAGCGCGGCGGTGCTGATCACCACCAGCGAGGTGGCCGCACGCCTGGGTCTGCGCCCGCTCGCCCGTATCCACTCGATGACCGTCGTCGGGTCCGATCCGCTCTACATGCTGACCGGTGTCATCCCCGCGACCGAGAAGGTGCTGCGGCGCGCCGGGCTGACGCTCGCCGACATCGACCTGTTCGAGGTCAACGAGGCGTTCGCACCCGTCGTCCTGGCCTGGGCACACGACACCGGCGCCTCTCTCGCGAAGACGAACGTCAACGGCGGCGCGATCGCGATCGGTCACCCGCTGGGCGCCAGCGGTGCCCGCATCATGACCACATTGGTGAACGCGCTCGAGCAGCGCGGCGGGCGCTACGCGTTGCAGACGATGTGTGAGGGCGGCGGCATGGCCAACGCCACCATCATCGAGCGCCTCTGAGCCGAGCGATTTCGGTGCACTACCTATCGCCCAGCGACCGGAAGCGCACCGAAATCACTCTCGGGCGAGCTCGAAGACCGGGATGACCCGGCTGGTCTTGGCCTGGTACTCGCGGAACACCGGCGTGATCTCGACCAGCTTCGGGTAGAGCTCGTCGCGCTCGTCGCGGGGCAGTTCCCGGGCGGTGGCGTCGTATTCGTCTGCGCCGATCTCGAGGTGGACCCGCGGATAGGCCCGCAGGTTGTGCACCCACGCCGGATCCTTGTCGGCGCCGGCGAACGACCCGACGACGTAGACCCTGTCGTCGATGCGGAAGTACGCCAGCGGCGACAACCGCGGCTGAGCAGACTTCGCACCGGTGGTGTGCAGCAGCAGGAGGTTCCCACCCTCGAACGGTCCGCCGACCTTGCCGCCGTTGGCGCGGAACTCCGCCACGACGCCCGCGTTGAAGTCCTTGAAGTCGTCGATCTCGGTCATTCCTTCTCCAAGTCCCGGCGGACGCCTCGCTATTCCGCACCCGCATAATCGACGATCATGCGGGTCATCGTCACGGGCGGTAACAGCGGCGTCGGCAAGGCCACGGCAGCGGCCCTGGCCGCCGACGGGCACCGCGTGATGATCGCCTGCCGCGACGTCGACAAGGGCCGTAAAGCCGCCGACGAGATCACCGGGGACGTCGAGGTCGCCGCCCTCGATCTCGCCGACCTGTCCAGCGTGCGCTCGTTCGCCGAGTCGGTGGAAGCCGTTGACGTGCTGGTGAACAACGCCGGCGTGATGGGAATGCCGTTGACGCGCACCGCCGATGGCTTCGAGGCCCACATCGGCGTCAACCACCTCGGCCACTTCGCGTTGACGTGTCTGTTGGCCGACCGGATCACCGACCGGGTGATCTCGGTGGCCAGCGCGACGTATCTGTTCTGCAGCCTGCACCTCGACGACCTGAACTGGCATCGGCGCAAGTACTCGAAGTGGAGCGCCTACGGCGAATCCAAATTGGCGAACCTGCTGTTCGTCGCGGAACTGGCCCGCCGCGGCGTGCGTGCGTATGCGACCGACCCCGGCGCGACCGACACCGACATCACCCGATCGCTGGGCATGGGCGAGCACCGGCGGATCCGGCGCCTGATGCACACCCCCGCCCAAGGTGCCCGGGCCACGCTGCAGGCGGTGACGACCGACCTGCCGAGCGGCACCTATCTGGCGCCCCGCTTCAACCAGATCGGCAGGCCCAAGGTGACGCGGTTGCGGCCGAAGGCCGTGGATCCGGCTACGGCGCAGCGTTTGTGGGACGCGTCGGCCGAACTCACCGGGTGCAACTGGCCAGCCTGATCACTCCTTCTGCCGCCACCAGGCCACGATGTAGAGCACCATCGCGGCCGCCAGTGCGATCAGCACCCACAAGACCACCGCGAGATCGATCCACGCGCCTGGCGGGGGCGCGCCGGGCAACAGGTTTCGCAACGGAACCACGGCGAACAACATCGCCGCGAACCAGGTCGTCAACGGCGGCAGGAACTTTCGGCGACCGAGCACCGTCTCGATCGCCACGAACAGCGCGGCCGCCGGCAGCGCGATCAGCACCAGAAGGACCCCGATGTCGAACGCGAGCGCTCCCCTGGTGCGCTCGGTGGTGAAGCGGACCGTGGGCACCGAGTCGGCGCTGCCGTGCTCTGTGCGCACGTCCCACCCGTTGATCTGCCCCGCGACGACGACGGGCGCCACGATCGGGCGGGGTTGCGGCCCACCGCTCAGGAAGGCCTGCACGCCGATGATGTCGGTGATGAAAGTGTCGAAGGGCCAGTTGTCGGGATCGCCGACGGCGACCAGTTGAGTCGTCGTGTCATTCCCGGAGAGGGCGGGATGCACGTAGATCAGGTCGCCCGAACTGCTCCGGGAGGTCAACCGGATGGTGATGTCGTCGGTCTCGCCTGCCTGCAGTTCGGGGCCCGGGTGCAGCAGGACGTCGGCCACCAGACGGTTCTGGATCGCGTTCATCTCCCGTAGCCGGATGATGACGACGGTCTCGCCGGTGACCGACGGTTCGGAGAACTGGAAGTGACGATGCGCGGGCTCGAGCAGCGCGTAGCCGATCAGGGAGCCGATGTAGACGGCGATGACGGCCACCACCGTCGTCACGACGGTGATCCGCCGTCGCCGGCTCCCGGCCGTACCCGTCGTCGGCGAGACCACACCTGTCACGCGCGGATCGTAGCCTCGCTGCAACCAGATCCGGTGGGATTCGGGTCAGTCGGCCTTCGGCTTGGCGTCGATACCGGATTCTTTGCGCTGTTGCGCCGTGATCGGCGCGGGCGCGCCGGTCAGCGGGTCGACACCGCCGCCGGACTTCGGGAACGCGATCACTTCGCGGATCGAGTCCGCACCGGCGAGCAGCGCGGTGGTGCGGTCCCACCCGAACGCCAGGCCGCCGTGCGGTGGGGCGCCAAAGGTGAACGCCTCCAACAGGAATCCGAACTTCTCCTCGGCCTCGGCCTTGTCGATACCCATCACCGCGAACACCCGCTCCTGAACGTCTCGGCGGTGGATACGGATCGAGCCGCCGCCGATCTCGTTGCCGTTGCAGACCACGTCGTACGCGTCGGCGAGCACGGCGCCGGGATCGGTGTCGATGCGGTCCTCGAACTCCGGCTTGGGGGCGGTGAACGCATGGTGCACCGCGGTCCACGCGCCGGAGCCGACCGCGACGTCACCGTGTGCGGTCGCCTCGTCGGCGGGCTCGAACAGCGGCGGGTCCACCACCCAGGTGAACGCCCAGGCGTGGGGATCGATCATGTCGAGCCGCTTGGCGATCTCGATGCGGACCGCGCCGAGCAGCGCGCGCGAGCTCTTCGCCGGGCCGGCCGAGAAGAACACGCAGTCACCGGGCTTCGCACCGACGTGGGCGGCCAGGCCGTCGCGCTCGGCGTCGGACAGGTTCTTGGCCACCGGACCGCCCAGCGTGCCGTCCTCGGCGACCAGCACGTAGGCCAACCCCTTGTGCCCGCGCTGTTTGGCGAAGTCCTGCCAGGCGTCCAGCGTGCGCCGGGGCTGGGAGGCGCCGCCGGGCATGACGACCGCCCCGACGTACGGCGCCTGGAACACCCGGAACGGGGTGTCGGAGAAGTACTCGGCGCACTCGACGAGCTCGAGTCCGAACCTCAGATCGGGCTTGTCCGAACCAAACCGGCGCATGGCGTCGGCGTAGGTGATCCGCGGCAGCGGCAGCGGGACGTCGTAGCCGATCAGCCGCCACAGCGCCGCGACCACCTCCTCGGCGACCGCGATCACGTCCTCGGAGTCGACGAAGCTCATCTCGAGGTCCAGCTGGGTGAACTCGGGCTGGCGGTCGGCGCGGAAGTCCTCGTCGCGGTAGCAGCGCGCGATCTGGTAGTAGCGCTCCATGCCCGCGACCATGAGCAGCTGCTTGAACAGCTGCGGGCTCTGCGGCAGCGCGTAGAACGATCCCGGCTGCAGCCGGGCAGGCACCAGGAAGTCGCGGGCGCCCTCCGGGGTCGAACGGGTCATCGTCGGCGTCTCGATCTCGACGAAGTCGTGGCGCGCGAGCACCTCACGCGCGGCGGCGTTCGCCTTGGAGCGCAGCCGGATCGCCTGACCGGGTCCGTCACGGCGCAGGTCGAGGTAGCGGTACTTGAGGCGCGCCTCCTCGCCGGCCTGCTCGTCGAGCTGGAACGGCAGCGGCGCGCTCTCGCCTAGCACGGTCAGCGAGGTCGCGTTGACCTCGATCTCGCCGGTCGCGATCTCCGCGTTGGCATTGCCTTCGGGGCGGATCTCCACCACACCGTCGATGGCGATGCAGAACTCGGCGCGCAACCGGTGCGCCGCCTCCAGGACGCCGGCCTCGCGGAACACCACCTGCGACACCCCCGACGCGTCGCGCAGATCGATGAAGATGACGCCGCCGTGGTCGCGGCGACGCGCCACCCAGCCGGCCAATGTCACCTTTTGACCGGCGTCGGCGGGCCGCAACGATCCGGCGGCATGACTGCGCAGCACTGAAACTCCTGAGGAAATCGCCTGACAAGACAACTGCCCAAGTGTAGAGGGGCCGAGTTCGCCGGTAACTTGGCGCTGTGGATGAGCGTTCGCGCGAAGACCCTGGCTCCGCGACCCGTATCGCGCTCGTCGGACCCGGTGCGATCGGTTCGACGGTCGCCGCCCTGTTGTATGCGGCGGGCCACGCGGTGACGCTGTGCGGCCGGACGCCACGCGACTCGATCGAGGTCTTCTCCGACGACCAGGAGCCGATCGTGGTGCCCGGTCCGGTGCTGACCGACCCGGCCGACGTCGACGGGGCGGTCGACGTGGTGTTGCTGGCGGTGAAGGACACCCAGAACGAGCAGTCGGCCGGATGGCTGGCGACGTTGTGCGACGAACGCACCGTGGTGTGCGCGCTGCAGAACGGCGTCGAACAGGTCGAGCGCGTCGGCCGCTACTGCCCCGCGTCGACGGTGGTGCCTGCGGCCGTGTGGATTTCGGCGGAGCCCACGCCGCAGGGGCATGTGCGGCTTCGCACCGGCGCGCGTCTGGTGCTGCCGGACACCGCGGCGGCGCGGACGCTGGCGAATCTGTTCGACGGCAGCGCGGTCGCCGTCGAGATCGATCCGAACTTCCTCGACGCCGCGTGGCACAAGCTTCTGGTCAACGCGGTGGTGGGATTCATGGTGCTCAGCGGCCGCCGCTCGGGCATGTTCCGCCGCGAGGACGTCGCCGGCCTGGCCCGCCGCTATTTGGGCGAGTGCCTCGCGGTCGCCCGCGCCGAGGGCGCGAACCTGGGCGACGAGGTCATCGAGGACATCGTGGGACTGCTCGCGAAGTCGCCGGAGGACATCACGACCTCGATGCTGACCGACCGCGAGGCCGGGCGGCAGTTGGAGTGGGACATCCGCAACGGCGTGATCGCCCGCAAGGGCGCCGCGCACGGGCTCAGCACGCCGATCAGCGACGTGGTGGTGCCGTTGCTGGCGGCGGCGAGCGACGGGCCCGGCTAGCCGGACGATCAAGCGGCGAGGCACGAGTCGCGTTGAGACGTCCGGTCATCTGACTAGACACGGTCGTTTACTGTGTGTGGTCATGCATCCGTGTGAACGCGTCGACCTGGGGTTCATCGAGACCGCGCCGTTCCGGTTCGTCAGCACCGTCGACCTCACGATCACACCCGAGCAGCTCTTCGAGGTCCTCGCGGATGCGGAGTCCTGGCCGCACTGGGCCACGGTGATCACCGAGGTGACGTGGACGAGCCCAGAGCCGCGGCGGGTGGGCACCACCCGCACGGTGAAGATGCGCGGCGGCATCGTCGGCGACGAGGAGTTCCTCGCGTGGAACCCCTACAGCCACATGGCTTTTCGGTTCAACGAGGCGTCGACCGGGAGCATCGCGGCCTTCGCCGAGGATTACCGGGTGGTGCAGACGCCGCAGGGCTGCCACCTGACGTGGGTCATGGCGATGAAGCCCAACGGCGTCGCCGCGCGGCTCGGGATGTCGCTGGGCAAGCCGGTGATGGGCGCGATGTTCCAGAAGTTCCTCTACAACCTGCGCGACTACTCCGCCAAACGGTTCGCGACCTAGTACAGGCCCGACCAGGCCTCCCTTCGCGCGGCGTCGGGATCGGAGACGACGGTGTCGCGCGCGGACAGGATGATGCGGGTGCAACGCCGCTCGGAGTCGTAGACCGGCCAGTCGTGGCCGTTGGACCAGTGGATCTCGCCGGTCTCCCAGCCCTGGGCCGCGAAGTCGAGCCACGCGCGTTGCATGCGCCGACCGACCGCAGGCTGCAGCCGCCGCCCCAGCGGATGGATCTTGCGCCCCAGGTACGAGGCGTAGCTGTGCTGGATGTGCACGATCTCGCTGCCGTGCGTCGCGCCGAGGCCGAGCATCCGCAGGCTGAACCCGTAATGGTCGAAGCGGTACATGTGGGTCGGGGCCCGCCCGCTGTAGGCATCGGCGAACGCCCACGTCGGACCGCCGAACATCACGTCCGAGGCGAACTCGAGCAGCGCGCTTCGGCGCGGGTAGCGGGGATAGGCGGCCAGCACGCGCTGTTTGGCGTCCGGTGCGACGCGGGCGAAGTAGGCATCCACCGCCGCCGCGGTGGTGGGCAGCATCGGGGGTTTGCCCCAGGCGAACATCGACGCTTCGTGGCTGTTGGTGCCGATGATCAGCGGCACCCGGCGCACGGCCCCGGCGCGCGCGGCATCCAGCGGATGACGCGGGAGTTGGTCGACGCCGTAGGTCAGGCCGTAGGCCAGCGTCGGCGTGGCGGCGGCGCTTTCGAGCTGCAGTCTGCCCGCAGCACGGCGCAGTTCCCGCTGCGGTAGCCCCTTGACCTCCGAGACCGGCACGTCGAGCCGGCGCACGAACTCGTGCGCCCGCTGGGCTCGGGTTTCCCGATCGGCGATCAACGGCAGCGCGGGGCTCTGCGCGATCGCGCGGCTGAACAGACCCTCGGCGGAGGGGCTGGCCAGCAGCGCGAGCACCGACGTGCCGCCCGCGGATTCGCCGAAGACCGTCACGCGCGACGGGTCGCCTCCGAACGCCGCGATGTGGTCGCGGATCCACCGCAGCGCGGCGATCTGGTCACGCAGGGCGAGGTTGTCGTCGAACCCGCCGCCGAGGTAGCCGAGCTCGAAACCGCCGAAGACGCCGATGCGGTAGGTGATATTGACGACGACCACATCACCGTTGGCCGCCAGCCGCGACCCGTTGTACAGCTGGAACTGACCGGCGCCGAAGACGAACGCGCCGCCGGGGATCCACACCATCACCGGCAGCGACGCGCTGGTGTCGGGCGACCACACCGTCAACGTCAGGCAGGCCTCGTCGCGGACCTTGGGATCGTCGCGGCCGCCGCCGACGGACGACTTGCCCTGTGGCGGCAGCGGCCCGTGCTCGACCGCGTCGCGAAGGCCCGCCCACGGGCGCTTCGGCTGGGGAGCGAGGAACCGGCGTTCCCCCACCGGTTGCTCGGCGTAGGGCACGCCGCGCCACACCGCGACGCCACCCTCGGTCGTGCCGCGCAGATCACCGAGACCGGTGTGGACGACGACCGAATGTCCGACAACCGTGGCCACGGGCGAATCGTAGTGTGCAAAGCTGAACGCCATGACCTTCAACGAAGGTATGCGGATCGACACCAGCACGACCTCGTCCAGTGGCGGCGGTGGCGGCCCCGGTCGGGGTATCGCGCTCGGTGGCGGGGTCGGTGGCCTGCTCGTCCTCGTGGTGGCGCTGTTCCTCGGTGTCGACCCCAGCTCGGTGGTGCCCCAGCAGGGCCAGTACGACAGCCAGGGTGTCGAGTCGCCGGGCTTCGACCTCAACCAGTGCAAGACCGGCGCGGATGCCAACGCGATCCCCGAGTGTCGGGTGGTCGCGACCGGCAACTCGCTCGACGGGATCTGGCCCCAGCTGCTGCCGGACTACACACGCCCGCGCGTCCGACTCTTCACCGGAAGCGTCGACACCCGGTGCGGCCCGGCGACCAGCGACGTGGGCCCGTTCTACTGCCCGGTGGACCAGACCGCGTATTTCGACGTCGACTTCTTCAACGTCCTGCGCGACCAGTTCGGTTCCAGCGGTGGGCCGTTGGCGCAGGAGTATGTCGTCGCCCACGAGTTCGGCCACCACGTGCAGAACCTCACCGGCTCGCTCAGTCACTCGCAGGGCCCCGGTGCGGCGGGACCCACCGGCGGCGGAGTGCGCACCGAACTGCAGGCCGACTGCTACGCCGGAGTGTGGGCGCACTACGCCGCCATCACCAAGCAGCAGGGCACCGACGTCACCTTCCTGGAGCCGTTGACGGACAAGGACATCGCCGACGCGCTGTCGGCCGCCGCCTCGGTCGGCGATGACCGCATCCAGCAGCAGGCCACCGGCCGGGTGAACCCCGAGGCGTGGACGCACGGGTCCGCGGCGCAGCGGCAGAAGTGGTTCACCGAGGGATACCGCACCGGTGATCCGAAGGCGTGTGACACGTTCACGACGAATGACCTCGGGTAGGACACCCACGGCCGTCGACGCCGTCGCCGAACGATACCTGGACACCCTCGCCGAGCTCGACCCTTGCGCTGCAACGGATATGGGCATCGCGGGCCACGACGAGGAGATCACCGACTACTCCCCCGAGGGCGTCGCCGCGCGGGCCGACGCCGCGCGCCGCACGTTGCGCGAACTGTCCGAGGTGACACCCGCCGACGCGGTCGACGAGGTGACCGTCGCCGCGATGCGCGATCGCCTCGGCATCGTGGTCGACCTCAACGACGCCGGGCTCGACGTCGGTGAACTCAACGTGATCGCCTCTCCCCTGCAGTCGATGCGCGACGTGTTCGACCTGATGCCGACCGACACCGACGACGACTGGGCGGTGATCGCGCGTCGGCTCTCGCGGGTGCCCGACCGTGTCGCCGGATACGCCGAGGCGCTGCGCGCCGCGATCGCCGACGGGCATCCTCCGGCGGTGCGGCAGGTGGTGCGCGGTATCGACCAGGCCGCGAGCATCCAGCACCTGCTGGTCGACATGGTCGCGAACGCCGTCCCCGGAAACGCGACGCTGCACGACGATCTGCAGCAGAACGCGGCGAACGCCGCCAACGCCTACCGGGAGCTGGGCCGGGTCCTCGGCGACGAGATCGCACCGCACGCGCGTGCCGAGGACGCGGTCGGCCGGGACGTGTACCGGTTGTGGTCCCGGGCGTTCCTGGGCGCCGACGTCGACTTCGACGAGACATACGAGTGGGGTCTCGAGCGGCTGGAAAGCATTGTCGCCGAGCAGGAAACACTTGCCCAACAGTTGTATCCGGGAACGTCGATCGCCGATGCGCTGCGACGCCTGGACACCGAGGAGCGTTATCTCGTCCACGGCGTCGACGCGCTGCAGGCCTGGATGCAGGACCTCTCCGACCGCGCGGTCGATGCGCTCGCCGACACGCATTTCGACATCGCTGAACCGCTGCGCCGGCTGGAGTGCCGGATCGCGCCGACCCACACCGGCGGCATCTACTACACCGGGCCGTCAGAGGATTTCAGCCGTCCGGGCCGGATGTGGTGGTCGGTTCCGCACGGCGTCGACACCTTCCACACCTGGCAGGAGACGACGACCGTGTTCCACGAGGGCGTGCCGGGACACCACCTGCAGATCGGCCGTGCGGTCGTGCGCGCCGACCAGCTCAACCGGTGGCGCCGACTGGGCTGCTTCGTGTCGGGCCACGGTGAGGGCTGGGCGCTGTACGCCGAACGGTTGATGGCCGAGCTCGGGTGGCTCGACGACCCGGGCAACCGCATCGGAATGCTGGATGCACAACGCTTTCGGGCCGCACGCGTGGTCATCGACATCGGCGTGCACTGCGGGATGACCGCACCCGACGGCGCGGTGTGGGACGCCGACAAGGCGTGGCAATTCCTGGTGTCGCACAGCGCGATGAACGAGGAGCACCTGCAGTTCGAGCTCGACCGCTACCTCGGCTGGCCGGGCCAGGCGCCGTCGTATGCGATCGGCCAGCGGATCTGGCAACAGCTGCGCGATGAGGCGGTGGGCCGCGGGATACCGCTCAAGGAGTTCCACGACCACGCCCTGGATCTGGGCGGGTTGCCGCTCGACGTGCTCCGCTCGGCGCTGACACGCGATTTCGCTTCGGGCTGAGCCTCTTTCGTCGGACGTTCACACGCCCTAGCGTGGATGCATGGAGTCCGTGACGGTCACGCCGAATCTGACCATGCTCGTCGTCAACGGATGGCAGGTCTACGCATGGCGCGACGGCGACTCGGTCACGCTGATCGACACCGGGGCGCCGGGCTCCGGCGCCGCGATCGCCGCGGCGGTACCCGGAATCGACCGGATCGTGTTGACGCACGGCCACGTCGACCACACCGGCTCGGCGGCCGAACTGCACCGCTCGACCTGTGCTCCCGTCGTGGCCGGCGCCGCCGACGCGGCGGCCATCCGCGACGGGGCGCCGCTGCCGCCACCGGTTTTCGAGGACTGGGAGGTTCCGATCCACGCGCGCGCCGCCGCAGGCCTGCCCGACGCGGCCGACCCCGTCCCCGTCGAGAGCGAACTCCACGACGGCGACATCCTCGATTTCGGCGGCGGCGCGGAGGTGCTGTCGATACCCGGCCACACCGAGGGCAGCATCGCGATCCACCTGCCGCAGCACGGCGTCCTGCTCACCGGGGACACGATCGCCAATGTCGGAACGCTCATGCTCGGCACCTTCAACCAGGATCGTGCCCGCACGGTGGCGTCGTTCCGCAGGCTCGCCGCCCTCGACGTGGATACGGCGTGTTTCGGACACGGCGAGCCGATCGTCTCCGGTGCCGGCGCCCGGCTCCGGGAGGTCGCCGCCGCGTTGACGTGACCGACCCCATCCGAATCGCCCGACGGGTACCGTCACCCCTGGCCGAAGGAGACACCAATGCGCGTCGCAATCGCTGGAGCAACGGGAAACATCGGCGCTCGCACCGCTGCCGCGCTCGAACGCGACGGCCACGAGGTCGTTCGCATCAGTCGCTCACTCGGTGTCGACCTGATGTCCGGGGAGGGACTGGACGCCGCGCTCGTCGGGGTGCAGGCGGTCGTCGACACGGTCAGTGCGCCGCCGATAGACCGGGACCGCACCGTCGAGTACTTCGGCACCACCACGCGCAACCTGCTGGCCGCCGAGCAGCGCGCGGGTGTCGGCCACCACGTCCTGCTGTCCATCGTCGGCATCCACGACATCGAGGGCAACCCGCACTACTCGGGCAAGCGGGAGCAGGAGCGTCTCGTCGCCGAGGGACCGGTGCCGTGGACGGTCGTGCCCGCCACGCAGTTTCACGATTTCGCGGCCATGGTCGCCGGCTGGTTCGAACAGGACGGCGTGTCGGCCATCGCACCGCTGCTCGTACAACCGATCGCGCCCGACGACATCGCGCAGGTGCTCGCCGAGGTCGCCGTCGGGGAGCCGCAGGGCCGCCACGTGGATGTCGCCGGACCCGAGACCCAGGACCTGGTCGACATGGCACGCCGGACACTTGCGGCCAGGGGGCAGCAACTCAAGCTCATTCCGACCTGGTCGGGGATGTTCGGGCTGTCGATGGCCGGAAATGTGTTGCTGCCGGGCGAGAATGCCCGCATCGCCCCGACGACATTCGACGACTGGCTCGCCGCCGGCGCCAACTGATCAGGAGAACTGAATGACGAATTCCGACACCCCGCTCGCCGGGAAAGTGGCGTACGTGACCGGCGCCGCCCGCGGACAGGGCCGTCGGCATTGCGTGCGGTTGGCCCGCGCCGGCGCCGACATCGTCGCGATCGACGCCTGCGGACCGGTCGCCGAGCACAACGGTTACCCACCGGCGCTGCCCGAAGACCTGGCCGAGACGGTCAGCCTCGTCGAAGGTGAGGGCCGCAAGATCGTCGCACACCGGGTCGACGTCCGCGACCTCACCGCACAGCAGCGGGTGGTCGCCGACGCGATCGAACAGTTCGGTCGCCTCGACATCGTCGTCGCCAACGCCGGTGTGATGAATTGGGGTCGGCTGTGGGAGATTTCGGCCCAGCAGTGGCAAGAGGTGCTCGACGTCAACCTGACCGGCGTGTGGAACACGATCAAGGCCGTCGTCCCGCCGATGATCGAGGCGGGCAACGGCGGGTCGATCATCACCATCAGCTCGGCCGCCGGCATCAAGGCCGTCCCGGGCTGCGGCCACTACTGCGCCAGCAAGTTCGGCGTCGTCGGGTTGACCAACTCCCTGGCCGTCGAGCTCGGCGAGTTCGGCATCCGGGTCAACTCGGTGCATCCGTACGGCACCGACACCCCGATGGGCAACGACACGTCGATGTGGCAGATCTTCGCCGACCACCAGAACTACATCCACAGTTTCTCGCCCGGCGCCTTGTCGACGGAGTCTTTGGCGGATCCGGATCTGGTCTCCGACATCGTGGTGTGGTTGGCCAGCGACGCGTCGTCTCTGGTGACGGCGGCCCAGATCCCCGCCGACAAGGGCTATCTCAAGATCTAGGCTCCGCGAGTCTGAACTTATGCACGAAATTCCAGCGAATCTTCGTGCAAAAGTTCAGTTTCGGCGGCCGACCACCGACCACCGGCCACCGGTTCGACCTATAGGCGAGACTGCTGCTTGATCGCCGTATCGGTGGTGCGCAGCGGGCGGATCAGCGCGTCCTGAGTGAACGACGCGATCAGCTCACCCGCCTCGGTGTGCACGGTGCCGCGCACATAGGACATCCCGGCACCGACCTGCGTGCTCTCGTGGCCGTAGAGCAGCCACCCGTCCCATTCGAACGGCTCGTGAAAGCTGACCGACACCGTCATCGGCGCGGTCGACACGGTGACGTGCGACTGCGCGGTGCCGATGCCCTCGTGGGCACGCATCGTCGTCGAAATGCCAAGGTGCCCGGTCAGATACGCGACCAGAGCCTTGGACAGCTCCTGGCGGTCCGGGGTCTTGTCGTAGTGCACCCAGGCATACAGCTCCGGCGGCCCGACCTCGTCGGGGCTGTTGACGTCGACGACGTCGACGAGCCGGATCTCCCTGCCCGCCATCGCCATCCCGGCGTCGTTGGCCTCGGAGTGCGACTTCACGTCGGGACGCGGCAACGCATGGCGGATGACGTCCTCGGTTGGCACGTCGGTCAGCACGGTGACCGTGATGCAGCGCTTGCCGTTCTGCTTGGCCGCGACGACTGCCGTTGCGGTGGAACGGCCTTCGTTGACGACGTCGATCTCCAACTCGACCGGCCCCGCCGCGACCATGACCGCCCGCGAGAACACCGCGTGCACCGAACGCACCGACTTGCCCTCGAATCGCTTGGCCACCGCGACGATCGCCTGGGCGAGCACCTGCGTGCCCTCGACCACCTGCCGGTCGTCCTCGCCGGCGGGCCCGGTCTCGGCGATGAAGCGGTTCTCCCCCTCCGGCCGGACGTCGAACAAGTCGAGCATGGTGTCGACGGTCCACTGCTGTTGCGCTGAGTCAGTCGTCATGACAAGGAACAGTAACCGAGCTTCTGCAAAAGCGGTAACGTCGTTACCAGTCAATCCCGAGCCGGAAGGTGGCGACCATGGCCAAGCCGAGCGGACGAGCGGCCGCGGGCGCCACACGCACGGCCGAGTCCGCCGACGCCGATCCCCGGCCCAAGCGCTTCATGAAGTCGGCGCTGGCAATCCTGGGCGAAACCGGACGCACCGACTTCACCGTGCTCGAGGTCGTCGAGCGCTCGAAGACGTCACTGCGATCCTTCTATCAGCACTTCTCGACCAAGGACGAACTGCTCCTGGCGCTGGTCGACAAGATCATGTCCGAGTCGACGCGCCGCTGGCGCGAGGACACCGCCGACCTGCCGGCCTCCACGGCCCTGCGCGTCCTGATCGACCGGATCTGCACCCCGCCGGAGACCACCACCCAGGACAAGGTGAACCGCGGCCTGACCAACTACAACGACCGCCTCGCCGAGACGCTGCCACGTGAGTACGCCCGGGTGCTCTCACCGGTCTACGAGCTGATCAAGGACATCATCAACCGCGGTATCGCCGAGGGCGTCTTCCGCTCCGACGTCAACGTCGACGCCCGGGCCGCGCTGATCATGCAGTCGTCGCTGGGGGCGATCCGGCTGCAGGTGCTGGGCGCCGAGCTCAGCGGTGTGCCGGTCGGCGCCGACGACATCTACGACTTCTGCCTCAGCGGGCTGACCGGGCCCGCCAACCGCGCCTGACCTGCGTCGCCACACCGAGAACCAGCCTCTCCAGGGTGGCTGTTTCTGCTGGTCCGAACGTGGTAATGTCATTACCACTTACAGCCAAGCAGACTTCCAGGAGGCGAAAATGACACGCCAGCTGCCCTATCCGGTGTTCGACGCCGACAACCACTTCTACGAGCCCAAGGAGGCGCTGACCAAGTTCCTGCCGGACCACCGCAAGCACGTCATCGACTACATCGAGGTCCGCGGCCGCACCAAGATCATGGTGCGCAACCAGGTCAGCGACTACATCCCGAACCCGACCTTCGAGGTCGTCGCGCGGCCCGGCGCGCAGGAGGAGTACTTCAAGCACGGCAGCGGCGGCAAGAGCTTCCGCGAGGTGATGGGCAAGCCGATGAAGGCGATCCCGGCCTTCCGCGAACCCGGCGCCCGACTCGAGGTGATGGACGGCCTCGGCCTGGACTACTCGCTGATGTTCCCGACCCTGGCCAGCCTGGTCGAGGAACGGATGAAGGACGATCCGGAACTCATCCTCGACGTCATCCACGCGCTCAACGAGTGGATGTACGAGACGTGGCAGTTCAACTACGAGGACCGGATCTTCTCCACCCCGGTGATCAACCTCGGGATCGTCGACCGCGCGCTCGAGGAACTCGAATGGTGTCTGGAGCGCGGCGCCAAGACGGTGCTCGTCCGGCCGGCGCCGGTTCCGGGCCTGCGCGGCACCCGCTCGTTCGGACTGCCGGAGTTCGACCCGTTCTGGGACGCCTGCGTCAAGGCCGGTATCCCGGTCTCGATGCACGCCTCGGACTCCGGGTACGCCGAATACCTCAACGACTGGGAGCCCGCCGACGAGTATCTGCCGTTCAAGCCGACGGCGTTCCGGATGGTGTCGATGGGCAAGCGGCCGATCGAGGACTCCATGGCCGCCCTGGTGTGCCACGGCGCCCTGACCCGCAACCCCGACCTGCGGGTCCTGTCCATCGAGAACGGCGCGGACTGGGTGCCCTACCTGTTCAAGCAGTTCGACGGCGTCTACAAGAAGATGCCGCAGGAGTTCCCCGAGAACCCGATCGAGGCGTTCAAGCGCGGGGTGTACGTCGCGCCGTTCTGGGAGGACGACTTCGCCAAGATGGCCGACCTCATCGGGGTCGACCGGGTGATCTTCGGCTCGGACTGGCCGCACCCCGAGGGGCTGGCCGAGCCGACGCACCTGATCGACGACCTTCAGGGCCTCGACGAGGAGGGTCAGCGAAAGGTCATGGGCGGCAACATGATCGACTTGTTCAAGGTGCCCAACGAGATCGTGCACAACCCGGACGTGCCCGCGCTCGTCATCCCCGCCTGAGCCCAGGCACCCGTCGCGAAACGTGCGTGTCGGTCGTCGACACGCACGTTCGCACGATTACGAAAAGAGAGCCCGTGACCGACAGCGCGAACAACGGCGCGAATCCCGAGGTGCTGCTCTTCGCCTCGACGACGCAGTCCTTCCTCGAGAAGGAGTTGCCGCTGAGCCGGATACGCGAGATGCACGACGCCGGAACCTCGTTCGACACTGACTGGTGGCGGCGGGCCGTCGAACTCGGCTGGACCAGCCTGCTGGTGCCCGAGGAACTCGGCGGCGGCAGCGTCTCCGGCAACGGCGTCAAGGATCTGGCGCTGGTCGCCGAGATCGCGGGCAAGACCGTCGCTCCCGGTCCGTTGCATCCGGTCAGCACCGTCCTCGCAGGGCTGGTCGAGGCGCCCGCCGGACATGAGGACACCATCGCGGCGCTGATCGCCGGCGAGGTGATCGCCACCTGGGCGGTGTACGAGCCGGGCCGACCGTGGTCCCCCCTGACGCCCTCGACCACCGCCGCCGCGACCGCGGGCGGGTTTCGTATCGACGGCGTCAAAGACCGCGTAGAGGCCGGCGTAGACAGCGGATTGTTATTGGTGACAGCGCAATCCGACGACGGTGTCCGCCAGTTCCTGGTGCCTGCGGACGCGCCGGGTGTGAGCGTGGAGCCGCAGCGTTCGATCGACATGGTCAAGGGCTACGCGCGCGTGCAGTTCGACGGTGTCGAGGTCGACGCCGGTGCGGCGGTCGGCACCGCCGAGCAGACGCCGGAGTTGATCGAGCGGCAAGCCCAGATCGCCGCGGTGCTGCAGTGCGCCGAGGTGATCGGCATCCTCGACACGGTGCTGGCCTTCACGATCCAGTGGGGATTCGACCGGCACAGCTTCGGCCGCCCCCTCGGTTCGTATCAGGCGCTCAAGCACAAGTACGCCGATCTCAAGATCTGGTTCGAAGGTTGCCGGGCCACCACCAGCGCCGCGGTGGCCGAGGTGGCCGCTCGTAGCCCCGGAGCGGCGATGGCGGTCAGCGTCGCGAAATCCTATGTGGGCGAATACTCTCCGGACATGTTGCAGCTGTGCGTTCAGTTGCACGGGGGTATCGGGGTGACGTGGGAGCACGATCTGCACCTGTTCCTGCGCCGGGCCACGCTGTACCGCTCGCTGTTCGGCACCCCCGAGGACCACAACCTGCGCGTCTACTCGCTCACCAAGGACCTGGAGCAAGCGTCATGACCGAGACGACATCCGCCCCGGCCACCACCACGGAGTCGGTGGAAGAGTTCGCCGCCCGCGCCCAGACCTGGCTGGCGGAGAACATGCCGCCCATCGACCCGAACAACCCGCCCGAGCACGACCGCGGCGAAGAGGAGCCGTGGCACCGGGCGCGCGAACTCCAGAAGAGGCTGTGGGAGGGCGGATTCGCCGGGATCTGCTTCCCCAAAGAGTACGGCGGGCTGGGACTGCCGATCGCCTACCAGAAGGCGTTCGACCAAGTGTCGCGCTGCTACGAGATGCCGGTCATTCTCAACACCCCGACGTTCACGATCTGTGCGGCCACCATCCTCGACACCGGCAGCGAGGAGCAGAAGCGTCAGCACATCTCCGCCGCGCTGCGCGGCGAGGAGGTGCTGGTGCAGCTGCTGTCGGAGCCGAGCGGCGGTTCCGACCTGGCAGGCGTTATCACCCGTGCCGACCGCAAGGGCGACAAGTGGGTCATCAACGGCGCGAAGACCTGGAGCACAAGCGCTTTCGCCGCCGACTACGGGTTGATGCTCGCACGCACCAACTGGGATGTGCCCAAGCACGAGGGCCTGACCATGTTCCTGGTGCCCATCGACAGCCCCGGCATCACCTTGCGCCGCATCAAACAGGTCAACGGGTCGGTCGAGTTCTGCGAGGAATTCTTCGACAACCTCGAGCTCGGCGACGACGCGGTCATCGGTGAGGTCAACGCGGGCTGGCATGTGGCGTCGCGCCAGCTCTATCACGAGCGACGCGCGGTCGGCGGCGGCTCGGAGTTCGCGAGCGGCATCGGCGCGGAGGGCAAGTCCGATGTGCCGATCAACTACGTCGACCTGCTGGAGAAGATCGGCCAGCCCGACAACGAGCGTCTGCGTGCGATGGCCGGCCGGGCCCTGGTGCACCGTGCCGTCCGCGAGCAGTTGATCGACCACGTGTACCACGGAGTCCTCGACGGTTCGCTGCCTCCCGCGGCGGGATCGATCATCCGCATCGCGCACGCCGACATCCACCATCTCGAGTTCGACACCGCCCTGGCCATCACCGGCAGCGCGGGCGTGGTCGACGTCGACGGTGACCTGATCCGTTACGGCGAGCGGTATCTGGGCCGGCAGGCCGCCGCGCTCGGCGGTGGCACCACCGAGATCGCGCGCAACATCATCGGAGAGCGCGTGCTCGGGTTCCCCCGCGAACCAGCCGCCGATCGCGACGTGCCGTTCAAAGAGGTCAAGCGCAACCGCGGCTGAGTTCTTCCGCGAGCAGACGCGCGCTAGAACAGGGTGGGCTGCAGGGCCTCGGCGGGAGCCGGCGCAGGCGTGGGTGGTGGGTCTGTGGCGCGAAACGAACGGCGGTCCGGTGCCAACCCGTGCTTGGCGACGAGCGGTGCCGCCCTGTCGTGCAACATCTTTCGATAGTCCGACGGCAGATACGCGCCGCGGCGGTACAACTCGCGGTACTTCGGCACCAGCTCGGGGTGAGAGCCGGCCAGCCAGTCCATGAACCAGCCGCGCGTGGAACCGCGCAGGTGCAGCCCGAACACGGTGACACCGGTCGCGCCCGCCGCGGCGATCTCGGCGAGCAGACCGTCGAGATGCTCGACGGAATCCGTCAGATGCGGAAGCACCGGTGCCACCATCACGTGGCAGTCCAGTCCGGCCTCCCGGACGGCTGCGATCGTCCCAAGGCGCGCCTGGGGTGACGGCGTGCCCGGTTCGACCTCCTTGTGCAGCACGGGATCCCCGACGGCGAGCGAGACCGCCACACTGACGTCCACCTGACGGGCCGCCTCGCGGATCAGCGGCAGATCGCGCCGCAGCAGCGTGCCCTTGGTCAGGATCGAGAACGGTGTCCCGGAGTCGGTCAGCGCCGAGATGATCCCCGGCATGAGCGCGTAGCGGCCCTCGGCCCGCTGGTACGGATCGGTGTTGGTGCCCAGCGCCACCGTCTCGCGTTGCCACGACCGCCGCGACAGCTCGCGGCGCAGCACGTCGACGACGTTGGTCTTGACGACGACCTCGCTGTCGAAGTCGCTGCCGGAATTCAGATCGAGATACTCGTGCGTGGGCCGCGCGAAGCAGTAGCGGCAGGCGTGTGAGCAGCCGCGGTAACCGTTGACCGTGAACCGGAACGGCAACATCGCCCGAGCCGGCCGGCCGGCGACATCAGATCGAGCGTTCGGCACCCTGTTGAGCGCCGATTTGCACAGCACTTCATGGAAGGTCATGCCCTCGAACTGCGGCGTCCGCACACTGCGCACGAAACCGATACGCTGCAGTCCGGGCAGCGCGCCGTCGTCGATGCCGACACCCTGACCATCCCACCGCATACACTCGATTCGAACTCACGTTCGATAGGATGTCAAGGTCGACGCGCGCGAGCCGGCGGTGACCCGAGAGAGAGGGGCGGTGTGCCGACCGAAGGCTACGACGACGAACTGTCATCCGAACAGCGCTACATCGACGATCTGTACGCGCGACTCGACGCCGAGCGCGCCCGGGTCCGAAAGCACTACGACTCGGCACTGCGCGGTGACGGCGGCTCCCTCGTCGACCGCGACGCCGAGGTCCGCGCGGTGGCCAAGCGGATGAAGCGGCTCAACGTCGCCGACCACGGGCTGTGCTTCGGCCGGCTGGACAGCGTCTCCGGTGAGCACCTCTACATCGGTCGGATCGGCTTGATGGACGAGACCGACGAATACGAACCGCTGCTGCTCGACTGGCGGGCCCCCGCGGCGCGCCCCTTCTACGTCGCGACCGCCGCCCACCCCGAGGGCATGCGACGGCGTCGCCAGTTCCACTCGATCGGACGACGCATCACCGATTTCACCGACGAGACCCTCGGCAGACCCACCGAGGGCGCGCAGGGCGACGCGGCGCTGCTGGCCGCCGTCAACGCACCGCGCGGCGACGGCATGCGCGACATCGTGGCGACCATCCAGGCCGAACAGGACGAGATCATCCGGCTCGACCACCCGGGTGTGTTGGTGATCGAGGGCGGCCCGGGCACGGGCAAGACCGTTGTCGCATTGCACCGCGTGGCCTACCTGCTCTACACGCAGCGGGAGCGGATGGAGCGCCACGGCGTCCTGGTGATCGGCCCGAACACCGCGTTCCTGCGGCACATCGACCGGGTGCTGCCGTCGCTGGGCGAGACGAACGTCGTCTTCATGACGACCGGCGACCTCGTTCCCGGCCTGCGGGTGACGGCGCAGGACGCCCCCGACGCCGCGCGGGTTAAGGGGTCGCTGAAGATGCTCGACGTGCTGGCCGCCGCGATCGCCGACCGGCAGCGCGTGCCCGTTAAGCCGATACCGATCAAGCTCGCCGACGTCACCGTGCGGATCGACACCGAGACCGCCGAGTGGGCGATCCAGGAAGCCCGGGACAGCGGCTCGCCGCACAACGACGCACGCGCGGTGTTCGTCGACGTCATCACCTGGGTGCTCACCGAGCGCGCGATCGCCCGCATCGGCAAAGGCTGGCTGACCCGCAACGACAAGGCGGCATGGGAACACCTGCGCGCCGAGTTGCTCGACGAACTCGACGACCACGACGCGTTCAAGGCCGCCCTCGACGAGCTCTGGCCCGAGCTGACGCCCGAGGCGCTGCTGGCCGGGCTCTACGAGTCGCCCGACCGACTCCGCGCCGCGGGAGCGGATGAGTGCCTGCTGCGTGCGCAGGGCGACGCGTGGACGGTGTCGGATGTGCCGCTGCTCGACGAACTGGTCGACCTGCTCGGCGGGATCAAACCCGATGCCGCCGCCGAAAGAGAACGGCAGGAGGAGGCCGCCTACGCGGCCGGCGTGCTGGACCTGATGGTGGCCCGCGAGGACCTGATGGACGACGAGGACCATCTGATCGCCGCCGACCTGCTCGACGCCGAGGACCTCGCCGAAAGGTTCGTCGAACGCGACAACCGCGACCTCGCGGAACGCGCTGCGGCGGACCGTGATTGGACGTACCGACACGTCGTCGTCGACGAGGCGCAGGAACTGTCCGAGATGGACTGGCGTGTGCTGATGCGCCGCTGCCCCAGCAAGTCCTTCACCGTGGTCGGCGATCTCGCGCAGCGCCGCTCGGCCGCTGGCGCGAGGTCATGGGGTGCGATGCTCGATCGGTATGTGCCAGACCGCTGGGTCTACCGGCCGCTGTCGGTGAACTACCGCACGCCCGCCGAGATCATGGATGTCGCTGCCGGCCTGCTGGCCGAGTTCGCACCCGATGCGCAGGCGCCCGAATCCGTTCGTGCATGCGGTGTTCGGCCATGGGCGCGGCTCGTAGGTGGCGACGGACTATCCGTCGCGATCGACGAGTTCCGTCGCGACGAGCACAACCGCGAGGGCACCAGCGTCGTGATCGGGCCGCCCGGGATGGACGGCGTCGTAACACCCTCGGAGACCAAGGGATTGGAGTTCGACGCGGTGCTCGTCGTGGAGCCGGGCCAAATCCTGGCCGACGGTCCACGCGGGGCCGCCGATCTGTACGTCGCGCTCACCCGAGCGACACAACGGCTCGGTGTGCTGCACACCGAGCCGCTGCCACCCACGTTGAGCGGATTGTCCGAACTGCAGGCCGTGGCCGACTGACCTATTGCGGCGCGATCACCACTGGCTCAGTTGGCACTGCACCGTGTAGGTGCCGTCCTGTTGCACCGCCACCTGACCGTCGATCGCGATCTCGCAGTGCGGGTTCGGAGAGGCCTGCATGGCGTGGACGCCGGTGCTCGCGGTAAGGATTCCCCACTGCGGGTCCTCCATCGTCGTCTCGAACACCCACGGCACGCCCGGCTGAAGGACCACTTCCTCCTTCTTCAGGTACGCATACGCGTCCGCGTTGTAGGCCGCCTTGCTCGGAGGCTGCGCAATCAGATAGTTGAGCTGGAAGTCGGCGGGCGCCGTTGACGTCAGCGTGTACCGGACCACATGGCCTTCCGACTGGGCATCGGCGGTCGCATGGCTGACCGCGACTGACGCCGCCGCCACCATGAACGCCGCCGCGACCTTGGCTGTAGCTGTTCGCATGTTGGTCACATCGCCGGACGGTACCAAACCGTTACCGCAACTCTGCGCCCGCTGCTGACGCCTCCCGACGGCAAACGACCTGCGACGAAGTCACAGGTTAATTTGTTCGTCACACGCAGACATTTCCCAGAAACACCGCGGCTCTAACGTCCCGATTCGACAACCACGCAAGGTCGGGACACTCGCACCCGACTCGACGCTCATCGCCGATGTGCGCTGCGGATATATAGGGAAAGGCTGTTCATGCGACTTCCACGACCGTCCTCGGTGAGACGTTCTGCCCTCGTTGCCGGCGGAATAGTCGCGGCGACGAGCCTGGTGTTGGCCGGCTGCGGAAGCAAGGCGACCGAATCGGATTCGGCAAACGCCCAATCGTGTGTCGACACATCGGCCCCGACGATCAAAGTGGGCGCGCTGAACTCGTTGTCGGGCACGATGGCCATCTCCGAGGTGACCGTGCGCCACGCCATCGATCTCGCGGTCGAGCAGATCAACGCGTCCGGTGGTGTGTTGGGCAAGCAGATCCAGCTCGTCGGCGAGGACGGGGCGTCCGAGCCGACGGTGTTCGCGGAGAAGGCCGAGAAGTTGATCAGCAGCGACTGCGTCGCGGCGGTGTTCGGCGGCTGGACGTCGTCGTCGCGCAAGGCCATGCTGCCGGTCTTCGAGAGCGCCAATTCGCTGCTGTACTACCCCGTGCAGTACGAGGGGCTGGAGTCGTCGAAGAACATCTTCTACACCGGTGCGACCACCAACCAGCAGATCGTCCCGGCGCTGGACTACCTGAAGGAGAAGGGCGTCAAGTCGCTCTATCTGGTCGGCAGCGATTACGTCTTCCCGCAAACCGCCAACCGGATCATCAAGGCCTACGCCGGCGCGAACGGTATCGAAATCAAGGGCGAGGACTACACGCCGCTGGGTTCGACGGACTTCTCGACCATCGTCAACAAGGTCCGCACCGCGGGAGCCGACGCCGTGTTCAACACGCTCAACGGCGATTCGAACGTGGCCTTCTTCCGTGAGTACAAAAACGTGGGCCTGACACCGGAGACCATGCCGGTGGTGTCGGTGTCGATCGCCGAGGAAGAGGTCGGCGGCATCGGTATCCAGAACATCACCGGCCAGCTCACCGCCTGGAACTATTACGAGACCGTCGACAACCCGGTCAACAAGGCGTTCGTCAAGGCTTACAAGGACAAGTACGGCGCCAACAAGCCGACGTCGGATCCGATGGAGGCCGCCTACGTCTCGGTGTATCTGTGGAAGAACACCGTGGAGAAGGCGAAATCGTTCGACGTCACGGCGATTCAGGACAACGCAGGCGGCGTGACGTTCGACGCCCCCGAGGGTCTGGTCACCATCGACGGCGAGAACCACCACATCACCAAGACCGCTCGCATCGGTGAGATCCGTCCCGACGGGTTGATCTACACGATCTGGGAGTCGCCGGGACCGATCGAACCGGACCCCTACCTGAAGTCGTATCCGTGGGCAGCGGGCCTGTCCAGCTGAGCCGCAGATGGATGTCCTGATCGGGCAGCTGGCAACGGGATTGAGCCTCGGCTCCATCCTGTTGCTGGCGGCCCTGGGGTTGTCGCTGACGTTCGGACAGATGGGCGTCATCAACATGGCGCACGGCGAGTTCATCATGGCCGGCTGCTACACCGCCTACGTCGTACAGCAGGTCGTGTCGAGTGCCGGTGCGTCGCTGTTGATCTCGCTGGCCGTCGGTTTCCTGATCGGCGGGGCGATGGGTGCGCTCCTGGAGACGACGCTCATCCGCCGGATGTACCACCGGCCGCTGGACACACTGCTGGTGACCTTCGGCGTCGGCCTGATCCTGCAACAGGTCGCCCGTGACATCTTCGGGGCCCCCGCGGTGAACGTCGTGGCACCGGTGTGGTTGTCGGGCGGTGTCGAGATCTTCGGCGCGGTGGTGCCCAAGACGCGCATCTTCATCCTCGTGCTGGCGCTCGCATGCGTCGTGGCGTTGGCCACCGCGCTCAAGGTGAGCCCGATGGGACGGCGGATCCGCGCCGTCGTGCAGAACCGGGACTTGGCCGAGACCAGCGGAATATCGTCCCGGAAGACCGACATCACAACGTTTTTCATCGGCTCGGGCCTGGCGGCGGTGGCCGGTGTCGCGTTGACGTTGATCGGTTCGACCAGCCCGACGATCGGGCAGAGTTATCTGATCGACGCGTTCCTGGTGGTCGTGGTCGGCGGCCTCGGCCAGATCAAGGGCACGGTGATCGCGGCGTTCGCCCTGGGCTTCTTGAACTCGTTCATCGAATACAACACCACCGCATCGCTGGCGAAGGTGATCGTCTTCGTGATCATCGTGATCTTCCTGCAGGCTCGCCCGCAGGGCCTGTTCACCGTCCGGACAAGGAGTCTCGTGTGAGAACCTTCGTGGGCCGCTGGCAGACCTGGGCCGGTTTCGCGGTGGCGGCGGTGCTGCTGTTCGGTGTCGCTCCCGCGGTGTTGTCGGACTTCCGGCTGAGCCTGCTGGGGAAGTTCCTGTGTTTCGCGATCGTCGCGGTCGGCATCGGGCTGGCCTGGGGCCGCGGCGGCATGCTGGTGCTGGGCCAGGGCGTGTTCTTCGGGCTCGGCGGCTACATGATGGGCATGCACCTCAAGATCGCCGACGCCCAGTTGCGCGGCGACGATGTGCCGGACTTCATGCAGATCGCCGGCGTACGCGAATTGCCCGGCTACTGGCAGCCGTTCGCCTCCCCCGCGTTCACCCTGCTGGCGATCGTCATCGTGCCGACGGTGATCGCGGCGGCGCTCGGGCTCGGCGTGTTCAAGCGTCGCGTCAAGGGCGCGTACTTCGCCATCCTGTCGCAGGCGCTGGCCGCCGCGTTGGCGATCCTGCTCGTCGGGCAGACCAGCCTCGGTGGCAGCAACGGGCTCAACAGGTTCCGCACGTTCTTCGGCTTCACCCTGACCGACCCGGCCAACCGGCGGATGCTGTACTTCATCGCCGCGGGTGTGCTGCTCGCCGTCGTCGCGGTGGTGCGGCAGCTGATGCAGAGCCGCTACGGCGAACTGCTGGTGGCGGTTCGCGACGGTGAGGAGCGCGTGCGCTTCCTCGGCTACGACCCGGCGAACATCAAGGTGGTCGCCTACACCGTGGCGGCGCTGTTCGCCAGCATCGCGGGCGCGCTGTTCGCGCCGATCGTCGGGTTCATCGCACCGTCGCAGGTGGGCATCCTGCCGTCGATCGCCTTCCTGATCGGCGTGGCGATCGGCGGGCGCACCACGCTGCTGGGCCCGGTGCTCGGCGCGATCGGGGTGGCGTGGGCGCAAACCCTGTTCTCCGAACGGTTCCCGTCCGAGTGGACCTACGCGCAGGGCCTGCTGTTCATCGTCGTCGTCGGCTTCTTCCCGGCGGGCCTGGCCGGTCTCGGTGTGCTGTTCAAGCGACGACGGATACGCCGGCCCAGCAAGCCCGTCGAACCCGCACCCGAACCCCAGGCGGACCCCGACACCGAAAAGGTGGGCGCAGCGACATGACCCAGGTGGAGCCGGTCGCCGGCGGCAACGTCGGTATGGGCACCGAGTACCTCGAAGTGCGCGGGCTCACCGTCGATTTCGACGGTTTCAAAGCGGTCAGCGATGTCGATCTGACCTTGTTCCAGGGCGACCTGCGGTTCCTGATCGGGCCGAACGGCGCGGGCAAGACCACGGTGATCGACGCGATCACCGGCCTGGTGAGCGCCACCGGGTCGGTCAACAAGTCCGGCGTCGAACTGCTCGGCGGCAAGGTGCATCAGATCGCCCGCCTCGGTGTCGGGCGCACGTTCCAGACGGCCAGCGTGTTCGAGCAGCTGAGCGTGCTGCAGAACCTCGACATCGCCGCGGGTGCGGGACGGTCGGCGTGGACGCTGTTGCGCCGGCGCAAGGGGGTGCTGCCCGTCATCGAGGAGGCACTCGACACCATCGGGCTCGCCGATCTGGCCGACAAACCGGCCGGGGTGCTGGCCCACGGACAGAAGCAGTGGCTGGAGATCGGCATGCTGCTGGTGCAGAACGCCGACGTGCTGCTGCTCGACGAACCCGTCGCGGGCATGAGCCACGAGGAACGCGAGGAGACGGGAAACCTGTTGCGCCGCATCGGCGCCGAACGCACCGTCGTCGTCGTCGAACACGACATGGACTTCATGCGGGCGTTCGCCACCTCGGTGACCGTGCTCGCACGCGGCCAGGTGGTCGCCGAGGGATCCGTCGCCGAGGTGCAGGCCAATCCGAAGGTGCAGGAGGTCTACCTCGGCACCGCGGCAGCCGGCACCGCCGATGTGCCGGCCGAACTGATCGAGGAGTCGTAGATGCTGTCACTGGTCGACGTGCGGTGCGGCTACGGCCGTTCGGAGGTGATCCACGGGGTCAGCGTCGACGTGCCCTCCGACGGGGTGGCCGCGGTGATGGGCCACAACGGTGCGGGCAAGACGACACTGCTGCGTGCGGCCGTCGGGTTGCTCAAATGCAGTGCGGGCAAGGTGCTCTTCGACGGTGAGGACATCACCAAGCTGCGGCCGAGCGCACGCGTCGCGCGCGGGCTGGCGTATGTGCCGCAGGGCCAGCAATCGTTCGGCCAGCTGACCACGATGGAGAATCTGCAAGTCGTCGCGGACGGGCGGAAGAACGGCAAGCGGCTCATCGACGAGCAACTCGACCTCTTCCCCGCTCTGAAGGAGTTGTTGACCCGGCGTGCCGGCCTGCTGTCGGGTGGTCAGCGCCAGCAGCTGGCGATCGCCCGAGCACTGATCACGACGCCGAAGTGCTTGATCCTCGACGAACCCACGGAGGGTATCCAGCCGTCGGTGGTCGCCGAGATCGAAGGCGCGATCACGTCGCTGACCCAACGCGGCGACCTGGGCGTGCTGCTGGTCGAACAGCACATCGGTTTCGCGCTGGAGTCCTCGCAGCACTACTACGTGCTCGAGTCCGGCCGGGTGACGTCCGACGGCACCGGTGGCTCGTCGTCGGAAGCCGACGTCCGCGCCGCCATGGCCATCTAGCTCCTTCCCCCCTTGTTCGCGCGAGCGTGCGTGTTTGCACACGACACGCCGCGGGATTCCGACAGTTCACGCACGCTCGCGGCCGCCGAAGTGGCACAGTGCACCCGTGGACACAGCTTCGGGAGCACAGGTACTCGCCGACACCGGCGGTCTTGTCGTCACCGACGACGGGCGACGCGTGCTGGTCGTCGACCGCGGGACGGGACACCTGACGGTGCTGGCCTTCGTCGTCGGCGTGCTGACGCTCGTCGTCGCGGGCTTCGGGCTGGTCGCGCTCATCGGCGGTGTCCCGTCGCGGGCGCTGGGCGCCGTCTTCCTGGCGGTCGGCGTGGCGCTCGCGGTGGCCGCGTTCTTCGTCGTCCGCAAGGTCCGGCGGTACCGCACCCGACCGCTGCACGATTGCCGGCCGGCCGCGGTGCTGGATCGCAAGCTCGGACTGTTCAGCTACCGTGGCGGCGCCCTGGTGCAGCTGGACCAGGTGCGCTTCGCGCGGAAGTTCCAGATCGGTTCCAGCTCACCGAAACTCGTCGCCGTCACACCGGGTGGAACGAAGACGCTCAAGCGCGGTAACCCGTTCGACGGTGGGGTCGGGCATATCGACGAGCTTCTGAACTCGGTCGCCCGCGGCTCTGCGTGAGCGCACCGCCTGAACCGATTCCGCTGGCGGATCAGGGCGCGGTGGTGGTGGCCGAGCGGGGGCCCGAGATTTTGGTGATCGATCGTGGCCGGGCGCCGACGGAGATGACGGTGCTGCTGCTGACGATGGCGTCGCTGATCTTCGGCGGGTTCGGCATCGTGTCGGTCTATTACGCGTTCGCGTATTCGATGGTGTGGCCGTCGGCCGCGATCGGTGCGGCACTGTTCGTCGTCGGCGTGATGGCCTTCAGGGCGTTGATCCGCGGCGGCGCGGCGCTGCGGAACGTGCGGATGACGCCGTTGAGCGCCTACCGTCCGGTGGCAGTCTTCGACCGGCGGCACCAGGTGTACCGCGACGGCGCGGGTGAGATCGTGGCACCGCTGGGCGAGGTGCGGTTTGAGCGGCGGTCGCGGCTGCTGACGTCGACGCTGGCGGTGGCGACTCCGTCGTCGACGCGAATCCTGATGCGGGGCAACGTGTTCAGTGGCGGCGTCGGGATGCTCGACCGGGTGCTCGCCGCCGCTGTACACGGCGTTTGAGCGCGCTCACTGCTCCGCGAGCGTGCGCAAATGCCCGAAAATGCGCGGCGTGTCGTGTGCAAACACGCACGCTCGCGCTACTGGGGTGCTACTGAGGGGGCCAACTGTGGTCGCCAATTGGGTCAGGCGCGGTTGAGGCGCGCCAGCACTTCGGTCAGCACGTCATCGACCGGGACGTCCGTCTGCTGCCCGGTCGCCAGGTTCTTCACGCCGATCGTGCCCGCCTCGATGTCGCGGTCGCCGGCCACCAGCGCCAGCGCCGCGCCCGAACGGTCCGCGGCGCGCATCGCGCCCTTGACACCGCGGTCGCCATAGGCCAGGTCGACGCGCACGCCCGCCGCCCGCAGACGCGCGCCCAGCACCGACAGCGTCATCTTCGCCTGCTCCCCCAGCGGGACACCGAAGACGTCCACCCGCGCCGTGCCGCCGACCGTCTTGCCCTCTGCCTTCAACGCCAGCAGCGTCCTGTCGACGCCGAGCCCAAACCCGATGCCGGACAGGTCTTTCCCGCCGAGCTGCGCCATCAGCCCGTCGTAGCGACCGCCGCCGCCGATGCCCGACTGTGCGCCGAGACCGTCGTGCACGAACTCGAACGTCGTCTTCGTGTAGTAGTCCAGACCACGCACCATGCGCGGGTTGATCACGTACGGCACCTCCAACGCGTCCAGATGCGCCAGCACGGTGTCGAAGTGCTGCTTGGCGACATCCGACAGGTGATCGAGCATCACCGGCGCGTCGGCGGTCATCTCGCGCATCTTGGGCCGCTTGTCGTCGAGCACCCGCAGCGGGTTGATCTCGGCGCGCCGCCGTGTCTCCTCGTCGAGGTCGAGCCTGAACAGGAAGTCCTGCAACAGTTCCCGGTACTGCGGGCGACAGGTCTCGTCACCCAGCGAGGTGATCTCCAGTCGGAACCCGTCGAGCCCCAGCGACCGGAAGCCCGCATCGGCGACCGCGATCACCTCGGCGTCCAGGGCGGGGTCGTCGACACCGATGGCCTCGACCCCCACCTGCTGCAGCTGACGGTAGCGACCGGCCTGCGGGCGCTCGTAGCGGAAGAAGGGACCGGAGTAGCACAGCTTGACCGGCAGCGGGCCGCGGTCCAGGCCGTGCTCGATGACGGCGCGCATCACCCCCGCGGTGCCCTCGGGCCGCAACGTGACCGACCGGTCACCGCGGTCGGCGAACGTGTACATCTCCTTCGACACCACGTCGGTCGACTCGCCGACGCCGCGCGCGAACAACGCAGTGTCCTCGAAGATCGGCAGTTCGACGTCGCCGTAGCCGGCCCGGCGCGCGGTGTCGAGCAGACCGTCGCGCACGCCGACGAATTGCGCCGAGTCCGGCGGCAGGTAGTCCGGGACGCCCTTGGGCGCCTGAAAATCACTCACTGAAGCTCACTAGGTCAAGCCTTCGAGGAACGGGTTGGTGCGGCGTTCGACGCCGATCGTGGACTTCGGGCCGTGCCCCGGTAGTACCACGGTGTCGTCATCGAGCACCAACAGTTTGTTGACGATCGAGCCGAGCAGGTCCCGACCGCTGCCACCCGGCAGGTCCGTACGCCCCACCGACTGCCGGAACAGGGTATCGCCGGTGAACGCGATCGACCCGGGCCCCGACCCGATGCCCTCCTCGACGCGGAACACCACCGACCCTCGGGTGTGCCCGGGCGTGTGGTCGACGGTGACGGTGACGCCGCCCAGCGCCACCTTGTCGCCGTCCTTGTCGAGCTCGACGACCTGCTTGGGTTCGCGGAACAACGCGCCGAACGCAGAGGTGGCCAGCCCCCCGATGAAGCCCCGGCCGAAATCCTTGATCGGATCGGTGAGCATGAACCGGTCCTCGGGATGGATGAACGCCGGGCAGCCGTACATGTCCGCCACCTTCTGCGCCGACCAGATGTGGTCGATGTGGCCGTGCGTCAACAGCACCGCCGCCGGTGTCAGGCGGTGCTCGTCGAGGATCCGGCGCAACGGCCCCATCGCCCGCTGCCCGGGATCGACGACGATGGCGTCGGCCCCGGCCCGCGGGGCCAGCACGTAGCAGTTGCACGCCAGCATGCCGGCGGCAAACCCGGTGATGAACACGTCGTCCAGTTTCCCACCACGCGATGACGTGGGTCGCGGCGCCACACTCAGCAATGCCTGGCACACTCGTTCCCGATCGATTGACAAGAGGAGGACATCAGCGGTGCCGACCAACGAACAGCGGCGGGCGACGGCGAAGCGCAAGCTCGAGCGGCAGCTGGAACGCCGCGCGGAAAAGGCACGCAAGCGGCGTCTGTACACGATCATCGGCTCGATCGCGGCCGCGATCGTCGTGATCGCCGCCGTGGTCGCGACCTTCGTCATCACCAAGGACGACTCCGACGAACAGACCTCGGCATCGACCGAGACCTCCGCCCCGACCTCGGCCGCACCGTCGGAGCCCGGATCGCTGCCGGCGTTCGCCGCACCCGCCGGGCTCGGCGAGAACTGCGAGTACCCGGCGTCGGCCGAGAAGGCCGCCAAGCAGGTCAATCCGCCCCGCGCCGGCAAGGTGCCCACCGATCCGGCCGAGGTCAGCGCCAGCATGTCCACCGACCAGGGCAACATCGGCCTGCTCCTCGACAACGGCCAGGCGCCGTGCACAGTGAACAGCTTCGCCAGCCTCGCCCAGCAGGGCTACTTCGACAACACCCCGTGCCACCGGTTGACCACCGCCGACTCGCTGAAGGTGCTGCAGTGCGGCGACCCGACCGGCAAGGGCACCGGCACCCCGGGTTACTCGTTCGCCAACGAATATCCGACCAACCAGTACCAGCCCGACGACCCGAAGCTGCAGGAGCCGGTCACCTATCCGCGCGGGACGCTGGCTATGGCGAACGCCGGTCCGAACACCAACGGCAGCCAGTTCTTCCTCGTGTACCAGGACTCGAAGCTGCCGCCGAACTACACCGTGTTCGGCCGCGTCGACGACACCGGGCTGGCCACGCTGGACAAGATCGCGCAGGGCGGGGTCGAGGGCGGCGGCCAGGACGGCGCACCGGCCACCCCGGTCACGGTGAAGTCGATTCTGCTGGACTGACGCCGTGACCGCGCCTCCGCCGTACGGCGGTCCCCCACCGCCCTACGGCTACCCGGCGCAGTACTCCTACGGCTATCCGCCGCCGAGGCAGACCAACGCGCTGGCCATCGCGGCACTGGTGTGCGCGTTCGTCTTCGCGCCGCTGGGCATCGTGTTCGGCCATCTCTCGCTGTCGCAGATCAAGAAGTCCGGCGAGGAGGGCCGCGGGATCGCGATCGCGGGGCTGGTCATCGGATACCTGGTGACGGTGTTGACGGTGCTGATCGTCGTCGTCAGCGTCGTCTTCCTCGCGGCGGTGGGCCGCGACCTCGAGCGGCTCGACGGCATGGTCGACGTCACCGCCACGCCGGGCTTGCCCACCGACGAGCTACCCGAGTTCAAGCCGCCCGCGACGCTCGGCTCGAACTGCCAGTACCCGCGAACCTCCGAACCCTCGAGCAAGCCGGCGAAACCGCCGCGCACCGGCCGCGTGCCGACCGATCCGGAGCGCGTCAGCGCCAGCCTGACCACCAACCAGGGCAACATCGGCCTGCAGTTGGACAACGCCAAGTCCCCCTGCACGGTCAACAACTTCGCCAGCCTCGCTCAACAGGGCTTTTACGATGGCACCGCGTGCCACCGCCTGACCACCGACGACGCCCTCGGGGTCCTGCAGTGCGGCGACCCCAGCGGCACCGGCACCGGCGGACCCGGGTACCAATTCCCGAACGAATACCCGACCAACCAGTACCGGTTGAGCGACCCGGCGCTGCGGTCGCCGGTCCGCTATCTGCGCGGGACGCTGGCGATGGCCAACGCCGGCGTCGGCACCAACGGGAGCCAGTTCTTCCTCGTCTACGAGGACTCCGAGCTACCGCCGACGTACACGGTGTTCGGCACGATCGACAAGACCGGCCTGGCCACGCTGGACAAGATCGCGGCCAAGGGCGTCGCCGACGGCAGCGACGACGGGAAGCCCGTGGCCGACGTGCGGATCGAGTCGATCCGCCTGGACTGACCGGCTACTTGGTCGGCGCGGTCTCGATGTAGAACTCGACGTCGTCGCCCTCGACCTTGGTCACCCGCATGTTCGCGGTGTACTCGGCGCCCTCGGGGCCAGTGAACTTGCACTCGAACTTTGCGCCTTCTTTGGCCTCGACGCCCTCGGGGCACTTCACGTCGGTCGGTTTGAAGCCGGTCTGTTCGGAGACGAGGTCGACGACGGATTTCGCGGCGCCTTCCGGCTTGATCGTGGACCCGCACCCCACCAGGACGACTCCGAGGGAGACCAGAACGACGAGTATCGCGGCCCGCATCGTCGCAGTATGTCAGACCCGGCAAAAATTGACGCGGTTCAGCAGTATTTGCCAGCGGCTCACGCCGCTTCTGTCCGATTGCGGCTCACGCCGCCTCTGTCCGATTGCGGCTCACGCCGCGGACGTCACCCGGTAGACGTCGTACACACCCTCGACATTGCGAACCACGTTGAGCACGTGACCGAGATGCTTCGGGTCACCCATCTCGAAGGTGAACCGGCTGATGGCCACCCGGTCGTTCGATGTCGTCACCGATGCGGACAGGATGTTGACCTTCTCGTCGGCCAGCACCCGGGTGACGTCGGACAGCAACCGGTGGCGGTCGAGCGCCTCGACCTGGATGGCCACCAGGAACACCGATGACGGCGACGGCGCCCACTTCACGTCGATGATGCGCTCCGACTGCTGTTGCAACGACGCGGCGTTCGTGCAGTCGGTGCGGTGCACGCTGACCCCGCCACCGCGGGTGACGAAGCCCATGATGTTGTCGCCGGGCACCGGCGTGCAGCACTTGGCGAGCTTGGTCAGCACACCGGGAGCGCCGGGCACGGAGACTCCGACGTCGTCGCTGGTGCGTTGGCGCACCGGCATCGTCGCGGGCGTTGAGCGCTCGGCGAGTTCGTCGGAGGCCTCCTCGTCCCCGCCGACCTGGGCGACCAGTCGCTGCACCACGTGCCGCGCCGACACGTGCCCCTCGCCCACCGCGGTGTAGAGCGCCGAGACGTCGACGTACCGCAGTTCGCGGGCCAGCGCGCCCATCGACTCGGCATTCATCAAGCGCTGCAACGGAAGTCCGCCGCGGCGAACCTCGCGCGCGATGGCGTCCTTGCCGGCCTCGAGCGCCTCCTCGCGGCGTTCCTTGGCGAACCATTGCCGGATCTTGGCCTTCGCGCGCGGCGAGACCACGAAGGTCTGCCAGTCGCGCGACGGTCCGGCATTCAGTGCCTTGGACGTGAAAACCTCGACCACTTCCCCGTTTTCGAGCTTGCGCTCCAGAGCGACGAGGCGGCCGTTGACCCGCGCGCCGATACAGCGGTGACCGACCTCGGTGTGCACCGCGTAGGCGAAGTCGACGGGGGTCGACCCGGTGGGCAGCGTGATCACGTCACCCTTGGGCGTGAACACGAAGATCTCCTGCACCGCAAGGTCGTAGCGCAGCGATTCCAGGAACTCGCCGGGGTCGGCGGCCTCCCGCTGCCAGTCGAGAAGCTGCCTCATCCACGCCATGTCGTCGATCTCGTTCGACGAGTGCTGGTTGGGAACGTTGCGGCCCTTGGTCTCCTTGTAGCGCCAGTGCGCGGCGATCCCCAGCTCGGCGGTCTTGTGCATGTCGTGAGTGCGGATCTGCACTTCCAGCGGCTTGCCCTCGGGCCCGACGACCGTCGTGTGCAGCGATTGGTACACGCCGTACCGCGGCTGGGCGATGTAGTCCTTGAACCGGCCCGCCATCGGCTGCCACAGCGAGTGCACGACACCCAAAGCCGCGTAGCAGTCCCGGATTTCGTCGCACAGGATACGCACGCCGACGAGGTCGTGGATGTCGTCGAAGTCGCGGCCCTTGACGATCATCTTCTGGTAGATCGACCAGTAGTGCTTGGGTCGGCCCTCCACGATCGCGTTGATCTTCGACGCGTTGAGCGTCGCGTTGATCTCGGCGCGCACCTTGGCCAGGTAGGTGTCGCGGGACGGCGCGCGATCGGCGACCAACCGCACGATCTCCTCGTACTTCTTCGGGTGCAGGATCGCGAACGCGAGATCTTCAAGCTCCCATTTGACAGTCGCCATGCCCAGCCGATGCGCAAGTGGCGCAATGACTTCCAGCGTCTCGCGAGCCTTGCGCTGTTGCTTTTCCGGCGGCAGGAACCGCATCGTGCGCATGTTGTGCAGCCGGTCGGCCACCTTGATCACCAGCACGCGGGCGTCGCGCGCCATCGCGATGATCATCTTGCGGATGGTTTCGCCCTCCGCGGCGGTGCCCAGTGCGACCTTGTCCAGCTTGGTGACGCCGTCGACGAGATGGCCGACCTCGGTGCCGAACTCCTCGGTCAGCGCCTCGAGCGTGTACCCGGTGTCCTCGACGGTGTCGTGCAGCAGCGCCGCGATCAGCGTCGTGGTGTCCATGCCGAGCTCGGCCAGGATGTTGGCCACCGCCAACGGATGCGTGATGTACGGGTCACCCGAACGGCGCAGCTGATCGGCGTGCCGCTGCTCGGCCACCTCGTAAGCCCGCTGCAACAGCTGCAGATTGGCCTTCGGGTAGATCTCCTTGTGGACGGCGACCAACGGCTCGAGCACCGGGTTGATCGCGCTGCGCTGCGATGTCATCCGGCGGGCCAACCGGGCCCGCACCCGGCGCGACGCGCTCGCCGACGCCTTCGGCATCTCCAGCGGCTGCGTTTCGGGGATCTGCGCGCCCGCCGGCGGCGATTCCACGGCTTGGCCCGTGCGAGGTTCCTCGGCCATGGTCACCTCCCCGGTCCGGTTTTCGCGAGCGCCCGATGCGCCGTCGCAGTACGCGCCTTCGAGGATATCCCTCAGACCCGGTGCAGCGACGTGACCGGCAGCGGTTCCAGCGCCTCGCGGCCGCGCAGCTCGGTGAGCTCGAGGAGGACCGCGGCGCCCGTCACGGTCGCACCCGCGTGCTGCAGCAGTTTGACGGCGGCAGCTGCGGTGCCGCCGGTGGCCAGCACATCGTCGATGATCAGGATGTCGCGGCCGCCGAGGTCGATGCCGTCGGCCGGGATCTCCAGCGTCGCGGTGCCGTATTCGAGCGCGTAGGTCTCGCTGAGTACCGGCGGCGGCAGCTTGCCGCCCTTGCGGATCGCCAATACGCCTGTGCCCAGGCGTAATGCGACCGCCGCGCCGAGCAGGAAGCCGCGCGCGTCGATCCCGGCCACCAGCTCGGCGCCACGGGCCGATTCGGCGAGGGCATCGGTGACGGCGGCCAGCGCGTGCGCGTCGGCCAGCAGCGGGGTGAGGTCTTTGAAGGCGACGCCGGGTTCGGGGAAGTCGGGCACCTGACGCATCATCCGCGCGATCAGCGCCGAGATCTCTTCCCCACCGGTGCTCACCGGTCGAGCACCCAACGGTCCATGTTCCACCCCGCGCCCCACCGGGTCGGATTGCTGCTCACAGCGAACATCTTCTTCGATGTCAGCACCGTGCGCTGCTGTCGGTACAGCGGCAGCGTCGGCATATCGCCCCACAGCACCGGCCCGCCCTCGCCGAGCAGCCGCGCCAGTTCCTTCGGGTCGTTGGTGATGGCGATGGCCGAGATGGCCCGATCGACCTGCGGGTTGGAGTAGCGCGGCAGGTTGTTGCCGTTTCCGGTGTGGAACTGGTAGGCGTCCATCGCCGACGATCCGGTCGACCCGCTGCCCGCGGCGCCGCCCGTGCTGGCCAGCAGTACATCGATCTCGTTGTTGCGCAACGACAGTGGGCCCACGGTGTCGCTCGCGGCGTCCTCGACGGTGATGCCGGCGGGCGCACACGCCTTGGCGATGGTGCCCACGGTCGCCGCCAGCCGCGCGTTCGGGCTCTGATAGCCGATGCGCACGGTCAGCGGACGCGCGTTGAGCGCCGCCCGCGCGGCGTCGGGGTTGGCCGCGACGAACTGCCCGGGCTCGGGCCCGCCCTCGGCGGCGCTGTAGGCATCCTCGGTCGCCGGGTTGAGCCGCGAATTGGCGATCGGCTGCTCGGCGTTGCGGGCGATCACGTCGCGCGGGGTGCACAGGGCCACGGCGCGGCGGGCCGGCGTGGCGGCCAACGGGCCCTGCGGCGCGAAGATGAGCTGTTCGATCCCGGCCGACGGGGCGTCGGTGCGCACGTAGTCGTCGGGCATGTTCAGCGTCCCCGACGATCCGGTGGCGATGTCGACGACGTCGTAGGCGCCCTGGTTGACGCGCTCCTGGATGTCGGCGCCGCGCGGCCAGACGGTCACCTTGTCGGTGACGGGCTTGGCACCCCACCACTTGTCGTTGGCGACGAGCACGACCGACCCGTCCTCGGTCACCTTGTCCAGCTTGTACGGCCCCGACGAGGGGAACTTCTTCAGGTCGATGTCGGGTTTGAGGTTCCAGCCCGTGTTCCAGACCTGGGCGATGCGCTCCACCACGGGAGCGTCGTTCTCCAGGATCGCCCGGGTGACGCCGTCGTCGCCGAGACCCAACTGGTCGGCGATGACGTGCGACGGCATGATCGACGTCGCCGAGAACAACTGGCCGAAGTCGACGAACCCGCGCTCCGGCGCGAACGACACCCGAGCCTTCTTCTGCCCCGGCGCGCAGTCCACCGAGGCGATATCGCTGTAACCGGCGCGGTTGGCGGCGTCGAAGGTCGGGAACCGACCGGACTGCGACGCCCACGCCAGCACGAGATCGTCGCAGGTGATCGGCTTACCATCGGAGTACACCGCGGCGCTGTTGACCTCGTAGTCGAGCACCAGCGGTTGCCTGCCGACGACGGAAATGGTTCCGAAGTCGTGATCGCCGACGATCTGACCGTCGGGCCCGTGGTAGTTGAAGCCCGTCAGCACCCGCGCGAACGCCTGCGGGCCGCCCGACGCGGCACCGGCGACGGTGTTGGTGTTGTAGGTGATCAGCGTGCCGTCGACGGCGTAGTCGATGCTGTCGGCGGGGCTGCGGCTACACGCCGACGCCAACGCCGCGGCGAGCACCAGGACGGCCGCCAGAACGCCGCAACGCCGGATCGGACTCGCTTGACTCGCGGGCCGGGTGCCCGCCCGAATGCCGGCGCTCATGCCCTACCGCCGCCGGGTGTTGCGCTTGCCCGACGGGCGCCCGGTCCGGCTGCTGGTCGGCCGTACCGGCCGCGCTCCCGGCGCGGGTTTGTCCGGCGGTGGCGCGGTCTCCGTGCGTGCGGCGGACGACTCGGCACGCGCCGCGGCGCCGACGGTCTCCGACTCATCGACTTCCTCGGCCTCGGCGGCCCGGGTCGTCGCGTTCTTGCGGCGGTTCATCACCCGGCGGGTGTGGTTGCGCACGAGGTCGGTGCGCTCGCGCAGCGTCACCAGCAGCGGGGTCGCGAAGAAGATCGACGAGTAGGTGCCGACGACCACGCCGACCAACTGCACCAGCGCCAGGTCCATCAGCGTGCCTACGCCGAGCAGCCACACCGCCACCACCATCAGCGCGATGATCGGCAACACCGAGATGAGGCTGGTGTTGATCGAACGCATGAAGGTCTGGTTGACCGCGAGGTTGGCCTGTTCGGCGAAGGTTCGCCTGGTGGTGTGCTCGAAGCCGTGGGTGTTCTCCTCGACCTTGTCGAACACGATGACGGTGTCGTAGAGCGAGAAGCCGAGAATGGTCAGCAGGCCGATCACCGTCGCCGGGGTGACCTCGAAACCGACGAGCGAGTACACACCGGCGGTGACCACCAGGTCGAACACGAGCGTCGCCATCGCCGCGATCGACATGTAGCGCTCGTAGCGCACCATGATGTAGAGCGTCGCGAGGACCAGGAACACCACCAGCGCGATCAACGCCTTCTGCGTGATCTGGCCGCCCCACGTTTCCGACACCGCCGAATCGCTGATGGCCAGCTTGCTCGGCTGCCCGTCCGATCCCCTCGGCTTGAACGTGTCGAACAGCGCGGTGCGCAGCTCTTCGGTCTCCTCGTTGGTCAGCGTCTCGGAGCGGATCTGCACGGTGGCCGATCCGCCGCTGCCGACGACCACCACCGACTCCGGGCTCTTACCCAGCGTCTTGCTGAACACGTCCTCGACCTGCTGGGTGGTCACGGTGCCCGACGCGGTCGCGCTCGGCATCGACACCTTGGTGCCGCCCTCGAAGTCGATGCCGAAGGTGAAGCCGCGCAACAGCATGCTGGCCACGCACACCGCGACGATCACACCGCTGACGATGTACCAGAGCTTGCGTTTACCGATGACCTCGAAGGCACCGGTGCCGGTGTAGAGGCGGACGAAGAAGCCGTGATGCGGCGTCGCCGATTCGATGTCGGGCGCCTCCACGGCGCCGGTCTGCTGTTCTTCCGATGACTGCTTGGCCGCCATGAGTTAGTCCCGTCCCGTCACGTGCGCGGCCGCTCGTCGCTCCCTGGCGATCTGTTGCACCGCACCGAGTCCGTTCAGCGAAGGCTTCGCCAGTGTCGGCGACTTCGACGCCAGATACACCAGCGGCCACGTCACCAGGAACACCACGACAACGTCGAGAATCGTGGTCAACCCCAGGGTGAACGCGAAGCCCTTGACCTGTCCGACCGCGAGCACGTAGAGCACCGCTGCGGCCAGCAGCGTCACCGCGTTGCCGGACACGATCGTCTTGCGGGCCCTCGCCCAGCCTCGCGGCACCGCCGACCGGAACGAACGCCCTTCTCGGATCTCGTCTTTGATGCGTTCGAAGAACACCACGAACGAGTCGGCCGTCATACCGATACCGATGATCAGACCGGCGATACCGGCCAGGTCGAGCGTGTAGCCGATCCATCTGCCGAGTAGCACGAGGATCGCGTAGACCATGGCGCCGGACGCGATCAGCGACAGGGCGGTCAGCACGCCCAGCATCCGGTAGTAGAGCAGCGAGTAGAGCAACACCAGCGCCAGCCCGACCGCACCGGCGATCAGGCCCGCCCGCAGTGACGACAGACCCAGTGTGGCGGAGACGGTTTCGGCCTCCGACGACTCGAACGACAACGGCAGCGAACCGTACTTGAGCACGTTGGCCAGCTCGCGGGCCGTCTGCTGGGTGAACTGACCGCTGATCTGGGTGCGACCGCCGGGGATCGCCTCGCGAATCTCCGGTGCGCTCATCACCTTCGAGTCGAGCACGAACGCGGTCTGGGTCCCGACGTTGGCGGCGGTGAAGTCCGCCCAGGTCTTGGCGCCCTCGCCCTTGAACTGAAGGTTGACGACGTACTCACCGCGCTGCTGGTCGAGCCCGGAGGTGGCGTCCTCGATCTGCTCACCGTTGATGATCGACTTGTCCAACAGATACACGTTGCCGTCCCGACCGCAGGTGATCAGCGGCAGGTTCGGGTCGTCATTGCCGGCCAGTACGTCTTCCTCATTGCAGCGCGTCGCCTGGAACTGCAGGGCGAGGATCTGGATCTGCTGATCCGTGCTCTGACGCAACTGCTTCTCGTCGGCGATGCGCTGCGCCAGCGGAACGTCCTCAGGTGAGGGCGGCGCGGTCTGCGTCGGCGACGGCGCGGGGCTCCCCGGCGACGGTGACGGCGTCGGAGGTGGCGGCGGGGCAGGCTGCGCCGGCGGCTCCTGCGGATACGGACGCGGCTGCGGTGCGCCCGGCGGCGCGGGCTGCGCCGGCGGCTGATCGCCCCCGGGTGGCTGCTGACCAGCCGGCGGTTCGGCGCCCGGAGCACCCGGCATCCCCGGCATTCCGGGGATCGGACCACCCGGCGGCGCGCCCGGCGGGCCCTCCGTCGGCGGCTGTTCACCGGGCATCTCGGCGGGCATCACGTGCACGACGGGACGGATGTACAGCCGCGCGGTCTGGCCCAGGTTGCGGGCCTCGCTGCTCTCACTGCCCGGCACCGTGATCACGAGGTTGTTGCCGTCGATGATCACCTCGGAACCGGACACGCCGAGGCCGTTGACCCGGTCGTTGATGATCTGCTGCGCCTGGTTCAGCGCCTCGCGGGTGGGCGGCGAGCCGTCAGGCGTGCGCGCGGTCAGGGTAACGCGGGTTCCGCCCTGCAGGTCGATACCGAGCTTGGGGTCAGGCTTCTTGTCTCCGGTCAGGAAGACCAGGCAATAGGCGCCGACGAGCAACGCCAGGAACAGCGACAGGTAGCGGGCAGGGTGCACCGGCGTCGAAGACGATGCCACGTTTTGTCAGGTCTCCTCGGGATCGGTCCGTCAGCACAGCACCGCAAAGACTACGGGCTCGAGCTGTGATTTTTGCCCGCGGACTCAGCCGTCGGTCTTGGTGTTCGGGCTTTCGGTGAGCTCGACCGCGGTCGACTCGGGCTCGTCGTCGTCGAACTCGTCGTCCTCGGTGATGCGGTCGCGCACCGCGAGCTTCATCCACGTGGTGACGACACCCGGGGCGATCTCAAGCTCCACCTCATCGTCGGTGATGCCCTTGATGGTTCCGACCAGGCCGGAGGTGGTGTGCACGCGGTCGTCGATCTGAAGCGAATTGTGCAGGTCGATGGTGGCCTGCATCGCTTTCTTCTGCCGCCGCGAGGCGAAGAACATGAACGCACCCAGCACGATGAGCAGGGGGAGAAAAACAACCAAATCCATGGCGATGAAATCTTTCGTTAGGTCTTGTGGTCACGGCGCAGCACCGGTAGGGGCGCGCACCCATAAGTGACCAGTGTGCCATTGCGGCCTTGCCCGGCGACCAGCCCACCACGACGAATCCACGAATTCACCGGCCCGCGCACCCGCCGCTGCACCCTGTTCGACGAATTTCGTTGCGCGTAGGTGGGGGTGGCTGCGGATTACGCCACATCCTGGCGAGGTTATCGACCGGATCGGTGCTGGTTTGGCTAGGCTTCTTGCTCGATGAGCACCGTCGAGCAGAGCCGCCATCTCGCCGGCACCACTCCCGGGCCGCGGTCACAGGAACTGATCGATCGCAAAGCCGCAGCGGTGGCCCGCGGCGTCGGCACCACCATGCCGGTCTATGCGGCGCGGGCGTTCGGCGGCATCGTCGAGGACGTCGACGGCAACCGACTGATCGACCTGGGCTCGGGCATCGCGGTCACCACGATCGGCAATTCGTCACCGCGGGTGGTCGAGGCGGTCCGGCGTCAGGTCGCCGAATTCACTCACACCTGCTTCATGATCACCCCGTACGAGGGTTATGTCGCCGTCGCCGAACATCTGAACCGGCTCACCCCCGGCAGCGGGGAGAAGCGCTCGGCGCTGTTCAACTCGGGCGCCGAAGCCGTGGAGAACGCGATCAAGATCGCGCGGGCCTTTACGCGCAAGTCCGCCGTCGTCTCCTTCGACCACGCCTATCACGGCCGCACGAACCTGACGATGGCCCTGACCGCCAAGTCGATGCCCTACAAGCACGGCTTCGGCCCGTTCGCGCCCGAGATCTACCGCGCTCCCCTGTCCTATCCCTTCCGCGACACCGAGTTCGGCAAGGAGATGGCCACCGACGGCGAACGGGCGGCCCGCCGCGCCCTGGACGTCATCGAGAAGCAGGTGGGTGCCGACAACCTCGCCGCCGTCATCATCGAGCCGATCGCCGGCGAGGGAGGCTTCATCGTTCCCGCCGACGGCTTCCTGCCCGCGCTGCTGGGGTGGTGCCGCGACAACGGAGTGGTGTTCATCGCCGACGAGGTACAGACGGGTTTCGCCCGCACCGGTGCGATGTTCGCGTGCGAACACGAGGGCGTCGAACCCGATTTGATCGTCACCGCCAAGGGCATCGCCGACGGCCTCCCGCTGTCCGCGGTCACGGGTCGCGCCGAGATCATGGACGCTCCACACGTCAGCGGACTCGGCGGCACCTATGGAGGTAATCCGGTCGCGTGCGCCGCCGCGCTGGCCACCATCGCGACCATCGAGGCCGACGGCCTCGTCGAACGAGCGCGCCGGATCGAGCAGTTGATGAAGGTTCGGCTGGGCCGGCTGCAGGCCGAAGACGACCGCATCGGCGACGTCCGCGCCCGCGGGGCGATGATCGCGATGGAGCTGGTGAAGCCGGGCACGCTGGACCCCGACGCCGAGCTGACGCGGGCGCTGTGCGCGGGATGTCATGCCGCGGGCGTGATCGTGTTGTCCTGCGGGACATTCGGCAACGTGTTGCGCTTCCTGCCTCCGCTGACGATCAGCGACGACCTGCTCGTCGAGGGCCTCGACGTGCTCGCCTCAGTCCTCAAAGACCTGTGACTCACAAGGAGATCGAATGACTACGGTCCAGAATTTCATCGGCGGCGAGAGCGTCGACTCGGTCAGCGGCGCCACCATGCCGCTGGTCGATCCGTCGACCGGTGAGCGGTACGGCACCGCGCCGATCTCGAACGAGACCGACATCGACAATGCCTACGCCGCCGCATCCAAGGCGTTCGCCGACTGGAAGCGCACCACTCCGTCGGTGCGACAGAAGGCGTTGCTGGATTTCGCCGATGACGTTGAAAAGCACGCGCAGGCGCTGGTGGAGGCCGAGGGCCGCAACACCGGCAAGCCCAACCACGTGACGATGGCCGAAGAGATTCCGCCGATGGTGGACCAGATCCGGTTCTTCGCGGGCGCTGCGCGGATGCTGGAGGGCAAGTCGGCCGGCGAGTACATGGAGAACCACACGTCGTGGATCCGCCGCGAACCGGTCGGCGTGGTCGGCCAGGTGGCGCCGTGGAACTACCCGATGATGATGGCGATCTGGAAGTTCGTGCCCGCGGTGGCGGCGGGCAACGCCGTCGTCATAAAGCCCAGCGACACGACCCCGGTCACCACGGTGATGCTGGCCGAGATCGCGGCCAAGCACTTTCCGCCGGGAGTGCTGAATGTCGTTTGCGGAGACCGCGATACGGGTGCCGCCGTGGTGGCGCACCCCACCCCGCAGATGGTGTCGATCACCGGGTCCGTCGCGGCGGGCCGTGCGGTGGCCGTCAGCGCCGGCGGACATCTCAAGCGCACACACCTGGAGTTGGGCGGCAAGGCACCGGTGATCGTGTTCGACGACAGCGACATCGCATCGGCGGCCGAAGGCATCGCGACGGCGGGCTATTTCAACGCCGGCCAGGACTGCACCGCGGCCACGCGCGTGCTCGCGACGGCACGGGTCGCCTCGGACCTGACCGAGGCGCTGGCCGAGCAGGCGCGCGCGGCGACGACGACGTACGGCAAGCCCGCCGACGACGAGGACGCGTGGGTGCCGCCGGTGAACAATGCCAACCAGTTGGAGCGGGTGCTCGGATTCCTTGGCGACGTGCCGTCGCATGCGACGGTCGCGGTCGGCGGAGGACGGCAGGGCGACAAGGGTTTCTACGTCGAACCGACCGTGATCGGCGGCCTGCGCCAGGACGACCGGCTGGTCCAGGAGGAGATCTTCGGCCCGGTCATCACCGTGCAGTCGTTCTCCGACGAGGACGAGGCGATCGCGTGGGCCAATGGCACCGAATACGGGTTGGCGTCCTCGGTGTGGACGCGTGACGTGTCTCGGGCACTGCGGGTTTCAGCGGCCCTGGACTTCGGGTGCGTGTGGATCAACACTCACATTCCGCTGGTGGCCGAGATGCCGCACGGCGGGTTCAAGTCCTCGGGACACGGTAAAGACCTGTCGATGTACGGCTTCGAGGATTACACCCGCATCAAGCACGTCATGGCCTATACGGGCTGACTACCCGTGCCATTTGTGGAGTGTCGGCGGCGCTGACCGTCGGTGCGGCTCCACAGATCGCACAGTGACCGGGCGATCCGGTCGCGGTCGATCAACAGGTGCGACACATGTCCCGTCCCCGCGACCTCTTCGACGCGACAGTCCGCGACGGCGGCGCAGGTGCTCCGGGCCTCCTCGGGGCGCCACCCCATCACGTCGTCGCGAACCGACATCACGAGCGACTAGACGACTAGAAGACCCGGACGCCGATCAACGTGGCCACGAAGCGGTAGATGTCGTCGACGGTGAGTTCGACGCCGCCGACCTCGATGTCGATCAGGTCGGAGAGCAGGTCGTCGGTCGGCTTCCAACAGCGCTCGGCGATCTTGACGTCGATGTACTGGAACAGCGCCTCTTCGTCGTGCGGGGTCATCGGGCCTGCGGCCAGACGGGCGAACATCGCCCAGTCCTCCTGCGGGAAGCCGAACGCCTCACACACCGCAGTGGCCGAATTCTGGCGCGCGACAACGGAATCGGTGATACCAGGCCTGTCGGGCATGGTGGGCCTCCTGACAAAGAGAGCTACGTCGGCTATCGGACGCCACCAAGGTGTTGATCGAAAAGGCGCACGTCGAATTGGTTACCTAGCCAGGCTAGTTTCCGTCTCGGCCGCCGGCAGTCATGCAGGTCACAGCGACGCGGTGAAACTCGTCGCACGGACCGCGCGAGTGGGATCTACGTCACCCCAACGGGATCGGCCAACGCAAAGCGCCCCAGACGTCGAGCGTCTGGGGCGCTTGGGTGGAGAGGTTACCGGTGGGCGAGGCGCCCGCCGCGATCGCCGCGCGACCGGAACATGTTCCGCCAGTTGCGCTTGCGACGCGGTTGCGCGGCCTCGGCCGTCGGCCCGATCACCTCGGTGCGCTGGTCGGCCATCGCGGGCTGACCGGCGACCGGACCCGTGTGACCGGCGACCGGACCCGTGTGGTGGTCGGCCACCGGAGCGGTGACAGGCCCGGTGTGGCCCGCGACCGGAGTCGGTTCGGCCGTCGCCACCGGCGCGTGCTCGTCCGCGGTCGTGTGCGCAGTCACCGGTCGGTCGGCCCACTCGACGTCGCGCACACTGCGCACCGAGATGCGGCCGAGCGCCGCGGCACCCAGGAACACGATCAACGCTCCGAGGCCGTAGAAGAACATCAGCTCGAGCGCGATGCGCTTGGCCTCGGTGGCGGCAACGGGCGAACCCGCGTCACCGAGGTTCAACGGACCCGCCACCGCGCGGCCGATGATGAACCACACGCCGCCCGCAACCGCGAGCCAGCCGCCGAGCGAGGCCGTCGCCCGGTTGCGCGACATCAGCAGCAGCAGGCCGCCCAGCACGGTCACCGCGCCCGGCAGCACCTCCAACCAGCCCCGGCCGGTCGTCCACATCCAAGCCTGGTCGGGGCTGTACGCGAAGTTGAACAGCGGGCCGATGAAGGGAGCCAGTGCGCCCCAGGCGCCCAGCAGTATCAGCAGGAAACCACTCGTGGCCCCGCGACTGCGCGGCATTCGCATCCGCCCACCTCGGGGATGTACTCGCGTCTCGGTCATGATGCCTCCTTGGTCCTGAGGCGTGGTTACCCGCGCTGACGCATACGTAACCGGTCATTGGCTAGGTTGGCGCCATGCGACTCGACGGTGACGCAGCCCGCCGTGTCCTGGCCGACACGTGGCAGCGGTGGGCGCGACGGTGCGCAGAACTGACCGCCGACGAATGGTCCACACCCACGCGCTGCGGAGGCTGGGACGTCGCAGCGCTGCTCGCCCACATCTGCCCGGAACCGGCCATGTTCGACCGTCTCACCGGCGCTGTGATCGAGGGTCCCGCCGCCGTCACCGACGCGGCAACCCTGCTGCGTCGCTTCAACGAACCCGACGGAGTCGCCAACATCAACGCTGAAAGCCTTGCCGAACAAGCGGTTTCAGAGTCCGCAGCGCTGACCCCGCAGGAGGCCGCCCGGCGGTTCGACGAGAGCGCGCGGGTGCTGCGTGCCACGCCGATGCCCGCAGAGACCACGATCGCGTATCCGGTCGTCGGCAGCACGACGCTGGCCGTCGTCGCCGAGACCGCGCTCATGGAGGCGACGGTGCACCTGCTCGACCTCGCCGATGCGGTCGGCGGTGTCGCACCGTCGGCCGAGGCGTTGAACGCCACGCGGGACCTGTTGATCTGCGTGCCCGACGCGACGCTGGCCGTCGAGGTGCTCGCCGGGCGCGCCGATCCCGCGAGGGCGCTCCCAGCGATCCGCTGACCAGCCGCGGCGGGTCTGGCAGAAAGCGCTGCTCATGCTCACAGCAAGCTCCCAGCTGGCGAGGGAATACTTTTAGTTCGACTATCGATGTTTTTAGTGGACGCAATGGCGCGCCCCCGCAATCCACGCTCGTCCGAAGGATCTCTTGATGACGACTGATAACCGCGAGGCGCGACTCGAGCGCCGTATTTCCGATTTGTTCGACACCGATCCGCAGTTCGCCGCTGCACGCCCTTCAGAACAGGTCGCAGAGGCCATCGAAGCGATCGACCTCTCTGTCCCCCAGCTCATCCAAACCATCTTCGACGGCTACGCCGATCGTCCCGCGCTCGGTGAACGCGCCGTCGAGTTCGTCACCGATCCAACGACGGGACGCACCGCCGCCCAACTGCTTCCCCGGTTCGACACCATCACCTATCGCGAGGTGTCGGACCGTGTCCGGGCAGTGGCCGCCGCCTTGGCGGAGTTCCCGGTACGCACCGGTGACCGCGTCGCAATCGTCGGCTTCACCAGCATCGACTACACGACCGTCGACATGGCGCTGCTGCACCTCGGTGCTGTCTCCGTGCCTCTGCAGACCAGCGCGGCCGCGACCCAGCTGCAGCCGATCTCCGTCGAGACCGAACCGGTCGCGATCGCGTCGAGTGTCGACTTCCTCGACGACGCGGTCGAGGTGATGCTCACCGGTCACCTCCCGCAACACCTGATCGTGTTCGACTACCACCCCGAGGTCGACGACCACCGCACCGCGCTCGACGCGGCGAAGGCGCGCCTCGGTGAAACCGGCGTTCGGGTCGAGACTTTGGACGATGCCGTCGCCCGCGGCCGTGCGCTGCCGGTCCCCGCACCGGCCGACGTCGACGACGACGAGCTCGCGCTGCTGATCTACACCTCGGGCAGCACCGGCGCGCCGAAGGGCGCGATGTATCAGCGCAAGATGGTGGCGAACTCGTGGCGCCGGTCGAGCATGGCGATGTGGGGTGGCGGGCAGGCGCTTCCGTCGATCACGTTGAACTTCATGCCGATGAGCCACATAATGGGCCGCGGCATCCTGTACGCCACGCTGGGTGCGGGCGGCACCGCGTATTTCGTTGCCAGAAGCGACCTCTCGACGTTCCTCGACGACATCGCGTTGGTGCGTCCCACGCAGCTGAGCTTCGTGCCGCGCATCTGGGACATGATGTTCCAGCAGTTCCAGAGCGAGGTCGACCGTCGTACCGCCGAGGGCGTCGACCGCTGGGCCGCCGAGACCGATGTGCTCGCCGATCTGCGCCAGAACCTGTTGGGCGGCCGGTTCGTCTCGGCGATGACGGGGTCCGCGCCGATCTCGCCGGAGATGAAGACTTTCGTCGAATCACTGCTCGACCTGCACCTGACCGACGGCTACGGATCCACCGAAGCCGGTGCGGTTTTCGTCGACGGACAGGTGTCGCGTCCCCCGGTCGTCGACTACCGGTTGGCCGACGTCCCCGATCTCGGGTACTACCGCACCGATCGTCCGTATCCGCGCGGCGAGCTGCTCGTGAAGTCGGAGACGATGTTCCCCGGCTATTACAAGCGGCCCGAGATCACCGCGTCGGTGTTCGACGTCGACGGCTACTACAAGACCGGCGACATCGTGGCCGAGGTCGGCCCGGACCAGTTGGTCTATCTCGACCGCCGCAACAACGTGCTCAAGCTGTCGCAGGGCGAGTTCGTCACGGTCGCGAAACTGGAGGCGGCGTTCGGAACCAGCCCGCTGATCCGCCAGATCTTCGTCTACGGCAACAGCGCCCGTTCCTACCTGCTCGCGGTGATCGTGCCGACCGACGACGCGCTGGCCCGCTACGACGGTGAGGCGCTGAAGACCGCGATCAGCGAATCCCTGCAGGACGTCGCAAGGACGGCCGGACTGCAGTCGTACGAGATTCCGCGCGACTTCATCGTCGAGACAACGCCGTTCACGCTCGAGAACGGTCTGCTCACCGGCATCCGCAAGCTTGCGCGGCCGAAGCTCAAGGAGCACTACGGCGAACGGTTGGAGGCGCTCTACACCGAGCTGGCCGACAGCCAGGCCGCCGAACTGAGCGCCCTGCGCCAGCACGGCGCCGAGAAGCCGGTTCTCGAGACGATCAGCCGGGCCGCCGGCGCCCTGCTGGGCGCAACGACCGCCGAGCTGCAGCCCGACGCCCACTTCACCGACCTCGGTGGGGATTCATTGTCCGCGTTGACGTTCGGTAATCTGCTGAACGAGATCTACGACATCGAGGTGCCGGTCGGCGTCATCGTCAGTCCGGCCAACGATCTGGCGGCACTCACCGCTTACATCGAGGCTGCACGCGAACCCGGTTCCAAGAGGCCGACATTCGCGTCGGTGCACGGCCGGGACGCAACCGAGGTACACGCCGGCGACTTGACGTTGGACAAGTTTCTCGACGCCGCCACCCTGGCGACTGCACCGTCGCTGTCCGGCCCGAGCACCGAGGTGCGCACCGTGCTGTTGACCGGCGCGACCGGCTTCCTGGGCCGCTATCTGGCGCTGGAGTGGCTCGAGCGCATGGCCATGGTGGGCGGCAAGGTGATCTGCCTGGTGCGCGCGAAGGACGATGCGTCGGCGCGCGAGCGGTTGGACCGGACGTTCGACTCGGGTGATCCCCGATTGCTGCGTCACTACCGGGAATTGGCCGCCGATCACCTGGAGGTCATCGCCGGCGACAAGGGTGAGACCGACCTCGGCCTCGATCGCCGGACCTGGCAGCGGCTCGCCGACACCGTGGACCTGATCGTCGATCCGGCAGCACTGGTCAACCACGTGTTGCCCTACAGCCAGCTGTTCGGGCCCAACGCCGTCGGCACCGCCGAGCTGATCCGCATCGCGTTGACGACGAAGATCAAGCCGTTCGTCTACGTGTCGACGATCGGTGTCGGCGCGGGCATCACCCCCGGGCGGTTCACCGAGGACGGCGACATCCGGGTGATCAGCCCGACGCGCCAGGTCGACGACACCTACGCGAACGGTTACGGCAACAGCAAGTGGGCCGGCGAGGTGCTGCTGCGCGAGGCGCACGACCTGTGCGGGCTGCCGGTCGCGGTCTTCCGTTGCGACATGATCCTGGCCGACACCACCTATGCCGGACAGCTCAACGTGCCGGACATGTTCACGCGGTTGATCCTGAGCCTCGTCGCGACCGGCATCGCGCCGTTCTCGTTCTACGAGGTCGACGCGGACGGCCAGCGCCAACGCGCGCACTACGACGGCCTTCCCGTCGAGTTCATCGCCGACGCCATCTCGACGCTGGGCGCGCAGGTGGGCCACGACGCCGGACCGGGTTTCGAGACGTATCACGTCATGAACCCCTACGACGACGGCATCGGGCTCGACGAGTTCGTCGACTGGCTGATCGACGCCGGCTATCCGGTCGAACGCGTCGGTGACTATGCCACGTGGTTGCAGCGGTTCGACACCGCGATCCGCGGGTTGCCCGAACGACAGCGGCAGGCGTCGCTGCTCCCGCTGCTGCACAACTACCAGCGGCCCGAGACCCCGATCCGGGGTTCGATCGCGCCGACCGAGCGGTTCCGCACGGCGGTGCAGGACGCGAAGATCGGTCCGGACAAGGACATCCCGCACGTGACGCGTGACGTCATCGTCAAGTACGTCACCGACCTGCAGCTGCTGGGCCTGCTCTAACGCGACGTCGAACGTGCGGCCGCTGCGAGATCTCCCCGACAAGATCGCAGTGGCCGCACGTTCGGCGCACCCGGCACTATAGCGCCACCGCCAGGATCAGCAACACGATCGCGATCAGCGGGAAGATCCCCTGTGTGACAGCGGCCCTCGCCTTGTCCGGTGAGGACAGCAACAGCACCAGCGCCGCGGCCAGCATCGAGCCGACACCGGCGAAGATCAGTGCGAGGCCAACCCAGCCGAGCCCGCCGATGACGATCCCCACGATCGTGATGATCGCCAGAAACAGGTTGTAGAAACCCTGGTTGAACGCCAACTCCTTGGTGGCCAGCGCCTGTTCCTCGGAGAGTCCGAACGTCGCCCTGGTGCGCGGCGACGTCCACGTCAGAGACTCCATGACCCAGATGTAGATGTGCAGCAGGGCCGCGAGCCCCGCGAAGAACAATCCGGCATAACCCATTACACGCCCACACTTTCCACTCGAACCACCGGCGGTATCGCCACCATGACCAGCCCCATCAGCACCATCCACACCACGACGGCGTACGCGCCGGGCAGCCCGATCCAGGTGTGCAGCAGCGCAGGCACGCCGAGCACCGCCAGCGCCGCCGACCACTTCGGCAGCACACCGGTGCGCCAGACGATGTATGCGGTAGCGAAAATCAGTGTGGCCGAACCGATGTGGCTGTAGTGGTACAGCCACACCGCCAGGCCGAGGAACGGCTGCGAGTACGACGTCACGGTGAGGTCGTCGAACCGCACGATGGCGGCCGGAATCGCGACCTCGGCGGACAGCCCGGCCGCGGTCAGCGCGAGAAACACCGCACCACCCAGCGCCGCGGTGTACACCGCGCCGGTGGGCCCGGCCGCCGACCGCAACACCGAAATAAGCACCCCGACGAACAACAGGCCGAAGAGCAGATGCAGCAGCGGCAGGGTGCCGTTCAAGGTGAGAAACGTTGCCGCACGGTCGAAATAGGCGTCCACCCCGCCGGCGTCTTTCGGCGTCTCGGGCGAGCCGACCAGATACGCCGGCACGATCACACCTGCGGAGGCCACACCGAGCAAGCCGCCCAGCCTGATCGTGCCGCTGCCCATCTCGTCCTCCTCGGTCGAACTCAGTCGAAAAGACCCACCTGTCCCAGACCCGTCACTCCACTCGGCGGGGTCAGGCCGAGATGTGTCCACGCCTGCGCGGTGGCCACGCGTCCCCGTGGTGTGCGCGCGATCATCCCGGCGCGCACGAGGAACGGCTCACACACCTCTTCGACCGTCGTCGCCTCCTCGCCGACCGCGACCGCGAGGGTGGACACACCGACCGGTCCTCCGCCGAAACTGCGTGTCAGCGCGGACAACACAGCGCGGTCGAGTCGGTCGAGACCGAGCTCGTCGACGTCGTAGACCTCCAGCGCGGCCTTGGCGATATCGCGGGTGATCACGCCGTCGGCGCGCACCTCGGCGTAGTCGCGGACCCGGCGCAACAGTCGGTTGGCGATGCGCGGGGTCCCCCGTGAGCGGCGCGCGATCTCGGCTCCCGCGTCGGCGCCCAACTCGATGCCGAGGATGCCCGCCGAACGCGCCAACACCCGCTCCAGTTCGGAGGGTTCGTAGAAGTCCATGTGGGCGGTGAAGCCGAACCGGTCGCGCAACGGGCCGGTCAGCGCGCCGGAGCGGGTGGTGGCCCCGACGAGGGTGAACGGCGCGACATCGAGCGGAATCGACGTGGCACCGGGGCCCTTGCCGACCACGACGTCGACGCGGAAATCCTCCATCGCCAGGTACAACATCTCCTCGGCCGGGCGGGCGATGCGGTGGATCTCGTCGATGAACAGCACATCGTGCTCGACGAGGTTCGACAGCATCGCCGCGAGGTCGCCCGCACGCTCGAGCGCCGGCCCGGATGTGACCCGCAGCGAGGAGCCGAGTTCGGCGGCGATGATCATCGCCAACGACGTCTTGCCCAGCCCCGGCGGACCCGAGAGCAGGATGTGATCCGGTGTGCCACCGCGGTTCTTGGCGCCCTCGATGACCAGCTGCAGCTGCTCACGCACGCGCGGTTGGCCGATGAACTCCCCGAGCGACCGCGGCCTCAGACTCGCGTCGACGTCGCCCTCGCCGACCGTCAGCGCGGGAGAGACCTCACGCTGTTCGGCGTCGTCTTCGCCGTCGGTGAACCGGCTCATTTGTTACCCAGCATGGACAGGGCGGCCCGCAACGCGGTCGACTGGTTGGCCTCGGGGTCGTTGGCCAGCACCTTGTCGGTGGCCTCTTCGGCCTGTTTGGCGGCGAACCCGAGCCCGATGAGCGCTTCGACGACCGGGCCGCGCACCGTATGCCCGCTCGCCGTCGCGGCACCGGACGGTGAGGCCATGCCGACCTTGTCGCGCAGGCTCAGCGCCATCAACTCGGCGGTCTTCTTGCCCACCTTCGGGATGCGGGTCAGCGCGGTGATGTCGCCGTCGCCGATGGCTTGGCGCAGGGTCGGCCCGTCGTACATCGCCAGCGCCCCGAGCGCGATGCTGGGCCCGATCCCGGACACCCCGAGCAGCGTGAGGAACAGGTCGCGGGCATCGCCGTCCGCGAAGCCGTAGAGCGTCTGGGAGTCCTCGCGAACGATCATCGCGGTGATCAACCGGGCCTCGGCGCCGCGGCGCAGGGTGGCCAGCGTCGACGGGGTGGCCATCACCTTGTAGCCGACCCCGCCCGCTTCGATCACGACGTGATCGAGCGCGATGTCGAGAACCTCACCGCGAACGGATGCGATCATCGTGCCGCCTTCGCTTTCGCCTTGAGCGTCGCTTTGTACTTGCGTTGTTGTTCGGCGGCCAGCGCCTCGGCCGCCGCCATTCGGGCGATCATCGGTGCGCGCCAACAATGGCAGATCGCCAGCGCCAGCGCATCGGCGGCGTCGGCCGGTGTCGGTTTGGTCTGCAGCGCAAGGATTCTGGTCACCATCGCGGTCACCTGCGCCTTGTCGGCGTTGCCGTTGCCGGTGACCGCCGCCTTCACCTCGCTGGGGGTGTGGAAGTGCACGTCGATGCCGCGGCGGGCGGCCGCGAGCGCAATCACACCGCCCGCCTGGGCGGTGCCCATCACGGTGGAGACGTTCTGCTGGGAGAACACCCGCTCGATCGCGATCACGTCGGGCTTGTGGGTGTCCATCCAGTATTCGACGGCTTCACTGATCACCAGCAGGCGCCGGTGCAGCGGATCGCCCGACGGGGTGCGGACCACGTCGACGTCGAGCGCGGTGACCTGGCGACCCGCGCCGCCCTCGATGAGGGACAAGCCGCAGCGCGTCAACCCGGGGTCGACTCCCATCACCCGCACGTCCGGCCCTTCTGTGAACACTTGTTCGAGAGCTTAGCCGCCCGGCGGGCTCGGACCCAGCAGGACACGCCCGCTCAGATCACGAATTGACCGCCACGTCCACCCTCGGCGATCTGCAGCGCGATCTCGCTCATGCGACCCGTCGACCTGTTCCATCCGCGCACCAGTTCACGCCCCACCTGATGCCCGTCGCGTTCGATGGTGATCACCCAGCGCACCCCGCAGAACTTGGCGAGCAGCCAAAACGGCCACAGCACGACGAACAGCGCGCCGACGAGGATTTCCAGCCAACCGAAGGTGAGATCGAGAGCGTCGCCGGGAAACGGCCACCATCGCCTGCTGATCTGCCACTCGGCGCCGCCTGTGTCGCGTACCACTGCCACGCGCCAATTGTGCTTGTGGGACGCCAGAATCCGCTCACGACGCCCCGGAGCCGATGTTTCCCTCGAGGGCAACACGGCTACGCGACAGGGGACCTGATCCCGATTCGTGGAGTGACCTCATCCCCATGCCGGACGAGACCGAACTGCAGACCGCAACCAATATCGCCGTCACCATCGCCTGGGCGGCCGGGGCGATCGCCGCCGTGTACGTGTTCGGGGTGCTGGTGACCTGGCTGATGGCGCGCATCAGTCGCCGCAGCGCCCTGCTCAAGGACATCGAGGTGCTCACCCGCAAGCCGGTGCGCATGCTGCTGATGGTGATCGCCGCGACCGTCGCGGTCCGGCGGACGTCGGACACCGCGGACTCGTGGCGCGACTGGGTCGACCACTGGCTGCTGATGCTGATGATCGCCTCGATTACCTGGCTCATGACCGGTCTGGTGCGCGTCGCCGAGCGGCGCATGATCGCCCGCTATGGCGGCGGCGGTGAGGAGATATCGGACGCCGACCGGCTGTGGCGACGGGTCCGCACACAGGTCACGGTGCTGCGCAGACTCGCGATCGCCATCGTCGTCATCCTCGGCGGCGCCGCGATTCTGATGACCTTCCCGTCGTTCTCCGACATCGGCACCACGGTGTTCGCCTCCGCCGGTGTGTTGTCGGTGGTCGCCGGCCTGGCCGCGCAGACGTCGCTGGGCGCGGTCTTCGCCGGCATGCAGATCGCGTTCTCCGGCGCGATCCGCGTGGGCGACATCGTCCAGCTCGAGAACGGGCAGTGGTGGGGCCGCATCGAGGAGATCACGCTGACCTACGTCGTCGTGCGGATCTGGGACGAGCGCCGCCTGGTGCTGCCGTCGACGTACTTCACCACCGAGCCGTTCGAGAACTGGACCCGAAGCGCCACCGAGATCATGGGTGCGGTCGAGTTCGATGTGGACTTCAACGTCCCGTTCAACGACATGCGCGCCGAGCTGGACCGGCTGCTGGCCGAGAGCGAGCTCTGGGACGGCCGCCGCGGTGTGCTGCAGGTGACCGACGCGGTCGGCGGCGTGGTGCGGGTGCGGATCGTCGTCAGCGCTCGCAACGCCGGCGCGCTCTTCGACCTGCAGTGCGCGGTACGCGAGGGCTTGGTCGACTGGGTGCAGCGCACCGGCGGAGTGGTGCCGATCAAGCGCATCGAACCGGCGGCGCCCGCCCCCGAGGCGCAGACCGATCGCGAGATCGCGGGCGAGACGAAGCGCGTCGCGGCGGGGATGTTCTCCGGCAGCCCGGAGGCCGAGGAGCGCGCCAAGGCGTTCGACCACACCATCGACTGCGAGGACGACGAGCTGGTGCGCACCAACGGCCGGGGCTGACCTACCGTCAGGAGGCCGTCGGCTGCTCGACCGGATAGGTGCCCGCCTGCACGGCCGCCGCGATTTCGTGAATGCGTTCGCCGGAGCGGCGCCAGCCGCGCACGTGTTCACGGGCGATCCGCTCGCCTCCGCGTTCGACGAGGATCGCCCACGACACGCCCAGCCACTTCAGCAGCAGCCAGACCGGCCACATCAACATGAACGGCAGCATGAGTAGGAAGAGGAACGCGTCGAGGGTCTCGAATCCGGTCTGCCACGGCAGGGTTCGCCACCACCAGCGCCGCACCGTCACCGTCTCCCCCTCTGGATCGGTCACCGTCACCCTGGCCATGCCGCGGTCTCCGCTCTTTGTGGTCGTCCCGATAATGAGCCGATGACGTTCATCGGGCCGGCCGAAGACAGACAGCTCATCCGTGAGCGCCTCGAAATCTACAGCGACGCGGTCACCCGCAAGGATCTCGACGCGTATCTGGCGTGCTGGACCGAGGACGGACGTCGGACCGGCTCGGGCGGCGAGTGTCACGGCAAGGGCGAACTGCGCGACCACTGGCACGCCATCTTCACGACCATCGAGCAGATGGCGTTCTTCACCCAGATGGCGTCGCTGGCCGTGCGCGGCGACCGTGCGGACGCGCGCTCGTATTGCCTGGAGTTCATGCGGCTGCGCGATCAACCGGCGCGCCAGCTGGTCGGCGAGTATGTCGATGAACTCGTACGCGTCGACGGGAACTGGCTGTTCGCCTCCCGCCACTACCGCGTGGCCGTGCCGCTCTAATCCTCGTTGTCGAGTTCGGCGGCGACTTCGTCGGAGATGTCGATGTTGGTGTAGACGTCCTGGACGTCGTCGAGGTCTTCGAGCGCGTCGACCAGCTTCATGATCTTGCGCGCGCCGTCGGCGTCCAGCGGTACCGACACCGACGGCTCGAAACCGGCCTCGGCCGACTCGTAGTCGATGCCGGCGTCCTGCAGCGCGGTGCGCACCGCGACGAGGTCAGTTGGCTCGCAAAGGATCTCGAAGGAGTCGCCGAGGTCGTTGACGTCCTCGGCGCCGGCCTCGAGCACCGCCATCAGCACGTCGTCCTCGGTGAGGCCGTTCTTGTCGAGGGTGATGACGCCCTTGCGAGAGAAGAGATAGGACACCGAACCGGGGTCGGCCATGTTGCCGCCGTTGCGGGTCATCGCGACGCGGACCTCGCCGGCCGCGCGGTTGCGGTTGTCGGTCAGGCATTCGATGAGCACCGCGACACCGTTGGGGCCGTAGCCCTCGTAGGTGATGTTCTGGTACTCGGCGCCGCCGGCTTCCTCACCGCTGCCGCGCTTGCGGGCCCGCTCGATGTTGTCGTTGGGCACCGACGACTTCTTGGCCTTCTGGATCGCGTCGTAGAGCGTCGGGTTGCCCGCCGGGTCGCCGCCGCCGGTGCGCGCGGCGACCTCGATGTTCTTGATCAGCTTGGCGAACATCTTGCCGCGGCGGGCGTCGATGACCGCTTTCTTGTGCTTGGTGGTGGCCCACTTGGAATGGCCGCTCATGCAGGTAGTACCTCTCCGTGCGCTTTCGTGCGCCAAGTTCGTGCGCTGAGTCCGCCCGACGAGTCTACGTGGATGTTTGCGCCCTACCGAACCGCGTCGGGCGACGTCAGCGCGATGACGCGGTAGCCGACGGCGGCCGGCCAGCCGATGTGGCCGTGCACGTGCACCTGCAGCCACGTCGGCGCCCCAGACGGGTCGTCGGTGAACGTCGCGGCGGCGTCGACGACCGCACCCGTCTCGCCCGAGCCCGCCAGAACGACCGAGACCGACAGCGTCGGAGTGCCCAGCGCGGCCCGGTCGTACGGGAGGCTGTCCGGGATGAAGAACGACGCCGAGAAGTTCGGCGACCGAATGCCTCTGGGCGCGTTGGGCGCTCGGCGCAGCGCGAGGCCCGACACGATCGGTTTGCCGTCGAACCAGGCGGTGCCGGTGTACTCGGTGCGGCGCGCGTCTGCGCCGTTCGGGAGCTTGACCAGGGTGTCGATGCGCGGTTGCGGCTCGACTTCGACCATCGTCATCGCGGCGTTCCGTCCTACCGGCGCTGTTAGGTCTGCCACAATACTTCGCCGCTATCTTACTCCGCAGTAAGATAGCGGCATGTCCTTCTCGCTTGAGCTGTCCCCCGACCTCGTCCACGTCCGGGACTGGGTCCACGAGTTCGCCGCCGACGTCGTCCGTCCCGCCGCCGCGGAGTGGGACGAGCGCGAGGAGACCCCGTGGCCGATCATCCAGGAGGCGGCGAAGGTCGGCCTGTACTCGATGGAGTTCTTCGCCGAGCAGGCCGCCGAGCCGTCCGGCCTGGGCATGCTCGTCGCGTTCGAGGAGATGTTCTGGGGTGACGCGGGTATCGCGCTGTCGATCCTGGGCACCGGCCTGGCGGCGGCGTCGCTGGCCGCCAACGGCACCCGCGAGCAGATAGGTGAATGGGTTCCCCAGATGTTCGGCAGCGTGAACGAACCGAAGGTCGCGTCGTTCTGCTCGTCGGAACCCGGCGCCGGTTCCGATGTCGGCGCCATCCTCACCCGCGCCCGCTACGACGAGGCCAAGGACGAATGGGTGCTCAACGGCGTCAAGACCTGGGCCACCAACGGCGGTATCGCCGAGGTGCATATCGTAGTCGCGTCGGTGTATCCCGAACTCGGCACGCGCGGGCAGGCCACGTTCATCATCCCGCCGAACACCCCCGGCTGCCGGCAGGGGCAGAAGTTCCTCAAGCACGGCATCCGCGCTTCGCACACCGCCGAGGTGCTGCTCGAGGACGTGCGCATCGCCGGCAACCTGATCGTCGGCGGCAGGGACAAGTTCGAGGAGCGGATCGCGCGGGTGCGCGAGGGCAAGCGGGCCAAGAGCCAGGCCGCGCTGGCGACGTTCGAGCGCACGCGGCCCACGGTCGGCGCGATGGCGGTCGGCGTCGCGCGCGCGGCCTACGAGTACGCGCTCGACTACGCCGGCCAGCGCGAGCAGTTCGGCAAGAAGATCGGCGAATTCCAGGCCATCGCGTTCAAGCTGGCCGATATGAAGGCCCGCATCGACGCCGCCCGGCTGCTGGTCTGGCGGGCCGGCTGGATGGCACGCAACGGCAAGCCGTTCGACAACGCCGAGGGTTCGATGGCCAAGCTGGTCGCCAGCGAGACCGCGGTGCACGTCACCGACGAGGCGATCCAGATCCTCGGCGGCAACGGCTACACCCGCGAGTATCCCGTCGAGCGGATGCACCGCGACGCCAAGATCTTCACGATCTTCGAGGGCACCAGCGAAATTCAGCGCCTGGTGATCGGCCGCGCGGTCACCGGCCTCGAAATCCGCTAGCTGTCTGCGATTTGTGCACATTTGAGAGCGCTCACCGCTCCCCGATGTGCACAAGTCGCCCGGGATTAGAGCATGTCGACGAACAGTTTGTGGATGCGACGATCGCCGGTCATCTCCGGATGGAAGGCCGTCGCGAGCCGTTTGCCCTGTCGCACCGCCACGATGTGACCGGCGGCCTCGGCCAGCACCTCGACGTCGGGCCCGACGCGTTCGGCCCACGGTGCGCGGATGAACACGGCGTGCACCGGGCCGTCGACGCCGCCGAACGCCAGATCGTCTTCGAACGAGTTGACCTGACGACCAAAGGCATTGCGCCGCACCGTCATATCGATCGCCTTCAGCGGTGTGGCCTCGCGACCCGCCGCTCCGGCATCCAGGATCTCCGAGGCCAGCAGGATCATGCCCGCACACGAGCCGTACGCCGGCATGCCGTCGGCCAGCCGCGACCGCAGCGGTTCGAGCAGGTCGAGTTCGCGCAGCAGATGGCTCATCGCAGTGGACTCCCCGCCGGGGATCACCAGCGCGTCGACGGCCTCCAGTTCGCGGACCCGCCGCACCGTCGAGGCCTCCGCCCCGGCCTCGCGCAGCGCGGCCAGGTGTTCGCGCGTATCGCCCTGCAGCGCAAGGACACCGACGTGTGGAGTGCTCACGGTTTGTAGTCGCGCTTGAAGCGGGTCAGCCCCTCTTGCATGACCGCCGCCACCATCTCGCCGTACTGGTTGAAGAGCTTGCCCTGGCACAGCGACCGGCCACCGGACGCCGACGGCGAGGACTGGTCGTAGAGCAGCCACTCGTCGGCGCGGAACGGGCGCATGAACCACATCGCGTGGTCGAGGGAGGCGACCTGCAGGTGCTTGCGCTCCTTCGGATAGTTCACCTGCGCCGAGCCCAGCAGGGTCAGGTCGCTCATGTAGGCCAGCGCGCAGATGTGCAGCACCGGGTCGTCGGGCAGGGGGTCTCGGTGCCTGAACCACACCTGCTGTTGAGATGCCTTGCCCGGCAGCTTGTTCAACGTCTCCCGCGGAATGATCCGCACGTCCCACTCGTCGAACTGGCGGAAGCTGGCGTCGTCGAACACCTCGCTGACCGACGCGTAGTTCGGAATCTCCTCGGGCGATGCCGCGACGGGCATCGCATCCTGGTGCTCGATACCGCTCTGGTCGGTCTGGAAGGACGCCGACATCGAAAAGATCGTCTCGCCGTGCTGGATCGCATTCACGCGACGCGTCACGAACGACCCGCCGTCACGCAGGCGTTCCACGATGTACACCGTCGGCGCCTTGGCGTCCCCGGGGCGGAGGAAGTACCCGTGCAACGAGTGCACCTGGAACGCCGGATCGACTGTGCGCACCGCCGAAACCAGTGACTGCCCCGCGACGTGTCCGCCGAAAGTGCGCTGCAGGAAACCGGATTCGGGGCTGAACACGCTGCCCCGGTAGATGTTGACCTCGAGCTGTTCCAGGTCGAGGATCTTTTCGATCGCCATCCGGTCCGCTTACCAGCCGCGTTCGGCGAGCCGGTGCGGTGCCGCGACGTCCTCCACGTTGATGCCGACCATCGGCTCACCCAACCCGCGCGACACCTTGGCCAGCACGTCGGGATCGTCGTAGAACGTCGTGGCCTTCACGATCGCCGCAGCGCGCGCCGCGGGGTCGCCGGACTTGAAGATGCCCGACCCGACGAACACGCCCTCGGCGCCGAGCTGCATCATCATCGCCGCGTCGGCCGGGGTCGCGATGCCACCGGCGGTGAACAGCGTCACGGGCAGCTTGCCGGCCCGAGCCACCTCGACCACCAGGTCGTAGGGCGCCTGCAGCTCCTTGGCCGCGACATAGAGCTCGTCCTCCGACAGCGAGGTGAGGCGCCGGATCTCGCCGCCGATCTGACGCATGTGGGTGGTGGCGTTGGACACGTCGCCGGTACCGGCTTCGCCCTTCGAGCGGATCATCGCCGCGCCCTCGGTGATGCGGCGCAGCGCCTCGCCGAGGTTGGTCGCACCGCACACGAACGGCACGGTGAACTTCCACTTGTCGATGTGGTGGGTGTAGTCGGCGGGGGTCAGCACCTCGGACTCGTCGATGTAGTCGACGCCGAGGCTCTGCAGGATCTGCGCCTCCACGAAGTGGCCGATGCGGACCTTGGCCATCACCGGGATCGTGACCGCCGAGATGATGCCCTCGATGAGATCGGGATCACTCATGCGGGCGACGCCGCCCTGGGCGCGGATGTCGGCGGGCACCCGTTCGAGCGCCATGACCGCCACCGCACCGGCGCCCTCGGCGATCCTGGCCTGCTCAGGCGTGACGACGTCCATGATCACGCCACCCTTGAGCATCTCGGCCATGCCGCGCTTCACCCGGGCTGTTCCGGTTTGGGTCACCGACCCGTTCGGTGCGGTATCCACTGCTATCTCCTCCGAATCGCTACTGATCCAGTCTAAACGCGGCCGCAAATGTGTTGATTCCGCACTTCAGCGGATCGATTGCAACTGCTGATGCGCACCGCCCCCGCGCGCGTCGGCGACCGCATTGGCCTGTTCCAGCAACTCGCCGAGTTGGAGCGGGTAGACGGTTTCGCCATTGGCGACCAGCTCTTGGATCATTGTCTCATCACACCAGCGATAGCCGTGAATCGTGCGCCGCTCGAGCGCGGTGTGACCGCCGACGGACGGTTCGAACCGCGTCGTGCGGTACACGAAAAATAGCTCTTCGCTGCGGATCACCGCACCGTCGAACTCGAACACCGCCTGACGCCGCCACAGCGGTCCGACCAGGTCGGCCGCGGTCACGTGCAGTCCGGTCTCCTCGCCCACCTCCCGTGCCGCAGCGTCCGCCAGCTCCTCCCCTGATTCCACCGCACCGCCGACGGTGAACCACCATCGCGGCGCGTCGGCCAGCCCCGGGTCCGAGCCGCGAAACAGCAGCACGGCGCCGGCCTCGTCGAGCAGAACCACTCGCGCCGACGTGCGCCAACTCACCTGCGGCCGACCTCCGGTACCGTCTCGGGTCGCTCGACGATCTCGAAATACGTTGGCAGCGCCGCGGTTCCGCCGAGCCGCAGCAGTCGCACCACCGGCCGTTCGCGCAGCGCGAGGGTGTCGCGTACCGCGTCGTTGTGAAAGCGGCGGGCCAGCACCACCCGCGCTTCGGCGTCGGACAGTTCGGTGACCAGCGGTGGCGGCAACGTCGTCAGGTCCACCCGGGCCAGCGCGGCCGACAGATCGTTCTCGGCGCCCTCGCGCCCCGGCCGGGGTGCCCGCTCGGCGGCGTCGGCCAGCGCGGCCAGCCGGGCGGCGTCCGGTCCCTCGCCATAGGCGTCGACAGCGACCGCACGGGCGACGACCGCGCGGCGGCCCAACGCGCCGTCGAGCGCCTGCCAGGACAGGTCGTATCGCACGTGCAGCCGGTCCAGGCGGTTGGCCGTCTGCAACGCCCATCCGCCGACCGCCAGAATGAGCACCACCAGCACCGCCAGCGTGATCACGACGATCCAGGTGATCACCGAACGCCTCCGGTCGCCTTCCTGGTCCTCGCGGTTCTCGCCGTCTTGGCCCGGCCGCCGTCACCGCCGGAGACCGTGACCTTGGTGCCCGAGCCCGAGACCGTTTCGTAGACGCGCATGATCTGCCGGGCCACCACCGACCAGTCGTAGCGCCGCACCGCCTGGGTGGCCGCCGCGATATAACTCTCGCGCACCGCATCGTCGGCGAGCACCTCGATCAGCCCGTCGGCCAGCGCCGCTGCGTCGTCGACCGGGACCAGGCGGCCCGCCGCCCCGTCGTCGAGCACCTGACGGAACGCGTCGAGGTCACTGGCCACCACCGCGGTGCCAGCCGCCATCGCCTCGACGAGCACGATGCCGAAGCTCTCGCCGCCGGTGTGAGGCGCGCAGTACACGTCGGCGCTGCGCATCGCCGACGCCTTGTCCGCGTCGTCGACCTGACCGAGGAAGCGCAGATGCATGGCCAATTCGCCGGCGTCGTCGCGCAATTCGTCTTCGTCCCCGCGTCCGACGACGAGGATCTCGACGTCGGGGAATCGCTCGACCAGCTTCGGCAGCGCGCGCAGCAGCACGGCCATGCCCTTGCGGGGTTCGTCGTAGCGGCCCAGGAACAGCACCGACTTCCCGGCTCGCGGGTAACCGTCGAGCATCGGCGCCGACGCGAACGCCCCCACGTCGACACCATTGGGGATCACCACCGCATCGCTGCCCAGGGCCTCCATCTGCCAGCGACGAGCGAGGTCGGACACCGCGATGCGACCGACGATCTTCTCGTGCATCGGGCGCAGGATCGGCTCGAACACGGTGAGCGTCAACGACTTTGTGGTCGAGGTGTGGAATGTCGCGACGATCGGTCCCTCGGCGATGTTGAGTGCCAGCATCGACAGGCTGGGGGCGTTGGGCTCGTGCAGGTGCAGCACGTCGAACTCGCCTTCAGCGATCCACCGCTTCACCAGCCGGTGCGTCGCCGGCCCGAACCGCAGGCGTGCGACGGATCCGTTGTACGGAATCGGCACCGCCTTGCCGCCCGAAACGACGTAGTCCGGCAGCTCGGCCCCCGGCGACGACGGCGCGAGCACGCTGACGTGGTGGCCCAGGCCGTCCATGACGTCGGCCAGCTGCAGCACGTGCGACTGCACCCCACCGGGCACGTCGAACGAGTACGGGCAGACCATGCCGATTCTCACGGGCTGGCCTCCAGCTTCGCGCGCCGCTCGGCCGACAGGTCCGCCAGCCACTGCGGTTGCATCATGTGCCAGTCGGCGGGGTGGGCGGCGATGTTGCGGGCGAACCGGTCGGCCAATGCCTGCGTGATGGCGGTGACGTCGCCCGACGATGTGTCGATCTCGGGATAGACCCGCATGCCCCAACCATCGCCTTCGAACCAGCAGTGCACCGGGAACAGCGCCGCCCCGGTCTCGATCGCGAGTTTGGCCGAGCCGGCGGGCATGCGCGTGGCTTCGCCGAAGAATTCCACCTCGACCCCGTTGCGGCTCAGGTCGCGCTCGGCCATCAGGCATATGGGTCGGTTGTCGCGTAACCGTTCGGCGAGGACCTCGAAGGGCGGGCGGTCACCGCCGGTCAGCGGTATGACCTCGAAGCCGAGGCCTTCTCGGTATTCCACGAAGCGCTTGTACAGCGACTCGGGTTTGAGCCGTTCGGCCACCGTGGTGAACGTGCCGTAGTTCTGGGCCAGCCAGACTCCGGCCATGTCCCAGTTGCCGCTGTGCGGCAGGGACAGCACCGCGCCGCGGCCGGCGTCCAGCGCGCCCCAGAGTAGGTCGATGTCGTCCACGACCAACTCCCGGCCGAGCGCCTCGTGGTCCATCGTCGGCAACCGGAATGCCTCCCGCCAATATCGGGCGTAGGAGGCCAGCGAAGCACGAATCAAGCCGTCGGGCACCTGCTCGGGCGCCACGCCGACGACCCGTGCCAGGTTCTTGCGCAGCTGTTCGGGCCCGCCGCCACGGGCCGCGAAGTGTGCACCGGCATCGAAAGTGTTGCGGGCGAAGAACTCCGGCATCGCGCGCACCACCCGCCAGCCGGCGGCGTACCCCCAGTCCGCCAACCGGCCACCCAACGGGTTGGCACTGGCCGTCGGTCCCGAGGGGGTGGTCGTCACGGCTCCCCCGCCTCCGGTTTGTCGCCGCCGGCGTTGGTGGTGTCGGGCTTGGCGATACGGTCCATCGCCCCGGGAGAGGTGCGCACGCTGTGCACGCGCTGCCCGAGGGTCACCAGGCTGGTCACCGCCAGCACCCACATCGCGATGTGCAGCAACCACACCACTCCGAACAGGCCGGACAGACCCGCACCGACCAGCACGATGATCAGCCGTTCCGGACGCTCGATCAGGCCGCCCTCCGCCGACAGGCCGCTCGCCTCGGCACGGGCCTTGATGTAGGAGATCACCTGCGACGTCACCAGGCAGATCGCCGTCGCGACGACCAGCGAGGTGCTCTGCATCCCGAACGCCGCCCACCACAGCAGCCCGCAGAAAATGGCGCCGTCGCTGATCCGGTCGCAGGTCGCGTCCAGTACCGCGCCGAAACGGGTGCCGCCACCGCGTTGGCGGGCCATCGCCCCGTCGAGCATGTCGGCGAGCACGAAGATCCACACCGCGAACGAACCCCACCACAGCTGACCGATCGGGTACAGCGTCAACGCGCTCAACACTGACCCCGCGGTGCCCAGGATGGTGATGCTGTCCGGGGTGAAGCCCGCGCGCAGCGCGCCCTTGGCGATCGGCGTGCTGATCTTCTCGTACGCCGCCCGGGTCATCAGGTAGAAGTTGCTCACTGCTGCCTCGCCCATTCTTTGGCCAGCAGTTCACGGGTCTCGCGCAGCAACTGCGGCACCGCTTTCGAGCCGCCGATGATCGTGATGAAGTTCGCGTCTCCGCTCCAGCGCGGCACCACATGCATGTGCAGGTGGTCGGCCAGCGAACCGCCCGCCGACTGGCCGAGGTTGAGCCCGACGTTGAATCCGTGCGGGTGCGATACCGCCTTGATCACGCGGATCAGCCTCTGCGTGAACGTGATCAGCTCGAGGCTCTCGTCGGCGGTGAGGTCCTCCAGTTCGGACACCCGTCGATACGGCACCACCATCGAATGCCCCGGGTTGTACGGGTAGAGGTTGAGCACGATGTAGACCGACTCGCCGCGCGCGACGACCAGCCCCTCCTCGTCGGGCATCGTGGGGATGTCAGTGAACGGCTGACGCGACTTACCCTCGCCCGCCGATCCGCCCTTCATCGGCGCCTCGGCGATGTAGCTCATACGGTGCGGGGTCCACAACCGTTGCAGATGGTCGGGCTCACCGGCACCGCGGTCGACCACCGTGTGCTCGTTGTCGACGCCGCGGTCGGCGTGCTCTTCGGCGTTCACTTGGCTGTGTCCACCTCGAGCAATTCCGCTGTGGGAGCGGCGTTCTGCCGGCTCGCGATCCATTCGGTGATCGCGGCGACGGCTTTGTCGCGCGGTACGCCGTTGATCTGGGTACGGTCGCCGAACCGGAAGCTGACCGCGTCGGCCTCCACGTCGCGGTCCCCCGCCACCAACATGAACGGCACCTTCTGGTTGGTGTGGTTGACGATCTTCTTCGCCATGCGGTCGTCGCTGGCGTCCACCTCGGCGCGGATGCCCCTCATCTTCAGTTGCGTCGCAAGGCCGTTCAGGTACGGAACGTGGTCGTCGGCGACCGGAATGCCGACCACCTGCACCGGCGCCAGCCACGCCGGGAAGGCGCCGGCGTAGTGCTCGGTCAGGATGCCGAAGAACCGCTCGATCGACCCGAACAGCGCGCGGTGGATCATCACGGGCCGCTGCCGCGAGCCGTCGGCGGCGGTGTACTCCAGCTCGAAACGTTCCGGGAAGTTGAAATCCAGCTGGATGGTCGACATCTGCCAGCTGCGGCCGAGCGCGTCCTTGGCCTGCACCGAGATCTTCGGGCCGTAGAAGGCCGCACCGCCGGGATCGGGCACGAGGTCGAGCCCGGACGCGGCGCCCACCTCGGCCAGCACATTGGTGGCCTCTTCCCACAGCTCGTCGGAACCGACGAACTTATCCGGGTCCTTGGTCGACAGCTCGAGGTAGAAGTCGGTCAGCCCGTAGTCGGCGAGCAGGTCGAGGATGAACCGCAGCAGCGAGGTCAGCTCGTCGCGCATCTGGTCACGGGTGCAGTAGATGTGCGAGTCGTCCATCGTCAGCCCGCGCACCCGCGTCAGACCGTGCACGACGCCGGACAGCTCATAGCGGTACACCGTGCCGAATTCGAAGAGCCGCAACGGAAGTTCGCGATACGAACGCCCACGCGACCGGAAGATCAGGCAGTGCATCGGGCAGTTCATCGGCTTGAGGTAGTAGTCCTGCCCCGGCTTGCGCACCGTGCCGTCGGGGTTGAGCTCGGCGTCGAGGTGCATCGGCGGGAACATGCCGTCGGAATACCAGTCGAGGTGTCCGGAGATCTTGAACAGCTCGGCCTTGGTGATGTGCGGAGTGTTGACGAACTGATAGCCGGCCTCGATGTGCTTGCGCCTCGAGTAGTCCTCGAGCTCGCGCCGGATGATCCCACCCTTGGGGTGGAAAACGGCAAGGCCCGAACCGATTTCGTCGGGGAAGCTGAACAGGTCGAGCTCGGCGCCGAGCTTGCGGTGGTCGCGGCGCTGCGCCTCCTCGATGAACTCGAGGTACTTGTCGAGCGCTTCCTGGGATTCCCACGCCGTGCCGTAGATGCGTTGCAGGCTGGCATTGTCCTGGTTGCCGCGCCAGTAGGCGGCCGAACTGCGGGTCAGCTTGAACGCCGGGATGTACCTCGTCGTCGGAATGTGCGGCCCGCGACACAGATCGCCCCATTCCCGTTCCCGGGTACGGGGATTGAGGTTGTCGTAGGCGGTCAGCTCGTCACCGCCGACCTCCATCACGTCGGGGTCGCCGGATTTGTCGTCGACCAGCTCGAGCTTGTAGGGCTCGTTGGCGAGTTCTTCGCGCGCTTGGTCTTTCGACTCGTAGACGCGGCGGGAGAACAGCTGACCCGCTTTGACGATCTGACGCATGCGCTTCTCCAGCGCGGCGAGATCCTCGGGGGTGAAAGCCCGCTCGACGTCGAAGTCGTAGTAGAAGCCGTCGGTGATCGGCGGACCGATGCCGAGCTTGGCCTCGGGGAAGAGGTCCTGCACGGCCTGCGCCAGCACGTGCGCGGTCGAGTGCCGGATGACGCTGCGACCGTCTTCGGTGTCCGCGGCCACGGGCGTCACCTCGACGTCGGTGTCGGGCGCCCAGGACAGGTCGCGCAGCCGGCCCTCGGCGTCGCGCACGACGACGATCGCATCCGGCGCGCCCCGGCTCGGTAGGCCCGCCTCACGCACCGCCTCCCCCGCCGTGGTCCCGGCAGCGACCCGGATCGGGGCTGCTGAGGTGCGGTTGAGGGCGGCGCTCATCGGTGACTCTCCAGTTTCATTGTCAACAGACTCGAGGACGCGACCATGCTATCGGTGCCCGTCGGCGATCCGTGCCGTCAGGACCCGATGCCGAGAGGGCTCTGGAGCAGCTTGTGCTCCAGCCCGACGAGATTGCCGGCGAAACTGACCGCGCCGAGTAGCCACAGCGTCGCGAACACCACCAGCGCGGTGAACACCCCGGCCAGGATCTGCACGGCGGCGTGCTGACGGTGGAACCACTCCATCGCCTTGTCGTAGCGCTCCTTGGCGTACGCGAGCAGCCGTCGCGCCCACTCGAACTCCGTGGCCAGGATCCCGAGGCCGACGAAGACGATGGCCCAGCCCGGCCCCGGATACGGGATCGCGACGATGCCCAGGGCCAGGACCACGGCACCGACGACGCCGACCGCGATGCGGTAGCCGAAGTTGACCGAGCGCCGTTCCCGCACCCGCTCGCGCCACCGCCCGAGGCGTTGTTTGACGTCGGAGGTGTTCACGGCTGGCCCGGTTTCAACTTGACGAACAACGCGTGTGCCTCGGCGAGCACGGTGTCCCCGTCGAGCAGCCGTCCGGAGACGAAGATCTTGCGACCCTCGAGGCGGTCGATCCCCGCCTCCACCTGGAACTCCTTCTCGACGTGCGCGATCTTGCGATAGTCGACATGCAGGAACGCGGTGCGCTGAGCCCGGCTGCCGCTGAGCGTGAACGCGGTGAAGCCCAGCAGCGCGTCGAAGAGCTGCGCGACGCTGCCACCGTGCGCAGCGCCATTGCGGCCGAGGTGGAAGCGGCGGAATTGGGCGGTGCCCTCGATGCGCTGGTCCTCGGTGATGTGCACGTCGAGGGGTATCGACAGGATGTTGCCGCGGCCGGGCAGGTCCATCCGGCGACCGGACGGTGAGGACCACTCGTCGGCGTAGTAGGGGGCGAGCAGCTGCGACACCTTCTCGATCTGGTCCGCCGCCTCGCTGATCACGTCGTCCGGGGCGTCTGCGGCGCGAGCGTGGTCCTGCAGCGTGCGGACGGCTCCGATGAAGCGTCCGTAGTCGGGTCCGCCGCGATCGGTGGCAACCGGCGGGTTGAAGCCACCACCGGGGTGCTGCTCAGAGCTCACCCGTCCACCGTATTGCGTCGGTCAGTCGTCGGACGCTCCGGCTTTGCTCAACGTGTCGAACTCGTCGTCGGTCAGCTCGATCTCGGCGGCGGCCACGTTCTCCTCCAAATGGGCCACCTTGGAGGTGCCGGGAATCGGCAACATCACCGGCGAGCGCCTCAGCAGCCACGCCAGCGCCAGTTGCGATCCGGTGGCGTGGTGCTCGGCGGCGATGCGCTGCAGCGGCCCGTCCGGCGCGGCCAACGGGCCTGCGGCCAGCGGGAACCATGGAATGAAGCCGATGCCCTGGGCCTCGCACGCCTCGAGCACCGGCTCAGCCGAGCGGACGCTGACGTTGTACATGTTCTGCACCGTCACGATCGGGGCCACCTTCTGCGCGGCCTCGAGTTGTTCGACGGTGACCTCGGACAGGCCGATGTGGCGGATCTTGCCTTCCTGCTGAAGCTTGAGCAGTTCGCCGATCTGATCCTCGGCGGGGAACTTGGTGTCGATGCGGTGCAGCTGGAACAGGTCGATGGTGTCGACGCCCAGACGCCGCAGGCTCATCTCGCATTCCTGGCGTAGGTAGGCGGGGAACCCGAGCACCGGCCATTCGTCGGGCCCGGTCCGCACCAGTCCGGCCTTGGTCGCGACGACGACGCCGTCGTAGGGGTGCAGCGCCTCATGGATCAGTTCCTCGGAGACGTAGGGGCCGTACGAGTTCGCGGTGTCGATGAAGTTAACCCCGAGTTCGACGGCGCGTCGCAGCACCCGCAGACATTCGTCGCGGTCCTGCGGGGGACCCCAAACACCCTTGCCCGTCAACCGCATCGCGCCGAAGCCGAGGCGGTTGACGGTGAGATCGCCGATCGTGAACGTGCCGGACGCTTGTGCGACGGGGGTGGTCATGCCCCCGACCGTACGCCGACGATGGCAAGGTGGCGTGGGTGAAGCTCAGCGATCTGGCGGCGCTACCGCTGACGTATCCGGAGGTGGGCGCGACCGCGGGAATGCTGCCGCCCGGTTATCACCATGTGCACAAGACGGCCGTCATCGGCCATGGCCGCGACCGCTTCGAGGACGCCGCGGACGCCGGCATGCGGTGGGGCATGCTGCGTGGCGCCGGGGTGCGGGTCGAGGCGACGACGGAGGTCGCGGAGGTCGGGTCGGAGGTTCTGGTGCATCTCGGCCCGATCGCGGCGCCGTGCCGGGTGGTGTACGTCGTCGACGAACACGACGCCCGGGGGTTCGCCTACGGCACCCTGCCCGGCCACGCGGAGTCGGGCGAGGAGCTGTTCCTGGTCCGCCACAACCCGGCTTCGGGCGACGTGACGGCGGTGGTCACCGCGTTCTCCCGGCACGCGACCTGGTGGAGTCGGCTGGGCTCGCCGGTGACGTCGCTGGTTCAGCGGGTGGTGACCGGACGGTATCTGCGGGCGCTGTAGGGCCCGGTTCTTGCGGTCCGGGTGAAAATGAACTGACGGTGGTTTGCTTCACCGATAATTACGGCTTGACCGCGGGACCGACCGCGGGCCGAAGCGTGATCGAGAACGACCGAAGAGGACTCCGCATGGTGATGGCGAAAGAACCCGAAGAACGCGAGGACGCGCATCTGCGCATCGCGGAGTTGGTGCGCGGGCTCTACAGCCGGCAGGACGCGGATACCGTCATTGCGGAGCTGGCCGAACACGCGGCCGTCGAGATTCCGGGCGCGCAGCATGCCGGCATCACCATCACGCGGAAGTCCAAGAGCGTCGAAACCCCGGCTGCCACGCACCTGTATCCCATGCTGCTGGACAAGATTCAGCAGCGTTATCAGGAGGGCCCGTGCCTGACCGCGGCGTGGGAGAAGAAGGTCGTCTACGTCGCCGACCTCCAAACCGATGACCGGTTCCCGCGCTATCGACGAGATGCGTTGGCGGAGACTCCTATTCGCTCCATCATGGCGTTCCAATTGTTCATCGAGGGCGAGACGATGGGCGCGCTCAACGTCTACTCGGAGGAACCCGACGCCTTCGGAGACGAGTCCAGGAGCCTCGGGCTGGTTTTCGCCGCCCATTCGTCGGTGGCCTGGAACGCCGCTCGCCGCGACGAACAGTTCAGGCAGGCGCTGGCCAGCCGGGACACCATCGGCCAGGCGAAGGGCATGATGATGGAACGCTACGGCGTCAACGCCGTGCAGGCGTTCGACCTGCTGCGCAAGCTATCTCAGGACTCCAACGTGCCACTGCTCAAGGTCGCCAAGGAGATCGTCGACCAATCACAATCCTGAGCGTCAGCGCGAGATCACCCGCGGAACCTCCGGGTTCGTCGGATCGGTTCTCGGCCGCGGCACCTCAATGCTGTTCTCCTGCACGATGACCGGGTCGCCGACCTTGACGTTGTCGAAGTACCACTCGGCATCTTCGGGGCTGAGGCTGATGCAGCCGTGGCTGACGTTCTCGTGGCCGAGCGAGTTGATCGCCCACGGCGCCGAATGAACGAAGATGCCGCGGCTGGTGAGCCGGACGGCCCACTCCACGTCGAGTAGGTAGCCATCGTCCGCGCTGACGGGAATGCCGACACTGCTCGAATCCATCATCACGTCGCGTTCCTTGCCCAACACGGGGAAAGTCCCGACGGGCGTGGGATATTCGGGCCTGCCCATCGAGGCCGGGAAGACGCCGGGCTTGCCGAAGAAGGGGCGGTGGTGCGGCGACGGGAGCTCGTGCGGCGGAACGCCGTCAACGGTGACGGTGAAGGTGTGCTCGGCGATGTTGGCCACACCGACCACCGCGGGACCCGTCGCGATGTTGGTCTTGATACCGCCGACAGACAGCGCGATCGTGCTGTGCGCGGGCCAGAACTGGTCAGGGGCCCACTGAACGGTCTTGGGGTCGAGCCATTCGAACTTGCCCGTCATAGCGGGTGTCGAGGTGATGTCGAGCGAACGCTCCGCGAGCGCTCTGTCGACGACCGTGTCTTTGAACGTCACCACCACGGGGTGCGCAATACCAACGACTTGACCTTCTACAGGCAAGATGGAGGCGATAGCGCTTCTCACTGTCTGGGTGGCGGCCGCCGAGCCTTGTCCGGCCGGCCCGGCCACCACACTTGTAGCGATGACAACGGCGGCAAGAACACACCGAAGTACAGCACGCAATCTTGGTGCCTCCCTTGAAATTACAACGATGTCAATAATGGTAGGGCAGCCCGGGCGCTTTATAACCAAGCGCGCGTGGGCAATTCGATTAAGTCTCCGTCACGGATCGGCCACGACTCGCTGTTTGCACGAATCGCTTGTGGACCAATGAATTTGGCCCGGCGACGAGTCTTGATCGCCGCCGGGCCAAACCGGAGGGACTATCCTCGGTGCGCCGTTAGGTGACGGGCCCGGGCGGAGTCGGCTGACCCGGAACGGGCGCGCCTGGCGCCGGCGGGCGAGACGGGTCTCCCTTGCCCTTACCGGCGAGCCCGCCCATCTCCGTGAGCGGAGCGCCGATCACCGCCGGGGCGCCGCCCACAATCGGAGCACCGGCAACCGGCGGCACCAGAGGCGGCGGCACGACGGGCGGCACCAGTGGCGGTGGCACCAGAGGCGGCGGCACGACGGGCGGCACCAGCGGCGGCGCGATGGGCGGCGGGCCGGGCAGTGCCATCGGCACCCCGGCCATATCGGTCAGCGGCGCGCAGACGGGTGCCCCCGGTGCTGCTCCGGCGGGCGCCTGCCCGGTCGCCGATTCGACACATTCGTATCCCCCGGCCAGGGCAGTTGGACTCAGTGCAATCGCCACCCCAATGGCCGCACCTATCAATCCAGCCCCCACAGCTGCCGCGATGTTGACTCCTTTAAAGGTCGTCATCGACGTTGATCCCTCCACTCACGCTCACACTTTCGTTCAACCGAGGCAGCAGACCTTGCATGCCGTACCGAGGTCGCGTCCATACGACCGCGTTAATATCAGCAGGCAGTTGTCGACGACACGCCACGCCGCACCGCGCCGTTTCCAAATGGTGACCGCTTCGGCATGGTAGAGCCGCTTTCAAAGTCGCCCGAAGCATCGATCGCTCCCCCACCTGCGGTTCTGGGCACATCACCGTCGACAGGCAGATAACGATGATCAGATGCATTCAAAGGTTGTCGAGGGTTTCGGCCCCACTGACCACGGGCATCACTGTCGCTACAGGTCAAGACGAGTCAGAGGTTGGTATGTGATGACGGTGGAATCGAGGCCTACTGCAGACGCGTCGATCGGCGAGTTGATGAGCCAATTGTCGACGCAGACGTCGCGGCTGATCCGCGATGAAATGCGGTTGGCGCAGAAGGAATTTCAGGAATCGGCCAAACATGCCGGGATCGGCGCGGGACTGTTCAGTGTCGCGGGCTTGTTGGCCTTCTTCGGCGCGGCGACGTTGATCGCTGCGGGCATCGCGGCGCTGTCCCTGGTGCTCGAGGTGTGGGCGGCGGCGCTGATCGTCGCCGCCCTGTTGTTCGTGATCGCGGGCATTGCGGCACTGGTAGGGCGCAAACAGGCGCAGGAGGTCACGCCGGCGGCCCCCAAGACCGTCGAGACGGTGAAAGCAGACATCCAAGAGCTGAAGGACGCACGGTCATGACCGCCCCGAACCCCGGCCCCGAGCCGGGCCCGGACGCTGGCGTCGACGACATCCAGGCCGATATCGAGCGGACGCGCCATGAACTGGGTGAGACCGTCGAGGCGCTGCAGGCCAAGTTGGATGTGAAGACGCGCGCTCAAGAGAAGGTCGACGAGACCAAAGAGCACGCCAAGGAGAAGGCGGCCGAAACGAAAGAGCGCGTCGTCGAGAAGGCGGACACGCTTCGGCACACGGCGACCGACAATCCGAAGCAGACGGTTCCGGTGGTGGCGATCGTCGCGATTCTCGCGGTTGTCGGAGTCGTCGTCTGGCGGCGCAGGCGCTAGCTCCGGGTTAGGAACCGAATCGGAAGCGGCGGCCGGTGACGCGTCGAGGAAGCACGCGGACGTAGTGGTCCTTGGCGTGTGCCGTCCACGGCGATAGATGCGCCCGCTCGGCCTGCTCGAGGTCATCGTCATCGTTCACAGTGCGGGCGACGCCGCGGACGATCACGCTCCAGCCCTCGGCGGCGTCGTGATCGTCGACCTCGAAGAGGACGTCGTGGTTGACCGCGGAGCTGACCAGCTTGGTGCCCTGGGCGGTGCGGAACAGCAGCGTCCTGTTCTGGACGACGAAGTTCACCGGGAAGATCTCGGGGTGCCCGTCGGCGGTCGTGACGAGTCGCCCCAGGGACACGCGGCCCAAGAGGTTCCAGCATTCGCTTTCGGGAAGAATCTCGCCGGGCCGGTCTGCTTCAGACATGACGACTCGGGAAGGGCGGATTGGACAGCAACGGCATGGGCTGAGTCTAGGGAGACGGCAGATCGCGCGTGGCGTTGAAGGGGTGGTCCCGGCTGGGTTCGAACCAGCGACCTTCCGCGTGTGAGGCGGACGCTCTCCCACTGAGCTACGAGACCGGAGAGTCGACCGAACGGCCGAACGACGTCGAAGACTAGCACGATCGAGGGTCGCACCCCGAATCCGTAGCGGTTGTGGGGTGACCCGTGCGCGCCCGGCGATGGAGGAGCACCGGGACGGGGGACCCCGGGCGCGACTTCGGCTCTCACGTGAGTCGTACCTGCTGTTTTGAGATGTGAACGGGCAGAGACGCACCGGCGAACGTCGGGATTTGTGCGGCTACACTTTGGTGGACTATCGTCGTCCTTCGCGACGGGCGACGAGTCGTTCGTGGCGCGCGGATGTAGCGCAGTTGGTAGCGCATCACCTTGCCAAGGTGAGGGTCGCGGGTTCGAATCCCGTCATCCGCTCGAAGGTGCAGTGGCATCAACCCCAGCGGTGGAGTGGCCGAGTGGTGAGGCAACGGCCTGCAAAGCCGTGCACACGGGTTCGATTCCCGTCTCCACCTCAATGATGGTTCGGCGCGATTAGCTCAGCGGGAGAGCGCTTCCCTGACACGGAAGAGGTCACTGGTTCAATCCCAGTATCGCGCACCACACTTTGTACTGATGGGCTGTATCTAGCTCACCTATCTATTCGCCATGCACTTTCCGAGCCATGGCGCTCTCGATGTCCCTAATAGGTTGCGCCGCGACATTCAACCAGTGCCTCGCGAGGTAAACAACCGCCGGTGGCGGGCTCCATCCTTTCCAGAGAAGCTCTGCTAACTATCCCCTTACCGGTTCAGCGTTAATATGAGCCGAGCCCGCGACGGGCAGGCCGACTCAACGAAGCGCTTCTGAGCGCGGGCACCCAACACGGATGGCACCGGAGTATTGGTGAAGGCTCGCATCCGTGGGCCCCAAGAATGTACGGCTAGTACGCCCTTACTAACATCGCAAAAAAGGAGTCGTGGCCCCCCTCCGACGGCACCGGAAGCTAGCCCGCAAGGACCCGCCACACCAAGTCGCGCAGCCCGGCAGCGGCAGATGCCCTAGCAGCGCAGACATGCTCGTTTTTTGGGGGGGTTAACCCCCCCAAACCTTGGAGGCCAACCTCGTGTTGTTAGGCGGCCGCACTTCGTACTTTGAAGGTATGGCTGACATGAATACCGACCGGGCCGTGATCGAGGGCGCTTTGGCGCTCATCGAGGCTGACGGCGGGTGGACCCAAGGCGCCTACTGCCGCGACGCCGATGGCACGCAGGTGCACCCGGCACTCGACTCGCCGGGCAACTGGGTGCGGGTGCGCACCGAGCACGTCGGCGCGGGAGGCTACCGGACACGCACCGAGCCCGTGGCCGCCCCATGCAGCTTCTGCCTGGGAGGGGCGCTGCGCACCGCGGCTGGTTACTGGCACAGCGGGCAGCCCTACGCGGCGCAACAACAGGTCGATCGGCTGGAATTACTACTGGTGCGGCTGGCCAATTCCGCCGACGCAACGGACTGGCCGAACCTAGACGCATTCAACGATGATGCGCACACCACCGCGGGTGACGCGGTGTTGCTGCTAAAGCACGCCGCCGTCTACGCGTGCGACAGTTAGGCAACCGGACCTGCCGTTCACTTTCCGCGCGGCCAAAGCAGGGCCTCGCACAGGTTCCGGAAAGTCGCCAGGACTAGCCCTAAACCCGACCTCTACCTGTCGTTCGGCCCCGTCCTCTCACTGCAGCAAGTATGCGCGCGAGACGGCGAAATTGCATCAGGAGTATCGCCATACACCTCGGAAATTGCGCCAGCTAACTCGACGCCACGGTACATCCATCCGCAGCGAAAGATGCTGGGCAATGTGGGGGCGCCATGGATTGCGCATGTCCCGGCAACCACTGACTCACGTGCCCTTTTCCGAGCTGCTCTCGTCAGACGCTCACCCGAACGCGAAGTAAGGAATCCCGACTCACTTACGGAAGCCGGGGGCGACTCGAAACGCGTTTGTACGAGGTTGAGTCGATCACCTAAGTCGTTGCGAACAATAACGGTCGCGCCGTATGCCATTGCGATCTTGATTGCGTCAGAGTAAATATCCCTCAGTCACTCTGGGGGAGGACACAATTCATGCGCGGCAACCTGTCGATTGCAAATATATTTTTCTATGCCGGTGGACTGACACTTGGTCTGCTCAGCTTTTCTGGCCCGGCGGCGGCTTCGCCGACCTGCTGGGGCGCCATCCCGCCGGGATCGGCACATCAACCATTTTTGAATGGCTCGGCCGATGATGCCGCCTGCACACATCAGCAAGATACCAGTGACACGAGCATGGCCGACCTCGACGAGGCGGGCTCCTGGCCCGGCAGTGGCCCTGAGCTGGCGGCGGCCCCGTGGACGACCGTTCCGTAAGAGCGCGGCGCGGCCGGCGGGCTGCTCTCCACTTAAGGGGAAAGCCTTCGGCCGCCGACCCCCACCTACTACGCTTTGCGAAGACCGACCGGTCCTGACACGAGGGTGGGACATGATTCGCCAACTGCTCGCCACTGCCGCCATCGCGGGCGCCGCCATCTGTGCGGCACCGTTCGCCTCAGCGGACGACAACGACTATCCCGACACCCCCGGGCGGTATGCCTCCGACGTACCCGGCATGAACTACGACGCCCACCTCACTGGGCCGTGCTTCAACCTCGAGCGGTTCACCTTCGGGCGCGGCCCGGGCGGAGAAGTCTTGCAGTGCCGTTGGATCGAGAACCAGTGGCCGCCTATCCCCACCAACCAGGGCTTCTGGCAAGCCTCTTACGAACTCTTCGGCGTCCAGGACGTCGGTGCCCCGTGCCCCAAGCCTCAATCCGCCGCTCAGTCCCCCGACGGTCGTCCGATGCTCTGCCTCGGCACCCGGGGATGGCAGCCGGGCTTCTTCACTCGCGAGGGCTTCTTCCCGAGGTAAGCCGTCAGGCGCGCAACGTCTCGCTCGGCGGAGTTCCGTAAGCGCGTTTGTAGACACCGCTGAAGCGGCCGGCGTGCGTGAAACCCCACCGCCCCGCGATCGCCATCACGGTGTCGCTACGCGGGTCCGCTATTTGCAGTTCGCGGTGCGCTCGATCGAGCCGCACCCGCCGCAGATACTCGAGCGGCGTCGTGCCGAGGTGTCGGCGGAACGCGTATTGCACCGAACGCGGCGTCACATTGACGGCAGTGGCAATATCTCTGAGTGTTATTTCCCTGTGGGCGTTCTCGTTGATGAACGTGATCGCGCGCCGCAGCAGGGCGGACTGAACACGAGTAGGGTCCACATGGTTGCGCATAGCAATTCGTGGATACCCCGGCGCCGATAACCGAAACGGCTTACGACGCGTTTCACATCCAGGGCATGATTTGCTGATGAGCGATCGCATCGAGGTCCAGCGCACCATCGCCGCGCCGGCGTCCGACATCTTCGCCGTCCTGACGGACCCCCAGGGGCATGTCGCAATCGACGCCACCGGGATGCTGCAGGACGCGGAGGGCGAGCCGGTTCGCGCGGCCGGCGACAGCTTTGTCGTCCACATGGATCGCGAAGCTCTCAACGACTTCCCCATGGGCAAGTACGACGTCACCGTCTCGATCCGCGACTTCGAGCAGGACAGCCTGATCTCCTGGACGGTCCTCGGCCGAATCCGGCCGCAAGTCGGCCACGTCTACGGCTATCGCCTCGAGCCAACCGCCGACGGAACGCTGGTGACGTCGTTCTACGACTGGTCCGACATCGACCCGCACTGGCGCGAGGCGGGCATCTTCCCCGTCGTCTCCGAGAACGCGCTGCGAGCGACGCTGGGCATCCTCGACCGCACGGTCAGACGCGGATACCCGCGACCGTCAACCCAAGGTTGACGCCGACGCGTCGTCAACCTACGGTTGACGTTATGACGCAGTCCGCCAAGATCACCAACCCGGTCCGGCTCGACGACCTCATCGACGTCATCAAGACCGTGCACACCGAACCCCTCGACCAACTCACCGACGCCGTGCTGGCGGCCGAATCCCTCGGCGAGATCGCCGATCACCTGATCGGCCACTTCGTCGACCAGGCCCGCCGCTCCGGGGCGTCGTGGACCGACATCGGCAAGTGCATGGGCGTCACCAAACAGGCCGCGCAGAAACGCTTCGTCCCCAAGACGCCCACCGACGCCGAATTCCTCGACCCCAATGCAGGCTTCGGCAGGTTCACTCCCCGCGCCCGCAACGTCGTCGTCGAATCCCAGAACCTCGCCCACGCGGCCGGCAACGCCGAGATCGGATCCGACCACCTTCTGCTGGCACTGTTTAAAGACCCCAACGGGCTGGCCGCCAAGCTGCTCGCGGCCCAAGGCGTCGACTCCGACGCCGTGACGCGGGTGGTGTCCCTTCCGGCACGGGCCGAGGGCGACCTTCCCGCACTGGTCCCGTTCACCAGCGGCGCGAAGAAGGTCCTCGAACTAACCTTCCGTCACGCACTCCGCTTGGGGCACAACTACGTCGGCACCGAACACATCTTCCTGGCGCTATGGGAAGCCGAGGACGACGACGGCCCTCTGCACCGCATCGGCGTCGATAAGGACAGGTTCGAAACCGAGCTGCTCGACGCGTTGCAGGCCTTCACCAAGGAGTGATCTCACAACGGTCGACCCGGGGACGTCTTCATGATGTGAGGATGCGACCGTTCGAAGACGTAGTGGCCGAGCACGGTCCGACCGTGCTGCGCGTCTGCCGCGCCGTCGTGGGTCCCGTCGACGCTGAGGACGCCTGGTCCGAGACGTTTCTGTCGGCACTGCGCGCCTACCCCCGGTTGCCTGCCGACGCGAACGTCGAGGCCTGGCTCGTCACCATCGCCCACCGCCGCGCCCTCGACGTCGGCCGGGCCCGGTCCCGAAGACCCACGCCCACCGACGACATGCCGGACCGAGCCGCGCCGCGGGCGGATCCGGCGGCCCGCGACCCCGACCTGTGGGACGCCCTGGCCCGCCTGCCCGCCAAGCAGCGCCAGGCCGTCGCCTACCACCACATCGCCGGCCTACCGTTCGCCGAGATCGCCGACCTGCTCGGCAACTCCCCCGACGCAGCACGCCGCGCCGCCGCAGACGGCATCAAGACACTTCGCAGCATCTACCGTGAGGACCGATTCTCATGACCACCAACATCTTTGACGAGCTGACCCCCGACGGCGAGACACTCGACCGGTTGCACCGACGGCTGGAACGCGGCGCCGCTGACGACGGCGTCCTCGACGTCGCCTACCGCACGATCGACAGCCCCGTCGGCCCGCTCCTGTTGGCCGCCACCACCGTCGGACTGGTCCGCGTCGCGTTCGACGTCGAGGACCACGACACGGTGCTCACCCGCCTGGCACAAACGGTGAGCCCGCGCATCCTCAGCGCACCGTCCCGCCTCGACACCGTCGCACGCCAACTCGACGAGTACTTCACCAAGCGCCGCACCACATTCGAGGTCCCCGTCGACCTTCGGCTCGCAGCGGGCTTCCGGCGCAGCGTCATCGAGCATCTCCGCGACATCGGCTACGGCCGGCGTGAGAGCTACGCGGCCGTCGCCGTCGCAGTCGGCAACCCCCGCGCCGTACGCGCGGTGGGAAGCGCATGCGCCCACAACCCACTTCCGGTCGTGATCCCGTGCCACCGTGTCGTCCGCTCGGACGGATCGCCCGGCCAATACGTCGGAGGCCCGCAGGCGAAGTCGACGCTGCTGAGCCTCGAGGTCGCCTGAGGGAATGAATCGGCGTGCCGAGCGGTATAACCTCGCATGAAACTCAACGACGCCGCACGCGCCCTCATCGGGCAGGGCGCAGACGCCACGCTGGTCACCCTCAATCCCGACGGCAGTCCACAGGTGACGTTGGTATGGGTGGCGCTGAAGTCGACGCCCGAGGGCGACGAGCTCGTCACCGCACACCTGGCCGAGCATCAGAAGGTCCGCAACGTGCGCCGCGACCCCCGCGTGGCGGTGACGATCCTGTCGCCGCACGGTGCCGGGCAGGCGATGCGGCCGTATCTGGCGATCAACGGAACCGCCCGCGTCGTCGAGGGCGGTGCGCCCGAGCTGCTGAAGGAATTGGCTCAGACGCTGTCCAGCCCGGATTCGGGATTCCCGCCCAAGGAGGCTCCGCCGGGCTACCTGACCCGGATCCGCATCGACAAGGTCGGCGGCGTCGGGCCGTGGACGTCCTGACCTGGAAGCGTCTGTAACACGTTTCAGTGTGTGCGATCATTCGGTGATGCGTCGCTGGTTCGTGCTGCTCGTGGTCGCCATGGCGACCACCGCCGGAATAGTCGCTGCACCCGCATCGGCGGTGACCGCGCCGATCGGCAGGCTGGGCGACACCCTGCAGGTGAAGTTCGAGGGCCTGGTCGCCGACATCACCGTGCACAGCATCGATCCGTCGCCGATCCCGCCCGGTTTCGGCTATGCCCCACGGCCCCCGCGTCAGCAGGTCTGGCGAGCCTGGGTGACGGTGCATTCGATTCAGGTGCCGACGCCCTATGCGCAGTCGATCACCTACAGCTTCCGCGGTGTGACGCCCACAGGCGACAGTTACGAACCTCGCAACACCGACGCCCCCGACGCGCTGCAACCGCAGCTGACCAACGCGCCCGCCGGGTCCACGGTCAGCGGCGCGGTGTTCTGGGACTGCTACCGCGACCTGGTGTCCAACGTGGTGCTGCTCGACAAGGTCACCGGCGAGCACCTGGCTCAGTGGAACGTGTAGTCGCCGTTGGGTGTTGACGTCACGGCGGCCGTCGAAGCCGACCTGCCCGAACTCGCCGACGTCGCCGCCCGTACGTTTCCGCTCGCCTGTCCCCCGGCGGCCACACCCGACAACGTCGCAGCGTTCATCGAGGACAACCTGTCGCAGTCCCGCTTCCGCGACTACCTAGTCGACCCCGACCGGGCCGTCTTCGTCGCGCGTGCCGACGGCGCAATCACCGGCTACGCCATGCTGATTCGCGGTGTGCCCGACGACCCCGACGTCCAGCGCGCGGTCGTAACCCGCCCGGCCGTCGAGGTGTCGAAGATCTACGTGCTGCCCGACCACCACGGCGCCGGAGTGGCCACTGCCCTGATGACCGCGGCGGTGCAAGAGGCCGCGAATCTGGGGGCCGCAGCGGTGTGGCTCGGCGTCAACCAGCAGAACCAACGCGCGCAACGGTTCTACGCCAAGCACGGTTTCGTCGTGAGCGGCACCAAGACGTTCCGATTGGGTGCGACCATCGAGAACGACTACGTGATGGTGCTCGACCTTCAACCGCGAACAGACGCGAAACTGACGTAATTGGTCGGCGAAAGTAGGCAGGTTACGTCTGCTCGCGCGAAGAGGGCGAGCCCAGTTCGGTGCCTTCCCTCGACAACGCCAGCAGTCGCGATGTCGCGCGCAGATACTTCTTGCGGAAACCACCCGCCAGCATCTCCTCGCCGAAGAGGGTGTCCAGCTTGGCTCCCGACGCCACCACCGGGATTCCCGCGTCGTACAGGCGGTCGGTCAGCGACACCAGGCGCAGGGCCACATTCTGGTCGTCGACCGTGTGCACGCCGGTGAGGAACACCGCGCCGACCCCTTCGATCAGTGTCAGGTAGCGCGACGGGTGCATGGTGGCCAGATGCGCGCACAGCGCGTCGAAGTCGTCGAGCGTCGCATCCGACGACCGTTCGGCGCGCTCGCGGACCTCGGAGTCGCTCAACGGTTCGGGCGCAGGCGGGAGATCCCGATGGCGATAGTCCGGTCCGTCGATGCGCACCGTCTCGAAAATGGCTGCCAGCGTGTTGATCTCACGCAGGAAGTCCTGGGCCGCGAATCGGCCCTCCCCCAGTTGCTCGGGCAGAGTGTTCGACGTCGCAGCCACCGACACCCCGCGCTCGACGAGTTGCGACAAAAGCCGCGAGATCAGCGTCGTGTTGCCTGGGTCGTCGAGTTCGAATTCGTCGATGCACACCACCACGTAATCGGCCAGCAGCTCGATGCACTCGACGAACCCGAAAACGCTTGCCAATTGGGTCAACTCGCCGAAGGTGGCGAACGCCTTCGGTTCCGGCAGCCGGTAGTACGACGACGCCAGCAGGTGGGTCTTGCCGACACCGAAACCCCCGTCGAGATACAAGCCGACGCCGGGCAGCACCTCCCGGCGCCCGAACAGCTTCTTCTTGCCCACCCGGCGCTGCTCGGCCTGATCGCAGAACCGGACGCAGGACTGCACGGCCGCGGCCTGCGACGGTTCGGCGGGGTCGGGGATGTAGCTGTCGAAACTGACGTCGGAGAACGTGGGTGGCGGCACGAGTTGGGCGATCAGCCGGTCGGGTGTGACGTCGGGGTGCCGGTCGACCAGATGTTGCACCGCGCCGGACCCGTCCATGCAGGCACCTTATCGACGTGCTGCAATCGTCTTCATGCCCGATACCGCCGCTGCGGCGCAGTTCACAGTGCTCGGGCCCGACGGCGCCCCGATCGACGGCGCCGACGGGAGGCTCGCCGAGTTCTACGCCTACCCCGCCGACCTGCAAAGGTGCTGGGTGCGCGGCAACATGATCGCCACTGTCGACGGCGGAGCGACCGCCGGCGGCAAGACCGCGGCGCTCGGAGGCGTCGGCGACCGCAGCGTCTTCGAGCAGATGCGCTACGCCGCCGACGTGATCCTCGTCGGCGCCGCCACCGTGCGCACCGAGAACTACTCCGGCGCGCAGGTGCCCGTTCCGCAGCGCGGCGAGCGGCAGGCGCGCGGCCAGGCGGAGGTGCCGCCGATCGCCGTCGTCACCCGATCGGGCAACCTCGACCCGGACGCCCGTTTCTTCACCCGCACCGAGGTGCCGCCGCTGATCCTCACGAGCTCCGCCGCCTGCGGCGACACCCGCCGCCGTCTCGGCGGGCTCGCCGAGGTGATCGATGCCTCCGGCTCCCGGCCCGACGAGGTCGACGCGGCGACGGCGCTCGACGCGCTGGCCGAACGCAAGTTGTTCCGGGTGCTCACCGAGGGCGGTCCGCTGATCCTGAGCCTGCTCATCGAGAGCGATCTGCTCAACGAGCTGTGCCTGACGATCGCGCCGTTCCTGGTGGGCGGCAAGGCGCCGCGGATCGCGACCGGCTCCGGCGAGGTGCTGACGCGGATGCGTCCGGCGCATGTGCTGACCGACGACGACGGCTATCTGTACACCCGCTACGTCCGGCTCGGCTGAGCCGCGCATCAGTACTGTGGTCGGCATGCATCGGCGTGGTCAGCTGGTTCGGCTTCTCAGCCTGGCATCCGTCGTAGCCTTCGTCGCGGCGTGTTCGCCGGGCCTTGCCGCCAATCCCCGCTTCGCCACCGACTCCGGCGCGGGGCCTCAGGGCGAGCCGGAAACGACCAAACCGGCTGAGGGCCCGCCGGCCGTCGAGGCGCCGAAGAACGACCTGGCCTGGCGGGAGTGCACGTCGCGAGTGTTCAGCGACGCCTCCGTGCCCGCCGTACCGGGTGTGACGCTGGACTGCGCCACCTACGACGCCGACCTCGACCCGATCAACGGGGCGTCGGGCACCGTCAGCATCGGCGTGGTGCGGGCTCGCGGTCCGCAGACGCCTGGGGACGCGGGTCCCTTGGTGATGACGACCGGAAGTGATCTGCCGTCGTCCATCCAGCTGCCGGTGTGGCTGTCGCGAGCGGGCGCCGACGTGCTCAACACCCATCCGATCGTTGCCGTCGACCGCCGCGGCATGGGCATGTCCGGCGCGCTGGACTGCCGCGACCTGTTCGACCGCCAGGAGATGCTCGACCAGGCGCAGTTCCAGTCCGGCGATGACCCTGTGGCGAACCTGGGCGCCATCGTCCAGACCGCGACGACCAGCTGCACCGACACCATCGCCCCCGGCGATTCGGCATACGACAACTCCCACGCCGCCGAGGACATCGAGCGGCTGCGCAGCACCTGGGACGTGCCCGCCCTCGCGCTGCTCGGTGTCGGGAACGGAGCGCAGATCGCGCTCGCGTACGCCGGATCGCACCCCAATAAGGTCGCGCGCCTGGTGCTCGATTCCCCGCTGCCACTGGGCATCGCCGCCGAAGCCGCGATGGAGCAGCGCGTCAAAGGTGAGCAGGCCGCGCTGAACGCCTGGGCCGCGCAGTGCGCCGCGACCAACTGCGTGCTGGGCCCGGATCCCAAAGCGGCGGTCGACGCACTGCTCTCGGCGGCCCGCCAGGGCCGCGGTCCCAACGGCGCCGCCGTCGCCACGGTGGCCAATGCGATCGCCACCGCACTCGCCTATCCGCGCGGCGACCGGGTCGAGTCGGTCAATGCGCTGGCCGCCGCGATCGCGGCCGCGCAATCGGGAGATCCGGCGCCGTTCACCGACCTCATCGCCCGCGCCGAAACCCTGCGCGACACCGACGGTCAGTTCGTCAACGGCTGCAGCGATTCGCTGAACCGCCCCACCCCCGACAGGGTGCGCGAGCTGGTGGTGGCCTGGGACAAGCTGTATCCGCAATTCGGCACCGTCGGTGCGCTCAACCTGGTCAATTGCCTGAACTGGCCGAGCGGTTCGACGCCCGAGGAGCCGAAGAACCTGAAGATTCCCGTGCTACTGCTCGGCACCCAAAACGACCCGATCGTGGGCAACGAAGGCGTCGCCGCAGTCGCGGCCACGGCGATCAACGCCGGCTCGGCCAACCGACGAGTCATGTGGCAGGGCATCGGACACGGCGCCTCGATCTACTCGCCGTGCACCCTGCCTCCGGTCCTGGGTTACCTCGACAGCGGCAACCTGCCGGACAGCGACACGTTCTGCCCTGCCTGACGCCTGACGCGTTCGGCGGTCGGGTACCGTGCGGTCGTGCGCGATCTTGTGACCGCCCCGTTCCGGCCCCGGACCTCCCCGCCCAACGTGGCGTCGGTGTTGAAGGTGATCCTGTGGCCGCTGGCGATCCTGTTCATCATTCACCGCAGCTACGTCCTGGCCACCAACGGCTACATCACCGACGACTACGGGCCGGTGTACCGGGCGGTCGTCAACTTCAAAATGGGCTGGGACATCTACAACGAGCACTTCGACCACGTCGACCCGCACTACCTCTATCCGCCGGGCGGCACGTTGTTGATGGCACCGTTCGGCTATCTGCCCGTCGACGCATCCCGGTACTGGTTCATCACGTTCAACACGATCGCTATCGTGCTGGCCGCCTACTTCCTGGTCCGGCTGTTCGGCTTCGGCTTCCGTTCGGTCGCACTGCCCGCGCTGCTGGCCGCGATGTTCTGCACCGAAAGCGTGATCAACACACTGGTTTTCGGCAACATCAACGGATGCATCCTGCTGGCCGAGGTGTTGTTCTTCCGCTGGCTGCTGGACGGTAAACGCAACCACGAATGGTCGGCGGGTGCGGCGATCGGATTGACCCTGGTGGTCAAACCGCTTCTGGCGCCGCTGGTGTTGCTGCCGCTGCTGAACCGGCAGTGGCGAGCGCTGGTGACCGCGGTCGCGGTGCCGTTGGCGTTCAACGTCGCGGCATGGCCGTTGATCAGCGACCCAATGAACTTCTTCACCCGTACGGTCCCCTACATTCTCACCACCCGCGACTACTTCAACAGCTCGATCGCCGGCAACGGTGTCTACTACGGCCTGCCGACCTGGCTGATCCTGTTGTTGCGCATCGCCTTTGCCGTCATCGCGGTGATCTCGCTGTGGCTGCTGTACAAGTACTACCGCACCCGCGACCCGCTGTTCTGGATGACGACGTCGTCCGGCGTGCTGCTGATCACCTCGTTCTTGGTGCTGTCGCTGGGGCAGGGCTACTACTCGATGATGCTGTTCCCATTCCTGATGACGGTGGTGCTGCCGAACTCGGTGCTGCGGAACTGGCCTGCGTGGCTGGCGATCTACGGGTTCATGAGCGCCGACCGCTGGCTGCTCGGGCACTGGCCGACGACCGGTCGGTTCCTCGAGTACATGAAGTTCACCTACGGGTGGGGCCTGATGCTGGTCGTCGTGTTCTCGGTGCTGTACTTCCGCTACCTGGACGCCAAGGCGGAAGGGCGTCTCGACGACGGAATCGACCCGACGTGGCTGAAGAAGGCGCCACCGTCGGATCCGGACGCTTCGGCGGAACCGGCACGGCCCGTCGCACCGCCGATCAGCTGATATCGGTTACGGCTCCGACAGTATTTGCCAACGCAAGGTTCTTGCGGGCAGCACGCCCGCTATAACCAGTGCTGACGCGCCTTCGATCTCGTACGATTGATTCGCTCGCGGGGTCTGAAGGGGAGGCGCAACATGCCGAGAATCCCTCTAGACCCGCAGTCCATCACGGCGGAATGGTTGAGCGAGGTTCTCGAAGCCGACGTGCGGGTCTGCAAACTCGAGCAGTTCGGGATCGGCTATGGGCTTCTCGGTCGCCTCTATCGGGCCCATCTCGACGGCGACCCGGACCTGCCGCCGACGGTCGTGGTCAAGCTTCCAACGCTGGATACGATTGCGCGAACCAATCTTTGCGAAGACCTCGAGTTTTACCACCGGGAGGTCCGGTTCTACCAGGAAATCGGCCTCGCCAATCCGCTACCGCCCGCACGGCCGTACTTCGCGGCCATCGACGAGGCCACCCACGATTTCGTCCTGGTGCTCGAGGATCTGGGTCGGCTCCGCAACGTCGACCAGCTCGTCGGCTGCTCGGTCGCCGACGCTGAAACCGTCATCGACGCCATCGCCAACCACCACGCCTACTGGTGGGAGAGCGATCGCCTCGCGTCGCTGCCATGGCTGAAGGTACACACCGATCCGCCCTTTCCCCAGGTGATCGTGAGCAACTACCACGCCGCCTGGCCGAAGTGCGTCGAGCGCGTGGGCTCTGAACTGACTCCGAAGATCCGTGATTACGGCGACCGCTTCGCGACGTTGATGCCGTGGTTCCTCGAGGAGGTCTCGCATCGACCCCAGACCTTCCTGCACGGAGATCTGCGCTTGGATCAGATGTTCTTCGCCGGGGACGCAGGGGATCCGCCGCTCACAGTGCTCGACTGGCAAGTCACGAATAGAGGTCGGGGCGGATTCGACGTCGGATACTTCCTCAGCCAGAGCCTGACCCCCGACACACGTCGTGGTTGCGAGGACGCGCTACTGGCTCGCTATCACGCTCGCCTTGCCGAGCACGGGATCGACTACCCGGCAGAACAATTGCGGCACGATTATCGCCTCGCGATCGCCTGGTGCTTTGTCTATCCCGTCATGGCCGAGGGGCGCATCGAGATCGTCAACGACCGCAATGAGCGCTTGGCGCGCGAGATGTTCCGCCGCGCCGTGGCGGCGCTGGAGGACCACGACGTGTTCTCTCTGGAGCCCGACTGACCATGGCTGAGGACCGCCGTACCTGCGCCTCCTGCGGGACGGCGAACGAGGAGGACGCGCGCTTCTGCGAGGGTTGCGGCGGCTCACTCGCACGTGTCTGCACGACGTGCGGCTTGGAAGCGAGAGCGACCGCTCGGTTCTGCCGTGGCTGTGGCGCCCCGCTCGACGAATTGGCCACCCCCGCACCGGAGCAGATTGCGGGTCCTGCGCGTAAGACCGTCACGGTGATGTTCGCCGATCTGGCCGGGTCGACCACCTTCGAGGAACGGGTCGACGCCGAGACGGCACGCGAGGTGATCGGCCGCTACCACGACCTGCTGCGGTCGACCGCGCAGCGACACCGCGCGGGCGTCACCAAATACATCGGCGACGGCTTCATGGCCGTCTGGGGTGTTCCCGAGATCGGTCCCGAGGACGCGCTGCGCGCCGTCGACGCCGCGGCCGAATTGCAGGACCGGTTCGTCGACCTCGCCGCCCAGGTCGCCGAGACGCACCGCACCGAGTTGGCGCTGCGCGTTGCCGTCAACACCGGTGAGGTCGTCGTCGGCGCGGGTGACGCCGACCTGGTGGGCGACGCGCTCAACGTCGGCGCTCGCCTGGAGGCCGAATGCCCGCGCGGGCGGGTGGTGGTCGGTGAGGAGACCTGGCGGGCGACACGAGGGCGATACGGCTACGAATCGCTCGGCCAAGTGCAGGTGAAGGGCCGCCACGCGCCGGTTGCGGTGTACCAGTGGGCCGGAAGGCATTCGGATGTCGCGGACGCCGCGCCGTTCGTCGGCCGGTCGCAAGAAGTGCGGCGGCTTCAAGGCGTCCTCGACGACGCGATCGCGGGGCGTGCGGCCCGGCTTGTCACCGTGATCGGCGACCCCGGCGTCGGCAAGAGCCGCCTGGCGACCGAATTCCTTGGTGCTCAATCGGATGCGTGCGTTGTTCAAACTCGATGTGCCGTCGAGGGATCGGTCGCGCTTGCGCCGATTGTCGAGATGTTGCGGGCCCGGGATCTCGAATCCGACATTCCGGCAGGAGTCTCGGAGCGAGATCGTCTGCTGCGCGACCTCAAAGGCCTCGCGACCGGCGTACCGGGGTCGGTCGAAGAGAACTTCTGGGCGCTGCGCAGATTCGTCGAGGTGCTGGCGTGGAGCGGTCCAGTTGTGTTCACACTCGACGACATTCAATGGGCCGACACCTTGCTGTTGGACTTCATCGAGCACCTCGTCGAGTGGGTCAAGGACGTGCCGGTGCTCGTGCTGGCGTTGGCACGGCCCGAGCTGCGCGAGATTCGGCCTGACTTGGTCGCCGCCAGCCGCTGGGTCGCCGACGCGCTCCACCTCGACGGCCTCGACGCGGGGGCGACGGCAGAGCTTGCGGCCAAGGTGTTGGGCGCCACCGAACTCCCCGCCGAACTGCTGCATCGCCTGCCGGCATCCACCGGCGGCAATCCCCTGTTCGTCCGGGAATTCGTCGGAATGCTCGCCCACGACGGCGTACTGGTGGAGCACCCGAACGGCTGGCGACTGACCATCGACGTCGACGCCATCACCATTCCGCCGACGATTCACGCCCTGCTCGCGTCGCGGCTGGAACGGCTCGACACCGGCGACCGACGGATCCTCGAGACCGCGTCTGTGGTCGGCAGCGACTTCTCCGTCGGCACCGTTCGAGCGCTCGCCGGCGGTCATGCGGATGCGATCAAGTTGTCGCTCAACCGACTAAGGCGTCTCGAACTCGCTCAACCCACGGGGACGTACGTCGGTGATGAGGCCGTCTGGCGATTCCACCATGTGCTCATCCGCGATGTGGCCTACCGGCGGTTACTGAAGTCCGAGCGCGCAGAACTGCACGAACGCCTGGCCGACTGGGTCGAATCAGGCGGCGCCAGTGTGGCATTCGAGGCTGACGAGATGATCGCCCGCCATCTGGAGGCCGCGCACACCTATCTGAGGGAACTGGGCGCCTTCGACGAGCACACGAACGATCTGGCTCTGCGTGCCGCCCGTCATTATTCGGCAGCCGCGCGACGCGCACTCGACCGCGACGAGTTGGTCTCCGCCGGCACCCAGGCCGCGCGGGGCGCCGCTCTTGCCGGCGCAGACGAGGGCGTAAACGCCGAGCTCTTGCTGACGGGGTGCGAGGCACTTCTGTCCGCAGGCGACGTGACCTCCGCCGCCGCCCTCGTCGAGGATCTCGAGCGCATCGCGGGCGACGCGTTGGCGCCATGGGCGACGTGCTATCGATGCCAGTTCGGTGTGTACACCGACCCGGAGCGGCTGTTGGAATACGACGCGCTGCTCCAGGGCGCCATCGACGAATTCGCCCGTCGCGCAGACCCAGCGGGCCTCGCCAAGGCGCACCGGGTACGGGCGAGCGCGCGGCTGCGATTGGGACGGGTCGGCGACGGCGAGGTCGACCTGTTCGAGGCGCTGATCGCCGCTCGACAGAGCAGAGACCACCGACAGATCACCGCTGCCTTGGGCGCAGCGCCGGGCGCGGCGCTGTGGGGGCCGAGCCCGGTGCCGAAAGCCGGCGGCCGGTGTTTGGACGTGGTTCGAATGCAGCGGATGACGACGGCTGCACCCTCCCTCGAGGCGACGTCGTTGCGACATCTGGCCGTGCTGGAACTGCTGCGCGGGCGACCGGACAAGGCCCGCAAGATGCTCGGCGAGGCTCGTCAGATCGTCGCCGACCTCGGTCTGCGGCACGGGTTGATGGAAACGGAGTTGTTCGCCGGGATCATCGAGTCGATGAGCGGCGACCCCGTCGCTGCTGAACCGCACTTCCGCACGGCGTTGGAAGGTTTGGATGCGTTGGGCGTCGGCGCCGACGCGGGCCTGGCCGCTGCCTTGCTCGCGAGATCGCTTCTCGCGCAGGGCCGCATCGACGAAGCCGACCGCTATGCGACCGAGAGCGAGCGGCTGGCAGGCCACAACCTCAAGACGGCGATCGCGTGGCGCGCGGTGCGAGCCGAGATCCTCTCCGCACAAGGGTGCCACGATGAGGCGACTGTGATGGCCCGGGATGCGGTCGCGGTGGCCAGCGGGACCGACATCGTGCTCGACCACGCCGAGGCCTGCCTGGCACTGGGTCGTGTGCTGGACCAGGCGCGGGATTCGAGCGGGGCCAGGTCAGCCCGAACCGATGCCAGAGCGCTCTACGCGGCGAAGGAGGTGTCGATATCGGTTGGACTCGACGACGAACCCGTAGTCGCACGGTCGGAGGAAGCTGCCAGCGGAGCACTGAGTCACGCAGCGGAACGCGCGCCCGCTGCCGCCCGCCGGCTCGCGGTCGACAACGATTCCTGCCGACTGCTGCCCATGTTCATCCAGGCGACCAAGGACGGCGATGTCGAGGGTGCCCTCGCCTGGTTCTCAGAGCAGTTCGTCTACGACGACCGGCGGCGACTGAGCGGCGACCCTGTCGTCGGACTGGACGCGATGCGGACTGCCCTGGAGCGTGTTCATGAGCAGTACACGCAGTTCGAGTTCCGCGTCTTGGCGGTCCGCGGCCGTCATCTGCATCTTCTATGGAGTCGCTGGGCCGACGACAACGGCAATACCGCCACGACGCTGTACGTCAACGAAACCGGAGACGACGGGCGCATTCTCCACCACATTCGGTTCGACGAGGACGATTTCGAGAGCGCCTACCGAGAGCTTGAACGCCGGTTCTACGCCGGAGAAGGTGAGGCCTTCGCCGACGTCGGCGCCGTCGGAACGGAATATATCGTGGCGCTCACTGCGGGTGATCTGAACCGTGCGTTCAATGAACTCAGTTCCCCAGGGTTGCGGTTCGAGAACCGTTCCCGGATCGCGTTCCCCGATCCCGTTGTGAGTGATGCGAAGACAAGTTGGGGTCAACTCAACGCAATGATGCTGTCGACGCGGACGTGGGCGTCGGTCGGTTTCTGGCTCTCTTCTCGCTGCCTCATTGCCCTTATCGAGCGGGAGGCGATCGGCTCAGACAACGAACGCTATTCGTGGGCATGGCTGATCGTGAGCGAGATCAGCGGGGGCGTTTTCGTATCCAGCTGCGTGTTCGACGTCGATGACGAGGACGCGGCGTTCGCCTACGCCGAGGAGCGAGTGCGGGCGACCACCAGCCGGCTTGCCGTGGAAAACCAAGCATCCCGGTCATTGCCGCGCTTCGTCGAAGCGCTGCGGTCACATGATGTCGACGGTGTCGTCGCGGCCTATGCGGACGAGTTCGTCTACGACGATCGCAGACGACTCAGCGGCGCGCCGATCGTCGGACGCGACGCAATGCGGGCCGCGGTCGCCCGAATCTGTGATCAGTACACGCAATTCGACGTTCGCGTGTTGGCTGTTCGCGGCGACCGGCTTTTCATGGCACGGAGTCGCTGGGCCGACGAGTCCGACAACGCGACGGAATACCTCCATGTCACCGAGGTGAACGACGCCGGCCAGGTCGTCTACGACGGTCGGTTCGATGCCCACGATTTCGAAGGCGCCAACCGAGAACTGGAACGCCGCTACTACGCCGGGGAAGGCGCCGCTTATGCGGACGCAGGGGCTGTGACGACGGATATCACAAGCTCACTGAATCGAAAAGACTATGACCGTGTATTCGGTGAACTCTTCGCTTCGGACTTCCGACTCGAGAATCATTCTCACGCGGCATTTCCCGAACTTTCCGCCAGCGAATTCCGTGGCACCTTGGAAGAGCTCGATGGCATCGTTGCTTCGTCGCGTGTGTGGACTCCAGCTATCAAATGGCTGTCACCGAATTGGCATGTCTTCCTTTTCGCGCGCGAAGCTGCGGGACTCGATGACGAGAAATACGAGTGGTCCAGCATCCACACCGCCGAGATTCGAGGCGGACGACTGGCGTCGATATGCCAGTTCGAAATCGATGATGAGGCCGCTGCATTCGCCTATGTCCAGGAACGAGTGCGGGCAACCGAAAGTCGGCTTGCGGTGACGAATCGCGCTAGCCAGGCGGCGGATGTCGCGTGGCGCGCGTTCCAAGTCGGCGATCTCCGCGCGGCCATGGCCGGGTGCTCGGATTCGTTCGTCTATGACGACCGGCGGGGGGTGAGCGGTAATGCGATCGAGGGCCTCGACGGGTTGCGAAACGCCTCAGTTCGGATTCTCGATCTATATCCCCATTCCGAATGGCGCACCTTGGCAGTACGCGGTGAACGACTCGAGCTTGGCTGGAGTCGGTGGTGGGATGACGCGGGTAACGAAACGAGCGGTTTCCACGTCCTCGAGACCGACAGCGACGGCTCGACCATCTATCACGGCCGGTTCGACGAGGACGATTTCGAAGCTGCGCTTCGTGAACTCGAGCGGAGGTACTACGCCGGCGAAGGTACGGCGTTCGCTGAAGGCGGCGCGGTCTCCACGGCGACGTTCGTGGCTATCAACCGCGGCGACTACGACAGGGTGGTCGAAGAACTCAGCACTCCAGCGATGCGCATCGAGAACCGTTCGCGCTCTGGACTTCCCGACCGGTCAGCCGACGATCTACGCTCCGGCTGGGGCCACTTGGACGCTTTGGTCTCCTCTTCGCGGAGCTGGCCCTCGGTCGTCTGCTGGTTGTCACCGCAATGGAGCGTCAGCCGCGTCGAACGCGAGGCGACCGGTGACGACGGCGAGCTGTACACCTGGACATTCGTGCTCGTCGCCGAAGTGCTAGATGGTCGCACGAATTCCCTGTGCCAGTTCGACATCGAGGACGAGGAGGCCGCTTTCGCGTACGCCGACGAGCGGGTTCGCGCCGCCAGCAGCCGGCTGGCAGTCAAGAATAGCGCTACTGACGTCGTCGAAGCCGGCTGGCAAGCAATGCGGAGTCACGACGTCGAAGGCCTCGTCGCCACCTACGCCGACAGTTTCGTCTACGTCGATCGACGCCGTCTGAGCGGCGACCCCATCGTTGGTCGCGACGCGATACGCGCAGCGATCCAGAGGGTCCTCGATCAATACAGCCGATTCGAGATCCGCGTGCTGGCAGTACGGGGCGACCGCCTGGCGATGGGGCGCAGTCGCTGGTGGGACGAGGCGGGGAACGAGACGACACAGCTTCATGTTTCCGAAATCGGCGACGACGGTTTGTGCGTCTACGACTGCCGCTTCGACGGAGACGACTTCGAGGGCGCGTATCGAGAGCTCGAACAGCGCTACTTCGCCGGAGAGGGAGCGGCGTTCGCCGAGACAGGCGCTATCGGAACCGAGATGACCCTCGCGTGGAATCGCGGAGATTTCGACCGGGTGTTCGGGGAATTCTTGGCGCCCGAATTCCGGATCGAATCGCGGACGCAGTCGGTTTTCGGCGATCGTTCGGCAGCCGAGCTTCGGTCCACTTACGAAGAACTTTGGGAGATGGTCGCCTCGACGCAGGTTTGGATCTCGTCGGCGTACTGGCTGTCCCCGACGGTCGGGATAGGCCGCAACGAACGCGAAGCAATCGGCCATGACGGTGAGACGTACACGTGGACAAAGCTTTACGTTTTCACTCTTCGCGACAACCGCTTCACATCGATGTGCGAGTTCGCTGTGGACGACGAGGCCGCGGCGTTCGCGTATGCCGAAGGCTGCGTCCGCGCGACGACGAGTCGGCTGGCAATCACCAATCGGGCGTGCGAAGTAGGAGATCGAGTCCTCCAGGCGAGCGAGAGCGGGGACGTCGACACCGTCGTCGCCAATTTCGCCGAGCACTTCGTCTATGACGATCATCGGCGCCTCAGCGGCGACCCCGTCACAGATCGTGTGGAACTCAGGGCGGCCGTGCAACGAATGCTCGGGCAGTACAACCACTTCGACGCCCGCGTGCTGGCTGTTCGCGGCGAGCGCCTTCAACTCGCCCATACCCGATGGTCCGACGACGCCGGAAATGAGACGTCATATCTCCTCGTGATCGAGCTCGACGCCGATGGGCGTATCGCTTTACAGGCCAGCTTCGACGAAGGCGATTTCGACAGCGCATATCGCGAACTCGAACAGCGTTACTACGCCGGCGAAGGCGCAGCGCACAGCGATGCGGGCACGACGACGACCGAATTCGCGATCGCTATCAATGCACGCGACCTGGACCGTGCGTTCGATGACCTCATCGCACCAGACTTCCGTGTCGAAAATCATTCGCGCTCCGGTTTTCCCGAGCGCTCGGCTAAGGGGCTGAAGGCGACTGTCGCCGAACTGCAATCGATGTTCGATCGCGTGCGCTCCTGGAACTCAGCCGTGTGCTGGTTGTCGCCGTTGCACGCAATCGGCCTCAACGAACGCGAGGCGATCGGTCACGATGGTGAACGGTTCACGTGGTCACGGCTTTTCTTGATGGAGGTCAAGCAGGGTCGGCTCACGTACTTGTGCATATACGAACTGGATGACGAAGAAGCCGCATTCGCGCACGCCGAAGAGCTCGCCCATGAGGCTGCGACTCGCTTGCCGGTCACGAATATGGCCACCCGGACGTTTCTCGTCGGAGGGCAGGCTGCGAACGCGCACGACGTCGACGCGATGGTCCGACAGTATTCCGAGCACTTCGAATACGACGATCGGCGAAGGCTGGCGGGAAACCCGCTACCCGATGTGCGCAGCGGCGCGGAACGCATCTTGGCGCAGTACAACCAGTTCGAGGGACGCACACTGGCCGTCCGCGGTGACCGGCTGCATCTGTCTTGGAGTCGCTGGTGGACTGACGCCGGATACGAAACGGCCCACCTGATTCTGCAGGAGGTCGATGACAGCGGGCGGATCACCTATGAAGGTCGTTTCGACGAGGACGACTTCGAGCGCGCCTATCGCGAACTCACGCGCCGTTACTGCGTAGGTGAAGGTGCAGCGGTCGCTGAGGCAGAGGCGACACTCGCGGAGTATCCGATCGGCTTCACGAACGGAGACATCGACGGCGTCTTCGATCGCCTTACTGCTCCGGGATTACGTGTCGACGACCGGTCGCGCTCGCTTTTCGGCGAACGTTCCGTCGGCGAGTTCCGGTCAACCTATGACGAACTGCTCGCCAGGACCTCCTCACTGCGGGTGTGGCACGCCGCGGTCAGTTGGCTGTCACCGGCGGTGGTTGTCGCCCGGTTTGAACAGACTGCGGTCGGAGCGGATGGCGAGCGGTTCGCATGGACGCACATCGACGTCATCGAGATCCGTGGCGGGCGGTTCAGCTCGGTCTGCTTGTTCGAAACCGACGATGAGGAAGCTGCATTCGCGTATGCCGAGGAGTTGGTGCGGGCTGCGAACACCCGGCTCACAGTGAACAATCTGGCTACCCGTACCGTCGACAACCTCTGGAGGGCGTTGCAAGCACGGGATGCCGATGCGGCAGCCGAGCTCGCCGCCGAGTCATTTAGTTTCGGTGATCATCGCCGCTTGCACGGAAATCCCGTCGGAGACACGCGCACCGCGCTCGCACGCATCCTCGAGGACTACACGTCCTTCGAGACGCGCACGCTCGCGGCACGCGGTGAGCGCCTCCACCTCGGTTGGACCCGCTGGTCTAACGACGACGGTTTCGAGGTTCACTATCTCACCGTTCATGAGGTCGATGACGCCGGACGGATTCTGTATCACGGTCGCTTCGATGAAGACGATTTCGATGGCGCCTACCGAGAACTCACCCGTCGCTATTGCGCTGGAGAAGCCAAAGATTTCAGCCGCTCGGCGACCATCGTCACCGAGTGGATGTCAGCGCTCAACGCGGGCGATTTCGACCGAGGGTTCAGAGACCTGGTCACGGAGGACTTTCGCGTCGAGAACCGTTCTCGCACGGCGTTTCCGGACCGTTCCGCGGCGGAACTGCGAGCAAGCCTCGAGGACTTGCGGTCCATGATGACGTCGATTCACCAATGGGACGTCGCCGAATGTTGGGTATCACCCAACTGTGTCGTCACTCGCAATGAAAGACAAGCCGTCGGCAAGGACGGTGAGCAGTACACCTGGTCCAGCATCGATGTCGGCGAGATCCGCGACGGCCGGGCCGCGCTCGTCTGCCGATTCGACGTCGACGACGAGGAGGCGGCGTTCGCGTACGCCGAGGAGCTCGCCCATACCGTTCACAGCCGATTCAGACTGACCAACCGGTCCTGCGAGACCGTCGCCGACCTCCAGAATGCCCTGTGCGCCGGAGATCTCGAGGGAGGTATCGGCTGCTACGCGAACCCATCCGTGTACGAAGATCGACGCCGGCTCAGCGGGGATCCCATTCGCAACGCCGCAGGGCTGCGGCTGGCCGGGGAACGGATCCTGGCTCAGTACAGCCACTTCCAGTGGCGAACACTCGCCGTCCGCGGTAATTCGATGAGCATGCACGCCAGCGTCTGGTCGGACGACTCCGGCAATGCAACCTCCTATCTGCACGTCTACGAGGTCGATGACACTGGACATTTCATCTACGAGGGCCGCTTCGACGAGGACGACTTCGAGGGCGCCTACCGAGAACTCACACGCCGCTACTGCGCGGGTGAAGAGGAGGCGGTCGCCGAAGGCATAGCGCATACTGCGGAGTACCTGATGGCCATCAACCGACGAGAATGGGATCGGGTGTTCGGCGAGCTGACGGATCCGGCAATCCAAGCCGTGAGCCGATCCAGTTCCGGCTTTCCCGATCGCTCGGCCGCCGAACTGCGCGCCAGCTACGAGCACCTGTGCGCAATGGTCGATTCGATACGTTCCTGGCACGCAGCGGAACATTGGCTGTCGCCGACGGTGGCGGTGACGCTTCACGAACGCGAAGCAATCGGCCATGACGGCGAGCGGTACGAGTGGAGCCGACTGATCGTGGGCGAGTTCCACGGTGGGCTCACCAGGCACATATGCGAATTCGACATGGACGACGAGGACTCCGCCTTCGCGTACGCGGAGGAGCTTGTGCGCCGTGCCGGCACTAGTAGCGTGGAGTCATGACCACACCGGCTCCCAAACTGCAGCTGACCGATGACGAGTGGCGCAAGAAGCTGACCCCCGAGGAGTTCCACGTCCTGCGCGAGGCCGGCACCGAGCGTCCCTTCACCGGCGAGTACACCGACACCAAGACTGAGGGCGTCTACGAGTGCCGCGCCTGCGGCGCCGAGCTGTTCCGCAGCACCGAGAAATTCGAATCGCACTGCGGCTGGCCGTCGTTCTTCGATCCCGCCGATTCCGACGCCGTCATCCTGCGCACCGACGATTCGCTCGGGATGCACCGCGTCGAGGTGCTCTGCGCCAACTGCCACAGCCACCTGGGCCACGTCTTCGAGGGCGAGGGCTACCCCACCCCGACCGACCAGCGCTACTGCATCAACTCGATCTCGCTGCGGCTCAAGCCGACCTCCTGACGCGAACGTGCGCTCAGTTCAAATATTCACGCGGATCTTCGAACTGAGCGCACGTTCGGCGCAGAACGCTACGACGGGTAGACGGCGAACTCGGCCCGGTCCTCGGTGTCGGCGACACACTGGAACAGCAACGGCGCGGTCATCGCGTTGCCGGAATAGCACGTGAACGGGCCGATGACCTGATACTTGTCGCCGTTCAGGTCGTACTTCACCGCATAGTCCGACGCGGTGATGCAGTCGATGTCGCCGGCCGTGATGTCGATGACCTGACCGAAGCGCGGCGCGCACTTCTCGCTGTCCGGAGCCTGCGCGACACCCGTCGGCGCCATCGCGAGCGCCCCAAGCAGAAAGCCTGCGCCGAGCAGCACCTGTGTCCTCATCGGACCATGATGAACGAAGTGGTCCCGGCCGGGAGCCCTTTAGGGCAGGCGATCGACCAGTTGCTCGGCGCTGATCCGCGGACCGGTGAAGAACGGCGTCTCCTCGCGGACATGCCGGCGCGCGTCGGTGGCGCGCAGATCCCGCATCAGGTCGACGATGCGGTGCAGTTCCGGAGCCTCGAACGCCAGGATCCATTCGTAGTCGCCCAGCGCGAACGCCGGAACGGTGTTGGCCCGGACGTCCTTGTAGCCGCGCGCTGCCATGCCGTGCTCGGCGAGCATGCGACGGCGCTCCTCGTCGGGCAGCAGGTACCAGTCCAGCGACCGCACGAACGGATACACGCAGATGTAATTGCCCGGCTCCTCGCCCGCCAGGAACGCCGGAATGTGGCTCTTGTTGAACTCCGCCGGGCGGTGCAGCGCGACGTTGCTCCAGACCGGACTGCTGACGCGCCCCAAGGTGGTGGTGCGACGGAAGTCGGCGTAGGTGGCCTGCAGCGCCTCGACGTTGTCGGCGTGCGTCCAGATCATGAAGTCGGCGTCGGCGCGCATTCCCGCGATGTCGTACAGGCCGCGCACCACCACACCGCGTTCCTCCTGCTGTTTGAGGAACGTCGCGGTCTCGTCGGCGACGGCCGCGCGGTCCTCGCCCAGTTCCCCCGGACGCACGGCGAACACCGAGAACATCAGGTAGCGGAGGGCGGAGTTGAGGGCGTCGTAGTCGAGCTTGGCCATGGCTCTATCGTGCCACGCGCGAGGTGACCAACGCCGCCGCCGCCCTGGTGGCCGCCGACACACACGCCGGAACACCGATGCCGTCGAGAAACCCGCCCGCCACCGCGATCGTCGGCGGCAATCCCGCCCGCAGCTCGGCCACCAGCGCCCCGTGACCGGGGCCGTACTGCGGCATCGCGTCGATCCAGCGCTGCACGCGGAAGTCGACGGGCTCCGTCCTGACCCCGAAGAGCGTCGCGAGATCCTCCGCGGCCCACGTGAGCAGCTCTTCGTCCCCCACGCTGCGGGCCAGATTGTCGCCGAACCGGCCGAACGACAGCCGGACCAGCTCGACGCTGCCGCGCGGACCCCACTTGCGCGACGTCAGCGTGACCGCCTTCGAGCGCAGCCGTTCACCGCTGGCCACCAGCACACCGGACTGCTGCGGCAACGGCGTACCGCCCGGCAGCGCGAGCGCCACCAACGCCGTCGACGCCACCGGAATGCGACCAGCCGCGGCGGCGCTCTGGGGGGCCACCTCTGCAACGAGCCGCGCCAGACGCGGCGCAGGTACCGCGAGCACCACCGCATCGGCGTGGTGGCGGGCGCCCTCGTCGTCGACGAGTTCCCAGCCCCGCGCGTCGCGGTGCAGTCCTTCGACCGTGACCTGCCGCCACTGCACCCCGGCGCGGCGAACGAGCTCGTCGACCAACACCCGGTAGCCGCCCTCGACGGCACCGAAGACCGACCCGGTGACCGGCGGCGGCACGGCCTCGCGGACGGCGTCGGTCAGGCTGGGAGCACCGCGGTCGAGGACGACGGCCAGCGTCGGGACCGCCGACCGGACGCCGATCGTGCCCGCGTTTCCGGCGTAGACACCGGTGAGCAGGGGCTCGACGGACCGGGTGACCACCTGCTCACCGAATCGGTCACCGACGAGGTCGGCGACGGACGGGTCGGCGCCGGGACGCCAGGCGAACGGGCGGTCGCGTTCGCCCTGCATCCAGGCGATCGTCGCGTCGTCCACCAGTCCGGCCAGCGCCGACGGCTGCGCAGGTATCCCCTGCAGCGTGCCCGCAGGCAGCGGGTGCAGCCTGGCCTGGCTGTAGATCAACGGTCGCGCGCCGGTCGTGCCGACCTGCCGGTTCGCCAGGCCCAACTCGGCCAGCAACGCGGGGACCTCGGGTCGTCGGGCGACGAACGCCTCGGCGCCGACGTCCATCGGTTGCCCGCCGATCCGCTCGGTACGCAACACGCCGCCCAGCCGGTCCGCCGGGTCGAACACCGTGATCGACGCATCCGGGCCCGCCGCAACCCGCAGCCGATACGCGGCGACAAGGCCCGAAACACCGCCGCCGACAACGCAATACGACGCAGTCACAGCGAGTGCACCAACGCCACCACTTCGGTGATCACCTCGGGATCGGTCGCGGGGAGCACGCCGTGGCCGAGGTTGAAGACGTGTCCCGCGGCTCCGGCGTCGACCGCCCGGCGACCCTCGTCGACAACCGCACGCGCCGCACGCTCGGCCACCGGCAGGCCTGCCAGCAACACCACCGGGTCCAGATTGCCCTGCAACGCCGTCCCCGGGACGACCCGGGCGGCGGCGTCGGGCAGCGACGTGCGCCAGTCGACCCCGACCACGGCCGGGGCGCCGTGCCCGGAGGCGGCCTGAGACATCGCCCCCAGCAGTTCGGCGGTACCGACGCCGAAGTGCGTCATCGGCACACCGGCGGCGGCCAGCGTGGCGAACACCCGGGTGCTGTGCGGAAGCACATGGCTGCGGTAGTCAGCCAGCGAGAGCGTCCCGGCCCACGAGTCGAACACCTGGATCGCGTCGACGCCGGCGTCCACCTGGACCTGCAGGAACGCGATCGTCACGTCGGTCAGCGCGGTCATCAGCGCGTGCCAGGTGTCGGGTTCTGCGAGCATCATCGCCTTGGTGTGCTCGTGGTTTCGGCTCGGTCCGCCCTCGACGAGATAGGACGCCAGCGTGAACGGCGCGCCCGCGAACCCGATCAACGGCACGTCACCGAGCTCGGAGACCAGCATTCCGACCGCATCGGCCACCGGCGCGACCTGCTCGCGCTGCAGCGGTCGCATGGCCGCGACGTCGGCGGCGGTGCGGATCGGATGCTCGATCACCGGACCGACGTCGGGCACGATGTCGAGGTCGATACCGGAGGCTCGCAGCGGCACCACGATGTCGGAGAACAGGATCGCGGCGTCGACGCCGTGCCTGCGGACCGGCTGCAGCGTGATCTCGGTGATCAGCTCCGCATCGAAGCAGGCCTGCATCATCGTGTTCTTGGCCCGTAGCGCGCGATACTCCGGCAGCGAACGGCCCGCCTGCCGCATGAACCACACCGGCACGCGGCCGGGTTTGCGGCCGCTCGCGGCGGCCAGATATGGCGAGTCGGGCAGCTCACGGCGTGTGTTCATCGCTGTCAATGCTGCCATGAAGACCCGTCGGCGCCCGCTTCGCCTCGGCCGACCGGTTGTCCGTACAAGATCGGCGCGCCACGCGCACAGACCTGCTCGAATGGTCTAGCGTCAAACGTCGTGACCACCGCCGAACCGGCTCAGTTCCGCGAAGCGGTGGCGGCGATGAATGCCACCACCGTCCGACCGGAGATCGAGCTCGGCCCGATCCGCCCGCCGCAGCGGCTGGCGCCGTTCAGTTATGCGCTGGGCGCCGAGGTCCGCCATCCCGAGACGGCGATCGTGCCGGAGCGCTCCGAAGGCGATGCTTTCGGCCGCCTGATCCTGCTGCACGATCCCGACGGCGCCGACGCATGGGACGGCACCATGCGGCTCGTCGCCTACATCCAGGCCGACCTGGACTCCAGTGAGGCCGTCGACCCGCTGCTGCCCGAGGTCGCGTGGAGTTGGCTCGCCGACGCCCTTGCGGAGCGCGCCGAACACGTCACCGCGCTGGGCGGCACCGTCACCGCCACCACCTCGGTGCGTTACGGCGACATCTCCGGTCCTCCCCGCGCGCACCAGCTGGAGCTGCGTGCCTCGTGGACGGCGACGACGCTCGAGTTGGGTCCGCATGTCGAGGCGTTCTGCGAGGTGCTCGAGCACGCTGCCGGGCTGCCGCCTCAGGGCGTGACCGACCTCGGCTCCCGCACCCGCGCCTGACGATGCCCGATCCCCACGAGGCCATCCCCGAGGCGGCCGAGGCCGAAACGGGCGAGCCGGAAGCCACGCCGCTCCTCACCCCCCGCGACGGTGTGCCCCCGCTGTCCGCCAGCGTCACTGAGATCCGCAACGCCGCCGACCTGCTGGCGTCCGGCCACGGCCCGTTCGCGGTCGACGCCGAACGGGCTTCGGGATTCCGCTATTCCAACCGCGCCTACCTCGTGCAGATCCGACGCGCGGGCGCCGGCACCGTGTTGATCGATCCGGTGAGCCACGGGGCCGATCCGGTCGAGGCGCTGGCGCCCGTGGCAGAGGTGCTGCGCACCGACGAGTGGGTGCTGCACGCCGCCGACCAGGATCTGCCGTGCCTGGCCGAACTCGACATCCGGCCGGTCAGCGTGTACGACACGGAATTGGCAGGCCGGCTCGCCGGCTACGAGAAGGTCAACCTCGCCGCGATGGTGCAGCGCCTGCTCGGACTGCAGCTGATGAAGGGCCACGGTGCGGCCGACTGGTCCAAGCGTCCCCTGCCCGACGACTGGCTCAACTACGCCGCACTCGACGTTGAAGTGCTGATCGACCTGCGCGACGCCGTCGCCGCCGTCCTCTCCGAGCAGGGCAAAACCGATTGGGCGGCACAGGAATTCGAGCAACTGAAGAACTTCGAAGCCGCACCGACACGACGCGATCGCTGGCGTCGGACATCGGGGATTCACAAGATCCGCGACGCGCGGACGCTGGCCGCCGTGCGCGAGCTGTGGACCACCCGTGATCACATCGCCCAGCGCCGCGACATCGCGCCGGGCCGCATCCTGCCCGATTCGGCGATCATCAACGCAGCCACCGCCGATCCCGACACCGTCGAGAAGTTGACCGCGCTTCCGGTGTTCGGCGGTAACCGGCAGCGCCGCAGCGCGAAGGTGTGGCTCGACGCGCTCGCCCGGGCCCGCACGACGCAGGACCTACCCAAATCGCAGGAGCCGTCGAACGGTCCCCCGCCGGCATCCCGCTGGGCCAGGCGCAAACCCGAAGCCGCCGCGCGACTGGAGGCGGTGCGCGGCGCGCTCACCGAAGTGTCGCAACGTGTTTCGGTGCCGACCGAGAATCTCCTCTCCCCCGACACCGTGCGGCGCCTGTGTTGGGACTGGGAAGCCATCGACGACAGGGCCGCCGTCATCGAGGCGTTTTTGCGCGACGCGGGAGCGCGGCCCTGGCAGCGTGAGCTCACGGTGGCACCGCTGGCCGAGGCGCTGGCCGCGGCTGACGCCAAGCTGGCTCAGCAATCGGCAGTTCCCGACGACGAATAGTGACCCCTGGGCCGAGCTAGCCGCCCGCCTTGTCGACGTGGGACAGGAAGTGGTGCAGCACTTCCCGCGGAGCCTCCAGCTGCGGCCAGTGACCGATGTCGTCGGCGAGCATCACGACGTCGGCCTCGGGAATCACCTCGGCGTACCGACGAGCCATGTGCGCGCCGGAGTTCGGGTCGATCGGTCCGTCGATCAACCGCATGGGCACCGCGGTTTGGCGCATCGCGCGCACCCAGCGATTGCGATTCGCGTAGCGGTCGGCCAGGAAACGTCCGACCTTGTGCAGGACCCGCTTACCGTCGTTGAACTCGAGGATCTCGTGGAACCGCGTCATCAGCTCGCGTGACGGTTTCGTGTTGGGCCCGAACATCTCGTTGATCGTCGACTCCAGCACCTTGCGCGACAACGCGCTGCGCCCCTGCAGCGGGCTCATCAGGTCGCCCAGCGGAGTACCCGACATCAGCTTCTGCATGGTGCGTGGCGTGTAGGCCTCGTTGAACAAGCCGCCGTTGAGCCAGGTGATCGACTGGTAGCGCACCGACCCGTACGACTGATCGCCGAATTCACTGCGGGCCAACAGTTCCTGGCCCACCGAATCGCCCAGATCGTGCGCCAGGAGGTGACATTGCTCGACGTTCAGGTGCTCCAGCAGGGCCTCGTGCATGTCGGCGTGGTCGAGCACCGAGTAGCGGTAGGCGGCCGGTTTCGCCGAGAAACCCATCCCGATCATGTCCGGTGCGATGACGGTGAATCGCTCGGTGAGCGTCGGCCAGATCAGCGACCAGTCCCACGAGTTGAACGGATAGCCGTGAACGGCGAGCAGCGTCGGCGCCTGACCGAGTGGCAAGCCCTCGACCCGGTAGAAGATCTCGAAGCCCAGGTAATCGAAGTAGTGGCCCGCGGCTTTCCAGCGCTCCAACTCGGCGTCCATCGTCGCAGCCTAGCTGGATTCGCTTCCATGAATCCCGCGGCCGTCAGCTGAACTGGCGCGCCAAGAACGGCGTCGAATCCGGTAGCGAGGCCAGCACGGTGCCGCTGTGGTCCTCGTCGGGGTAGACCTCGAGCGTGACGTCTTGTCCATTGGCGGTGAGCTCATCGGCGAATCGCAACGTGAGGTCTGGCGGGACGTCACGATCGAGCAGTCCGACGCCCAGGAAAATCGGCCGGTCGTATCCGTCGGCGGGGATGCCCATGTACGCGTCGACGGCTTCCGTCGCCCCGGGGATCGAAGCCAGGGGTACGGAGAAGAACGACGGCAGTGTCGCGTCCGTCAGCGCGGCGGAAAGCTCGGCCAGACACTCGGTTTCGGCGCGATCGGCGGCCGCGCGACCGGCCGGCGTGAGCATGCCTTCGAGGTCGAGCTCGGGATGGGCTTCGCGCAACGCCGCGACGATGTAGGCGGTGTAGGCGTTGGCCACCGGCCCCAGCTGCGGGGGCACGGCCATCTCCGGCCCCGCTTGTTTGACGATGTTCTCGACGTGCGCCGGGGTTCCGGTGGCGACGACACCGCGGAAGTCCAGGCCCGCTCCGGCGCTGAACTCGGTGGCCCACCGGGCGGTGGCGACCGCGGCGGCCCCACCCTGCGACTGGCCGACCACCGCCCACTTCGGGGACAACGGCAGACCGAGACCGTGGGCCGCGATCACCGAATCCACCACGCCGCGTGCGGTTGTGACGCTGTTGAGGTAGCTCATCAGGCCCGGTGTGCCGAGGCCGGCATAGTCGCTGGCGACCACCACGTAGCCCTGGTCGAGCCAATGGGTGAGGTACGCGTTGTCCCGGTCACTGCGCGGACGTGCCGACGGCGTGCAGTCATCACCGAGTCCGACGGTGCCGTGCGCCCACGCCACGACGGGCCATCCGCCGGGCGGCGGAGGCGTTTTCGGGGTGAAGACGGCGGCGGTGCTCACCGCGGGGCGGTCGTGCTGGTCGATCGTGGCGTACAGGATCCGGTACGCCGACTCCGCGCCGGCCACCGCCAGCGACGGGTCGAGCGGAACCGATACGATCAGTGCGCCCGGCGCCGGGATCGGGCCGGCGTAGCTCCGCACATCCAGGTTCGACCACTGCGGCGCCCCGGCGGGCGCCACGCCGGGGGTCGCCACCAGGCCGATCGCGACCAGCAGCGCGACAGCCAGAACACGAACGACCCCAGCGAGTTTCATTGCCACAGCCTATCGAGCGTCGGCGCGGGGAGCGCGCATGCCCGCCGAAGAAGGCGCGAACGGCTAGTCGAGTCGCTCGCTGACTTCGGTTTCGTTCACGGCGGCGCCCTGCGCGGCGATCCAGCCCGTGATCTGACGGGCCACCGTGCGATCGGTCAGCCCGACCTCGGCGAGCACCTCGCCGCGCGACGCCTGCGCGAAGAACTCCTGCGGCAGTCCGACGTCGCGGCAGGGCACGTCGATCTCGCTGCGGCGCAACGCCGCCGAGACCGCCGACCCGATACCGCCGTTGACGCCGTTGTCCTCGAGTGTGACGACGAGCTTGTGCTCGCGGGCCAGCGCGGTGATCGCCTCGGGCACCGGCAGCACCCAGCGCGGGTCGACGACCGTCACACCGATGCCCTGGTTGCGCAACAACTCCGCGACCGCCAGCGCCATCGTGGCGAACGGTCCCACCGCCACCAGCAGCACGTCGTCGCCGAGCCCCTCGGCGGGTACGGCCAGCAGGTCGACACCGTCGCGCCGTTCAACAGCCGAGATATCCTCGCCGACATCGCCTTTCGGGAACCGGATGGCCGTCGGACCGTCGTTGACATCCAGCGCCTCGCCAAGTTCCTCGCGCAGCCGGGAGCCGTCACGCGGCGCGGCCACCCGCATACCGGGCACGATGCCCAACATCGACAGGTCCCACATGCCGTTATGGCTGGCGCCGTCGGGGCCGGTGACGCCCGAGCGGTCCAACACCATCGTCACGGGCAGCTTGTGCAGGGCCACGTCCATCATCAGCTGGTCGAACGCCCGGTTCAGGAAGGTCGAGTAGATCGCGACGACCGGATGCAGCCCGCCCATCGCGAGCCCGGCCGCCGACGTCATCGCATGCTGTTCGGCGATGCCGACGTCGAAGAACCGGTCCGGGAAGCGCTGACGGAATGCGGTCAGCCCCGTCGGGCCGGGCATCGCCGCGGTGATCGCCACGACATCGCGGCGCCGCGCTGCGTAGCCGATCAACGCCTCGGAGAACGTCGACGTCCAGCCTGGACCGGGGACCGACGTCGCCAGCCCGGTCTCGGGGTCGATGACGCCGCACGCGTGCATCTGGTCGGCCTCGTCGTTCTCGGCGGGCGCGTAACCCATGCCCTTACGGGTGACGACGTGGACGATCACGGGCATGTTGAAGCCGCGGGCGCGGCGCAGTGCGATTTCGACGGCGTGTTCGTCGTGGCCGTCGATGGGGCCGACGTACTTGAGGCCCAGATCGGTGAACATCACCTGCGGCGCCAACGCGTCCTTGATGCCGGCCTTGATTGAGTGCATGCACTGGTAGCACACCTCGCCGATGACCGGGACGCCGCGCACGGCCTTGCGGCCCTCTTCGAGCACCCGTTCGTAGCCGGGCTGCAGCCGCAGGCCCGCGAGATGCTCGGCGAACCCGCCGATGGTCGGCGCGTAGCTGCGCCCGTTGTCGTTGACGACGATCACCACCGGCCGCCGGGCCGCCGCGATGTTGTTCAGCGCCTCCCAGCACATGCCGCCAGTCAGCGCGCCGTCACCGACGACGGCCACCACGTGGCGGTTGCGGTGCCCGGAGAGCTCGAACGCCTTCGCCAGACCGTCGGCATAGGACAGCGCCGAACTGGCGTGGCTGGACTCCACCCAGTCGTGCTCGCTCTCCTCGCGCGAGGGATAGCCGGACAGGCCGCCCTTCTTGCGCAGGGTGCCGAACTCGTGGCTGCGGCCCGTCAGCATCTTGTGCACGTAGGACTGGTGTCCGGTGTCGAAGATGATCGGATCGTGTGGCGAGTCGAACACCCGGTGCAGCGCGAGCGTGAGCTCGACGACACCGAGATTGGGGCCGAGATGCCCGCCGGTGGCAGCCACCTTGTGGATCAGGAATTCGCGGATCTCACGTGCTAGATCGCTCAGCTGCGACTGCGATAGGTGCTGCAGATCAGCGGGCCCGCGGATCTGTTCAAGCATTCGTTTAGTCTACGCACGGCTGTCGTAGTCAGTCCTGCCGAGCTTGGTAGATGTCGGGCACACCGTCGTGGTCGGCGTCGGCGGTCTCCTGCTCGTAAATCGCCCGATATTGCCTGTTCCGAAGCCTCAACAGGACCGCGGCCAGGGCTGCGGAGGCCAGCGACCCCGTCAGCACCCCGATCTTCACGAATTCGTCACGTTCGGACCCGATGCCGTAGGCCAGGTCGCCGATGAGCAGTGACACGGTGAAGCCGATACCGGCCAGCATGGCGATGCCGAAGACGTCGATCCACCGGATAGCCGAGTCCAGGTTGGCGCGTGTGACGGCCGCCAGCACCCGGGTGGTCAGGTAGATCCCGACCGGTTTCCCGACGATCAGGCCGAACACGATGCCGAGCGTGATGGGGTCGGTCATGGCCTCGGTGAACCCGGTGTAGCCGCCGATGGTCACCCCCGCGGCGAAGAAGGCGAAGACCGGAACCGCGACACCCGCCGACAGCGGGCGCAGGCGGTGCTCGAAGTGCTCGGCGAGGCCCGGCCCCGCGTCGGGTCCGCCCGCGGCCTCCGAGCGGACCACCGGGACCGTGAAGCCGAGCAGGACGCCCGCGACGGTGGCGTGGATGCCGGACTCGTGCATCAAGGCCCAGGTGGCCAGTGCGAGCGGGATCAGCAGCCACCACGACCGGATGCGGCGCTGCACGCACAGCGCGAACAGGGCGAGCGGCGCCATGGCTGCCGCCAACGCGGGCCAGTTGATGCCTTCGGTGTAGAAAACGGCGATGACCAGCACCGCGAGCAGATCGTCGACGACGGCGAGCGTCAGCAGGAACGTGCGCAGGGCGGACGGGAGGTGCGTGGAGATGACGGCGAGCACCGCGACGGCAAAGGCGATGTCGGTCGCGGTCGGAATGGCCCAGCCACGCAGTGCGCCGCCACCGACGTGGGCGGTCACCGCGACGAAGATCAGCGCGGGCACGACCATCCCGCCGACGGCGGCGGCGATGGGCAGGGCCGCGCGGGCGGGGTCACGAAGATCGCCAGCGACGAACTCGCGTTTGAGCTCCAGCCCGACCACGAAGAAGAACAGCGCCAACAGCCCGTCGGCCGCCCAGGTGCCAACCGTCAGGCTCAGGTGCATGCCGAACGGTTCGCCGCCGACCTCGAGATCGCGCAGCGCGAAGTAGCTCGCCGACCACGGGGAGTTCGCCCAGATGAGGGCTACGGCCGCCGACACCAGCAGCAGCGCCCCGCCGACGGTTTCCTTGCGCAGGATCGAAGAGATGCGATCGGTCTCGGACCACGACCCGCGCGAGAACAGCGTTCGCCGTGCGAATCGGCGGAGTGGGCTAGAGGTCACGGCGGGTCCCGATCTGTGTTTCGCGGTCGACAAAGAATCGCCGACCAGACTTCCCGGCACACCTGTCGCCCAACGTATCAACGCGACGTGCGCCCCGCAGCGATGGGCGTCTCGGCTACGTTGACCGAGATGATCGTCGAACGACAGAGCACCGTCGACGTGCCCGCCGAGCGGGTGTGGGAGCGCATCGTCACGCCGGAGGGCATCAACGACGAACTGCGTCCGTGGATGACCATGTCGATGCCGCGCGGTCGCAAGGATCTGACCGTCGACACCGTTCCCGTCGGCGAGCCCGTGGGCCGTTGTTGGATGCGGTTGTTCGGGGTGCTGCCATTCGACTACGACCATCTGACCATCGCTGAATTGTGGCCCGGCCGTGGGTTTCACGAGGAATCGACGATGTTGAGCATGCGACTGTGGCGGCACGAACGCACGCTGGAGCCGGTGGGCGAAGGGCGAACCGCGGTGCGCGATCGGCTCACCTTCGAACTGCGCACCCCGCTGCGAGTGCTCACTCCTGTGATCGCGGCGGGTATCGGGGCGCTGTTCGGGCACCGCCAGCGTCGGCTGGCGCGGTACTTCGGCTGATCGTCAGATCGCGATGCGGCGCGGTCGGTCGGATCCGGGCCAGACGTAGTCGAGATCGTCGGGCACGTCGGGAAAGAACCGGCGGTAGTGCTGCGGGTCCTTGCGGACGAGCACCGACTGATGGCTGCGGTGAAACGCCGGATCGCCGAGCCACGGCGGCACCTCCCCCGCGGCCGCCAATTCGTCCTGGGTGCGCGGGCTGCTGATGCCGGTCGTGCGGGTGAGGTCGGTGACCATCGTCGTCGCGCACGTGTCGGCGTGTCCCAGCCGACACCATCCGGCGCAGATGTCGAGCCCGTAGCGGACCAGGGCCTCTTCGTAGCCCGCCCACATCGCCGCCGCGGGGTGATGACGCCAGCCGTAGCCCGGCACGGTCAGCGCGCGCACCACCTGTATCGCCTCGACCCGCTGCTTGCCCAGCCGCTTCGTGTCCAGGACGCGGGCGGTGTCGTCGAAGCCCGGGCAGGGCAAAAACGTCTGCATTCTCGGCGGGGTACCCGTTTGGCCGCGTTCATTCTGCGTCCAGGGCGCGGAAAGCCGGTCGATATGCGCCCTGAGCGCAGAGTCAGCGCGCGAGTACCGCGACGCACTCGACGTGGTGCGTCAGCGGGAACGAGTCGAACACCCGCAGCTCTTCCACCGCGTACCCGTGCCCGCGGTAGAGCCCCACATCGCGTGCGAATGACGCTGCCTCGCAACCGATGTGGACGATCCGCGGCACCCCGGCGGCCGCCAGCAGATCGATCACCTCGCGACCGGCACCCGTCCTCGGCGGGTCCAGCACCGCGACATCGGCGCGATCGTGTTGGGCGGCGACCGCTCGGCGCACGGAGTCGGTGATCACCGACACCCATCTCATGTCACCGAGGGCGGCCCGCGCCGCGCGCGACGATCCCCGCGAGGTGTCCAC